>JADJLQ010000001.1:1420000-2620000 GCA_016709995.1 Saprospiraceae bacterium
TGGAGAAATAGTAACTGAAATGACTACGAATAAATAGTAAAATGGCAACAGCAAACAGGCGCTTGGCAAAAAAGCGGGTTCAGTGGTTAAATGAAGCATTGTGCTTCGTATCAAGTTTAGTGCTGGCAGACAGTTTTGTGATTCGAGATCCGCTTCTTCGCAAAGCCCCAAACCGTTGAACAAACCCTTTTGCTAAAGTCTGTTTCATCATCGCTTTTTCATCAACATACTCGTCATAGTATTTACATTTGAATCAATGAATTCAATCACTAAATCTATATTCTATGATATTGTATGATTCGCATTTACTAGAGTACAAGAATTTTATGATTCTTAAAAATTTTAGCCCCGGACTATCAAGACCTATTATCAAATAGTGCATTATTATCTTCGATACTGTCATGATCATCATCCCAACGAAGAGTTAACTGACGACATAGCTAAAGAATATATATTACATCGATATGCTCTAGGTCTTGACTGGCAGACCGTGAACAGTGACTATTCTTCTATTCAAAAATTTTATAAGAATATAATCTTAATGCCCTGGAATATTAAAAAAATACCTAGACCGCGCAAAGAGAAGAAACTACCCACTATATTATCCAAAGAAGATGTAGTCAAAATCATTGAGAATGCCCCTACCTATAAACAACAGGTATTACTCACCTTCATTTATACCACAGGCATGAGACTCAGCGAATCTATTAATGTATGTTTTGAAGACATTGACAGTAACAGATTACAGATACGAGTAAATAAAGGCAAGGGAAATAAAGATCGATTTATATTGGTGCCCCCTGTACTCATTGATCTTCTACGAGATTATTATAAAAAAGTAAAACCCATAAAATATTTATTTAATGGTATTCACAAAGGAAAGCCTTACTCTCCCAGATCTGTACAGCTTACCATGGCACAAAGTAAAAAAGTTGGCACATATAAACAAGAAATGTTCTATACACACTACGAAACTGTTATGCAACCCATCATCTCGAAGGTGGCACACCTGCCTGACGGCAGTCAGGGATTTAGTATTCCTACAGGAGCAAATGGGGCATAAAAATCTGCGTACCACCATTCGCTACATTGGATTATGTGTAGAAAGGCATCGATATATCAAACACCCAATCGACTCTCTACAGATCCGTTATCAACCAAATCGGGGTATTCCAACACCAATAGCATAGGTGCTCTTTTCAGAGACCATGGTGAAGAGTATATCCGCATCTACAAACCTTCGATTCAACAAATAAAACTCATACGCGCGATTCGGGTATGCAAAACGCCTGCTTTAGGTGGTCATGTATTTATTTGCAAAGATTGTGGTCATAAACATTTTGTTTATCATAGCTGTGGTCATAGTCACTGCATGATCTGTCAAAGCATCAAGCGTGAACAGTGCCTGCCTGTCCGGTAGGCAGGGATGGATAAGCTCAGCAATACTTTACTACAAGTACCATATATCCATTCCGTTTTTACGTTACCTCATCAGCTCAATGGACTTGCTCGCAACAATGAGTCTATTATGTATTCACTTATCCTTCGTGTCGCATGGCTAACTGTAAAATCAATTATGGCCAAATACTGTGCTACGCCTGGCATGACTTCAATACTCCATACATTTGGATCAGACATGAAGTATCATATTCATGTCCACGCTTTGGTCACCTTTGGCGGATTATGCAAAGCATCCTGCGGAGATGTACACACCAACCAATGGAGGTTTCCGAAATTCAGTGATAAAATCGAGCGGTATCGCACGATCTGTAGCACCTATAAAAATATTTTTATTCAAGAGTTCTTATTACTTTATCATACTCATAAAATAAATTATCACTTACCTATAGATGATATACTCCATGAAGTTGAAAAAATAAGATGGGTAGTACACAGTACTCACCCTACCATGAATACTATTGTAATCGAAAAATATCTTGCCCGATATATTAATCGCGTGGCCATTTCCAATAATAGATTACAATACCTCAAAGACAATCATAAAGGATGGTCTTCATCACCATTCATTTAAATGCACTCATACTATTCCCGATGCTTTACAGAGAGAGTCTGATACTGTGAGGACTTTATTTCAAATCATTACTCAGCTATGCAAGCAATCCGCCTTCAAGTGTGATCAATGTGGCTCTGATCAGCTTTACATGGAAATCGTAATACCTGACAATAATTACATTTTTAAATTTATTTCTTCAGATTTTCTTAAAGCTCCTCCTCCAATGAATCCAGATATTAAACCCAATTTTCAGAATAATATGATGCAATCACCTGGTGCTCATGCTATTCCTATTCCATCACACAAACATTTCATCCATTCGAATGCATAAAAGAAGATCAATACGACTAACTTTTGCACCACATGATTCAGCTACATATTTTTTGCTATGCAAGCCATCATATTTATCCTTCCGTAAGGGGTCAAAATCGTTTTAAACCACCATTCACTCTTATCACACTTACCCTTACTGGACTAATTGAGATTTTCTTTGCCAGGATAGCGGCTTCGTTCAACTTGGAATGTTGATGAATCCCACTTTGAAAGAATTGCTTATTTTTGGACGCAGCATGAGGGAATTCATTCAACATTCCTTTGTGTTACAGGCAAGCGTAGGACGACCGTGCAACCTTGACAATTCCGACTATAATTGGAATAACATATGGTATAACCAGTGCCCTCAATGTCAAAAATTGTCACTGATCTTGGTTGCAGTGTGTTTTAAAGATGATTCATAATTGGCGAGAAGATGACCAGAGCAACACCCTCAACTATGCAAGGCAGCTTGCTAGTGCAATCAATTTCTAAAAATAAAAAAATGTAATCAAAAACGTAAATTACAAGGTAAAAAATCATAAATTTAACATTCAAATGAATTAAAATTGCCTACAACCCATCAACACCCAATAAAAATGATAACAACTCACCACCTTAAGCTGCATCATGCATCCATACTTTACACCTTAGATACTACCACCTGCTTGTCCGTCAACATAAAAGTATACCGACAGCCCAATAAGAGTACCGTGGAGCATAAGCCTTTTTTTGTGGGCTGTCGGATACTTTTATAAATGTTACCTGCAATCGTAGGGCGACACGTTACAAATAGACAAACATGAAAAACAAACAAACAATAAAACAGTTCCGTAACTATTGTTACAGTACAGCAACTTTTTAAGACTTACATTTGAAACTAATTAATTAAACAATTTAAATCAAAAAACATGAACAAAATAAATGCAATAGGGCTAGACAATGACAAGGCTAAACATTTGGCAGAAAAATTAAACGAGCTATTGGCCAACTATTCAATTTTTTATCAAAATACGAGAGGTTATCATTGGAACATTAAAGGAGAGAAATTTTTTGAACTTCATTTGAAATTTGAAGAATTGTACAATGACCTATTATTAAAAGTAGACGAAGTTGCGGAAAGAATTCTAACATTGGGACATACACCAAAACACAATTATGCTGACTATCGCACAACTTCAAAAATCAAAGAAAGTGTGTTTGTAAGTGATGGAATAAAGGCTGTTGAAGATATTTTAGCCTCGTTTCAGACAATTATTATTCTACAAAGAGAACTCCTTGTAATTGCTTCTGACGCAGGTGACGAAGGAACAAATGCTTTAATGAGCGACTACATTAGGTTACAAGAAAAATCAGTTTGGATGTACTCTTCATTTTTGAAAAAATAGTAGTAAAAACGCCAGCAGATAACACGGGTTTTGCAAAAGCTGGACTTCAGTGCTAAATTGAACTTTTAGAATTCTAATGAACATTGTGCTAAATTTGAACATTCGTACTTCTAATCCCAGCCTTCGCAAAGCCCGAAAACGTTCTATGCCATTCTTAACGACATCTCCGACATAACATAATTCAAAGGGCTGAAAGAAAATCAAAGAATGAAATTATATGCTGACATATTTTTTATTAATAATCGGTTTTATCATAATCATCAAGGGTGCCGATTTATTGGTGGATGGAGCTTCGTCCATTGCCAAAAAGCTGAATGTTTCTGATTTGGTAATAGGCTTGACAGTAGTGGCTTTTGGCACTTCTGCACCGGAATTGTTCGTTAATGTTTTTGCCAGCATTCAGGGTAATTCTGAAATTGCCATTGGTAATATTCTCGGCAGCAACATTGCTAATATCCTTTTGATACTTGGCGTTGCTGCTATTATTTTTCCGCTTTCGGTTCAAAGCACTACCGTCTGGAAAGAAATTCCATTCAGTTTGCTAGCGGCTCTGATATTGGGTGTTCTCGTCAATGACCACCTGATTGACCATAAGGAAAATTCGGAATTGACAAGAGGTGATGGGCTTGTATTGATTGGGTTCTTCATCATTTTTATGTATTACATTTTCAGCATTGCAAAAAAATCCGAAAACAAAACAATTGGGGACTTAAAACAGTTAAGCAATTTTAGGTCTGTTTCATATATCCTTTTGGGCTTAACAGGATTGGTTTTGGGAGGCACCTGGATTGTCAATGGTGCAATTGAAATTGCCGGTAAATTTGGGGTGAGCGAATATTTAATCGGTTTGACTGTTGTAGCCGTAGGCACTTCGCTTCCCGAACTTGCCACTTCTGCTGTGGCTGCCTATAAGAAGAATACTGACATTGCCATTGGAAATGTGGTCGGCTCTAATATCTTTAACATCTTCTGGGTGCTCGGTATTAGCGCGGTGATAAAACCACTGCCTTTTAAACCTGCCGGCAACTCAGACATTGCGATGACTGTTTTTGCCAGCGTCCTTTTATTTGCTGTTTTATTTGTAGGGAAAAAACAATTATTAGAAAAATGGCAGGGGGTGTTGTTTTTGCTGCTCTATGCTGGCTATTCTGTCTTTTTAATAATGAGAGGATAAAATAAACATAATTTAAAATAAAACAAAACAAGATGAAAAAGAAAAATAGCGATATTGTAAAAGAATACCCCCGCAAGCAATTCATTGCTAAATTAAGACGACTTGCTGATGTACTGGAAGCGGGAAACACTTTCCGCATTCAAATTGGAAATGAGAGCATGTATATTCCGGGAGATGTTTTTGTAAATATTGAGCACGAACGGCAAAAGATAGTGAAGAGTTGGAGTTTCAACTGAAAGGGGAAAAAAAGTAACACATCACAATTAACAATGAATAAAATGTTGGTGTCAAATTGAAACGAAACTGCGCAACTAGTCGAGAAAAAAAATAGAACGAACCGATAACTGCGCGTTTAAGAGTGGCGGGTGACGAGCAAGTTTGAGCGTATACACAATAAATTTACTTTTGTCTCGTTGGACAGCGACGAGCATTTAATACGCCACTCCTCAAACCCGTAAAACGTTAGGTGCAACCCAAACAGACCGTTTCTAAACAGACAAAATATCAAATGGACAATACAAAACAAGTATTGCTGATACAAAAAATAATTGCTTGCGTTCTGACTGCATTTGTAACTGCATATCCATTAGCACGACTAAATCCCAATTTCTTTCCAAACACAGTTTTTGCAAGAATATTAGCATATCTACTTTTTGCAACTATAATTTCAATTCTATTGTTTTGGAAATATATAGAAAGAAAAACTAAACAAAGTTCACATTCAATATTAGGACTTGTCAATAGTATTTTGGCTTTTGCACTTGCATTTCATTTTACTAAATGGGGACTATTAAAAATACTTCGTTTACATATGACTGATTCTTTAGGACTTATGGAAATGCCTATGACTATGGTTTCCGGAGATAAGCAATTATCACATTTCTTTGGACAGAGTTATCCTATGGTTTGTATTCTTGGACTATTAGAAATTTCAGGTGCTATATTTATTTTGTTCAGAAAGACAAGATTACTTGGCACTATGATTTTATTCGTAATGGCAGCTAACATTATAATAATTGACATTTTGTATTATGTATACGACCCACTTCTTGAAGCCATCACTTTATTAATAGGTGTTTTGTATTTAGCTTACCAAGACAAAGAAAAATACTTAATTTCTTTTTTTCAGCAAACGAAAATTTGCCTAAATTCTATTTCAATAGTTCTAAATTAAAAAATGCTTTGCGGTTATTAGCAATCCTAATTCCTATTATAATATTGACACCACATTATAGAACTCAATATAGGCAGGGGCTGACAGGTAAATATAACATTGAAAAAATGACTGTGAATGGAAAAGATAAAATTATAGACCAATGTAGCGACACAACATTTTCAAAAGTTTATTTTGACTTGGGTGACTTTTTTATATTTACTAATAACAGTTTTAAGAAAAGGCAAATTGGACATTTTACAATTGATGAAGCAACAAGAACTTTTGAAACAACTTGGCAATATCCAACAGATATTAAAGATAATTTCAAAGGGAAAGTAACAGAGCTTGACAAAAATAATCGAATGAAACTAACAGGAATAAATGGACAAGACACATTAGAATTGGAGTTAGAAAAAATAAAAATGAAAAACTTCAATAAAACATATTAACGACTAGGAAAATGTGCAGCAACTAACAGCGGTCTTGCAAAATTGGAGCAGAAGTGCTAAATTTGAGCAAAGGAATTCTATTGAACATTTTTTACTTCGATTTCCCCACCTTCGCAAAGCTCTATTCGTTGTGGCCAATTGGGTAGGCCTCGTGAACAGAGGCGAGAATACCTAAAATCTTAGATTCAAAATGAAATGGTTAAATTGAGTTTGTCTTGACATCTGCGACATGCAATCAAAAATGACGGGAAACAGATATGTACTAGCTGTAAATAATTTGACAGTATCGGCAGAATTCTATAAGTATAAATTATGTTTTAAAACTTTGTGGGCGGAAGACGGCTGCATTTTCTAATTCGCGACACTGTAAAAATAATGATTGGAGAGTGTCCTGAGGAACAATCAGCAAGTGAAATTGCTGACCATTCATAATTTGCCTATTTAGAGATTGAGAACATTAATGATTTGTACCATGCTAGGTTGATTGCTTTTGTTATAATACTCGAACTAAAATAGGCACCTTTAGTTTTAGCTTTCATTTTACCTTAATTTTACATTTTTTTACAATGTAAATAACAAATATTGGTTAAACTTGCGTGATTATAAAAGTTTAAAAATAATCGATATATGATGAAAAATAAAAAAATCGTTTTGTCCTGCCTCATTATTTTGTTGATAGGAGTAACCTATTTTGCCACAATGGCTCTGCAAAAAAAAGGCGCAGATCAGGCCACCTTTTCTGGTGAATGGAAAGCTAAAGAGCCGATAAGTTTGGGCGGAAATATTGTTTGCGTATATGATGAAGGTGATCGTATGAACTCTAAGACAATGAAAATAACAGAACAGGCAGATTTTCTTACTATAGAAATACCTGACCCGTCGCATGGCGCTTCAGTCGCTATCAATGAGAAACTGGTGTTCGACGGTGAAGAAAGAGAATTCAATTTAAATAATGGCCGGGTATGGGGAAAGAAGTTTACAGTAAAGTTGTCTCCTGATAGAAAAACTATGACTGTAAAATCAATTGTACATCAGATGGTAGCCACTCCTTACAAAGTAAATGATTTAACACAAATGGTTGTTAATGTGACAGAGGTTTGGAAGTTGAGCAACGATGGCAAGTCAATTACTGTGATGACCAATGCAAAATCTAACTCAGATGGCGAAGAGCGTATCTGGAAAACCGTATTCGAAAAAGCCAATTAGTATTCAAATCTCTGAGACCGATTTGGCATACCCCTGCGAGATACCACAGTGGCCTATACCACAAAGAACACCCCCAACGTTCCCAAACTTCAGCCTGCCCCCTGACAGGCCGAAAAAGGAATTAACAACCCTAAGGGATAACTTAAAGGATATTGAATCCCGATTAATCAATTGACTAAATATTAAAAATATCGATCAGCTCTTTAAGAAATAAAGGGATTGGGGAAATTTCCTCTCAGACCCAAGGGCCATCTTTTATTCGATCAGGCATTGGCAAATGGATAATATTTCAGATTATTTTATCGACGGCTCTGTATTTTGGGCTTGTATTTGCCTTTCCCTCAAAATTATTCCAATCCAATTGGATGGCTGTTATTATTCATGGCATGGAAGGAGTGTTGGGGCTTATAATGGTTTTGGGCGCCATTTTAGGATTATCATAGGCAGCCTATCGTCAACTCTACAGCAAGAACTTATGTAGGTCCACCAAAAATCACCGACAAGCGCTTTACATTTCAACCTGCTAAAAAATAATTGAAAAAAATATTGCGCAACTCGCAAGTTGCATATATATTTGCAACCTGAATGTTGCGTAATTTAATTTTAAAAAAATGAAGCAAGACCTATTCCAAGCCATAGCTGACCCTACCCGCAGGGCTATTTTGACCTTCCTTGCCTTTCAAGCTTTGACGCCAAATGCCCTGGCAGAAAAATTTGATATGAGCCGACAGGCAGTATCAAAACATATTAAAGTATTACAAGAATGCGAATTAATCAAACCTGAACAGTCAGGCAGAGAGATATATTATCACTTTAATCCAAAAAGAATGCAAGAAATTGATAATTGGTTAGCTCAGTTCAGGAAAATTTGGGAAACTCAATTTAATCAACTCGACAAAGTATTATCAACAATTAAAAAACAGAGAAAATGAAAAACAATTTGCTATTTGATTTTACGGCTGACAAAACGGCAAAAACAGTGTTTATAACCAGAGAATTTGATGCGGAGCTTTCGTTGGTATGGGATGCTTTTACCAAACAAGAAATTCTGGACCAATGGTCAGCACCTGCCCCTTGGATGGCAAAAACTAAATACATGAATTTCGAAGTTGGGGGAAAAAGATTTTATGCGATGGTAGGCCCGGAAGGACAAGAAAGTTGGATAATTCAGAAATATACTTCAATTACTCCAACCACCCATTTTAAACTGTGGAATGCTTTTGCAGACAAAGATGAAAACCCTGAATTGACAGGTTCTGAATGGGATTACAATTTCAGCGAACAAAATGGCATTACAAAAGTGACGATTACTATTTTTAATGAATCTTTTGATCGGATGGAGAAGCTACTGGAAGGCTTCCAACAAGGATTTACATTGACCTTGAATAACCTGGAAAAACTGTTAGCCATTTTGTCTAAACGCAAATAAAACACCATCCTATTGAGTAATAATCATGCGAACTTTGAAACAACAAAATATTCAACATTTAATTTTATTCTTTGTATGAGCGTACAAGAACAAATCAAAGAGTATATCACTAGTCAACCCGAACCAAAACACAGCGATATGCATGCCTTGCACCGAATCATTATGGATATATTGCCAAAATGCAAATTATGGTTCTTAGATGGCAGGGACGATCAAGGGAAAACTGTTTCTAACCCTAATATAGGATATGGAATTCAGATCTTAAAATATGCTGATGGAACAACGAAAGAGTTTTACCAAATTGGTATCAGTCCAAATACAACAGGCATCTCTGTATATATCCTTGGAATAAAGGATAAGCATTACTTAGCCCAGACTTATGGAAAAGATCTAGGCAAAGCAAGCATAACGGGATATTGCATTAAGTTTAAGTCACTGAAAGACATAGACATTGAGATACTTAAAGCGGCTATAAGATATGGGGTTGAGTCCAAGAGTTAAATATGGCCAGCAAATGAAATAGTCAAAAAAACGAACCAAATAGACATTAGTCAATATGCCTGGCTACCAGTAGGCAGGTACCTGACCCCTGCTTTAGCTGAATGGAATTTTGAAAAATGATTATTTTTCAATGATCACCTGTAATAATTTCAATAAGGTCTCACAGTTTTGAATTGGCTATTTCTGAAATTCTGTAACACATATTGTTAGTCAGGACTAGAAGGATTTTCAAATCTCCTTATAAGTAAGTTCACATACTGCCAAATCAATAGGTTGTTATGTAACATAAATTACAATATTAAAATACTTTAGTGGTTACATTTGTGAGTGAACACTTACTTAAAAAAAATTAAAATCGAAAACCATGAATGGGTAAAAAAGGTGGTTATAGAGGTCCGGTGTGAATTATGGACGAAAGTGATGAATCTTGATCGTTTTGATTTGAAATAACTAATGTTGACTTTTAAAAATGCACAGAGCCTTCAAAAAAGCAATCTAAGCAATAACAAAAAAATAATTTAAATACTTGAGTTAGCAAAAACGCGAGTAGGATACCCTATCATCCCTAGACCAAGCGGCGCAGCCTAAACTTAGTTACGATTGATACAATTCAAATCTTCAAAAGCGATCTTCAATCTTTTCTTAAAGTTTTCTTCACCACTTCTAAGCCATTTCCTGGGATCATATTGATTTTTATTGGGTTTTTCTGGTCCTTCAGGATTGCCTAGCTGGGTTTGCAGATAGTCCTTTTTTTGCGTCGTAATAATCTTTGATCCCTTCCCAGAACGCCCATTGCATGTCCGTATCGATATTCATTTTGATCGCACCATAACTGATAGCTTCCCTGATTTCGTCACGGGAACAGCCAGAACCACCATGAAATACAAAGTTGACAGGCTGATCAGATGTAGTCTTATAATGCGCTTTGATATATTCCTGCGAATTTTTTAAAATGATAGGCTTAAGCTCAACATTGCCAGGAGCATATACCCCATGTACATTGCCAAAAGCTGCTGCAATAGTAAATGTGTTGGCTATTTTGGACAACTCTTCATAGGACTGAGCTACGTGTTCCGGTTGAGTATATAATTTTGAATTTTCAACGCCGCTATTGTCCACACCATCTTCTTCCCCCCCTGTCACACCGAGCTCTATTTCTATACCTGTGCCAATGCGCGCCATGCGCTTGAAATATTTTTTTGAGATAGAGATATTTTCATTGATAGGTTCTTCACTAAGATCCAGCATATGACTGCTGAATAAAGGAAATCCCCTTGATTTAAAATACTTTTCCCCTACTTCTAACAATCCATCTATCCATGGTAAAAGCTTTTTAGCACAATGGTCAGTATGAATGACAACCGGAACCCCATAAGTTTTGGCCATGATGTGTATATGCATGGCTCCGGATACGGCACCAAGTATAGAAGCTTGTTGATACTCGTTTTTTACACCCTTACCTGCGAGAAAAGAAGCACCGCCGTTAGAAAATTGTATGATCACCGGGCTATTAACATCACGCGCAGTTTCGAGCACAGCATTGATGGTATTAGTACCGATTACATTGACTGCCGGAATCGCAAACTTCTCAGCATTGGCATAATCATACAAATCTTTTAAATGAGGGCCGAAGACAACTCCCGGTTTCAGTTTTGAACTAATCATGATTGATATTAAATTTTATATTTTATTAAATTTTGTTCGATTATAATATGCCATGGGCTCCGAGATATCGTTCTGCATCAAGTGCAGCCATACAACCAGTTCCAGCTGCAGTGACAGCCTGGCGATAAATGCGGTCTGCTGCATCTCCCCCCGCGAAGACCCCTTCCCTATTGGTCTTGCTGGACCCGGGTTGAGTGATCAGGTACCCACTTTCATCCATATCTAACCAGCCTTTAAATATAGCTGTATTGGGTTGATGCCCTATTGCCACAAAGAATCCACTCAGAGGCAATTCGGTCATCTCCTGGCTGATATTATTTTGGATTACAACGGATTGTACAGATTGATCCCCTTTTATTTCTTTAGTTTCAGAATTCCACCAAACTTTGATATTAGGAGTATTCAGCACCCGCTCTTGCATAATTTTAGAAGCTCTGAGCTCATCCCTTCTGACGATGAGGTCTACTTTGCTGCATAGTTTTGACAAATAGAGGGCCTCTTCTGTAGCCGTATCACCGCCTCCGACGACACCTACCGCTTTCCCACGAAAGAAAAACCCATCACAAACAGCACAGGCACTTACCCCTTTGTTCATATAAGTCTTTTCCGAAGGCAGACCTAGCCACTTGGCACTGGCACCCGTGCATATCAAGACCGTATCAGCCTCAATATCAAGGCCTGCCTCGGATACCAGGTGATGTACCGGGCCGGTAAAATCGACTTTCTCAATACGCTCATACCTCAGGATGGTACCAAATCTTTCCGCTTGTTTTCTAAACTCTTCCATCATCTCTGGCCCCATGACACCGTCAGGATAACCCGGAAAGTTTTCAACTTCAGAAGTTAAAGTAAGCTGCCCTCCTGGCTCCGTACCAGTATACAGTAAAGGCTTCATACCAGCCCTGGCTGCATAAATAGCTGCTGTATAACCTGCGGGACCGGAACCAATAATGACACAATGATGTTTTTCCATAATTAAAGGGCGCAAAGGTAAGGATTTTCAAGCTTAAAGCATCGATGACATCTTCTACTATCGTCTTGGTTCTTTTCGTCTGTAAAAACCACATGTTGAACGATTTTTTTTTACAATATGATTAAAAAGTAGTTAGTTCGTATTATGAATCACCTGGTAGATTGGTATTCTAAAGGATTTTGGCTAGCCACCTTCTCTTTGGTAGCCTGGCAGCTAGCTAAATCTCATGATGGTTGGTCGAGAATAGCGCAGCTCGGCCTGGTCCTCGGTCTTTCTATTTACGCCATTTCTTTTTCATTCATTGAAGTGACTGCAGTATCTAAATTAGTTATTTTATCAAGAGATATGGTGCTCTTGGGTTTCGTTTCAATTGTTTTCCAAGCTTTGCGCAGCTACAAGAGCCTTTATTGGCTGTCAGTCATCTTATTGTATGCTTTATCTAAATTGTTTATAGGAGAATGGCAAAAAGCAGCTTTTTCCTCGGTACCTGTTTACGCCCCTGATGGAGAAAACGAATGGGAACTCCTGGTTCAATTGAAAGATAAAGACGCTTTGAAAGATATCCAGTCTGTCGTTGATAAATACAGACTGATCACTGAACCTGCTTTCAAGTTGAAAGACGCCTCCAATACAGATTTGGACGAGTATATTTCCATTGAAGTTCCTCAAAAAAACGAAAGCCTGTTATTGGATATTAAATCTGAGCTCAGTGTCATCAGAAATGTCCAGTGGCTGGAAGATAATGAGATTATTAAAGCTGAAGAAAATCCCGCGCAGGTCTTTAAGTCAACATTCAAACCCCTAAGCAATGATCCCCATTCTGAAAAACAGTGGGCTATAGAAGCTTTGGGCTGGAATCAGGTGCTTGAAAAATTTAATGATACCCATATAAAACCCACCAAAAGATCAAAAATATTTATCCTCGACACAGGCATCGATGGTAATCACGAGGACTTAAAAGACAATTATGTCTCCATCGACTCCAAATACGATACAGATGAATTGGGTCATGGGACCCACTGCGCCGGTATCGCTGCAGCAGTGACCAACAATGAAAAAGGGATTTCATCCGTAAGCCCTGGACCTGCCTTTGTGAGTGTATCCAGCATCAAAGTGTTGGGAAGGTTTGGAGCTGGAACACAAAGAGACATTATCAATGGCATTCTGCAAGCCGCTGATGCGGGCGCCAGTGTCATTAACCTGTCTCTTGGCGGTCGAAGCCTGGATTCTAAGCAGAAAGCCTACAGTGATGCCGTAGCATATGCCAATGCCAAAGGGGCCATAGTCGTAGTAGCTGCGGGAAATGACAATGCCGATGCTCGAGGATATGCGCCTGCCAATGCGCAGGGAGTCATCACGGTAAGCGCGGTAGATACCAATTTGAATAAAGCCTCTTTTTCCAATAGTGTCGAATTTATTAAATACAAGATTTCAGCACCCGGCACTCAGATTTACAGCACTATCCCCAACAATCAATATGCCCCATTCAACGGTACCAGCATGGCAGCACCTTATGTAACCGGTCTGGTAGGAATGATGAAAAGCATAGCTCCTGACCTGACTACCGCTCAAGTATATGACATCTTAAAATCTACTGGTACTGAGGGAAAAGATGTAACCCAAACCGGGTATACGATTAATGCCGACAAAGCGATTACCAAACTATTGGCTAATCTCTCTTCCCTGGCCCAATGATTGCACATAGTGACCTATCCATCTGGCTGTCTGTACTTTATCTTCAAAATCGAATACTTCCAGGTGTGCTTTTGAATAAAAGGAAGTCGCTCAGAAAGTTTATGTTCAATAAAAGTTTGTAATGCAGTATGGTCCAGGTGATTGATCAATGGGCGATGTTCTTTTTCTGACTGTAACCTTTGCATCAGTACCTCGACACTACAATTGAGAAATATCACCAAACCATGATCTAACATCCAAAGCATATTGTCATAAAAGCATGGAGTACCTCCACCAGTGGCAATGACGACTTGAGTATCGGCTTCAAGGCTATGCAGGGTATCTTTTTCAAATTCGCGAAATCCTTGCTCGCCATGCAGTGAAAAAATCTCAGATATCGTATTATGGTATTTTTCTTCAATAGCTTGATCTAAATCTAAGAAAGAAAACCCCAGTTCGGCAGCGATAAGTTTGCCCAATGTTGATTTTCCACTGCCCATAAATCCTACTAAAAATACCCTTGAAGTCATTTCCATCACAATATTATTATTTTTGCTTCACTAAACAATTTAATTATTATGCTTCAACTTATCATTTTACAGGCTGCCTCTGGAGGAGGAATACTCAATTTATTGATGTTTCCGATATTGCTGGTCATTATGTATTTCTTTTTCATCAGACCTCAGCAAAAGAGACAAAAGGACCAGGCCAAATTTCAAACTGAGATCAAAAAAGGAGACGACATAGTCACCCTTAGCGGCATTATAGGTCGGGTCAATAAAATTGAAGGAGATATCGTCTCGCTTCAGATTGACACCAAATCCTATATCAATGTGGTCAAAAGTGCGATCTCAAAAGATATGACAGAATCCTATCGCAAGGGCACTCCGGCTAAAATGGAGTAAATCCATAAAGAGAATGCGAATAGCTTAAATCTACTTCTGATTTCAAATCAAAAACAAAAGGAGCAGTGATGCTCCTTTTGTTTTTTTATTTCAATTGTAAAATTCGTGTTTCTACCTCAAAATGGTCACATTACCTTTCTTCATAAACTGCTGACCATCAATACAGATCACAGTTAAATAGTATCCATAGACATCTGGAGGCAGTAGTTTGCCTTTGTAGGTTCCATCCCAACCAACTGATTGATTGGTCGTCTCAAATACTTTTTCACCCCAACGATCATAAATAATCAAACTCATCCGATCTACAATATTGGAACGTAAATAGAGCACATCATTTTTGCCATCTCCATTGGGTGAGAAGGCATTGGGCAGAAAAATAAATGGCTCGGCACACTCTGGTATGTTGACGGTGATGGTCACAGCCCGGGTAGCTACACAGCCATCCGGACTCGTTACAGTCAAGTTATAGGTGGTAGTTTGCTTTGGAGTAGCCACTGGGTTTGGAACATTGGGATTGTCCAGTGTCTCGGAGGGGCTCCAACTATAAGTATAACCTGGTAGTATAGTAGTTGTAATCTGGGATGTCTGTCCTATAGTGATCGTAGTTGGATTGGCTGTACTGGTGACTGTCCCAACAGGGCTGACATTGACTCTTACCGAATCTGTCACTGAGCAACCCTGAGCATTGGACACTTTGACTCTATAAGTAGTAGATACATCAGGTTTGATCTGAGGATTGGCCGTATTAGCACCACTCGTGATGGATGCTGTTGGTGACCACTCGTAAGTCAATGCCTGTGCAGGATTTTGTCCGGTCACTTGCAATCCGGCAGAAACGCCCTGGCACAAGGGATCAGGACCTACTAAAGAAGCTTTAATATTGATTTTGCCAGGGTCTACTATTACTGAATCGGTTCTTCGACATCCGTTTTCATCAGTACCCACTACCCTGTACACCGTCCGTTGCAGCGGATTTGCTGTAAAGGTATCCTTGGTCGCTACCCTGGTGCCGGATGGCAAGAACCATTCAAAAGTAACTTTAGGGTTGTTGGAGCTCGCTTTGAGTAAAAAGCTCGTCGCAGTACAACTAATAGTATCCTTATAGGAGGGTGTAACTTTAAAATCAGGTGGTACGATCACTTTTACTGCTTTGGATTGGGTACAATTACCACGCTGCGTGTCAGTGATTTTTACATTGTACGTAGTAGTCTGATTGACAGTGGCTGATGGGTTGGCTATATTGGGATTGTCAAGTCCTGCGGCCGGTGTCCATTCGTATTTGAATCGAGTACTGCCGGTTGGGTTTAATGGGGTGGGCACACCCGCACAAGCTTTGATACTATCCATTATTTTTTTGACTTCATCTACGATGGGAATATTGAGCTTGACTGTTTTAGTCACTTTACAATCATCAAACCTGGTATCGGTGATGGTCACCGTAAATATTGTTGGTTTGACAATGGTGGCTTTCGGGTTGAAACTGGTAGAATCATCCAATACATTCCCTGGTGACCATTGATATTTCAGATTAGGATCCGCCTTGCCTTGTGGATTGAGCTCGGCAGGCACATCATTGCATACATCAATTGAATCTGGTATTGCATCAGCGGCCAATGATGACGGTATGACCACAACTATTTGCTTGGACAATACACATGTATCTGCAGGATTAGTTACGGTGACAGTAAACACAGTCTGCCCATTGACAGTTGCAATAGGATTTATAGCTTTGGCATCATCTAGAAACTGCGCAGGAGACCATTCATATTTTAATGCTGGATTGCCACCCGGATTGAGTCCTACACCCTGACCGGCACAAGCCAGCACGCTGTCTTTGATAAAATCTACCTGATCCGATGTCGGAGTCTTCACGATAATAGTCAAAGAACCCAAACCAATTCCGGTGTTGGCATCAAAAAAATCAGCTATGAAAGTCCTGGCACTATCTACTATAAATATAGGGTTGGACTTGCTCAAGTCATCTAATTTGTCCGTCGGTCTCCAGATATAAGTGTATGCAGGATTTGCCCTTGGATTGATGGCAAGAGGATTTCCTACACATCCATTGACAGAATCTACCAGGCTGAGACAAGAGACATTACCCAAATTAAATGTTTTACTTAATGAAGGAGCACAACCATCTGTGGTCCGCAAGGTGACCGTATAGGTCCCTCCTGTGGTATAAGTGTGCTCTGGCTCTCGCTCTATCGCAGTCGTGCCGTCTCCAAAATCCCATTGGTAGTTAGTCAACTGATCACTTTGGTTATTTACTTTTATTTTTAGTGAACCACAGGCATTGGTAAAGGTAAAGGCCAATGTAGGTTTGATCAGGGATATGATCAAAATCGAATCCCGGCTAGTACATCCTGCCTTGTTATCTACTGTGACATATAAATAGATGGCTTGATTGATTGGAGAGAATACTTTTGGTTCGGGACTATTAGCTCCACTGACGATCAATGGGCTTGGGTCCCAGGTATAGTTATATTTTGCTTTAATCGAATCTGATAATACAAATTTCAAAGTAGTGGTATCACCGGTACAGACTACCATTTGATCCGCATGATCTTCAGGATGGACAAAGGAGGTAACAAAAGTCTTTGAAAATGAAACATCACATCCGTTACCCTCTTCAGATATATCGAGTTTGACCGTTGCAACCACCCCATTGGGTACAGTGATTACAGGATTTTTTAAATTTGAACTAATTGTCTGACCATTATAAGTGATAGTCCAGATATATTTTGCATTGGGATCAACTCCGGTGCTTAGATCAGTAAGTGATAATTGAAGATCTCCATTAATGCATTCACCGGATCTGGCAGCAAAATCGACTGTAGTGGCACTACTCAATTTGAGTCTCACGATTTGGAAAGCAGTATCAAAACAAGTACTGTCCCTCGTAATGACCAGGGCCACTTTGTATGTACCGGTGTCTGTGTATTTGTAAGTGGGCTCTGCTTCTGAACTGGTAGCATTGAGGTTGCGATCAAAATCAAAAAACCATCTTGAGTGCAGGGCATTTTGACTTTCTTGTTTGAAGTTCACAGTCAGATCATCACACTGAAGTGCCGGGGCTATAATTTTGGCGTCCACAAGATTGGTACAGTCTATTATTTTTACCTCGTAATCTCTAAAGACGGTACCTATAAACTGACCATTCCTGTATTCTTCGACCTGGACACCTATTAGAAATTGGCCCAACGTACCTGGCACTGCTGTAATCTCTCCTGTCTTCGAGTCTATTTTAATTGGATCGCCTCCTAACATGTCAGACTGGCTATAAGGTTCTTGCCAACTTATAGGATTAAAATCTGGTTTATTAGGCGGCTGTGGCTTGGGGAAGTTGCGAGTTGCACCAGTGTATGGAGTCCAGAGCTTGTATACTAATGAATCACCATCCTTGTCTGTGGCTCCATGATCAAATCGAAAAGGCTTGCCAACGCAAATAAAGATAGGAGACCATTTTTTGAAAACGGGTGAACTATTGCACTGCGACATTGCCAAATCTGAAATATGTACCACCCAGGATGCGCCTGTTTCTAATGGTTCTTTGATATTCTGGATGGGTACATTGCGACAACATCTCTGATACATGAGGTAATAACCGCCTGGTCGGAAAGGTAAAAAGACAGTTCCTCTGTAAGTGGTCTCATGGATACAAACACTATTTACTCCGTCAAGAGAACATAAATTCTCCATAATCGATTCTAACGTATCATTCTGATTAAGCTTCAAAAGTAACTGGCCTTTAGTGCCCAGTCCCTGCATCAACTCTCCTGTGCGATCAAAAATACCAATAGACGCCGGATCATCGAAAAATGCTTCAGGATCACCATTATAACAATCCCGTCGCACGACCATGGTCACCTCGTATATATCCTTAGCCACGCAACGGTAGGTAATATTGCCACCTACGATATGGGTAGCGTTGGCTTGGGTAACCAACAGGACAAGCATGGTCACTGAGGTTAGGGCCTTAAAGTTTTTCCACATTTTCTGCATATATAATTTCTTCATGGTGGCCTCCTATTTATTACTTTTTATATCTACTATTTCTACTCTGCGCTCCTGAGATGCATCAAGGCTAAAAACAGATAACCTGGTATCCCGAAGAATGTCAGGCACTTTTTTAGGAGCGGTCAACTCTCCAAAAGATTTTTCAGAAATAGTTAGTTGTTTGTTATTCAAAAAGTTTGAAAGTATTCCATCCCGATATTTCAGGAATTCGTTCTTCACGCTAAATATTCTTCTTTGACCTAAGATCAAATTGTATTTTTCGCTGGCGCGTGGGCTGGCATATCCTTTGAGGAAAATTTCAAACTTATCTCCTCTCTGCAACATACTGATGAGTATATCCAGAAACTTACTAAGATCATTATTTCCTTTCGCCAATCGATCATTAAAAAATGTTTCGTAAGCCTGATCTGAAATAGGGATTTCCTCTTGCTTCAGCTTACTGGCCCATTGATCCTTAAATTCTTCTTTTCGGGCATAATATGGAGGGAAGGTCTCACTGTACAGTCTGTCAGTACGCGGTTTGTAAGATCTGATATCAGGCTGATCATTGTCAAAAAATAAAATTAAAGGCAAAAATGAATAAATGTCGCCGATCTCCATGTACAGGTTTTCTGTAATAGTATTGGCTTTGACATCCCTGGTATCAATCATGACCGTAGCAGGATTATACCCCTTTTTATTAGCTATGATCCTGTATTGATGGCCTCTGATCAGTGGAAAATGGAAATCATTGGCGTCAAGATTTATTTTGGACACGATGGTACTATCTGTCAAATCGATTAATGTCACTTCTGCCCCTTGCAGTGCTTGTTTGGTTTTGGCATCGAAGGTAAATGCATTGAGATCTATCTTGTCAGTCTCCAGGTAAAGTTTCTTCTCGATCTTTTGAGATCGATTAAGCCCATAAGTTGATACATTGGTCGAGTCAGGTCTGTATCCTTCTTTCTCCGCAATGACCAGGTATTCTTTGTTTCGTTCCAAAGGAAAATTAAAATCATTTAAATCATGGAGGGTGACGAGGATATCTTCCGCCCCTGGATCAGTTAAATTTTTTAATCTCACAGTAGCGCCTAATAAATCTTCCAGCGTGTTTTTGTCGAAAGTACTGACGAGCAGGTCTATTTTAGTAGGCTCAGCCTCAATGCTGTAAATGTCATAACAACATGCTTCCTGCAGCGCGTCCAAATAGGATGACCCTACCCGATTTGAAGACATCAATCCTTTCTTGCCATCCGCAGAGATCGTATAATAGATATCGTTATAACTGGTATTGATGGGTGGATCGATGTGCTCAGCTTCAAGAAAAGCCCCATTTTTAAATATAGCTTTATATACATCATAGCCCCCCATTCCGATTCGACCGTCCGAACTGAAATATAATTCGCCGAGATTATTCTGAAAAAAAGGCGTGATATCATTTTCGGCAGTGTTAATGGCCACCAGGTTTTGAGGGATACCAAAAGTTCCGTCTGCATTGATGTCAGCAGACCAAATGTCCAGCTTGCCTTTTCCTCCAGGCCGGTCAGAAACCCAATACAGTACTTCATGGTTATTTTTTGAATCAAAGGCTATATTGGGCTGCGTAGTCGTAAATCCAGGTTGATTGATTGGTTCAGGTATCTTAATAGCCTCACCAAAACTACTGTTTGTATAATCCCTGTAATATAAATCGCACCGGATATCAGCATCGTTGAGATTTTCACACAATGTGAAATACATTCTGTTATTCAGCGTGTTGATTGCAGTATTTGCAGTATGACCCAAAGGATTATTGATCGAACTGAAACCATCATTGGCTTGACCGTTGATAGACAACAAGACATTGGAATATGTTCTTTTGGGCACTGCCTTTTCGGCAGGCAGTTCAAATCGCATGGAAGAATATATCAAGGTATCTCCCTTTTGAGATGCTCCAAACTCCGAATATGGAGTATTGATTTCATCTCCCAACCTGGTCACTTTTACAGCTTCACTTGTCTGGGCAACTTGTTGAGTGGCCCATTGAGACGCTTTTACTTCTTTGTCTGCACGTTGAGTATAATATACATCTTCATTCCTGTTTTCAGCCAGGTACATATTATATCCAGCGATAGCTTCTTCATATTTACCTTGCGCCTGTTTCATAGCCGCGAGGTGATATTTGTCCAGTGAATATGCATCTTTCTTATCAGCATCCACTACTTTTTGATAATACAACTCTGCAACTTTGTAAGAATTCAGATTCCGGGCGGCTTCTGCTGCAGCATGCATTCGTTCTATTCTGGTACTGTCAAATTCCAGTGCATTGAGATTGTATACTAATGATGAGTAATAATCTTTGGTTAGAAAGGCATCATCGGCAGCTTTTACATAGGCTTTAAAAGTCTGCCCTGTCAGGGTGCCTATCGCCAACATCCATGTCAGTGCTATGATCGAAGGTTTATATAAGTTCATAATCTTCACTTTTAAATAAATTAGTATATCGGACATGCTTTCATCTGGCTCAATGGCTTCACTTTGGTGATGATATAGGTCAAAGAAAATTCAGGACCTCCTTTTTTGTCTGTGACTCTATTAAACTGACTGGTATTCACATCATAACTGATACCCAACTGCAATTCATTCAGATACAAATGAAAAGCGGGAGCGATCGCATCTTTAAACCGGTACATACCATACACTCCTAATGCATAATTTTTGCCACGCTTTTGATTTAAATAAAATTTTGGTCCCGCTCCTATCAGGAACTCTTTGTAAGGTTTTTGAAATTGAGCAATGCCATGCACCATTAAATCAAGTGAATTGGACAATTGTGATTGAATCAACGTATTAATCGCAAAACGAATTGGCAATTTAACAGACTTATCATCCGTATAAAATGGGTTTTTAGGACTATTGATATGAAATGCTGCCAGTCCGATATCTGCTTTGGACCTAGTGGATTTTTGAATCCTGTAATTTACACCCATATTGAGATCAGGGATAAACAAGGATTTGCGATCGAATGATTCCGTCACATTCCTGGTAGGTATAAATTGTACTCCGTCCCACTGTTCGTCAAAATTGAGGTCGTCAAGTGAAAATGCTCTTCTGGAAAAACCTAATTGGGCACCAACAGTAAAAAAATTATTAACCCCTACAGGTAATGAATAAGACCCATTCAGGCCCAAAGTCGCCAGGTTAAGTTTGGAATCGCCAGCCTGATCATAGTTAAAGACCAGTCCCGCACCGAAAAAATCTTTTCTAGCTTGTTTGCGATAGATCTTCATATCATAAGCACCGGTCACAGTCATATATGGCACAGGCAATACCCGCCATTGATTTCTGTAATTGGCAGCCATCCTCACATCCCCATTAAATATGCCTGTCAGCCCGGGATTGATATTGACATGGGCATTATAAAACTGAGTGTAATGCAGATCCTGAGCTCGCACATTAGAAATTGTTAAAATTAAAATTGCCAGCTTGATAGAGTAAAAAAAATTGCGTTTCATAGAACCCTCTTAATTATATTATATATTTTCATAATGTTTATAAAATTGATAAATAGACAATTAGCTATAAATTCAATTTTTAATAATTTCCTTTGGGTATATAAGCAAAAACCATGCTAAATATTTTGAATGCATTAACTCGAAGGCAGCAAATGGGGATAATGACCTGATAATTTTTTTTAACGAAATGATAACCTCTTTTAGTCTGACATTTGGCTTTAATATTTGAGTCTGCATTAACTTATCAGTTTGCTTACTTTTGGACATTACTACGTTGATATTCAATCATATTTTGTCAATAATAATCTCTTTTTTATGAAAAAAAATCAAACTCGACGCGACTTTATTCATAACACCGTGGCTGCTTCCGCCGGGTCTTACGCCTTCCTCTCAGCTCCAAGGCTGGGCCAAAAGCCCAAATTAGTAGGAGACTCTATTAACCTTATAGGCCCTAAATCTGGTTATACCGCCCAGATAGGCACTTTGATCTCGATGCTTGATTGGTTGAGTTTTTCTGTAAAAGGGGTGACCAAATCATTATCAGTAGCAGCTCTGGACTACCTGCATGATGCCGATTCAAACTCCATAGGGGCTTTGATGCTGCATGTGGCCGCAACAGAAGTGATCTACCAGGATATCACTTTTTCTGGCCTTGATGACTTCAGTCCTGCTAATAAAGAGCGTTGGAACGTGGCTATGGAACTGGGTCACGATGCCCAATCAAAAATCAAAGGCAATCCCTTGTCTTATTATATCGATGCGATGGACGAAGCCAGGTCCAAAACCAAAGCAGAGATGAAAAAAAGAGATGACAAATGGCTCTTGACCGGAGAAACGAAAGATTGGGATTGGAATAACTACTGTAAGTGGTTTCACGTAGCAGAACATTTTGCCAATCACCGAGGACAGATCACCTGGTATAGCAAAAGATTGCCTAAAGTAAATTAAATCAGCGTATCCCTTGGCCCGTCCGAACGGGCAGAGTCTTTAATAACCATATAGCTTTTTGCCCGCAGATTCATATTTATCACCAGAGCTCCATCTGGGAAGCTCTATTTTATTGGCTATTTGCAATGCTGACAACACAAACGCCTTGGTAAATCGGTGTAAATAACCATAACTGATATTGTCCGGATTGTCTATCGCCTGGTGATAATATTTGCCCACCTCTTGATCAAAAGTTTTAAATCCAGCTGCGAAAGTCGGAGCTGGAATACCCAACTGCGCAAAGGACACGTTATCAGACCTGTCAAACAAACCTTGTTCAGGAGCAGGATCGGCTATTGTAGTTAAGCCAAAAGCTTTGCAGGCTGTATTCATTTCATCGGCAGCCCCTACTCTATTGAGTCCTATGATCGATACCAGCGTTGTATCTGAATAACCTGCTCCATCTGAGTTAAGGTCAAAAATTACCTTATTCCAAGGCATCACAGGATGCTCAGCAAGGTATTTTGAACCCAAAAGGCCAATCTCTTCACCATTTACAGCTGCAATCATCACCGATCTGTTAGGAGGGTTTTTGGCAAAATATCGGGCTGCAGCGAGAAGTCCAACTGTACCCCAGGCATTGTCACGAGCCCCATTCCAGATAGTGTCATTGCCGATGGGTTGGCCAGCTTTCACTCCTACATGGTCAAAATGAGCAGACAATAATATATACTGATCCCTTAGTTTTTTCTTTTTGCCGGGTATCATACCCAGGACATTGACAGCTTCGACAGGAGTAGTAGCAGCCCCTGGAGTATTTATTGTGATCGGATAGCTTTTCCCTTTTGACCAGGTAGGTTTATTACCATTGGTAGGTAGTTGTAGCCATGCATGCAAAACGCTTGCATGGCCTCCGGCTCCTTCCACGATCTCCAGTCTTTCTTTGCTAAAATAGTTCCTGAAAAAATTCCATGGGAAAGAAAGGTTATATATTTCTATCAAACCCAATGCACCATGATCTGCCGCCATCTTCCGTTTTAATGGCATGGCACTAAATATCTCTGACGGAGATCCGCCTTCTGGCAATCCTCCCTGCACAATAACATATTTACCTTTTACCTCTAAACCCTGATAGTCATCTCTGCCTTTGGCAGCATCTACCCATCCATAATCAGCATAGATCGCTTCAGTAGTTTTATTTATAGCACCGCCATCCAAAATCACCAGGTTGTTTTTGACTACATACTCAGTGCCCCCCATGGAAAGAGTCCCGGACAAGGGAGGTACATATTTCACAAAAGGTATTGGTTGGAAATATCCGTTCATACCCGGAATAGTTTTGACACCGGCTTTTTTAAATTGATCTGCGATATAATTGGCAGCTTGTTGGTTACCTGGCTCCCCTGTCTTGCGCCCCTTCAAAGCATCGGAGGCGAGATACATCATGTCAGTATATATTTTATCCTGATTTACACTACTATTTATTTTTTTAATAACCTTTTGAGCGCTACCCGTGTTGTCAAAAATGGTAAAAAACAGAATTATTAATACACAATGATGTAATGATTTCATATGATAGTTAGATTTGTGACAAAAATAAGCTAATTGAATATGGATCTAGATAAATTATTGGGTATAGGAAGTAGGATTAAACACCCGGCTTATGGGGAAGGCGTGATCATCAGATTACATGGTGCTGCTTATGAAGTCTGTTTTATGCATTATGGCATCAAACCGGTGGGTAAAGATTACGCAGGCTGGGAGATCATAGACAAAATACCGTCTGAAGAACCTATCACCTATACTGAAGCGGAGAAATCGTTAATTCGTATACTTAAACAGTGGTCTGATATCACCTCTGTCACCGAAATAGCAGACCGATGGGATGACGGAATCATGATCTTAAAATCTTCTGATGCTGGCCTCAAGCCTAAGGAAATTCCCATCGAAGCTTTTTTTCATAAAATTGTAATGGTACGCGATCGACTCCGGGTATTGGAGCAAAAGGTAAATGCTCATCCTAAACTTACCGATGCTGACAAAGTAGATATGCAACAGTATATCACCAGAATTTATGGCAGTCTGACTACATTCAACATCCTTTTTAAGCGAAAGGAAGATAATTTTATTGGAGAAAAATCTGAATCGTGAAATATACTCTAGGGCTTATATTGTTTTCATGCTTCCTTGGGTGCATTCGGCCAAAAGCGCCATATGCTTCCCTTGCTCCTGGCATTTGGCGTGGTGTGCTGCATCTCAATACTGAGCCTAAACTGCCACTTAAAGATGAGATCGAAAGGTATGAAAAAGATGGTACGAGACCGATCTATGAGATTGAAAACGACCTCCCTTTTATGTTTGAAGTAAAATATGAACAAGAGACTCCATATATTGAAATCATCAATGGAACAGAAAGAATCAAGGTCGATGAAGTGTATGTAGGCCGCAACAGATCGACTGCAGATGATACTGTATATATCAATTTTTCAGTTTACGACTCACATATCAGGGCGATTTTGAGAGAAGGCATCTTACAAGGAGAGTGGGTAGTCAGAAATAAACCAAATTATAGAATCCCCTTTAGTGCCCACTTTGGCCAAAAAGATAGATTCCAGTTGTTGCCTACTCCACAGACCAATGATCTCTCCGGTATCTGGGATTGTACTTTTGATCTCAACCTGGAGACGCCATTTAAAGCCATTGCAGAATGGTCACAGGACGGCAATCACCTGACAGGCACTTTCCGCACTGAAACAGGAGATTACCGATATCTCGATGGGACAGTATCGGGAGATAAATTCTTCTTGTCTTGTTTTGATGGATCTCATGCTTTTTTATTTTTTGGCAAGCAGTCAGGGGACACGCTCTTGGGCACTTTTAAATCCGGAATTCATTACACCTCTGTATGGAAAGCTTTTAAGAATCCTGATGCAACACTAGCAGCAGCTACTTCCTTGACCAAAAGTACTGGAACTCCTGTCAATTTTGCTTTTTTAGACCAAAATGATAAAACGAAAACGATCACTGATTATCATTCGAAAATAAAAGTACTGCAGATCATGGGGACCTGGTGCCCCAATTGTTACGACGAAACGCGATTTCTTAAAACATACCTCGCAGCCCATCCTGCTTTGGATGTGCAAGTGATTGGCCTGGCATGTGAGCGATATAATGACACTGCACCATCTTTGCAAGCCATCGCTAATTATAGAACAAAAATGAATCTCCCCTATGATGTGCTCCTGGCTGCTACCACGACCAAAACAGCTGAAACCAGCAAACATCTGCCTTTCATAGATAATGTGATCTCCTATCCAACGATGGTCATTCTGGATAAAAACAACCGTGTGCATACTATCCACACAGGATTTGACGGACCTGCTACCAGTAAATACAAAGAATTTGAAATTGAATTCGACCGAGTCATTCAAAATTTACTAAAACAATAATGATGAATATACTAATTACAGGAGCTACCTCAGGTATAGGCAAGGCTACTGCTGAGGAATTTGCCAAACATGGCTACTCCTTAATCTTGTGCGGACGACGCGAAGACAGACTCAAGGAATTAGCAGATCACCTGGTCAGTACTTACGAGATAAAAGCGACCTATTTAAGTTTTGATCTCCAAAAATATGATGAAGTAAAAAAAGCGATCGCTTCCTTATCTCCCCCTTTTGATCAAATAGATGTCCTGCTTAACAATGCAGGCCTGGCCAGCGGTCTCGATTATATCCAGGAGGGCAATCTCGATGATTGGGAAACCATGATCGATACCAATGTAAAAGGATTATTGTACATCACCAGGTTGGTAAGTCCTCAGATGGTAGCCCGAAAATCAGGACAGATCATCAATATATGTTCCACCGCCGGCAAAGACGCCTATGCGAGGGGCAATGTATATTGCGCTACCAAAGCGGCCGTAGATATGCTCACCCAGACGATGCGCTTGGATCTGTACACCCATGGTATTAGGGTAAGTCAGGTGGCTCCCGGTATGGTAGAAGAAACCGAGTTTTCTAAGGTGCGCTTCCATGGAGATGAAGAGAAAGCCAAAATTTATAAAGATTTTAATCCGCTCACTTCCAAGGATGTGGCTGAGATCATTTATTTTACTGCCAGCCGACCCATGCATGTCAATATCCAGGATATCCTTGTGATGGGAACCCAACAAGCAGGGAGCAATTTCGTAGATAGAAGCGGAAGAAAATACGATTAAGACTATTGGAAAGGGTCTGAATATCTTTTGGCTGTCAGTAATTCAGC
This sequence comes from Saprospiraceae bacterium, assembly GCA_016709995.1. Classification (NCBI taxonomy): domain Bacteria; kingdom Pseudomonadati; phylum Bacteroidota; class Saprospiria; order Saprospirales; family Saprospiraceae; species Saprospiraceae bacterium. The sequence goes on from JADJLQ010000001.1 coordinate 1,447,533, forward strand.
ATCGCTCAATGTCAATAAAAATGCTTTTAACGCTTTTTTCTCTTCAACAGTAAGGTGAAGTTTTATCGCATGTGGATTAGGAGTAGATCGATCGACAAACTTTTCATCCAGAGACGCATCATATTGGATATTATGATCGTAATTTTCAATAACCTCCTCCAGCGTCTTAAACTTTCCATCATGCATATATGGAGCAGTATATTCAATATTTCTGAGCGTAGGTATTTTGATCAATCGGGACTCGCCCTCAATTCTTGCAAAGTTTAAACCATTATTCGCCAGGCCTTTTTTATTAACAGCAACCAGTGAGGTGGCATCCTGGCTGGATCCATAAGAGCCCCCTGCAAAATCCGGGGCTGCAAACGTAGGGGCAGTATGGCATTCGCCACATTTGGCTTTACCATTAAACAGGGTCATACCTAGATTTTCTTCGTCCGTAAAATTATTCAGTTGTTTATCAAATTTTGAATTGACAGAATAAATACTGCCTACAAAGGATGACAAAGCCCAAATCAATGATTTTGCCTGTATTTCTGCATGGCCAAATGCCTTACTGTGGAAGGGTTCATAATAATTAAGGGCCTTTACCCGATTGACCACTTCTTCTATACTGTTATTACCCATTTCGGTGGGATGCAGCAATGGTTTGGTGACCAAATCCGGTAATCCCTGTACTGCTGACTGCCACTGATAATTATTGATAAAATCCATGTTTTGTATGGACATGGTGCTTCGCTCTGTCAAATGATTATTGAATCCTACACTAAATGATTTTCCATCCGTAAATGCTTTGCTTTGAATATGGCAAGACCCACAAGACACCTGACCATTGAGGGAAAGGTTTTTGTCATAAAACAATATCCTTCCCAGGTTGACCATGGCATCAATGGGGAAAGCATTATTTACATTCTGTTGAAGGGGTGTGAACCCATTGGAGGAAATTCCTTTTATAGAATCCTCCATGGTAGATTTGTGTAGAAAGTTAGGCCTGAATTCATTGTAAGAAAAAACCTGGAATGAAAGATTGGAGGTTGATTGAATAGAGGTCGAACCTGCAACTCCGATACTTTCTGAAGTAATTTCCTTGACGCAACTGGAAAGCAGCATCAACACGAAGCATATAGGAAGCTTAGAATAATTCATAAATGTGAGTATTAAGAAAATGAATTTAATAAACTTTTATCATTTCCTGATTTTTCTAAAATCAAATTCCGCTGCAAAAGCTGTACAGGCTAAATATTATTTATGATATATACTAACCCTCCATATAAAAAAAGGTATAAAACTAACCCTAGTTATGAATTACGCTGTCACCAATATTTAAAATAATGGTGAAAGAAATTATTCCGCTTTCATCTTGAGCTTTATCAGCCCGTCTTTGAGTACAATCCTGTCAGCAGTCTTTTGTTTTTTATATCCTCTACCTTCAGGGTCGATGTCCTGGTCCAGACCGGTAGCTCCGGTGACAGCCTTGTCTTTCATTTTATCTGCCAACCGATCTAATCCTCCAAATACTGTGGCAGTGGTTTTTTCTTTCCACCATGTGCCGACCAGGGTGGCATTGAACGAAAGATCATAGTAGCCATCCTGATCTATTTTTACTTCGATAGCTTCTCCATTATTTTCACTCATTCCTACATGGTATTCCATCCTGGGTGATTTGGTCTCTTCAACATATTTGATCGCAGCAATCCCTTTATATTTTCCCAATTCCTGCGCGGTCTTTATATTTTCTTTGGTATCAGGTTTATCTCCGTCAACTATAAGATAAGCACCTGATTCTGTGATCATACCCCCATCCCAGCCGGCTATCCAGACACGGAGAGATTGATCTGGCTTTAAGGCATTGCCGGTGATGTACCGGTATCCTCCAAATTTGAGATGTTGCGGTTGAGTAGTAAACTCTTTGCCATTTACCATTACCGTCAACTTATGATCTTTTTGAATTTGACTTATTCCAAATTGAACAAAAAGGGCAAACAGGAGTGTCAAAAGGATAGCTTTCATTGTTTTAATATTTTATCTTTCAAAACTACAGCTGTTTTAAGCCATTCGGATAGAATTTAACCTAATTTCTTTTTCTTGAGGATTGTGATCACCGGTTTTTGAGATTATAAATTTATCTGGCCTTCTGTCTATCTTTGTGTGATGATAGCGACTAAGGAAACTACGCAAGAGATAGCCTCTTCTCTGGGCCTCACCCATGAAGAATTTGAAAAAATAAAAATCCTACTTGGACGGACTCCAAATTTCACCGAACTAAGCATCTATTCTGTCATGTGGTCAGAGCACTGTAGCTACAAAAACTCCATCAAATACTTAAAGACCTTGCCTCGGGAGGGAAAAGCGCTTCTGGTAGGCGCAGGAGAAGAAAATGCTGGCCTGGTCGACATAGGAGATGGACTTGCTTGTGCATTTAAAATCGAATCCCATAATCATCCATCTGCCATCGAGCCTTACCAGGGAGCTGCCACCGGAGTTGGTGGCATTCATAGAGATATTTTTACAATGGGCGCCAGGCCTATTGCTGCACTCAATTCTTTGCGATTTGGCATTCCTGAGACAGCCCATATGAAAAACCTCGTGAGAGGCGTCGTAAGGGGTATAGGCAATTATGGCAATTGTTTTGGTGTCCCTACTGTTGGGGGCGAAACCTATTTTATGGATTGTTACCAGCAAAATATCCTGGTCAATGCCATGTCTGTTGGTACTGTAAAAATTGGTGAGACGGTTTCCGCGACAGCCTATGGTGCTGGCAATCCTGTTTTCATCGTAGGTTCAGCTACAGGCAAAGATGGTATCCATGGTGCTACTTTCGCGTCTGCTGACCTTACTGAAGACAGTGCTGAGGACTTACCTTCTGTACAAGTAGGTGATCCCTTCCAGGAGAAACTTTTATTAGAAGCGTCTCTCGAAGTGATTCAATCAGGTACCATTATAGGCATGCAGGATATGGGCGCAGCCGGGATCACCTGCTCAACCTCCGAAATGAGTGCCAAAGGCAAGTCAGGCATGATCATTCATCTGGACAAAGTGCCTTTGAGGCAGGTCGATATGGCTCCCCACGAAATCCTACTTTCTGAAAGTCAGGAGCGCATGCTGGTGGTCTGCAAAAAAGGCGAAGAAGCCGCCATTTTAAAAATATTTGACAAATGGGACCTGGAATGTGCGCAAATCGGTGAAGTCATAGACAGCCCGAATCTTGAGTATTATTTTCACGGTGAATTAGTCGCCAAAGTCAATGCCGATAGCCTGGTATTAGGGGGTGGTGCCCCGGTATATGACAGATCCTTTAGGCGCCCAACCTATCTCGATAAAATTGCAGCTTTCGATCCTAATTCAATAAAAGTACCTGGTGATCTTGGGCAAGTAGCCGCTGATTTAATTGGCTCTCTGAATATAGCCTCAAAAAAATGGATCTCCCAGCAATATGATTCTACTGTGCGGACAGGGTCTATCAATACCACCCAACCTTCGGATGCCTCGCTGGTATGGGTCAAAGACACTGACAAGGCCCTGGCCATGACCGTAGATTGCAATAGTGCATACGTATATGCCGACCCGAATATAGGCGCACAAATAGCGGTGGCAGAGGCTGCACGCAATATTGTTTGTTCTGGTGGTACCCCATTGGCCATCACCAATTGTCTCAATTTTGGCAATCCTTATGACCTGGAAGTTTATTACCAATTTGTAGAAGTGATTAAAGGCATGGGCATCGCATGCAGAGCGTTTAATACCCCGGTGACCGGAGGTAATGTCAGCTTTTATAACCAATCCGTCATTGGAGACAAAACTGTACCTGTCTACCCTACTCCGACTATAGGCATGCTGGGGTTATTAGACCTGGACTACAAGACCTTTTTGTCTTTCGACCGACCAGGATTAAATCTGTATCTATTAGGTCCAATCACGGACGATCTGGGTTCCAGTGAGTATTTGAGGACAGTGCATCAAGTCCGACATTCTCCGGCTCCATATTTTGATCTCGAAATTGAACAAAAAGTGCAAAACCTCGTCCGGGCCTGTATTAAAGAAAAATGCCTGGCAGCTGCACACGATGTTAGTGACGGAGGCCTATTGGTGACTTTGTTTGAATCATGCTCATTAAATAAGATAGGTGTCCATATCCTTTCAAAGCCCGGTATCCGAAAAGATAGTTTTCTTTTTGGAGAAGGACAGTCCCGTATAGTAGTGGCAGTAGATCCACAACAGGAAGATGCATTCAAGGCTTTAGTGGAACATTCTTCCGTTGAGTGTTGGCATCTGGGACATACCACCACAGAAGATTCCTTTATACTAGATGGTGAGGTATTAGGTAGGGTCAGTGATTGGTCAGAAGAGTATAATCTAAAGTTGAAGAAGATCATGGATCTTTGATAATCCAAATAGCCCCGGTTTTAGATAGGCAGTATTTTATTTATGCCGAGATTGCTTGAATTGAAATACCCCTTGAATCTTTCAGGTAAAAACCTTAATTTTGCATTAAATTTTTATATAATATGTTAAAGCGCTTTTTTCAGTTTTCACTCGTGATGTTCAGTGTTTTCCTGATACTTGATTGTGCAGGTACTTCATCTAAAGGGATTACAATTAAGGGAAAAATCAGTGATGCTTCTGATTTGCGGGTCTTTTTAGACAAGCTGCCTATGGTATCCAGAAAAATTGAAGTCATCTCACAATCTGAAGTCAATGGTAGCGGCAAGTTTAATATTACCACTGATGCTCCACTAGATCCAGGTATCTATAGAATCAGAATAGGGAGCAGAAATGTAAATCTGATATTGGATGGGACAGAAAAGAATATTGAAATCAACGGATCCTTAGCAGATATGGATCAGGGGAAAACCATTATTAAGGGTTCTGCCGAATCGATTAAAGTAAATGAATTGACTGGCAAGTTATTCAATAAAGAAATCGGCCTGGCAGATTTAAAAAAAGAAATTGCCAATGCATCCAACCCGTTGACTTCACTGTTTTTTGCGCTTGGCAATGTGACCCAATCAAGAGAAGATATAGACATGCTCAAAGGCATCGTCAACAAACTGCGTGAAAAATATCCAAAAAGCCCTTATACCACTGAACTGGATGGCCTGACCACTTCAATGGAACGAGATATGATGGCCAACGAAAGTAAGATGCTTGTCAAAGAAGGATCAGAAGCTCCAAATATCAGTCTTCCCAATCCTGATGGTAAAATCATAGAGCTCAATTCGCTCAGAGGCAAGGTAGTGCTACTGGATTTTTGGGCTAGCTGGTGCGGTCCATGTCGAAGAGAAAATCCCAACGTAGTCAGCGTCTATAATAAGTATAAAGACAAAGGATTTACAGTCTATAGTGTTTCATTGGACAGACCCGGTGCTATGGAAAACTGGAAGTCTGCCATCGCAGCGGATCATCTTAGCTGGCCTAATCATGTGAGCGATCTTCAACATTGGAACAGTGCTGCCGGAAGACTGTACGGCGTAGATGCTATCCCAAGAGCCTATTTGCTTAATAAGGATGGCGTGATTGTAGGTACTAATTTAAGGGGAGATGCCTTAGAGCCTGCAGTCAAAAAATGGTTGTAATTTTTTTCTTTTAAAAATATACTCAAAGCCTTTGCCACGCAGCAAAGGCTTTTTTTATTTCAATTATTTGGGCTGATAGCTTTTGACCTAATTTTCCCTGTCTGCTTATGAAGGTGTACGTGCTCAGGGAGGAGTTATACTCCGACGCATTAGTACAATGCCCAGTCGTTTAGGATGAGTTTCAATCCGACCCAGATTTACTACTGCAGCTTTAATTTATTCCATCTCATTCGGGAGGAGTTGCACTCCAACCTGGATTTAACGATCAGGAAGAGTTTTACGCCGAAAGCGTAATGCCCAGTCACTCCGGAGGAGTTGCACTCCGACTTAGATTTATCGCTTTGGTGGAGTTGGTTCTACCTGATCCTTAATCACAGAAAAACAGCTCTGTGATAAATTGTGATAAATACGTGATACCTATGTGATACCGGGTGCAGATCATTGCAGCAAATATTTTTATTCACTTCAAAAACTTTCAACAACATGAAAATCTTAAAATTAATGATCTACCTCTCCGTAGTTGCTTTGTTTTCTACCGCTTGCAACAAAGATGAGATCACCACATCTTCGAAAGCTGAAGAGTCTGCTGCACTTGCCAACCCAATTGAACAAAACTATCTTTCCTTATTGCACCAACTCGAACAAGAGGATGTGACCTCCAAGGCATCCAATCCATTAGAATCTCGATCATCGTATTCTGCTGGATCGACGGTCTATATTATGTCTAACGAAATCAACGAAAACCAGGTGATTGCTTTTAGCCGGGGATCTGATGGAAAGCTTAACGAATTAGCCAGATATGCCACCGGTGGGACCGGAAACGGCGCAGGACTGGGAAGTCAGGGCGCGGTGGCTATAGATGATTGGGGCAGAATTCTTTTGACTGTTAATCCCGGCAGCAATGATATCTCTGCATTTTTTGTGAGAAATGATGGAAGCCTGCGATATGTCGATAGAATTGCTTCAGGTGGCTCTACCCCTATTAGTATCTCTTCATCCAGAGGAAGGGTGTTTGTAGTTAATGCTGGAGGAACTGGCAATATAGCTGGTTTTACTTTTAACGGCACCGGACATTTGAGCCCTTTGCCAAACTCAATCAAATCTTTAAGTACAGATGCTTCAGGGCCTGCTCAAATATCCTTTAGCCCTAATGGGACAGTCCTGGTCATTACCGAAAAAGCAACCAACAGCATATCTTCGTTTTCAGTTGACAATCATGGCAACACTGGAAATATCCATACTATTCCTTCAGCCGGTGCTACCCCATTTGGGTTTTATTTCACCTCTCCTAAAACATTTTTGGTAAGTGAAGCCGCTGGTGGCGCAGCAGGAGCCAGCACGATTTCATCCTATCGAATCAATCCAATTGGAACTGTTACGTTGATAGAAGGTCCATTCGCTACCAATGGATCAGCTGCATGCTGGGTGGTAGCAGATAATAATGGTAAAACGGTATATGCCACTAATACCGGTAGCAATGATATCACTTCGCTCTCAGTCTCAGGTTATGGGCATCTGAGTTTGGCTAATGGTGGTGCCAGCACCCCTACCAATGCAGGCCCTATCGATGCAGCAATGGATAAAAATTCAAGAAATCTATATGTTTTGGCCAGAGGAAACAGTGCTATAATATCCTATTCTGTAAAATCAAATGGTCGCCTCACACAGATCGATGAAGATGGCGGACTGCCTGCCAGAGCTTCCGGCCTGGTGGTGAGATAAATTTGAATTATTATTGACCTTCAAACCCTGCTTTTTTAAATGGAAGGCAGGGTTTTTAATTGTGTGCTATTACTCTGCAATTATGCTAGCCAGATCTGCCTCTGAGTAGGCGATGGATTTAAGGACTTTAAAATCAGACAATCTATAGACCAGGTAGACATCTCCTTTTTGAATTATCTTGATTTCAAATCCTTTTTCAGTTTCATAATATTTCGCAGTTTGTTCTGCAATTTCTAAACTTGGGCAGGTCTTGCTCATATTTGATCTTTGAATCTCATCAAAAATAGCTGCAAATTTTTCACCTAAGCCAAACTCCAGGATCGCTCCTGACAACACATATTGTATATCACCCAGGGCATCAGCTATTCCCACCATATCATTATCTGCTATGGCTTCTTTCAATTCATTGAGTTCCTCCTGGAGCAAATTAATCCGTAGGATACAGCGATCTGCAGCTGGAATCGTAGGAGTCTCCAAAATAGGAGCATCAAATAAATCATGAAAATCAGCCACATGATTGAGGCCGGCTGGTTCTTTAAATCTCATCGGTAACCAATTTTGACAATAAAGCAATCTGACCAATGTGGTAAATATCATGGTCCACTATACCAAATAACATATGATCATAAGTATAATCTCTCCCCGGCACTTTTTTGTCATAGCTGGCTGCACTCAACTGACCTAAGGCCTGGATCAATTCACCTGTTATACTCATAAACTCCAGAATGATTGTCCCCCACTCTCCTTCTGAAAGGGATTCGATAATTTTCCAATCAGTCTCATCATTTGCCCGGATATCAAATTCTTTATCGCCAAAAGTTTTTTGATAAGCAAATCTTTTCCACACAGTCATATGTTGCAATATTTCAGCAATACTGTGTTGGTTATTGATGCGAATGAGTGCTTGCGTCGCATTGATCTTCGATAGTATATCATTGATATTTTGACCATACCATGGGCTGTCATAGATTACTTCTTCGAGTCGATCAGCCAGTATTTCAGATTTATTCATTTAGTTAATTGTGGATGAGAACTTTAATTTGTTTTTGAACTTTGCTTTTGATCATTGAACTTGAATTTTGCTTTTGAACTTGAACTTTAATTTTAATTTTAACCAGTATTCTTACATACTCCCAACTTCAAAAATCAACAATAAATGTAACTCAAAACTCAAACTCAAAAGACATACTCAATCCTCACACCTCACACCTCACACCTCCTACCTCACCCTCACTCCTCATCAGAACCAATAACATCTTGATCCCACATGAGAAAAGCTTTGATAAATCCATTGAGATTGCCATTCAGCACCCCGTCCGTATTATAATCCGTATGGCCGGTACGATGATCTTTTACCCGACGGTCATCGAGTACATAAGATCTGATCTGACTACCCCATTCGTTTTTCATTTTGCCGGCTTCGACTACTCCTTTTGCTTGAAGTTGGCGTTCAAGCTCGGCCTCGTAAAGCCTTGATTTGAGCATCTGGATAGCTTTATCTCTATTCTGATGTTGCGAACGCTCTTGCTGGCATTCTACCACGATGCCTGACGGCAAGTGGCGTACTCTCACAGCAGATTCGGTTTTATTGACATGCTGACCACCTGCCCCGCTGGATCTAAAAGTATCCCAATCCAGGTCAGCCGGATTGACATTGATCTCAATCGTGTCATCAATCATCGGATGCACAAATACCGAGGAAAAAGAAGTCATACGTTTTCCCTGTGAGTTAAATGGGCTGACACGCACAAGGCGGTGTACTCCATTCTCACCTTTGAGCATGCCGAAGGCAAAATCACCGGATATTTCCAATCCAGCACTCTTGATGCCTGCTACATCGCCATCTACTCTATACAACTCAGAAACTTTATAGTCATTTTTTTCCGCCCACATCATATACATACGGTAAAGCATCTCAGACCAGTCGCAACTTTCGGTACCGCCCGCACCGGCATTGATTTCCAGAATACAACCTAATGAGTCCTGGGGTTGATTGAGGGTAGACCTGAATTCAGCATCGTCCAGTACTGCAATACAATGCTGATATTTGTTGTCTACTTCAACTTCTGTAGCTTCGCCTTCTTTGGAATATTCAAAAAGCAGGTTGAGCTCATCCATTTCATCTTCGATGACTTTATAGTTGGCTACCCATTTTTTATTTAATTTGATTTCCTTTAGTATGGTCTGAGCCTTGACATGGTCATTCCAGAAATCAGGATTAAAAGTTTGAAGTTCTTTATCTTCTATATCGTGGAGTCGTGTCCCGATGTCAAAGAAACCTCCTTAGCGAAGCCTGTCGCTCATTTAGTGATTTTAATTGTTCTATCGTCATTGATCAGAATTTTAATATTTTAAAAAAAAGATATTACATTTTACGGACCTTATATAGGTTGACATAAAAAATCAACTCAGAATCTGGAGGAATATTCGGAGATGACCCGGTAGCACCATATCCCATCGCAGATGGTATGAATAAAATAGCTTCAGTACCCTCCTTAAAGTTGGAAAGACCATCATCCCAACCTTTAATTACCTGACCTGTGTTGATACGGTATACGTAGGGTTGACCTCTTGGAAAGGACGAGTCAAATACCAATTCATTTCCAAGCGCTCCGGTATAATTGACCTCGATCATATCACCTGACTCAGGCATCAAACCGGTGCCTTCCTGAAGGATTATATACTTTACTCCTTTATCAGTGGTTTTTAATTGAGCATCCAGTTTTTTAGCATTATAATCCCGGATAATTCCGGACAGTCTGGCTCTTTGCATAGAATCCAAGCCTTGTAAAGAATCTGCCAATGCATGAATGATCGCATTGCGGGACTCCATATCTTTTTCAAATTCAGCATCAGATTTAAGGTCAATCAGGTTGATCAGGTGTTTTATCTCTTTATAACTTTGAAATTCTATACTGGCGAATGGCAATGAATCAATAGGAACATGCAATACCACACTGTCGCCAATAGACATTTCATTGAGCATATCCACGATCGCTGCTATCTCACGAGGAGGCTTAGCCTCTAATCTTAATGTAGGAGTAAAAGGATATATATGTGTATCCTCCAGCACAGAATCCCCTGCCATAGTTACAATATTAAAATAGGCATGATCGCCAGTCTTGGCTTTGCGGCCTTTGTTCGTTTTGAGTATATCGTACCCATAACCCATGACGGTCTTGAGTGAACCGGCATCTTTCTTGCATGCGTTGAGCAACATCAAAGGCAACAAGAGAATTAAAATTATTTTATTTGTCATTTTTGATAGAATTAATTTGAATTGATCAATGGTTTAAAATCAGCGTACTTAGGTATGACTAATTTGAATTTTTCAATAGCTTCTTTGAGACTGGTGTGTTGATATCCTCCACTTGCATTCTTGTGTCCTCCACCATTAAAATGTTCTCTGGACATACTTTGAACGGAGATATCCCCTTTGGACCTAAAAGAAAATTTAATGATGCCGTTTTGATCTGTGATTAGGGCGGCAATCATCACATCCTTCAGTGTCAACAAATAATTGACGATCCCCTCCGTATCTCCTCTGGATATCGAAAATTTAGCATAATCTTCCTTAGTCAGGTAAATATATCCGGTCAGATATTCCGGCAAGATCTCCATGCGGTGATACAGGCAATAACCCAGTAAACGAAGTTGTTTTTCCGGAGCGTTCTTGAATAAAAGCACCTGGAGTCTGTCATTGTCTACCCCCAATTCGAGCAGGCGTGCCGCTTTACGCATTAACTTCGGCGACAAGGCGTGTGCAAAATTACCGGTATCAGTCAAGATCCCTGTGTAAAGACATTCTGCTATATCCGGTGTGATGAAAGCTTCATGACCCAACTCAGAAATCATATCAAAAATCAGCTCACAGGTTGCACTGGCAGAGGGATCAGAGATCATGAGATCAGAAAAGGGCTCTGGATCAATATGATGGTCCACCATCACCTTCGTGGCTTTGCTGAGTCGAACCCATTCACCCATTTTATCGATCCTGTCCAAAGCATTAAAATCAAGACAAAATATCATAGAAGCTACATCCACCAATTCTTTGGCACGTTCGGCATGGGTATCGAAAATAATGATTTCGTCTGCTCGGGACATCCAACTAAAATTGAGTGGGTACTCACTGGGCAATATCACATTTACTTTATGTCCTCGTCCACTCAAATAAAGCATCCAGGCCAGACATGAACCGATAGCATCACCATCGGGATTACGATGGGATAAGATCACGATATTTTGAGGAAACGCGAGGGCTCGACGCACCTCTAATAAATCTTCCATAAAGCGCCGCAAATATCGTCAAAATAAACTAATTCGAAGGCTTTTATTGGTCAATTGATATTACCTTTGCCGCGCAAAAAAAATATTTAATGAGCAATAACAGGACTTTTACCATGATCAAACCAGACGCAGTAGCTTCTGGTCATATCGGCGCCATACTAAATCATATCAACCAGGCTGGTTTTAAGATAGTCGCTATGAAACTTACCCGATTGTCACAGGAGACTGCCGGACGATTCTATGAAGTGCACAAAGCAAGACCATTTTATGGCGAACTCGTCGATTTTATGAGTTCTGGCCCTATCGTTGCTGCCATACTTGAAAAAGAAAATGCCGTCGACGACTTCAGGTCCCTCATTGGAGCCACTGATCCTGCTAAAGCTGCTCCCGGTACTATTAGAGCACTTTATGCAAAAAATGTGGGTGAAAATGCAGTGCACGGTTCTGACTCTGATGAAAATGCAGCTATTGAATCCGCTTTTCATTTTGCAGGTGTAGAAACATTTTAGGCTTTGATCAAAGCTGATGGATGACCCTGGTTCATCCAATTTGCAAAATAGATATTCCATCTCCACCGGCTTCTTCCGGAGGATGCAAAATATTTTTAATGGCTTTGTACTGTCTCGCTTGAGACCTGACCACATCTCTCAGGATGCCGGTACCTTTGCCATGCAATATTTTGACTTCATGGACATTACTCAGTAAGGCCCTATCAAGGTAGTTTTCTAATAGTTCTATAGCTTGTGCCTTACTCATCCCTCTCAAATCAAGGCTGCTCTCTACTTTTTTTTCTTCGACGAGTATAGTCTTAGTCTTCAAGGGCAGAGCATCCTCCACTGGTGATCGTACGGCGATCAGGTCTCTGGTAGCAATATTCAACTGGATCGACCCAATAGCCACTTCTGACAATCCATTGCGCATGGACAGGACCTGCCCGATCTCTGAACCATTCTTAAGTTTGACATGGCTACCCACTACAATTGGTTTGGAATGTATTTTTTCAAGAGCAGCTATCTCCATATCCAAAGATTTTACCTCTGTAGTCAATGCCTCAATCTTAATCTTCTGGTGTTGCTTCTGATTTTGGACTTGGACAGGATTCTTTAATTGAGTCGATTTAACTTCTCTGAGGGCTTTATCTACTTTATGGGCTATTTCTTTGGTTGCATTTACCTCCCAGGATTTTTGCTCCAGCTTGAGTTTTTTGCGCTTGATCTCAAAGTCGGCTGCAAGTTGTTCATAGGTTTTAATGAGTTTATCTAATCGGTCTTCTTTCTCTTTAGATCTTGTCACTTGTTCTTCCAGCAAGGCTTTATCGCGTTGGAGCTCGATTAAAAGTTCTTCGAGTTCTTTCTGATCCTGGTGGGTCCTTTGCTTCGCTTGTTCTATAACGATTGGGTCCAGGCCGCTTCTGGTGGCTACCTCAAAAGCATAGGAACTGCCGGGTCTACCCACTTTCAATTGAAAAGTTGGTTTTAGCAACTCTGTATCAAACACCATAGCTCCATTGAGTAATCCCTTGGTCTTATAGGCCAATACTTTGAGATTGGAATAATGCGTCGTAATGATACCAAAGACTTTTTTTCTTATTTAGGGCCAACAAGATGGCTTCGGCGATAGCCCCCCCGAGCTTAGGATCGGTCCCTGAACCAAATTCATCGATACAAATCAAACTTCGTTCGTCTGCCACCTCCATAAATTGTTTCATCAATAATAACCTGGAGCTGTAGGTACTCAAATCTTCTTCCAAAGACTGATGATCTCCGATATCACCAAGAAAACTATGAAAAAGCCCCATCTCGCTGGCTTCATGCACTGGTATCAGCAGGCCTGACTGCAACATCATCTGGATCAGGACACCAGCTTTCATAGCTACTGATTTACCGCCAGCATTAGGACCACTTAGTATCAATATCCTGTTTTCACCCAATAGTATTAAATCAAAAGGGATCGTTGGTTTTTTTAAAGGCTGATTTTTGAGCAACAATAAAGGATGGCGTCCCGATTTAATCTTTAACTGAGGACGATCATATATCTCTGGTCGACAGCCTGCATACCTCGCTGACAGTAAAGTTTTGGCTCTAACAAAATCAAAATGTAGGAGCACTTCCCATGCTGTCCTCAACATATCAACCTGACTATGACATTTCTGGCTCAATAACTTGAATAACCGATATATTTCTTTTTGGTATTCAATCTCCAATTCAAAAAGTTCATTGTTCTTTTCGAGAATGGCTTCAGGCTCAATATAGGTCGTGCGGCCTGTAGAGGATTCGTCGTGGATAATGCCCCGCAATTTGCGCTTATGCTCCGCATTGACAGCGACTACCCTTCTATTATTCCTAATACTTTCACCAGACTCACTCAACCATCCATTCTTTCTATATTCAGCAAGTAAGGACTTAAATACCTGGTCTATTTCATGCTCCTTGGACTTCAGACTCCTAGCTATCGTCTTGAGTTCGGGTGACGCATCCGGCCGGACTTGACCATGATCGTCAAAGATTTTCTTAAATTCTTCATACAGACTAGATTCATAGGCCAGGGTCACAAACTGATTATATGCCAGAGGACTTAACTCAACAACAGCAGGGTCATTAAAATATGTCTTTAACTCCTCCAGATTGACCAGTACTGCCAACACCAATAAAAGTGCTTCGTGGTCTAACGCGTAATCTTCTACTGAAATATATTCTAATGTTTGTTGAATAGACTGACAAGACTTGATGGGAATCAAAGCACTTTGCTCATAAGCCCTTTTGCATTCTTGTACTTCATCCAGCTGTTGATCCAGGGTGGTTTTGTCCACATAAAGAGTAAGTGGAAAGTAAGTAGTTCTTGTATCCCCGATAAGGCATAGATCTCTGACTAAATTTGAAATTTTGTCAAATTCAAGATTCTGAAATAGAGAATCAGGCCTTATGGTCAACATGAATATTTATAAAAAAAAACGATCCAGGCATGAATTAATGTGCAGCGACTGCTTCATCAGCTTGCACACGCTTGACCCAATCATGCTTGTCAGGTAATAATCCTTTTTTAATCCCATTGATCTCTGCTTTGAGCATAGGAGCTATCTGGAATGATTCAGGATGTAATTCCATGGTAAGGTCACCATCGGTGATAGACTGGAATGGGATGACCACTACTGCAGTACCTACCCCAAATCCTTCCTTCAGAATCCCTTTTTGATAAGCTATAATAAGCTCGTCTATGCTGACAGGTCTTTCTTGCACTTCATATCCTTTGTCTCTCAAAAGCGTAATGACTGAATCCCTGGTGATACCATGAAGAATAGAGCCCTCTAAAGACGGGGTTACCACCAACTCATCAATAACAAAAAATACATTCATCGTCCCACTCTCCTCGATCCACTTATGATGTATGGCATCCGTCCACAACAATTGATCATAGCCTTTTTGTCTGGCCAGTTTTGCCGGATAAAGTGAAGCAGCATAATTGCCAGCAGCTTTGGCTTCGCCGGTGCCGCCTTTTACCGCGCGGGCAAATACTCGTTCTACCCACAATTTTACAGGAGTGGAATAATAAGGACCTACAGGCAATAACATGATCACGAAACGGTATGATTCTGAAGGGGAGACACCGATAAAACTATCAAGAGCGTACATATACGGCCTGATGTATAAAGCCCCTTCTTCTCCCTGTGGTATCCAATCTGAATCGAGATCGATTAATGTATTTAAAGCTTCTAAAAACAGTGCTTCAGGAAGCTCTGCCATACACATTCTACGAGCAGAAAAATTAAGCCTCCGGGCATTGAGCTCAGGCCTGAACAAAACAGGCTGGCCATTGATGTCTTTAGTTGCTTTCATGCCTTCAAAAATGGCTTGTCCATAATGCAAAGTCAGATTGGCAGGATGCATTGGAAGTGCCTGGGTTGGCTTGATTTCAGCATTGATCCACTTTCCATTGACATAATCCACCACAAACATATGGTCAGTAAAAACTTTACCAAAAGGTACACGCTCCAGGTCTACCTCAGGCAGTCTGGAGTTTTTTGTTTTTTCGATTTTAATAGGATAAGTCATATTTAGAAAGTTATAGTATACCTGCAAATATAAGGAAATTCGTTTTTTTACTGTTAGAGTCTTTTATCATGCTTCAGAGATTAGAAGAATGATAGCATTTTTAATATTTTTTCAGCCTTTGGTAGCCGTTTTCACCTCTGATCTGGGTATTACTCTACGCCCCTTAAATCCCTCCACATCAGCGTATCTTGCATTCAGATTTCAAATTTCGGATCAGTCAACCTATTTTTGTTGCCTTACCATTAACCATGCAGTTTCTACAAAATAGTAAACACTACGATATAAAAACACCTTCACCTGCAGCTTCCAATCCTGAAGCCTCCATTGTGCTGGCACATCCAAAATTGGCTCCTGATCTTTCTGCTTTTTTGGATAAAATGATTCAGGCCTTTGAATGGAATGCCCATGAATGCCTCCACCTTGAGATCGGGCCAGAAGATCATTATGACTACAGTGCATTCTGGGCATCCAAATCTCTGAGATTGGTAGTCTCTTTTGGCATTCCTATCCACTCCATTGGATTATTTATCCCAGCCGTCAACTATCATCTTTTTAAGGTATCTCCTTTTGAAGTATATAGCTGTGATTTGCTGCAAAATATTGCAGCGCAAAAAGAATTAAAATCTAAAATTTGGCAGGATTTAAAATCTCTCAAGACGCTTACTCCAATATAAGGAAAGTGGTTCTTCGATTGGCCTGATGTTCTTCTTCGGTGCATTGCTCGCAGGGACAAGTCTTGACGAGCTGCGATTCTCCATATCCTTTTGGAGTAAGTCGAGTCTGTGCAATACCATTTTTAATGAGGTATTCAACTGCAGACTGAGCCCTTTTCTGTGACAGTTCCAGATTATAAGCATCTGTGGCACGGCAATCAGTATGTGATGAAAGCTGGATCTTAATTCGAGGATTATCTTTTAACAATTGAACCAATTGGTTGAGCGGGGGCTCAGCATCTTTCCTGATAAGCCATTGGTCCAAATCATAATAGATGTCTGGAATAAGCACTTCTTTACCTGAGTAGACTTTATCCAGCATGATCTCGACCTGCAACGTTTTTACAGGCTGAGCAGAATCCTTTATTTCCCTGGTAGTCAATGTTTTACTAGCATTTAACAAACCAGGAAAGGTGGCCAAAACAAAATAATCCTGATCAAATTTTATTTCACGAAGTGCATTCCCTCGTTCATTGGTCGGGACCTGGAAAGGTGTATTGCCTTCACGCAGTAATACCAAAGAGTTTGGGAGCGGTTTTTTCTCGATAACCGGACTATTAGGGTCTTCCGGATTTTGATGTACAGCCTGCACAACAATGATAGATAAGTATAACAGATATTTGATTTCTTTGGATTTCGTCACCGTGTCTTTGGACTCCTTATTGGCAAATAATACTGATTCGTCTGTTTGCATGCGCTCAAATCGATATAAATCATCTTTGCCGGCGCCACCTAACCGGGACGAAGTAAAGTACCCTTTGAGGGTCTGAGTGGATGCGGCTTCGTCTACGACAAGTCCAAAATCATCCTCATTGCTATTGATAGGTGACTTCAAATTGATGGGTGGTTGCCATTCGCCTTTATCGTTTACAAACGATTTATAGATATCCAGCCCTCCCAAACCGCCAAGTTTGTCAGAAGCGAAATAGAGGGTATCATGAAACATAAAAGGAAATTTTTCATTACTGGCAGAGTTTATTCTTCGACCCAGTCGTTCCGGGGTTTGCCATTGATCATCATTCCACTCTGAATAATAAATATCCGTACCGCCCTCGCCTCGAGCATCATCTGACACAAAAAAGATGACAGAATCATTGGCTGCAAAACAGGGATGCATATAGTTGACCTCTTCTTTTTGAAATGGCAACGCTTGTGGCTCTGCCCATTTGCCTCCATTGATGGTAGAGATAAACAACTTACAATATGCATCTGTAGTAGTAGTGGTAAAACCACACCGTGTAAATAAAATAACATTTCCGCTATGGTTAAAACAGGAGGTGCCTTCATTGGCTACGGTGTTGAGGTCTGCGGAGAAAGAAGTGGTTTCCGCTCCATCTGGTTGACCAGAAAATAAATCTGAAAATTTTCTTCCTGTCCATTTATATACATCTTCACCTGTTACAGAAGGTCGATCTGAGGTAAACACAAGATTGCCTTTAGGATCAATGCTGGGTGCGTATTCAGAAGCAGCGGTATTCAATGCCAGAGGCATTACTTTGTAGATATTTAATTTCTCTTGTGCCATCATCAGCCCCTGCCTTGCAGTAGAAACCAATAATTTGAACTCTTCCGAATTGCCCTTTTTATTCAGCACCGTCTCATAGGTGCGAATAGCGCCTTCATAATCTCCTAACTGGATTTGAGCCAGGCCATACTCTTTCCAGGCAACATCTCCAAAATCCAGATTGGCAGCTTCTTTAAACCACTGCATAGCCTGGGCTGTCTCATTGATTTTTTGGTGTGACACTGCTGCACCATAAGCCAGCTTGGCTTTAGAGCTTTGATTCGAGTTTGCTTCAAATTCTTTTTCGTATAAAGCTGCAGAAATAAAATATTGTTTGCGGTTAAAAGCGTCAGCCCCTGTCTTTGCCTTTTCTACAACTTTACATGCCATAAAAACAAGAATCAGGGCCACCCAACTTAAAGCCATTCTTATGCTAATAACTTGCGTCATGTAAAATAATAATTACTAAAATTACAAAGAGCTTGCCTGGTAATCAAGCAAGCTCTTTGGCAAAGAAGTGTTTTGTTTATTATTTAACCTTTAAAGGAGTGGTTGCTGGTGCATTTTTCACTTTTTGATCGGGTGTATTGCTATTTGCTTTGATTTTTTTTTCACCCATTGCAAAATCTACCAGGATCGGTGAAGCAATAAAGATGGAGGAATAGGTACCTACTACGACACCCACAGTCATCGCAAAGGCAAATCCCTTAATGGACGAACCTCCAAACAACAATAGTACGAAAATGGTAAAGAATACAGTAAGTGAAGTAATGATCGTTCTGGCCAAGGTGCTGTTGATGGCTTTATTAATTACTTCAGAAGAAGTCAAAGTTGTATAGTGCCCCATATATTCTCTGATCCTATCAAATACAATCACGGTGTCATTGATGGAATAACCAATCAAGGTCAAAATTGCAGCTATGAAAGCCTGATCTATCTCAAGCGATATAGGAAACCATCCGTGAAGCAGTGAAAACAAACCTACGGTGATCAATACATCATGCGCTAAAGCCACTGTAGCACCCAAACTATACTGCCACTTGTTAAAACGCACCAGGATATATAAAAAGATTACCAATAATCCAACAATGGTGGACCAAATAGCACTTGCCCTGATGTCATCTGCTATTGTTGGGCCTACTTTGGTAAAACTGGTGATATGGATGCCAGTACCATCAGGATTTTTTAGTTGATCCAAAGTAAGATTTTCTGCACCAGGCAGGCCTTTTAAACCATCCAGAATCTTAGCAAGTACACGATCAGGCGCATCTGCTTCAAGATCATTGATCAAATAACTGGTAGTGATATTATAAGTATTGGATACATCTACGGCTTTGATAACCGGAGAGCCGGGTAATGTGGTGGATAATGTATTTCTGACCTGTTCAGAAGATATACCCGAAGCTCCAAAATCAATATTGTAAGAATATCCACCTTTAAAATCAACGCCCAAGTCAAACCCTCTGGTGAAAATAGATATCAATCCTAAAAGAATCAGTGCTCCAGAAAACATATAGGCTTTCTTTCTGATGCCAATCCAGTCAAAACTGATATGGGTAAATAAATCTTTTGTTTTGGAAGTCCAGAAACTAATATCCTTGCCTTTGCCAACCCAATAGTCAATCATCAACCTGGATAATAATAATGCAGTGAAAACAGTAAATATGATACCGACTATCAATACAGTACCGAATCCTTTCAAAGGACCCGTGCCAAAATATATCAAAACAATACCTATCAACAAGGTAGTCATGTTGGAGTCTAGAATGGCGGACATCGAATGTTTAAATCCTTCTGCAATGGAAGTCAGCAGTGATTTGCCAGCTCTCAGCTCTTCCCTGATCCGTTCATAAATGATTACGTTAGCATCTACTGCCATACCCGTAGTCAACACAATACCTGCGATACCTGGCAATGTAAGCACTGTACCCAGTGATGCCAACGCTCCGATTATAAAAAATAAGTTGGCGATCAAAGCAATAATAGAAACCAAACCTCCACTGCCATAATAAAATATCATAAAGGCCAAAACAATAAAAAAGCCAATAGCCATGGCCAATAAGCTACGACGGATATTGTCTTTACCTAAAGAAGGACCGATCAAAGATTCGGCAACAATTTTTGTCTTGGCAGGTAATTTACCTACTTGTAAGATATTAGCCAGATCTGTAGCCTCTTGTACTGTAAAACTACCTGTGATTTCAGTGTCACCACCGGTAATAGGTCCATTTACACTAGGACATGACACCACTTCATCATCCAAACAAATAGCTACTTCCCTGTTATTATCCTGTGCAGCCTTGGTAGTCATGTCTGCCCATACTTTGGATCCGGCATTGTCCATTTTAAGAGTCACTGTCGTCTGGCCTTGTTGATTGCTGGATGGTTTAGCATCTATGATTCTATCCCCTTCTATAGGCGCTACATCAGATCCTCGCTTTTTATGTATCGCATACAGATAATACATATTGGATTTTTCTCCTTCGTCTGTGCTGGTAAGGCTCACCGGCTTAGCAGCCCAACGAAACTCAAGATCTTTGGGAAACATCGCCATAACTGCAGGATCAGCCAGGTAGCTCGAGATCGTATTCTTCATGTGGCTTTCCGCAACACCCATCACCGAAGGTGAAAATGTAAAATTAGTTCTATCTTGATTGACAAAGTTTGGAGTAAATATCCTCAGCAGAGGGCCTCTGTTAGCCAATGGATCCGCAGAAGCAGGTAAGGTATCGATCCTCATCGTTGAATCAACTACATTACCAATGGAATCAAAAACCTGGGTGTAAGCAGTATCAATATTTAGAACAGTGTCAACAGCTATGGTATCTTCCCCCATCGTTTTTTTAAGCAGACCATCAGCATCTACGATGGCATTCAATATACTTGGAGAAGTCAAAGCAGGATCACCTGCCCGATAGACATCCCAGAATTCAAGTTTAGCGGTGGTTTGTAATAATCTTCGAGCCCGCTCAGGATTCTCAATACCAGGCAACTCTACTGAGATCTGGTCTCTGGCTGCATCAAGGGACACATTGGGCTGGATTACCCCAAATTTATCTATCCTGTTTTTCAAACGGTCAAAAGTCAATTTGACAGTCTCGTCTGCTTTGGTTCGAAGTATATTAAGTACGGTTGCATCTGAGGTCTCCAGGTTGATTTGGCTTCTTAATCCTGGGTCACGTTGAAAAATAGCAGAAAGTTTTTTGCCTTTCGCTACTTTAGCAAACTCTTCTCCAAAAATGAGTATGAAATTCCGGTTGTCATTGGACAATGCTTTTTCCGCATTGTCAAGTGCCAGGAGGAAATCCGGATCTTTACTATCTTTTGAAAGTCTGATCAAAAAATCTTTAAGATCGACATTGAGCGTAGTCTGAAGACCACCTTTTAAGTCCAATCCAAGTGCTAACTGTTGGCGTTTGAGCTCTTCATAGCTATATTTCTTCATGCCCGGTATACTAAAGGCGACTACATCAGATACAGAATCCAAATATCTGGTCCTGAAATCTTTATAAGCAGTCTCCCCTTTGATACTATCGGGTAAAGCATCCGCCAATTCCTGAGCATATCGATCAGCCCTGTTTTCTATCCGTTTGGTCGGCAACATGAATAAATATTGCATCAAGCATACTACAACCAGCAGTATGAAGAAAAACTTCACTAAACCTTTACCTAACATATTATTTTTTTTGTATATATATATTTAAAAAGCGGCACAAATATATTATTTTTTCCGTCAAATCATGGTATCATACTATCTGCAAAGGACATAACGTTTAAATCAGTCGAAAATATACTGCATAAAATGCATTGGAATATTCGCTTTAGCCCCAAATTGGGCCCCCTGGTGAGTTATTCAACTTCATTTGTTATTTGGCCCCTACCCTCATCTAAACTAAAATGAAATCGGAGATAAGCGACCATATATTATATAAACAATTGATTTAAAACAAATTAGATATTAATAAATCCTCCTTTTTTAAATAAGTATAAGCTATAGCCATCGTTGACTCTTGTATTTGATTGGTTCAGCCGCTTCTCTTGGCTTTGTTTTTAAAAAAATCTAAAAATTATAATAAATCATCTATATTTGCGCTTCCAAAATTTAAAATAAATAGCAATATGTATGCAATTGTAACTATTGCCGGTCAACAAATGAAAGTGTCAGAAGGCCAAAAGCTTTTTGTCCACCGGCTGGATGCAAAGAAAGGCGACTCCATCCACCTTGATCAAATTCTTTTGATCGACCGCGATGGTGCAGTAGAAGTCGGTACTCCGACTTTGAGTGGCTCTATCAATGCAACTGTCCTGGCTGATGATGTCCAGGGAGACAAAGTAATCGTGTTCAAAAAGAAAAGAAGAAAAGGTTACAAAGTCAAAAGAGGACATCGTCAACAATTTACCCAAATTCAAATTAATTCCATCACCGCATAAACATTTTTAAGTCATGGCACATAAGAAAGGGGAAGGTAAAGTATTAAACGGAAGGGATAGCAATCCTAAATACCTGGGTGTTAAAAAATTTGGTGGTGAGGTGGTAAGAGCTGGCAATATCCTTGTAAGACAAAGAGGTACCCGATTCCATCCAGGGACTAATGTGGGTGTAGCTAAAGATTTCACTTTGCATGCTTTGGTCGATGGTACTGTTCAATTCAAAAAAGGAAGACAAGACAGGACCTTCATCCATATTTTGACTGCTCAGGCTTAGGCATTTCTCCACACAATAATTTATTCTTTTTCAAGGCAATACATTCTTTGCCTTCAGTGTATTTTTTTATACCCAAATGGGTTGCGGCCTGTTTGTGATAAAGGTTTTATTGTGATCTTCCATTTGAATTTCTATGAACGATCTGACGATTGACTATAAATTAATTGTGATTTTTTTTTGATGAAAAAATTAATTCATCATTAATATCGGGACTAACCGTAACAAGAAATTAATTTTCAATTTCTTCATCTATCCGTAGTATAAAAAATTCATTCCAAATGAATTTTTTGAATTATTACCCAAGTCTCAATTTGAAGGATCCCAAAATACCTTCAAAATTGCAAGAAGTTAAATCTACTATTTAGCTGGAGCGGGTCGCTTAGGAAGTACTAAACTATCCGCAGGGTACGTTGCCTTTATATGATCTGATGCAGACTTTGCCCAGTCGGTAATCATTTTTTTCTGGTCTGCAGTGAGCCGGGCATCGCTGTGAGTCAAAGTATATGAGTATAATGGCATTTCACCTTCTTCTATCATTTCGACGACTTCTTCCAATTTTTTGTTTTGCAGGGCAATTCGCCGGCTAGCCAAATTGGAAAAATTCAAATGCCGGGTACCTTCCTTGATGTGATCATCTAACCACCAAGCCAATGGCTGAAAATTAGAATACCACGGATATCTTGTATTGTTAGAATGGCAATCATCACAGGCTACCTCCATTAGTTTGGTAAGGTCAGCAGACATAGGATATAATGTCTTTATATGATATTGTTGATCATTGCTATTGTTTTTCGCAGGCCTGAAAAATTGAATGACCAGCAAAATGGCCAATAAACCCAAAAGTATTTTCCTAATCATAGTTATTAAATTAAGTCCCTAATTTAGTCTAATTTATTTAATTAATCTCTTCGCATCAAATTCATTATCCATATCAGGCCCAAATAGGTGAGGTATAAATTTTTTTATTAAAAATGGAGCCAATGAGGACCCCTTCGTGCCTAAACCATTCAGTGCCCACATAGTATTAAATTCAGGGTGCAGGGCGATAAGAGGTCTGCGATCGGCAGTAGTCGGTCGGATACCTGCGTGATGAGCGTCAATGCGGAATGGTGTAATCAGAATTTCAGATAGTTTTTGTCTAAGTTCTGCCATGCCTTCTTCACTGGGATAGACGCTGTTATACTTCCATTCATAGGTCGCCCCTACCCATTGTTTGTTTTTATAGCCAGATACCACGAGATGGTGTTTAAAAGTCGCATTCAATTCTAATTCGGGTGTTTCAATCAAAAGTAACTGACCCTTGTTGCCTAGGATTGGCAAATTTTTGAAATATGGATTGTGAATCACTGCTGCCCCTTCGCAAAACACGATATGCTGAGCTATGATACCATGGTATTCCCATCCTTTCGATGTGTGGCGCAAATCTGTATAAATCATTTGTTCTTCGATAAGCTTGTCAGCAAGCTTCCATATCGAACGCAAAGAATGAAGCATGGTCTTGATATCAAGTCGATATCCTTTGATCTTATAGACTGATCTGATCGAAGCACTGAGGTAGTTTCGTTTTTCATCTGCCTGGCTGATCAAATCTTCATATTGATATCGAAGCGATTGACTCAATAGATCATTTTCCTCTTTGATCGAAGACAATCCCAGGAGTATATCATGTTCAAAAAGCACTTGGCAAGCAAGTTTGGATGTAATGTCTTCATATGTTTTGATAAAGATGGGTACCAGTTCGTCATACTTCCAGGATTTGACATACCTCCTGCCGGTGACTGGATTGATGATGCCTGCTGCCAGAAGCGAAGCTGCCCCTGGTAAATACTGATCTATAAGAACAAAGGATTTTTGCTGATCTTCTAACTCAGAGGCCAACAAACTACCTGCAAGCCCCTGCCCCACTATCAGCACATCCACTTGCAATTTTAGGTTTGCTTTTTGGTTTTTTTAATTTGGAGTTTGACCAGGTCATAGGAGTTTAAAATCAACTCTTTGACCAGCGCTATTTTTAATGAGCCGTCAAGGTATACAGTAATCCAATGTTTTTTATTCATATGCCACCCGGGGATGATCTCTTCATGTTCATCTCGAAGGGTGATGGCATAATCCGGATCACATTTTAAATTGACTCTTAATCTTTCTTCCACCAAATTAACCAATGCAAACATCTTATTATTGATCATAAATACCAACACTTCCGGACCAAATGGAAAACGCTCTTCTACAAAAGGAAGCGCCAAGCAGTGTGATCTAAGTATCTCTAGGTTCATCAATAAATAGCCATATCAAAATACTTCCTCTGTGATTTTGTAACAGCATGATTTTTTCCAAAAATATGGAATAAAGCTATGCCTGTTTTACGCGCGATCTCCTCTTTATAGGATTTATCGATGTGCATAGACTGAATGATTTTATCTACTGCAGCATCTTGCCTGCTAAAATCAAGATCTTCCCTGGCCTGATTCAAGAGCTGGCCCACTTTGGATTGATCAAACTCCGTATTAAAAAAGGACGAAAGTGTACGTATATCATGAACCAAATCAAAATAAGGGTTTCCTTCTTTAATATGATTGGTCAGTAACTCAGCTTCTCCCGGGTCTGAAAACACCAAATGGCTGGCACGATACACTTTAGCTTTATCTGAATCCGGATTCTGAATAAGATAATCTTCGAGATACATTAAAAACTCAGGATCAGGCACTTGGATGATCTGAGGCAGGATCTCATCAGGATCAGGTAGTTTTTCATCCGCAGCCTGATCAGCTTGTTCTACCCCATCCGTCACTTGATCACCTGCAGCAGGCAAATTTTCAAGCAACCATTTTTGTATCTGAGGTTTAGGTAATGCACCTACGAACTCAGCAATGATCTTCCCCTGGAAAATCATTTTTACAGCCGGAATGCTCATGATGTTTAGTGCCTCTGCTATATCCTGATGTTTATCGGTATTTAATTTAGCCAGCTCCCACAATCCATTGGCCTCGGCAGCCAGGGCTTCAATGACTGGCCCTAGCGCCCGACAAGGGCCACACCAGGGTGCCCAGAAGTCGACGACGACTGGCACCTCAAAGCTTC
This sequence comes from Saprospiraceae bacterium, assembly GCA_016709995.1. Classification (NCBI taxonomy): domain Bacteria; kingdom Pseudomonadati; phylum Bacteroidota; class Saprospiria; order Saprospirales; family Saprospiraceae; species Saprospiraceae bacterium. The sequence continues at coordinate 1,473,161 of JADJLQ010000001.1, forward strand.
TGTCTACTACTTCCTTTTGAAAATCTGTTACTTCCATGCTTATATTCTTATACGATTAATTTCTATTGGCCAGTAAATAGAGTACCGCCATTCTGATCGCTACTCCATTTTCTACTTGTTCTAATATAATACTTTGCTTCGAATCAGCTGCATCAGAAGACAATTCTACTCCTCTGTTGATAGGCCCGGGATGCATAATAGTGATCGGTTTTTCAATCCTATTCAGCATGGCCGCATTGATGCCATAATATTGTGCATATTCACGCAAACTTGGTAAATAAGGAATCTCCTGGCGCTCCAGCTGAATCCGCAATACATTGGCCGCATCACACCATCGGAGACACGCTTCAACATCGTGACTTACTTCCACTCCCAATGAGGCTATATGTTTTGGTATCAAAGTAGGTGGTCCACAGACTCTCACTTTGGCTCCAAGTTTATTCAAACAAAATATATTACTCAAAGCGACCCTTGAATGGAGTATATCTCCTACAATAACTATTTTTTTACCTTTCAATGAGCCAAGTTTGCTTTTAAGCGAGTAAGCATCCAGTAATGCCTGTGTCGGATGTTCGTGGGTGCCATCTCCTGCATTGATGATGTTGGCCTTTACTCTTTTGGATAGATATATTGGGACTCCGGCCGCAGGGTGTCTGATGACGACCATATCCACTTTCATGGACAGAATATTATTGACAGTATCGAGCAGGGTCTCCCCTTTGCTTACAGATGAAGAGGAAGAAGAAAAATTGATCACATCTGCTGAAAGCCTTTTCTCCGCCAACTCAAAGGATATACGCGTACGGGTTGAGTTTTCAAAAAATATATTGGCGATGGTGACATCCCGTAAGGTTGGTACCCTTTTAATCGGCCTGTTGATGACATCCTTAAATTCGTCAGCAGTATCAAAAATCAATTCAATATCGGCAGTCGATATATACTTGATACCCAACAGGTGTCTTGTAGTCAACTGCGCTTTATCACTCATGATCAATCAACCAATTTTTTTTTATACAATCTCACTTCGCTTTTCTCAGGATTCAAATCCCAATCTACCACCACGTGGGCTTCATCTACTGCATCAACCGTATAACCAACATAGTCTGGACTGATGGGTACTTCACGATTAAATCTGCGATCAATGAGTACGAGGAGTTCTACATTGCTCGGTCTGCCAAAATGATTTAAAGCAGTGAGTGCAGCCTGAATCGTACGACCTGTATACAGTACATCGTCTATCAAGATGACCCTTTTATCTTCCACTACAAAATCCATCTCTGTCTCATTGGCTTTCAGCGCTTTACGTAGCCTAAAATCATCGCGATAAAATGTAATATCCAATTTACCATATTTGGCTTGATGTCTTGGTAACAGTTCCGTGATCAGCGTAAAGATCCTGTCAGATAGCTCCACTCCCCTGGGTTGAATGCCGATGATGCAGGTATCCTTAAAATCATCATAGTTTTCGATCAGCCTATACACCAATCGTCGTAAAGTCAGGGTAAAGCGGGGATGTTTGAGTATGATTCGGCCTCGATCCATGATTCTAAGGTCAAAAATACTTAATTAATTGATGGTTCTTACTGATTTGGAGATTGCATTTCTTACTTGTAATTGAGTTGATCGGGCTGATAAAGAAATTCCAGCTCTGGACTGACTCTTATACGAAGTACCGGAATAAAATTCAATTTTCCGGGAAAGACCATGTTGGAAGGTCATGATTCCTGAATATTCATTGTCATTTGGGTAGAAAAGGGTGGTCTTATGAGTGGTTTTATGGACAGCCAATGAGTCGAGATTAATCATTTGTAAAAATATATTTTCCCCAGAAGGATTATGAATGGACACCAAAGATTTGGCATCTCCAGAGATGAAATAACCACTTAGCTGAAATGAAACCGGTATAAAATCTCCATGCTTGTCATTTAATAAAACCAATCCTTGCATTGCGTCCGCTCTACCCTGGATGAGTTCAATACCGTAGTCGTTGCCACTGATGACAAGATCCAGGTATTCGTCATCATTCAAATCCAGTGCTTGCATGCCATATAAAGGTGCCATTTGTGCTTCACGGGGAAGGTTTTCGATCAAAAAATGGCCTTTACCATCATTTCTTGCCAGCACAGAATTAAAATTATTTGCTTTTAAAATCAGCGCTCCCTCTAATTCTTTCTTTGAAAATACCTGGTCTACCGTAGCCAGTCCATAAGAAGTATAAGTCTGAAATTTTCTCCTAATCGTGAGTAATTGTTTGATCATTTCATCCCTGCCATGGTAAAAATATTCTCTTTTGATGCCGTTAGTATCTCTCCAATAGCAAGAAATAAAAGGATCCAGGCTACCATTTTGATCAAAGTCTTTGGCATAAATCGTGATCGGCTCCTTCGAATTACATTTGAAGTAAGTGTTCTGGCCATAATTGCCCACGATATAATCTATGTCTCCATCATTATCAATATCACCTGAGGTCAGGCTCGTCCACCAACCAGGATTGGAGTCCAATACAGGATCCATGACTTTTTGAAATTCGGTACCGGTGTTTTTTAAAACTGTAATGGGCCCCCACTCCACGGCCAGGATGAGATCGGGCAAGCCGTCGTTGTCAAAATCCGAAAACAACCCATCACAAATCATTCCCGGCTCCGGCAATTTCCATTCTCCAGTAGCATTTTTAAATTTAATATGTCCTTTAGTAGATTCGTTGAGCAAAATAAAAGATTTATCCGCTTTGGGGTAAGTCCCGGGCAATACGTAGCCACCGATAAAAATATCCAGATCTCCATCAAGGTCTATGTCTGCAACTCTAAGCGTGGAAGCACAGGTATTGGCACTAGCCGGTATAGCAGAGGTATCTCGCTCAAAGTGACCATGCCCGTCGTTTTTGTAAAATCGAACCACATAAGCCGATTTGCCAGCCGTCAGATTTTCATAAGATCCACCTGCGATCATAAGGTCGAGATCACCATCTCCATCAGCATCAAAGGTCGCCATAGCAGCATCTTCGATCTGGAGTTCGTCCGGGCTTTTGAGGTCGACATACTGTGAATCAAATATTCCCAGTTTATTTTGAAAATACATGGATGCCTGGTGGTGCGCACTACCTCCTATGATGATATCTTCCAGTCCATCTCCATTCAGATCCCCCGTACACATTGGTACTCCTTGCTGGGACATTTTATGCGGCAATGTTTTTTGAATATTGAAATCGATAAAATCTTTTTCCTGGTGTACATAATTCAAGCCAATCGATGAGGGGCTAATCGACTGAAATACCTTACCATTATAATCCTGCGCTGCATTTTGAATTTCTTGCTGCCGGCTCAGCGGAGACAAGATGATTGGCGTTGAAAGAGAAGGAGTCCGGTAGACATTGATAGTCCCCTCCGGCCAATACACTTTTACTGAATCAATGATCCGCCCATCCTTTAAACCAAACTGCAATCGATTGGAAGATTGGGACAGATATCCTCTTCCACTTAGGATATACCTTGTTTGAATAGAAGGTCCTTCAAAAACCTGAACTTTTGCACCAAAAGCATCTGAATTAAATGGGCCTCCTTTCAATTGAATAGTCACAAAATGTAAACTGTCCTTTTTACTTGTATGTTCTTTGGTATTATTCTTAAACAAAAATGGCACATCATCAATATTTTGCACGACCAGGTCTAAGTCGCCATCATTGTCCAGATCACCGTATGCTGCTCCATTGGAAAAAGATTTGATATGCACCCCAGTTGGCTCAGAGACATCAGAAAAAGTGAGATCCCGGTTATTGTGAAACAAAAAATTGGACACTTTGACCTGTGGGATGACCGCTTGAAGATCCATATCACTCAATAAATTGTCAGCCATGGCCCGATATTCGCCGAAATCATGATCCGTCACATCCTTGGGAAAACCGTTCGTCACATATAAGTCTTCGTAGCCGTCCAGATCAAAGTCTGCAAATAAAGGAGCCCAACTCCATTCGGTCTCATGCACCCCACTGAGGAAACTTATTTCGTCATACACAGGAAGATGGTTGGTAGCATTCAACCCTTCATTGAGTTGAAGGGTATTACGCGTGTACTGGTACTGGTATCCATACTCCTTTATATATAAGTAGGAAGCATAGTTGCCTGGCCCAATTAAGGTCTTTTTTCTAAGATTGGTGAAAGGCAACATCTCCACAGTCATCAACTCCATCTGGCCATCATTATTGATATCTCCAAGATCACTCCCCATAGCAGAGGAAGACTGATGTCTGAATATATTACCCACTTTGTTGGTGAAAGTACCATCTTGATTATTGATATAAATGAGGTCATCACTGAGGTAATCATTGGCCACATAGATATCCTGCCAACCATCTTCATTAAAATCATTGATCAGGGTACTATGACTATATCCGTGAAAAGACATTCCAGCTGCAGAGGATATATCTACAAAGTAAGGGTGTTGGTGGATAGAGTCCCAATCGTTGCGATACAATTTGTCACAGTTCATATCACAATCGTCATTTAAGTCTTTCACAAAAACACCAGGCACTTTACGGTCAATAAAATTGGTGCCAATAAATAAATCCAGATCTCCATCTCTGTCAAAATCGAAAAACTGAGCATGAGATGAATGGGAGGTATCATCCACACCATAGGCCTCAGCGGACTCCAAAAACTTAGGAATTCCGTTTTCATTGCCTTGATTGATAAACAACAGGTTTCTTCTTAGCGAGGCATTTTTTATCAAAGTATTGCAGACATAGATATCTTTTTTTCCGTCCCCGTTGAGGTCGATGATATTTACTCCTGAAGACCATTGTCCAGGATATTTTTGGGTGCCTGATTCTGCAGTAATATCTTTAAATTTCAGACCTCCCAGGTTTAAGTAACATTTGTTTTCCACCTGGTTGCCAGTAAAATACAAATCTTCCAGTCCGTCCCCGTTGAGATCACCGATGGCTACCCCTGCTCCATTATAGATAAATTCCGTATTCAGTATATTAAATGAATCATATTCTGTGACATTATTAGCAAATGAAATACCTGAAAATGAAGGATTTATATTCGTAAACAAAGGGTCATCCTTACTGCATGACACAAGCACCATCATCACTAAAGAAAGGATATAAAAAAGTTTCATAATTAAAGTATAAAGCTAATACCCCTCCTAGTAATACCCTAAAAAAAAATCCACTGAAGAAAAGTCTTCAGTGGACTAAACAAAATTGTATGATTAAAAGCCTTATTTAATTAATAGCCAGGGTTTTGTTTTAAAACATCAGCCCCTTGAATATCAATTTGAGACTGTGGAATGGGCAGAAATTCACTCTTACCCGCTACAAACTTAGCACCGCCAAACTTAGTAGTCAGGAGTACAGCTTCATTAGCCAAATATTTGTTTAACACATCTGCTGCGATACCCCATCTGACCAAATCAAAAAATCTGTGGCCTTCCTGTGAAAGCTCCAATCTTCTTTCAAATCTAACAGCATTGATGGCGGCAGTTTTGTCAGTCCAGGGTGTATTGTATAAACCTATGACATAATTAGCTGCATTAGATCCATCAGGATTTTTGACCCAGCTGCTTGGATCAGCAGCTCTTGCCCGAATCTGGTTGACATAAGCTCTGGCTTTTTCAAGATTGCCAAGCTCTGCTTCAGCTTCTGCAGCCATAAGGAGCACATCTCCAAACCTGATCACTGTATAGTTCATAGTAGCATAACCACGAGTCCAGGAGCTTCCATCTGTAAGTGTATTCTCCTGTGACTTATAATACACATATTTTTTTGGAGAATAAGGACCAGCATAGGGTTGGTTTCTAATCCAGTTTTTACCAGGATGAGCTATCCAGTCAAGATAAGGGATGCCCCTTCGACCAATGGAATGATCCAGTCTTGGATCTACAGGTCCTGCGTCTGGAGTAAAAGGTGCAGAAGACTCGACATTATAATCGTTCTTCAAAGCATTGGCAGCACTGTTATAACTGCCATCTAACAATGGTAATCCATTGGCATCTGTTCTGAATGAATTAGCTGCATCAAAACTAGGTTGATTGAATCCACAGCAGTTACCCGGACCATCTACACCTGTATTATAAGGATAATTCAAGTCATCAAACCAGTTGGAATTATTGACATTTCCTGTATTCATAGCTGTTTGTACGGAAAATACAGACTCTTCATGATTGTCATTGGCTGCATTATAAATCTGATTAAATTTACTGACCAACCCATATTTTTTACCATTCGTGGTTTTACCATTCGCTATGACCTGGTCAAATAAAGCTTTAGCTTCTGCCCATTTTTTCTGGAAAAGATATGCTTTTGCTAAATAAGCCCCTGCAGCCCATTTATTTGCACGACCAGCCTGTGCTTGAGTCTCGGGCAAATTGTCAAAAGCTGATTTAAAATCTGCCTCAATTTTGTCCCAAAATGCTGGTGTATTAGGTACTTTCTCTATTCCCGTGCCATAATCGATAGTTTCATCGATATAAGGCGCACTGTTCCATATTTTTTTAAGGTCAAAATAGAAATTTCCTCTTAAAAATCTGGCTTCGGCCTGTATCCTTTTGAGGTCAGCAGCAGGAATATCTTTGGCTTCTGCAGCAAGTCTCAAGACAACATTGGCTCTGGAGATACCTTCATATTTCGCTTGCCATGCGCTATTCATATCACCCTGGGTAGGCTCAGTTTCATATCGCTGGACCGTATTGATAGAAGAATAATCGCCCGGGTCAGTGCCTTTATTGGCATCACCACCAAGTATGTTGCCAAATACCCAATTGTTTGGGGCAGCATATCTGGAAAAACCTCTGGCAGTAAGCATAGAGTAAGCACCTATCAAAGCACCTTCTACCCCTGCCTTTGTAGCCAACTGTGCATTAGACAATGATCCTGTAGGAGGAACCTCGAGAAAATTATCTTTGCACGAAAATGTAAAAATTGAGACTGCAAATATGCAAGCCATCAATTTTTGTTTAAACGTATTAATTTTCATTACAATTTTTTTTAAATGAAATTTTTTAAAGAATTAAAATCCAACATTGATACCTAACGTAAATCCTCTGGTCACCGGATAGTTTCCAACATCAATACCAAAATTGGTATCAACAGCTCCACCTACTCCAGGATCGAGTCCTTCATACTTAGTAATCGTAAATAAATTAGTACCAGCGATGCTAACTCTTGCATTGGAGAATCCCAATGGTTTAACTAGACTTTTTGGCAAGGTGTATCCCAACGACAAATATTGCATTCTCAGATAAGATCCGTCTTCCACATACCAGGAGTTTTCTCCAGCATTGGTACTGATATTAGATGCAGACTCCCATATAGGCGCTTTAGCGTTGTCTCCAAGAGCAGGGGTCCAGGATTCCAGAGCTCTGATTCCTTTTCCAGAGCCTTCAAATGATCCAAAGAAGTCTGTAAACCATTTAGACATATTGAAAATCTTATTCCCAATGGAGGTATACAAATAAGTACTTGCTGAAAAGTTTTTAAAGTCTACAGTAAATGTCAGACCTCCCGTATACTTTGGAACAGGATTTCCTATAAAAGTACGGTCTGCTGGATCTATTTTACCATCTCCATTAGTATCCTCGTACTTAAACCTGCCTATTCCTTTGCCGGATTGTTCAGGTGAATTGGCTACATCAGCAGCATCTTTGAAATATCCTAAAACATTATATCCAAAGAAGGAAGATATGGGTTGGCCAACTGCATTTCTGATAGGACTGATACCTCTGTAGCCAGATCCGGTAAAAAAATCAATTCCGGGTGCCAATGCAGTGATTTCGTTATGAAGGAAAGAACTCGTCCAGCTCACTTCATAGTTAACAGTAGAACTTAACTTTCCCCGATTGACAACCAGGAAATCAAGACCTGCATTCTTCATACTGGCGATATTGACTGCTGGCGCAGAAGCCAATACCCCAACCACTCCAGGAAGAGGTACGGTATAAAGCAAGTCTTCAGTATTTTTTCTCCAAAGATCAGCTACGATTTCAAACTTGCCATTTAAGAGTGTAGCATCAAATCCAAAATTAAGCGTAGTACTTGTCTCCCATTTGGCATCAGGATTACCAATTCTTGATCTATAATATCCTTCATCTACCCCGCTATTTTGACCGGAAATAGGATAATAAGAATTGCCTCTGGAAGCTGCAAATAAAGAATATTGGTTGGCTGGATCCACGTTGTTTGAGTTACCCATTTGACCCCACCCAGCTCTCAATTTGAGGTCAGTGATGAAATCATTGGCTCTTAAAAAGTTTTCACCACTGACCCTCCATGCAGCAGCTACTGCGGGGAAAGTACCATATCGGCTATTGATACCAAATCTTGATGCGCCGTCTCTTCGCAAAGTTCCAGACAAATAATATTTATCCGCAAAATTGTAATCAACCTTAGCAAAATAAGATTCGAAATTGACACCACTAAATAAACCACTATTTACCTGTGGGCTCTGTACCACATTTAAATTGACATAATCCAGATCAGTTGAGAAAGGGTTTAATCCAGAACCATTGATAAATCTTCCGGCCCCGGTGTTGAGGAATTCAGCACCTGCCAGAGCGGTAATACCATGGTTGCCCAATTTGAAGTTATAAGCAGCGGTATTGGTATTGACCCATCCGAAACCATTAGAACTACCTTCACTGAAGGTATTGCTTGCTTCAGGCTCAGAATCACCCAGATATAAGTAATTGTAATTCTTAAAGAAAGAACTAAAATAATTACCTCCAATACTGGAACGAAGGACCAGATTTTTGATAGGATCAAATTCAAGGTATAGATTACCAAAACCACCTGCATTATAGTTGCGATCATCTTTGTTGTTTAGAACTAAGGATCGTACAGGATTTCGAGGATTGTTAAATCCAGCAGCTTTAGTGCTCGCATAATTGCCTAATTCATCAAATACCGGGATTACGGTAGGCATACGGTAAGCAGATAGTACTTGAGATTCATCATCAGCAACGCCCTGTCCTCCAGCATCGCCCTGTTGACCGAGGACAGACCTATAGGTGAATTGCAAAGTTTGTCCAAACCTTAATTTTTTAGTTAAATTGAATTCGGTATTAACCCTCAATGAATATCTTTTGAATGCATTTTCCAATAAGATGCCTTTTTGATCTTGCATACCAAGTGATACATAAAACTTGGCATTCTCACCACCTCCCTGGAACCCAAGGGTATGTCGCATCAAAGCGCCTGTTCGGGTGATAGCATCATACCAGTCAGTACCAGCTAAATTGGGTTTGATTAAAAATACAGTACTTGGACTGGCTTCGTGAGCTGCCTGTATGGCTGCTAAATCTACACTTCCACGGACACCATTCTGCCCATTGGCATGAAGATAATCCGGCAGTGTAGCCTGGGCTGAAGTACCATATTGAGGATGGTTGTACTTCACTTCAACGTTATTTGCTGCAGCGTTATTCCTATAAGCTATATGGGTCCAATCTGCCTGTTGTTGTGGACTCAGCATTTTTGGAGCACCTGCAACGTTTGGATCAGTAAGACCAAAAACGCCATCATAGGTGATATTGACCTTATTACTACCTTGTCTTCCTTTTTTTGTAGTGTAGACGATGACACCATTGGCAGCACGAGCACCATAAATAGAGGCAGATGCAGCATCTTTTAGCACTGTGGTCGACTCGATATCATCCGGGTTTAAGAAGTCCGTAGATCCGACCGGAACCCCATCCACGACATAAAGAGGCTCGTTTCCACCTAAGGCGCCGAATCCCCTTACCCTGATCATACTGGTGGTACCCGGTTGGCCATTGGTCACTACTGTCACCCCTGAAACACGACCTTGTAATTGTTGTTCTACGTTACCAGATGGAACAGCACGTAATTCGGCTGCTTTGACGATAGAAACCGCTCCACTGAAGTCTTTTTTCTTTTGGGAAGAATATCCAGTCACAACGATCTCATCGATCTGAACACCTTCATCCATGGTTATATTTAATACCGCATCATTGCCTACGGTAACTTCCATATTGTTAAATCCAGTGTACGATACTTGTAATACATCCCCTGCCTTTGCGGCTATACTGTAAGAACCATCTACATCCGTAATGGTCCCTGTAGCAGTGCCTTTGATCAATACCGAAGCACCGATCAATGGATCACCAGTCGATTTATCCGTAATAACCCCGCTCACCTGGGCAAAAACAGAAAAAGAAAGCATGAAACAAGCAACTACAAGACTTGACTTGCTCCACCCTTTTACATTCAAGAGTTTCATTTTCATTTTAATCAATAGTTAATCGTTTGAGTTAATTTGTTTATAGTTGATAAAATTACAAAAACATGTTGTATAAATTGTAATCAATCTTAAAAATTTTAACAATTTTTATTTCACTTTCAAATTAATATCCCATTTATTTTGGAAGTAATAATGAAAAAATGCCTTATTAATATCAGAAATTAAGTTTATATTAACAAACAAAATTAAGCTATTTTGAGTGTGAATAAAACAAAAGTATTTAAAGATTATAAAAGTTAAATATGGAGTCTATTTGAACTTAATAGGATTCGAGGATAATATGCTTAGGAAAATGACTAAATTTTGGTGAGGTTTGCCTTTGGCAACCAACCTATATCATTATTATCCAGTACTACCTTATACCATTCACCAAGACTATCTACAGGCTGAGCTTTGGTGCCCACCCCCAGAAATATTAACTGCTGACTTGAAATCTCAGGAGCAATGCGCAACGGCTGAGCATCCATAAGGATTGATGCCGGAGTTTGCTCATGCCGGTATCTTGCAACAAATAATAGGCATAAGAAAAAAGTGATGAAACCAATGAAGAGGAGCAATGCTTTACGGCGAGGAGATGGCAAGATCATACCGAATACAGCAAAGCTGGATGAAAAAATCAAAAACAGCCACCCCCAGGAATTTTTGTTCAAAAGGTCACGCAGGTTAAAAAAATATTCCAAAAGAAAAAAACTCGGTAATGGCTCGATATTGGGCTCTATACTGCGAGATAATCTGTTCAATTGTTGTTGGATAGATCTCGACCCCGGATTTAATAAAAGGGCTCTCTCAAGCGCTAATCGGGCATGAGCTATATCATGGGCAGCCAAATAACAGGTACCCAGGTTAAAATATAAATCAGATGAAGGTAATTCGTTGTTAATCAGAGCTTCATATTTGGCTGCAGCATCAAGGTATTTTCCCTGCTGGTACAGAACGAACGCCTCCTCGGATATTTGTGATAAGGCCAACCCAAAAATTCCTACACATAATGCTGACGATAAAATGAGCCGCTTCATAAACATTATTGCAAATTTAGTATTTGATCGCCAACCATAGATTTCCAATCAGGTCTGCCTGTCGCCTCCCATCTGAAACCTCTTAATTTCAACGCTTCATGGTCTACAGAGAGCATGGGTTGCATTTTGCCACTTGGTTTGGTAAAAAAATAGATTCTATCCACCCGATTACTACCAAACTTAGCCAATATATGGCTGCAGATCATTTTATTTACGCCGATATAAGCTCGATTATCATCTAAGATATAATAGACTGCTTCCGCATTGCCCAGTACATCTACGGTCGAAAGATTGGATGAGTCAAAATCCGCCTGGATATTCCTGCCCTTTATCTGGTTGAAAAATTTTAGATCTTCAGAGTTAATAATCATCGCATTCTGTAGTAGATGCATGGTCTTGATCTGATTGCCTGATTGTATAATCCTGATAGTATCCGCAAAAAACTGTGAGGTATCGGACCAGATCGTAGGATGGTCATACAAGGTAAAAACAGAATCCGCTTCACTGTATACCAAGGAGTCACAAACTGCCTGAAGGTCAGATCTAAACACCCTGACATGATGATAAGCCAGGATCGCCTTGGACTTAGAGATTGTATCCTTCTCAAAAGCAATCAAAGTATCTGCACGTAATAATAAGGTATCCTCCGGATTGGAATATGATTTGAACAAAGGTTGTCTGCCATGACCCATTGCGATGACTTTATTGTTTTTTTTGTCCAAAAACATGGAGTCACAGTCTATGCCGGCATGATTAACCGTATCGGTCCAAAGGACCCGACCTGCAGCGACCAGATTGCCTTCATTGCCACTGCGCACAATCCTATCTGCCTCCAGATGATTGCTGCTGTCTTGCAAGGCAGACCGTCCGGTCGTAACAAAAACACCGGTATTTTCATTATAGACCAATTTTTTGGAGGAGGCGATATTACCATCTTTGGTGATGATGTTGCCTTGGCCAAGCAGCGTCATTTCTTTAGATTTTTCATTGTAAAGCACCGTATCACCAGAGAGTCGGGTGTCTTCTCCTATGAACTGTACTTTATCATATAAGTTTATTTCGTTCGAGACTCCATTGTAGCGGATGAGTTCTGCTGTTGCTTTTTTGCCCTCATCCTGGTATTGTGGATGACCGGTAAACTCTGCAAACTTATCGTCTACATCATAAAACCCACCCTCACAATAGATTTTTCGAGATTCCTTCTCCATCAAAGTGGGTGCTACAAAATAAGCAGTCTGAGTCTTGGTATTAAACTCCAGGGAATCAGTTCTCAGTTGAACCTCCGGATCAGTCATTTGTACCTGGCCTGAAAAATAAGCCATGTCCTTCAACACGTGATAATATCCGTTTTTACTTTTGAGCACGGTAGTATTAGTGCGCAAGGTAGCAGGAGTATGATAGGATGCCACAGAACTGTCCAGGTCATAATGCAACCTTTTGGTATATAATGATTGGGTGCCACTGACCAGTATCACTTCTCCAAACAAATCTGTAGTCTTCAATAATCCATTATATATCAATGAATCAGCAAATATCTGGACCGTATCGTTATGCCTGATCACTACATTGCCGTAGGCCTTGACCAACAACCCCTCTATTCTTGCAGAGTCACAATATAAAAAGCTGCTATCGTGATAAAGCTGGACATCTCCCGTCAATATTTTTAATTCCTGGCCAGGATTCATTTCCAAAAAAGTAAAATCCGAATGAATGATCTTGATCTCCTCATTTTTAGGTCCTTGGCCAATCACTTGGGCAGTAAGATTCCATCCAATGAAGAAAAAAACAGACGATAATATATAAATGTTAAACTTCCGCCCCATGTCGTGTGGTAAAACGCCGCTGCAAGATAAAAAGTTGCTACGAAGGATCCGTGGCTAAATGATAAGCCATTATCTTCGCTTTTTTAATAGACTTTTAAGAATATGATCCAACGAATTCAGACTGTGTTTTTGATGATTGCCGCCGTCGCACTCGGCACCCAAGTTGCCACCCCAAATATTTCAAATGCCGCGATCACTCCTGGTATTGGAGCCTTCATGCCTGTCATAGCAATGATAGCTTTGATTTTTGCATATCGGGGAATAACCAAAGATGATAAAATCGTCAAATCAATGGATCGATTGCGATAGATTTAACGGTGAATCTCGAGTTTTTCAGTTGTCACCCCGTGGTTGGTTTTCACTTGCATCAAGTAAATGCCAGGATTGAATTGAAGCAGTGATTGTTTCACTTGCTTCGATGGATAAAGATTTTTGTCTAATACTATCCTGCCGGTAATATCCATCAATGTTAATTTTTCAATATGATCTCCAGCCTCCATAGCCTCCAACGTAATCCATTGAGATGCCGGATTAGGATATTGTCGAATACCTACATGTGCCACAGGCTTTTTGGAAAAATCTATAACTACAGTAGCTTTATTATCGGGAAGCAATCTGACAGTGCCATTAGATTGATTGATCTTTATATTGGAGATGGTAAACTCCAAAGGCAACTCTTTAGGTATTTTGAAACCTTCAGCATGTGATACTATCGGACCTCCTTTGGCTTGAACCCTGACTGTTTTGCCATATCCTGATCTTGGTTTACGCTGAGCACTTGAAAAACTAATATTGATCTTATCATCCCCGTCAATTCTGCCATCAAGCACAGCATTGTCATATCCAAACCAGGAATTGTCGATAATACTGATCTCAATGTCCTCCGGGTCAATCATCTGGTCATTAAAAGCCAAATCGAAACTAATACCATCTATATCATACATCAGATCCCGAGCATTGCCAAAAGCAAGTTGCAGCACCGCATCATCACCTGGAGCTATGATCTCAGCTACGGGTGTAACAGAGGAATTAGTGGAAATTAATTGGTAGACGCCCTGTGGGATAAGCTTATGAGTTTGATTGATATTATCCAATACGATTTGTATGTCCTCGGCACTCACCAATCCATCACCATTGGCATCGGCGTGCTTGGCATTTAATATCAACTGGCGGTTCCAATCCAAAGAAGCCTGGTTGGCCCAATTGGTAGAATTTGACGGGCGAGATGGGCCTGCAGTGCCTAAAAATTCGCTGATCGTATTGACATCCTTAAGGTCAACCAAACCATCTGCGTTGGCATCTCCCGGCCATACATACTCTTTGGAAGGGATACAGCCGACCTCTGCATAGGTCTCGACTTTTATTTTTATAGGCGCGCATTGTTTGGTACCGGTGGTAAGGCAAAAATTGACAATAAACTGGTCTGTCCCAATAAAACCAGGAAAAGGAGTATAAACCAAAGGATTGTAACTGCTATAGGACTCACATTGCAAATTGATATTGGCGCTTCCCTTATAAAAATCCAGGGTGCCATAGCTAGGATGGTTGAGAATCTTAAACTCGTAATCCTGCACCGGAATATCATACGGGATGACCAGCGATCTTCCTTCAGCCACCCTAAACAAAGGATTGATGTCTTCTCTGGGCAAAAAATCACTCACGTAGAGATAAGCATCGGCGGTTTCACAACCTAACGAATTACAAGCGGTATACGTGAATGGAGCAATGCCTTCAAAATCTAACGTAGAGGTATAAGTAAAAGTATTATCCGCATTAAGACTGAGATTGCCTGAAGGTGGCTGAGTGTATGAAGTAACAGTAGGAACACCACCGGTGGATAGATCATTGAGCGTAACTGAGAATAGCCTGGATGTGTTTTTATTCAGAAATACAACATCATCCACCAAAATTTTGTTCTGCAGCGGTCTGTCAATTAAAGACAAAAGAAAAACAGATTTTTGATTGCCCTTATCAAAAGTCAATAACTCTTGTGATCCAACAGCACCAGTAGGAACATACTGGTATTCATATTCATTGATCTTGGTGATTTGACCAAACTTAGGTGCCGCAAAAAGTTTAAAATCAGGATCAGGTAAATAAAACAAGAAAGGCTGATTCCGAAGGATTCCCCGGGTTATGGTATCTGCATATACCGTACGACCTGGGTCAATAATCAGAATGCTTACATCACCAATGCCACAGTTGCCAGAGGGGTCACAAGCAGTGTAGACAATGTGTCCTAATCCACTAAAGCCCGGAGTAGGCGTAAACAAAATATTTCCACCATTTAAAATAGCTTTACCATGACTGACATAGGAGATGGCTTTTAATGATAGTGGCAACGATTTAAGACTCAGGTCATTATTTAATGGAGCGATTGTAACTGCAGACCCGGTGGTATGATTAAAATCCGGTTTACAAACAGTAGACAGATTCCAATCCTGACCTGGAAGTAAGATCCCGGAAAAGAGAAAAACTAAAAAACTAACAAGTCTGACGAAACGGTTCATTATCTTAGCGACTACCATTTGAAGTTGCAAGATAGCCATAAATTGTAAATCAAAATAATAAACATATATTATTTCTATATATAATATTAACACATGTAATTAATTTACAATATCTTAAAGTATAATTATCAAAATATAATATATAACATTATTTACATATATGTTAATGAATGAAAGAGCTTAAATTTCTTAGAGTACTCTCCCAATTATCTAAGCCAGAATTGCAGAAGTTTAAGAAATTTCTGGATTCGCCCTATTGTAACTCTAACCCCATCCTAAGTCTTCTTTTTTCAGCAGTAGTATCGGTAGAGACTGGTTCTGTGAATGAGAGTGTAGATAAAAGCAATGTTTGGAAGCAATTATATGCTGATAAAGAGTTTAATGATCCAAAATGGCGCAAAACCTGTAATGATCTACTCACAGCATTGCAAAAATTTTTCACTTTCGAACAAATCGACCACAATCAGTTGCTCGAGGAAAATCTATTACTGGAATATTTGTACGAGCATAAACTGGAGTCCATGTATAAATCAGTCGCTCAAAGTGCGCAATCTTCATTTAAACAAAATAAAAACTTATCCTCTGAGTATCATCTTCAAAGATTTCAGTTAGAACGAAACCTGTATGATTTATTGGAGTATGACATCAATATGGAATCGCAATCAAATCAGGAAACCATACACCACTACCTGGACTTATTTTATATTTCTGAAAAAACAAAACAATTGGTGAATGCTGCTACGCGCAGGCATGATTTCAATTTGCCGATATTTATAAAGCTAGAGGAGGAAGTCATAGATATAATAGAGAAAAATAATTTTCAACAGTATCCTGAGATAGATATCTACTATCGGATTTATCAGCTAAAAAGGAATGCGAATACAGAAGCCGGCTATAAGGAGTTAAAATTAAAGCTTTATGAAAACATCTTAAAATTTCCGCTCGACGACGCAGTAGACATTTTTAAGGAGATTATTAATTATTGTATTTTCCAATATAATCAAGGGCTCAATCTATTTGTTCATGAAGCCCTGGAATGGTATAAATATGGACTTAAATTTGACTTGACATTCCCTCAAGACAAATTTCATCCTGGTCATTTTCTTAACATCGTATTATTCGGTATCCGAACGAAAGAGTTTACCTGGACAGAAAACTTTATTGAAGAATATCAGAAGATTATTCCTCCAGATCAAAAGCATACGCTAGTGACATTTTCTCTGGCTCGATTGTATTTTAATCAAAAAAAGTTTGATCAGGTCATTGAAAAGCTTCGTGATGTAGAATTTGATGAACTCACTTATAATCTTGACTCCAAAGTATTGCTGCTGGCTACCTATTTTGAGGTGGAAGAATGGCCCGCTTTAGTTTCTCTGGCAGATAGTTTCAGGACCTTTCTCAACCGTCACGAGAAAGACATCACCGCAGCCAAAAAACTTCGCTATTCTAACTTTATAAAATTTGTAAAAAGACTAAGCAAGGTGAAATATCAGGATCAGGCTGCCAAAACAAAAGTGATTGCAGATATAAAATCTACCGAAGGTGTGGTGAATCAGGGATGGTTGATTGAAAAAGCGATGGCGGTTTGAGGAAAATTTTATTCAAACCGCAGAGGAAAATATTGATACGATTACTTAATCAGTCTCCTTCTAGCCATCTCCTCCGTAATGAGCCCTAGCTCTCGGCCCACATCCCCTGTGATGGAAGTGTTTTCATGCGCCCTTCGGATGAGGAAAGGGATCACTTCTGCTATGGACCCATATACCACGTATTTTGCTACATTATAACCTTGTTGAGCCAGGTTAAAAGTAATATTGTCACTCATGCCCATCAATTGGCAAAAATTGAGGTGAGAATGATTCCTGGGGATGGATAGCTCTGAGATTAATCGAGCTTGCAATAGACAACTTGCCGCATTGTGCGAGGCATTGCAAGATGATATCCGGTTATAATGCTTTACACAAAACCCGATAGCCTGATCAAAAGCCAAATCTGTAGCTTCTTTGTTGTCTTGAATTGGCGAGGCTATGCCCTGGTCTTCTGCCCTTTGGCGTTCTTTGACCATATACGCTCCTCTTACGATTTTGGCTCCGAGGTAATAATTTTTATTTTGAGATCGCTCAAAGCTATACTTTAAATAGTCCAGTCGATCTTTCCTATACATTTGAAAAGTATTATAAGCGACGACTTTCTTTTTATTGTAAGTCTCCATCAACTCTTCTGCTAAAGCATCCATGGCTTCCTGTACCCAGGTCTCCTCCGCATCTACGAACACACCAATACCCATATCGGAGGCCATATGCATGATCCGATGCAGCCTCTTTTTCACCTTAGCGAGTTCATCTTCTTCAAACGGTTCCAGCGGCTTATGTCCCTGCCATTTTTCCAAAAGACCATTTCGGGCAATGGAGGAAATTTTTAAACTGATCACCGGCACGGATGCATTGGCTGCTCCAAATTGAATAGCTTTGAGAATTTCAGCCAGGGTGTAGTCAAAATCTTTTTCAGTATCCTTGGCTTCCACTCCAAAATCCAGGATGCTCATCGTCTTGTTTTTGTACAATTTATCTATGGTAGATTGGCAATCCAGGAGGTTGGTGCCACCGCAAAATTGTTTGAAAACAGTAGCCTTAATGATCGGATCAAGCAAGGGAAGTTTGAGTTTGGACATCAATAAGGTCATGGCAGAACCCAGCTTGACCAGGTTAGGACTGTTCATCATTTTAAAAATGCGATAAGTGTCCTTCAATTCCTGATCAGATTTATGGCCAAAGGCTATTTCTGTATTGGAAAAATCCAAATTGGTAGTATTGCTCATTTTCGATTCCATATATTCCATGAAGCTTCAGCTTGTCGGTATAACATATCCAAACCATTTTGGATTTTACACCCTTTTTTTTCTCCAGCTGCTAAAAATAACGTTTTAGAAGGATTATAGACCAGGTCATATAAATATTGGTGACTATCCAACCAATCGAGACAAAGATCAGGTGTGACATTTTCATAAGGAGACATACCCAACGGTGTGGTGTTGATGATCAAGCGAGTACGATTCATTCGTTCGCGATCGATTTGATCATATGTGATTGTATTTGAAGAAGGTCTGCGAGAAACAGTGAAAAATTCAAATTGCAGCTTCTTTAAAACATATTGGACTGCTTTGGCTGCACCGCCATTGCCTAATACCAAAGCAGTACGTACATCTTCTGAAATAAACTGCTTCAAACTTTCCTCAAATCCAGGAATATCAGTATTAAACCCATATCTCCTACCAGCTGGGTCAAAATAAATTGTATTGACAGCCTGAATCTCTGCCGCATCCTCGGCTAAGTCATCCAAATAAGGTATAATGCTTTGTTTGTAAGGAATGGTCACATTCATTCCAATGAGCTCGGGGCCAATATCAGCGATCAAAGCCGGGAAATCTGTAATCTCTTTTATTGGATAAAGCTCGTAGACGGAATCTTTAATACCTTCATTATCAAATTTTTGTGTAAAATATTTTTTTGAAAATGAATGTCCTAGCGGATATCCTATTAAACCAAATTTGCGCATAAACTGTGGCAAAAATAGAGAATAAATCAAGTGTTTGACACATAATTCGTGCTTGTAAACTCACTCCAAATAATTAAATATGATTAATAATATTGTATGCTACCAAATCAAACGTGTCAGGGCCACATCCCAAATAAATGGATTATTTATTAATGCTCTTCGATATCTGCCATTTTGTCATAAAAATCCCTAATTTTGCATTTTTTTAGCTCCAGGTATGTTTGAAGAATCCATCATAGAAAAAGTCATATCAGCAGAAAGACAAGGCGAAGTATTTGGCGTTCAAGCTGATAGCAGTGAAAATCCCTTTAACCGCCGATTTTATATTGAAAGTTATGGGTGCCAGATGAATTTTTCTGATAGCGAGATCGTCGCTTCTATCCTGAAGGAACAAGGCTATAATGCTACTCAGATTCTGGAAGAAGCTGATCTCATACTCCTCAACACCTGTAGCATCCGTGAAAAAGCCGAAGAGACTATCCGCAAGCGCCTGAGGACATTTGACAAAATAAAAGATGAAAGACCAGGTACCTTAATCGGAGTCTTAGGCTGTATGGCGGAACGAATGAAAAAACAGCTGCTGGACGAAGAAAAATTAGTAGACCTGGTGGTAGGACCTGATGCTTACAGATCATTGCCAACGCTCATTGCAGGTGCCCATGATGGTCATAAAGGAATCAATGTGTTTTTATCGAGGGAAGAGACTTATGCTGACATCAGCCCTGTCAGACTGGATAGTAACGGAGTATGTGCTTTCATCAGCATAATGCGAGGATGTGATAATATGTGTTCCTTTTGTGTAGTCCCTTATACGCGTGGGCGAGAGCGTAGCCGGGATATGTATAGTATCGTTGCTGAGGCGACCAGCTTATATCAAAAGGGCTTTAAAGAAATAACCTTGTTGGGTCAAAATGTGGACTCCTACAAATGGTTGGACCCAAACCAGGGCAAGACCATCAATTTTGCACAATTACTGGAGCAAGTAGCGCTGATTCACCCGGATTTAAGAATCAGATTTTCCACTTCTCACCCAAAGGACATCACTGACGAAGTGTTGCATACCATGGCAGCGCATGAAAACATCTGCAAGTATATACACCTTCCGGTTCAATCAGGCAGCAGTCGTGTATTGGACCTTATGAATCGTACTTATGATCGAGACTGGTATATTGAGCGAGTACAATCGATTTATTCCATTCTGCCAGAGTGTTCTATATCTGCCGACATCATCACAGGATTTTGTACCGAAACGAATGAAGATCACCTGGATACCTTATCTATTATGAAAATGGCCCGATACAGCATGTCTTATATGTTTGCTTACTCTGAGCGACCAGGCACGCCTGCTGCAAAAAAATATGCGGATGATATTCCGCTGGAAATTAAAAAGAGCAGATTAGCCGAAGTCATCGCTACTCAGAATCAACTTTCGCTGGACGGCAATCGTGCTGACATAGGTCATACATTCAAGGTATTGATTGAAGGTGATTCTAAAAAATCAACATCCGAATTTAAAGGCCGTAACTCTCAAAATAAAGTCATTGTATTTCCAAAGAAGACAGGACACAGCATAGGTGATTATGTTATGGTTAAGGTAAGGGATGCAAACAGTGCGACCTTATTGGGTGATATTATTTAATTATTAAACTGCATTGTGGCTCAATTTTCTATTCAAGCGATCAAACAACGATTTGGCATCATAGGCAATTCGAAAGATCTGGAGCGCGCATTAGAGACCGCCGTGCGGGTGGCAGACACGGATCTTACGGTGCTGATCACAGGCGAGTCGGGCACCGGAAAAGAGATATTTTCTCAGATTATCCATTCGCTGAGTAAAAGAAAACACAACAAATTTATAGCAGTCAACTGCGGTGCTATACCCCCCGGGACAATCAATTCTGAATTATTCGGTCATGAGAAAGGCTCCTTTACAGGCGCAACCGGTGAGCGAAAGGGTTATTTTGAAACTGCTGATGGAGGGACCATTTTCCTCGATGAGATCGCTGAAATGCCGTTGGATACTCAGTCCTATTTACTCAGAATCCTGGAAAGTGGCGAATTTATAAGAGTCGGATCTTCCAAAACCCAACGAACCAATGTAAGAGTGATCGCCGCTACCAATGTCAATCTGCTGGATCGCATAGAGTCCAATAGATTTAGAGAAGATCTTTATTATCGACTTAATATAGTACCGATCCATGTACCAGCTCTTAAACAAAGAAGAGATGATATTTATCTTTTATTTAGAAAATTTGCAGTAGACTTTGCGGATAAATATTCTACAACTCCGGTAGAATTGGATGAAGATGCCAAAGATCTACTATACATGTATCACTGGCCCGGCAATGTACGTGAGCTTAAGAATTTTGCTGAACAATTATCAGTCTTATCCGAATCGAGGTTGATAGATAAAGACAGACTGATCCTTTTAATGCCAAATCTCAACCCACACCAGCTGTCTTTAGTGCCAGGAAAATTAAGTGAATCAAAACTCGATGAGCGGGAACTTTTGTATAAAGTCCTTTTCGATATGAAAAAAGATGTAAATGAATTGAAAAATTTATTTTTCGAGCTCATTCGTCGCAATAAATTAGAAATGCCGGAGGTCAGTGGCAGCCTACAGGAAACAACCTGGCCAGAAGACAACAGCCCATGGTCAGACAATAAATATGCTCCCATTGCCGGCAGAACGCCATACCAGAGTGAACCTGGCTCCAAAGAGATACATAAACCTATACTTTTGGACAAAAAAGAAAGCGCTGAATTGCAAGCAAAGACCATCATTGTCGAAGAACCTTTGTCTTTGGAACAAATGGAGAAGGACCTGATCGGACGGGCGCTGACCAAACACAAAGGTCGACGAAAGGAAGCCTCTGGTGAATTGGGCATCAGCGAACGCACTTTGTATAGAAAAATTAAACAATACGATCTTGAATAAGCAAAAGCATACTGCACTCCTTCATTGGTACTGGATGGTGACCCTCAGCTTTGTCTTTATGTCCGCCTGTTATTCCTTTAAAAGCACCTCGATCGATCCAGCCATTACTACTTTTACGGTACTGCCATTCGAAGGTAGGGCTGATAACGGCCCTGTGACCTTACCCATCACTTTCACCGAAAAACTTAAAGATAAAATCAGAAGAGAATCCCGATTGAGATTTATTGATACAGACCCTGACATCACTTTTTCAGGAGTGCTGGAGGATTTTAATGTAACCTCCCAGGCTCCAACAGCAGAAAACCTGAGCGCCTTGAGCAGATTATCCATTCGTGTAAAAGTGGATTTTGAAAACAAACATGACGAAACAAAAAACTGGAGTCAATCCTTTTCATTCTTTCAGGATTTTGACGGCACCCTCAATTTATTAGACATCCAGGAAGGCCTGGTTGATAAGATCACAAACCAATTGACGGAGGATATTTTCAATAAAGCTTTCGGGGATTGGTGATCTTGATTATTTTTGTTGATCATCATGAAGATTGACGAGTTATTATATCATCTGCATCATTCAGCATCGATACCAGAGATTGAGGCCACAGAGCTGAATCAATTACTCAAAAAATACCCTTACCTGGAATCCTTAAGGCACGCTATTATTCAGAACCCAAATACACCATTTCAGGCTATTAACGATATAGATCTTCAAAATCGATTCATTCAACTAGCCGCCCGAGCATACAATTATGATAACCCTGGAAATGTAATGTCCCCTCCCATCTTTGATGTGACACCCGGTATGCCAGAACAGTCATTGTCACTAGAGGAGTACCATTTTACTCCAGTTGAAGCCTCATTACCTTCTCCTTTTGAACTCAATTTTATACAGAATGACACAGATTCTGAGAAAACAGACCCCTCATCTAGGCAAGATATCTTAGCCGCAAGCCAGGATACATTGGGAGACTTACAGGCTCCTTTTAGACTTTATCCCTACGAGCCTTCAGAATTCATCATATACCTTCAACACCTACCAGCATGTAGTGTACATCCTGTTGATGAAGTTGGAATCGAAAAAAAGGACAGTATGGCAGCAACTGATGAATATATCGCCGCCAGTATTGACCTCCAAGAAGGTGTCAGCTCAGAGAGTCTGGCCAATTTATGGGCTAGCCAGGGCAAATACGAAGCTGCATTCAAGATTTATGAGAAATTAGGCAGAGAAAATCCTGAAAAAAGTAGTATTTTCGCAGCCAAAATAGCAAAATTAAAGGCTGAAAAATCATTATGATCACGTTATTAATTATCTTAATCGGAATAGTAAGTGCATTACTTATATTAGCTGTATTGATTCAAAACCCTAAAGGCGGAGGCATCGACTCTACTTTCGGAGGTCAAGGCGCAAATCAGGTATTTGGTGTGGCCCGCTCTACAGACTTTATAGAGAAACTGACCTGGGGCTTGATCGCAGCATTGTTTTTATTGTGTATCATCACTGCCATGTTCGTTGGTGGAGGCGCTGAAGCTGCCTCTCCTTTGAATCAATAACCTGCCAAAAATACTACTCTTTAGTATTCCCCTGCCATTCTTGTCGCTGGTAACTGCTTGAACAACTTTACTTTTTTGACAAAACCAGAAAAAATGTCAGGCCTTTTCATCATGGCACTATAAATGATAAGAATCAATCAAATCATAAATTGTTAACTTTTATTAAACATATTCAATCATGAAGCCTATCAACGACAGAGTAATCGTAAAACCGGCACCAGCCGAAGAAAAGACAAAAGGTGGAATCATAATTCCAGATACTGCCAAGGAAAAACCTCAAAGAGGTGAAGTAATAGCAGTAGGCCCAGGCAAAGATGGTAATCTGATGACCGTCACAGCAGGGGATATAGTATTGTACGGAAAATATTCCGGTCAAGAATTGAACCATGAGGGTCAGGACTATCTTATTATGAGGGAAGATGATATCCTTGTGGTATTGTAATCAAAAACATTTTAATCAGAAAATCAAACTATTGTTAATTCGTAAAAACAAAATAAAAAATGGCTAAACAAATAAGTTTTAATGCCGAGGCACGTGAAAGACTAAAGGCAGGCATAGATGCTTTGGCAAATGCTGTGAAGGTCACCCTGGGCCCTAAAGGTCGCAATGTGGTCATACAAAAAAGTTTTGGTGCCCCTACAATCACTAAAGATGGTGTAACTGTAGCAAAAGAAATAGAACTCGAAGATGCGGTGATGAATATGGGTGCTCAAATGCTCAAAGAAGTTGCTTCTAAAACCGCTGATTTGGCTGGTGATGGCACGACTACCGCCACCGTATTGGCTCAAGGTATGGTGACCGCTGGAATGAAATATGTTGCAGCAGGAGCAAATCCTATGGACCTCAAGAGAGGTATTGAAAAAGCCGTAAAGCAAGTGATTGAAGAATTAAAGAATCAATCTGAAACTATTGGAGATGATTTTAGCAAAATCCAACAAGTAGCCTCTATCTCTTCTAATAATGATGAGGAAATAGGCAAGTTGATCGCTGATGCTATGAAAAGAGTGTCAAAAGATGGGGTCATCACTGTAGAAGAAGCCAAAGGAACCGATACCTATATGGAAGAGGTACTGGGTATGCAATTTGACAGAGGTTATCTTTCTCCATACTTCGTGACTAATGCCGAAGATATGACTGCAGAATATGATAATCCTTATATCCTGATTCATGACAAAAAGATCTCCAATATGCAAGAGATCGTGCCATTATTGGAGAAAGTTATATCCACCGGAAGGTCTTTGCTCTTGATAGCAGAAGATATGGAAAGTCAAGCACTGGGTGTTTTGGTTGTCAATAGGTTGAGAGCAAACCTTAAAGTAGTTGCTGTTAAAGCTCCTGGTTTTGGTGATAGAAGAAAAGCTATGCTTGAAGATATCGCTATCCTAACTGGAGGCACAGTGATTTCAGAAGAAAAAGGTTATAAAATTGAAAACATTGAACTTGACTTATTGGGTCAGGCAGAGAAGATCACTGTAGACAAAGACAATACTACTATCGTCAATGGTGGCGGTGATAGTAAAATGATCGAAGCAAGGATCAACCAGATCAAACAACAAATCGAGACTACTACCTCAGATTACGATAAAGAAAAACTACAAGAAAGACTCGCCAAATTGTCTGGTGGAGTAGCTGTATTGTACATAGGTGCTGCTACAGAGGTAGAAATGAAAGAGAAAAAAGATCGTGTAGATGATGCATTGCATGCGACTCGTGCTGCAATCGAAGAAGGTATCGTAGCTGGTGGTGGTGTAGCTTTAGTCAGATCTATCCCTGCCCTGGACAAAATGAAAGGTCTAAATGAAGACGAGACTATCGGTATTCAAATCGTCAAAAAATCACTCGAAGCCCCTCTACGGGTCATCGCTGAAAACGCTGGCATGGAAGGCAGTGTAATATTCCATAAAGTATTGACAAGTAAGGGCTCTAATGGCTATAATGCTCGTACGGATGTATATGAAGATTTGAAAAAAGCAGGTGTCATAGACCCTACTAAGGTTACCCGCATCGCTTTGGAAAATGCAGCTTCTATAGCAGGTATGATCCTGACTACCGAATGTGTAGTCAATGACAAGCCAAAAGATAAAGAAGCTTCTCATGGTCATCAACATGGTGGCGGTGGAATGGACGGCATGATGTAATCGATTCATAATAACATCATATTATAAAGAAAGGCAGCTCATCCGAGTTGCCTTTCTTGTTTTATAACTTAGTTACAATATTGGATTGAAAAACGCTGTATTTTGAATGTTCCTATTGAAGCGATCTTATTACATTAAAAGCATCAAGTGATATTTAGTTGAAAAAAATATTATTCTATATATTAGGATCCTTCATTGCTTTATTAATAGTCGGAATACTGACTATGCCTAACCCCAGATATGGGTATAGCACTACCCTGTTTTCATCCGATGGCCAGCTCCTGGGGGCACGGCTTGCTCCAGACGAACAATGGAGATTTATTCCCAGTGATAGCCTACCTCAAAAATACATTTCGGCCATCACGGTGTATGAAGACCAATACTTTTTTTATCATCCTGGCATCAATCCAATAAGCTTATGGCGAGCCCTGCGTCAAAATTGGAGAGCAGGTAAAATAGTAAGTGGAGGCAGTACCCTGACCATGCAGGCCATAAGATTGAGACATGGTGTAGACAAAACCAGATCGATATTCAACAAATCACTCGAAATGCTCTGGGCGCTGGGTATGGAGCTGATCTATTCCAAAAAAAACATCTTAAAAGACTATGCCGCAGCAGCCCCGTTTGGCACCAATGTGGTAGGATTAGAAGCAGCCTGTTGGCGGTATTTTGACAAAGCACCTTCCCATTTGACCTGGGCCGAAGCCGCTTTTCTTGCAGTATTGCCAAACAGTCCTGCTTTGATTCACCCAGGCAGAAATCGCGATATACTTCATATCAAACGAGACGCACTATTAAATAAAATGAAGGCAGTGGGGGCCATAGATTCTGCCACATTATTTCTTTCCAAATTAGAACCTATACCAGAAAAGCCAGCTCCTTTACCGAATATTGCACCTCATGCCTTAGACTTTATACAAAAAAATCATCCAGGCCAGAACTTCAATTCCAGTATAGATATTCAACTCCAGTTACAAATAAATGATATCGCACAATGGTCCTATGATAAATTATCCGCTAACGAAATACATAACCTTGCGATTATCGTAGCCGATACCAGGACCGGTGCTGTATTGAGTTATTGTGGCAACGCTCCAAATACCATTCACCAAATGTATGTCGACAATGCTCAAGCTCCCAGAAGTACCGGAAGCATACTAAAACCATTTCTGTACGCGGGAGCATTAGACAAAAGTGTGATTTTGCCCGGGACAATCTTGCCGGATATCCCTATGGTTATCGATGGGTTTCAACCTAAAAACTTTAATCTGGGCTACACAGGTTTCAAGGAAGCTAACCAGGCTCTGATTCAATCTCTTAATATACCCTTTGTCTATTTGTTGCAACAATATGGTCTGGAACAATTTCATTTTGACTTGAATAAACTCGGCCTTCACCATATTAGTAAACCGCCAGGGCATTATGGTCTATCCTTGATCCTGGGTGGAGGAGAATCATCACTTTTTGATTTGGTGGGAGCATATGCATACCTAGGAAGAGTCTTAATCAATTTTGAATCAGCTGGTAATGGATACAAATTGACAGACCTTCATCCATTGTATTTTGAAAAAAGCAAAATGACTACTTTACCGAAAGAAGGTGACCTCTCAAAGACCCCCCAATGTACAGTGCGGCGAGTATTTATACAACCCTGGAGACGCTACAGCAATTACAGAGACCTGATGAACTAGGCAAATGGGAATCCTTTGATGCCGGTCAGTCATTAAGTTGGAAAACGGGTACCAGCTTTGGCTTCAGAGATGCATGGGCGATCGGTGTGAATGCCAATTATACGATAGGAGTGTGGGTTGGAAATTCCTCCGGAGAAGGAAGGCAAGGTCTCCTGGGGATAAAGGCAGCAGCTCCAATATTGTTTTCCGTCCTAACTCATCTAAAAGCATCTTCCAATGGCGACTTCCGTGCACCGCTCGATGAATTGGTCCCAATCGTAGTTTGCCGGCAAAGCGGAATGAAAATGTCCATTAATTGTACATTAGGAGATAGCATCCTTACCTCCCGTTTTTCCAATAATACTTTACCCTGCCCATATCATAAGTTGATCTACATAGATCCTCTCTCACTACTTCAGGTAAATCAATCTTGTGCGCTGCCTGGCCGGTTGCAGCCAAGGAAAATATTCAACCTGCCTACCCTGGGAGAATATTATTATGCCAGATCTCATGCCGAATATGAGCTCATACCTGATTTTGATCCCAGGTGTACTCAAAAGTCAATTGGTTCCAACATGAGTATGATTCAACCCGAACCCAATAGTTCGTTTTTTATACCCCGTGATGAGAATGGTTTGGCAGGGAAAATAATTTTCAAACTTACACATCGACAGACTGACATGTTGATTTATTGGCATTTGGATGAAACATTTATTGGAAGTACCCGTACTTTTCATGAAATGTCTATTGAAGCTGGGCCAGGGCCTCATGTCATCACGGTGATCGATTCTACAGGAGCAGAATTAAAATGTCCTTTTAATGTATTGTCTAGCCGATAAATCGCAATCACCATTTTGCTTTGGGTGGCCGGCTGGCAGCAATCATTCTTTTAATAGAGAACCTACCTGTTCCATTGACGACTACCATCAACAATCCCCCTATAATGGCAATATTTTTCATAAATAGAATGGATTGAAGCCTTCTTTCAGACACGGGATCATTCCAGAAAGAAAATACTATAAATGTCACGGGCACCCAATACAATAATAATAATATAGCGCCTGTAGCTGACCGATATCCAAGTAATACAAATGAAGCTCCAAGGATTAAAACTATGATGACTGAAACTAAAAGAAATTCCTGATTCCAGGTAATCCCATAATTGGTCATCGTCCGTTTGACCGAATCAAAATAAGCTATAGAATCATAGGCTTCCCAAAAAAATATGGTTGACAGAAATATTCTTGCTATAAGATCGATCCATTGCTTCATCAAAAATATGTTTTATTCAATTTGTAGTTAAATAATGAAAAGCAGCTTCAGCACAATGTTGACCATCCATGGCAGCTGAAACTATGCCTCCGGCATACCCCGCTCCTTCGCCACATGGAAAGAGTCCTATGCATTGTGGATGCATAGATAGTGAATTTCTGGGAATGCGTATCGGACTGCTCGTTCTGCTCTCAGTGGCGACTACAACTGCTTCCTCCGTCAGATATCCTTTCATTTTTTTTGCAAAAATTTTTATGCCACTCTGAAGGGGTTCGATGATTAATTTTGGCAGTAGATCATGGACTGGTGCACTCCACAAACCGGGGATATAAGATGATTCGGGCAAGGAGGCAGACACTCTGCCAGTCATAAAATCTGTCAACCTTTGAGCGGGAGCTTTTTGAGATCCATCACCAGCATTAAAAATATTTTGTTCCACAGATTGCTGAAAATTTAAGGTACAGAAAGGATCAGATGAGTTGTCAAAGTCAGTTGGGTGTACACTTACAACAGTTCCCGAATTGGCATATCGGCTGTCCCTACGACTCAGTGACATGCCATTGAGCACGATTTCACCTGGGCTGGTGGCTGCAGGCACCATCAGGCCTCCCGGGCACATGCAAAATGAAAAAACACCTCGCTCATCTAACGTGCATGCCATGGAGTAACTTGCCGGAGGCAGGTGTTCCGGCCTGGATGGTGTATGATATTGTGCACTATCTACAATTTCCTGCGGATGTTCAATCCTAACACCTAAAGCAAACGATTTGGCCTCCATCACAAGGTTTTTATCCGCAAGCAATCTAAAGATATCTCTCGAAGAATGACCTGTAGCTAATATGCATGCATCAGCGACAAATTGGCTTCCTGATTGGGTGATCACACTTTTAAAGATCTGGTGTTTAATCTCAATGTCTACCACCCTTTGACCAAAATGTATTTCCCCACCATGCTGTAAAATGCTCTCCCTGATCGTCTCTATTACTTTTGGCAAATGATTAGATCCAATATGTGGGTGTGCATCAATCATTATCTCTGAGGTTGCTCCATGCTCAACCAATAAACTCAATACTTTATAGATATCCCCTCTCTTGACAGACCTGGTATAAAGTTTGCCATCTGAGTAGGTGCCTGCACCACCTTCACCATAACAATAGTTTGAATCCGGTGGAACGGTATGAAATTGCTGAATGAGGCGGAGGTCCCGTCGCCGGTCTTGGACAGCCTTTCCCCGGTCCAAAACAATCGGTTTGATACCGAGTAAAAGACATTCAAGGGCTGCAAAATATCCTGCCGGTCCGGCACCTATGATCACTACACTCTTTTCGCTGTTAGAGACATCATCCTTAAACCTGGATTTATAGGCAGGTTGATCTATAAATGGAGTATCAGACAGTTCTATTCTAAGTCGATACATCGGTGCCTTGCGTGCATCCAGAGACTTCTTGAGTATCCGGAAATAAGGTAGTTGGGCTAGAGGAAGATCAAGGATTTCTGCTATTTTTTGAGAAATGACCAGATCCTGGTTTTGGTCAGAGGGATTGATCGCTACTTCTATGATACGTGACATGACACTATTTGATAATAGCCTCTCTAATCCTGACCAATCGTTGAAGTAATTGTTCGAGCATGGGTAAGGCTAACATATTGGCACCATCAGATTTTGCGACAGATGGGTTTGGATGCGTTTCGATAAATAATCCATCAGCTCCAGCGGCTATACCAGCACTGGCGATGGTTTGTATCATTTGAGGATGCCCGCCTGTAACTCCGGATACCTGGTTTGGCTTTTGAAGAGAATGGGTCACATCGAGGATCACAGGCACCTGAAGTGATTGCATAATGGGAATAGACCGCATATCGACTACCAGATCCTGATATCCAAAAGTGGTCCCCCGCTCTGTCAGCCATACATCGTTGTTTCCCCTTGAAGTGACTTTGTCTACGGCAAATTTCATGGCCTCCGGCCCCATGAACTGACCCTTTTTGATATTAATCGCTTTTCCAGTATCTGCAGCAGCTTCCAACAAACTGGTCTGCCTGCACAAAAAAGCTGGTATTTGGAGCACATCGACATAATTAGCTGCCAGATAAGCCTCTTCTTCAGTGTGGATATCTGTCAGGACAGGGAGGTTGTATTGTTCCTTTATGAATTGTAAATACTCCAAAGCGACCTCATCCCCCAGACCAGTGAAGGAATCTTTACTACTCCTGTTAGCTTTGCGGTAAGATGATTTGAATATAAAAGGGATTTGATATTGATTGACTATGGGCAATATAGTCTCCACTACTTCGATCAACAATTCTTTGCTTTCTATTACACAAGGGCCTGCAATCAACAAAAACATATTTGATGAAGGATGTTTCAATGACTTCAGTGAAGAATAGTATTTAGTTGTATTCATATAAAGTTATTGATCCAATATCCATGCGGTAGGTTCTATCAGAGACCTGACAGACATCAACATAGAATCTCTTTTAACACCTGCTTCTACCTTGATTCCCAATCGTTTACATCCTTCTTTTAAGCTTTCCTCGTAAGTATTCAACCCCAGGCGTGCGATCCTGGATTTCATTCTATCCGCATTGACTTTAGTACAGAAAGTGCCGGTGATGATGATGTAAGCCTGATTATCAAGATCCTGCTTTTGAATTTGATAATTGTCCAAGACCTTTTCCGGAGCCATATTGGTCTGTTTAAGAGAAGTATTTGCTGGGAGGTTGGAGGGCTGGACTACATTTTGTGCGATTGAATTCTGCATTGGTGATCTAAACAACAAGTTGAGTAAGATGAATACAACACTCAGGAAAGCTGCTGATGCAATTAATAACCACCAATTAAACTTATTCTTAGTTATATTGCCCTGATATTGAGGCTTAATAGATAATGGGGCGAATTGTAGGGATTTTTCCAGGTCTGGATTAGGACTGAATCTAAGCTTCTGCTCCGGGTTATCTTTGTCCAGTAAGCCTAAAATACCCAAATGTACAGGAGCATCTTCATGCGTGAGCTTGTTCACTGTAGCTTCCACAAACTCATAAGCTTTTGAGTAAGAAATGTCATGCAACGAAGCTACCACGGTAGCAATCAAAGAGTAGGAATAAGAAGCTGAAGGGGATTGCCATTCAAGTTGGGCTTTGGGTGGCTCAAAGTTTTGCTGAGATACCTTCCACTCTGCCGGTGAATAATTCAATATAAAAGTACCCAGCGCGCCTATATCAGCCCGTCCATATCGGTTCAAAGTCTCTAAAATGTATGCTGAAAACCCCATTTAAGGTCAATAATAAAGCAAGGTACGAAAATTCAAGTTTAAATAAATCGACTTCTACCTTAGGTAAATGATGGTCGGTATATTCTGGGCACAGCCTTGAGGGTGGCCGCTGCAGCACCTAAAGTTGGGGCGAAAAACAAACCTACTACCGGAATCATGATGATCAACATAAATGCAACTCCATTACCCAGGCTAAATCCTAAGTTTTTTCTGATAAAATCCACACTGCCATTGATGCTAAAATATCGATTAAGGGTAAAATCAAGATTTGAAAATCCCACATACATCGCCTGGACTAAAAAAATAATTGGAGCTGCTATAAATCCTAAAATTGTAATTAAACTTAAAATCAGGATAATTAAAGTGATGCCAAATTCTTTGACAAAATTTCTCAATCCAAAAAGAATAGACCTTCCAAGATCATCTAAAGTGGACATATTCGTTTCCTTTTTATAGGAGATAGAATAACCCATTACTGCTTCTTCCACCCGTTTGGAAAGGCCCATAAGGATCGGAGAAAGAGCGGACAAAATAACATACTTATAAACGACGACCCCGGTTGTAGCTATACCGATGCCTAAGAAACCAGATGTAATACGAGAAAGGATTTTTGAATTGGACCCTGAAGGCAAAACATTAAAGACAAAGTCTTTTAGGTTGTCAGACCAGTACCAGGCAGAAAAACCTACTAATAAGCCATAAAACAAACTAATCAAACCGGGTATAAAAAGATATAACCAAAGCTTTTGATCTACTATAATCTTCCATGCCTCCCAATATGCTTTGAAAGACGCTACCAAATCCCGTATCATTAAGGTTATAACGACCGAAATCAAAAAATGGTTTGAGGAAAATTATTAATAAAATGTAAATAAGCCTCAGCCAGGGATTTTATCGAATCAGACCGTTGCTTTTTTACGCTTAGACTTAAACAATTCAGCAATATCCTTTTCTTTCATGTACTCGAGGTCAGCAAAATGAGAAGTGACAAACTTTTTGATATCCTGGTAATCTTTACCCCGCTTATCATTAAATTTAACCAGGAGTTTTTGAATGAAATTCTGATTCAACGACTGGACATCCTGGTTGAACTTTTCGTTTGAAAATATCTTCATATAAGTATTGAAAATCTTGGATATTTCAAAATAGTTTTGATAGTCGTCCACTTCCAGATTACTCAATAATTGATTAAAATATCCCAGGATCGTATTGCGTACCGTCGCATTGATGACCGATAGACCTTCGTTTGAATCGTAGAAATTACGTACTGCCTCGATGGTATCTTCGTGCATATAACCCTTAGAATGAATGATTTCTACCAACTCATAGTATCTTTTTACATCATCCTGGACATCAGGATCCAGCAGGCTTTTAGCATGCCTATCTATCTCAGTATCAAATTTCATCCCTTCCATATGCATATGGTGTAAAAACTTGAAATACTGTTGGCTAAACTCAGGAGAATGTTTTCGGTTATCATTGATGAGACTGAACAAAGTTTGAGCGTCAGCAGCTTCAAGAGGATAAAAATTATGAATGATAAATACTAAGTCCCAAAATTCTGACAGATGATACAGTTTTTCATTTTTGATTAATGCTACCAGGTAAGGTTTTATACTTGAATTATCAGTAAATGATTTGACTCTATTCAATAGAAAATCCTTCAAAGGTATATAGAGGCTTTTAAGGTCTTCAGGGGTATTAGGAAACTCTGCAGAATGATAAGGCGCTCCTTCAAATTGGCGGGCATATTTATTAAGCGCTATTTTGCGTTCCGCTTCGTCATTGATAGTATTGGTTCTTATTCCTTCAAAAAATTGTCGACTCCTCTTGTTTTCGATATGGTCGACCAGATTTGATACCCAGATGTCACTTGATATAGAAAAGCCGATTTGTAAAGTCTGCCCAGTCTTGTTCTTTAACAGATCAAAATTATTGCAATTGGCAAGTGCCTTTACTGCCAGACCAAATTGATCTTGTGGGCGGCGATACTTGACAAATTCGTTGACATCTCCCCGAAGCACGGTATAGCCTAAAATCTTGGGAAGGTAGATCCCCTCAAATTCAGCGTCAAAAAGTCTTTGTTCAAGATCTAGGAGTTGCAATGGCTTTTTGTTGCCTATCTCAGTATAAAGTTGATGAATTTCAGGCTCGAATTCATCACGCAAGGCCTGAAATCCCTCCTCAGCTTCTTCTTCGAGAAAGGTTTGAAGTGTTTCAGACGATTGAAGTCGGCTTTTGATTTCCTCCAGGGAGTCTATATAATGGGAATCCAGTTTTTCCATAATTACATTTATTTTAAAACCAAAATCTGGTAAAGTAGAATTTTACTTTACCAGATCAAAATTATAAACAATAAGTTCTATAAAACGTGCTATTACTCCTCCGGAGTGTCTGAAGTTTCAGCAGCCTGTGCTTCAGCTTTTTTCTTAGCTGGTTTGGCTTTGCCAAATACCTGTTCGTGAAAGGCTTTTACTTCTGCTACACTTTTTGCCTTATTTGCAGCATTAGTATTGTCCTTGTCAGTAATGAATGATTGATACTTTGCTTCCGCATCATTCCATCACGAGGTGATCGGGCATCAGCTACCACAATGTGATAGTAAGGTCGTTTTTTACGACCATGTCTTTGCAATCTTATTTTAACTGCCATATAATGATAAACATTTTGTAGTTATTGTTAAAAAATGGCTGCAAAGATAATTTTTTTATTTGTTATACCAAGTGTATAATTATAAATAGCATAGGTCCCTTCCAAAAAGAATTAATTACTCAGTGGATGTCAATGAAAATTCATTTTAAATTTAAGATTGACTCGCCTCGAAGTCAGATAGTTAGGAATAGCATATTGTACATTATAGATCGACTTAAACCAGGTATTGGAAGCCACGTTTTGGACTTGGAGCAGGTTAAATATCTCCACACTAAACCATGAGCTCTCTGCAAATTTGAGCAGATGGTGCGGTCTCCTCGAAGCCCACCGATGATCCCATAGTAAGTATGAAAAGCCGAGATCAACCCGATGATACGCTGGATATCGATAGGTATTGCGATACAATCTATTATTGCCCGGGATGCCAAATGGCTGGCCTGTGCCAAATGTTAAGTTCAAATTGACTTTTAGGTTTTCATTTCCTGGCAAGTAGTCCTGGAAAAAAGTCGAAAATGTCATGAATTGATCTGTGGGCCTGGGGACATCCTTGACATGGACACCCTCCGCCTGGCCTTTCTCTCTCTTTTGATGATCTATACCATCTATCGCTTCGCGGGCTCTCAAAAAGGACACATTAAACCAGGATTCAGCTCCCGGCACAAACTCGCCATTAAGCCGCATATCCAGCCCGGTGATATACCCTTTGCCCTCATTTTGACCTGAATATTGAATCTTCACATTGTCAATGTCATAAATAACCTGATCCCACAATTTTTTATAATAGATTTCTGTGACCAGTCTGTAGGGGATCACCGTTTTTCTGCCCTTATTAAAATCCCAGGTCAGACCAGCCAATACATGGGCTGATTTTTGAGATTTAAGATCTTGATTGACTACTCCAAAAGGGTTGCGAAGCTCTCTATAAAAAGGTGGTTGGTAATACAGTCCTGCTGCAAATCTGAATGAAATATTTTTTTCCCAATCCCCAGGTTTAAATATGACCTGTCCTCTGGGATTTAAATAAAACTCTTTATTGAGCGTCCAATACGATGCCCGTATCCCTCCGGTAAATCTGATTTCACCTCCATTATTTTTTTGAATGGTGTATTCATCTTGAACATAACCTGAAAACCTGTAAGACTCCAGTTCATTCTTTGTTTTTAATACCTTCTTAAATATGATATCATCTTCGGTATGTGCCAGGTTGTATAAAGCAGAATCCAGTTTCTCCCAATCGTTAAGCCGATCTAATACTCTTTCTATCTGTGATTTGACACCCCATTGCAGAAAGTGAGTTTTATTGCGGTCATTATTTACAAAGTGTTCGTACCCACCTTTCATCTCCAGATTGCGCACTCTCAAAAACAAGGTATTTCGGGCATAGGTTTGTTGTACTCCATCCCCTACGAGCGCTATTTCTTTTCCCTGATCTTCAGCACCCAGTCCAGTTTCTATCAAACTCAGACGATAGTTGCTTATAATGTCGAAAGTCTCTTTTTCCAGGCTTTGATAGGCAGATCCTAAAAACTTAACAAAGAGTGGATTTTTCGTTCTCTCAGGTAAATAAGTCAAAGAGGCTCCAGCCATCCCAGTTTGAAAATTGTCTATCTCCTGCCCATTAAAATCAGCACTCAGTCTTAAAGAAAAATCTATTAATCCTGTAGCTGTACTCCTGGAAGCAGGAATAAACCTGAACAGGGAGGAATTATAATTGGACAATATCCCTAACTGCCAGCTTTTGCTAATATCATAAGTAAAATGTCCCTGCACATCTGCAAAGTCAGGTACATACTCTCCCTGAAGTTGAAGCGAGTTCAACAAATACCGATTGGTCTTATACCTGGCACCTATTAAATAAGTGAATCTTTTATAACTGCTTTGTCCGATTTTCTGACTGCCTTCTATATGAGCGCCGGCACCTAAAAAGGACATACTTATAGATGCTTTGGCTGAATCAGGTCGTTTATATCTGATGTCCAGCACCGAGGATTGCTTGTCCCCGTATCTTGCTTCAAAGCCGCCCGAAGAAAAAGAAAGATCACGGATAAGATCGGGGTTTGGAAAAGTGAGCCCTTCCTGCTGACCACTTCGAATGAGTTGAGGTCGATATATTTCAAAGTCATTGACAAAAACCAAATTTTCATCATAGTTACCTCCACGTACATTGTATTGACTACTCAATTCACCACCAGTGCCTGACGAAGTTCCCAGGGCTATATGAGGCAGGATACTCTCAAAATTGCCAGTTGTTGATGGGATCAGCTTTAAGTTTTCAATATTTTCCCGGATCATTCCATTATCCCTAACTGTACTTTCTCTCACGATCACTTCGAGCGAGGAGGACTCTATGGCCAGTTCAAAATCTATTTTTATCTCGGCCCCAATATTAAGAGGATTGATCCTGATAGAAGCCGGTTTATAACCCAGTCGGCTCACTTCCAATAATAAAGCTGCGCCGGCGTTGACTTCAATACTATAATTGCCTTTGGAGTCAGTCTCAGCAGATTGACTGGTTTCACGAACGAAGACGGTAGCTATTTCTATTGGTTCTTTAGTGTCAATATCCAGCACCTGACCAATGATCTTCGCTTTGCTCTGGGCTTTTACACTAACAGAGGATATTGCCAAAAAGCCAAGTAGAAACGAACAAATTAACTTCATGAAATTCACTAAACGATAAATTGATTTCTCGAAATCTGTTTTAACTTCTTAATGGTATCTAACGGGTCCTTAGCATTAATAATAGCACTGCCCACTACAAATACATCTGCCCCGGCATCGAAGATCGAAGCTATATTTTGCAAGCCTACCCCACCGTCAACCTGGACTAAAGCATGAGCATTTGATTCGATAATCATTTGCCTGAGTCTTTTAATCTTTGGTATGGTCTGATAAATAAATTTTTGCCCGCCAAACCCAGGATTGACAGACATTATCAAGACCAGGTCCACCATTTCTATGATGTCTTTCAGTAGTTCCACTGGAGTATGCGGGTTTAATGCCACGCCGGCCTTTGCTCCAGATTTCTGTATGAGATCAATGGTTCGGTTTAAGTGGACACTCGCTTCATAATGAACAGTGATCATATCAGCTCCTGCATCACGTACTGCTTGCACGTGATTTTCTGGTCGGACAATCATCAGATGGGCGTCAAGAGGCTTGTCGGTCAGTCCTCGAATACTTTGGATCACCGGCATTCCGAAGGAAATGTTAGGCACAAAACTACCATCCATAATATCAAGATGTATCCAATCTGCTTCACTGTGCTGGAGCATATTGATAGATTCACCTAAGCGGGCAAAATCAGCATTTAAAATAGAAGGTGCTAATATTGGTAGACTGTTCATGAGAAGATATCTATTTGTTCGTTTTCAAGCATTGGCTTATGATTAAAATACAAATACAGTTGTGCCACAGTGATGGCATCTTTTTCACAATACCGGGCTATTCTGGCAAGATCATTTTCTTTCCAATAGACTTCACCCACTTTACTGCCATCAATATCATCTTTTGGACTGGCGATCCCTAATATGGCAGAGAGTAAATTGAGTGAAGTATAATGTTTAACATCTCCAAACTTCCAGTACTGCATCGTATCTATATGTGCATTCTCCCAGGGCTTTTTGCCGCTCAGATTAATTATCCTGGGAAATTTGATCCGGTGAATGGCCATTCGACGGCACAAATATGGAATATCAAACTCACGAATATTATGTCCACAAATCCGGTGCTCTTCTTTATAAAAGCGCTTGTCGAGCATTTCAGCGAATTCAAGCAGCAGTTTTTTCTCATCATCTCCTGCAAAAGATTTTACTTTAAGTCGGAGAGTATGGTCAGCGTCAACCGCAAACCGTGCTACTGATATGCAAACGATTTTGCCAAATTCCGCAAAGATGGCGGCTTTCTTTTCGAAAAAGTCACTGACTTGCTCATCGCTCATGGGATCATCATAGGACTTGGTAAAGGCATTTGCTTTTATTCTCCACAGGCTTTTTAGGTCTTCAGACAATTCGCTGAAAGTAGCCCGGCTAGAGACAGTCTCAATATCAAAAAAAAGAATGTCGGCTGGTTTGGTTGATTCCATAGTAAGATATTCATGCAAAAATGCTTAAAATATATTAGAAAGTGAATTTTGAAATCTTAGAGCAAATTCAATTTTAGTATGTCAGACCCAATATTTAATTTTCGAAAACCCAGTGGTTGACCAAATGTTAACAAGCCATTTAAGAAATTTTACAGTTTGTAATACTATTCGGTAGCAGGTGTTGCGTTAATACTACATAACTTTGTAATTAATTTAATAAAAACAACAATCTTAAACTACAAAACAATGGCAGATTACAATTATGGAAGTACCAACCCACCAAAAAAGAACAA
Organism: Saprospiraceae bacterium; assembly: GCA_016709995.1. Classification (NCBI taxonomy): domain Bacteria; kingdom Pseudomonadati; phylum Bacteroidota; class Saprospiria; order Saprospirales; family Saprospiraceae; species Saprospiraceae bacterium. The sequence goes on from JADJLQ010000001.1 coordinate 1,512,189, forward strand.
TTATCTACCAATCTTAATTGGCCTTTTAATTGCGTCCTTCGGTGCCAATGCATATTTGTTTTTTAATAAACAAAAACAACAAGAAATCATAGTAAGTACTGAAACTAAATTGAGTGAATCAGAACGACTGAAAGCCGAGCTGGAAACTCAATACTATCAGGCACTTCAGGATTTGGAAAAACAAAGAACAGATAACAAGGAGTTAAATGATCTGATTGAAACTCAGAAAGGAGAGTTAAAAACACAAAAAGACCGTATCGCCAAATTATTAGGCGATTCTAAAAACCTAAGCAGTGCCAGAACTGAAATGGCTGCTATGCGGGTTCAGGTAGACGGCTATATGGCTGAAATCGGCAAATTGAAGGCAGAGAATGAGCTCTTGGTCAATACTAATACCTCCCTTACTGAAGAAAAAAAGTCGCTTTCAATGAATTTGGAAGAACAAAAAAAGGCAAATGAAGAACTGACCACAGCCAAAACTGTACTGATCAGTGAAAAAGAAAAACTGGCATCTGAAAATACAACACTTACTAAAAAAGTCAATATTGCTTCAGTGGTTAAAGTAGCTAATATCGATGTAGCAGGTTTTAGAGTTAAAAATAGTGGTAAGGAAGTAGATCGCAGCCGTGCAAAGAGCATCGATGGCTTAAAAATCTGTTTTGACATCACCGAAAACAATGTTGCAGAATCTGGCGTCGAACAGTTTTATGTAAGAGTGATCAATCCTACCGGAGAGACTCAAGCACTAGAAAATCTTGGCTCTGGTGTATTGGTCAATCAAGCTAATAGCGAAGAAATAAAATACACTTCATTAAAAGGAGTGAAATATGAGAACAATGCTCAAAATACATGCATGAATTGGCAGCCCAATATTCCATTTCAAGAGGGCACTTATACGGTAGAAATCTACAATAAAGGGTATCTCGCTGGTACTACTACCTTCAAACTGAAGTAAAACACTTTTTCATAACATCCTGTGGAAGCAGGTAATTTTTAATGGTTTATATTGCTCATCGAATTTTTTCGATGAGCTTTTTTTTTGTTAAAAGGAGCTAAGACACAGCGAATACTAATGAACTAACTATATACATGTATGAAAAAGCTAGCAACCTTGAGTATTTGCTGGATGATCAGTTTAATTGGGTACTCCCAAAAATTAAATTTGTTTAAATCAAAAGCTCCTGAATTGCCAGATTTATTTGCCCCCGGAGTCATATCTGATCAATTCGGCAACCGGAATATGGCTATCTCTCCGGATGCATCTGAATTTATGTACACACTTCAATACAAGTCTGGCGCCTATAGTGGGATTTTATATTGCAAATACAAAAATGGCAAATGGTCCGTACCGGATATAGCTCCCTTCAGCGGTCAATACAATGATCTTGAGCCAGCTTATGCTCCTGATGGCTCCAAATTATACTTCGTATCCAATCGCCCTTTGACTGCTCAAGGCAAAGTCAAAGATTACGATATTTGGTTAGTAGAGAAAAATGCACATGGTGATTGGGGCTCCCCGGTTATACTTCCATCTCCCGTAAATACATCCAAAAATGAATTTTATCCAGCCGTAACCTCATCAGGCAATATATATTTCACCAGAGAAATGCCTGATCAAGACGAAGATATCGTGGTATGCACCTGGAATGGAAGTGGTTACGATGACGCTGTCAGCCTTCCTGCGGCTATTAATTCAAATAAAGTAGAGTTCAATGCATATATAGATGCTGATGAACAATTTATCCTGTATACAGCTTATCGGCGAGAAGGCAATTCAGGATCAGGCGACATATATATATCATTTAAAAATGAAGAAGGACACTTGGGTACCTCTTCAAACCTTGGACCTAAGATCAATGATTCCGGACTCACCTATTGCCCTTATGTCTCGCCTGATAAAAAATACTTTTTCTTCACTTCCAGCAGATGGTCCGCCCCGCCATTTGACAGTAAAAAAAACCTCAAACAAATAAAAACACTTTTAAGCAGCCCGATGAATGGCTGGGACAATATCTATTTTATGGACGCAAGCACTATCTTATCCAAAAAATAGTCTCATATCCAACCATATTCCTTGCGATATTTTCTTTTTAACCAGCTATTGGCTTCTTTATCTCCTTTGAATTTTTCCCTTTTGGGATTCCATTCAAGTTTTCTACCCACGCGCCAGGAGATGAGCCCCAGGTGCATCGGAAGTGTCATCTGTCTTACATAAGGAAGATTGGATTCTGGTTGGGATCTGGATTTGATTGCGTCTATAAAATTTTGTTGGTGTCCCGTCGACCTTGTTATTGACTTCGGGATCTGAGGAAGGTCTTTCATTATCTGACCGTCCATCTCTATTTGCATGGTAGAATAATCACACAATAAATTGCCTTTTTCGCCTACAAAATAAGCTCCAATATGTTTGTCGGCTGCACCCCGCACAGGAGGGGGACTTGAACTCCAGTGAAGATCCAATCCGTCAAACTTATAGTCTACCTCGAGCCATTTGGGAGTATCTCCTACCCCACTTGACTTTTCTCCCCTCGAAGAAATAGAAGTCAATCCTTTGGGCGATAACGACCACCACACGATGTCTGCTATATGACAACAAAAGTCCTGAAAAATACCTCCTGAGTATTTCATAAATTATCTGTAGCTAAAATGGGTGAAAATATAGGCCAACCCGGGATTTGGTAGAATCTCAAATCAGAGACGCGTTCATTTCAAGTTTGAAGTAAAAAAGGTGATAAATTAAACAGTAGTCTTTTTATTTCTTCCAGACGCTCACTCCTTCATCCTATAATTCATCGCTGCCTGTACAAATGCTACAAACAAAGGATGTGGATTTTCTACTGTACTTTGTAGTTCTGGGTGGAATTGGACCCCAATATAAAATGGGTGTGACTTGAGCTCCATGATCTCTACGAGTTTGGAGGATGGATTGACACCGGATGCTCTGAACCCATGAGATTCAAATAGTTCAAGATATTTATTGTTGAATTCCCATCGGTGGCGGTGTCGCTCTTTGATCAGATCCGATCCATATATTTTATACGCTTTGCTGTCCTTTTTAATCTTACAATCGAATGAACCAAGCCGCATCGTTCCTCCCTTTGCAGTGATCGTCTTTTGATCATTCATCAAATCAATGACAGGGTTCTTGGTTTTAGGATTGACTTCCGTGGAAGCAGCATCTTTTATCCCCAAAACATTGCGGGCAAACTCCACCACAGCTGACTGAAGCCCAAGACAAATACCAAAAAAAGGAATATTGTGTGTGCGGGCATATTCGATAGCTTTATATTTTCCTTCGATCCCTCTTTCTCCAAAGCCTGGTGCTATCAGTATTCCATCAAAATGTTTAAACCGCTCGGTAATCTGCTCTATATCATCCAGTGATTCTGCGTGGATGGCTTCAATATTCACCTTACATTCATTGACTGCACCGGCATGCACAAAAGCTTCATAGATAGATTTGTAAGCATCTCTAAGCTCATGATATTTCCCTATCAGACCTATATTGACTTCACGAAGTGGGTGTTTAAGTCGGGTCAGAAAGCCCTTCCATGCATCCAGTTCCGGCTCGTGCTTTGACTTTAAATGAAGCTTGCTGATCACTATTTTGTCCAGTCTTTCTTTGAGCATCAGGAGTGGAACATCATAGATAGACTCAGCATCAATCGCCTCGATCACCGAGTTTTTGTCCACATTACAGAATAAGGCCAATTTTTCCCTGAGTTCTTTATTGATATGATGCTCTGTACGACATACCAATACATCTGGTTGTATCCCAGTAGTCAATAATTCTTTAACGCTGTGCTGGGTGGGCTTGGTTTTTAATTCTTTTGCTGCAGAAAGGTATGGGATCAAAGTCAGATGCAACAAGACTGTACTATGAGCTGGTAATTCATGTCTCAACTGCCTGATGGCCTCCAGATATGGTAAGGATTCGATATCACCTACAGTCCCTCCAATCTCAGTCAGGATGATATCAAACTTGCCTCCTTCGGCATTAAGTTTAATTCTTCTCTTGATTTCATCCGTGATATGTGGGATGACCTGGACTGTTTTGCCTAAAAAATCGCCTGCCCTTTCTTTGTCGATGACGGTTTGGTAGATACGACCGGTAGTGACATTATTGGCCTGGGTGGTTGGCACATTTAAAAATCGCTCGTAGTGACCTAAATCCAGGTCTGTCTCTGCGCCATCCACCGTGACATAACATTCGCCATGCTCGTAGGGGTTCAAAGTTCCAGGATCCACATTGATATAGGGATCAAACTTTTGAATTGTGACGCTAAAACCTCGGGATTGGAGCAATTTTGCCAAAGACGCGGCAATGATTCCTTTTCCTAATGATGAGGTGACTCCCCCCGTAATAAAGATGTATTTACTCATGCCGCTTGATTATTTTACTACGGAGCATAAAGGTAGAAAATTAATTGGGCTATACATGAATGATTACGATTCCATTTAAGCTACAGCAGTTAATATCCAGAATCATAATAAATTATACTTTAGAGCACAAAAAGAAGGCCCCGTCCCTTAAGAAAGGTACGGAGCCTATATAAACAAACTGTATTTTAATTAGAAGCTGCTCTTAATTATAAATTTTAGCACCTGGATTGAATTCGGCCCAACCGGCAGTCCAATCCACTGTATTAAATGCACCTATGTAAGTATTTTTGTCAAAGAAAGCTGGCAATCCATCACCACTTCCTCCTTTTTCAAGGCCGTCTGCCTGACCCTGGGCAATAGTGAGCGTAGGTTTGGCGCTATAAATATCAGCGTTTAAACCAGTTTTGCTATTGATTAAAAGCACTTTATTCCCACCGATAGCCGCAAACCAAACGGATGGCTTTTGTGTACCAATCAATAAATCACCTGCAGGTGAGGAGGTATTAATATCTCTGATCGTAAAACCTCGGGGATTTACTGAAGTTCCATTGCCAAATCCATTGTCACCCCAATCGTCGACACCAGCTACTACGATGTTCTTAAGAATCAATTCGCCGTTATTAGCATTGGTAGCAGCCGCGGTACCATCTATATACACACCATTAGGATAAGCTGTCACTACCGAATTGTAAATTTTGATTTTGGCATTTCTTCTTAACTGCATACCATTTTGAAACAATGGGCTTATGGAAGTTGCGTTAGAGCTTTTCGCTCCAATGATGCTTACATTAGAGAAGGTTGGAGCTGTAATCGGAGTCGCTCCACTACCACTACCATCGTTGTCTACTTCAAAACCGTTAGAACCAGATTGGTCAGCTTGGGTAGTACCTCTCAAACCTACAGCATACTGTACGTAGCCGGTAAAACCATTGTCACAGTCAAAGTCATCATCCAGCCCTCTGAAAGCTATGATGTGTTTAACATTGACAGTGCCACCAAACCACTCGTAGGAGTCATCTAATCCGTAAGAACACTGCACGTAATCTATGGTAGTACCACTACCTACTGAGCCCATGGTCAAAGAATTGACCTCTTGATTAGGATTGATAGGAATACCTGCATATTCAATTCTGACATATTTTAATACTCCGGAGTTGTCTGCATCATCGGTACCGCCATGGAATCCACTATATTGACCTTCTAATTCAGCAGTACCTCCAGGTAAATTATTTTTTGCTTTTCCACAGATTACCAGTCCTCCCCAGTCACCAGGCTCACGTTCTCCAGGAGCTCTTTCTGAAGTAAATACGATGGGGGCAGTCGCTGTACCTTCAGCCATAATCTTACTGCCTCTTTGTACGATTAAAGTTCCTTTACTGGCCCTGTCACCAATGATAATAGTACCTGCCTGGATGGTTAATACACCAGTCTTGGTAGGAGTGCCATCTTTGGTCAAATCCTCACCTACTCTAACAAATCCTTTTAACTTATAGATTTTATCACTGGTCCAACTTACGTTGCCACTCAATATGCCAGAAACCTCAACTACCTGCTTAGCAGGAACTGCTGAAACTGTTACAGTTTGTGGTCCACCAGTGGTGGTCAGATTAGCATAGTCTGTTACAATAAAAGTGAAGTTGATTGCACTTCCGGCGGCTAGATTTTCAATGGTATAAGTTTTTGAATAAGCATCAGAAAATACGCCTTCAGGGTAAGTTTTTGAATCAAAAGAAGCTCCATTTTTTAATACCAGTAACGATTTAAGCCCCTTTTCCGAAGCCAAATTTGCTGATATGGTGGCCGATGCTCCTGCTAAGCCTGAGGCTGCAGCACCTACAGATACTGATGGAGCGGGATAAACAGGTTCGTCCTTTTTACAAGCTGAGTTCATTATAAACCAAGCACCCAGGAGCGCTATCATGCCGGTTCGTAAATAATTTTTCATTGTTACTTTCATAGTTTTGAAAATTTTATTAGATATAAAGTTTTATTTTTTTTATTTACCAATTTTATAGGACAACCCAAGCTGCACTAACCTGCCTGGAGCAAATTGTTGAATGATCTGATCATTTTTAGGATTCCACTTTTGATCCTGATTGCCATCCTGAAGGATTCGACCTGGCTGGTTTAAGAGATCACTGATGCCTGCTTTTATGGTAAGTCGTGGGCTAAGGTCTTTGCTTGCAGTGATATCAATTACATTGCGAGGCATTTCATATAGATCAGGGTATCCTTCAAAACCAACTGCAAATATTCTTTTGCCGATCACATTGTACAAAGCATTAAATTGAAATCCCCTATCCCTGTCCTGATAATTTAATCCAGCATTGATGATAAAGGGAGACTGGCCCTGGAGTGGACGATTATCAGACTGGCCACCACTGATTTTATTTCCCAAAGTGACCTTGGAGTGAATCAAGGTCGCATTAAACACTGTGCTGAAATTTCCCAAAAATTTGGAAGTCGTCAAGTTGGTAAAAGATTTTTTCAATTCGATCTCCACCCCGTAATTAATACTCTTTTCTGCGTTGGCAAAGGTGAAAGTTTTTGCTCCACCTGAACCAGAACCAGGCACCACCAGGGATTCGATAGGATCTTTAAAGTTTTTATAAAATAATGCTACGTTAAAGACTTCGAACGGCGATGGGTAAAACTCAAATCTGGTATCAAAGTTTTGAACAACTGCTGTAGAAAGTGGAGAACCCTTATACACATAATTATAATCAAAATCATAATATGCAAAAGGTGCCAGCTCTCTAAATTCAGGCCTATTAAGAGTGATACCGTAGGAGGCTTTTAAAACAGTCTTGTGGTTAAAATTATAGGATAAAGTAGCTGAAGGCAAAGCTTTGGTCACCGGATAATTTAAGTTGATGGGTTCACCCCCGATGAGGTTACTCAAAAGTGTTTGTTCGTTGTGCTCTACTCTCACGCCTCCTGAGAATAACAACTTTTTACCTAGCGGTGCCAGAAAAGTAATATAACCGGCTTCCAGAAGATTTTTTGAATTGTAGGAGTCGCTTGGATTGGTCTGTTCGTCTATTTTGATACCTGTTTTAGAATCTACGTGGTTAAACAGGTTGGTGACGGTGCCGTCTATCAATGAATTGTCAAAATCAAATGCACTGCCCCTTACATAGCCCAAATTACGCGCTGCAAAATCCCGATTTTTAGATTCATAGGAACCTCCGGCTTTGATTTCTACTGCCCCAATTTTCCTGGTCACATTCAACTGTCCTGAGTAGGTCTTTTCCAGCATATCGGATGAAAATCGACCTAGAAAAAATGCCTGAGCTGCACCAAATGGAACATATATGGTAGACTGTTCTGTATCCGGATCCAGGTCAGATCTATATCTTCGGTAATCTGGTTGCTCGCGGGTAGCCCGATTATAACCTGCGAGCCATTCTACTATCCATTTTTCATCATCAAATTTATGTGTACCCACCAATTGGCCGGAGTAGATACTCTTATATACCTGATCAAACGAGTGACTATTAGGAAAATAATTTGACTCAAAATTTTTCCCACCTCTGGCAACATAAGAGCCGGTACTGTTTTGGTTGAAAAGATTCTTCCATTCTATCTGATGATTTGGAGAAAATTTAGCTGCCCAATTGTGCAGTAAACCTACCCTGATGTTGCGATTGTATTGAAGATCCTGATAATTGTATATTTTGGATTCGATGCCCTGATTTTGTTCGTTGTAATCTCCCCTATTGATATCATAAATCGTCCGCGAGTCTGAGTAATTGACTGAAGTAATATTGCCGATATCAACCCCACCTAGTGAGAAACGGAGATTATTGGTCAAGCCTATTTTTTGGTCCGGAACAGCTGTAGATGATACTGATTCCCAGTTATTTTTCAGCGCTTTACCGGCCAGCTCCAGTGCAATAGGATTATTGATTACATTATTTATAGAGGCTGGGAATCGTTTTGGTAAATTTTGATAGCCATCATTAAAACCAGTCCAATACAAACTTCCATTTTGCCCTTGCTTGAAGGTATTAAAAGTAGTCCCTTCACGGAAGGAAACACCATAATCCAGTGTCAACCCATTGTGATCAGGGATACCTTTGGTAAATATTTTAACCACCCCACCCGCAAAATCTCCGGGCAAATCTGCAGAAGGACTTTTGAATATAAGCAATCGTTCTATTTGACCCGCTGGAATGATGTCAAACGAAAAAGACTTGATATCCGTCTCCATAGACGGGGTAATCGCATTGTGCAGCATCACATTATTGTATCGTGCATTAAGCCCACGGATATTGATAAAACGTTCTCCAACTACAGTGATCCCAGGTACCCGTTTGACTACCTGAGCGGCATTGCCATCATTTGACCTTTTGATTTGTTGTTCAGAAATACCGCTGACCACTTGCATGGATGCCTTTATCTCAGATAATATAGCAATTTCATTATTTCTGACCTTGTCACTGGATACGACTACTTCCTGAAGGGTTTCAGATTCTTCGATCATTCCAAATTTGATGGAGGTGACTTTTCCATCTTCTACCTTTACATTTTCTAATGATTCTGTTTTGAAGGATACATAAGACAGCTGGAGACTGTAGGTACCCACAGGTACTCTTTCAAGGCTAAAAAAACCATCGATATCAGTGGCAGTACCTATTTCAGTCCCCACAAGTCGTATCGTGGCTCCAATCAATGGGTCACCAAGCTTTTGATCAATAATAATCCCTTGAATGGTGCCGGTCTGTGCCGACACAAAGGATATTATGCATATCCCGAAAATAAATGTTAATAGAGTTTGTTTCATTACCAGTTTGTTAAATACGGTGCAAAACTAGACTGTCAATGTTAAGCCAGCTTTAAGCCAATATTAAGTTTATATGTCCAACTGGATCATATAGATACATATATAGATAATGTTGATAAATATTTAGTGAACTGACTGATTATCAGCACTAAAAAGGCCCATTATTGTTTGGGCTTGGTAGAAAAGGCTCTTTGATTACTACCACTACCAGATGGAAAAACTTCATTTACATATTTCCATATACCTTTTTCTAACTTAAATCCTTCATAAGATCCATCAGGGACCATGGTCTTACCCTGGCCCGGCAATAGACCTTGGTTGGCGGTAAGGTGATCACAAACGATCATACCTTCGGCCTCATCATAATTAACCCTGACTGCAGCATCGGCACTAAATTCATAAATTAAGCGAGTCTGCAATTGGCCTTTGTCGACTTTAAATACGGGTGCTCCAAATTTGGGTACCCCGTTTTTAAAATAAAGAAGATCAATTACTTTTCTCCGTTCTGTGACTCCAAAGCCGTCGTAACCAAATAAAAGGTATCCTTCGGATTGGTTGGTCATTTTAAAGGACTTTAATCCGTAATACACCACCCCATACCATTGATCTGCATTGGTTTCCTGATACTTAGGATTAGGCAGGTTGCTTGACCGGTCTGCCAATGGGATTAGTTTCAATTCCTTGAAGTCCCACTGGATAGCCCCAAAATATCGGTATTCGGCATCATTGACTTTCAATTGCCAGCTGAAAATTCTAAAGGTACTATCCAGAGGGTAGATCATCGAAACATTTTCTAACCTTGGAAAGCTATATTTAAAAGAATTGGTTGTTTTTAATGCTTTTACCAAAATCGGTATCATTTGGTGACACGCATATACCCTATCTTCAGTAAGCTCTGCAGTCAGTACTCCTCTGGCAAGTACAGATAATGTATCTTCATATACCTGAATAGCAAGTCTTTCGTCAGAGGAAAGCGGGCTTGATCGCTGACCTAGTGCCATCATAGATATATAAAGAATAAAGGCCCCTGCCAGGATAAATCTCATGGACAAAATTTTCAATAGAACGAAGTCACACCTAGTGACTATTATAAACAAACGTTAATTTGTTCAAAGATTCATAGAATCGTAAGCATCCATCACTGTTTTTACTGATGTCGCAGATGCATTTAACAGAGCCATTTCAGCAGGATTGAGCTTAAGTTCGATGATCTCCTTGATCCCTCCCTTGCCCAATTTTACAGGCACTCCTACATACACATTATTAAGTCCATATTGCCCTTCCATTTTTATACAGCAGGGGAATATGCGATTTTCATCTTTTAATATTGCAATCGCCATTTGAGCAGCAGCAGCTCCAGGAGCATACCATGCGGAAGTCCCCATTAATTTTACGAGTTCGCCACCACCGACTTTAGTTCTTTCTACAATGGCATCCAGATCTGCATGGCTGATGAGCTCAGTTACGGGTATCCCACTGACCGTGGTGTATCTCGGAAGTGGCACCATAGTATCACCATGACCGCCCATAAGCACTGCCTGGATATCTTTTGGTGAAACATTTAGTGCTTCTGCCAGAAAAGCTCTGTATCGTGCTGTATCCAGAATACCCGCCATTCCTAGCACTTTACTGGTATGCAAACCTGAAGTCTTTTGAGCTGCGTAAGTCATGACATCCAGGGGATTAGATACCACGATGATGATTGGGTCAGCAGAATATTGGAGGATGCTTTTAGTGACACTGCTGACGATCCTGGCATTGGTTGATATCAGATCATCTCTGCTCATGCCAGGCTTACGTGGCACTCCGGCAGTAATAATCACGATATCCGACCCCGCAGAATCAGCATAATTGTCAGTCCCTTTGACCCTAGTACTGTATTCATCAATAGGCGCTTGCTGCCACATATCCAAAGCTTTGCCTTTGGCCAGGTCTCCTGCTATGTCGATCATCACTATTTCATTCACGATATCCTGATGTGCAAGGACATTGGCACAAGTAGCACCTACATTACCTGCTCCGATCACACTAACTTTACTCATATTTTTTACGTTAAGAATATTAAATAGCGCAAAGTTAGACCTGTATTGTGATACCACAAAAGATATTCCATGAGTTTGTTGGGTTTTTCAACCATAAAATCGATAATTTTGTAATAATGAAAAGAATTCTAGCGATCTCTTCTTTATTGTTGTGTGCTTTTGTACTACCTTCCCAAAGTAGCCTGCCTTTTACCTGTGGGACTGAGCATCTGGAAGACATTAAACAAGAGATGCTCAAAAACAGGGAGGAATTCAAAAACCTTCATATTCAAAGGGGGGCTATCAATTATATACCTGTCAAAATATTTTTGGTTGCATACAATGATGGTACCGGCAATATATCAGTCATGAATGCGCTGCGCATGATGTGCCAATTGAATAAAGCCTATGTCGACCAAAATATTCAATTTTATATCAAAGAGCTCAAAACAATCAATAATACGGCCATCGCTGAGACACCTGGATCTTCCGGAGGTACTTTGCAAATGTCCCTAAACAAGGACCCCAAAGCCGTCAATATCTTCATCACCCAAAAGATTCTCGATGGTGTGGCTGGATATTATATAGGACCGGCAGCGTCCTCCAATGATTTTATCGTCATCCAAAGTGACTATATAGCAGATGTAAGGGTGGCACCTCATGAAATGGGACATTATTTAAGCTTACCTCATACTTTTCATGGCTGGGATGCCGTTGCCTGGGATCCGGTTAAAAATGGCAATCCTGTCGGCAAGTTTGCCCCTGATGGCATCACCATCAATGAGTTTGCAGACAGCTCCAATTGTGGACCTAAAAATGTAGGAGATGGTTTTTGCGACACCCCTGCTGATTATAATTTCGGCCCCTCTCCTACCTGTACTTATAATCCTTTGGCAATGGATCCCAATGGTCGATTATTACATCCTCAAACAAATAATTTCATGAATTATTTTTCTGGATGTACAGAATACATTTTTACACCTAATCAAAAAGACGCAGTACTCGCCAGTTATAATAGTAGTGCAAGAAGGGATATCAGAGGAACCTCTCCGCCTACCATTACAACGATCACTAGTCAAGCAACCTTGCGCACTCCAGCCAATGGAAGCCCCACTGTCAGTGCCGACACGGTCACCCTTGACTGGGATGATGTGCCAGGAGCCACTTCTTATCTGGTACAGTATGATGTCGTATCCACCTTTGAATTATTCGTACAATCTATTGTTACTAAAGAAAGTAAATTAAAAATAGAAAAGCTCACTCAAAACAGGACTTATCACTGGAGGGTGATCCCATTCAATGAATACTCTACTTGCTTTCTTGATCCGCAGAGATTTACTTTTAAAGCTGGTGCTTTGACAGCGGTACCCGATATTCCTGAAGTAAAGAGCTTTGCTGTGTATCCAAATCCTGCCTTTAATGATGATAAAGTTCATATTCAACTTGAGAGTAAGACCAGTTTTAATGGTACGATCAATGTGTACGATATACGTGGAAGGCAACTTATATACCAATTTAAAGATAAGTTTCAAAGTGGGCTAACTGCCAAAGAACTGTACATGGATGTATTAAAACCTGGAGTATATGCGGTGGTGCTCTCCTCAGGTCAAGGCCAGGTGACTAGAAAACTGGTTGTACTTTGATCAGGCAGATTTTTTCTTAAATGACCATTCAAAGGTAAATTTAGCTACCTCTACTCCATCTTTATTGCGTCCGATCGTGGTAACCGAGACAACCGAACCATTCGGATTATTTTCAGCTTCTTTGACAGCTGCGACAATTCGAGGAACTTCCGGACATTCAAACAAAATGATTCCTTTTGCTTTTTTTAGAAAAACACCACTCATCCCAGTGACCAACATGGACATATCCTTCCCCTCAATAGCTGCCAATGCAATACTTCCTGTTGATAGTTCAGCTGCAGCGGACAATGCTGCGAAATAGATAGAACGAAAGGGGTTCTTTGTAGACCATCTGTATGGGATTTGAACCACACATTTTTCGTGATCCAGCACTTTGATCTTAAGACCAAAAAACCAAGCACCAGGCAATTGATTAAAAAAATAAAATCGCATCACCCACGGGCTCAACATGCGGCTTATTATTTTCTGATCCATTATGATATATTATTTGGTTTGAACAATGTGAGCTTCTTATTTTCTCTAAATAGTTTCAATATATAATTATTTTCGCACCCATATCAACATTACAACATGAATCTTCACGAATATCAAGGTAAAGACCTCTTAAAAAAGTTTAATATTCCCGTTCAGGAAGGGATTCTCGCCACTACGGAAGAAGAGGCTCTCCTTGCATACGAAAAAATCGCAGCTGACACGCATTCACCAGTAGTCGTTGTAAAAGCTCAAATTCACGCAGGAGGACGAGGCAAAGGAGGCGGGGTCAAGGTCGTCAAGTCAAAAGAGCAGGCTCAGCAGGTTATACCCCAGATCTTAGGTATGATGCTCAAAACGCCACAGACACCCGGGGGCATGACTGGTGCTGGCAAATTGGTCAAAAAGATCCTGATCACTGAAGATTCCTTCCGACCCACCTTTGAGTCTTGCAAAGAATACTATGTCTCTATCTTAACAGATCGGGAAAAGAAGGCGAATGTGATCATCTATTCGACTGAAGGTGGCATGGATATCGAAGCAGTGGCAGAGCATACCCCAGAGCTTTTATACAAGGAGTATGTACATCCTCTGGTAGGACTACAAGCATTCCAGGCAAGAAATATTGCCTTTAATCTGGGACTGGAAGGGGACAGTTTTAAAAACATGGTTAAATTTATTACCAACCTATACCAGGCATTTGTCCAGTCTGATGCCACCTTGTTTGAAATCAACCCTTGTCTGAGGGATGGACTTGGCAATATTATCGCGGTCGACTGTAAAGTTTCTTTGGATGACAATGCCCTTTTTAGGCATGCAGACCTCGAAGCCCTTAGAGATACCGACGAAGAAGATCCGGCTGAAGTCGAAGCGAAAGCTTATAATTTGAATTATGTAGCGTTGGATGGAAATGTAGGGTGTATGGTCAATGGTGCTGGTCTCGCTATGGCTACCATGGACATCATCAAACTATCTGGTGGCGAGCCGGCCAATTTTCTTGATGTTGGAGGTACTGCAGATGCTGCCAGGGTCGAACAAGCTTTCAGAATTATTTTAAAAGATCCGGCAGTAAGAGCAATACTCATCAATATTTTTGGTGGCATCGTCCGATGTGATCGTGTGGCTCAAGGTGTCGTAGATGCTTACAAAAATATCGGCGAGATCAAAGTGCCTATCATAGTGAGACTTCAAGGGACAAATGCTGAATTAGCCAAAAAAATCATCGATGATTCGGGGCTCCGGGTTCGATCAGCCATTTTACTTAAAGATGCCGCCGCATTGGTAAAAGAAGCGTTAGAGTCTTAATCAGTCAATAACTGACAAATCACATTGACACCACTATCCTTATTTGAGATAAATGAATATATAAGACAGGTCATAGCACTCAATTTTACTGAACCTGTCTGGATCAGAGCTGAAATCAATCAATGTAGTTTTTCTAGAGGCCACTGTTATCTGGATCTTATAGAAAAAAAAGAAGAAGGCGAGGACATCATAGCCCAGGCAAGTGCTGCCATCTGGTATAGAAATCTGAAGTTTATCGAACATAAGACCGGTCCCGGATTGAGCCAATTGTTGCAAAAAGGAGTCCAGGTGCTCCTTAAAGTAAAAATCGATTACAATGAACGATACGGCCTCAAATTTAATGTCGAAGATATAGACACTTCCTTTACGCTGGGACAGCTGGAGCTAAAACGCAGAGAAGTACTGAATGAACTAGAAAAAAAAGGACTGATTGAAAAAAACAAAAAAATACTGTTACCAGTGGTAATACAAAAGATAGCTGTCATTTCATCAGAGCGCGCAGCAGGTCTGCAGGACTTTATCTCCCACTTGCAGGAAAACGCCTATGATTTTGCCTTCCGTTGTGAACTATTCTCTGCAGCCATGCAGGGAAAAAATGTAGAACGCGAAGTCATTCGTGCCTGCCTGGACATCCTCAAAGAAAAAGAACCTTATGATGCGGTGATCATCATCAGAGGCGGGGGATCCAAACTAGACCTTTCCCCCTTTGACGGACTTAGACTTTGTATGCAATTGGCAGATATGCCCTTTCCTGTCATCACCGGTATAGGACATGACATAGACCAATCTATTGCCGACCTGGTGGCCCACACCAGCTTAAAAACCCCAACCGCGGTGGCCAACTACCTGATAGATCACAATGTAGGCTTTGAGTCCAGCTTGTTTGAAAGGCTCAGGCATATCGAGACTTTTGCTCATCAGATCATTAAAGACCAAAATCGACGCATACAACGGTCTGCAGAATCTATTAAATACCTCGCAATTCAAACTATTCAAAATCATAAATTTAAGCTGAATCAGTACCGGTTAGATTTAAATCAAAGACCTTTGATGATGATCAAAGCCTATCAACTGGAGCTCGACAGTGCCCACAAGGTATTAAACCTGATAGATCCTTATACTTTATTGCAAAGAGGATATAGTATGACCACCAAAGGAGGTATACTGATTAAAAATATGCAGCAGGTCAATGCCGGCGACATCATAGAAACTCGCCTGGCGAAAGGCACTATATCCAGCATAGTTAAATAACATCAATTTAATTGTACATGAAAAAATCAAACCTACATAAATCGGATCTCACATACGAACAAGCAAAATCAGCACTGGATAAGATCATCAAGGACATTCAAAATGAAAACCTTTCAATTGATCTCCTGGCAGAAAAAATCAAACAGGCGCAGGAGCTTATCACTTATTGTCAAATGAGATTGAGGAATATTGAATCCGAAGTCAAATCACTCATAGGTGACGAAGAAGAATAACCTAGGGTTAATATAATAAATAGCTAGACGCTGACGATTTCAACTTTAACCATAAACGAAACTATCCCAAGTCAGCAGGATAATGTAACCCAATTATTTTTCGGACTCTATCTAAGGTACTCGTGAGCTCTAAAGAAAAATCCAAAGGCATCAGCTTGCTCTCTTTTTGGTCTGCTTCTACACATTCCTGGACCTCTTTCATCTCGTAATAAAAACCTCGGGATGGATAATCCCACTTCTTGATTTCTTTGGAGCCATCAGGTCGTAAGATCCAGATTTCGTTTGACTCATGCCACCTAAGAGGTATTATGATTGAGCCTTGTTCAAAGTACAAAATAGCCTGACCAGCTGACTCATACATGATGCTGGATTCGAGGTAGGCAGTAGTGCCGCGATTATATTTAAAGAGCAAATTGCAGGATTCGTCGATGTCATTCACGATGACTGCCTGAGCGTTGATTTCGTCAGGACCTCCCAATAACAACAAGCTTAAAAATATCGGATAGATGCCAATGTCTAAAAGTGCTCCACCGCCCAATTCATTTTGAAGTAACCTGGAGACCCCTTGTGTCAGTCCCCTTTCTTTGCCTTTAAAACAGAATTCCGCTTTTAAGTGTAGCATATGTCCAAGTGAACCTTGCCGACAAAATTCATTTAACCATAAAATATGAGGCATAAATCGTGTCCACATAGCCTCCATCAAGAATACGGATCGCGCTCTGGCCAAAGCTACCAAAGCCTCAGATTGATGAAGATTGATAGTAAAAGGTTTTTCACATAGAACAGGAATCCCTTTTTCAATGCATTTTGAAGCCAAAACGAAGTGTAAATGGTGAGGTACTGCAACATATACTGCATCCACACTGGCATCCGATATAAAATCATCGTAATCACCGTAAGGCACCCCTCCATATAATGCTGTAAAGTCCTCAGCTTTAGCCAAGTCCCTTGATGCTGCAGCGCCTACCACTCCAAGGCTAGTTTGAGTTAATTCTTGAGCAAATTTGTGCGCTATTCTCCCCAACCCTATTATTCCCCATCTAAACATTAGCAATTTATTTACAAATATTTTAACATTTTAAGTTATATACAGATTATTTTTGCATCACAAATTATTGATCGCCCCAATAATTCCCTCCAATTTACTAATTGTTTCCAATTTAAAATTTTTACTTAAACAATAACAAAACATTTAAACTATGGCTATTAATCTTCTCGAAATGCTCCAATCTCAAATTGGTGGCGAGCTAGCAAGTCAAGCTAGTAAATTCTTAGGTGAATCTGAATCAAACACTTCAAAAGCAGTTGGATCCATTCTTCCAACGCTTCTAGGTAGCCTTGCAGGTAAAGGTTCTAGCGAATCTGGAGCCCGTGGTATATTAGATTTTATTAAAACCAATAATATTGATGGTAGCATCCTCAGCAATCTAGGTGGTTTGTTCTCCGGTGGACAAGGTACTGACAGTCTTTTGAATGCTGGTGGTGGAATACTCAAATTTCTGGTTGGTGACAAACTCGGATCTATCGTAGATGTCATCTCCAATGTAGCTGGTGTAAAGACTGGTTCTTCTTCATCGTTATTAAAAATGGCTGCACCTCTTTTAATGGGTTTTGTAGGTAAGTATATCAAAGAAAAATCAATTGATGCCTTAGGTTTAAAAAACTTATTAGGCGGACAACGTGATTTCATTTCTAAAGGGGTGCCTTCAGCTTTAAGTAGCGTATTAGGTCTTGCAAGTACTGCAGGTAACACTGCTTCTACTGCAAGCAAAATGACTTCAGGTGGTGGATCAAGCAATACTTCAGGTGGTGGCAACAATATGCTTAAATGGTTATTGCCTTTACTCTTATTAGGAGCTTTGGCTTATTTCTTAGGTCGTAAAGGCTGCTCAAATTCTATGGAGTCTCCAGCTGCTGCTGTAACGGCGACTATGGATGCAGCTAAAATGGCTGCTGACTCTGCAGCTGCTGCTATGAAGAGAGTGGCTGATAGTATAGCTGCCACAGTGAGCAAATTTTCTTTGCCAGGAGGTGTGGAACTAAATGCCAAAAAAGGAAGCTTTACTGACAAAATCGCTACTTATTTCTCTGATGCAAATGCCACTTTAGACCCAAATATGGCTTTTGCATTTGATGGTGTAAACTTCAAAACCGGATCAGATTCTTTGACTGCTGAATCATCAGCTCAATTGGATGAACTGGTCGCCGTATTGAATGCTTACGCTACTGTAGCTATTAAAGTAGTAGGTCATACAGACAACGTAGGCAATGCTGCTGCTAATAAAAAATTATCTGATATGAGAGCTAAATCTGTAAAAGCTTATCTTGTTGGAAAAGGTGTAGCCGGTGCAAGAGTAGCTACTGCAGGTATGGGACCTGACAAACCTATCGCTGACAATGCTACCGAAGAAGGCAAAGCAACCAATCGTCGTGTAGAAGTCGTCGTAACTAAGAAGTAATCCTATTTAATTATAGATTAGAGCCAATCCGTCGATACGGATTGGCTTTTTTTGTTTATGAAGCTAGTTTGAACAGCTTTTTAGCAAGTTTTGATCATACAATAGGTATTAGAAAAGCGTTTACTTTTAGAAAAGCTTTAAATTTGGATACTTCGATATGATAAAAAACCTGATCAGACTGACCCTTACCTTATCAATCTTATTGATCTGTTTAAAGATTTCTGGCCAATCTGTCCTCAACAAATTCGATATAATTGGGCGCCAAAAAAAGATTGATATACCATTTCAATATGAGAATCACTTCATTTTATTGAGGGTCCTTCTGCAAAAATCATTTCCCCTCAATTTTATTTTTGATACGGGGGCAGAAAACACGCTTTTGCTCAAAAAAGAATATTCAGATCTACTAGGACTCAAATACGATAGGAGGATTAAACTTTTAGGATCCGATCACACAGAAGAAATGTATGCTTTAATCACCAGAGGTATAGGATTTAGCTTCTCGCCTACTGTATCCTATTCACAAGATATCCTGGTACTGGAACAAGATTTTTTTCAATTAGAAGAACTCACTGGCCTGTATGTGGATGGCATCATGAGTGGAAGCTTTTTCAAAACCTATATCACCCACATAAATTATAAATCCAGGTATCTTTCATTTATTCAGCCTAATGCGTTCAGAGTATCCCGCAAGTATGTCAAAGTGCCCATTGAATTAAGTAATGGCAAAATCTATGTCAACGCCACCGTCTCTATCAACAACAAGAAAATACCTGTGAAATTGCTGGTGGATACAGGCGCAGGCTTACCTTTACTATTGTATACCGACGCCAATCCAAATTTTGCTCCACCTGAAAAATCCATCCCTGGAAAGCTTGGTAAAGGACTGGGCGGGTTTCTTGAGGGGCATATCGGCAAGATCAATGAGTTGCAATTAGAGTCTTTTAAATTCCCTAATACTGTGACTAGTTTTCAACAACTGGATTCATCGGTAACCGTCCAATTTCAAGATCCTAACCAACGTAATTTTAGAGATGGACTCATTGGGAATCAATTGCTCAATCGGTTTGACATATATATTGACTATCAAAAAAGTATCATGTATATGAGCCCTATTAAAGATCTATCAAAAGAATTTAATGTGGATCGTAGCGGAATGGATATCCTGGCTACAGGTCATGAGCTCAAACAGTATATAGTAAGCTCTGTCCTACCAGGCTCGCCAGCGGCCAAAGCTGGCCTGAAAAAAGGTGATTTTATAAAAAAAGTAGTAGGCTTGTCATCCAACATTCTTTCCCTGGACCAGATCATTGCTATTTTCTCCAGGAAAGGTCATAGGAAAATAAAAGTCCAATATATCCGAGACGGCGAAATCTATAAAACAGTCGTAGAGCTTGAAGATTTGATTTAACTACTTTGTATCCTTCGACATGGGATCCTACCTTAAATCTGCATTCCAAATTTAGAGTTAAAATTATTTACTTTTGATCTGTGTATGATAGCCTTAGACAATGTGTAAACGACCTCGATCGCCTGGGCGAAGTCGTCAAAATCAAAACCCCCGTAGACCCTGATCTTGAAATATCAGAAATACATCGTCGGATACACGATGCTCAAGGCCCGGCGATTTTATTTGAAAATATCATCGGATCGAAATTTCCTGGCTTATCAAATCTGTACGGCACTACCGAGAGAATCGAATATTTATTTCATAAAAGTATTCCACTTATAAAAGCACTCGGGGCTTTGCGAAGCGACCCTTCGTTGTTGTTCAAAAAACCATCTACTTATCTTGGCCCAGCGCTCAAATCGAGGTACGCTTTGCCCAGAAAAATAAAGCATAGGCATCTGGCTTTTGAATGCAAAATTGAAGATCTTCCGCAGATCAGGTCCTGGCCTAAAGACGGAGGTGCCTTTATTTTGTTGCCCCAAGTGTTAACCCTTCCGCCCGGAAGTACCAATTTGATGGAATCCAACCTTGGCATGTATAGGATACAACTATCTGGTAATCAATACATTAAAAATAAGGAAATCGGTCTACACTATCAACTCCATCGAGGGATAGGTAATCATCATAGACAGTACCTCGACTCCGACCAACCATTTAAAGCAAGTATTTTCATAGGAGGTCCTCCTGCTAACGCTTTGGCTGCCATTTTTCCATTGCCCGAAGGCATGTCAGAGCTCACTTTTGCAGGGCTGCTCAACGGTCGAAGATTTCCTTATTCTTATCATAACGGGTATTATTTATCCGAGCAAGCTGATTTTGTCATTACCGGCACAATAGACAAATCTGCTTTAAAACCAGAAGGTCCTTTTGGAGACCACCTGGGATATTATTCACTACAACATGATTTTCCAGTATTCAAAGTAGATAAGGTCTATCATCGTACAGATGCTATATGGCATTTTACGGTGGTCGGCAGACCTCCTCAAGAAGACTCCTACTTCGGATATCTGATACACCAATTGGTGCAAGACCTGATCCCCAAAGAGTTTCCAGGATTGAAGCAAATGCATGCGGTGGATGCAGCTGGAGTGCATCCACTTTTGCTGGCTATTGGCAAAGAAAGATATATGCCTTTCCGGGAAAGACGACCCGAAGAAATACTGACCATTGCCCATCGTATCCTGGGTTCAGGTCAAACTTCGCTGGCCAAGTTTGTTCTGATAGCTGCAGATGATGACCCCACACTGGACACCCATGACTATTCACGGTTTTTTGATCACTTATTGAGCAGGCTTCGTTTTGACCGCGACTTACACTTTATCACTCAGACGACTATTGATACACTGGATTATTCCGGGGAGAGTTGGAATGCTGGCTCTAAGATTATTATGGCTTGCCATGGAGCACCTATTAGATCTTTACTCCGCACCCTACCTGAAAACTTCAGATTGCCAGGAGGATTTGACGACCCTACCCTTTTTCATTCCGGAATATTGTGCGTAAAAGCAAGCACATTTACCAATTATCAAAATGAAAAACATATTATTGAGATTTTTGCCAAAGAAATTCAGCCCAACCAATTAGAAGGGATTGCCTGGATAATACTGGTTGATGATGCGCATTTTACCTCCTCTGACTGGAAAAACTTTTTATGGGTGACCTTTACCCGTTCCAATCCCGCCCAGGACATTTATGGAGTAAAATCGTTTACCAACTTTAAACATTGGGGTTGTCACGGGCCATTGATCATCGATGCACGAATAAAACCACATCATGCACCTGTATTGGAGGTTGACCCGATAACTTCCAGGGCTGTCGACCAATTATTTGCCAAGGGTGGGCCTTTGTATAGCATGGATAAAAAAGAAAACAAAACCCTCCCGGTAATGAAGGTCTCCCCTGCATTGCCACTTGATTTTGTGGACCGGATCAGAACCCAACTTGGTGATCAATCTGAGGCTTTTATATCTTCTCTTACATCTCCCCTGGCGACTAGCGTGCACCTGCATCCCTCAAAGGGGGAGAATTGCCTGAAGGAATATCTTTCAAATTCGGTGCCCTGGTATTCCAAAGGATATTATTTAAGCGAGCGACCGATCTTCACTTTAGATCCATGCTTCCATGCAGGTGGATATTATGTACAAGAAGCTTCTTCGATGGTGATAGGCCAAATATTCAAAGCTTTATCGGAGGAGACGATTACACCGAAAGTGTTGGATTTATGTGCAGCACCAGGGGGTAAGAGCACTCTATGCCTGAGTGGATTAGAAGGCAGAGGGTTATTAGTCAGCAACGAAACCATTCAATCGAGAGTAGCCTCCCTGGTGCAGAATATAGATAAGTGGGGATTTTCAAATGTTGTCGTGACAAGTTCAGATCCTGAAAAGTTTGATGCCTTACCCAATTTTTTCGATGTCGTATTGGTAGATGCTCCATGTTCAGGGGAGGGGTTATTCAGAAAGGATGCAAATAGTATGGCACATTGGTCCAAAGACCTTGCACACCAATGCAGTTTGCGTCAAAACAGAATCTTGCAGCATGCTGTCCAGACCTTGCGTCCCGGTGGCTTCCTGATTTATTCTACATGTACTTTTAATCCTGAAGAAAACATAGTTCAGATACAAAATCTTTGTAAACAACAGTTTGAACCCTTGCCCCTGGAATCTTTGGAATCGGCTGATTGGGTCAAAATAAGCTCTGGAAATGCTTTTGGTTATCAAGGATATCCTCATTTAATTCAGGGTGAAGGTCTGTTCGTCAGTGTGCTCAAAAAACCGCCCGGCGAGGTATCCAAGCATATTACATCGAATAGATTGGATTGGTTGGAACTACCGGAAGCATTCAAACCATTCGTGGATATGGGGGATCATGCTGCTTTTTTTCATAAAGAAAATTATTTTGCCTTCCCTTTGGATTTTGTATCAGACCTGGAGATGCTCAGTAGTAGCTTAAGGATAGTAAAAGCGGGCATCAAACTGGGGCAATTAAAAAATCTTGAAGTCATACCGGATCATCATCTTGCGTTAAGTTCAATCTTACATCCAGGTATCCTTTCGATTGAATACAACCTGGACGATGCTATTCATTTTCTCAAGAAAGACATCCTCCCAAATAATACCACAACATCAGGATATTATCTGGCAAAATATCAGGGATTGGCGCTTGGATGGCTCAAATCTGTCCCATATCGGTTAAATAATTTATACCCTCTTCAAAATAGGATAATGGGTAATTTTGAAAAAAGGAAAAGTAATTGATATTTAGCCCGGGACTCCACAATTATTTTTATACTTTCAGTTGATAAAATTATTCAAAGCATGAAACTATTTAATGCCCAACAAATCAGAGAGTGGGATCAGGCTACCATCATTGAAACTCCAATCAGTTCTATTGAATTGATGGAAAAAGCTGCTATCGCTTTTACCGATATATTTAAAAGAAAATATACTCCTAACCGACCAGTTTCAGTCTTCTGTGGCATGGGCAATAATGGAGGTGATGGACTCGCTATAGCCAGAATATTGAGTATGGCAGGTTATGATGTCAGGATCTGGCTAGCTGATTTTGGTCAAGACAAATCCAATGACTTTCTCATAAACCTGAACAGACTACCGGACTTTGACCACATCCCAATGTTTGCAGTCGATATGGCCGAACCACCCATGCTGAGCCCTGATGAGCTGGTCATAGATGCCTTACTCGGAACTGGGATCAACAGACCTGTAGAAGGTGCATTAGAAGACTTAATCCACTGGCTCAATTCACTTCATCATACTATCGTCTCTGTGGATATCCCTTCGGGCTTATATGCCGATGCAGATTGTGAGACTGCCATCAAAGCCAATCATACTATTACATTCCAAATCCCTAAGATCAGTTTTTTGTTGCCTTCGTATGAGCAATATACCGGCACTTGGGAAACAGTTGACATCGGACTTATTAAAGGTTTTGCAGCCAGAACACCATCCCGTTATTATTTATCTGAGATTGAACTGATTCGTACCCTCATCAATAAACGTAAAAAGTTTTCACATAAAGGTACCTATGGCCATGCCTTACTGATCAATGGCAGTTACGGCAAAGGCGGTGCAGCCATCCTGGCAGCCAAAGCTTGTCTCCGGAGCGGAGTTGGTTTGTTGACCAATCACATTCCAAGCAATTTGTATAACATTCTGCAAACTTCTGTGCCAGAGGCCATGGCATCTTTGGATGAACATGAATTCTATTGGTCTTCGCTTCCAAAAGATATCAGGAAGTATACCGCTATTGGGGTTGGATGCGGAATAGATCAGAAAGAATCTACCGAAAGAGCTTTGTTGACGCTCCTATCCGAAAATGATTCAAGAATGGTGTTGGATGCAGATGCCATCAATCTGCTTGCACGACATCCGGATTGGCTCCATAAATTACCAGCAGGAACGATACTGACACCTCATATTAAAGAATTTGAGAGATTATTCGGCCCCAGTAAATCTTGTTTTGACAGGGTGGAAAAATTGCGTAAAAACGCTTGTGACTACAATTTGATCATCGTACTCAAGGGAGCCCATACCGCGATCGGTCTTCCGGATGGCCATATTTATTTTAACAATACTGGCAATCCAGGCATGGCCACTGCTGGGACCGGCGATGTTCTGACTGGTATATTAACAGGCCTGGTGGCACAGGGTTATGACAGCCAGTCTGCAGCGTTGATTGGGACATTTATCCATGGATTTGCCGGGGACCTGGCCTACAAGGATTCCAGTTATGAATCATTGATCGCTTCAGATATCATCAAATATATGGGGCATGCCTTTCACACGATATTTCATGGCTGATAAAAATTTTTAATGGAAAAAATTGTAGTTCTGACTGGAGCTGGTATCAGCGCCGAAAGTGGTTTAAAAACCTTTAGAGATGCAGATGGGCTCTGGGAAGGGCATCGCGTAGAAGAAGTAGCCACTCCCGAAGCCTGGCACAAAAACCCGGAGCTGGTATTGGATTTTTACAATCAAAGAAGAGCACAATTAAAACTAAGTCAGCCCAACCTTGCACACCAAAGCCTAGCTGCTCTTGAACATAAATATGATGTCAGAATCGTCACTCAAAATGTTGATGATTTGCATGAAAGAGCCGGGAGCAAAAAAATAATTCATCTTCACGGGGAGCTTCTGAAGGTCAGAAGTGAACGAAACCCAGATTTGATCTATACCTGGCAGGAAGACTTAACCCTTGGACAAAAAGCAGACGATGGTAGTCAACTCCGACCCCATATCGTTTGGTTTGGTGAGGAGGTGCCTATGTTGGAAAGGGCCATTAAAGAATGTATTTCTGCTCAATTATGCATTATAATCGGCACTTCCATGCAGGTGTATCCAGCAGCTGGCCTGGTTAGTTATCTTGATGCTGAATGCCCAATTTATTACATTGATCCCAAGCCTCATATTTCTCATGGGTTAAAAAAATCCCCCAGATTAGAAGTCATAACATCATCAGCGACGGAGGGAGTGCCAGAGCTAGTTGATCAATTATTAAATTTTAAATTTTAAGCCTCTAATCATCGAAAAAAAAGTTCACTTCATTACTTTGTCCGGATTGCCGGAGACAAAGGTTTTCCAGGAATTAAATTTTTTACCTGGTGAAGCAGTCATCAGGCTGGAGTTTTGATGGTGACAGACGGCGCAGGCCAATGCATCGGTGGCATCCAGCGTGCCGGCTGGTATTGGCGTCTTGACCAAATGATTCAACATTGCTGCTACCTGTTCTTTAGCCGCATTGCCATTGCCGGTGACGGATTGTTTAATTTTTTTGGGCGAATATTCATAGATCTCTAGTCCCATCGTGATGGCTGCTGCGATGGAGACCCCCTGCGCACGACCTAACTTGAGCATAGCCTGTACATTTTTACCAAAAAAAGGAGCTTCTATAGCCATCTGACCGGGTCTGTAGGTCTCGATTAATTCCTGAAGTTGTAGAAAAATCTCCTTGAGCTTCTCTTGATGATCGCCCAGGTTTTTTAACATCAGAGTACCCATGCAAAGGATTTTAGTACCCTCCCGATGCGGCTCAATGATAGCATAGCCCAGGAAAAGGGTGCCTGGATCTACACCCAGGATTCTATGTTGAAAAGAGGTGACTGGCATATGATGGCCCGAAGATCATGCTTTTTATATTAAGAAAAAAATTAATGTAATTCCACCCGCTTTATAGTATGGAACGCACTGCGGCCATCATACAGACTAATTGAGGCTTAAAAAGATGTAGCTTGATCCTAACCACTTACAGAATATTCTTCATTTTTTTGATATGTAAAAATTGATAGCTATCCCCCAATTCTTTGTTTCTTTGTGTATAAATCTCTTATTATGTTGAAGATAAAATTTGGTACAGATGGCTGGAGAGCAATCATAGCTGATGATTACACTATTGATAATGTGAGGAGAGTCGCCAAAGGCACTTCCACCTGGATGAAGCAAAAAAATATGTCGAAAGCCATCATAGGGTATGATACCCGATTTGGAGGCTCCTTATTTGCTAAAGCTGTCGCAGATCTATTGGCCGGAGATGGTCATCATGTCTATTTATCTAACGATTATGCCTCGACACCAATGGTTTCTCTTGGTGTGTTGCACCTTCAGGCTGATCTGGGCATCGTCATCACTGCCAGCCACAATCCTCCCTCCTATAATGGCTACAAACTTAAAGCATCCTATGGTGGTCCAATGATCCCCAGTGAGGTCACGGAAATAGAAAATCTAATCCCGGACAGCATTCCTACTAATATGGATGGCAATGGTAAAATAGAATTGGTTGATCTCGAAAAAATCTATGAAGACAAAGTCAGAGCTGCCTTTGATATACCTACTATCCAGGCTGTGGCGATGCCATTTGCCTATGACGCGATGTATGGAGCCGGCCAACGTATCATGAAAAAATTATTTCCTGAAGCTATCCACCTGCACAGCGATTTTAACCCTTCGTTTCATGGTCAGGCTCCCGAACCTATCGAGCGAAATCTCAGTCATTTGATCGAAACTGTCAAATCAGATCCGGCCATCAAAGTAGGCGCTGCCACTGATGGAGATGCGGATCGAATCGGCATGCTGGATCAATATGGCGAATTCGTCGATTCACACCATTTACTCTTACTCTTATTGTATTATCAACATCATTTTAAAAAACAAAAAGGAAAAG
Organism: Saprospiraceae bacterium; assembly: GCA_016709995.1. Classification (NCBI taxonomy): domain Bacteria; kingdom Pseudomonadati; phylum Bacteroidota; class Saprospiria; order Saprospirales; family Saprospiraceae; species Saprospiraceae bacterium. The sequence continues at coordinate 1,539,367 of JADJLQ010000001.1, forward strand.
TGCTAATTACTTTTTCCGTGACGGATAAAGTAAAGAAACTTGCTGATCTCTTCGGGGTAGAATGTGAAGTCACCAAAATTGGTTTTAAATACATCAGCGAAATCATGATGCACACCCCTATCCTGGTCGCAGGCGAAGAATCAGGTGGCATCGCAGTAGCAGGGCATATTCCAGAACGTGATGGCGTATGGATTGCACTGACTATCCTCGAGTTTATGGCCTCTACCGGCAAATCACTTACAGACCTTATCAATGAGGTATACGCGATGGTAGGCGCATTTAAGTGCGACCGGGATGATCTTCATCTGGACGAATCTAAAAAGCAAACTATCATCCAGGCCTGTAAAGATCGGGCATTCACCTCTTTTGGGTCATATAAGATCGAATCTGTCGAAGATATGGACGGCTATAAGTTTCTGTTTGGCTTTGATGAATGGGTCATGGTCAGACCTTCCGGCACCGAGCCCGTTTTGCGTGTATATGCTCAAGCAGGAGACAGTATCAAAGTGAGAAAATTATTAGATGCCGCTAAGGAGGCTTTGCTTTCAGTCCAGTGATTTTATACTTTTTGAAATCGATGTATTTCTGATGATTTAGCCTTTTTATTTAATTCATCTTTTACCCTAAGGCAGATAGCCCTTAAAGCTAAATAAGTTTTGATGATTAACTTTGCACTCTCGATGCTGTTAATAGCATTGTAGATATAAAAATTCATGCCTTTTTTAAATCAAAGATTAATCACCGTCGCCAAGATAGTAGTCACATTGACATTGTTTTGTGTCATCTATTGGCAATTAAAAGATTTTAAAGGTGGCTTTAACCCTATTTTTCCATTAAGTGCCAAGACCTGGATTGGAATCATGTTGATCCTGGTCCTGGCTCCGGTCAATTGGATATTGGAAAGCATTAAATGGAAGACTATTTTAAGTTCAAATAACAAAATCACCACCTTTGAAGCCTGGCAAGCAGTACTGACAGGTTATACCCTGGGCTTGATCACCCCGGCGAAAGTAGGCGATTATATAGGAAGGGCCACTCAGTTCAAAGGTCGATCTGTCACAGCCCTCACAGCTACCTTCCACAGTAGCTTATGGCAAAATCTGGCTAATTTGATCGGAGGTGTTCTCGGAGTATCTTTCTTGCTATTTCGTTATCACAATAACTATTTAAAATTAGTATTGGTGCCAAGCGTGATACTGTTACTTTTACTTACCATCTTCCTTACATATGCAGATGGTCGAAAAAAATTAACAATCTGGGGCTTTAGGTTTGTTAAAAATCATCTAAAGTTCATACCGCTTCAGGAAGATTTACTGAATCAATTTCCTGCGTATAACCCTTTTAAAGCATTGTTTTACAGCATATTACGCTACACTGTTTACGTGGTACAGTATTATATATGCGCGATCAGCTTAGGAATTAATAGTGACTTTGTAACGTTATTTTCAATTATATGTTCTGCTCTTATGATTCAGTCTATGGTACCACTCCCATTCGTAGCAGGATTGCTCTCCAGAGCCCAGATCAATATTTTGATTTGGGGATTAATCGGAGAGTCGATCCAGTCCGCAGTGATTATTTCGTTATTTATATGGATGATCAATATTGTATTACCAGCATTATTGGGAATGAACTTTGTCTATCGAAAAAAATCATTTGTAAACCCGCTAATAAATTGAATAGATGATTCTACCAATTTGGATTCTTTTATTTTCACTATTGAGCCCCAAACCAGATCTAGCTGATAAGGGCTCCCTTGCGCCAACGATGCTCGAATGTGAGTCCGATAACACTACTTTTAAGGCTGGTGAGCAATTGACCTATAAACTTTATTACAATTGGAATTTCGTCTGGCTTTCGGCTGGAGAAGTAGTATTTAAAGTCTCAGATCTTGGTGATCGGTACAAACTCAGTGCCAACGGTCGTACTTATAGTTCGTACGAATGGTTTTTTAAGGCGGATGACTATTTTGAATCTATTGTGGATAAATCTACACTTCTACCGCTTAGCTTCAAGCGGGATATAAAAGAAAACAAATACAGGTATTTTGAAAAAGTGGAGTTTGATCAGCAAGGTAATCGCCTGCGATCGTGGACTGGAAAGTCCGAAGAGTCCGCTACCCTGGCCAATCATTCTTTGAATGGTTGTGTTCATGATATATTGGCTATGGTGTATTCTATACGCACCCAGGATTTTGATGCCCTAAAAAAGAATAGTGTCGTCCCTGTAAATATATTTTTAGACAATAAAGAATACAACCTAAACCTGGCTTACCTCGGTCTCGAAGAGGATAAAAAAGTATATAAATTGGGGAGGTATAAAACACATCACCTGAGTCCTGAAGTGATCGCAGGAACTGTGTTTAAAGAAAAAGACAGGATGCATATCTGGGCGAGTGCAGATCAAAACCGGATCCCATTATTGATCGAATCTCCGGTCTCCGTGGGTTCCATCAAAGCCGTGCTCAAAGATTATAAGGGATTGAAATATAAGTTTGAGGAAAACTGAGATCGTTTAGTTCCATGGCAAAATTTAAAAACCTACTCTATGGCCTTAGTGCTGCCTTGTTACTTACCTTAATCCTATTAGGGTACCTGTGGTGGCAGTCCAGGTCTGGCATTCATGTCGAGACTAAGAGTTCGGTCCTCCTGGAAAGAATTCAAAAAGTAGCAAAGCTTACTACCGTCGAAGGACAGTTTTCTGAGATCTACGAAAAGACCTCCTTCAAATATTTCGATATATCTCCCTTTCAGAAAAAAGTATTGGTCAGAGTCAAAGCTACAGTAGCTGCTGGTTTTGACTTCAACAATCTTTCTTTAGAGATAGATTCTCTTCACAAAATCATTTACATCAATTCTCTTCCCGATCCTCAAATTCTCTCCATAGATCATGACCTGGACTATTATGATATCAGTGAAGGATTATTTACGAGCTTTACAGTCCAAGACTATAATCAGATACAGGTTGAAGCCAAGGCATTGATCAAACAAAAAGCATCAGAAAGTCAGCTTCTTTCAGAGGCTGGAGTACAAGGCCAGGAATTTTTAGAGATGGTCAGGTTGATAGCCCAATCTGCAGGTTGGGAGTTGAAAGTGCGATCGCGACCACTATTAAAACAATAATCAATTGAATGGAGAAATTACTACGTATCACAAACTATATTCCTATATGCTCCTAATAAAAAATTGGCCTCTTTAGTTTGATTACCAGGAGGCCAATCGCAAATGCTTCAAGAAATAAACTTCTACTGTATCAATAATTTTTGATCCTGAGAGCTAGTTGAATTAAATGCTCTGATGATATAGGCGCCTTTGACGAGCTTAGACACATCGATGAACTGTCTTCCATCAAAATCTCCCCAGTCACTGGAATGTACTATCCTTCCATTCATGTCAAAAATATGAACATGAATTTCACCTTTCTCCGGCCATGCTATTTCAACTCTATGGTTAGCAGGATTAGGGCTGATCTTAAGATTGTCAAAAGCTTTTAATTGGATTGGATTGAGATTTGTATTTTTTGAACTGTTTGAGTTGGAATTGCTTTCGCTGCCATTGGATAATTTAAATGCAATGGGCAGATTGTACTGAACATTGACCGCTTTCCCTTTTTGTTTGCCCGGTATCCATTTTTCAGGCATAAGATTCATAGATTGAACTACCTTCAGTGCTTCTTCACCACATCCACCTCCGATCTCGCGCACGATCTTTGCATCAGATATAGAACCATCTTCATTGACTATAAAGGAAATGACCACTTTTCCTTGAACACCTTCATTTTTTGCTTCCAAAGGATATTTGACATGGGTATACAGGTATTGCAACATCTTTTCTGTGGCACATTTAATTTTTGCATCCTCTGTTGATTCTGCTTCACAGCCTGGGAATCTTGGTGCTTCTTCAACTACATTGAAGATTTCTTTAGTGGGCAATAGTTCTGAAGATTGGTTTAAGGTTGGTTCACTTGATTTTTGGTCATTTTGTAATTTGAATTGGAATGGCAGTGTATACATCACTGACACATTTTTCCCATCCACCCTACCAGGCATCCATCTATCCGGGAGTTGATTCATGGTGTTCACAACACGGATTGCTTCATCACCTGCACCTCCGCCGATATCTTTGATTATTTTAACATTGTTGATCATACCTTCTTTGCCCACTATAAAACTGACGACCACCTTGCCCTCCAAACCTGCTTTTTTAGCTTGTTCAGGATACTTCATTTGTCCATAAAGAAATTGAAGCATTTTCATATCGGCACATTTTCGCCGAGCGGTGAGATCTGACTCAGATTCACAACCTGGAAACATAGGCATTTCATCCACTTGTGTAAATATTTTTGACGCGGTTCCATTTTCAGTTTCACTGTTCTTTTTAGCGTTAGAATTCAATCTTATTTTGACGACCCCTTCACTATTTTTACCGTATTTAACTACATCCATTGTAGCTATATCATCTGGACTTATTTTGTCTACTGCTTCTTTGCTGGATTCGACACCATCTATCAGATACAAGGTTCTTGTTTGAATTTCGATGACGCCGTCTTTTCCAGTTTCTCCATATTTTTTTATAGCACTATCACCTTTGAGTACACTGACGGAGGTGATTTGGTTGGGGTAAACATTGTCTACTTCAGTTTTTGTGACTTTTTCGCCATTAAGGATGTATAGTGCAGCTTCAGGAATGGTGTCAGATAAGGAGCTGCTAAAATTCGAGCTCACTGGCTGATTAAGATTGCTTTCCGATTTGTAAGCAAAAACGACTCCTAATAAAAGTAAAATTGGAATAATCAAAGCGTATTTCCAGGCACTCAATGGCTTGGAAGGAATTTTTATCATCATGTTGATTCTGTTTTTTAATTGTGAATAAATAAAATGATTGGCTAATGACATGTACAGGCTGCGACTGGAGTTTTCGATTAAAAGCTGGCCATAACTTTGTGTATCGGAGCTCCTGGTCACTATGGCGTCTGCGAGATATTCGTGCGTATTGCGTATGGTATTTTGATACCAGTAGACCATGGGGCTAAACCATGCGACGACGGCTACCAACCTGCTCAACAATATATCTATCGTATGCCACCCTGAGACATGACTGAGTTCGTGTTGCATCACCTTTTCCATTTCTTCATTGATAAACTGGGACTTATCACTGACGAATACATAATTTAAAAAAGAGAAAGGCAGATGGTCTATATCAGTCGTGATAAGAGTATGCTGTTTTTTATAAGTGTGTGGGTATTTGTAAATCCATTTCACCAAAAAAAATAATTCCCGGACTAATAAAACCATGGAAATAGAAAAACCTATCCAGTATAATTTTTCCAACCAATACATCCATTGAAAAGAATCAGCTGGCACTACTGCTTGGGAAACCTCAAACATCCTTGCACTCCCCTGAATGAATGATACCTGAGGCATGTAATCCGGAAAAAATGCTTCCCAATACCTTCTGACCAAAGGTATTCCGGCTCCTAAAAACAAGGTAGTGATCAAGTAATACCTGTTAAACCTAAAAAAAGTCTCTCTGCGCAAAAAATAATGATAGATCACCATGAATAAAAGCCAGCAAAGACTGCTTTGAAGTATGAGCGTAATCATGATCGGGCTATTTTTTATTTTTCTTAAGTGATTCCATCAATTCTGTCAATTCCTTTAGACTAAGATCATTTTCTTTGACCAGGAAAGAGACCAGGCTGTTGGCTGAGCCTCCAAAATATTCTGTAATCAAATCTTTAACAGAGACTTTGCCATATTCTTCCTTTGGTACTAAAGGGAAATATTCATGAGTACGACCATATGCTTTATGGGCTACAAACCCTTTCTTCTCTAAGATGCGTACGATCGAAGAAATGGTGCTATGCGGCGGCCTGGGATCCCCCAATTCGTCTAAAATATCACTGACCAGCACCCTGCCTTTAGCCCAGATGATTTGCATAATTTCTTCTTCTGCTTTGGTTAGTTTTTTTCGCATATCACATTATTTGAGATGAGTTTAAAAATGTATCTACTGACTTTCTTTTAATGATTCGTTCATTTCGTTTGACAAATCAAATATAAAACGAATTTATACGATTTGCAACTAATATTTATTTTTTTTAACGTATATTTTAGTTATACAGGGTCCTGAAAATTATATTGCCCATATTTATATGTACATCTTATTGATAATTAATTAAGTAGACCGCCAGGTTGATCAGTCGATGTATTCCACTTTTCTATTAAAATAAATGCCAAAGGAAAGCTCGAGGGTCACATTTTTGATACTTTTTTCTCCGATAGAGGTTGTATTGCCTGGTCTATAGATGTCAATAATATTATCAATCTGTGGCTGGTAATATTGTTTTGTGATATCCGGCCCAATGGTAAACTCAAGAATGCCACCAGCCAAATCGCCAAAAGGAAGTTCCAGTCCACCACTCAAAGAAAAACCCAGTAGAACCTTTTTTACTGCCTGATTAAATGGATATACCGGGATAATTTTATTGATTGGATCATACCGATCCAGGTTGGTAGATAATGTGTATTCTCCCCTTAATCCCATGGTGTAATAGGTGGAGAATTTGGCTTTTGCGTACTTTCTTTTAACTCCAGCCAGCAAGGACAAGTTTCTAAAAATGAATTCATCTGTCGGTATGGTGTAGACCGTGTTATTATATTGTATCGGAAAAGAATATCGCGTAGCACTTCCCTTGAGATGGTACCCCAATTGTAAAAGCACCGAGAACGGATCCTCGTCCCTGTATGATTCTAACCAGGCAGCTGCATGATATTTAAAGAGTGGATCATTTTGAAAATAATTCCATTTTTGAAATCCAACGGTAGGCCCCAACTTCAAACCATAGCGTGTTGTATTCTGTGCCTGAGAGACAAATCCTATGAGGAGCAAGGCACTCAGCAGTATCATTTTTTTGATCATCGTCGAAAATTAATTTTTTTTTCGCAGTATTGCTCTATATCTGCGACAGCATGCATTAATAAATCCTGGTTATTGTCCAAATGGAATCTCTGGCATTGATCTACCCTCTCCTTGACATGCTCCCAATCTTCTTTTTCAATATCCCATATCACTGCCATGTCCAGATCCACCAGCCTCCTGGCCAGGTACCATTGTTCAGTCTGGCCTGGAGTGGGGACCAAAATTAATTTTTTAGACCATGCCGCCAAATCCATCAGTGTGCTGTATCCGGCCCGGCAGATTATATATTGAGCTACACTGATATATCCGGTTAGGGTAGATTGGTTGACAAAAGATTGATATCCATTAGATTGGGCGGCCAAATCAGGTCTGCCTCCAACCATCATAAGCTTATCTGCCAGTCTAAGCGAGACTCTCAAGGAATGTTCAAATCTGGTCCTCATGGGTTCCGGCCCAGAGACTACAGCCAAAATATCGCACTGATATTGAGTAGGACTTTCTGCTTCAGATGGAATAATTTTGGTCAAAAATCCAATCTTTCTTTCCTGGATGGATGAGGTTAGATTACCAAGGTTTCCACTGAGTCCTCCATTGACTTCGATGTCAGGTATCCAAATACGATCAAACCGGGACATCCAATTTTTCATGACCAGCTGCACCACCTTCCCTAAGATCTTCCATGGTAAAATGGGTTTTGCCTGATGTATAAGTAAGACAGACGCTACCCCCTTTAACCTACAAGCAGGTCTCGAGTCTGAAAGGATAAGGTCAAATCCAAATTCTGCTTGTAGCTCTTTCAATCGAATCTTATCCTTGACCATCCACTTAAAAACGTAAAACGACTGCGTAAATAATTTATACCAAAATAATCTACCATATCTAATTTCCAAGGGAGCAAGGCGGTGAGCTGGAAGTTGAGGATGATGTAATCGCAGAAAATCAAAGGCCAAACCATCGCTTGCCACATGCACTTCATGGCCCCGATCAACAAAATAATCTATGATCGATCTGCATCGGGCCGCATGACCTAATCCCCAATGCAAAGGACAAATAAGTATTCGAAGTGACATGGTTGAGGTATGCGTGAGCATGGTACCCTACATGCCTAAACTTAAACAATATTTTGAAGATCTCGTGGACCTTTTAACTCTAAGAAGGATGCAATCCACAGAAATGGTGACTTTGCCCATTAATTCATACGGATTTCATCCTGATTACTATCAAATAATTTAAAGTCAGTCAAGGCAATATTCTCATTAACCCGGATATTGATCCATCTTTTGTATTTCCACCAAAGTTGCCATTGTTTGCTCCAAAGCCCTTTGGTAAAATAGGAGGCTAAAAAAGGATGCAATTCTACCGTAAACCTTGTATCTGTCCTGTGTTTGATCAAAAAATCCAGGTCACGCTCGATCTCATCAGTCACCAGGATAGATGGTCTGATATGACCAGTGCCTCCACAAGACGGACAAGTTTCGTTGATATTGATATTGACTGCAGGTTTTACCCGCTCCCGGGTGATCTGCATCAGTCCAAATTTACTGAGCGGCAGAATACTGTGTTGTGCTCGATCAGGTGCCATAAAATCTTTCATCATTTTGTACAGATGATTTTTATGTTCCTGGCTTTTCATATCGATAAAATCGATGATGATCAATCCTCCAATATCTCTGAGTCTGAGCTGCCGCGCGATCTCCATGGCTGCTTCCAGGTTGACCGATAAAGCAGCAGATTGCTGATCAGTCTTTTGCATCTTTGGACCACTATTGACATCGATCACATGCATCGCTTCAGTATGATCTATGACCAGGTAAGCACCGCTAGGCATGGTCGCTGTCTTACCAAAAGAAGACTTGATCTGTCGGGATACCCCCAGTTGATCCATAATAGGTTTGTCCCCTTTAAAATATTGGACTATTTTAGTTTGTTCTGGTGCTATACTTTGAAGTAATGATTTGATGCTTTGGTATAGATCCCTGTCATTAGTCACTATTTTATTAAAAGAGGCATTCAACAAATCTCGAAGCATCGAGGAGGTTTTGTCCAACTCACTCAATAATTTAAGTGGTGCCCGTCCTTTATACAATTGTTTATGTATGGTGTCCCATTTCTCAGTGAGTTCAGTGATTTCTTCGTGAAGATCAGCTACTTTTTTGCCGGCAGCAGCCGTTCTGACGATTACACCAAAGTTTTTAGGTTTAATCGACTCCACTAGGATCTGAAGCCTCTTTCTTTCATCCTGATCTTCTATTTTTTTCGAGACAGCTACCTGGTCAGTAAATGGTGTTAGTACCATAAATCTACCAGGAATGGTAATTTCTCCTGACAACCTGGGACCTTTGGTAGAAATGGGCTCTTTGAGTATTTGAACCAGGATGTTTTGTTTTTTGGCAAGGACCTGGTTGACTTTGCCATGTTTATTGATCTCAGGCTCCACCATAAACTGGTCGAGCATATGTGAAGTTAATTTGCCTTGTATAGACTTTTCAGTAAATGACAAAAACGAATTAAGTCCTGGTCCAAGATCGGTATAATGCAAAAAAGCATCTTTAGAGTGTCCAATATCTACAAACGCAGCATTGAGTCCAGGCATAAGCTTGGTGACACTCCCTAAAAACACATCACCTACTTGAAAATTTTCATCGGATACCTGGTGATGTAACTCAACCAATTTTCCGTTTTCAAGTAAAGCGATTTCTACATCCTTAGGAGTAGAATTGATAATGAGTTCGCGCTCCATAAATTATAAATAATTAAGGACCAGATTGAATGGATATCCCCAGAATAAGATTTCCGAGAAAAGATGGGTATAAAAAAGGAGCGAATAATTAAATACATTAATGATCAAAGATCATCTTCATACCCATTCAACCTGGATTACACTATCTCAGTTTCTTTTTATGTCTATTCTTACGAAGTCTCTTTTTTCGTTTGTGGGTGGCCATTTTATGGCGTTTTCTTTTTTTACCGCAAGGCATTTTAAATTAATTTGATTAAATGATTAAAATATTTTTAAATATCATAAATCTAAATGGCGTGAGCCAAATAGATTGTTTTTACTTTATTTTTCAACACATTTTTTTGACCAGTTCTCAAAAGCTAGTTGATCACCATCATGCTGAGCTACCTGAGCCATGAGGCAATATGCTCTTACAAATCCAGGATCTAGTTTGATCAGAGCCTGCAATCTTTCTTTAGCCCGATCCCATTGGTTAGTCTGAATAGACAACCTGGCTAAATGATAGATTACTAAGGTATTGTCTGGATAAGTCTCGTTCAATCTTCTCAATTCCAATATGCCATTCATAGGGCTACCTTCAGAAGGAAATTCCACATTGATGAGTGCTTGATTGAGCTGGAGTGAAACATTGTCTGGATCAAGCGCAATGGCCTGAGAAAAACCGTGTTTGGCTTTTTCTACCCATTTTGTTAAATCACCCGGATCAACTTCTGGTTGTTTGGCGGCAATTATAAAATTGGTTGCTGCCAAAGCCCATCGATCAGAAGTTGGAAATTTTTCTGCTATCAGATAAGCATATTCTGCAGACATACTCACTCTTCCTTGATTATACCAAAATCCTGAAAGTTGCTCCAACAAAGTACGTTGTATACTGTCATCAGTGGCTTGCGCGATCTGTTGTTCCAACAAGTCTACATATTGATGATTACTTTCTGATAGAGAATCCTTCCATTTTGATAGATCGGTGTCAAATGTTGTGTCAAAACTATTAGTGGTCCCTGACTTTTCAGGAAACCTTATTTCTGGAGAAATCTTACTAAACCCAAAATAAAGTAGAAAAAACGAAGCTATTGAAATCAATAAAAGTATCAGCGGTGATTTCATTCTTCCTCATCATTGTCAGGCAATTGTGTGACTTTGTTTTTCACCTGCTCTACAAATACTTTAGCTGGTTTGAAAGAAGGAATAAAATGCTCTGGAATCTCAATAGCCACATTCTTTTTAATGTGCCTACCAATTTTTTTAGCTCTTTTCTTGATGATAAAAGATCCAAATCCTCGGATATACACGTTTTCACCTTCGGCGAGTGTGCCTTTCACTTCTTTAAAAAACATTTCTAAACTCACAAGTACATCTACCTTAGGCACTCCTGTCTTTTCGGAAATCATTGCAACGAGATCAGCTTTTCTCATTAGTTACTGGTTTTTAATTAATTATAATGTATTACTGCCTTTCTTTTCCGGCAGGGTGCAAATTTCAAGTTTTATTTTGAAACAAAGAAATTTTTTATAAAATATTTATTTTCTGATAGTTATATTAAGATTTTTGGTTTTTCCAATCAATCGGTTGCTTTTTGTATATACAGACTGTCAGCATCATATATAATCAGGAAAATATCATTGCTTTACTATATAAATATAACTAATTATTGCAATGTATATATAATTAATAATAAGATACTTAACAGGTTATTTGCGTATATCTATGGCTGCCAGAAGCTCAGGCCTATGATTTAATCAATAATTAACTGAAGCTATTTAGGGCCAACCATATCTTCAGGTTTGACCCACTGATCAAATTGAACGCTGGTCATATAACCCAGCGAAATGGCAGCTTCTTTGAGCGTAATATGCTCTTTATGGGCTTTCTTGGCTATCTCTGCAGCTTTATCGTATCCAATTTTTGTATTTAAAGCTGTAACCAGCATTAGCGAGTTGTCCAGATTATGCTTGATCCTGGCATAGTTGGGCTCCAACCCCATAATACAATGTTCATTAAAGCTGACACAAGCATCTCCGATCAATCTGGCTGAGATTAAAAAATTATATATTATGACAGGTTTAAACACATTGAGCTCGAAATGACCATTCATGCCGCCTATATTGATGGTGACATCGTTGCCAATCACTTGAGCCATAGCCATCGTCATGGCTTCAGATTGCGTTGGATTCACTTTGCCCGGCATGATGGAAGATCCGGGTTCATTGTCAGGGATGGTAATCTCTCCGATGCCACTGCGTGGCCCTGACGCTAATAATCTAATATCGCTTGCTATCTTAAATAAGGATACAGCTGTAGTCTTTAAAGCCCCATGTGCTTCTACCAATGCATCATGGGTAGCCAGTGATTCAAATTTATTTGGAGCCGTGATAAAGGGATAGCCGGTTAATTTGGCAATTTCCTTTGCGACTTTGACGGCGTACCCCTTCGGCGCATTGAGTCCGGTACCCACAGCGGTTCCTCCCAAAGCTAATTGGGCGAGATGTGTCAAGCTGTTCTTAATAGTTAAAATGCTTTGATCTATCATGGCTACATATCCGCTGAGCTCCTGGCCCAAGGTAAGGGGGGTAGCATCCATCAGGTGTGTACGACCAATTTTGACTACTTTCATATAAGCCCTTGACTTTTTCTTAAAAGTATCACGAAGATCTAAAAGGCCTGGCAAAGTCCATTCCATGAGCGCGCTATAAGCCGCAATGTGCATCGCAGTGGGAAAAGTATCATTACTGGATTGTGATTTATTGACATCATCATTGGGGTGCAATATTTTCTTAGCATCTGTCAATGACCCGCCGGACAATACATGGCCCCGATTGGCTATCACTTCGTTGACATTCATATTGGATTGGGTACCAGACCCAGTCTGCCAGACCACCAAAGGAAACTGATCATCGAGTTTGCCTTCCAAAATCTCATCGCACACTTCTGCAATCAACCTTGCTTTATTTTTATCTAAAATTTTCAAACCCAGATTGGTAAAAGCTGCTGCTTTTTTTAATATAGCGAACGCCCTTATTACTTCAATCGGCATTCTTTGACCACCGATTTTAAAATTTTGACTGGACCGTTGTGTTTGAGCTGCCCAGTAGGCTTCTGCAGGCACATCTATGAATCCCATAGAGTCTTTTTCTTTGCGTATAGACATAATCTTAATATTTGCCACAAAGGTAATAAACCATAGTAGGGCAAATACAGGATATTTTCAGTAGACTTGATGATTGATATCATAGTAAAGATTCCATGTCTCGATGATTCATACGATTAATTTTTTGACTTATCGATTCAAGCAGTTAACTTCGCAGATGTTTAATCAGATCAAATCAATTATTTAAACATAAATACTATTATGGCTTTTACACTTCCAGATTTACCTTATGCCTTTGATGCACTCACACCACATATTGATACCAGAACGATGGAGATCCACCATGGAAAACATCATCAGGCATATGTGACCAATCTCAACAATGCAGTAGAAAATACTATATGGGCTGATAAGTCATTGGAGGAAATCATGGCCAATATCTCCACGTTGAGCCCAGCTATAAGAAATAATGGGGGTGGGCATTATAACCATTCCTTGTTTTGGCAGATCATGGGCCCAGGTAAAGGCGGAGTACCTACCGGTATCATCGGCGATGCAATCAATGGCACTTTCGGATCGTTCGATTCATTTAAAGAAGCACTAAGCAAAGCCGGAATGACTAGATTCGGCAGTGGTTGGGCCTGGTTATCAAAGGATAGTGAGGGTAAGCTTTTTATCTCCTCTACTCCTAATCAGGACAATCCGCTTATGGACATTGCTGAGCAAAAAGGCACCCCTATTCTTGGCGTAGATGTATGGGAACATGCTTATTATCTGCATTATCAAAACCGAAGAGCTGACTATTTGGCTGCATTCTTTAATGTCGTAGATTGGGATGCGGTGGCAGCCAGACTATAATCCGACACTACATTTTTGCATACCATTTTCTGATGACATCCTCTGCAGGTTTGCCCTGTGGGCTATGATCTTTTTCCAAACCATGTCGCATATTTTTGGGATCTGAATACCATTTCCATACAAAACCACCTTGCCAAAAATCTCTTTTAGAGCAACATTCGAGTAAAGCATTAAGGCAATTGGCTTGAGCTTGAGGATTGTAATCTAGTGATTTTAATTTTGACTCCAACTCCCAGGTCTTTCCCCCACTTCCATCGACGCTAAGGTAGCCATACTCAGTAAAAAGTATAGGTTTGTGATACTTTTTTGAAAACTTTCCCAGCTCATTTAACAATGGATCCCAAGCTCTCGTGAGAGATTGCTCTGTTGGATTCTTTTCCTCGCACAATGGGAAATATGCATTGACCCCAATATAGTCTAATCGACTCCAGAAGCTTACTTTTTCGTATTCATCCCAATTAGCAGCATAAGTCACTTTTCCTTTGTAAACTGATCTAACTTTAGTGATTAAGTTTTGCCAAAATTGAGGTCTTGCAGTAATACTTCCTTTGATTTCCGTCCCAATACATATCATTTCTACCCCCATCTCTTCAGAAAGGGCAGCAAATGGCAAAATATAATCTTCATAAGAGTCTTCCCACTTTTCCCAATCTTTTGCTGTGGCAAATTGAAGATTGCCGATCCAATCCTTGCCTACCCAGATCTGTGGCTTCAGCATTACTTTAATATGATTTGATTGAGCCTGGCATATAGTTTCTTCAATGCCATGTCTTCCTTCGCCCCACCACCGCTTGTCACTTTCTTGATGATCATAGTGGACTACAGGCTCACCAGCTCTGCAAAGAGCATAAGGGATGACTGCGATCCAACTGGAGTTAACATTTAATACATCCACAAATGGGTTAGAGTCAAATGGTCGCGAAGGTGCTACAAAACTGAGTCCTTTAATCCTCTCCATAATGGGCGACTGAGCACCGGGTCGCTGGCATTGAGCACTGAGCATTAAAAAGCAGATAGAAAAGCTAATTAGCGGTCTCATTGATATCCAAAAGGCAGGTTAAAATATTATACACAAGGTAAAAACTGCTCAATCCTCCATAGACAAGCAGCACGTAAATATAACCGAAAAATAAATGAGAAAGCTGTAAGGGAAGGGCTCGAACCTTCACGGAGAGCTTAGCACGAGTACATTGCCTGGTGGTCAACCCCAGTCTGTCCACAAACAGGGACAGGCCTTATACTCAGTTTGTCGCTTGACTCCACCCCCGAGACAAGAGGGCATGTCTGCCAATTTCATCACCTCACAGTATGTCAAAAAAATTAATCTATAGAAGATCAATTATAAAGCAAAGATAATAAATGTCCAGTATTGTTGAACAATATTATTAAATATACAAAAATATTTATACGATATTCAATTATTTAATCATTTTTTGAATAATATTCAAAATATCTGATTATTCAATAAAGTTTTTTATTGATTATGCAGTCTACTATTTCATCTAAGACAAGGAGTTAAAAAAAAGAGTTTTATTTTAAATGAAAACCAAGCTCAAAGTTCAATGGTGATACCTTCTCGCGCTAATTCGCAAACAAATTCGCAGAGATGATCGTCCATAAGCTGAGCATAAATCTCATCCAATTGCTCGTCAGTATGACCAGGATCATGATGAGCCAAAATCAAGTGTTTGGCTTGAGAGGCTCTTGCAAAGAGTACAGCATCAGCCATAGATGAATGGCCCCAACCTATTCTCGTCAGGTACTCATGAGCTGTATACTGACCATCATGATACAGCAGATCAGCTTGATCCGCAAGATCGAACCCTGATATCCAATTGGAAGATTTCAACATGCCTTCAGGCCCCAAAGCTGGTTCATGGTCGGGTATATAGGTAAAAACTTTATTTCCTTCTTTGATTCGGTAGCCAACTGTTGGACCGGGGTGGATCACATACCTCGCATGAATGTCTAAGGCTCCAATGCTAAAGTGACTATTATTAATGGCATGCAAATGTAATTTGCAAGGCAGATCACGGAGCAAAACCGGAAATAGAGGTGGCGATAGGTATCTATTGAGCCTAAAATGCAGTTCATCATAGTCAGCGGCTGGTCCCCAAATATGTATTTCGAGATTTGGATTGAACAGAGATTTGAAAAAACCTAATCCTTGAAGATGGTCGAGGTGATAATGGGTCAGTAAGATGTCAATACGATTGTCAATCATCGGATCTGCAAAAGATACATTTTGCATACCTGACCCCCCGTCCAACACCAGATTATAATCAGCTCCGGTCAAGGTCAGACAAGAGGTATTACCTCCATATTTATTAGTATCAGCACCTGAAGTGGGTATGGAGCCACGTACTCCCCAAAATTTTATTTTCATACGGGATCGGCTTTCCAAAAAATTGCAACTGCACCTAAAAATTTTTTTTCCCTTCCAATAATAGGATAAGAGGTCACAGATATCCTTTTAGAGGCACCGGCCAGACTCTCAATCCAGAATGATTTATGATTGGGCAATAATTCTTTTAAGGTTTTGACTAAGGGCAGTTCATCCGGAGAAAGACTAATGCCTTGTTCGTCCAACGGCTTGAATATGTTAGCCCAGACTTCTACAGGCATTTCTCCAGTATCTTCAAATCGCTTTCCCAAAATGTCTTCAGCAGGTTCATTGTAAAATATCAGGTTGCCAAAAGTGTCAGTGATAAAAACTGGTATGCTGAGGCATTCAGCTAACTGACGATTAAGGATGATCTCTATATCGTATCCGGGCATAGTTGGGGGTTCGAAATTAAGAATATTTAATTAAATGTATAACTATTTGCCTAATGATACAACTATGGTTTGAAAATAGTCACGTATATATTCTACTTTTTAAATTGCAGACGAACTTTACTACATTTATACATTATTGTCAAACCTGGAATCATGGAAAAGCTTAGAGCTGACTTTATCCTTTTATACTTGATTATTATATTATTGTCGTCCTGTAAGCATGAACCCAAAAATGATTTGAGTGGCTTTGTGCTGGAATCGGGCTTTAATATTACAAAAGTAGCATCGGAGCCCTTGATAAAAGATCCGGTGGATCTTGAATTTGGCACACATGGAGAAGCCTATGTATTAGAAATGCCTGGTTATCCTTTTGAGGATGTTTTCAGTAAAGTCATCTTACTCAAAGATCGTGATAAGGATGGCATATTTGATGATTCAAAAGTGTTTGCAGAAAACCTTCAATTGGGCTCATCCATACTTTTATTTCGAAAAGGCCTGTTGGTTGCTGCCCCTCCCTATTTGTTGTACATTGAGGATAGGAATGGAGACGAAATATCAGATCATGTAGATACACTGATGTCGGGATTTTCTACCGGTAACCTCCAACACAACTATAATGGGCTGACATATGGTCTGGATGGATGGATATATGCTGTTAATGGCGGCAATTCCGGGCAACCCTTTTGGTGGGGAGATACCACCTCAAGGATAGATCTAAGGGGACAGGACTTTAGATTTAATCTCAATTCAAAAAAACTTGAACGAATCGGGAGATCCTCAGGAGGTTTTGGATTGGCCATGGACGAATGGGATCATCCCTTTGAGACACATAACTTGAATCATATATCCAACCTGGTTTATTCTGGCAGATATCAATCGAACCTAAAAACAACTATCGGACATTCGCTTTTAAATATCTCAGACCATGAAGAAAATGGACTTGCCCGCATATATCCCATTGGAGAACAAGAATCCAGAGTAAATCACCCCGAACAATCCGGCTATTTCTCCGGGTCATGTGGTATCACCTACTATAATAATGGGAGACTTGGGCCAGATCTTCAGCATACAGTCTGGGTGGCTGATGTAGTACTGAATCTAATACATATAGATAAAATAAGTAGTAATGGCGCTGCGCTGCGCGCCAGTAGATTATTAGATCATCGGGATTTCCTGGCTAGTAGTGATCGATCATTCAGACCAGTCAATATGTCGGCTGGTCCTGATGGAGCCATGTATATAGTGGATATGCATCGAAAGGTGATCGAACATCCTGAGTGGATACCCGATGAAATAGAAAACACCCTTGACATGAATGAGGGCAAAGAGAAAGGCAGAATTTATAAAATCACTTTGCAATCAGGAGAACCTTCGATTTTTGACTATTCAAAGTTAGATTCGTTCGACGGACGCCTCGCTTGTCTTGGAGATGATAACCAATGGGTAAGAAAGACAGCCCATCGTTTGATTCTGGAGCACAATCCAGATGATCTGCAAATAATTAAATTGAAGGAGCTTACGCTGCGGGGCAATGAGATGTCCAGGCTCCATGCCCTCTGGATATTAAATAGCCTCCGAAAAGTCAGTGATCAAGAACTCCTCAACGGATTAAAAGATCCAAGCTCAGGTATTCGGGAACAATCACTTTTGATGGTCGAGAACAGATTAGATTCGAATGACATGATCTTAAACGCTTGTTTACAATTATTGACCGATGAAAATCAAAGAACCAGAATGCAGGCAGCTTTAAGCACCAGTGTTATAAATCAAAAGACTTTTAATATGCATCGCCAAGATATTTTATCTGCTATCTTCGCTGCAGTCCACCTGCCTATGGATGAATGGAATACTTCAGCGCTATCCCTGGCATCCAAATTCTCCCCGGTAGCTCTGTTTGACCAAGTCATTACACTACCGAATTCTAAGAATAAAAACAAATTATTAATCACTTTAGCTCTACTTGCTTCGGCATCAGACCAGGATATGACATCATTAATGCAATCGCTCTCCAGTACGAAGATCAGCGATCAAATAAAAAGCGAAATTATTCTTAATCTTTCACTTAAACCAAATGGGCAAAGCACTTCTGATCAGCTCAAAAAATCGATCCAAACTTTAGAGCTTTCCAAGGACAAACAGCTCATTGGTGCACTCGCTCAGCTAAGAAATAAAATGGGCTGGCCAATGTCCAATAAATTCCGGCTATTCAGCGAAGAAGCTTTACATCGGGTCTTACTCCAAAATATACCCGATTCTGAGCGGTTGGAATATTTAAACCTCCTTGATTTGGCGCCTTTTGATCTTAAATCCTCTGTTCTGTTTGCCTGCCTACAAAACAATCAGCCAGTCTCCCTGCAACAAGCGGCCTTACAACAGTTGTCCAAAGTCAGTGATGTAAAAGTGGGGTTTGAATTGATTCGTGCTTGGGCAACTTTGAGTCCTCAAACAAGGAGATCAGCCAGTGATATTTTATTGTACAAACAGATCCATCATCCCGCATTGCTGGATGGCCTGGAAAAGGGAACCATAAATATAGGTGAGATGAATTTTGATCTGGAGCGTCGTAGACGATTACTTTGGTGGACGGATGATGAGAATATCAAAAAAAGAGCTCAGGCTCTATTTTCGGATGCAGGCGTCACTACCAGACAAGAGGCTATAGATAAAATGTACGGTGCAATAAAATTGCAAGGTAGTGTAGATAAGGGTGCCAGGATATTTGAAGGATTGTGTAGTCAATGTCACCAATACGGCAGTGTCGGGCAAAAAGTAGGCCCTGTCCTGACTGAAATCAATAGAAAAAGTAAAGAGACCCTGTTGCATGACATACTCGATCCTAATGCAGCCACGGACCCTAAGTATATCAGCCATCAAATCGAAACCTTGGAGGGCGAGATACATATTGGTATTATCGATGCTGAATCTGACCTTTCGATTACCATCAAAAAAATGGGTGGGACCACATTGGTGTTGAATAAAAAAGATATCAAAAGCCTTACCGCGCTAGGCAAATCTCTGATGATGGAGGGCCTGGAAGGAAATATGACCGTACAAGACATGGCGGACTTGCTGGCATACTTACAATCCAATAAGTAATCATATTCCGGATAATTAAAATAGAAGCCTCACATTGTTCCCAGATCTCTTATTAAATTGTTCTGATGATGACCTGCATGAAATACCGTAAAATAAAACATCTCCCGCATAGTGATCTTGCCTACTAATGGGTGTGGTATAAGGTATCGGTCGATTTCAGCTTCGCTAAACAGTTCCATAGATGAAATTAATTGCTTTAGCCTGGCATTAAATTCGTCGAATAGACCATACCTTTCATTATAGCTGATAGGTTCAGGCACAAATGTCTGTGGAGCCCGGACTCCCGGCGCCAAAGCACTTTTATAGATACTGGTTATTTTCTCGTAGGATCTGCTCCCATTTATTGCCTCACCAAACTTTTTTGATAGAAATCTATCCTTATCACTGAATATGTTAGCCAAAGGGGTATTGCTGAGTTCGATATGTTTAAGATGTTGCAATGCTGACCACTTACCTGGCATGGAAAACACGCACTGTTCCTCGGTCAAGTTCTTCACTGACTGTAGCAGTGAATCATGTGAAGCCAATATCAATTCAACAATTTTTTGTTTATCCATTTTTTTCAATTTTTAGTTGTAGGAAGGAAGGCACTCTTTTCAAGTTTTAGCCGGAACAACTTGAATTGATTAGTGTCGGGATAGCAGATGCAATGATATGGTGTAAGGTCAAAATCATCTTATTAAAGAAGTGTTCTCTGTGTTCTACCATTTTATTGATCGTCCAAAAATAAGCGATTCAGTTAGTTTTGAAGATTGATTTATTTTAATTTAGCGTCAAAAATATAATAACGCATGAACATGTATTTTCAAGAAATTGCATCTTACAATATATGGGCCAACCAAACCGTGACTGAATGGCTTCGTGCTCTACCAGAAGAACAGTGGAATCAACCCATCACTTCCAGTTTTGGCTCTATCGCCTCGACTGCGTTGCATATAGTTGGAGCGGAGACAATCTGGTTAGACCGGTTACTGGAAAAGGAAAACCCCGTCTGGCTGCCTGGTGTATTCCGGGGAAGCCGAACAGCACTGCTAATGCTTTGGGCAGAGAGTTCTGAAAATTTAAAGTCCTTTGTAGATCAATTCGATTCTTTAGAAATGGACCGAACACTTTCTTTCAAAAGAATCAATGGGGATCCGGTCATCATGAAACATTACCACATCTTCGCTCACGTATTTAACCACTCTACCTATCACAGAGGACAGCTTGTTACCATGCTTAGGCAGGTTGGATATGAAGGAATAAGCAGTACGGATATGCTCCATTTTTCAGGGAAAAAGTATGATGTATCTTCTATTTTAAAGTTTAAATTTCATCTTCAAGATCTGTGTCCGCTGCTTGCAAAGTTTTAAAGTCTATAAGCATGAATTGATGTGTCAAATTTTTTTTCAAAAATTTCGTTTGAAAAAATATACAATAGAAAACTTGCAGAATTACATAAAGTGCTTAACTTCGTAGAGTATTCATTAATAAGTATTGAATAAAAAAATATTTTGGAGATTGAAACATCAAAAGGCAAAAATGAATCTCCACTAAAAGCTCCTACTGCAGGAGCTTTTTTTTTTGCCTTCATAGTTTTACGTTTTAATATATCAACGGTTGAGTAATCCATTGATTGATGTGTTTTCGTAGACACATTTCAACACTTTGTACTTAAGATTTTTTGACAATTTAAGGTCCTGTCCATTGAGCGTATACTGCAGTTTAAACGAGGTACTTTCCTGATGCGTAGCATCCACTACCAGTTGAACACTACCTGGTAAGATAGCAACCTCAAATTCACTCATTACATCGGCGATTAACTTCTCAAGATCCCTAAATGGAATTTTCATTTTATTGTTCACCTCAAAATGTATTGTATTTATATCTTGATCAAGTGTCGTATGATTGATGAGGTCTTGGGTGAAAATAGAACTATTAGGCACATAGATGAGCACATCGTCATCATCCTGCAAAGTAATCATAGTAAGCGAAAAATCCTTTACTTCTCCTGTATACTTACCGATTTTTACATAATTTCCAATTTTTATTTTATCAGAAAACCCTAAGATCATACCGGTGATAATGTTAGAAATATAATCTTTCATGATGATAGCGATGGCAGCTGAAATCAGGGTCAATCCAGTAAAAAAGTCCTTTGGTTTGAGATTCAGCAAGTGAAGCAAAAAGTAAAAAGCCACTCCACTAATCACCAAAAAATAAATATTCTCTATTCCTACAGTGACATTGTCAGTTTTATTAAAAGCTATTTTTTTCCGTTTTCGATAGAAATAAAGCAACAAATCTTTTCCCAGTTGAGTCAATAGAAAGAATAACGAAAAGCCTACAATACTAGCTATAAAATGAAGCGGTATGAAGGAGTTTTTAAAAATCGTCTGTAGATTTTCATTGAGGATGATGAGTATTGCTATACCAATCACTTTTAGTAGCCTAAAGAATACATTCATATTTACCTAATAGAAAGATGCAAAATTACACAAGGTTTTGAAGGGTTTTCCGTTAATTTGACCTTGAATCTTTTAAAAATGAACTTACATTTCTTTAATTCATCTATTTACCAGGCTCGAAGAGCTGAATTAGCCAACCTGATTGGAGATGGGCTGATCCTATTTGTTGCCAATGAAGAAAGTGGTATAAACTACCGAGACAACACCTACCCCTTTCGTCAAGATAGTAATGTGTTGTACTATAGCGGCATTGAGAGGGCCGGCATCTCCATTTTGATCGACGCCGAGGAAGGCCAAAGCTATCTGATGGGTGATGAAGCCAGTATGGATGATGTTGTTTGGACTGGACCTGTGCCTTCTCTTCAGGAACTAGCCATGTGGTCGGGTATTGAAAATATAATCACTCAGGCTCAAGGCGAGAACCTTATTAAGAAAACGGTGACTAAAGGATTAAGAGTGCATTATCTTCCGGTATATCGAGGGGATCATTCTTTCAAATTGGGATCTTTGCTGGGCAAGACTCCTGAATCTATAGCGTCAGATTACAGTATACCATTAGCCAAAGCTGTAGTCCAACAACGGGAGATTAAGTCAAATGTAGAAATCACCCAATTAGAACAAGCCATAGAGGTATCCGGTCAGATGCATCGTATAATGATGACTAAGACCAAAGCAGGTATGCAGGAGTCTGAAGTTATGGCAGCTGTCCGATCACACTGCCTGGCGGCTAATCTTGATATCCCCTATTCTATCATTCTCTCGGTCGATGGTCAAACCTTACACAATCATTCATATCACAATGTTATGAAGCCAGGGCAGCTTTTATTGGGTGACTTCGGTTCTGACTCACACATGCATTACGCTGGGGATATCACTAGAACCATTCCTGTAGCTGCCACCTTTTCGAGCTTTCAAAAAGACATTTATAACATTGTACTAGATACCCTGAACAAGGCCATTCAAGCTGTCAAAGCCGGTACAAAATACCTCGACATCCACCTTGCAGCTGCTAAGAATATTGCCCAATCAATGACTCAACTCGGGTTCTTATCAGGGGACTCTGATGACCTGGTCGCCTTGGGAGCGCATGCCCTATTTTTTCCGCACGGATTAGGCCATGCGCTTGGTTTGGATGTACATGATATGGAATCCATTGGTGAAGAGTATACAGGCTATACCCCAGATATGACCAGAAGCAACCAATTTGGGTTGCGTTCCCTTCGACTGGCAAAATCCTTACGTTCGGGGATGGTGCTGACAGTAGAGCCCGGCATATATTTCATTCCGGAGCTCATCAGTCAGTGGAAAGCACAGGGGAAGTTTAAAGACCATATTCAATATGATAAAATCGAACGCATGCTGCCTTTTGGCGGCATCAGGATTGAAGACAATGTGCTTGTTGAGGATCAAGGCAGTAAAATACTGGGGCCACCCATACCAAAAGAAATCAAGGATGTAGAAGAATTGAGGCAACAAGCCTACCTTTAAACCCGGGATCCGCACCATTGTAGTCTCATGAAATTTTTTTTATCCGAATATCGCCACGATTATTCCTCTTACACTTTTGGTTATACCATTTATGCAATCTGCGAGTCTAGAAGTGATTTAGAATTTATTTACTCCAATGGTTTCCTACCCTATACCGGCAATCTGGAGATCAGAGCAGATATCTTTTACAAATCAAGAGGTATTCGCATAGTACTTGACCACTTTTCCGATACCAGCGAAAATCGTAGAGTTCAACGAAAAATAGCTTCTTTCAATATTAAAGAGTCGGTCATTCCCATAGAATCTTTTGATCAGTGGGATGAGTTTTTTGATTTCGCCAAAAAATATAGCAACGTACGCATCGGGGATCATAAGATGCCATTAGAGCGTATAAAATATATCTGCTCTAGAAAATATTTGACTCATATCATTCAGTTTAACCAAGATGACAAAGTCATAGGATATATCCTGGTAGTGATTTCTGATTCTTTTATGCACTTTTGGTTTTCATTCTATGATACCACCTTTTTAGAACAAAATATTCCATTAGGTAAATGGTTGATGTGGAAATGTATACATATCGCCAAGGCAATGGATAAAAGCTATATTTATCTGGGCAATGGATATCAAAAATCTTCCCTGTATAAAACAAGAGATTTTAAAGGGGTAGAATATTATAATGGCAACTCCTGGAGCAGCGATCTTGAAAAATTTCAATTGTTAGTCTCCCAGGATGAAGCACTAAGACCCCTGGATGATTTTAAATTAAATGGGGACTGGAATCAGCAGATTGAATCATTGTTATAAATGCTAACTGGATCCAATAGTAATCCAATGCTTCACCATCAAACTCATCTGAAGGGTACGCCTTTCACCTTCGTCTGCACCTTACATAAATAACGATCAGCCGTAATATAAAGCACTGTGCCATCTTCTCCCCAACCACAGTTGGCAGTAGCTTGCCCTGTCTCTATCCTGGCCAGCAATTCGCCTTTAGGTGATATCAATAACACTCCCCCAGGGCCTGTACCCCAGATATTGCCATGATCGTCCACTTTGATACCATCTGGCAGTCCCAACAAACCTGATTTCGCCATCGATGTCACATCTAATAATAAACTGCCTTTGCCCACGATGCCGGTAGACAATACCGGATATTTCATGTAAATGGCTTTGTCCGGATCTGATTGAGCAACATAAAGAGTCTTTTCATCAGGGGATAATGCCAGACCATTAGGGCGGGTCAGATCTTTAATGATCAATGTTGTTTTGCCGTTGGCATACATATACACTCCAAACACGCCTGTTTCCTTCCCGGGATCGTTTTCTTTGCCTGGCATACCATAGGGTGGATCTGTGAAATAGATCCTGCCTTTTGAATCTACGATCACATCATTGGGAGAGTTAAATCGTTTTCCGCCATCATTGTCAGTAACTGTTTTTTTGCCTCCAGGTCGTCCCATGGGCATGATAGATATTCTCCGATCACCATGCTCACACGACAATAGGTTTCCTTTGAGATCCCGGGTGAGACCATTGCTCCCTGGTTCGTTTCCGTACACCCCTACTCCAGTATATCCTGATGGTTTGATATAAGGTAGTGCTCCTTCACCATTGTTTCTCCAGATATATACTGTATTGCGTGGAACATCACTAAACAAAATGGCTTGTTCCTCTTTCCACCACACAGGCCCCTCTGCCCAATCAAACCCATCGGCCAATACCTCGATATCAGCATTAGGATCAATAAACGCGTTGGCTTCTTCTTTAAAAATATGGAGGTGACCAATAGTTTGAGGGGTTTGACTCATTAAGCAGAGATTTAAATAGATCCCGCAAAAAATCAATATAGATTTTTTCATCAGCTTATATTTTTTAAACATTCGATAAGGAAATATTTTTAGTTAAGTGCCCAGGCTTTAATATTTACCCCATTAAAGGTACCACTACTCATGAAAAGAATCACGGTCCTTTTTTTATCTATTTTATCTAAATATCCTTCTAATTGATCGTTTTGGGTAAACACTTTCAAATTGGTTTTAGCAAAAGCAGCTTTTACAAAATCGATATCCAAATCAGGCATCCTTTTTATCTCTAAAGTATGTTTATTAAAGAACACGATTGCTTCATCTGCTTCATCCAAAACATGAGCATATTGTGGCAAAAAATCTTTGTTGAGGCTGCTGTAAGTATGGAGCTCTACCAGACATATGAGCCTAAATTGAGGAAACTGGCTTCGCATAGCCTTTACGGTAGCCTTCACCTTAGAAGGAGCATGGGCAAAGTCGAGATATATCTTGGTGTCAGGAGATATAAATAATGGTTGTAATCTTTTGGCAGCACCTTTAAAACTCATCAGCGCCTGGAGGGATGCTGTTTCTTCGATTCCAAGATCTGAACAAACCCTAATCGCAGCTTGAATGTTTTCAAAATTATGCAGACCGAACACCTGGATTTGAAATTCATGCTCTGCATGTAGCAAATAAGCTGTGCCATCCTTAATCTTATGTGGATAAGCTACATAATCAGAAAATGAGATATCCCTCCTGGGTGTTTTATGGACTAAATGGTTAAGCTCTTCATCTTTACCAAAATGGTACACCTTGGCTCCTGAAGGCAAGGATTGAATATAATCTGCAAACACATGGATATAATCTTCATGGGTAGGAAAGACATTGATATGATCCCAGGCGATTCCGGTGATGATGGTGATTTGGGGATGGTAATGTAATATTTTAGGCTTTGGGTCTGTCGGAGCACTGAGATATTCATCGCCCTCAATGATCATGAGAGGGGCATCCGACAGTTTGATCATTAGGTCAAAGCCTTCCAATGGAGCCCCTACGAGATAATCATAATCAACCCCACAAGCTTTTAGAATATGCATGATCATGGAAGTAGTGGAAGTCTTGCCATGACTACCAGCTACTACGATTCTTTTTTTGTTTTGAGCATGCAATCCAATGTACTCCGGATAGGACACTACCTTCAAGTTTAAGGCAATGGCTTTCAGAAGTTCCGGGTTGTCCTTTTTAGCATGCATCCCTACGATGACCAGATCAATCGATGCATCGATTTGGTCAGGATACCATCCAAAAGGTGGGAGTAAATGATAAGATTCGAGCTTGTCTTTGGCAGGATTGTAGATCTCATCATCAGACCCCGTGACTTGATGCCCTGCCAGGTGCAAAGCAATACTCAGATTGTGCATGACAGCTCCGCCCATGGCAATGATATGAATTCGCATGGGGCAAAAATGATAAATTTATAGTTCGTATTAGTTTTTTTCTTTATTTGTGGATGGAATATTTAAAGTGGAATATTGCCATGCTTTTTATCGGACCTTTGGATCTTTTTATTTCTCAAACTAGCAAGTGCTCTGATCAGTTTTCTCCTGGTATCGGCAGGAGTGATTACAGCGTCAATATACCCCCTGGAAGCTGCCCGGTAGGGGTTGGCAAATTTCTCAGCATATTCATATTCTTTTTCTTTAGCCTTCGCATCAGGATCAGAGGCTGCTTCTATCTCTTTTTTGAAAATAATCTCACTGGCCCCTTTTGCTCCCATGACTGCTATTTCAGCGGAAGGCCAGGCAAAACTGAAGTCAGCTCCGATATGTTTTGAATTCATGACATCATAGGCGCCCCCGTATGCCTTGCGCGTGATCACGGTGATCCTTGGTACCGTTGCCTCGCAAAATGCGTATAACAGCTTGGCACCCTGGCTGATGATACCATTCCATTCCTGATCTGTACCAGGCAAAAAACCAGGTACATCCACCAATACGATCAAGGGGATATTGAAGGAATCGCAAAATCTCACAAACCTGGCTCCTTTGACAGAAGCATGCACATCCAAAACTCCTGCCAGCACATTAGGTTGGTTCGCTACAAAACCAACAGATCGACCTGCAATTAGTGCAAAACCAATGACCAGGTTAGGTGCATATAACTCCTGAATTTCAAAAAAAGAGTTTTCATCCACCAGATTGTTGATTATTTCCTTTACATCATAAGGAGACTGGCTGGACCCTGGCAAAATTGAATTTAAAACCATGCGATATTCGTCACCAAGTATATAGGGGTAATGTGGGGCGGTCTCCATATAGCTGGCAGGCAGATAAGTCAAAAGAAGTTTTATTTTATTGATAGCCTCTACATCATTGGCTGCTATCAAATGACTGATGCCTGACTTGACTGCATGCGTTTGTGCTCCACCGAGGTCATCGCTGGTGACCACTTCGTTTGTCACTGTCTTTACAACATTGGGTCCGGTGACGAACATATATGAAGTCTTGTCTACCATGACTATAAAATCAGTTATCGCCGGGGAATATACTGCTCCACCGGCACACGGTCCCATAATCAGAGAAAGTTGAGGTATCAGTCCGGACAATTTAGTGTTTCTATAAAAAACCTCTGCGTAACCGGCCAAAGAGTCAACTCCTTCCTGTATTCTAGCTCCACCGGAATCATTTAATCCAATGATAGGGGCCAGATTTTGCAGCGCCATATCCATAATGACACAGATTTTCTGAGCATGTGTCTCCGACAAAGAACCTCCAAATACCGTAAAATCCTGGGCAAAGACATATACCAATCGGTGATGGATAGTACCATAACCGGTCACTACCCCATCCCCATAATAAATATTTTGATCCATATCAAAATCTGTATTCCGATGGGTGACAAGCATTCCGATTTCTTCAAAGGAGGTATCATCCAGCAAAAGTGCCAATCTTTCCCTGGCGGTCAACTTTCCTTTATTGTGCTGAGATTCAATGCGTTGCTGCCCACCTCCTTGCATGGCAAGTATGGATAATGAATCTAAATTTTTCAGTTTTTCTTCCATAGCTGTTAATATTATTTGATGTTTCTAAAGTGGCCAAATAACATGGTCAAATAATTATTGCTCTTCCTTCTTATTACTTTAAATGAATTGATACTTAAACCTTGCATAGATACTATGGCTTATCAAGATATTATTAATTTTGCGATTCATTTTAGCAATATATAATACATGTCAACAACAGAAATCGAATCTATTTTAAGTGAGCGGGTGCTTAATATGACCGAGTCAGCAACTTTACAGATGGCTGCCATGGCAAGGAAAATGAAAGAGCAAGGTATCGATGTCATCACCTTGAGTTTAGGTGAGCCTGATTTTGATACTCCTCAACATATCAAGGATGCAGCACTCAAGGCTATGCAAGATGGGCATACTAAATATACTGCTGTAGCGGGCAACCTTGATCTGAGAGAAGCCATAGTTGCCAAATTAAAACGAGAAAACGGACTGGATTTTAAACCAAATCAAATAGTCGTATCTAATGGAGCCAAACAAGACATCGCCAACTTGTGCATGGCCTTACTTAACCCTGGAGATGAGGTCATTATTTTGTCTCCATATTGGGTCTCCTACAGTGATATAGTGCATATGTTTGGAGGCAAAGCTGTACTACTATCAGCCTCTGTAGATGAAGACTTTAAAGTTCCCGCATCCAAGATAGCCGCTGCCATTACTTCAAGGACCAAGCTGATTATGTTTTCGAGCCCGTGTAATCCATCCGGATCAGTATTTAGTCATTCGGAATTGAAGGCAATAGCAGAAGTGGTGGCACCACATAAAAATATTTATATCATGTCTGACGAAATCTATGAACACATCACCTTTAGCGGTCAGCATGTGAGCATAGCGTCGTTTCCGGAGGTGAAAGAGAGGACTGTCGTGATCAATGGCTTTTCAAAAGCCTTTGCTATGACTGGATGGAGATTAGGATATATGGCAGCACCTCTGTTCATAGCTGAAGCTTGTACCAAGATCCAAGGGCAGATTACATCCGGGGCCAATTCGATTGCCCAAAAAGCTGGCGTAGCAGCATTAAATTCTGACCTGCAACCTACCCTGGATATGACTGCAGCCTTTAAAAAAAGAAGGGACTTGATCATTTCACTGTTAAAGGACATCCCCGGGTTTAAATGTAATTTTCCTACCGGTGCCTTTTACATTTTTCCTGATATTAGTTATTATTTTGGTAAAACTGATGGCCAGACAGTCATTAACAATTCGGACGATTTTGCTTTGTTTCTATTGCACCATGCACATGTAGCCACCGTAGGAGGATCCGCCTTTGGTGATGACAATTGTTTCAGAATATCTTATGCCGCCAGCGAACAAAATATTGAAGAAGCCGTCAGAAGAATTAAGAAGGCGGTAACAACCCTTCATTAGAATGATTTTGAATGCTTGGTGACTTCGGAATAAATGAGTAACTTTATATATAAGTATGACAGCAATTAAATTTTCCAATACTAATGCACAGTTTTTTCCTACATTAAAACAGCGCGTTTCTGATTATTTTGAAGAGAATAAAATTTCTCCAACAGGTAATTACATATTATACATTAAATCAGCCATTTTAATAAGCCTGCTTGCAGCTACTTATATATGGTTAGTATTTTATACGCCTTCGAGTATTTTATTGGCCCTTGTGCTATGTATGGCGATGGGCTTCATTTTTGCTGGCATTGGATTCAATGTGATGCATGACGGAGCACATGGTAGCTATTCCAAGAAAAACTGGTTAAATAATATTATGGCCTATTCTCTGGACCTCCTGGGTGGAAGCTCCTATATGTGGAAGTATAAGCATAATATGGCGCATCACTCATTCACTAATATAGATGGCATGGATGAAGATATAGACATCAGGCCATTTATGAGGGTAAGTGAAGGTCAGAAAAAACTACCAATGCACAAGTTTCAGCATATTTATGGCTTCTTACTATATAGTCTGTCTTACTTGATTTGGATTTTCTCCAACGATTTTTCAAAATATTTTAAAGGTAAAATAAGAGGTACCATAGCTATACCAAAGATGACTATTGGAGAGCATGTCCATTTTTGGGCAACTAAAATTGCGTACGTTGCGATATTTCTGATTATCCCCATATTTAAAGTAGGTCTATTAAAGACGATTTTAGGTTATGGTCTATTGGTATTCGTGACTGGTATCGTTATTGCCTTTACATTCCAACTCGCTCACGTACACGAAGAAGCCGAATTCGTGGCACCCCATGGAGAAGAATTTTTAATAGAAAATAATTGGGCAGTGCATCAGATGAAAACTACAGCCAATTTTGCAACCAAACAAAAATGGCATGGCTGGTTTTGGGGAGGACTTAACTATCAGATAGAGCATCACTTATTTCCGAAAATATCTCATATTCATTACCCTGCAATCAGTAAAATTGTCAAACAAACTTGTAAGGAATTTAATGTGGCTTACGTGGAGTTTCCAACTGTGGTAAGTGCTATATATTCCCACTTTATGCACCTTCGGGCCTTAGGTTCAGCTGCCTAATAGTATTCCAATAAATCGTAAATAACGTATTAAAAGGATTCAAGGAATAAAGTTTATTCCCAATCTACTATTGTACCGTAATCAACCAATAATTCTTCCCCGGGTTGGATATCCCGGATTGCTTCAAATGATTCACCTTCATTGATTGAGGCTACATTTGGCTCATCACTGTGATTGAGATACAGGGAGATATCCATTTTCTTAAATCCATCTGCAGGAACAAAGTAGTCCTTGTCATCATAGAGACAATAGGTTTCTATCATATAGCGGGCAGGGTCTGGCAGGGCATTGACTTCTTCGAAGCTCAACCTGACCCATTCTCCCTCCTCTTTTGAAAACATTCGCCTGCAACCCTTAGGAATATGGCATACTGCAAAAACTCCAATACCGTGTATACCCGATGGCTTGATCATCACATAATGGTGATGATTCAGTTCTTCTAACAATGTTTTCTTACTCATATTAAGTGCGCTAAATTAAAAGAAAAAGGGCTCTGATCGTATCAATCAAAGCCCTTGCTATTTTTAAAACAAAACGTATGCTTACTTTTTGTCAGATACTTCTTCGTACTCCACATCGGTCACGTTATCTGCTCCTTCATTTTTAGCACCGGAAGCAGCATCAGCACTTGAATCAGCCCCTGGCTGGCCTGCACCTTGTTGCGCCTGATAGATTTCCTGGCTGGCAGCTTGCCATACAGTATTAAGGCTTTCAGTGGCTTTGTCTATCCGGTCGGCATCTTTAGAAGCATGCGCTTCTTTTAAGGCTGCCAGGGCACTTTCGATACTGGTTTTGTTGCCTGCAGAGAGTTTATCACCAAAATCTTTGAGCTGTTTTTCAGTCTGGAATATCAGTGAGTCAGCCACATTAATTTTCTCGACCATCTCCTTTGCTTTTTTATCAGAGTCTGCATTGGCTTCAGCTTCATTCTTCATCCTTTCTATCTCTTCCTTGGATAATCCGGTGGAAGCTTCAATTCGGATCTTTTGCTCTTTGCCGGTGCCTTTATCTTTGGCAGATACATTGAGCATACCATTGGCATCGATATCAAAGGTGACCTCGATCTGTGGGACACCTCTTTGTGCTGGTGGTATGCCATCCAGTATGAATCGACCAACAGCCCGATTGTCCTTGGCCATAGTTCTTTCACCTTGGAGAATATGAATTTCAACCGAAGGTTGATTGTCAGCAGCGGTGGAGTATACTTTTGATTTTCGACTTGGTATAGTAGTATTTCCTTCGATCACTACATCATAAACACCCCCCATCGTCTCTATACCCATGCTAAGTGGAGTGACATCCAATAAAAGGACATCTTTAACATCCCCGGTAAGCACACCTCCCTGGATGGCAGCACCTATGGCTACCACTTCATCCGGATTCACCCCTTTATTTGGTTTTTTACCAAAAAAATCTTCAACTGCCTGTTGAATTCTCGGGATCCGAGTACTTCCTCCTACCAATATCACTTCGTCTATATCATTTTTGGTCAAACCTGCATCTTTCAATGCTTGCTCGCAAGGCTTGATAGATCTTTGCACGAGGTGATCAACCAACTGTTCAAACTTAGCTTTGCTCAATTTAACATCCAAATGCTTAGGCACACCATCAACAGCGGTCACATATGGCAAGGTTATAGAAGTTTCAGAAGAAGATGAAAGCTCAATTTTAGCTCTTTCAGCAGCATCTTTAAGTCTTTGTAAAGCCATAGGATCTTTTCTGAGATCGATGGCTTCTTGTTTTTTGAATTCTTCCGCAAGCCAGTCGATGATGACTCCATCAAAATCATCCCCTCCGAGGTGAGTATCTCCATTGGTAGATTTTACTTCAAATACACCATCTCCAAGATCAAGGATTGAGATATCAAAAGTACCTCCCCCAAGGTCATATACTGCGATGGTCATGTCTTTATTCTTCTTGTCCATACCATATGCCAAAGCTGCTGCAGTAGGTTCATTGATGATCCTTTTTACTGTAAGCCCGGCGATCTCCCCGGCTTCTTTGGTTGCCTGACGCTGAGAGTCGTTAAAGTAAGCTGGTACCGTGATGACCGCTTCTGTAACTTCATATCCCAAAAAGTCTTCGGCAGTCTTTTTCATTTTTTGTAGTACTATGGCCGAAATTTCCTGTGGTGTATAATTCCTTCCATCTATATCCACTCTGATCGTGTCATTATCTCCACGGGTGATTTTATACGATACACGCTTGAGTTCTTCCGTGACTTCTGCATATCTGCGTCCCATAAACCTTTTGATAGAGGATATGGTCCTTGTAGGATTGGTGATAGCCTGACGCTTAGCAGGATCACCTACTTTCCTTTCTCCTTTGTCCATAAATCCAACAATGGAAGGGGTTGTCCTTCGACCTTCATCATTGGCTATTACAGTAGGCTCTCCGCCTTCTATGACCGCTACACACGAGTTGGTAGTACCCAGGTCGATTCCAATTATTTTTCCCATATGATTATTTCTTTTTAGTGAATTCTAATTTATGATAACATAGTTGGTTTATCAATACATATGCCAATAGGTTTTTTTGACAAAATGTTGGCTAGAAAGGTAAATTTATGCTTAGTATGACATCTTTATATTCAGGATGTCTGACAAAAAGGCAGATCAAGGTTACAAGATCTTACCTGACTTCATCACTAGCTTTATACTCTGAACTGCCTTTAGGTCTTCACCGGGGTGGCCCATGACTATGACGATATCTGCCAGGTAACCTGGCTTGATACTTCCTTTATGATCAAGTCCAAATACATCGGCATTGATAGAAGTCGCAGTCTTTAACACTTCAATATTGGTCATGCCGTATTCTTTCATCAATAAGAGCTCTCTGGCATTTTCTCCATGAGCAAATACACCAACATCACCTCCAAAAATGATTTTTACTCCACTTTGTAAGGCCAATTTAAAGCTCATCATCTTGGCTTTGATCCTTTCGGGAAGACTGTCCGTATTTTTTTCCCATCCCTTATATGACATGATTGCTTCGCCTGCTGCAAGAGTAGGACACAATGAGACCTTGAACTTTTTCATCAAAGCAAATATTTCAGCATCACCTTCATCACCGTGCT
This sequence comes from Saprospiraceae bacterium, assembly GCA_016709995.1. Classification (NCBI taxonomy): domain Bacteria; kingdom Pseudomonadati; phylum Bacteroidota; class Saprospiria; order Saprospirales; family Saprospiraceae; species Saprospiraceae bacterium. The sequence continues at coordinate 1,573,218 of JADJLQ010000001.1, forward strand.
CAATAGTACTCACTCCCCCAAGAATGGCTCTTCGCATGCCTTCTTTTGTACTGGCATGGGCAACAACGCGTCGTCCTGAGCTGGCCGCCGTCTCAACAATGGATTTGATCTCTTCAATGGAAAAAGTGGGCATAGCAGCACCAAAAGGACCCCAGCGATAGTCTGCATAAATTTTAATGACATCCACGCCATGGCCGATTTGATCACGGACTACCCTGATCAGATCCTGCCCATCAGCTTCTTCTGCTCCACGTGGGGATGAAAACACCATGCTCTTTGGACCATAACTGCCAGTAGCTACTATCGCTCTACCTGCACAGATTAAATCAGGCCCAATCAATATGCCTTTCGCTAAGGCCTGTTTAATTTCTACATCCGCATAATCTACGCCTTCGGTGCCTAAATCTCTCAATGTGGTAAAACCAGCCATGAGAGAAGCTTTCAGATGTAGAGCAGCCCTCAATACCCTCTCTGACCTGCTCTCTGTCAATACCTGATCATTCCATGAAGTCTCTTCATAAGGATGTAACAAAATATGTGAATGGCCTTCGATCATGCCTGGCATCAAGGTAGTCCCAGGCAGTTTTAGAATAGTGGTTCCTTTATCAACTGAAATAACTGGTTTTATTTCCTTGATCAAAGTTCCTTGAACCAAAACCTGCCATCCATCCAAAAAAGACTCACCATCAAAGACCCTATCCGGGATTAATAATATAGACTGAGTTCGTGATAGCATCGAACCTAGCAATAAAATGAGAACGAGATGAAACCTCCAATGCATACTCTTACCGGATAAGGTGAACTTTAAGTCTCGAAAACAGTGATTTTAACTGGGGTGCCCCACATAAACAAGGAGATTTCCTCCTCAACTGGCTTTGCTTTACATATTACTTTCTTTCCCTCAGTTTTTAATTGATCCGGCATATTCACAGGTCTATATTTTTCACCTTTATCGGAGATGATGGCCCAAAACCCGGTAGCCAGGCTGATATATTGTACTTCGCCTTTTATTGTGATTGATTTCATTAAGGTAGTATTTGCTTAAAGTGATGAAGTAATAGGAAGCAGTTGATAAATATAAACAATTTAACTCATGCTGCTAATGCAACTAATCAATGCGAAATAAAAGAAAATCAGGATACTGCTGAAAATTTTTCGATAGTCTGCTGTAAAAAGCGGATCATTTCATATTGTTCCTTGATGGTCTGTTCCTGGGTATGTACCAAATCTTCGAGAGGATTGAACGGGCGGGCCTGGGTAAAGGGACAAATTTTCATACGTACAAACCAGACTTCACGAATGTTTTCAACAGGAAGGTGATAAGGACGATAGGACTCATTATCAGATATAAGTTGTAAGGATCTCTTTTGCCTTATTAAGTTTTTGACCCGCTTGACCACCACATCAGTAGAGGTCACTACGACATACACATGATCATCTTTAATACCATGAATCCATTGGCTTGGCTCCAGGTAGCTGCAAACTACAATATCACCGTCCTCCAGGACAGGCTCCATACTATCGCCTGAGACATCAAACGATCGATGAGTACCCTGACTAAACCTAAAGTCAGGCAATGAATAAGTAGGTAGCTCACTATAGAAAACCGGATCGGCCAATTCACTGACATAACCCGCTTGTGCAGGTACCGGTACATGCACGATTCTTTCTTCGTTGTGCACATCTGTCACAATAGTAAGGATACGAAGGTCAGTACGAAGGTCTTGCTCATTAAACATAGTACCATCTCCAGACTTAAGGAAAGCAAGATTAACATCAAATAACTTGCAGGTCTTTTTGACTACATCATGGCTCAGTTCAATATTGGATTGAAGTATTTCACTTAAGTTTTCAGGTAAATAATCTATCGCAGCAGCAAAATGCCTGAAAGATTGTACCTTCTCTAAGGCACAAAGCGCAGTTATACATTGACTTAATCTCTCCGATAAAATATTCATATTACGAAAATATGTTATATGTTTTCGGCTCAAATATAACTATAAAGAGGAAATTTAGGCAAAAAATTCTAATTTTTTTTTAAACTCGTCTAAAGCACCACCTGAGATGAAGTGGTCAATAGAAATAGCTTGTACAGGCCTATTGTTTTTGAACGGTCCCACTCACCAGGATGACTACCTGGTTATTAAGAACTTCGACATATCCTTCGTCAATTTGATAATAAGTTGACTCCGATTTAGTATTGGTCACCTTTATTTTGCCCTTGTCTAAAGCTGCGACAACTGGGGCATGTTTGTTTAATATTTCAAACTGGCCACCAATAGCAGGTACTTTAACGGATTTTACAGCACCATTAAATATCTCATGCTCGGGAGTCAAAATAATCAGATTCATATACTATTTTATATTGATTAGCCGTTGGCTTCAGCGATGAGTTTTTTACCTTTTTCGATAGCATCATCAATGGTTCCGACGAGGTTAAAGGCTGCTTCAGGATATTCGTCCACTTCTCCGTCCATGATCATATTGAATCCACGGATAGTCTCTTCAATAGGGACTAATACTCCTTTGAGCCCGGTAAATTGCTCAGCCACAAAGAAGGGCTGTGACAAAAATCGCTGTACCCGTCTTGCTCTTTGTACAATCAACTTATCTTCTTCAGATAACTCTTCCATACCAAGGATAGCGATGATATCTTGAAGCTCATTATATCGCTGAAGTATGTTTTTCACTCTTTGGGCACAATCATAATGCTCGTCACCGATGATATGGCGGTCTAAGATCCTGGAAGTAGAGTCCAATGGATCCACAGCGGGATATATACCCAATGAAGCAATTTTACGACTCAATACAGTGGTAGCATCCAAGTGGGCAAAAGTAGTAGCCGGTGCAGGATCAGTCAGGTCATCCGCAGGCACATATACCGCTTGCACTGATGTAATAGAGCCTCTGGTGGTGGAAGTAATCCGCTCTTGCATCAAACCCATTTCAGTCGCCAGTGTGGGCTGGTACCCCACAGCAGAAGGCATACGACCTAACAATGCTGACACCTCAGAACCTGCCTGTGTAAATCTGAATATATTGTCTATAAAGAAAAGAATGTCTTTGCCGCCATTTGGATCAGACATATCACCATCCCTGTAATACTCTGCTACTGTAAGTCCGGAAAGCGCTACTCTGGCCCTTGCTCCTGGTGGTTCGTTCATTTGGCCAAATACCAAGGTAGCTTGAGAATCTTCTAAAGCTTTTTTGTCCACTTTACTAAGGTCCCAACCACCCTTTTCCATAGAATGTTTGAATTCATCCCCATATTTTATAACCCCCGATTCGATCATCTCTCTCAAAAGATCATTTCCCTCTCGGGTACGCTCACCTACCCCTGCAAATACAGAGATCCCTTCATATGCTTTGGCTATATTATTGATCAATTCCATGATCAATACGGTCTTGCCTACACCCGCACCACCAAACAAACCGATTTTACCTCCCTTCATATAAGGCTCAATCAGATCGATTACTTTTATACCTGTGAAAAGTACTTCTTTTTCCGTTGAAAGATTTTCGTACAAAGGTGGTTTTCTATGTATCGGATAGGCATTTTTGTCTTTAACTACTTCGCCGATACCGTCAATGGCTTCACCTACTACATTAAATAATCTTCCCTTAATCACATCTCCTGTAGGCATCGTGATATTAGATCCTGTGTCAGTCACTTCAATGCCCCGACGAAGACCATCTGTGGAGTCCATCGCTATGGCACGCACCGTATCTTCGCCCAGGTGTTGTTGAACTTCAAGAATCAGGTCTTTGCCATTTTTCCTCTTTATAACCAGGGCGTTAAGTATAGCCGGCAGTTTGTTGCCTTCGCCTTCAAAACTTACATCCACCACAGGACCGATGACTTGTTTTACTCTACCAATATTTGCCATATATTTTATTCTTTGAGAATGAGCGTATTAGAATCGATTTTTAATTTTAGCGCTGCAAAGGTAAGATTTGTTTTTTGGATTTAAAAACGGCAAAGCCATTTTTTGAATAACTATATATTAAGCAATGAGCCGGAAAGCCTGCCACAACCAGACTTTTGTTAGATCGAAGGATTTTCACTGGAACTTAGGTCTGGGGTTTCAGACGCAGGACTGGCAAGCTCAGCAACCGGGGCTACTATCCAAAAATTATTAGCCCCTTGTCCCAGAATGATACTCAACTTTTGCTGATTTAGCAGTTCGAGCATGGCTAAAAATGTAATAATAGCATGGATCCTATTTTCGCAGATACCAAAGATTTCCTCAAAAGTGACTTTTTCCTTGGCCACGATCAGATCCTGAATATATTCCTGTTGATCAAGGATCGTATAAAGAAAGTTGTAGACCTTATGTACATGTCTGCGCTCATCAAATTGAGTGAGCATCTTCTCAAAGGCTTTCATCAGTTTAAACAAGGTCACTGATTCCCATTCAGCTTCAATAAAGGCTTTCTCCGCAAATTTTTTCAATTCCTGGTCTACATTACCACGGGATACTTGTTGCATCCTTCGCATTTCCAATGCCTCAAATTCTTCCAGAACAGCTTTGTACTTTTTGTATTCCAGCAAACGTTGCACCAACTCTAATCTAGGGTCTATCTCATTACCTTCTTCATCAATTTCCTTTCGTGGCAGCAACATTTTAGCTTTGATCCTCATTAAAGTAGCAGCCACCAATATAAACTCGCTGGCAAGGTCTAGATTGAGCTGCTCCATTTCGTGGATATAATCCAGAAAATCATTGGTAATTTTTGAAATTGGTATATCATAAATGTCAAGCTCGTCCCGCTCTATAAAAAAAAGCAAAAGGTCAAAAGGACCTTCAAATTGTTTGAGTTTGATTGTAAATGACATCGCTACTGGTTCAAAATCTGTGGAGCAAAATTACCTCAAAAACTGGATTACCTATATTATAGTCATGAAAAAGGGGAGCTATGCTCCCCCATTTTCGCTCGAATTCGTCTAAATATAGTTAAAATGAGCCGCTAAATCAAGATATTAACCTCTAAAATAAATCAAGATGCTGATGACTATCACAGCGAGTAATAGTGAGATAGCCACATCTAATTTAGAATAACTATCTCTGTTTGCCTGCCTTTGCTCTGGAGAAAGGGTGCTGATCGTCAATCCTGCCAGCTGCAGTTCATTCGGCGGAGCTGTAGCCAGACTCACCACAATGGCTACTGCTGCGCAAACTAGAAAATTGAAAATGGCAAAATGCGAAAAATTGATAGTTGCAAATGAAAGTGGAAATCCACTTAGAGAATCTTTCATCAATTCTAACACTATACGCAAGGTAGCCGAGATCAGACCATAAAAGAGGGTGGCGATAGCAGCCTGCCCATTCATCCTTTTCCAAAGTATTCCAATGACGAATACCGCGGTAATAGGAGGTGCGATATATGCTTGTACATTTTGCAGATATTGATACAAGACGCCTCCGCCAATTTTTTGCATAACCGGTATCCACAACATGCCCAGCAATACTATAAATCCTGTAGCAATCTTACCGATCCGCACCAATTTCTTTTCAGCCGTGTCAGGATATAACCGTTTGAATATGTCCACAGTAAAAAGAGTAGATGCCGAATTAAAGACAGATGCCAAAGAACTCATCAAAGCAGCCATGAGGCCACCTGCTACAAGTCCTTTCAATCCGGCAGGCAGTAAATGTTTGACCATGGCGGGAAATACTTCATCACTTTTATCATAGCTTAAAAGCCCTTTTTTCTTCAGTCCATATGCTATGATACCTGGAATGAGGAAGATAAATATAGGAGCCAACTTAAGAAAAGCGCCAAAGATGGCCCCACGCCTGCCCACTTGTATGTTTTTGGCTGCCAGGGTCCGTTGCACAATATATTGATCTGTACACCAGTACCATATACCTACTATAGTGCCGCCAAATAAAAGCCCTGTCCATGGAAATTGAGGATCAGATGCAGGTTTCCACATATTGAAATGTTCGCTCCCTACAGTAGCTCTTAGTTCGGACCAACCTCCAATCTCCTGCAGGCCCAATATGGTAATTAAAGAGGATCCTACCAATATCAATACAGTTTGAAATGCCTCTGTATAGACGACGGCTCTCATGCCTCCTAATACCGTATAAATCCCTGTGACTATCACGGTCACAATGGCCCCACTCAAAAAAGAAATATTCAACAAATTGGCTACCACGATCCCACCTGCATAAATGGTGACGGACACTTTTGTTAGTACATAGCCTGCTATAGAAAAAATAGAAAGAAACCACCTGGACCGTCCATCAAATCGTTTTTCCAAAAATTCGGGCATAGTAAATGCATTACTCCGCATATAAAAAGGCAGAAAAAACCACCCTAATAACAATACTATCCAGGCATGCAATTCGTAATGCGCCAGAGGCACACCACTCTCAGCCCCTGTACCGGCCAACCCTACCACATGTTCTGAACCAATATTTGATGCAAAAATGGATGCCCCTATTACAAACCAACCTATGTTGCGACCAGCCAAAAAATATTCTTCAGAAGTTTCATTTTTCTTACTGATCACCCACCAGGCTATGCCTAAAAGGACTAACATATATCCTCCAAGCACTATCCAGTCTAGTCTTACCAATTCATTATTCATATTCATATTTCATTTAAGGCACGAAATATCTTTAAAATATTTGACTTCAAACCCTTTTGTTAAAAAAATGTAAGCGATTACATGCCTAACTAAGCATTTTGTTACTTACAACAAGGATGGACAGACAGAAAATAATGGATGTAATAAGCCAATACTGAAGGATAAGCTCGATATTTGTATCCTATGTCATTTACAGCCAATCCTGAAGCAGTATTCAAAGAAGAGGTATTACTTAAGTTTCAGCTTTTCAATAGTTTATTTACTTCTCTACCCTTTCATAAAATAGAAAAGACAGGGATACTGTTGTCTCTCCTGGCTTCCTATTGTGAAGACGGATATGCCAATGGCAAAAGCCCGAAAGAAATCATAGATTATTTTTTTAAAAGCCAAACTGATTACACACTTGAAAAAGACAAAATAGACCTCTTATTCAGATTTATTCAGTATGGGGAGCGGCAGGTAGTATTGTTTGATGCATTGGAAGATGCTGCTTTTAGTCATACACACGACCTTGAAGGCAAAGGGACACTCAACCAAATAGAAGCAGAAACAAAACAAAAGTCACTTACCGATGCTTTGGCCGAACGATTAAAAGATTTTGCCGTCAGATTGGTTTTGACTGCCCATCCTACTCAATTTTACCCGGATTCTGTCCTGGGCATCATTTATGATTTAAGTAAAAGCATCGCCGATAATAATATCACAGAAATTAATCTCTTGCTGCAACAATTAGGCAAAACACCTTTTTTCAAACATATCCAGCCTACCCCTGTTGATGAAGCCAATAGTCTCATCTGGTACCTGCGTAATATATTTTATCCTGCTATTGGAAGAATCAATCAGAGAGTCAACAAAATGGTGCCAGAGTCCGCTAACGAACAAGACCCATTGGTTCATCTAGGCTTTTGGCCGGGAGGAGATCGTGATGGCAACCCTTTTGTTACTGAGGCCACCACCCGTGCTGTGGCTAAAAACCTAAAAACCAACCTGGTAAATTGCTACATAGAGGATATCCAGATTTTAAAGAAAAGGCTAACCTTTAAAAATATAGACAAGATCCTTAGGCAAATTGAAAACATGCTGGAGGATCTGTTGATCGGCAATCCTGAAAAATATGGTAAAGAAAATCTGATTGGCGATTTAAATACGGTGCGTCAAATAATACTGTCCGAACATGATGGACTATTCCTGGAGTTAGTCGATGAACTTATAGCAAAAGTCCAGTCATTTGGTTTTTATTTTGCCTCTCTGGATATCCGCCAGGATAGTATAGTACATAGTGAGGTGATCGATGCCCTGTTGCCATACACTGATGCTACCATATTAAGTTATTCGTCCTTAAAACCTGATGAAAAGCTTGCCTTTTTATCTAGTCCATGCAAGATAATCTCACCACCGGTGCCTAATGATAGCAATCTACTCTATGACACTTATCAAACCATAAAGACGATTAAGGATATTCAAGCTTCTAATGGTGCATTGGGATGTCATCGTTACATCATCAGCCAATGCGAGTCGCAGCAAAATGTCCTGGAAGTCTTTTTTCTTTTAAAAACCATATGGGAGACAGACCAAGTCACGGTAGATATCGTGCCACTTTTCGAAAAAATAACTGACCTCAACAAATCTGGTGATATTATGAGCCAGCTGTATGCTCACCAGGGATATCGAAAACACCTCGAGTTCAGATCATTTTTTCAGACCATCATGTTGGGATTTTCTGACGGCACCAAAGATGGAGGCTATCTCATGGCCAATTGGAGTATCTATGAAGCGAAAGAAATGCTCACTGCAGTCTCCAGGGCACAAGCCATAAGCGTGGTTTTTTTCGATGGCCGTGGTGGCCCCCCTTCAAGAGGCGGAGGTAAAACCCACAAATTTTATGCTTCCCTCGGACATAAAATCTCTAATACTGAAATCCAACTGACGATACAAGGCCAGACGGTGAGCAGCAGCTTTGGGACCATCGAATCTGCACAGTTTAATATCGAACAGTTGCTCAATGCCGGCATCTATAACGATGTGCTCGCTGATCAAACTAATACCCTGAATCCAAATCATCGCAAGGTATTGTCAGACCTGGCTCAGGTTAGCCTTGATGTATTTCGGGACTTAAAAAATCATCCAAAGTTTGTGTCTTATATGACGGTAGTGAGTCCGCTTAATTATTACAGTGATACAAACATCGCGAGCAGACCGACCAAGAGAAAACAATCCGCTCAACTCAGACTGGAAGATCTGAGGGCTATCCCTTTTGTCAGTTCCTGGACTCAGATAAAACAGAATGTGCCCGGATATTATGGAGTAGGTTCGGCGCTGGAGCACCTTGATAAGGCGGGAAGATGGGGCGAGGTCGAAGATTTATATGCTTCTTCTTTGTTTTTCAAGACGCTCATGGAAAATAATGAAATGGCCTTAAAAAAATGCTTTTTCCCACTGACTTCCTATCTTGAAAAGGACCCGGAATATGCAGGTCTGTTTAAGATCATTTTCGACGAAAATAAAAGAACTGAAAAATACGTACTCAAGCTCACCAAACATAAAAGCCTGATGGAGGATTATCCTGCTGACGCACTGTCAGTTGATATCCGGGAGCGCATCGTACAACCCTTGCTCACCATCCAACAATTTGCCTTGATCCAGCTGCGAAAGCCTGAATACAAAGAACACGAACTCCGATCTGTCTATGAGCGACTCATCATCAGGTCTTCCTTTGGCATCATCAACGCAGCCCGCAATTCGGTATAAACTGAATATTGTTGGTGCATTGAAATAGTTATTTGTTGAAGATCATTAAATAATTTGAGGCTCAAATACTGCTATCTGATTAAAATGCAAGGAGAAGTATGATCACAGCCAACTTTGTATTTCCAATCAGCGTTTAATGCTTTATCTTCGTTGTACTATCATTGCATATCCTATTGAATTTTAACTATTTGTCAAAAGTTTTATGAGGAAACTATTACTCGGTATTATTTTAGGTATTTTGGTGATCCCTGCGCTTCATAGCCAGACTTCTTTGGAAGGCAAAGTCCAGGACGAAAACAAGGAAGGACTGATTGGTGCCACCGTAGTTTTATTTAAAAGCGGCGTTCAAAAAAATGGTACCACCACGGATATAGATGGCAACTACAGCATCTCCAATATTGATCCTGGCACTTATGATGTGGAGTTCAGTTATATTGGTTATCAGACTCAACGTATTCAAGGGGTAATAGTATTCGCCGGCAAATCCAACAGACTCAACGCTGAACTGAATACCGGAATCGTGCTCAATGAAGTGGTAGTCACTGAATACAAGGTCCCCTTAATCCAACAAGACAATACTACCTCAGGAGGCACCGTGACCTCCGAACAAATACGCAATCTTCCTACCAAAAACATTAACGAACTCGCTGCTACTACCGCAGGGATAGCTTCTCAAAATGGAGGAGCACTTAATATCCGGGGATCAAGATCTAATGCCACTAATTATTATATTGATGGCGTGCGGGTCAATACCAGCCTCATTCCTCAGACAGAAATAGACCAATTACAGGTCATTACCGGTGGCGTAGAAGCGAGATATGGAGATGTCACCGGAGGGGTGATCTCTATAACCACCAAAGGACCGAGCAATAAATTTACAGGCGGCGTCGAATTAGAGACTTCACAATACCTGGATCCATACGGCTACAACCTGTTAAATACCAATTTCAGTGGCCCGATTTTGAAAAATAAAAAAGGAATTTCAGTGCTTGGCTACCGGCTCAGTGCACAATACCGGCGACAGGAAGATGATAGTCCTTCAGCTACAGGTACCTATTACGCCAATCAAGATAAATTGAAAGAATTAGAGGCTAATCCAGTGACCAGGTTACAAGGTGTGCCTTTGTCCAGCGCTGAATTTTTGACCAACAATGATGTTAATCTTAAAAGTGCCCGAATCAATGAGCTCGCCAATAGAATTGATTTGAATGGCAAGATAGATGCCCGGCTCAGCCAAAAAATCGATATCAGTTTTACCGGAGCATTTAATGACAATCAAAACAGGTTTTCACCAAGTGCAGGTTGGAACTTATTGAATTATGAAAATAACCCCATAGCTACGGGTCAGAATTATCGGGTTGGATTTAAATGGCGCCATAGACTTCAGGGCGATCCTCTTGAGGCTACCAGGAAAACTAAAAAGGGAGACAATAGGTTTTTGAGAAATGCTATTTACACCCTTCAGGCTTCTTATGAAAAAGGCAGAAGCAATAGCGAAGACTATGTCCACAAGGACAGATTATTCGATTATGGCTATGTCGGAAATTTTGACATTTCCTGGATCCCGGTCGAGGGAGAATCTACGTATTCCCGAGGGCCCATACCTGGTGTAGCCCATGCAGGCTATCTTCAACAGCTCAATGGGTATACCCCTGGAACGATCAATCCTGTCCTCGCAAACTACAATAATGGCCTCGATGGAAATACCCTGCTTGATTATTACGCTTATAATGGATCACTCTCCAGTAACTATAATTCAGCCTGGAGATTACATAGCAATGTCGGCTCCGTGTACAATTCATATGCCAAAGGCGAAAGCGACATCATGACTTTTAACGGCGAAGGAAGTTTTGACCTTTTCCCTGGGGGATCTGACAAAGGCAGACACAATATTCAGGTAGGCTTTATTTATGAAAAAAGAGAAAACCGGTCATGGGGTATCAATCCAAACGGACTTTGGACTATTGCCAGGCTCCAAGCCAACAATCATATCAAAGGAGTAGATACCACTCAAATCATTGGGTCATTTCCGGGAGTAGTGACTCCATTTACTTACGAACAGTTTAAAACCTTGATCGAAGAGGATAAAGATCTTTTGTTTTATAAACGAATCCGGGAACTGACAGGACAATCCCTCAACGACTATGTCAATGTGGATGGTTTGCAACCAGCTGATCTGAGGCTGGACATGTTTTCAGCCAGTGAACTGACCGATCAGGGTATTCTGGATTATTATGGATATGATTACCTGGGAAATAAATTGAGTACCAAAGCCAAGTTTGAAGATTTTTTCACTTCGGTAGATGCAGAAGGTCGCAGGACTTTTGTAGTGGCCCCCAACCGACCGACTTATGCAGCAGCTTATATCCAGGACAAGTTTAATTATAAAGACCTGATCCTTCGGTTGGGAGTGCGGATAGATCGGTATGATGCCAATACCAAAGTCTTGAAAGACCCTTTTTCTCTCTATGAAATCACCCAGGCCAAAGATTTTTTTGCTACGACAGGCGATCCTAAACCCGATGCAGTGGGTGATGACTATTTGGTATATGTCACGGGAAAAAACTCCAACAATGTCAAAGCTTATCGAAAAGGAGAGCAATGGTACTTTCCAAATGGGACTCCCGCCAATGATGGTTCTGTGCTTTTCGGCGGAGAAATAGTGACTCCAAAACTCAAAGATCCCAATTCTAATATTCGGCTCAAATCCTTTGATCCCTCACAATCATTTACAGATTATGTGCCTCAGATCAATGTGATGCCCCGACTGGCATTTTCATTTCCGATCTCGGATGATGCCAATTTTTATGCTCATTACGACATCCTGGTACAGCGACCACCATCCAATACCATAGCTACTGCCCTGGATTATTATTATTTTGAAGATCCATCCAGGACACCATCTAACAATCCCAATCTCAAACCAGAGCAAACCATTGACTACGAAGTAGGATTTCAACAAAAGCTTACCAATTCCTCGGCGCTGAAGATGTCAGCCTATTATAAAGAGATGCGTGACATGATTCAGAGCAGAAACTACCTGTACGTTCCTTCTCCAGTCAATAGTTATACTGGATTCGGCAATCTGGATTTTGGCACCGTCAAGGGGTTTAGCTTTCAGTATGATCTTCGTCGTACCAATAATATTGAGTTGCAAGCCAACTACACCTTACAGTTTGCGGATGGTACCGGGTCCAGCTCGACTTCACAGAGAGGGCTCAATACCAGGGGTAATATCCGTAGCCTTTTTCCATTGAACTTCGACGAGAGACATCGGCTGGTGACTGTATTGGATTACAGATATGCATCCGGACGGGCATATTCTGGGCCCCGGATCAATGGTCTGGATATATTGGCCAATGCGGGCATCAACATTCAAGCCAATGCTGTTAGTGGCAGACCTTATACTAAATTGCAACGAGCGCAACCGCTGGGAGGCACTGGATTTGCAGGCGCATTGAACGGATCAAGACTTCCCTGGTCCTTTAGCCTGGATCTGAGAGCAGATAAAAGCTTTTTGGTTGGAGGAGCAAATTCAAAATTCCCCATGCAACTCAATATATACTTCAGGGTGCAAAATGTCCTTAACCAAAAAAGCGTATTTGGGGTGTATCCAGTGAGTGGATCCCCGGAGGATGATGGTTACTTGACTTCCACAGATGGAAAATCTGCTTTAAATACAGTCCTCAATTCGGGACGAGATGTCAATGCTTACCTTGCCTCATACCAATGGGCTGAACTTAATCCCGGATTTTATTCTTTGCCCAGAAGAATTTTCCTGGGAGCAATTGTAGAATTTTAAACTAAATTGAAAATGGTAAAAAGTCATATAATCCTATTTATTTCATTCTCATTTGCAGTCTTGGGTCAGCTCAATGCCTATCCCAACTACCCTATCAAACCAAGTAAAATCAACGAATTAAAACAACGACTTTCTGCCAGGGCTGATTGTGCTCCTTCTACATCTTCTATTGATATGTCTATTAATAATGTGCGTGCACGCTTGTTAGGTGGTGGGGATGTATGGTGGGACCTTCAGAATGGTAAATATATAGTACCCAAAGTCACACCGGGGTCAGGAGTACCTGAAGTCTCAGCTATATTTGCCGGAGCAGTTTGGCTCGGTGGCTACGATCCGGTTGGAAATCTAAAATTGGCCGCACAGACCTATAGAACAGGAAACAGAAATGATTTTTGGCCAGGCCCGCTCGATCCGAATAAAGGAACTATAGGCATAGATACTTGTGCTAAATGGGATCGCCATTTCCAGGTATTGGGAGAAAATATCTCTATTCATATAAAAGCGTTTAATGAAGCCGTAGCAAGTGGCAATGCCCTTGACTGTAAAAAAATACCTGAAGATATTTTAGGATGGCCCGCCAGAGGTAATCCTTACTTCAAAAATATACACGGATTTGACCTTCCCAACACTTCCCAGGGGCTGGCAGGTTTCTATGACCAGGATGGAGACGGGCTGTACAATCCATGTAATGGTGACTACCCTATCATAGAGATCAGAGGATGTAACGCCCCTCAATATCCTGATGAAATGACCTTCTGGATATACAATGATGCTGGAGGTATTCATACCCAGACCCAGGGCAAACCAATCCAGATGGAGATCCAGGTACAAGCTTTTGCTTATGCTACTAATGATGAGATCAATAATATGACCTTTCAGCGGTACAAACTTATCAATCGTGCTACTCAAAGTATTGACAGCACCTTCTTCGCGATGTATGTAGACCCGGATTTAGGTTGCCACACCGATGATTACATTGGTTGTGATGTAAGCAGATCATTGGCCTACGTATATAATGAAGATGCTACCGATGGAGAAACCGGATGTTCCTGCCCAGGTGGTATCAACACCTATTGTAATAATATTCCTATCCTGGGAGTCGACTATTTTCGTGGCCCTCTGGATGAGAAGGGGAAGGAAATCGGGATGTCTTCTTTTACCTATTATAATAATGCAGCTATAGGTAACTGGCCTAATGCCATGACAGACCCTGACAATGCCCAGGAGTATTATAATTATATGTCGGGTTCCTGGAAAGACGGCACTCCATTTTCTTTCGGTGGTACTGCTTATCAGATAGGTGCAGCCCGCAACGATTTTGCTTTTACAGACGCTCCGAATGTCAACAGCGGGTGGTCAATGTGTACCGCCAACCTGGATTTTGGAGACAGGCGGACTATCCAGGCTTCAGGCCCTTTTAGACTGGATCCTGGCGCTGTCAATGAGCTCATCATCGGGGTGGTATGGGTACCTGATGTGGATTACCCTTGTCCCAGTATAGATCGCCTCACTTCAGCAGACGATCTGGCTCAGGCATTGTTTGACAATTGTTTTGATATCACAGATGGCCCTGATGCTCCTGATATGGATTTCATCGAGTTAGATCAGGAATTGATCGTACTCCTGACCAATGATGAGATTAAATCCAATAATGCCCGCGAAGCATATCAGGAGGTCGACCTGCTTGCGCCAAAAGGAATTACTGATAGTTTGTACCGATTCGAAGGCTATAAAATATTTCAATTAAAAAGTGCTGATGTTGGGATCTCTGATATCGAGGATGTCAACAAAGCGCGGCTGATCTACCAGGTTGATGTAAAAAATGGTGTGAGTAATATTTATAACTGGAAGTCCGTCCCCGATCCCAATTCTACCCAACCCATATGGATTCCCGAAATCAAAGTTGAAGGCCAGGATATTGGTATCAGGCATAGTTTTCAAATTAAAGAAGACCAGTTCGCGACCAATGACAGAACTTTGGTCAATCATAAAAAATACTATTTTACAGCTATTGCATATGCCTACAATAGCTTCCTGCCATTCAATGCCCGCGATGTGATTGGCCAGCGTACTCCATATCTGGAAGGGCGAAGAAATATCCGAACATATGTCCCTACGCCCCGACCCATAGTCAATACAAGCCTTCAATCCACTTATGGCAATGGAGCAGAGATCACCCGGCTGGATGGTATAGGAGCCGGAGGCAATTTTTTAGATATGTCCGACGAGACAAAAAAGGCTATTGCGGAAAACAAATTTGACGGTAAAATAAAATATAAACCCGGCAGAGGACCTATTCAAGTCAAAGTGTATAATCCATTGGATATCAAGGACGGAGAGTTCATACTTACTTTTACTGATTTAAATCCAAGTAATAATCAATTAGACCCGCCGGTCAGATGGAGATTAGTGAATACTCAGGATCCAAACAGCCCCATTTTGTCTGAGACTAGCCTGGACAAACTTAATGAGCAGTTAGTCGCTAAATATGGCTTTTCAGTGACCCTGGGTCAGACGCTGGATGCAGGTGATACACCTCAAGGGAGCAACGGTGCAATAGGTTCTGAAATCGTATACAAAGATGCTAGCAAACCTAAGTGGTTTACAATAATCCCTAATGGAAATACCCCACTCAATTACATCAAAACCGGAAAAAATGGTATTGATTTTCTTTTGGATCAAAAATCTGCTTTATCCACAATGGGAGGAGGAACTTCCTTCGTGCCATTCTATTTGACTGATTTTAGGGTAAGTGATGCAGCTAATCCTTACATATCTCCTTCCTGGATGGACCTTGGGGATGGTTTCAGAATTATGAGAGAAAATGTAGGATTTAAATTACAAAACCTCAACAATGTGGATATTGTGTTGACGCCTGATAAGACACTCTGGAGCCGCTGTGTGGTCGTCGAGACAGCATCTCCATATTATTTTAATACTACCGTAGGACTTGGTATCAATACTTTGTTTGACACCAAAAATATGGATTTACGAAAAAGTCCATCTGTGGGTAAAGAAGACGCTAACGGGGACGGCATCGCTGATCCTGACAATGATGGTGTAGGTATGTCCTGGTTTCCAGGGTATGCCATAGATGTAGAGACCGGCAAAAGGCTTAACATCTTTTTTGGTGAAAACACTGTATTTGATGGAAGACTATTTCTCCAGGGTTTTGATGATCAAAAAGCTACTGGCGGCGATATGATGTGGAACCCCACTTCTCAAGCCATCCTGCAAACAGGAGGCGCTCCTACCCTATTTAATTACCTTTTAGGCGGACAACATTTTATCTACGTGACATCCCAGGAGTATGATCAGTGCAAAGATTTACGTACCAGGTTGACTTCGGGAGGAAGTATTCTTAAGAAAATACCAGGTCTACGGGATGTGTCCTGGACGGGTGTACCGATGGTCACTCAGGGACAAAAATTACTGCCATACAAAGATGGTCTCATACCTAATGAGGTGACTATCAAAATGCGGGTAGATAACCCCTACAATGTTTCTGTTGGTACTAATTCTGCCAAAGGGTACCCTTCATATATGTTCAATTTTAGTGGTCAGGAAAGTCAAGCGCTGAATGGAGCCGAGATCCCGGCCGCTTTGAAAAGAATCAATATGGTACCCAATCCATATTATGCCTATTCAGCTTACGAAACCACACAGTTTTCCAATATTGTCAAGATCACCAACCTGCCTGCTAAATGCAATGTGACCATTTATTCTCTGGACGGCAGGTTTATCAGGCAATATAAAAGGGATGAAAAAGATATTCCTATCAAAGACAGAAACAATCCCGCAGTACTCAACACACGATATGCGCCTGATCTTGAATGGGATATGAAAAACGCAAAAGGAATACCTATAGCAAGTGGAGTTTACCTGGTACATATAGCTGCGGAAGGTATCGGAGAGACTACGATTAAATGGTTTAATGTCAATCGAAAGTTTGACCCGACTGGTTTATAAATTGTGACATGATGAGAAGAAATTGTTTTTACTTCATAGCCGGTCTGACCATAGTCATGTGTCAGCAAATAAATGCAGGTAACCCAGATCGCCAGGGTGAGGCTGGTGCCTATGAATTGACAATCAATCCATGGGCTCGTGCTGCTGGCTTGCATGGCATGACGACCTCGATGGTATGGGGTGTAGAATCGCTTTGGCTCAATCCTGCAGGACTAGCCAGAATTAACAAAACCGAGCTTTTAATGGGCCATACCCAATATCTTAGAGGATCTGGTATATCAATTAATGCCCTGGGATTTGCACAGAAGATGGGTACGAGTGGCGCTTTTGGATTTACGCTGGTTGCCATGGATCTAGGGGATATTAATGTCACTACGACACAATTGCCTGAAGGGACCGGAGCTACCTATTCTCCTACCTTTCTCAACCTGGGACTTAGTTATGCTTACACTTTTGAAAACAAGGTTTCTGTAGGTATCCTGGTGCGCGGCATATCTGAGTCGACCTCAGATTTAAGCGCATTTGGATTTGCTTTTGACGCGGGGGTCCAATATGTGAATGGTCCTGAAGACAATTTTAAATTTGGAATCTCCCTTCGCAATGTAGGTTCGCCGATGCGATTTAATGGCGAAGGCCTATCATTTCAAGGCAACAGTCCGGAAGGAGATGTACCCTATAATCTGACTTTTGACCAACGGTCTGCCGGATTTGAGTTACCCTCTTTGTTAAATATAGGTACCTCTTATGACCTAAATTTTGACAAAAGAAATCGATTATCGATTGTGGCGAATTTTACCGCAAATTCCTTTTCCAGTGACGAAATAGGTGGAGGCCTTGAATATGGATTCAATAAAGTGTTTTACCTGCGAGGGGGGTATAAACATCAACTTTCACAAGGTGGTGCCGATGAAAAAAATGTCTATACGGGTCTATCCGCTGGGTTTGGCATCGAAGCTCCCTTCAAAAAAGACAGCAAACAGCGATTAGGTATTGACTATGGCTATCGGGCAAGCAATCCCTGGAGTGGTAGTCACAGTCTATCTTTAAAACTCGCTTTATAACAGCTTAAAGCTTAATTATTCGAGTTTAAACTCAGGATTATAGATCAACCCTATTAAATTTCCCCAGGGATCAGACACTGTAGCCACCATCAATTCTCCTCCGACATTATTTGGAGCTTCGATTTCAGTAGCACCCAGGCCCAGAAGGCGATCAAACTCATTCTGAATCTGCTCTACACCCCAGTAAATCGTCGTGTTAGACCGGGATGCTTCATTGAATCCATTAGGATCCAGACCTAATTCATAACCGCCAATATTGAAACCAACATAAAAAGGTTCATCAAAATAAGGCTCCGCTTGGAAAGCCTCAGTATACCATGCTTTGGCTGCGTGCAGATTCGCTACTTTAATGATACAGGTTCTTAATCCTAAAACAGTTGATTTCATAGTATAAAAATAGTGAACCGAATGGATAATTCTTAAAAAGTGCTTCTGACACCTGATCTGATGAATTGTCTTCCCCACCACAACAATACAAATCCATATCTTTGAAGGTACATGGTATCATTAGAACAACCCGGACTCAGGGAAATAAGCAAATTAGAATTATTGGCTAATCAGGTGGTGGAAGGATTTATCGTAGGTCTGCACCAAAGTCCATTTCATGGTTTTTCAGTGGAGTTTGCAGAGCACAGGATCTACAATCAAGGAGAAAGCACCCGCAATATTGACTGGAAAGTATATGCCCGCACTGATCGAATGTACTCCAAGCGTTTTGAGGAAGAGACCAATCTCCGATGCCAATTGGTGATCGATGCGAGCTCTTCGATGCAGTTTCCAATCAGTAGCCTCCATGATGCCAATGATACTCAAAACAAATTTATTTTTTCGGCGTTGGGGGCTGCCTCTTTGATGAATATTTTTCGCAGACAACGTGATGCATTTGGACTCGACTTGTTTGATGACACCTTAAAAATCCATACGGAAGCTAAATCGAGTACGGCCCATTACAAACTATTATTGAGTCATCTTGAAAAACAATTACAACAACCAGGCGAACTCCGTACCACCAACGCAGCAGAAGTATTGCACGAAATTGCGGAAAGGATACACAAACGATCCCTGGTCATCATCTTTTCGGATATGATGGAAGACCCAACCCATCTGGATGAGATATTCGCTTCCTTGCAGCACCTTAAACATAATAAACATGAAGTGATATTATTCCACACAGTGGATCATAGTAAAGAGATCGAATTTCAATACGAAAACCGGCCACACCTCTTTATAGATCTTGAGACGGGAGAAAAAATCAGGTTGCGGCCGAAAGAAGTAGAGAAAGAATACCGTCTTCAAATGTCTAAAGTGCAGGAACAAATCCGAATGAATTGTCTGCAATTTAAAATCGAACTCATCGAAGCGGATATCACTAAAGGGTACAAACCTATACTACAGGCATACCTGGCCAAACGAAACCGGATGGGAGTATAACTCTCTCCATTAAATACAAATAAAATTATTCCAAATAATCATGGATGGTGTAAGAGTGGACAAATGGCTTTGGAGCATCAGGTTATTCAAATCCCGTACCATCGCTACGGATGCCTGCAAAGCAGGAAAAGTCAAGTTAGCTGAATCCTATCTTAAACCTTCCCATGATATTAAAGTGGGTGACCTGTTGATTGTATTCAAAGAAGGATTCAGATTACAGATTAAAGTCAAAGACTTATTAGAAAAAAGAGTCAGCGCCACCCTGGCGAAAAACTATTATGAAAATCTTACTCCTGAGGACGAACTCAATAAATACAAATCCTGGTTCGTTGGTAAAGGAGCAGCAGAAGTCAGAGATAAAGGCGTAGGCAGACCTACCAAAAAAGAGCGTCGTGACATCGATGATTTTAAAGATCCTTCTGCAACAGATATGGAGGATTTTTGGCTCGAAGAATAAATGGTCGATCTATTATGACTTATTTATTTAAAAGTATTTATTTATTCACCTTAATACTTCTTGGGTTCGATAATAGATTGCAAGGGCAAGATATTGATGCCATCAAACAATTTATCACACTTGATTCTATCACCGTAATTGCCAGCCAGCAGGAGCTAGATATAGACAGTTTTATAACCTATATCGTAACTGATCAAAGTTTTTATTCAGCTTTTAAAAATCTACGATCCGCTTCTTACGATTTTTCAAATTGGGTCGAATTTTTTCCTAAAAAAAAGCAACCTGCCGCTACCTATAACAGCCGAGCCAGGCAAACCTATACTGCTCCATGCAGACAGATGATTGAATCAGACAAGGTGGTTAAAGGTGATTTTTATGAGAAAACAGGTGACTATCATTATTATACCGCCAAGTTATATGATCGATTATTTTTTACACACGGTCTGTCGTGTGTGGATACTGTATCGTCGCTAAATGAAGATAAACCAAAAGGGATGGAGCGGCATGTAGCAGAATTAAAAAAACTCATGTTTTCTCCCGGAGTAGATGTCAGAGTGCCTTTGTTGGGTAGTAAGACCACTATTTTTGAAAAGGATATGATGCAATATTATGACTATTCCATTGCCTTTGAGGAAATTAACCAACAGGCTTGTTATCGATTCACCATTGACCTAAAACCAGAATACAGGGATAAAAAAGAAAGCAAAACAGTGATCAAAAAATTGCAGACCTGGTTTGACCAGTCCACCCATCAAATTGTAAAAAGAAAATACCGGATCATAGGCAAGACAATTGCCTATTCTTTTGATGTGATGATGGATATAGATGTGATTTCGGTCGGAAGAAAATATTTTCCTTCTATGATTCAATATGATGGAAACTGGAAAATCATCGGCAGACCAAGAGAAAATGCTAAGTTTGTAACATTATTTTCTAATATAAGTTATTGATGCATGATTGCAATTTGTGATAGTGGAGCTTCCAAAGGAGACTGGGCATTTATTTCAACGGATGGGGAGGTGCAATATCTGGAAGTATCAGGGTTTAATCCTTATACGCATGATCATGGCTCCTATTATACCGAATTAATAAAAAAAACACCCCACCACATTAATCAAAAGGTAAATCAAGTAACCTATTATGGGACTGGTTGTGGTGAGCAATCTAAAAAAAACGAAGTAAAGGGTTTATTGTCCAGGGTATTTACACATGCATCTATTCAGGTAGAGACTGACCTGCTAGCTGCCGCCAGAGCTACGTGCGGAACATCAAAAGGCATTGCTGTCATCACAGGGACAGGCTCTAATAGTGGTCTGTATGATGGACAGCTTTTTATCGACTCAGTACCTAATCTTGGTTATCTGCTGGGCGATGAAGGCAGTGGCAATTATTTTGGCAAACTGATCATCAGGGCTTATTTTTTCAGGGATATGCCTTCAGATTTGATCGTTCCTTTTGAAACATTTGTAGGTGGCCGCCATGAATTGTTATTGCAAAAATTATATGATAAAACCAGAGCGGTCAATACCTACCTGGCCAGCTTCATGCCCTTTGCTTCTCTCCACATAGAGCATCCATTTATTCAAAAGTTGATGAAAAAAAACTTTCAGGACCTGGTGGATGCTAATCTGTCAAAGTACCAGGATTATCATACCACCCCCATACATTTTGTAGGTTCTGTAGCTTATCATTTTAAGACCTTTTTACAAGCCTGTCTTGAAGAAAATCGATTGATTTGCGGCAATATTCTTGCGCGACCTATGGACAACCTGGTCAACTATCATCAACAGCCATGGTCATAATCGCAGAGATACACACTACCTATGCGGGCAAAGATGTTGCGGATCATATCGCTCTGGATTTGGTTCAATCAAAATTGATCGCTTGTGCCAACCTCATCGAAGCCAGAAGCTATTTCTATTGGGAAGATAAAAGCCAGTGCGAAAATGAAATTTTAGTGATCATGAAAACGATGCCGGATTTAGTGCCAGAGGTCATTAAAGCGATTACCAGGCATCATCCCTATCAATTACCAGCCATTACATGGTCAGCTGTAAATTGCACGGATGACTATGGGCACTGGGTTGAAAATCAAACTACTTTATCAGCACAGTAGCTCGAAGCAAATGCATCGGGTTTGGCTTTAAAGACAAAACCCATACCTAATATATAGCCCATGGCTTCTTTCAAGGCTTCATTGGATTTAAAATGAGGGTCCGTATTGATGTCAGCATGGACCTCCAACTCGACATGGTACAGATCCAACAAATCACAAAGATGGTAAGCTATTTCTACAGACATGGAGACTTCTGTAATCATACGCTCTTTTATGCTCATCAATTTAGACTTATGCTGATTTCGAATAAACATAAATCCTCCCTTTTTTTCTCTCAAAAAAACGATGACGGTTGCAAACTCTATACCATCTTGCCTCACTTCAGAGTCTGTACCGATACAGACCTTTAATTTATTGCCTGCTTCAGATTCTCTGACCAGGGTAGCTTCTACTGCATCCAGGATTGGAGGTTCTATGGTGGTTCCATCAAATTTTCTCCAGCGCATAATGAAGAGTTTAGAACCCTAAATTACTATTATTAAGCCCATCTATTCCTTTTTGTATATGAAATAATTGTTATGTAACTAGCTTGACGGAATCTTGCAGCCAGTTGAACTACCTGTTTTTTGATCTGGTGGAGCCATAAGTAAATTTTGAATATGACTGGCATTAAGCGTAAATTTGCGAAGATCAACCTTCAATATGAATAAGTTCAATATCATCGCCGGCATACTTATTTTGGTGAGTATCGGTATATTTTTTTCTCTGTCCAGGGATGTGAGCAGTTATGCCACTTTTGCTGAGGCTACGCAACGCAACCAAAGAGTCAAAGTAGCTGGTCTTCTAGCCAAAGACAAGGAGATGTATTACAATCCTGAAGAAAACCCAAATTATTTTTCTTTTTACCTAAGAGACCCAAAAGGCCAGGAGAAAAAAGTCATCCTTTTGCAGGGCAAGCCTCAGGATTTTGACAGGTCAGAACAAATCGTAGTGACCGGTGAAATGAAAGGAGATGACTTCGTCGCCAATGAAGTTCTACTCAAATGCCCGTCTAAATACAAAGACGAAGAAATCTACATGAAAAAACAAATCTAAGATGCCGCCCATAAATTATGTAGGTGAACATCTGTGGGTTGGATATATCATTCATGCTGCCGTAATCCTCGGCTTTTTAGCCAGCCTCAATGCTTTCATAGCATTCTTCAGATCTGCCCGTACCAATCAAAGTAATTGGCTGCAATATGCCAGATATTCGTTTTTAGCTCAATCCATCATGGTATGGGTCACGGTCGGGCTTTTGTTCTATGCCATGATCCATCATTTTTACGAGTATGAGTATGTCAGACATCATATCTCAGATGATCTTAAATTTAAATACATATTTGCCGCTTTTTGGGAAGGGCAGGAAGGTAGTTTTTTACTTTGGATGTTTTGGAATGTGGTCCTTGGTCTGATATTGATCAAGACCTCCAAACAATGGGAAAGTCCTGTTATGGGCATTTTGAGTTTACTCCAGGTATTTCTTTTTTCTATGTTGTTGGGCCTCTACTTGGGATGGGGGGAGCATATTATCAAAATAGGATCCAGCCCCAGCCTCCTCGTGAGGGAGACCTATAATGCACCTTTATTCCAAAATCCCGATTATGTATCTTTGATCAAAGGCAATGGCCTCAATCCTCTGTTACAAAATTATTGGATGACGATTCATCCCCCTACCCTGTTTTTTGGCTTTGCAGCCACGATAGTACCATTTCTATTTGCTTTCGCCGGCTGGTATAAAAAAGAGAGCCGTGCCTGGCTAAAACCAGCTCAAGAGTGGGCACTATTTTCATCATTTATCCTTGGTCTTGGCATATTGATGGGAGGCGCCTGGGCATATGAAGCGTTGAGTTTTGGGGGATATTGGGCTTGGGACCCTGTAGAAAATATGTCACTTGTGCCATGGATCATGCTGGTGGCAGGACTTCACACCAATATGATAGCCAGGGCTACACACAGAGCTATTGGCACCACCTATCTTTATTATCTATTGGCTTTTATACTGGTATTGTATTCTACTTATCTCACCAGGAGTGGAGTCCTGGGTGATTCGAGTGTGCATGCCTTCACTGACATGGGCCTGGAATGGCAGCTGGTATTAATGGCTGTGGTTTTTGCAGGGATTGGGATGGTCCTTTTCTTTAGAAATAAAAAATACATCGAAAAGCCTACAGAGGAAGATAAAATCAATAGCCGTGAATACTGGATGTTTATCGGGGCGATGATTTTATTGTTTTCAGCGGTATTGATTACCAGTTCTACCTCCTTGCCGGTGTTCAATAAAATAGCTAAATCATTGAGTCCTTCCTTTACCGGCCAGGTGATCGTGGATCAAATAGGACATCACAATAGGTATCAGCTCTGGATCGCAGTATTAGTGTCTTTCTTAAGTGGCATTTCAGAACTATTAAGGTACAAGGATGCACATTGGGATACATACAAATCGCGCTTTTTAAAATTAATATCAATCTCACTTGGATTGGCATCGATAGCATTTATCGCTTCTGTCAAAGCTTTCAACGAACCCTCCTGGCAGCATTTTGTGCTTCAATTCGCTGGTATTTTTGCCATAGTCACCAATATCACCTACCTGGTCACCTTTCTACGTGGCAATCTTAAAATGGCCGGTTCTGCGATCTCTCACCTTGGTTTTGGTTTGATGGTGCTCGGCATCCTGGCCACCGGGCTGAATAAGCAGATCATCTCCACCAATCTTTTCGCTCAATCCGACCTGATAGAGGGGTTTAAGACGGATGACTATATGAAAAACCTGGTGCTAATCAAAGGGGCACCTATGACGATCAAAGATTTTGAAGTCACCTACCAGGGAGACACCCTGCTCGATCCGTTCAACAGGGAATTTGATCTTCGATTTGATCAGAAAGCTGAAAATGGCACTACGGTCAAATCCTTTGTATCAAGACCTACCTTAGTATATAGCCGAAGTGAAAATCAAGCACCTTCCACTAATCCTTCCATACACCGAAGCCTTACAAAAGACCTTTATACTTTCGTCAATTGGTTGCCGCCAACGATGATGAACCGGGAAGCTGCTGACAAATCTGAAGCTGCGATGAAATATCAATCCTATCATGTAGCTGTAGGGGACACTTTTTTCCTGAGTGGTGCTTTCGGCATCTATACAGGGGCAAAAAATAAAACTGCTCATCCAGACTATATCCCGATACCTGGGGATGATATTGTCGAAGCAAATATTGAGTTTCATCAGTTAAATGATAGCCAGACATATAGATCCAACCCCGCGATTATTTCGAGGGAAGAACTGTATTATACCCTCCCTGACCTTCAAAACAATCTTGGTCTTAAGGTCAGGATCAGCCCTCAGAGTCTTGAATCATTTTATCCCTCCCTCTCCCAGGGACATGAACTCGAATTAAAAGAAAATGAATCCGAAGCTATAGATGGTTACACTATAAAATTTCTTGGATTTGACAAAAATATAGACGCCGCCAGGTATGCATCAAAAGAGGGTGATATCGCTGTCAGTGCCCGATTGGAAATCACCACCCCATCAGGAAAAAAGGTACCTGCTGAGCCTATATTTATCATCCGTAAGAGTGAAATCCATCTGGTGCATGATTATAACTTTGATCAAAAAATCCGATTGACTTGTCTCAAAATAGATCCTCAGAAAGAAAGTGTAACCATTGGATTTTTGGATTATCACGGTGATGATAGCATTGATCTGGAGATAGCAGAGAAAGCTCCCCGAAATGATTTGATAGTTGTCCAATCTATATTGTTTCCCGGCATCAATATGTTTTGGTTTGGCACACTTCTGATGCTCGCTGGATTGTTGCTCAGTGGTATCAGGCGATGGTTACGAAAAGTATAGACCATGGCTGTCATCCTGAGGCTTAAGATAGTATTGATAGGATCAGGCAATGTAGCGACTCATTTGGGCAAAGCAATCAGCAACCAGAGAGATTACCCGATAATACAGGTTTTTAGCAAAACAAAGGCGCACGCCAGATCTTTAGGCACTAAACTACATTGTGCCTGGACTGCCTCCATTGAAGAACTCAATACACAAGCACATCTCTACCTGATTGCCGTTCAGGATGACCAGATCGAAAAAGTAACCCTTCAATTAAAATCGATTCTTCCTGAGACAGCTTTGATAGTCCATACAGCGGGTAGCGTAGGATGTGAAGTATTGAGTCCTTATTTTAAAAATCATGGCGTATTGTATCCATTGCAGACATTTACCAAATCAAAAAAAATGTCTTATGCCAATATCCCCTTATTGGTGACTGGATCCACACCCCGCTATGCAGGAATGATAAAAGCACTTGCTTCTTTGATCAGTAAAAAGGTGTTGGTGATCTCTGATGAAACCAGGGGATATATTCATCTTACAGCTGTCATGGTCAATAATTTCCCGAATTATTTATATTTGATGGCATACCAACTTTTGGCAGCTCAAAATATAGATTTCGACATCCTCCTGCCCCTCATCGAAGAGACCAGCGCTAAAATTAAGACCATGTCCCCAAGAGAAGCACAGACTGGACCGGCACGAAGAAAAGATAACCTGGTACTGGCAAAACATATGGAATTACTCAAAAAGTATCATCCCGGCTGGGACGAAGCCTATAAGGTAATGACCACCTTGATACAAAATGAATTCAAATAAAATTCGAAAGTGAATCGAACTCATTATTACTACTTAAATAATTGAATAATAGATAGTTAATTTGATTAATGGCAGCAGAAGTAAATATTCATCCTTCGTGGAAAAATGTATTAAAAGACGAGTTTGAAAAGCCCTATTTTCAACAGTTGCGGGCATTTCTTCGCCAGGAAAAATTGAACAAAAAAATTATATATCCTCCGGGTCCTCTGATATTCAATGCATTTGACCATTGCCCATTCGATCAGGTCAAGGTGGTGATATTAGGACAAGATCCGTACCATGGAGCAGGGCAAGCAATGGGATTGAGTTTTTCAGTGCCCAAGCAAATTACCATACCTGCTTCCCTCAAAAACATCTACAAGGAGCTCAATACTGATCTGCAGATCCCGATTGCCACACACGGAGATTTGACCAGCTGGGCTGACCAGGGAGTCTTCCTGCTCAATGCTATCCTGACTGTAGAGCAATCCAGGCCAGGCGCTCATCAAAAAAGTGGGTGGCAGGATTTTACGGATGCAGTGATCAAAACACTTTCTGCCAAAAAAGATGGATTGGTCTTTTTGTTGTGGGGGAATTATGCAAAAAACAAAAAGGTATTGATCGATGAAATGAAACATTTTGTCCTGGAGGCAGCACATCCTTCACCCCTGGCAGGAGGGGCTTTTTTTGGGTGCAAACATTTTTCAAAAACAAATGAATTATTATTAAAACAACATAAAAAGCCTATTCAATGGAAAATAGAAATTTAATGATGATCACCATGGCAGTTGGAGCTCTGGCAGTGGTGCTTGGGGCGTTTGGAGCACATGCTCTTAAACCATATATGGATGAAGCAGCTGCGGCCACCTATCAGACTGCAAACAGATACCATTTCTATCATACTTTTTTGGCATTAAGCTATCTAATATGGAAACCACTGGACAAAACCTTATATAAAGGCGCCATTATGGCATTGATAGGGATTTTGATATTTTCGGGATCACTGTACCTCTTATCCTTAAGAAGCCTTATGCCTAATCTTCCCGCATGGATAGGGGCCATCACACCACTGGGAGGCCTCTGTTTTATTCTGGCATGGCTTTTGGGTATGAATACTTTGGTAAAAAAGAAAAAAAATTAACTATGATATTTCTTTTTCCTTAAGAATTAATTATAATTTCGTACCGGAAACATTTAAAAAAACCTGTTATGAAAAGTAGATTATTTAGCATTGCCTTGTCCTTAGTCCTTCTGGTACAATTATCTTTAGCGACAAATACGGTAGCCAATCTGGTACCTGGTAATGGAGTTGAGAAGAAAATCAGTATGGTAAATTCTAAAGCTTTGACCAAAGCTGAAGCCAAAGAAATTCAAAAAATTGAAAGAAAGCAGGTAAGAACTCAAAAGAGAATTGGGATGGTTCAGAAGTTCATGACCAAAAAAATGGCTAAAAATGCTGTAGATTTTCAAGATCCGGTTAATAAGTGGTTGTGGTTTGGTGTTTTTGGTTGGGGAGCAGGATTATTGCTTTGGATTATAGCTGCCGCAGTTGTGACTGGTGGTGGATTTTTAGGAGGTGGATTTTTAGGCCTTTTAGCTAGTTTGTGTTGGTTGTTTGGAACAGTAGCGTTTGTGATCTGGCTGGTCAAAAAATTTGGTGACGCATAAGCTTACTCTAAATAAATTTCTGAAGCCGTTTCGTTATCGTGACGGCTTTTTTTTTGCTTATCTGGGCTTGTTTTGACCTTTGATCGACAGAAAAACTTGACTTTTAAACCTGAAGCTAATCACTATGGATCGAACGAATAGCTTTGATTATGTCTGATCAGGCAGACAAAAACTTTACACCCTTTGACAGGTACGCGCAGTTTGAAAGTAATAAGGATAAATCTTTGACCGAATTATTGAACACTTTTAGCATTTTAAGAAGGGCTAACCTTGAGAGACTTAAAGCTTTTGATTTCCAGCAAACAGACCTAAACAGACCTGGAATCCATCCTGCGTTTGGTGAAGTGACTTTATCCCAGTTATTGAATGCCTGGGTAGTTCATGATTTAAATCATTGAGCCCAAATATCCTGAGTCATGGCCAGCCAGTTTAAAGAGCATGTAAGGCACTGGATTGCCTATTTAAAAATTTTGAACTCGTAAGTCTCGTTAACCCAGTCGAGGTTGAAAAACCGACTCTAAATGTGGGTTACTGCCAGCAGATAACAGCAGACAACTTCGACCCTACCGTCTAATTTATTACAATCCCTTCACCCTGCCTGATCCTGAGATCTTGGTCTCGATACGTGGGCGACCATAATAATAGACATCACCACTTCCAGATATATGAGCTTCGAGATATTCACTGACTTTGACAGTCACATTGCCAGACCCGGAGATATGAGAATTATTGATGGCTGTCTCTACTTGACTTAAATCCATCTCACCGGATCCACTGACATACAAAGTAGACCTATCTGCCAAACCCGAGGCTATGAAGATCTGTCCCGAACCACTAATTTTAGCCTCCAACTCATCAGAGATCTCGATCTGATCGATATTAATGCTACCTGACCCGCTACTAGTCAATTCCAGTTTAGGATGAGATACAAAGCCAAGTACTTGAATGTCTGAAGATCCACTGTTGGAAATAAACCGAAGTTTGGGTCCAGATATATTGATGGTGATGTCCTCACAATTGCGAACTCGAAGTGGATGGGACCATTTAATTTCGAGAGCTGCACCGTCAACTTTTGTTTCTAACTCATCAAGTATATTGGCTTGTGCCAATACTTCCACTTTGTATAATGGGGATACCTGGAAATTTATTTGTCCACATACTGAGACTCGTAGCCCTTCAAAACCTGTCCGGTTCCTGATTTCGGAGATGATGGGACCGTGTCCTTCAATTTTTTCACAGGAGGAGAATGATAACACACTGATGAGAGCCAGGACAACAAATAGATAGATTTTTTTCATAATGAATAGGATATAATATTGATTAATTGGTTTCTCAAGATTTGAATTTATATGTCTTTCAAAGAAAGTGATTATCCATGCAGGGTTGCATATTGAACCTTTTTTAACAGTTATTCACTCATGGCACTCGGTGCTAATACACTTCATAACAGTAAGAATATCAGTACAGTATAAATAATTTTCTCAAAAACATCTAAGAATAAAAATCTGTTGTTACAACCTGACCACTCTGTAGATACATGACAATAAATCGGTTGATCTCATTACTACTTTCCTATCTTTGCTTCGTGGAAAATCTGAGTCACTTGCTGGGTACCTATCGGCAAGATGCGCGAGTAACTGAAATCTCAACTGCTCTGAATGACTCACCGGCCAAAATATTCATTACGGGTATGACCGGTGCAATGGAATCCTTTTGCCTGGCTGCAACCATTCTACACCATCAAGGGACCCATATCATCATCAATAAGACCAAAGAGGAAGCTGCCTATGTCTATAATGACCTGCAGCATTTGATTGAAAAGGAGGTCCCGGTATTGTTCCTTCCTGATTCGTTCAAGGTACCAGGCAAGTTTGAAGAGATTAGGCAAAACCAGGTGATCGAAAGGACTGAAGTCATCAATCAACTGGCCAATCCCAATTCAAAATCACTTTGCATCGTTACTTTTCCGGAAGCGTTGTTTGAAAAAGTAGTCAATCCAAAGGCGCTGAATAAAAGCAGGATTCTGATAGAGAAAGGGAATCAATTGGATTTGGACTTTGTCATGGACCTATTGACAGAATATGGTTTTCAGCGTACAGATTTTGTGACACAACCAGGTGAGTTTTCAATCCGCGGAGGCATTGTAGATATTTTTTCATATGCCAACGATTATCCTTACCGGGTAGAGTTGTTTGATACAGAAGTAGAAAGTATCCGGATCTTTGAACCGGAGTCACAGCTCTCCATCAGGCATCTCGCCAAGGTCAGCATTTTGCCCAATATTCATACTGAGTTTGCCAATGAAGACAAAGTATCCCTATTCGAGATATTACCGGACAAGTCAACTATATGGGCTGCAGATATGCAATACTTGTTGGATCGGTTACAAGAATGTTTTGAAAAAAGCCATTCAGTAAAAGTATTTGACAAAGAAGATGAACAACAATCTA
The DNA here is from genome assembly GCA_016709995.1 of Saprospiraceae bacterium. Classification (NCBI taxonomy): domain Bacteria; kingdom Pseudomonadati; phylum Bacteroidota; class Saprospiria; order Saprospirales; family Saprospiraceae; species Saprospiraceae bacterium. The sequence goes on from JADJLQ010000001.1 coordinate 1,604,133, forward strand.
CCTTTTCTAAAATATTTAGAGAAAAGGCATTTTTGTTTCCGCGTGAAATCACCGGATCTATACTTGCTTATAATATGGTTTTTTACCAGGAAAAACCCGAACTGGAAACCCATGAACTCCTAACCATCAAATGGCAGTCGCAACCACAACCCAGTTTTAATCGAAATTTTGATCTACTGATTCAGGATTTGAAATTGAGAAAGGAGGAAGGATATGCCTGTTATATTTTTTCAGACAATGACAAACAATTAGTGAGGCTGGCTGCAATCCTCAAAGACCTAAAGGCAGATATTTCATTGCTACCAGTACCCATCGCCATCCATAAAGGTTTTGTGGATCCCACAAATAAAATACTTTGTTATACCGATCACCAGATATTCGAAAGATTTCACCGGTACAGGTTAAAAGAAGGTTATCAAAAAGATTCAGCACTGACTATCAGAATACTCAAAGAATTGCAACCAGGGGATTATGTGACCCATATCGATCATGGTATTGGAAGGTTCTCAGGTTTGGAGAAAATAGAAATCAATGGGCGCACCCAGGAGGTCGTCAGGCTGGTTTTTAAAAACAATGACTTGCTCTATGTCAGCATCCACTCGCTTCATAAGATCAGCAAACACGTAGGCAAGGAAGGTACGGAGCCCACTCTAAACAAAATAGGGAGTGATACCTGGGCCAATCTTAAACGAAAAGCCAAACGACAGGTAAAAGACATAGCACAGGAACTCATCAAACTGTATGCGGCCCGAAGAGCTAGCAAAGGTCATGCCTTTGCCCCGGACAATTACTTACAACATGAGTTGGAAGCCTCCTTTATTTATGAAGACACTCCAGATCAACTCCGATCTACCCAAGAGGTCAAGGCAGATATGGAGAAGGAATACCCCATGGATCGAATGGTATGCGGTGATGTTGGATTTGGCAAGACCGAGGTGGCCATCCGTGCCGCGTTTAAAGCCATTCTGGACGGCAAGCAGGTGGCTATAATGGTACCCACAACTATCCTGGCTTCGCAACACTATAAGACTTTTAGCGACCGCCTCAAGGAGTTTGATGTCAAAATAGATTATATCAATCGATTTAGAAGTGCCAAAGAAAAGAAGGAGATCATGGCTCGCACCAAAGAAGGCAAAGTAGAAATTCTTATTGGCACCCATGCCCTACTGGCCCAGGAACTGCAATTCAAAGACCTGGGATTGCTCATCATAGACGAAGAACAAAAATTTGGGGTTAGTGCCAAAGAAAAACTGCGCAAACGCAAAGTCAATGTGGACACCCTGACATTGACAGCGACTCCCATCCCCAGGACTCTTCAGTTTTCATTGTTGTCAGCCCGTGATATGTCTGTGATGAGAACGCCTCCTGCCAATCGACAACCGGTACATACCGAGCGCATCACCTTTGATGAAGCAACTATCCGCGATGCCATACACTATGAGGTCAATCGGGGTGGCCAGGTATTTTTCGTGCATAATCGGGTAGCTTCTCTTCCTGAGCTGACTATGATGCTTCGCGAACAGTGCCCTTCCGTCGAGTTCGGGATCGCTCACGGCCAACTGGAACCTAAAAATCTGGAACAAGCTCTATTAGATTTTATCGATCGAAAATTTGATGTGTTGGTCAGCACCAATATCATAGAAATGGGTCTGGACATCCCCAACGCCAATACCATGTTTATTCATAATGCTCATCAATTCGGACTCAGTGATATCCATCAATTGCGTGGTAGGGTCGGCAGATCCAACAAAAAGGCTTATTGTTACCTGATAGCTCCTCCGGTATCAACCCTGACTTCCGAAGCCAGGCAGCGACTCAAGACGATCGAAGAATATTCGGACCTGGGGAGTGGATTTTATGTTTCGATGCGGGATCTTGACATTCGTGGAGCTGGCAATATGTTGGGTGGAGAACAGAGCGGTTTTATATCAGATATAGGTTTTGATACCTATCAGAAAATACTGGATGAAGCGATACAAGAACTCAAGGAGGAAGATTTTAAAGAGGTATTTAAAGATGAATTGGCTCAGAAAAAAGATTATGTACGGGATTGTACAATCGATACGGATGTAGAACTATTGATACCTGACACCTATATTCAAAACATTCAGGAGCGATTAAGCACTTATACTGAATTGGATGCGCTCACAGACGAAGAAGCCATTATCAAATTTTCAGAAAAATTAAAAGATCGGTTCGGCCCCCTACCCCGCCAGGTTATCGAACTTTTCGAGGGACTGCGCATCAGATGGATCGGAAAACGATTGGGGATGGAGCGTATATTATTCAAAAACAATAGGCTACGAGGATATTTCCTTGGCAATGCCAAATCGAGTTTTTTCGAAACTCCATTTTTTCAAAGCTTTTTAAAATTACTGAGCACTTACGAATACAAAAAAGACTGGCATTTAAAACAAAGCAACGAAAGTCTGATACTCGGCAGAGATCAAGTCAAGTCCATGAAAGAGGTGAAAAAATTACTGGAAAATCTATTGGCCAAGATCGAAGAAAAAGTCGCTACTCCAGCACCCTGATTACATTTTTACCGAGGCTATAACGACATTTGTCGCTTTTACTCCGACAATTAGCGTATCTTTGCTTTTAAAATATCCCTTAGAGATGAAAGCACTGAATATCTTTAACACCAACCTACCCTATAGTTCGATAGATGACATTAATATCTTGTCCCTGATAAAGCAGGTAAGGAAGGGAATAGATTTTAATACCTTTCTTCGATATGCCCGAAAGAGTTCATTAAGCCTGATAGAATGGGCTGATTTTCTGCACATCTCTGAGCGCACTATGCAACGCTACCTTAAAGACAAAAAATCACTGGCCCCTGTTCAATCGGAGAAGTTTATTGAGATAGTATTATTGTACAAAAAAGGTGCTGAAGTATTTGGCAATGAGCCCAAATTTGACCTCTGGTTGAATACCGAAAATCTTGCCCTGGGAAATATAAAACCTAAATCATTGTTTGACAGTACGTTTGGCATCAATCTTCTGATAGATGAACTGACTCGAATCGAGCATGGTGTATTGGCATGATCGTATTCAGATTAAGCAAATCAATTTATGCCCATGACCTTACAGGCAAGGGAGCTGAAAAAAGTGGGGGTCGCTGGAATAGCAAAGGCACTGCTTTGTTATACTGTAGCGAGTCAAGAGCACTATGTACGGCAGAAATCGCTGTTCATACACCCTTGGGAAATGTACCCCTGGACTACGAATTGATCTCCGTTGAACTACCTGATCATTCACTGATTACCCTATCGCCCGCACTTCCAACAGATTGGAAATCTATACCTCCGGCACATACTACTCAACTGATCGGCGATCGATTTGTAGCCTCCATGGAAGTGTTGACACTTAAAGTACCCTCCGTGATCGTACCGGGAGAATATAACTTTTTGATCAACCCAGCTTATCCTGACTTTAAAAAAGTCAAAATCATTAAAAAGGAAAAATTTGAATTTGATAAAAGACTATTCATTAAATGATTTCCGGATACCTCTATTCAACATCTTTGGCGCACCTGCATCCCATATGAAACAAACTAGTCTCCGGCGTAGTAAACATCCGTGAATTCAAGGCATATCCATGACAATAATTTGGAGCACAAAGAAAAGATCCTCCTTTAATTACTTTTTCTTTTGTAAGACTATGGTGACCGGTAGCCAGGTCTTCATACTCAAATCGCCAATTGTCACACCACTCCCATACGTTACCTGACAGATCTTTAAAACCAAGTGGAGACGATCTAAACGAACCAACAGGAGCAACGGTCTCATAACCATCAAGATTTCTGAAGACTTCGGGAAAATCACCTTGCCACACATTGCCAAAGATGGAAGTATCCGTCTCCCAATCATCACCCCAGGAATAGATGCTCTGATCATTGCGACCATTGCGCGCAGCATGTTCCCACTCGATCTCATTAGGCAGTCGCTTACCTTTCCACTTGCAGAAAGCAGTAGCATCAAACCAGGAGATTTGGGTTACAGGTTCATCATCTTTGGCGACAGGGAGGTTTAATCCTCTTGGACGAGTCCAATTGGCACTATCTATGAGTGCCCATTCGCGGGTGGCCATGCTAAAAACTCCAGAATTGCCAAATTTTTCTGCATCTGTGATATAATGTGTCGCCTGCACAAATGACCGGAACTGTGCAATGGTGACCTCTGTACTATCCAGTAAAAATGCCTTCACACTTACGGTGACTTCAGCAGGTGACCTGGGTTCGCTAAGTGTCACCTGGCCACCAGGCACGAAGATCATACCCGGGAGAGTCACTGGATAATGATTCTCCACACTGGATGTGATACTGATAGAGCCGGGCAGTACAAAAGTGCCTTCCTCAAGCCGTTGATCAGCTATATCCAGCGCCGGCTTACAACTTGCGCAGATTAAAAATATAAGTATGTAATAAATTAAACGACTATCTACTCGATTCACCTTACAAAAGTACCATCAAATCTGTCTAAAAGAGCAACTAATTACCCCTGATATCTTGTTATAATAGTAATTTAGATTTTTATGACAAAAGTAAAATTGATCAAACAAATTCTTAAAAAAGGCGGAACTAGGCTATTGTATTCAGCTTTGCTGCTTTTTTATGCTTTTAAACGTAAGGATTTACCGGCTTGGGCCAAATCAATTGTGATCGGTGCATTAGGTTATTTGCTCAGTCCAATCGATGCCATACCAGACCTCACTCCAGTGCTGGGATTTACAGACGATCTTGGACTGTTGTCCTATGCACTGGTACTTATCGCTGCATATATCAATGATGATGTCAGAGAAAAAGCCCGTCACAGATTAGAAAAGTTGATAGGACATCACGCTGATAAGCACCTTATTCGTACTGTGGAACATTTTTTATAAGTCCAGCAAGCCGTCCGGCAGATTCATCCTGATCGTTTGAGTCTCCAGATCGAGATCGTAGATCAGATCTTCTACCAGGGGAATGGATATTTTTTTTTCTTTATAAGTGACTACTGCCAGTTCTTGTCCAGGCAGTATTTTCAATTCTTCTATCACTCCAATGATTCCCCAATGATCATCTATAATCGTAAAACCCAGCCACCCGTCCAATTCATCATCATCTTCGTCTTCCTCCAGTTCCGGCAGATCTTTGGTCATCACATAAATTTCCTGAAAAGTGAGTTGTTTGGCAGTCTTTTCATCAATATCTTCCAATAATACTTCCAGGTCCGCGCCATGATCTTTGATTTCTAACACAAAAAATGGAGCCCAGATACCATTGACCCGGATCAAACATTTATCCAGATTTTCACATACGGCATCATACCCATTAAATGATTCGATGATAAGAGCACCTTTATAACCAACGGTTTTAATGACTCTACCGATAGCGGTCAATTGAGATTCAAATTCGTTTTTCACCTAATTATACTTAGTGATGAATTGTTTGAGCAAAAATCCTTTGGTGGCTCGCTGGCCCCAGGGAACATTGTCTGAGCATTGGTTGATGGTATTATTACAATCAAGTACTGTAAGTTCTTTATAAATCAATCCTACCCCTTTGGCATATTTCTCCAAAGAATATCTTTTGGCCAAAATGTCCTCCTCATCTGTCTGTAATATACTGATCACCTGATCAAACTGAAATGAACCGATTTTAGCTGATTCGTCAACGGCTTCTACGAGAAAGGGATCCCAGTTTTGATAAATTTCTATGGATTCGCCTAGCACATTGTAAGTTTGGTCGGTCTGTACGAGTGCCAGGCCATCCCACTGCTGACGGAGGACTATGGGAAATACCATGGGAATAAAATGAACATTGCCTTCATTGCGTATGACTTTGAAGTCTGCAATGCGTGCCGTATAACTGGCTGCAGGCGACCAGGGCTCGGTGGTCAACCTACGATTAGATCTCAAAATAATGTATAGATCACCCACTGTATCGCTTGTGATATTGACGATTTCTTCCCTGACCAGGGTGCGAACCGAATCTAAAAATCTACCTTGTCGAAAAAGGATGGAATCAACAGTGTATTCTTTGTACTTACCTACCTGGAGTGGAAAATAAGCCTTGTCACTCTTTATATCCACCTCTTCTGTCACATTTTTCACACATGAAATCAGGATAATGATGACAAACAGATATAATAGTCTTGCCATTTAGTTCATTAAAAAGGGTTTGCCTGATTGAATGATACCACCACCTATGACATCATCACCTTCAAAGAATACTGCAGATTGGCCGGGTGCAATAGATTTAGCAGCTACATTAAACTTGACCTCTGTGGTGCCATCTGCATTGGTCTTAATAGTACCCCAGGTGCCCGAATCACGATATCTGATCTTGATGATACATTCCATTTCTACCGGCTTATCATATTTCTGCCAATTGGTCCTATAGACTTTCATGTCATTGCTCTGCAAATCTTCTTCTCTACCCAGCACAACAATATTTTTATCCGGGATGATCTCTGTGACAAACATAGGCTCCCCGAAGTGAACACCCAGGCCTTTTCTCTGGCCTATTGTATAGAACGGATACCCTTCGTGGCTGCCCAGTTCTTTGCCCTGGATATCCAGGTATTTGCCACCTTTGAGACTGGCTTCCAATTCTGGCTTGCGCCTTTTTAAAAATCCACGGTAGTCATTGTCAGGGACAAAGCAAATTTCATAACTTTCAGCCTTTTTAGACAATTCGTCATATCCCCTTTCTGAGGCCATATCCCGAACTTCGGGTTTAGTATATTCAGCCAGAGGAAATAAGGTTCTCTCCATGCAAGACTGTGACAGCCCCCAAAGCACATAGGATTGGTCTTTAGAAGTGTCTTCAGCGCGGGATATATACTTGCGACCATCCAGATCTTTGATCCTGGCATAATGGCCTGTAGCAATCGATTGGCAATCAAGCGCATCAGCTCGTTTGAGTAAAGACTCCCATTTGATATGTGTGTTGCATAGCACACAAGGATTGGGGGTACGGCCGGCAAGGTATTCTTCAACAAAATTATCAATCACATAATCTCCAAATTCTTCGCGGATATCTATGATAAAATGATGAAAACCCATTTTGACGGCTACAGCCCGGGCATCGTTGATGGAGTCGAGTGAGCAGCACCCGGTTTCTTTTTTGTTGCCACCACTATTGGCATAGTCCCAGGTCTTCATCGTAATACCTACTACTTCATACCCTTGTTCATGCAGTAGCATGGCAGCTACCGTACTATCGATACCTCCAGACATAGCGACCAAAATGCGACCGTGTTTACTCATAAAGGTGCAAAGGTAAGTGTAAATGCCCTTTTGAGTGATTTCGGCTTAAAATTCTGAGGAATGCTAAATTTGCACTTTGAGAAATTAATCCTGATATTTTAAAAAATTCACTTAATATGGAAACTGTTGTGGTTGCTGGTAACGGTAAAATATTAATACCATTACACTTTCGAAAAAAGTACCATCTGGAAGCAGGCTGCAGCATCCTCTTGATAGAAAGAGATAATGATCTAATCCTTAGGCCTTTAACCGCAAATTATATTAAAAGTCTAAGAGGTATTTTAAAAGGTGGAAATTTAGCGGAAGACTTCAAAGCGAAAAGGAAAGAAGAATTTGGTCTTGAACTAAAAAAAAGCCGGAAGCTCAAAATCCATGCAGAAAAATAACTTAAGAGCAGACATCGTCCTTATCGGTGCGGGTATCATGAGTGGTACCTTAGGGATCTTATTAAAAGAGCTCAATCCACTCTTATCTATTGTTATACTTGAAAAATTAGACGCTGTCGGACTCGAAAGTTCAGATGCCTGGAACAATGCAGGTACTGGCCACTCTGCATTCTGTGAACTCAACTACACTCCGATGTCATCCAACGGCCAGGTGGATATCAGCAAGGCGATAAAAATCGCTACTGCCTTCGAAAGATCCAAAGAGTTCTGGTCCTACCTGGTAGAAAATAAACAAATCATCGATCCGGAAACTTTTATCCAGAAACTGCCACATATGAGTTTTGTGTGGGGTGATGAAAACATCGCTTTTTTAAAACAAAGGCATGAACAACTCACCAACAACGCGCTTTTTTGTGATATGAGTTATTCGGATTCATGGGAGGAGATCTCCCGATGGATGCCGCTCATCATGGACGGTCGTGTTACTCATCAATCTATCGCTGCCACACGAATGGACATTGGAACTGATGTCAATTTCGGCTCTATCACCCGGGCGATGTTTAAATACCTTGGTCAGCTGGACGGGGTCACGATATATACCAACCACCAGGTAGAGGATATATATAAAAATGAAGATCATTGGTATATCGAGTCTGTCGACCTGGCCAATGATAATGAGCGAATAGTGCTTCGCACACTTTATGCTTTCATCGGTGCAGGCGGCGGCACCCTGCCGTTGCTGGAGAAATCCAATATCCTGGAAGCTGAAGGATACGGAGGTTTTCCCATCAGTGGCCAGTGGCTGATCTGTCAAAACCAGAGTATCATTAAGCGACATTGGGCCAAAGTATATGGCAAAGCAGAAGTCGGATCCCCTCCGATGTCAGTACCTCATCTTGACACCCGATTTATCAATGGTCAGCAGGCCCTGTTATTTGGACCTTTTGCAGGATTCTCGACTAAATTCTTAAAACATGGTTCATTTTGGGATCTGACTTCGTCTATCGAACTAGACAATATCAAACCCATGATCTCTGCAGGTCTCCATAATCTACCTTTGACCAAATATTTGATTCATCAGCTCAGCCTCAGTCACGAAGACAGAATCAATGAACTAAAAAAATATATGCCCCTTGCCCGGTCTGAGGAGTGGGAGCTCGGTATCGCCGGTCAGCGGGTACAAGTGATTAAAAGAGACGACGAACAAGGCGGTATGATCGAATTTGGTACCGAGATCGTGTGCAGTCATGATGGTTCAATCGCAGGGCTTTTAGGGGCATCGCCGGGAGCCTCAACCGCACTGAGTATCATGGTGGATGTATTAAAAAAAGGATTTGCAAAGGACATGATCGAAGATAATTGGATAGAGCAAGTGGGCACCTGGATACCATCCTTTCATCAATCAATCCAGGATGACGAAGCGCTGGTGCGTGCCAGCCGCAATCGAACCAGTAGGCTATTGGGATTAGAGTGAGCGGTGAGTAAGTATTTAAGGTGCTTAGGTGTCAGTCCTTTGCCTTCTATCAGGCCGCTGACAACGGATCTTAAAATTTAGCTAAATTCCGTTAGTATGATGACGCTATTTCGGTTTTTGCCTATTATTGATGTGTCACTTATAAGAAGACAATGTTAAACTCTAAACCTTGATGAAACAGTCAATATTAATTATTTTGCTTAGCTCTATATACTTTTAAACAGGATGAAACCAAGACGAAAATTTATCAAACAATTGGGTGCCGCAACATTGGCCACCGGTATATCTAAGATCGCTCAGAGTACCAATTCAATGCCTTCCAAGGAAGCTGAAAAAATTCAAGTCGGACTCGTAGGATGCAGAGGCATGGGTTGGGCTGATCTGAGTTCAATGCTCAAGAACGAAGGTGTTCAATGCGCGGCCCTCTGTGATGTAGACGAAAACATCTTAAATAAAAGAGCTGATGAAATCCATCAGAAAACAGGTAAAAGACCTTTGTTATTTGCAGATTACCGAAAGTTATTGGCGCTGCCAGAGATTCAAGCGGTCATAATAGGTACTCCGGATCACTGGCATTGCCTCATCATGACCGAAGCCTGCAAAGCCGGCAAAGATGTCTATGTCGAAAAACCCATCGCAAACAGCATCTATGAAGCCAATCTGATGGTAGCCGCTGCTCATAAATATCAACGTGTCGTCCAGGTCGGTCAATGGCAAAGATCAGATCTTCATTGGATATCTGCTCTGGACTATCTCAGCACAGGCAAGTTGGGTAAAATACGCCAGGTAAAAGCATGGGCTGATGTCAATTACGGTAGAGGATTTGATATCAAACCCGATACAGATGCTCCAAAAGGGGTGGACTATGATATGTGGCTCGGACCGGCACCGAAGAGAAAGTTTAATGAAAATCGTTTTCATGGCAGTTTCAGATATTTTTGGGATTATGCGGGCGGCCTGATGACCGACTGGGGAGTACATATGCTGGACATGGTTTTGGGAGGAATGAATGTATCCGATCCGATATCCGTAGCGGCTATAGGTGGCAAGATGGCCTTCCCTTTGGATGCCTCTGAGACCCCTGACACGCTTACAACTGTCTATGATTTTGGGAACTTCTCGTTGGTGTGGGAGCAATTTATGGCTATGGGTACCAGCCCATACTTTGAGGACCAGGGATTGCCGGGAGTAGCTTTTATCGGCGAAAATGGTATCCTTGCCATCAATAGAGAACGGTGGAAGGTAATCCCTCAAATCGAAAATGGTAAATATCTGACAGAAGCTGTACCAGAATCCCGTAGTACTGCCAGTGGCCTTGATGCCCATACCCGCAATTTTGTGGACTGTATTCAATCAAGAAAACCGACCAATTGTACTATTGAAATGGGACGAAATGCGGCATTGGTAGCCCACCTGGGCAATATAGCCTACAGGACTGGGGAGAAGTTGACCTGGCATGCTGACAGTCAGACATTGCTCAATGAAAAAGGCAGTAAATTGATAAAACCTTCTTACAGAGCACCTTGGACCTTGCCTGTAGGCTAGTACCAGAGCTATCTTACGAACTATCAGAACTTTAAGAAGCCAAAATAAATTAATCAATCAAGATTCGTAAGGCTCGATATGGATTAATATATGACCCAAAGAAGGAATTTCTTTTCTCAGAGTGTCTTTGAGCTTATGGGAAATATCGTGGCCTTCTTTTACAGAGATAGTAGCGGCTACCTTGGCATGTAAGTCGACATGGTATTCCATGCCTGCCTTACGGATAAAACATTTCTCTGTATTCTTAATACCTTCGACCTGAAGCGAAACATGCCGGATTTGATCGATCAATTCATCGTACAAATTTTCATCCATGATCTCACTCAAAGCAGGCCTGAATATTAGATAGCTGTTGTAATAAATAAATCCTGCAGCAAAAAGTGCAGCCCAATCATCGGCCGATTCATATCCTTTGCCCAAAATTAAAGCTATTGTAATCCCGATAAATGCAGCAACCGAGGTGATGGCATCACTGCGATGATGCCAGGCATCTGCCTTTAATGCAGAGGAGTTAGTTTCATCTCCTTTGCGCATCACTAACCTAAAGGAAAACTCTTTCCAGACTATTAATATTGCGAGGACGATCAATGTCCAGGCCTTAGGCAGTTCATGTGGCGTCCTTATATTTTTTACACTTTGATATGCTATGACCGTGGCAGATACAATTAAAAATCCCACCACCAGAAATGTCACCAGGGGCTCTGCCCTACCATGGCCGTATGGGTGATTTTTATCAGCAGGTCTATTGGCATATTTTAATCCAAACAATACCAAGGCAGATGAAAAAATATCAGTGGCAGACTCCATAGCATCAGCAATCAAGGCATAAGAATTGCCAAAAAATCCTGCTACACCTTTTATGGCTGCTAAAAGGAAATTGCCTACAATACTGAAATAGGTCGTATTGATGGCAGTTTGTTTGTTGGACATTATAAAATATTCAGATTAAACATAACAAAATTAGTGTTTAGGATAAATTGTTTTTTAAATAATCAACTTTTCACAAGTACTAAATATGACGCTTCCCTACATCTACCCAAATATTCACAGCGTCTATGACCATGCAAAAAATAAAAAAGTACTGCATGTGGATAAAATGATTGTATTCAATACTCTAAAAGATTCAACTAGCCTGGTGATTTCAAAATTATACTAATAGATATCCACCATTATACCCATTTATTAGCTTAAATTTGAAGTCATTCATTTTAAAAAATATCCAATGAAATTATTTGCAAGTATACTGATTTTCATATGTGCCCTTTCTCAAACCAACGCTCAGGAAGTAGGTATCATCATGGGCACTGCTCGTGGGTATATGCAGGATGGCGTAGAAAATGCGTTGATCAAACTCAAAGATATGGGCATCAAATATCTGGAAGGAGCAGGTGCCCGGGGTATGAACCGTACAGAGTATAAAAGATTGTTAGATAAATATGGTTTCAAAGTAATAGCATCCGGAGTAAACTTTGACAAACTTGAAAATGCAGACAGTGTCAAAGCCATCATCGAAAATTTAAAATTTTATGGTGCTCAGTATGCAGTCTGTTATTGGATACCGCACAATGGAGATGATTTTACCTTCGCTGACCTGGAGAAAGGAATAGCCGTCTTCAATAAAGCTGGTAAGCAGCTGTCGGAGTCTGGTATATCTTTACTGTATCACGCACACGGCTATGAATTCAGACCATATAACGGCCCTGGAACCATGTATGATTATTTTATGGAAAAAACGGACCCCAGGTATGTCAACATAGAGATGGATGTATTTTGGATGAGAAATCCCGGGCAAGACCCAGCCTCACTCATGCGAAAATACCCTAACCGTATCCCCGTCACCCATTTAAAAGACAGGATGATTGGTTCGGTAGATAACCTCAATGGCAGACAAGACAAAGAACGCAATGTCGTGTTAGGTCAAGGTGATGTCAATATCGCTGAAGTGATGAAAGCTTCCAAAGAGATCGGCGTAAAATATCACTTCATTGAAGACGAATCTTCCAGAGCTGCTGTGCAATTGCCAATGCATCTGGCCTATTTAAGATCTCTGGATGCTGATGTAAAAGCAGTAGAATTGTCCGTCAAGTATTTGGTCAAAGCGATGATCGATGCAGACTCTCTGGCCTTACGCAATCTGACCAGTGCGGAACTCACCTATGGCCATTCCAATGGTAAAGTCGAAGGTCGCGAATCTTTTATCAGTGACCTGGTAACCAAAAAAATAGATATGGTATCACTGGATATCAAGGATCAGGATGTCACCGTCAAAGGCGATGTCGCCTGGGTGCGTCATATCATGAGTGGCGAATTGGTTAACAACGGAACACCAGGAAGTATAAATCTAAAAATGTTATTGGTGTGGGCCAGGGAAAATGGAGTTTGGAAGTTATTGGCCAGACAAGCTGTAAAAGCATAATTCGATTGGGTATATCTGACATTGAAAAGAGACCTGATTCTCCAATAAGGATCGCATCTTAATATATACCAATCTATTTGAACATTTCCTCGTAATGAGGTGATGGCTCAAATATTCCTGCGCTCTCCTCATAAAATGTTTTATCCGTGATATAGACGCCGTTCTGTGTTTTAATCCATGAGGAGGAGGCTTTGGGGTGATAAGTCATCATCGTGGCCCAATTTTCATAATATTGATGGCCATTGGTTTCTTGCAGACCTATACTCAAATTAGGAAATGGAGCTAACCTGGCAGCAATGTTTTTATTCCAATCTACCAGGATAGGATTGACAGTAAGGTCCGCACAAAAGCAGGGGATGTTTTTTTCGTGAGCCAGCTGGGTTATTTTCATCGTCATACTCAAAGTTTTAGCGATCGCTTTTACTGCAATGGCGCCATACCCTTGCTCTATCCTTTTAGCAGCATCCTCTACTGTGTGGGCGCTTTCATCCGCAGCTATGGTGACGCCCATGTCACCTACAAACATTTCATTTCTTTCTCCAAATGGTTCTTCTACAGCAGCTATTTGATCAAATGCCCCAATTTTCCGAGCATGATCCAAAAATCTGGAAAGCGTATCCTTTTCGTCATACCGTTCATTGGCATCAAAATAATAAGGTATTTTTCCATTCCTGGTATAGGGGGTTTCGTAATGTCCAATGGCTTTATGAACAGCCGAAAGAAATGCGATATCTTTTTCAATCATTTCTTTTTGTGTGCCGGAGGAGCCGGTTTTGAGCTTCATGATAAAATATCCCTGGTCCGCAGCTGCCTTGATCTTTTGAGGATCCGTGCCGACGCTAAAGGAGGGCATGCTACCTACCTTGGTATGGCGATACGAAAGTCCTGGTTGATAGGCTACAGGTATCATCTCATCAAATTGGTGGAGATTATTTTCTGCTGCATATAATAACCAGGCTGCATTGTCTACACACACTAAAGCGTTCAACGCAAAAGTTTTTCTTAGGTTAGGGTTGCGGGTGATTTTTTTTCCATATTCAAATACTTCAGGCAAAAGGTCATCCAATAATTGGAGGGGCGAAGAAAAAGAATTTCCTTTCATGGCCTGGAGTGCCCGTTCGCTCATAGCATACATCAACGCATTGCCTCCTGCCACGGAGTGCGCTGCGAATACAGTGGAATCTGACCATAAGGTACCTTGTCCGCCGATACCCACTTTGTGAATACCAGATTCAGATTCCAGATAGGCGGCCACCTGCCAGCCTTCCGTGATCACACTCCCTTTAAAGCGATATGGGTGCATCGGTTCTCGCTCAAAATTGCTATTTACATTCCTGATCCGGATGGTAGACAATTGACTTTTCATTGGACTTGTTTTATTGAAACCATTTGCGGCATTAGTAACGCCAATAGCAGACATTGCTACCAGTTTTCCGGCATGATCTATAAAATCTCTGCGTTTCATTTTTTTAGTTTTATGCTCGATGCAATTTTTATTTTTTCAACAATTCAAAGCCATCCTTAGTCCACAAAATTATTTAAAGTATACCAGGCTTCAGAAGACCATAGTGCATGGCCAGTCTCACTATTTAAATCAGCCGGTAATCGCAGGTAAATCACATGTTCTTTTTTCATGCCTTTGATATCCAATAATAACCTGGTTCTATCCCCGGAGATATCCAGGTGAGTAATTTTCAAATTCTCCAAATCCATTTTAGGACCGCCGTAATTGGCTGTTGGCAAATACCACCATTGTTGGATCAAAAAGTCTTCAGCATGGACTTTAGTATTCTCTTTGATTGGCTCCGTCAATTCAATTTCAAACCCATTTTCCTTGAGGCGAACAGCCAGCATTTCAAAAGTCTTTTTGCCATTGTACTGCATCCTCTGGAGTCCATATTGTTTTTCCTGCCAGCTCCAGCCTCCTACCATACCTACTCCACCGATGTACAAGGCACCATCCGGCCCCCATCGTAGCCTATTGACTCCTGCCTCTAATCCTTGAGAAAAACGAAATACAGCCCCCTGGTACTGGCCTTTTATTTTTTCGATAAAATCTCTCTTAATGCCGCCATGCGTCACATCTCCATGGAGCATCTGTCCTTTGTATGGTCCCTCATGAATCAATACCGGTTCGGATGGTGAATTACCTATTTCATTTTCAGGCAGCCATATCACAGGAGTAGCAACCGGCGTAGTACTGGGCAATGAATCAGGGAGACCCCAACGCATACCATGATAATCTCCTTTTTTGACATGGATTAGTTTATTTCCTGGTTCCCATTCGCCTTGATTGTCTGTTACAAATATTTCATTGTCCACTCCCAGGCCAATACCGTTGGGTGTGCGCAATCCAAAATTGACCCATTCAAAACTTCCATCTTTGGCAATCTTAATCGTCCTGCCACGATCCGGCTTTTGTTTTTCATAAGACATAAGGCGCATGGCCATAGACAGTGTCACATAAAAAAAACCGTCTTTGTACACCAGGCCAAAAGCAAATTCGTGAAAGTCGGCCGTTACCCCCCAACCATTGCAAATGGTCTTGTACACATCGATGATGCCGTCACCATCCGTGTCTATGAGCTTTGTGAGTTCTTGTTTTTGAAGCACATATACTTCTCCGTCTACTACTTCGATGCCCAGCGGTTCAGCCAAACCGGAGGCGATTCGTGTCACCTTGATTTTATTGGTATCACCGGTCTCTACTCCATCGAGCATATACACGGCACCCATGGCATCCCAGGTAGTCACTAGAAGCCGGCCATCCGGCATAAATGCCAAACCACCTACCCTAGGTTTAAACTGAGCCGGGTGAATCGTGCTTACAGTATAACTTGGATGGATGCCTTCAAGGGATGCACCAAAGCCTGGTCTCAATTTTTCTTCTACAACCGCACTTTTTGTGCCTGATCCTTCTTTCTTCTGAATATCCGTATCCAGCTTTAATGCCAGAATATAAGCTACCATCTCTTTTAATTCTTTTTCTGCCAGCTGTGGGTGAGCATTCATCACTGTTGTACCCCATGTACCGGAGCCACCTTGTTTTACTTTGAGCGATAGTCGTTCAATCACTGATTTTTCATTAGGGTATTGATTTGCGATTTGTTGAAAGGATGGACCTACAGTCTTGATATCGTATTCGTGACAGGTCATACAATCGCTTTTTTCCATCCAATAACGACCCCGGTGATCATACTCAGCTTGTTCGATCGGTGGCACCTGAGGAGGCAAAGCCTCATAAAAATTTAGCACCGTTGTTGAAGCATTTGATTTTAAATGAATGTCACCGTCTACCCCATGAAATACAATACTGACACCCGGTGGAACTCCAGTAGTTTTAAATATTCTTTGCAGACCAACATTGCCGTTTTCTTTGAAGACAACTTCCGGCTGCTCTGAAATCATGATGGTATCGTCAGTAGATAGGCCTATTTGGTAGTCCAGTGTAATTCGATTTTGATCAAAATGATAACCTTTGCTGACCACCTGAGAAGAAATTTGTTTACCCGGCCACGTAACTGACCATTCAGCGAGGTGAAGGCTATCATTAAAATACGCCCGGCCCCAGGAGGTAGGCTGGACATTTTTTTTATCTGTATAGGCAGCTCCTTCGAGGGTAACACCGCCTTTCCAGGCTTTATAAATCGTGCATCGGGCAAGATCGTAGGCTACAAAACAATCATCATCCATCGCCAAGGTAAGCATCCGTGGATTTTTATCTAATACTGACCTGAAAGCCCAGGGATCCATAGCTCTGGTTGGCAAATGTGGGACATTGGATTTACAGGCGATCAATATTGAAAAGAACAATACTAATACAATGAGCTTAACCGCCGCTATATGAAAAGAATGATAAATAAATACTTTTTTCATAATGATGGAATCCTGATTACCTCAAAACTGGATCCAGCTAATTTTAATGTCATTGATCCGTCATGCAGTAAAATGTCTTTTTCATCCGGGACTATTGTGTCTGAGTCTTTAATAGTATTGAATGACTGCAAATCTTTGTTGTGTAATGAAATTAATCTTCCGGTTTTTTGACCTACCATTCCTTGCAATTTGATTTCTACATTCACATCTTGTGTCTGCACATTTACTATTTTCACAATCACTATATGTTGATCTTCATCTACAGAAGCAGTACCATACAAGCCATGCTGCCCCGTCATGTTTTGCCCATTACTTTTTATAGATAGGGTCTTGGTACCAGTGTTGGTTGCATACATTTTTTGGACATAATAATTGGCTGTCCCAAAGGCAGTCAAATTGTCGAACCAAATGAGATCCGGGGTCCACTGCCAGCGATTGACATGTGCGAACAAAGGGGCATAGGAGGACATGTAGACTACATCTGCATTGCGTTCAAGTCCCGTCATGAAGGCAGCTTCGGCTAAAGCACATTCCCAGGTATTACGATTATCAGGACTCACTGTAGCTACACTTTGGGCCGCATACTCACCTGCAAAAATTTTGTATCGGGCACGATCATAATTATCATAGCGTCCGGCATTATCCAAAAACCATTGTGGGTTTTTATAATAATGCTCGTCAACAATCTCCGGTTTCAGTTTAGTCAATTCTTTTTCCGCCGATTCGAATAATTCCCCTTCAGCAAATGGTCCGGTGCCTGATATAATATTCATGTCAGGGTAACTCGATTTTATGGCTTTTGCAAACTGCGCATACCGTTCGAAATATTCCTGACCCCATTGCTCATTCCCTACACCAATAAACTTCATATTAAATGGATTTGGGTGCCCCATAGCCGATCTGATACTACCCCACTTACTGGATATATCACCATTGGCAAACTCAATCAAATCAAGCGCATCCTGAATATATGGGTCTAATTCGTCCATCGGCACAGTCTCACTTGAATTAAACTGGCATGCCAATCCACAAGAAATAATTGGGACCGGTTCGGCACCTATATCCTCTGCCAATTGGAAATATTCAAAAAATCCCAAACCGAAGGACTGAAAATAATCCGGTGCGGGTCTGTGTTTAAACTCCATATTCCAACGATTGATCATCAGCTTCCTATCTTCTACATTTCCAAGCGTTTTTTTCCACTGATAGCGTTCGTCCAGGGTGCGTCCTTCAACAATACAACCACCCGGAAATCGCATGAACCCCGGTTTCATATCAGCCAATAACTGCACCAAATCTTTCCTCAAACCACCTTTTCTGCCCTTCCAGGTGTCTTGAGGAAAGACAGAAATATGATCGATATCCAACTGACCCTGGCCTAGGAAATATACATTCAATCGAGCATGCTCCTCCGTTGAATTGGATTTAATGGTGCCTTCCCATTTTTTCCAAATCGATTCATTTGGCTCCAATTCTACACTTCCCAATATGTGGCCGGAAGTATCTACCAGGTCGGCTTTGACCCTTACATTACCTGTATTGTTTCTAGCCCAAAAAGAAAAATCATAGGAATCGTTTTGTTTGATACCCATGCCGTCAAAGCCTTCATTTTGAAAACCAAAATCGGCACTGGTATCTCGTTTGTCTATCCTAACGTAGCGGGTATTGTTGGGATGGTTTTGTGCATTGCTCATAATAGTGAGTTCATTGATGGTATTGAACCTAGTCTCAGGATTTGGCAAATGACGCCAACCCATCCAGGGATATTCAAATTCAAAGGACCGGTTTTTAACCAACTCTGCATACAAACCACCATCTGCCCCTGAATTGATGTCTTCAAAAAAAATACCAAACATGGTTGGCTGGATTGGGACCAGAGGTGCCTTGGCATCAATGTCGATAGTTATTGTTTGAGTTGGATTGTCATTTTGTAGAACTCCGCAGGACCAAACAAGACCTGTACTTAATACCATCCATCTAGTCCAGGATTTTATTTTCATATACAATTTTTAAATTAAGGATTTCTAAGAGCTATAAAACTAAAGAATTTGTATTACTTCAATTTGGGTAAATACACTTCACAAGATTAACCTTTATACTGACATCAAAAGTTCTGAGTATTACCTACATTCTCACGACACACATAATCATAGTGAAATTTATACTTTTCCTTTTCATGGCACTGGCTATCCTATTGTCTTTAATTTTAAAGCTGATATACTTTTTTGTCATCTGGATATATTAATTTCACAGAATGTTTCTGCATCAAGGCCAATTAAGATGCTGGTGCAAAAATTTAAAAGTCCCATCATTTCGCATGGAATGTCCTCCGTTAAAGAACTCTATTGAAGTCCTATCTCCAAGATTAAACTGGTCATATACATATTTTACCTTGCCATATTCATACGCCACCCACTCATCCGGCTGCACCAAATCATCATGTCCACGTTCGACCATAAAAGGGCGCGGAAAAATAAGGTAAGCCATCTCAGTATAGCTGAAGGTATTGCCCATATTAAAATAAGGCATTTCCCACTCCAGGGTATTCATAAAGCTCGCTTTGTAGTGTGTATCTGCCACCTTTCGCGTCCAGTCACCAAAATCACCAGAACATATGGATAAACAATAGCCTTCCAACACAGATGGCACACGCATCGCTGTTTCACCACCATAACTCAGTCCATAGAATGCAATACGGGATTTATCAACAAAAGGCAGTGAGGCGAGCCACCGTAGCGTTTGATCATGTTGGGATATTATAAAGGAGAATAAGGTTTTCCTGATGGTATTTGCTTTTCTGTCAAGCCACCTGTACCTGTCTTCGCCCCGATATGGATTTTGTGGTACATATACGATGAAACCCTGATCAGCCAATT
The DNA here is from genome assembly GCA_016709995.1 of Saprospiraceae bacterium. Lineage (NCBI taxonomy): Bacteria > Pseudomonadati > Bacteroidota > Saprospiria > Saprospirales > Saprospiraceae > Saprospiraceae bacterium. Next base: position 1,623,960 of record JADJLQ010000001.1, read on the forward strand.
TAGCTGCTACATCATTATAATATGTATTGTTCCCTTCGACGAGTTCCTGAGGCAGGCCATTGCGTCCATGTTGACAGACTACTACCGGTCGTTGTTCACCCGCCATCAGATCTTTTGGTATCAGGAGTATACCGGCAGCCATCAAATGGGGATATACCTCCAACACTACTTCGTATCCGGACCACCGTTCTTTATCATAAATTTTCCGGGTCTGAGGGTTTGGGGGCAGCAGTTTATCCTCAAATTTTCCGATGATGTCTTCCTGAAAATATTTTCGATAAGCAATAGTTTCTTTAACAAAGTGATCCGGCGAATAATAGGGATGATATGCTTTTGAACTCCAGGTTCTTTTTTCAAACTCCGGCATCACCTTGTACAGGAAAAATCTGTTACGTTCTTGATCTGAATCACGAACCAGCCCTTGGATATGATCTTCGAGTTCTTTTACCTGACGGATCTGCCGACCTTTAGGATCAAATGTTTTTCGTTTATCTATAGGTAAATTTTTAGAAATTTTAATGAATGGTGCTTGTACCAGAAGCTGAGTGAATTGGTTTAAGGCCGCTGTTGATCCATATCGAACTGCTTGATGATCCGGACCGCTCAGGAGATAACATGGTTGGAAGCCTGGCTTTGTCAAAGCAGGGATGCGATGATACTCCGAATCGACTGAAGCGTAAGATGGTGTACTTAATCTTCCTTTATATCCAGTAAATGGCGAACCACCTATGACACCTGGCGTTTCAGTGGTCTTTAAGACTTCATCGACGATATCTGGCACTATACTATGCTCTATGACCAAGGAGCGTGGAGCGATTAAAGAAGCAATTTCGGCATCTCCAAATTCTGAAAGTAATCCGAACACATTGCGATAGATAGGCTCATCCCAAACTTGTTGTCTGGAATTAAAATAGCCGCTGACCAAAGTTGCATCTATCCTTGTATCGGTCGCTCCGGAATAAAAGGCAATGAGGCCACCTTCATTATATCCAGCAACCCCAATCTTTAGGTCTTTATATTTTGATTGCTTGAACCAATCTATAGCTGATATGACCTTATCTACCTCATACCCAATGATATGCTTTCCCATATGAAATGCCTGTCTGTATATCCATTCACGATGCGTTTGCTGCTGCGTTTTACCGGCAAACAACAATGATCTGCTTATAAGTACCGGAATCAGCACCTGGTAACCATTTTCTGCGAAATGCCTGGCAAATTGTGATTCAGCAACTATGCCCGGGGCAAGTCCTGCTAGTTGCTCCGGCGTGTTATCTGCATCTGGGATAGCTATGATGTTTGCCAAAGGCCTGGACTTGGGTTCAAGCAGCAGACCTTCGCCATAGACATCATTTAATACAGTCCACCTGACTTGATATACTTTGTATTTTGCCGTTTCTGCTACGATCAATGCATCCTCGTTGACAGCAATTCGTTGCATCAATATCTTCTGGTTTTCAGCTTCAGGCCCCATGGAATAATTGTGTGGCGGTTTGGTTTTATCTTGCACCCCAATACAACTCATAAAGCGTTGCCGGTTTGACTCGATTGATTTTTCATAAGCAGAAAAAGAGGACAAATCACGATGCCACATTTTAGCACGATCGTGTACTGAATTGAAAATTTTTTCTTCGATAAATCGATGTGCTCCATCCAGCATTTTTACAGATAGATCACCTTCGAGGGTCAGTCGTTGGGTACCGGGAAGCACTTCTTCCATGTATTTATATGGAAAATGTACATCCAGTTGTATACCGTTAGGTTGTCCTTGTGTCATCAGGAAGCTTCTAAAAACGAATATCCCAATCACGAAGCATTTAATTTTCATTCAACCTTTTTTTATTATAGTCTTTAAAAATACGAAAAGACTATCTCACAGCAGCCAAATACTCATCATGGCATGTTTAAAAAATTGTATAAAAACAACACCATTTACCCCAATCCTAACAGGAGGTCAATCCATGCCGATGCAATTTGTCATCCAGCAATCGCAATTGAAATTAAAGGTCAGTGACTGCACATTTCAAAATAATTATTCCAAACCAACGAATTATATTTACAACCCAACTCAAAATCCATCTATGAAAAAATTTATGCTTATCTCCCTTGGCCTGCTCACCTGGTTTACTGAATTAAAGGCCCAAGATTCTAAATCCTTCCAGGGGTATTTCAATTACACCTATTCTCATAAAGACGGAAAAATCAGTCTGGAAGTAAAAGAACTGGACAAAGAGTTTCTTTATGTCACCAGTCTATCTTCCGGGGTAGGATCCAATGATATCGGACTGGATAGAGGTCAGTTAGGCAGAGAACGCATCGTTAAATTTGTACGGGCTGCCAACAAACTTTTACTCATTCAGCCCAATTATGACTATAGGGCGATCTCTACCAACGATGCTGAGAAAAAATCTGTCGAAGAAGCTTTTGCCCAATCCGTTCTTTGGGGTTTTACCATAGACAAAGAAGAAAACGGAATATTGACCATAGACTTGACTCCGCTTCTAATGCAAGATGTGCACGATGTAAGTGGCCGTTTAGAATCCACCCAGCAAGGCTCTTATCGGCTCGATCCATCCCGGAGTGCCATCGCCATGGAGCGCACTAAAAATTTCCCCAAAAACTCTGAATTTGATGTAATGCTCACCTTCACCGGCAAGCCTGCCGGAAGTTATATCAGGAGCGTAGTGCCGAGCCCGGAGGCAGTGACCGTGCATGAGCATCACTCCTTTGTAGAGTTGCCTGACCATGGATATAAAACCAGGAAATTTGATCCGAGAACAGGGTTTTTCAATATATCCTATTTCGATTACGCAACACCCATCTCTGAGCCAATCAATAAAATGCTTACAGTAAGGCATCGTCTGGCTAAAAAAGATCCTGGTGCACCAAGCAGCGAAGCTATTGAACCCATCATTTATTACCTGGATCCCGGGTGTCCGGAACCGATCAAATCAGCGTTGATGGAAGGAGCTGCCTGGTGGAATCAAGCCTTTGAAGACGCCGGATATATCAATGCCTTCCAGGTAAAGGTATTGCCAGAAGATGTCGATCCATTAGATGTGCGATACAATGTCATCCAATGGGTGCATCGAAGTACACGGGGTTGGTCGTATGGAAGTACTGTGACCGACCCACGAACCGGAGAAATCATCAAAGGACATGTATCACTTGGTTCATTGAGGGTAAGACAGGACTATTTGATTGCGCAGGGCATGGCTTCGCCATTTGAGGATGATGATCTGAATACAGCACCAATGACGGACCTTGCGCTTGCCCGCCTAAGGCAACTCGCTGCACACGAAGTAGGTCATACTTTGGGCCTGTCTCATAACTATGCATCCAGCTATAATGATCGCGCCTCGGTGATGGACTATCCTCATCCGGTGATTGACTTTAAAGACGGGAAGGTTGATTTTTCTAACGCGTATGATATTGGTATTGGTGCATGGGATAAAAGAGCCATCCTGTGGGGATATCAGGATTTTCCTGCCGGTACTGATGAAAACCCGCAACTCATTCGCATCATGCAAGAGACCATTGATCAAGGATGGAAATATCTCTCAGACCAGGATGGCAGGCCCGCAGGGAGCGCTCACGCTTATACACACCTATGGGACAATGGCAGCAACGCTGTCGACGAACTAAATCGAATGATGAAAGTGAGAATACAAGCTTTAAACCAATTTGGTGTAAACACTATCAGGACGGGCGAGCCCATGGCAATCCTCGAAAATCTTTTGGTACCCTTATACCTCAGTCATCGCTACCAGGTGGAAGCTGTGTCCAAATGGATCGGAGGTGTAGATTACAATTATGCTTTGAAAGGGGATGGTCAGACAACTAATATGATGTTGACTGCGGACAAACAAGCCTCGGCATTAAACAGCATATTGCAAAGTATCAGCCCGGCGGAACTGGCATTGCCAGAACGCATCATTCAATTGATTCCTCCACAGCCCCTGGGATACAGTCGGGATCGGGAAAACTTTGAATCCAATACCGGACTTACTTTTGACCCCCTATCTGCTGCGGAGGCTATGACCACCTACACCCTGGGATTTTTACTAAACAGTGAGCGGCTCATGCGGATCGTAGAACAAAATGCCCGGGATGCCAGCCATTTGAGTTTGCTGAGTTACCTTCAGACGATTCATATTAAAATCGGCGGTTACGTGGCTGTGAATGGTCTGCAGCAGGAAATAAAATTGAATACTGAAAGGGTGTACATCCAAAAAGTATTGTCATTATTGGCAGATACAAATCTCCCTTCATCCGTAATCGCCCCTACGGGTAAATTTATTTCAGCCCTTGAAGCTCAGGTAAATAGCAGCAGTTCGATTCAAGGCACTTATATTTTGTCGCTGATAAAAAAATTCAAAGCTGATCCTTCGAGTTTTATTATACCCTCATCAGTTAAAATGCCGGATGGGTCGCCGATCGGGTGTTGGAGTGAAAATTAATTTAAAAAGCAGTTTGTATTATCACCCTTTTTGGGGAAACAATACATCAATCAGGCTGTCCAGTGCACGTAGTGGATTTTTCTTAATGCCAGTCTCTTCTTGTTTGAGCATTTTAAAGAAATATTCTGTTGCCGCTGTAGCGAGAAATTCGGTATTATCAATGTTTAATTTCGGCCCACCTGACTTCTTTATCTCGTTTTCAATTTTATTCTAGAGCTTTTTACCACCAGATAGTTTAAAGGCCGCTTTTGCCACCGGTTTTACGGCATTCACCATTTTGCTTTTATTGGAATTGTAAAAGATATCAGTGATGGATACAGATTGTGCAGTGGTGACAGTGACCAGGCTTTGAGGGTCAATCTCTGTCAGTTGATCTACCATGGCCAGGAGAGAGTTATTTAAGGCATTGATGGCAGCTTGTTCAATAGAAGACTTAAAATTTTGCAAAAGGTTTGCTTTGCCACGGCTGATTAAAACTTCCTTTTTTTGTTGTAATAAGTCAGGTAGATTGACCCAGGAGGCGTCAGGTCCGGAGGTAAGGATCTGATCTTTGGTCCGGTTGGCGAGCCCCTTCATGGTCTCCAGGAGGGCATTACCCATGATACTTTTATTACCATTGGTACGGCTGTCTTCGATGATTTTGTGTTTGGCTTCGCTAAAGATGGTACCAAATAAAACCAACAGCTGCTTTTCGCCGGCAGTGAGGCTATCCTGAGCATAAATACCCGACCCTGTCATGCCTAAAATAACAAAAAGTAATAATAATTTTTTCATATCATTAATATTGACTACTATTTTATATACGTAGGAATCATTGATAAGACACATCACTCAAAATAAATAACCCAACTGATACATCTTCTCCGATACCTTTGTAATCACTAAAATGGATCATTCATCGGCATTTAACCTACAAGATCAACCCGTACTTCTTTTTGACGGCACTTGTGTATTGTGCGATGCCTTTTTTCAATGGATTCTCAAAAGAGATACTAAAAAAGTGTTTTCGTTCGCCACTTTACAATCAACCTTTGGTCAAAAGATCATCGCTTCATATCCTCTGGCCGCTGATATAGACTCCGTCATTTTGTGGGATGGCCACCAGGTCTATATCTTCTCTGATGCAGCACTGAAAGTAATGGTACATCTTGGAGGAGGGGCCAGGTGGCTGGGTAAGTTTGGATTGCTTTTCCCAAGATTCATTCGGGACAGTGTGTATCGATTTATCGCAAAGAATCGGTATAGTTGGTTTGGTGAGAAAGCTTGCCTCATACCAGACCAAGCACTAAAAAACAGATTTAGAGAAGTATAATCATCAGGACTACTACTTGCCTAATTTTATAAATGGTCAGCTAACACCTTCTATCCTGATCACATAAGCATATTTGCTTTTTATGACATTAGGATCAAAGACAGGCAAGCTGACTTCAACATCAGGTCCAGAATTTTTATACTTCAGTACCTGACCACTCTCCACCATGATCACTTTATTTTTATTCAGGTTTAGACCTTTGATTACAATCTTGCCGGTAGAATTCCATTTAGGCAGAATGACATATAAATTAGAATCTTTGGTAGTAAAAAATAATTCCTTTACAGCGTAACCCGGATCCGGATCAATGGTTTGTTTTAAAATAAAATCTCCGCCCAGATAAGCCAGCTTATGTTCTTTTTTGTACGTATCGCCATCACTTTGTTTGCCGGCCGACCATTGCGCTGAGTTTTTCCATTTTCTGGTTCCATAAATGGCTTCGCCATTGATTTTGAGCCAATCACCAATATCTAATAAACGTTCTTGCATCACAGGAGGGATCTTGCCCTGGCCGTCCGGGCCTATATCCAATAACAAATTGCCCCCATGACTGACTATATCGATCAACATATGGACCAACGAAACAGAAGAATTATAATCGGCAATATCCTCATTGCTATTATATCCAAATGAAAAACCGATGCCCCTACATTCTTCCCAGGGCCTGGACAAAGCCTCTACCCCATCATATTCGGTGGAAATAAAATTTCCGACATAGGGCCCTCCTTTTTTAATATCAGAACCCCATCGCCCATTTACCACAACCGTATTTTTTACAGGGCTGTCATTGAACAGCCAAGCTAAGAATTCTTTGCTCTTCCACACCTCTGAAGGATGGTCCCATGATCCATCAGTCCAGAAAGACCAGGGTTGGTATTTGTCGATCAGTTCATGCATTTGAGGTAACATATGATTTTCGACAAAATCTTTTTTATCTGGTTTGAGATACAATGGATTGTACCATTCATACATAGAATAATAAAGGCCAAATTTTACGGAGGTCTTATCGACTTCAGCTTTTAAATCTCCAATAAGATCTCTTTTAGCACCCGTGGTATAACTATTCCAGGGAAACCCCCAGGTTCGGTCAGCTTCCTTGGAAGGCCATAAACAAAATCCGTCATGGTGTTTGGAGGTCAGTACGATATACTTAGCTCCGGCATTTTCAAAAAGCTTAGCCCAATATTTCGGATCGAAGTCCGAAGCCTTAAATTCATCACCAAAATTGTAATAACTGTAATGAGGGCCATAGACTTCTTCATGATGTTGCCAGATTTCTTTTGCACCAGGTGCTACATTGCCACCTGTTTTTTTATTCAACAGCCAGCGCTGGTACCACTCAGAGTAACTGCCTTTGGGTGACCATGCAGGTACCGAATAAGGCCCCCAATGTATAAAAATTCCAAATTTGGCATCCTCAAACCAGGACGGTATCGGCCTTGAGTCAAGTGATTGAAAAGTTGGATCATACCTGGTCTGAGCATTGATCGAAATCATTAATGTCAAAAAGAGCATACATACAAGCAGTCGTGTTTTCATAATATTTGAATAATTAATAAGATGAAAATATATAAAAAGGACTGTTTACTTCAATTTATTCTGCTTAAGTCCATTTTCTCAAAAATCAAATCCAAGATTCAAAACCACATTGCGACCAATATCTCTTATTCCTAAGGGACGCAACAGTGACAGATGGTCATTGTAATAAGTATTGGTCAAGTTATTGCAGGTAAGAATACATTTTAAAGATTTCAATCTGGCACTCAGCGAAATAGAATGAAGCCAGTAGGAAGGCGACCTCAATTCTGCTGCTGCGACCTGATTTTTAGGGGCAGTATAAACAGAATGAAAGGCCAGGTTAATATTTTGAATTTTGCCTATTGAATGTGGCATCAAGAGATGGACATTGCCTCTAAATTTATTAGCCGGTATCAAAGGGAGCCACGAGCCATCATCTTTTTTGGCCACGAGATAAGAATAATCCATCCCAAGATTTATCACCTTTCCCGAGCTCCACTCCATTCCGGCATCAAATCCTTTTAACCTGGCATCCGATTGCAAATATTTATACACTGGAAATGACTCAATCAAATCCCCGGAAGGAGCAATGAAAATAAAATTCTTATACCTGTTATTGAAGATCGTCCCTATCACTTTAAACCGCTGGAAGGTATAATTGAGGGAAAATTCTTCATTTATAGCAAATTCACTTTTAAGTCCCGGATCGCCTAAATCCCAGCGAGCGGTGCCTTCATGGCGTCCATCTGAAAACATTTCTGCAAGATTAGGCTGTCGGAATCCAGTAGCAAGATTGATATTGATTTTGAACTGATCGATTAGGTAACTCGCCCCGCAGGAGTAGTTAAACACGCCCCTTCTGATTCGATCATCCTGCAAAGGAAGATTAGGAAAATCATCTCTGCCGGTCTTAGGCGTTAAGGTCCGTAAATCGTAGCGACCCCCTGCTTCAATCAGCATTTGTTGAGTTTGACCTATATGAATCTTTTTAGTGAGCGTAGTAAAAAGCCCTGCTTCAAAAGTATTGGCATTAGGCACAATAATGCGAGATCCAAAGTTTTGATTGAGTTGAAAAATTATGGATTGTCCCACCACCCAATGTAGATTAGGATTAATTTTTTTTTCGAGTATATTATTAACATTAAGTGTATTCAAAGTAAGGCCCAATTCAGTTTCTTTTTCCCCTTCTAATTCTTCTCTGATATTCGATTGCCAACCAAGCTGACTAGTCCACGAAGTAGTCTGATTGATAGTATAAATGTTTTTATCGCTAAATATCAGGCTTAATACCTTGTAATGTTCATCTTCAAACTCCCTGCTAAACCTGGATTCGCTTAAAATTTCTCTGATTTCTGAAGAATCCTTAATAAATCCAAACTGCCCAAATGAAGCGTATACCTTTTGGTCTGTTTTCCATTTTCCATGAGTAAGTTGATGACCAAGCTTTAAATTATACATGGCAAACCTGGTATTGGCAGCTTGATGGCCATGACCGTCTGCATAATCTGCATGATTTTCGACACTTATATTGGCCGCCCAAGAGCTGCCCCCGGGATTTTTTTTATTTAAGGTGTAGTCGAGTCCAAAGCCAAGTGTATTAGAAAATGATTTTAAATTTAAATGGCTACTCTTTCGATCCGGAGTATCTGAATCCAGTGAATCAATCATATCCTCAACTATATTGATCACCCCACCAATCGCTTCTGGTCCATACCGAAGTGCAGCAGGTCCTTTGATGATCTCTATTTTTTTTATACCTGCCGTAGAAAGTCCAAGGCCTTGTTCGTCTTCCCATTTTTGATCTTCCAATCTTAAGCCTCCCAGGATGACCTGTACTCTATTGCCGGACAGTCCCCTCATGACCGGTCTGGATATAAAGCCGGTATTAATCTGGCTTATGCCTTGAAGCCTGTTCAATGCATCCACCAGAGTCAGCACCCCCATTTCATCTAAATCTTTGGAAGAAATACTGAGGACAGGTCTAACTCCCTGACTTTTATCTAAATCCTGATGATCGATTATGATATTGGGCAGGAGTACTTTTGGCATAGAATCCAATGCCTGTCCATTACCAATATTGATAGCAAAAAGTAAAATAAAAATAGGATTAGCTATGTTTTTCATACAAATATGTATTAATTCAATGGTCCAATATATTGGGCTTGTTCGAGCCCACCTATTTCATCATGTTATTAAATTTTTAAATAATGAAATCGGATGCAAAAATTCACTCTAATGAAGCTATTAACCTACTGCGAGCCAGCGATTGCAGCAGTTTATTTTTGAAAACCATTCCATCCGGGTCCCCTGACGGCTCTGCCTGGTTTGGCATTGGTGTGTTGCCCCTCTTTGATGACCTGTACTCCATTGACCCAAACATGATGGACGCCGGTAGAATATTGATGTGGTTTTTCGAAAGTAGCATGATCTTCGATCGTGGCAGGATCGAAAATCACCAGGTCAGCTTTATATCCGACTTTAAGCAGACCTCTATCCTTAATTTTTAGATTTTCGCAGGGCAGAGCAGTGAGTTTGCGAATAGCTTCTTGCATCGGGATCACCTTTTCATCTCTGACATATTTACCCAACAATCGGGCAAATGAGCCATAAGTCCTTGGATGTACATTGTTTTCCAAAAACATACCCTCATTGGCAATAGAACCTGCGTCACTACAAAAACTGACATAAGGCAGCGCAATATTGCGTTTTACATTTTCTTCTGACATCATAAAATAAATGACCCCTACCCTGCTGCCATCTTCGATGACGAGGTCCAGGATGGTTTCCGCGGCAGATGTACCTCTTTCTTTAGAGATTTCCGAAATGGTCTTGCCGACATATTTTCTCAGATCTTTGTTGAAGTATTCTACCGTAAGCATATTTTCAGGTCCACAGAGTTTATAGAAATTTTCCCAACCGGCATTAGTCTGCGTCTCCATTTCATTGAGGATTCTTTTTCGTTGTTTCGGTTCTTTCAACCGCGCAGCCCAAGCTGGATAACCACCCTCTTGGCACCAGGTAGGCATAGCTGCATCAAGTCCTGTTGCTCCGGCAGTGTAATTATACATATCAGCGGTGATTTTGAGACCCGACTTTTGAGCACTGTCTATTTTTTGTTCCAATCGATCTTGATATCGCCAATTTTCTTTACCACTGATTTTAAGATGATATATTTCTGCCGGAATAGCAGCCTCACGAGCAATAGTGAACACCTCGTCCAGGGCTGACCAGATTTGATTGCCTTCAGATCGGATATGACTAATATACATTCCACCATACGCTGAAGCTGCCTTGGATAATTCGATCAACTCCTGAGTGTCTGCATAGGTGCCAGGAGCATAAATCAAAGCCGAAGCCACTCCCATAGCGCCTTCCTGCATAGCCTGTGTGACCAAACCTTTCATTCGAATCATTTCTTCAGGGGTAGCCAACCTATTTTGGTATCCTAACTCATGAATTCTGGGAGTAGCTGCACCAATAAATGATGCAAAATTGCAGGATACGCCTTTACTTTCCAGGAAGGTTAGGTATTCGCCCAAAGTAGTCCAACCTATCTCGTAAGGATGATCCCCCATATAAGACATCATTTCTTTGCGCATCGTTTCATTGATAGGGCCCATGCTGGTACCTTCGCCAAATACTTCTAAGGTCACGCCTTGCGATAAATCACTGATGGATCGCCCGTCATGGATGAGGGTCTCCGGTGCCCAACTAAGCATATTGACAAATCCGGGACTGATGATCATGCCCTGAGCATCCATATTGTCTGGGGATGTAACCCCGGCGTCTGGTCCAATATAGGTGATACTGTCCCCACTCCAGCCTACAGAGCCCATATACGGATCTCGCCCAGATCCATCATAAACCATCGCGTTATGTACCAGGTGATCTACCATGACCGGAGTTGGCTTACATCCTATCAAGGCTAAAACTAGATAAATGGCGAGTATTGATTTCATATGGCAAAGATTGATCTGCAATTTATGAAGAAAGTAAGTTAATCAGTTTTTGAAGATCCTCCAAGGTGTTATAAACATTTGGAGATACACGAATAGTATCACCTCTATAGGATACATATACTTTGTGTTCCATCAGGTTCTGCTTTAATTTTGGGGTGATATTCTGGGAAGGTTTAAGTCCAAAAAGATGATTGGCTCTATACGGCTGATCTTCTATCCATATACCTTGCTGCTCCAGGACAGACAATAATGGATCCACCAGGGAGGCGCAATAGGATTGTATATGATCGACACCCCAGGACAACAATTGTTCCGTGGCGGCTATCTGCATCGGCACATGTATAAACTGTGACTGCTCGCCCATACTATACCTCGATGCTCCAGGTTTATACTCATCTGTATAATCCAATAATTTTTCAAACACTTCACTTCCCTCTTTATTAATCCAATTTTCTTCAATAGGTTGGCCCTGGTCAAAAGCAGGGCCGTAATAAGCTAAGCCCATGGCATAAGGTCCCATCATAAACTTGTATGCAGCAGCTATCAAAGCATCCACCTGGAATATTTGTTGATCAAATGGGTAAGCTCCCATTGATTGGGTCGCATCCACTATCAACAGAGCCCCGACTTGTCTTGTTTTTTTTCTAACCGCTTCCAAATCAAATAAAGTGCCATCCGTCCAATGGACATGCTCCATACTGACTACTTTGGTCCTTTCATTGATTGCATCCAATAAATTGGCATTCCACTTTTTTCCACGATCCTGATTCTGGGCCGGAGGTGAAACTATATCTATATGAAGTTCTTTTTGATTAGCAATTTTTTTCCAGATATAATAATTACTGGGAAACTGCCGGTCCAGCAATACGATACGGTCGCCTTTTTTGAAATCAATGTTTTTTGCTGCGTTGGCTACGCCATAAGAGGCGGAGGGTATTATAGCTATTCGATCAGGGGTATCAATATTAAGCATTCGTGATACCAGCGACTTAAGTCTATCGACCTGATCAAAAAAAGCAGCAGGCGCTATCCGCCAGGGTTGCATTTTCTTTTTAAGATGGTCACAGCCTATCTCAGCTACCGACTTCAATAAAGGTGACATATAGGCTCCATTGAGATAAGTGATGCCTTCCTCGAACTCAAATTTATCTTTTTGACAAATCAGCATATTATGAAATTGAATTTTCCCAAAAATAGAAATTGGAATCCGCTATAAGTTGAAAGCCATTGGCTGGATATAAATGATTTCCGACATCATTGGTCTTTTCGGTTTCTAGCATGAGTCCTGCCTTGCCTTGTTCGGTGGCAAATTGTTTGCATTTATTTAAAAGTGCTTTACCCACAGATTTGTTTCTACACTCTGGCAAAACAAATAAATCATTGAGTAAGTAAAAAGATTTCATCCTCGTAGATGAAAACAAAGGATACAAAAGAGTAAAGCCAATCAAGTGACCGTCATCGAATGCACCAAACACAATCGCTTCATTCAGCGACAACCTCTCCCGTAAGAAAGCATCTGCAGCGGCTAAATCTGAAGGCTTTCTATAAAACTGCCTATAGCTATCAAACAATGGAACCAGATCATCTACATGGCTGAGATCGAGCCTTAATATTTTCATTCACAATAATACTCTAAATCAAAATAATACCAAGCAATTAGGGTCTACAAACACGTAGTATTATCGCGGCCTCCATGTAAAACACATATGGAAAATACACTTTTGGCACAGTTATTGAAAATTCAAAAATTCCCCCAAAAAGATAGCTTGTATAGTGTTGGCTACACTATGCTTTTCGCCAGCCCTGTGTTGAGTCTATATACAATTTAAAAAATCTCAGAAGTAAGATTTTTGCCTCTGAAAGAGAGACCTGAACAGGTGAAAATGCCTTTGTTCAGAATAAAATAAATATGGTTAAATATATCATAATCAGCGAGAAGATACTCTTTCCAGCTACTTGCTATTACTCATTCATTTTCAATAAGTTAAATTGATTATTTGTTAAAAAAATTAAAGAAAGAATAAAGCAGAGACCCCTTCCGTATTAACTCTACTTTAAGATTCTAAGAAAACCAAAACCTTCATCGATGCCTACATTTTCAAAGTCCAGATTTCTGACAATTATATTATCAATTATAGGCGTTACAATCCTCAGATCACAATCCATACCTATAGAAATCTTTAAAAGAGATCTTCAGCAAGAAGTCCAATGGAATACATTAAGGTCTAATCAGAAAATAAGAGTCATCCAATATGACCGATTATTATATACTAAACTAAAAGCTACTCAAGATGAAAGAGTCTCTATGATGATCCCTACGCCGGACGGAGACATCGTCTTAAATCTTGAAAAAAATAATTTTTTAGCCGCCGGTTTTAATATTAAAAATGATCGGAAAGAAACAGTCTCTTATGAGCCGGGACTATTCTATCAGGGAGAGATTGATGGACAACCGGGGAGTTTTGCAGCCATCAGTTTTTTTGATGATGAAGTAGTGGCCGTCATCAATACTATTGGAAATAAAAAATATGTGGTGGGGCAATCCAATGCTCTCAGAAGAGAGTCCTACCTAGTGTATGATGCAGCACAAGCAACAGCTCCATCCATAGATTGCATGAGTGAATCTCTGCCAGGATATATCGAAAAATCAAGCCATATCAATCTACCCAAACTAGAACAGCGTGCAGCTGATGGATGCGTCAATGTATATTTTGAATTGGGCAATAGCGTATACAATAATAAAGGTGGTACCATTGGAGCTGTCAATTATATCAACGGAGTATTCAATGTAGTGTCTGCTCTATATGTGAGAGAAGGCATCAATGTTAAGATCTCCGAGATATTTGTATGGACCAATGCTGAACCCTATAATGCCTCTGCCTCTACTGCATTGACCGACTTTGGTCGTGCAAAGCAATTAAATTTTAATGGCAATATCGCACAACTCGTAAGATTAAAATCCGCTGGAAGTCTATCAGGCATCGCCTGGCTGAGCACATTATGTTCTCCATATATAGCTTCTGTAGCAGCAGGACCATACAGTTATGCGGAGGTATTACCCAGCTATTCTAATTTACCTGCATACTCGTGGACTTCTGAGGTCATCACCCATGAAATAGGCCATAATTTAGGTTCACCCCATACCCATAGCTGTAATTGGCCCGGTGGCCCCATAGATAATTGTCATGCCCCAGAAGGCACCTGCAGCGCTGGCCCTACCCCAATTAACGGTGGCACTATCATGTCCTACTGTCATCTTACCAGCATAGGCATCAATTTCAATAATGGATTTGGCCCTCAACCAAAAGCCCTGATCTTAAATGCCATCAATAACGGATCTTGTGTCATAGCATGCAATACCGTAGCACCACCGGCTCCTATCTGCACTCCTCCTATAGGTCTTGGTGCAACCTACATTACTGTGTCGGGATCTAGCCTGAACTGGTCAGCTGTCAGCGGTGCGTCGTCTTATTCAATAAACTATAAAATAGCAACAAATACCTCATGGACTGTATTGACATCTTCCACTACAGCGCTGACCGTCAACTTAGCGGGCCTGATCCCAGGCACAACTTATCAATGGCAGGTTAAGGCAAATTGTGGTTCCACCAATTCAGCATACTCTGAATCTCAATTCACCACAGCTCTTGCAACACCAAATTGTACCTCAACACCTCCTACCGGATTAACAGTGACCAATGTGACCACCAGTAGCGCTACTGCGAACTGGACAGCAGTACCTGGAGCCGATAGTTATAGCATGCAATATAAAGTCCTTGGGACGACAGCCTGGATTACTGCATCTACCACTGTGACTTCACAGTCATTCAATATGGTAAGTCTTTCACAAAATACCACCTACCAATGGCAGATAGCCGCCAATTGTACAGGAGGCAATTCTGAATATACTTCAGGGCAATTTACCACGCTTACAGCCATCAATTGTACCAGCATTCCACCAACTGGTCTTTCCGTCACAAATATCAATACTTCAGGAGCTTCGTTGTCCTGGATATCGAATACCTATGCCACCAGTTACTCGGTTGACTATAAGTTGGCTTCCGCCACCAATTGGACTAACCATTTAAATAATACGACCGGTACTACGGCTGTACTATCCGGACTGCAAGCATCTACCGCTTACCACTGGAGAGTAAAATCAAACTGCTCTGTTGGCACTAGTGGCTATACCACATCAGATTTTGTGACCTTATCGCCAAGTACTTGTATTGCTCCAACCAATCTGAGTACTACTAATATTTCGCAGACATCGGCTCACTTATCCTGGACAGCAGTCGCCAGTGCCTTCAACTATACCATCGAGTTTAAAAAAGCTACTTCTGCCAGCTGGCTTGTATTGACCAACACCTCGGCTACAACAATAAATATGTCTGGTTTGGTAGCTGGTACAGTATATGATTGGAGAATAAGAACCAACTGCGCTTCCGGCGTCAGTGGATATACCCAAACTCAATTTAAAGCATCGGGCTCCACCGCTCCGCCTACACCTACAGTTTGTAATGTGCCAGCCAATTTGACTTCAACCAATATGAATGCCACCACGACTACTTTGAGTTGGTCTGGTAATGCCGAAGCTGTCAGTTACCAACTTGAATATAAGCTTACTACTGCAGCTATATGGACAACAATAACAGTAAGCAATAATATGTATCAATTGGACAAATTATCTACAAGTTCAATTTATGACTGGAGGGTAAAATCAAACTGCAGTGGAAACAGTTCTTCTTCCTTCGCCAATGCTCAATTTAATACCCTGGCCGCTGCTGATACATGTCCGGGATCAATGGACTTAAAAGAAAATGAGAGTTTTACTACCGCCCAGCCAATTTCAATGAATGAAGAAATCATGGGCAAAATCAGTCCTGCAGCGGACAATGATTTTTACAAATTCATGGTGACCGTAGGCGGTAATTTGACGATAGACCTGACCAATCTCCCTGCAGATTATGACTTACGGGTCTATTCGGGTTCAGGAGCCAGTATGGGTATATCGCAAAATTCAGATTTAAAGCCAGAGCAGGTCAATCTCTATTTGAGCCCCGGTGCCTATTATGCAAGAGTCTATGGCTGGAACAATTCTCACCATGACGATCGATGTTATTCTCTCCGGATCCAAACCAATACAGCCCAAATAGAATTTAATGCTATCCTGTCAGAAAAAACAGATTGGACTGTCAAACTTTCACCTAATCCTACAAGACAACAATTAACCATTGATCTAGTTGGCCTCACTACCAATGCTTCAATCTCCGTATTTGACCTCCAGGGAAAATTGCACAAAAAAACAAGTATCTCAGCAGGCAGCGGCTTTATGAATGTGGCTGATCTCCCGGCAGGCTTTTACATACTCAAAGCTGAAGCGGCAAACCAAAGTTATAAAGCCGTCAAGTTTTTAAAAATAAGCTGAGCCGCGAAAGAATTATTTTAATACTGGATACGATCAAGTCTGCTACTTCAAAAGTGCAGGCTTTTTTATTGATGGAATAGCTCGGTAATCACTTGGCCTATGCTGGCACTTGGAAGTGGTATATTTAATATTTGGCTTAAGGTTGGAGCTATATCAATGGGTGCGTATTGTTTATACGACTTACCAGGCTGGATATGGTATCCATACCACAACAGGGGCACGTGGGTGTCATATTTGTAAGGCGATCCGTGCGTGGTCCCCGTGGTAAAACTACTTTCAAACCATCCTGGTTGGGTGATGATCATGATATCACCGCTTCGGGGTGGATAGTAGCCTAAAAGGATCATGCCATACGTAGGATTGACAGGGGAGAGAAAAGGCACTTCATTGCGCTCAAAGGCATCGATCACACCATCAAAAGATTTTACAAAATTTTTAATACCCAATACAACAGCCGGGCGATCAAGCTTTTTGTTTTTTATCCGGTCTTCATTGAGATAAATCTGATTGTTGCTGAAGCCGTCTATAATGTAAGGACCAAATGCATCATCCAGGTAACCTTTTAAGGAATCGAGCATTTTGCTGCCTTTAAAATAATCTCCTGGGTAATGCTGATCTTTTAATAATTGAGGCACTTGGGCCACTGCATGATCAGCTGATAAAAACAACAGGTATTGATTGGGACCTACTACCTGGTCCAGTGAATCTAATAATCTGCTCAATTCGAGATCGAGTCTTAAATAAAGGTCCTCTACTTCTACCGATTGCAGTCCGAATAAATGTCCTGCATAATCCGGGCTAGAATAGCTGATCGCCAGGAAATCAGTGATTTTATCCAGACCCAGGCTTTCCCCCTTCAAAGCAGCCAATGCCATCTCAGTTATCAGCGAATTACCCAGCGGCGTGCTTAAAATCTGACTTGAATTCGGTTTAGAAGCATCAAATTCCCTGGGAAAAGTGGCCCTTTTATCACCTGCCAATCTGCCCTCATAATCATTCTCGTCACTGAGGCTTTCTGTATATTCATTCAAAGGTCGGAGCGTAGTCCATCCTCTTTTGAGTAAAGCTTCACACCATTTTTTATTGTTAAAATCAGCTACCCATCCCGGCAACTTAGACATATAAAAGGTGCTGGTCATAAAATTTAAAGTATTGGGATCAAACCAATATGCACCAGTCGGATGATGACCTGCCGGTATGATAGAGCCCCTGTCCTTCAGCGATAGTCCTACCACTTTGGCCCGATCGTAGGTGAATAATCTAAGTTCATCTGTAATGGTGGTTGCCAATAAATTGACCGGTGACATTTTGCCAGCGGCTTCTACCCCTCCGACGGCTTTTACAGTCGGGTCCTCCACGCAGTACATAGCTTTTCGACTGTAGCGCTGAAACCATTCATTGCCAATGATCCCATGAAATGCTGGTGTAGTACCTGTATAAATCGCGCTATGACCTGGGGCCGTATTGGTAGGCACATAGTTGTATTGGGTATTTTCACAGGAAAATCCTTGATTGACCAGGCGCTTAAAACCTCCATCACCGTATTTATCCCAATACCGATATATATAATCATGACGCATTTGATCTATAACGATACCTACTATGAGTTTAGGCCGTACCAGGGTGTCTAATGATTGACTGATGGATGAATAACCATACAACAATAAACACAGGCTAATTAACAGGATATTTATTTTTGACTTCATATGAAAATTTCAGTTAAAGAATATTTTATATTAATTGAAATAAAACATGGCCACTTTTAAGAAAGAAAGAATGAACTATTTTGAAAGTTATGAGCTATCAGATCAAAAATACTACTAACATCGGCATGTAACACCACAAAATACAACAGGTCAGATTAAATAATTGCAACTTACAAGGCAGCAATCTTAAACATTGCATCTTCTACTTCATAGATCAATTCGTTGTACCTGGACAGTCGTCTTGTGTCTTGATTTCTATGAAAAGGCAGGTCGACTTTTATATGCTCGACGATCCTGGAAGGAGCATATTTCATGAAATATATATCGTCACCCAGGTAAACTGCTTCACGAATATCATGAGTCACAAAAAGAATGGTAGAGCTAAATTTATTCCACAATTCAAGCAGAAGATCCTGCATTTGGATCCTGGTCTTTATATCCAAAGCTCCAAAGGGTTCATCCATCAATAAAATTTCAGCATTAGCCAATAAGCTGCGCGCTATTGCTACGCGTTGTAATTGTCCACCGGACAAGGTAGGATATTGTGCAAATTTATTCTCGTGCCCGGCCAGACCCACAAGTTCTATCATCGCCATAGCCTGATCTTTTCTTTCGTTTTCAGGCACCCCTTTAAATTCAAGACCAATTGCAACGTTTTCTAATACGGTCATCCATGGAAAGGACGAATATTGCTGAAAAACCATTCCAACGTGATCGGCTTCAGTCCTGGGCTTACCATGCAAATGAACTTCGCCCTGGGTAGGCTGTTGGAGTCCGGCGATATATCTAAGCAGGGTTGACTTGCCACATCCGGACATTCCCAAAAGTATCACCATCTGACCTTGTGCCGGCTTATCTTCTATCAATAAATTGAGATCCTTGATAATAAAATTTTTACCCCCATCATATGATTGGCTTATATTTTTAAGCTCAATCAGGTTAGGTAAGTCTGTATCCTGCACCTCAAACATATCTATTGGTTTGCTTTATTAATTTTGAAAAAACCAAGCACAAAAAAAAGTGTTCCTGCTGCACCTAAGATCCAAGCACCATATTTCATTATTCCTACAGCAGGAAACATACCAGCCAAAATGCCGATAATGATAGCTGCAACCCAGGCCATAAAGCCAATTGAGGCATCAGACAGACCATCAACACGGCTTTTATAATATTTGTGAGGATTGATGATTTTGTCAATTAATTGGAATAATTGGTCCTGAAAAAGCCCGACCAGGGTAATCACAATCAAGATAGCAAAAACCCGATCAGTCTGTCCAAGCCTGGCTTTCGTATAAATCAGTGCTCCGATCCCTGTCTCTTTATTTAAAAGTTCTGCTATAATGATATAGGTCCACGAAATAGCCGTCAGCACCCTGATATCGTCAATAAGGTGCGATAGGGAAGCAGGAATATATACTTTTTTGATCTGTTGCCAGGCAGTAGCCCCCATGGTATAGGAGGTTTGCAACATATTGTCTTCAACCTCCTTGATTCGTTGCATGACTACCGGTACAAGATAGACGATGATACCCACTGCCAGGAAAGCAATTTTCATAGAGTCGCCTAGACCAAACCATATAATAAATAAGCCGGTTAGAGCAGACAATGGCAAATATCTCATCGCATCGACTTGCCTGGCAAACATTACTTTAAAAACAGGGAATAGTGATAAAAACATACCAAAGGGCAAAGCAAGCAGTATAGCCCAAAAATATCCTTGGAGGTTGAGCCAACAAGAATGTAAAGTATTTCCCACCAGGTTGTCTTTTGTAAATAAAGCTTTGAAGGATAATAATGTTTGATCAGGCCTTGGTAGCAATGGATAGACTTTTTCATAACGTACTGCTGCAGCATCATCAGTCTTAGCGCCGGCGTCCCAAAGCTTTACTTTAGATTGATTGCTGGTTGAGTCTATAAGTTCCATCGTAGTATTGTCTTCACCAGGATAGATGGGTCTGTTTTTTGAAAAGATTTCTGCCAATACCCACCATAATAAAATGGTCAATACAAAACCTATAGCTGTCGCAATATATTTGGATGATCCTTCCAGATCACCTCTCAATTTAAACCAGTCTTTCATTTTGGATTATTCTCCGATCAATTCAAAATCGGTGCGTCTGTTTTTTGCTTTGCCGTCTTCAGTATCATTGGATCCTACAGGCTTGGAAGGTCCATTACCAACGACAACGAATCGATTACGATTCATACCATGTACTGCCACCAGGTAATCAACTACAGATTGTGCTCTTTTACGGGACAAAATTTGATTTGTCTGTGAAGAACCCACATTATCAGTATTGCCTTCGACACGAATACGTGAATTGGCAAAAGCTTTTGCTATATCTACCATCTCGCGATCAACTATAAATTTAGCATTCTCATCGAGTTCAAATTCACCGGATCTAAAATTGATAGATACTCGTTTAGTAGAAATAGCTTGTTGCACCTTGCCTGCTTCTTCGGATACTTTGGTAAAAGCTTTTTCAGTTTCGGCATCATTGTCCGGGCCGGTCAACACCGTATTGCGTATAGATAAGGGATCACTGATGATGCGCCAGTTCGGTACCTTGCCTTCGGCATAACCAAGTGATTTATAAATGCTGGTCATTCTTGAATATAGTTGTTCTCCGGTTACTCCTTTATAAGTGGGATTGAGTCCAAAAAAATTGACATTATCTCCATGGGTGACCAGTCTGACATTATTAATCGCAGCGAGTGCATCGTCTTCAGTAAAGCCACTAAAGTTTTCTGCAAGTATTTTGGCCGCTTTTCGTTTGTTGGATTCATTGGCATTGATCTCAGCAGCACCTTTCATCCAACCTTCGTACAATTTTCTAAGTTTATCCCTATTCGCATCAGCCCAGCTTCTTTTTGCAATGAAAGCATCAGCGATAATATTAGATGCCGATTTGGTGCTTTGTAATATTTTTGATCCTGCCACAGACTTAAGACAAGCCTGATCATCCGGACTCCAAACTACGGCTGCGTCCACTTGTCCACTTTTAAATACCTGGGCAGCATCAATGGCTGAGGCTTGTTTGATGATATCTACATCGGTTGCTTTGAGATTGGCAGCTTCTAACATCCACAATAAAAAAGAATGAGAAGGCGTCATCTCAGCTACTGCAACTTTTTTCCCTTTCAGGTCATTGACTGTATTGATTCCTCTTCGGGCTACTATAGCATCTCCCCCTCTGGACCAATCAGACTGGAATACAACTACCGGGTCAAAATCAGCCAATCCTCCAATCTCCGTAGGCAAAGCGTCAATGGTACACCATAAAAGATTGACCTCATCATTTTTCCATGCTTCGCGGGATACAGGCACATCATCCAGAATTTTAAAATCAACCGGAAAACCATATTCCTGCACAAATCTCGAACGCGAATTGGCCTTAAATCCTTCGTTAAAATATTGGCCACCTGCATATCCTCCCCAGGTGACTACTCCGACCTTGATGGCATCTTTAAATGCTCCGGTGCTATTGGAACTTCCGCTAGGCACGGAAGATGTGCCTGGTGTGCTGGTGGAAGTTTGCTGAGCCTGATCTTTGATCTTCGAGCCAAGATTGGTTTTATTCAAAAGGAAGTATCCTGCCGCAGCGATCAATCCTAATATGAGAATTGTGATTAAAAATCTTGAAAAACCTGTAAGTCGGGTCGCCATATGTATAGTTTAAATTTATTATAAGTTCGAAGTTACATAAAAAATGAAAGGATTTCTTGCTCCATTTTGAATATCAAGAACAATGATCTAATCTTCAAAAAAGCCGTCATATTGATTTTTGTGTAATCCAACCTTCTCAGGTCGAGACAGAGGAGCATTCAGGTCCAGGATATCCGTATCATCGTTGGCTTTGGATATCAGGTTAGCTTTTTCACTTCCCAATAGTTTGGAAACCCCTTCACCCTCCCATTTTTCTAACATTTTAAGCCCTTCCTCTTCAAAGACTCCGTTTTGAAGGTCAATACTTTTCATAAAATTATCTGACAACTCCATGAATCGCTCCATTTCACCCACTTTCTGACTCACATCATCTGCTACCGCTTCGAGCGCCTGGTCAAACATAGCACGCTTGTCCTTGTCACCTTTGATCACGCTCATAGCTGATCGCATGGCCGAGTTGCTCGATCTGATTGCGATTCTTTCCTGCTCTTTCACCTCTACCTGGTCAGCTATGTCCTCCTGCATAATCTGTGAATTCTCATACATCTTAGTCAATACCCGGTACAAAACCTCCATTTTTTTATAGAGATCATCATATTTCATATTAGATTCCTGAAGACGACCGGCTTTCCTTGATTTGAGGATGACTACATTCTGCTGGTTAGACATTTTCGCTTGAGAAGCTATTTCAAGGTTGTTTTTGATTTCTTTCTGGTTATTGAGGATGAGTTCTTTGAGTTTATGCATTTGACCTCTCAGCCGATTAATTTGCTGATTCATTTTAGTTAGGTTAGCTTTCAAGTCATCTACATAACTTTTGAGGATACCAATCGGATCGATTTTGACAAATAAACCTGTGATGGAGCGCATCACACTTTTATACATATAGCCGACCAGATTGCGCATTTTAGGGTCGAGCGCCATATAGATAATCGCTCCCAAAACTAATAAGGTAACCGCCAATCCCAGTGCGGTCTGCACTAAAACCACCAGGGCCGGCAAAACTGAAAACAATAAAAATCCTCCACCAAGCACGATACCAGCTAAAAAGATAGCCCCAGTCACCCCTTCAGGTCTTTTCCAGAAAGATTTTGGTTTATAATCTGTGTTGTCCATGTCTTTGATTAAATATTCTGTTTTTATTTCAAATATTGATTCATTTTCTCAATGTCGTCTGATATTTTACCTGCGATGGACTTCATAGCAGTCTCAAATTCATTTTTGGTATGCTCCAGTTTGCCTGCCATATTAGCTGCATCTTGTTTTTTATCTTCAAGTATTTTATTAAGCTTTTCTACTTGTGATTGTAATTGAATGATCATCTCCTGTTTTTTCTGAATTTCACTAGCGATCTGAGTCAATTCGTTTTTACGATCTTCTACTACTTTAGTTCGCTGATTCTGCTCAGCTATTGAAAATTTTTTGCCTTCATCATTTAATAATCCGAGGTAGAATTTTGCACTATCGACCAAAGTAGCCGGTGACACCCCCATGGCCTGGGCTGCAGCGTAGGCGCTTTTGTATTTCGTCATTTCGTCCATATTCAACTTTGACAGGTTGATCAGTGATTGTCGAAATTCAAAGTAATCAAAGCCTTGTTGATTATTTTTCTCAATTGCTTGTGCCAGGATATTTAGAAACCGATTTTCACTGGAACTTTCCGGGATATTGTTAGGGGCGGGAATGGTCAGATCAATCTCACTCATCGGTGGATTAGTATCACCTTTCGTATCTCCTGAAGAAGTTGAAGAAGCTTTAGGTGCAGACGAATCTTCGACAACAAAAATGGACTTGATTTTTTTTAACATGAAACTAAAATGGAAATTATTTAATATTCAGGACACAAAAATACAAATTATCCTTAGGTAAAGTCGTGAAGATTTTAACGAATTTTGACCCTCAATTTTGAGTGATTTGATCTGAATTTTATGAACATTGGTAGAAAATGGAGTTCAACACCCAGGGATATAAGTTTTTTTATTTTAAAGAAGAGTAAGTCAATCCGGGAAAAATCATTGAATTTTGCACTAAATGCGTACTATAAAAAATCTAGGAGTTGACTCTGAAATAGGTACTTTACAAAAAGTCATTCTCCACTATCCTGATGCCGGCATCTTAAGAGTATCACCAAAAAAATCTGCGGATCTGCTGTTTGATGATATCGTATACTTGCCGGCTATGCAGGCAGAGCATAAAGTTTTCGCAGATATCTTAAGAAAACTGATTGGGAAAGAAAATGTTTTGGAAACGCAAATATTGCTTCAGGAATCTCTGGGAGTAAATGAACTACACCGTGAAAAATTAATTCAAAGCCTGGTAGATTATGAGGAATTACCCAAATCTATTGGCGCCAACCTGGGTGCTAAATCTGATCAAGATTTGGCGGAAAGTCTGATCACCGGGTATGATGCATCAGACGAAAGGGTTTTATTTGATCCGATCCCCAATTTTTTGTTTACACGTGACATTTGTGTTGCCCTAAACGAGCATTTTCTTATTACCAAGGCTGCTAAGCAGGCACGTACAAGAGAAAATTACCTGACCCGTTTTATACTGTACAATCATCCGCTCTTTTCAATTCCCAGGCAAAGCGGTAAAATCATAGATCTGAGTGTCCTGGACACTTTCCCTCCTTCTAAAAAAGGCGAACCCGTATCCATGGAGGGAGGTGATGTCATGATATTAAACAAAGACTATGTGTTGATCGGTATCAGTGAAAGAACCAATCTGCATGCTTTTCATTCTTTAAAATCCTATCTGTTTGACCACGAAGTCGTATCCAATGTGGTGATGTTCAACATCCCGTCAGACAGGTCATTTATGCATATTGACACCATCATCACGCAGATAGATGTTCATCGGTTTGTAGGCTATAAACCCATCATTCAGGACGGATTCAGCTCCTATGTGGAAGTGCATAGACATACCGGAGAAACCCAGTACTATGTTACCCTCAAAGAATTTTTATGGAATGAGATCAGCACAGAGATAGAAATTGTCTGGGCCGGCGGCGGGGAGACTCCTTCCCAGGAGCGCGAGCAATGGACTGATGGCTGCAATTTATTAGCTGTAGCTCCTGGTGTAGCCATCACCTATGACCGCAATCCCGTGACAGCATCGGCCTTACAACAGGTAGGCTACCATATCTTGCCAGCCAGGGAATTTTTAGATTATTCTACGGCTGAAGCTGATAATCTAAAGCAGACCATCATCACCATACCCAGTGCAGAGCTATCCAGAGCCCGCGGAGGACCGCATTGTTTGTCCTGTCCTATTCAAAGAGCATCCTGATATGAGCAAAAAAGAATACACACATTCCATCCATATCAGGACAAGGTATAGTGAAACCGATCAGATGGGTTTTGTATATTATGGCCGCTTTGCTGAATTTTATGAGATAGGCCGGGTCGAAACCATTCGATCTTTGGGTATGGCCTACAAACAACTTGAAGAGGAACTAAAAGTACTCATGCCCGTGATGTCTATGCAGGTAAGGTACTTACGGCCAGCACTTTATGATCAGGAATTAGAGGTAAAAACCAGCGTAAGGCAAGTACCCGAGGATGCTATCATTTTTTTTACCGAGATTTACAATGAATCAAAACAGCTTATCAATGCAGCCACTATCAAACTGTGCTTTTTGGATGCAGCCTCAAAAAAAAGAGTGCCCTGTCCAAATAAACTGCAAGAACTAATAGCCCATGCAATCGAAACACCCACTGCAAGATAGTTTAGAAAAACTTCTGGGAAAGGAAAAGGTAAACAATGCCATTCAATGGGCTCAAAAGACCTCCTTGCCAGGATTTGCAAGGATACCTTTGTATGATATTTTGGTTTTTTTGTATAACGAATCCCGCAGAGAAAAAATAATCCATAAAGTCAATTCGCTGGCATTTTCATTTTTACTCGCCCTTTTTCCATTTTTTTTATTCCTTTTTACACTCATCCCCATCTTACCCATCAAGGGTGTCAAAAGCGTATTTTTAAAAGAAATAGAACCCTTTATTCCTGACGCGGTCAGGCCTTTTTTATTTAAGACTATTGATGATGTAGTATCGATTCCTCATAATGGACTCCTATCCATTTCCTTTATAATGGCGCTGTATTTTTCTACGAACGCT
Organism: Saprospiraceae bacterium; assembly: GCA_016709995.1. Taxonomy (NCBI): domain Bacteria; kingdom Pseudomonadati; phylum Bacteroidota; class Saprospiria; order Saprospirales; family Saprospiraceae; species Saprospiraceae bacterium. The sequence goes on from JADJLQ010000001.1 coordinate 1,650,131, forward strand.
ATGCAGGCCATGATGCTGGGGTTTGAAAAATCGTATGACGAGACCTTTAAGAGAAGAAATTTTTGGCAAAAAAGACTTGATGCCCTAAAATTGGTTTTTCTGGTTGCCATCCTGGTGTTGACTTCTGTCGCTATCATCATCTTTGGAAATGAAATCTGGGGCAGCCTGGTCTCTTATTTTACCAGCAAAAAATGGGTCATCACTAATCCGGTCTACGGGGAAGAAAACAATTGGGTCATCCAATTTTTGTTTTTAGAAAAATATTCGGCCTTTGTGATTGGTATTTTCAAGTGGTTGATTGTGGTGCTTTTGTTTCAAGGCATATTTGCCACCATTTTCAGGTATGGGCCTTCCATGAAGAAAAGGCTCCGATTTTTCTCACCAGGTACTACTTTGGCTACAGCCAGTTCGATTATCATATCCCTAATATTTTCTACTTTGATCAATAATTTTGGTTCCTTCCACCTGATTTACGGGCCGATAGGCGCATTGATCATTATTTTGCTCTACATTCAATTAAATTGTTTTGTAATCGTAGCTTGCTTTGAACTCAATGCCAGTATAGCAGTCAACCGGGACATAAAAAAGGTAATGACTGATTAATCTCCCCATCGTAGAATATCCGCTTCGAATCCGGCGTGGTCCAATATTCTGTCGACCACAGTGTCTACCACTGCCTGGATAGTGTCAGGGCGATGATAAAATGAAGGGACCGCAGGCAGTATCACAGCGCCACCTTCGGTGAGTGAGACCATATGTCTTAAGTGAATAAGACTGAGGGGGGTTTCTCTGGGCACTATGATCAGTTTTCGGCGTTCTTTGAGCATGACATCTGCTGCTCTGGTCATCAAATCATTAGAAATACCTGTAGCTACCCTGCTCATCGTCCCCATAGAACAAGGGCAGATGATCATTGTTTCAAACCTGGCTGAACCTGAAGCAAAAGGAGCATTAAAATCTCCAGATTGGTATAGTTCCATGCCATCAGGTAGATTAAAAGCACTATTGAGCTCAATCTGCCAGTTGATGAGGGCATTGCTGCTGATCACGATACCTATGCGAGCCCACTGGGGTCTCAGATTTTCTAGCTTGTGAATGAGTCTATGAGCATAAATAGACCCACTAGAACCTGAAATACCAATTACAAGTTTTTTCATCGGACCACAAATATGCTTGTAAATCTGGCAACTTAATAACCAGGGTTGGTCCAGGTCATTCGAAAAAAATATTTAATATTTCTCATTTTACACATTACATTTATTAATAATATTTATTATCTTTGATTTACAATTAGTTGTAAAATATCTAATTTGTTAAGAATCAAATTATTTCGAAATAAGAAAAAGTATATATGAAAAAACTACTCCCCATTTTGATCGCTTTTATTGGCCCAATGTATTTAGTATCGGGTCAGAATAGTATCCCAGCCTCTGCCCTGAAAACTTCCTCTACGCTTGCAAGTCAAACAGTCCTGGCATTCCATGTCATCCATAAAGAAAAGGATAGCCCATTTGAGATCTACCAGGATATGGTCCAGGATAAGATCGTCATCCGCCTTAGAAACCAATTTGATGTACTCAGATTTGAGATCAAGGATGAGTCAGGCAATGCAGTCCCGGTCAAAGGAATTCAGGACAAAAACGAAGTACAAGCTTCACTCAGCACTTTAACCAATGGCAGATATCGTTTGATCATCGATCGTAACAAAGAAAAGCTTTTCACCGAGTTTACACTCGACCGATAAGATATATTTCCCCCCGAATATTATGTAGCCTCGCTGATGAAAGTCAGTGAGGCTTTTTTGTGCTAACTGATGATTATTACAATACTTCAGCTACTACGAAGATGCTACCAGTCACCAGGATCAGGTCGTTGATACCTGCCAAGGACTTTGCCTTTTGGAATCCCTTTTTGACCGTACCGCATGCCTGACCTTTTAAGCCAAGGCCAAGTGCCTTTTCATATAATTCCTGGTCATCCATTGCCCTGGGAATATCAGCTTTGACAAAATAATACTGGGCTGATTTTGGCAATAATTGCAACACAGGCAATACATCTTTGTCTTTTACAGTTCCGAATATGATGTGAATCTGCCTGGCTCTTATCTTTCTCAATTCATTGATGGCAGCACGAATCCCGTCTACGTTGTGACCAGCGTCAGCAATTATCTTTGGCACATCGCACAATGATTGCCATCGCCCAACCAAAGGGGCATGAGTATCGACATTTTTTAAACCCCTCTTTAAATCACTCTGTGATATAATGCACATCCCTTGCTGGTGCAATAATTGGGTGGCTTGAATGACAGTGAGGATATTCTTGGTTTGATACGCCCCATGATATGGCATATCCAGTTTGAGATATTTACCATCCAGGGGCTTGTAGACATATCTATTAGTAGTCGCTTGAGTCATCACCTTACCCAACCGTGAAGCTACTTTTAAGTCACTATTTCGTTTTACAGCAGCATTTTTAAATACACTAAATACCTTTTGTTGGTACTCTCCGATCAACACAGGCACGCCAGCCTTGATGATACCTGCTTTTTCAAAGGCTATATCAGTTAAGGCATTTCCCAACATGTTTTGATGGTCGTAACTGATATTGGTGATGATACTCAAGATAGGGCTTAAGATATTGGTACTGTCCAACCTGCCTCCCAATCCGGTCTCGACCACCGCAATATCTATCTTTTGGTTAGCAAAATGGTCAAACGCCATGGCCACTGTGATTTCAAAAAATGAAGGTCTGATAGCATCTATATGCGGAGCGATCTGATCTACAAAACTGACCACCTGTTTTTTAGAGATATAGTGGCCATTCACTCTGATTCTTTCACGATAATCTTTATAATGTGGAGAGATATAAAGACCTGTCTTGTATCCAGCTTCGATCAGGACAGAGCTCAGCATATGAGAGACACTCCCCTTTCCGTTGGTCCCGGCGATATGTATTGATTTAAATTTTTTTTGTGGCTGACCCAGTATCTCACAAAGTGCCAAAATATTGGTCAGGTCCTTTTTAAAAGCTATGGGGCCTACCCTTTCAAACATCGGCAAACGACTATATAAAAAATCTATAGTCTGATCATATCGGGCAGCCAATGAAATTTGCTGAGGCATCTATCACTTATCTGCAGGCAAAATACAATAGTTAGTCTTATTATTTTACTTTAAAATCAATGGTGATGGTACCACACTGCTGATCGATAGCACTGGCAGTGAACTTAAATTTTTTGGCACTATCTTCCGCTATTTGGCGCAAAGTGGCATCAGTGGTAGTAGATCCCTTTTGAGTATATTTTGCGCTGATCACATTTCCATTACCATCCACACAAACATTGACCACAACCCTTCCTGTCTTTTGAGAGTTTTCCTGGATCTGAGGTTCAAACTTTACGCCTCGTCCATCAAGGCCTCCGCCAACTTTGCCACTACCTGTGCTGATCCCTTTCAGGTTGTCTGCATTGGGATCTCCGTTAGGGTCCCCTTGATTGCCAGTCTTGCCTGTATTCCCTTTACCACTTCCAAATACATCCCCATACTGCTTTTTGGCATTTTCCAGATCAGCTTGTTCTTTGGCCGCTGCGTCTGCTTCAGCTTTTTTCTGCGCAGCATCCGCGGCAGCTTTTTTCCTGGCATCATCTTGTGCCGCTTTGGCTGTTGCTGCATCCGCGGCTTTTTGGGCTTTTTCAGCATCTGCAGCCTTTTGGGCATCTTCCTTTTGCTTTTTCTTCAAAGCTGCAGTAGTTGGGTCTTCAGTAGTGATCACTTTTTTATCAGGTGTTTTAGGAGGAGCAGCTTCGGCAGCTTTAGCCGGTGTCGGCTTAGTCACTTCTTCCTTTTCTTCAGGTTGCGGGGGGGTAGGCTTGCTAGGTGGTGTAGGATCTACTTTTTCTTCATTTTGCGTCATGGGTTTACCATCGCCTTGTCCCTGGTCAGGCATTCCAAAACTCACGAGAATACCTTCCTGACCTGGAGGTGGAATTGGAAATTTTAGTAAAGGTAAGAACAGCAACAAAATAATAATGGTATGCACGATGATGCTGGTCCATCGGGCTATTTGCTGGTCTTTTCTTTCTTTATCTGATAAATGGATTTCCATATTTCCTTTTAATGTTAACGATAAATACTGGTCGAAAGTATCATTTCGATTCTGTGGCCAGGATAGCATTGATCCTCAATACATGGGCAAGCTCCATGACACTCGCAAGGTGATTGACGGTAGCATCTTTATCTGCTACAATCGTCATCGTAGTATTTTTAGGGTCTCCGCTTTTACTTACTTCTACCTGCACCATTTTCTCTAAAACGCTATAAGCCATTTCCTTGCCGTTGAGATAATATTTGCCATTTGGGGTAATAGACACGGTTAAAGTCGAGGCCGCTACCGTCTTTGAAGTAGAAGATGGAAGTTTAAGGTTGAGCGCATTAGGGCTCACTATACTTGAGGTAAGCATAAAAAATATCAGCAACAGGAATATCATATCCGTCATGGATGCCATGCTAAACTCTGCACTGATTTTATTTCTTTTCTTAAGCGCCATACTGAGATTATTTAAGATTTGAAAAAATGCACTGCGCTTATTTAGCTGGTTCTTGTAATAAGTCCATAAATTCTACTGTGGTACGCTCCATGCTATAAACTACTTTCTCTACGTTGGATACCAACAGGTTGTACGCAATATAGGCAAATATGCCCACTGCCAGACCGACAGCAGTCGTGATGAGTGCCTGGTAAATACCACCGGCTAAGACACTTGGGGTCACATTTTGCTGACTGGCCATATTATAAAACGCCTGAATCATACCGGTCACTGTACCAAAGAATCCAATCATAGGAGCCGCTCCAGCTACACTAGCCAGTATAGAAAGATTTTTCTCCATTCTAAACAATTCCAGGTTTCCCGTATTTTCAATCGCAGCATCGATGTCACGCAAAGGCTTACCTATTCGCTGAAGTCCCTTCTCTATCAATCTTGCTATAGGTGTGTCAGTATGGGCACAAAGATTTTTGGCCGCATCAATATTGCCATTTTGTACACTATTCCTGATATTATTCATAAAATTTTCGTCCACATTTGATGCCCGTTTAAGGGAACGGTATCGATCTACAAATATGTAAATGGCAATCACCGAAAGGACCAAATTGATAAAGATATTGGCAATGCCCAAATAACCGGTCTGCAATAGAACGGACCATAAATTTTGTGTACCCGTGGATTCGACAGCAGTCTGTACCTGAGGAAGATTGGACACTTGAAACAATAATACTGAAAGCATATGTTGGTATTTGATTAAGTTTTAGCACAACGGTATATCACCACCATGTAGTATAATAAAGTTCAAAATTAGCTCTTCGTTAAGATATATTATAATAAAATCTAATTTGAAAGGTTTTTGCTATTTAAAACTTAACTTTGGGTCAAAGAAAGAAATATGTATAGAATCAGTAAAGTAGCTGTCCTTGGCTCTGGAGTCATGGGTAGCGGCATTGCTTGTCACCTGGCCAATTGTGGTTATCAAGTTCTGATGTTGGATATAGTGCCTTTTGACCTCACAGAGGCAGAGAAGGGCAACAAAAAGGCAAGGAATAAAATTGTTGATACAGCTTTGCTGAATGCTGTTAAAACCAAACCTGCACCTTTGTTTCATAAAAGCCTGATTTCAAACATCAAAACTGGCAATTTTGATGATGATTTAGCTCTTATCAGCGAATGTGATTGGATCATCGAGGTCATAGTAGAAAGGCTGGATATCAAAAAATCCTTATTTGATAAAGTCGAAAAATACCGAAAGCCGGGTACCCTCATCAGCAGCAATACTTCCGGGATACCTATTCACCTGATGGCTGAAGGCAGAAGTGAAGACTTCAAGGCCCATTTTTTAGGCACCCATTTTTTTAATCCACCCAGGTATCTCAGATTATTAGAAATCATTCCCACCCAGGATACCAATAAAGCAGTAGTAGACTTCTTCATGAAGTTTGGGGATGTACACCTGGGCAAAAGGACGGTGTTGTGCAAAGACACACCTGCATTTATAGCGAACAGGATCGGGGTGTACGCCATGTCCAAGATATACCAGCTGACTGAAGAATTAAACCTGGACATCAGCACAGTCGACAAACTGACAGGACCAGCTATGGGAAGACCCGGTACAGGCACATTTAGATTATCAGATCTTGTGGGCCTGGATACTGCAGTAAAAGTGATTGAAGGCATTCAAACCAATTGCACGGATGATGAACAAATACACCAGCTTAAGATGCCCTCTTATCTCACTCACCTGGTGGAAAACAAATGGCTGGGCAATAAATCCGGCAAAGGATTTTATTATAAATCTGATGAAAAAGACGCCGGAGGCAAAAATGTAATTTACAGTCTCAACCTCAAGACATTAGAATACGAAGTACCCAACAAGACCCAACTGACCAGCCTGGGAGTCTCCAAGCAAACCGATGAATTAGGCCCCCGACTTAAAGCCATCATCACGATGGAAGATGCCGGAGCTCAGCTGATCAAACGATCACTTGCAGGACTGTGTGCCTACGCTTCAAACCGCATCCCGGAGATCAGTGACAATATATATAGTATAGACGATGCGCTTAAAGCAGGATTTGCCTGGGATCTTGGACCTTTTGAATATTGGGATGCAATCGGCCTGTCCAAAGGTATAGAATTGGCTGAGTCCGATGGCCAATCTGTAGCTCCATGGGTAAAGGAAATGGTTGAAAAAGGACATACTTCATTTTATACACATGATGGATCCATCAAGGCTTATGATCCTGGTTCAAAATCCTATCTGGCGATACCAGGTAGAGAATCCCTGGTCAATCTTTTTGCTTTATCGGGCAACAAGCCAGTCTATCAAAATCCGGATGCCGTCATCCATGACATCGGTGATGGGGTACTTTGTGTTGAGTTTAAGAGCAAAGCCAATACGATTGGAGAAGGCGTAGTCAAAGCTATCAATGAAGGTATCTCTATCGCTGAAGAAGGAAAATGGCAAGGGCTTGTCATTGGTAATCATGGCAAAAACTTTAGTGTCGGAGCCAATCTGATGATGATCGCCATGTCTGCTTATCAGCAAGAATGGGATGAGCTCAACTTCGCAGTAAAGACTTTTCAGGATACTACTATGAGATGCCGGTATTCCAAGATACCTGTCGTCATTGCTACTCAAGGTTATGTGTTTGGGGGCGGTTGTGAGACCCTAATGCATTGTGATGCAGCACTTTGCGCAGCAGAATCTTATATAGGCCTGGTAGAGGCAGGTGTCGGATTGATCCCCGGAGGAGGTGGTACTAAAGAATTTGCTGTGAGAGCATCTGATTCCTTTTTTGAGGGCGATGTCATGATACCCACCCTCGTAGAGAAGTTTAAGACCATTGCTATGGCTGCTGTAGGTACTTCAGCTACAGAAGCTTTTGACCTCGGGTACCTATTGAAAAACAAAGACAGCGTCGTATTGAATGCTGATCGAAATATTACAGAAGCAAAAGCCAAAGTACTGGAGCTCGCTCCTAATTATACCATGCCTATACCCAGAGAAGATGTATTGGTTCTGGGCCAGCAAGGTTTGGCCTCTTTGTATATAGCGGCTCACAGTCTGAAACTGGGCAACTATGCTTCGGCACATGACATTAAAATAGCTAAAAAGGCCGCCTGGGTACTCTGTGGGGGCGATCTGTCCGGTCCTCAAAAGGTCAGCGAACGCTACCTCCTGGATGTAGAACGAGAGGCCTTTTTAAGTTTATGTGGTGAACAAAAAACGCTTGAACGCATTCAATACATGTTAGAAAACAACAAACCGCTCAGAAATTAAGCTTTGAACAAGTCCGTATCCTTATTCAAATTTCAACTAGATCAAAATATTAAATAATGACAACAGAAGCATATATCGTAGCCGCCAGGAGAAGTGCCATTGGGAAAGCAGGTAAAGGCAGTTTTAAGTTTTTTAGATCTGATGACCTTGCTGTGGAAATCATACAGGCTTTGCTTGAGACCACGCCCAATTTGGATCCAAAGTCCGTAGATGATGTCATCGTAGGCTGTGCCAATCCAGAGGGCGAACAAGGACTGCAGATAGGACGGCAGATATCAGTACGAGCTCTGGGCAAAGATGTTCCCGGCATGACGGTCAATCGCTATTGTGCCAGTGGTCTTGAGACGATCGGCATGGCAGTAGCTAAGATCCGCGCAGGCATGGCAGACTGTATTATAGCTGGAGGCACTGAAAGTATGAGCATGATACCCATGACCGGATATAAACTGGCACCCAGTTACAAAGTCGCAGTAGATACTCCTGACTATGTGGTAGGCATGGGACTTACTGCTGAAGCTGTAGCCAAAAAATATAATATCAATCGTCAAAGCCAGGATGAATTCTCTTTGCAATCACACAAAAAGGCTGCACATGCCATTGAACAAGGCTATTTTAAAGATCAAATCGTGCCTGTGAATGTCACCGACATTAGTGTCCAAAACAATAAACGTATAGAACGATCATTTATCATGGATACTGATGAAGGGGTGAGAAAAGATACTACCCTCGAAGCACTTGCAAAACTGCCGGCGGTATTTGCTATGAATGGTTCTGTGACGGCTGGCAATTCATCACAGACTTCTGATGGAGCATCATTCGTCATCGTCATGAGCGAAGCGAGGATGAGAGAATTAAATCTCGAGCCTATCGCCCGATTGGTATCTTGTGATGTAGCCGGAGTAGAACCGATCATCATGGGTATAGGCCCTTGCGCTGCTATTCCTAAAGCTTTGAAGCGAGGGGGTTTAAAACTTCAGGACATCCAACTGATCGAACTCAATGAAGCGTTTGCAGCCCAATCCCTCGCTGTCATACAGGAAGCCGGACTCAATCCTGATATAGTCAATGTCAATGGAGGCGCCATTGCTCTAGGTCATCCTCTCGGTTGCACAGGGGCAAAATTATCTACCCAATTGTTTAGTGAACTTAGAAGGAGAAATTTGAAATATGGTATGGTAACAGCCTGTGTAGGAGGAGGTCAAGGAATAGCCGGTATCTATGAACTCATCAATTGATCGATAATATCCTTTGCGATTTGAGTGAGCATGGTTAATATTGAGATCATGAAACTCTGGTGCTGCGGTTTTATTCTTATTTTATTTGGTAACAAGTTGACAAGCCAGGACTTTTCAGGGCATGCCCCTGGTCTACATTGGCAACAGCTCAAAACCGAAGAAATCAATATTTTTTTTCCATCCGGGGTAGAATCTACAGCAAATCGTGTATACCAAAAAATCCACGAATTCTACTACAAGGACACTTCGCTTGGTCAAAAGCGATTCAAAATAAACATGGTGCTCCAAAACCAAACTATCGAATCAAACGGATATGTTGGTATTGGACCCTGGATGTCAGAATTTTATTTGACACCTCCTCACCTTCCTTATGTTTTGGGTTCGATCGATTGGGTGGAAGCCCTTTCTATTCATGAATACCGACATGTGCTCCAGGGTATGAACTCAAGAGTTGGAATCAATAATGCGCTATATCATCTGTTGGGAGAAGAAGCCTGGGGAGCCTCGTATGGATTTGTGGTACCGGATTGGTTTGCTGAAGGGGATGCAGTCAATGCTGAAACTCAAAATTCAAATGGAGGAAGAGGTCGAATGCCCTCCTTCGTCGCTGATTTTAGAGCATTGCAGCAAGGTAAAAAATTTTGGTCTTACGACAAGGTTAGAAATGGATCTTATAAAAATTTGGTCCCCAATCAATATGTGTGGGGATATACTATGGTCAAATATGTCAATGATCAATTTGGCCCAAACCTGTGGGGAAACATAATGAATGATGCTGTCCGATACAAGGGCTTATTATTTCCGTTTAATAAATCTTTGATTCGTCATACAGGGCTCAGTGCAACACAATTATATAAACGAGCTGTCCAAGCAATCAAGGCAGATAGCCTAGACTCAGAACTTAATGATGAAGTATTGATCAAAAATACGAAGGCTAATTCGGTTAGAAACTATACTACTCCCAATCGCCTTTATAACGGAGGGGTATTGTTTATTGAACACTCCTTTGACAAACTGCCCTCTCTATGTATCAAAGAAAAAAATACGACATCAACCCTGACAAATTTGGGCATCACCACCAATCCTGATTACGGATTCGTCGAACCATTGGCAGCCTGGACTATAGTCAGGACAGACTCCAGATGGAGCAATCGAAATTATTCTGACTTAGTTCTATTCAATATCGCCACTAAAACAAAGCGGAAAATATCTAACCATCAAAAATATTTTAATCCTGCACCTTCCAATGATGTCAGCATGATCTCCTGCATGGAATATCTCGACAATGGGTCATGCAATATAGTCGTGTTAGATACTCTTGGCAAAAAATTACATTCTATTCCAATGAAGCCAAACAAACTTGGCACCTACCCGATTTTTGAAGTTGGAGATTCGACACTGTTATCCATAGTCCGAGGTGGCGGGAACGCTGCTATAGTAAGGTATTCACTGAAGGATTATACAACTCAACAATTAACCACCCCAATCGAAGGGATAATCGCCAATATCACCATTAATAGTGATACGATTTATTTTAGTAGTGATATAGATGGCCGGGACCAACTGTATGCTATAATCCATGACAAGGTCTATCAATTAACTCATAATAGCATAGGCATCCAGCAATACAGTGTCCTCGGAGATGAACTTCTTTACAACTTTCGATCTTCAACAGGCATAGAAATCAGAAGGAAAAAATTACAGGACTGTGATTACAAGCCGGTGGATTATTTTTCCCGTAAAGAGAAATCAATAAACACTCTTGAACCGTATGCAACGGCAAATAAAAATGACCTTCCTATTGCAACCATTACCAAGGCTAGTCTATTAAACAATCCATTTAGAATATACAGCTGGTCTGTTCGCCCTGACGAAGGAGGCAATGTGTTTAGAATCCTTGGGCGTAATGTTTTGAATACGATAGATGGATCCATTTTTTATGGTTTTAACAACGAAGACCGATCCCATTCTATTGGCGGCAATATGGACCTTGGAATAGCCTACCCAATTCTGACCACCAATATCAATTCAACTTTTGGGCGAAAAATCAATAGTCTTTCAAGCCCTAAAAAAGACAGTATCCTATGGGATGAAACCGGATTACGCTTAGGCCTGACAGTACCTCTAAGATATTATGCCGGCAATCAGGTGATAGGCATACAACCGTTAATACAGTTAGGATCTTTTATACCAAATTATAAGCAAGGAGAAAGGAAGAATTACCAATCTACGCAATACATCAGGTCCTTCCTTTTATTATCAAATAGACGCCTGTTGGCAAAGCAACATGTAAGTTCTCGATTAGCGCAAACTATAACTGTCCAGTGGAACAGGGCCCTCAATCATGCTGCATCAGCAACAGACTTAAATGGCGAGTTTCATGTTCCAGGGTTAAGCAGAAATCATGTGATCGAGCTTAAAGCCGATTTTCATCACCAAACCCTATCAGACCCTTATCGGTTTGCCAATCGATCGGAATTTATTGGAGGCTATAGGCCATTTTCGAGTGACTATTCTTCCTGGTACAAAATCAGTTATCATCTCCCGCTACTTTATCCCGACGAAGGGATCAACGGAATATATTTTTTAAAAAGAATTCGTGCAAGAGTTTTTGCGGAACAGATGAACCATACAATAACCCGATCTCCAAAGGATATCAAGGTAAAATATAGAAACCTGGGGTTGGAGACAGTTCTTGACGGCCAACTATTTAATGTATTGCCCACCAGCGCCGGAGTGAGATTAAACAATCCTTTGGATACCGACTTATTAAGCGGACGAAAAAAGACTAATTTAGAATTTTTTATTGAACAATTGTTTTAAAACAAATAGTACCCACTTTCTCCTTCGACCTAAGCTTTCAACATTCTATCAATATCATCGATCTTACCAAACACCACCAGCATATCTCCCGACTCCAGGCGAGTCTCCGGCATTACTACTCCGAGTATCTCGTGAAATATTTGTGCCTGACCAAAATTATTTACTTTTTCTTTGTTTCTAATGATCGTGACTATATTGATATTGTATTCTTTCTGAAAGTTTACCTGGAGGATAGATTTGCCGACAAAGACTTCAGGTACAGTCGCTTCGATGACTTTGTATTGATCATCCAAAGTAAATGAATCTACGATCGTTCCAATGTCAAGCCGCTTGGCCAGGCGATAAGCAGTATCCGCTTCAGGATGTACAATATCGCTAATGCCCATTGCTTCCATTACATTCTGATGTGCTGGATTAATAGCACGTGCTATAAGTCGCTTTGGTTTTAATTGTTTGATCAAGGCGGTAGTGATAATCGAAGCACCCGTATCTTCTCCTATGCCTACAATGACTACATCTGAGTTTTTTACAGGCAAGGATTTAATAGCAGATTCATCAGTGGTATCCATACAAATGGTATGGGTAATGCTATCTTGTAAAAATTCGACCCTCTTCATGTTAGAGTCCACTCCGATCACTTCGTGACCCAGCTCTGTAAGCTTGATGCTCAACTCTGATCCAAAATTGCCTAAACCTAAAACGATAAATTTCATAAAAAAACTTTTAATGACTAGGTGATGAATAATTCCTCTGGAGGATATCGATACCGCTTTTCTTTTTCACGTGTGAATAATCTAACCAGTCCAATCATAATCGTCATAAAACCAACACGACCAATAAACATGGTGAAGATCAATACAATCTTACTAAAATCAGTTAGGTTTGCAGTGATCCCCATCGACAAACCAACTGTACCCAAGGCCGAAAAAGTCTCAAAAGCGATCTGCAACAGATCGAACTTTGCACCATCCTTTAAGACAATCAAGGTAATAGCCATGCCGACTGCAATGAGGGACAAGGAGATGATGGCAAAAGTCTTGTTGATTGAGCTAGTGGTAATCTCGCGTTTGCCAGTCTCTAATCGTTCATGTCCGCGGATGATATTGACGATATTGAGTGTAGCTACGGCAAACACGCTTGTCTTGATTCCTCCCGCAGTACTCCCGGGAGAGCCGCCAATCCACATCAACAAAAGGTAAATCATTAAGGTAGGGATGGTCAACCTGCTAATATCAACGGTATTAAATCCTGCAGTCCTGGGTGTGACAGATCCAAAAAAACTCTGAACGACTTTGCCAAAGAATGTTGGATGATCTACGAGTACATTATTATATTCGAAAACAAAATAAAATATAGTCCCCAAAAACAACAATATCCCAGTAGTCACCATCACTACTCTTGTGTTGAGCGAGATTATTTTGGGTTTGAATCGGTAGGGTGTGTGCTTGACAAATTGGCAATACCCCTGGAAAAATTTTTCTTTAAAATATTGAAGTATATTTAAAAACAAGCCAAAACCTATCCCGCCGAATACCACAAGAATAGCTATAACTAACTGAAATCCATAAGCATATCTAAAAGCTGGATGGTACATATTGTCATTGCCAAGTGTCGAGAAACCTGCGTTGCAAAATGCACTGATAGAATGAAATATTGCAAAAAAAGCATGACTGCCACCACTGCCAAACAAGTCCGAGCTGGTGGTAAAGAATATAAAGACTCCACCAACAAACTCTATCACCAGCGTAATCACAATGATCCTTACCAGTGATTTAAAAGCATCCCCCATATTTTCAACATTGAGCATGTTCTGAATAAACATCTGATTCTGAAATGTCGAATTGCCAGAAAAAATGAGTCCGAATAAATTGGTAAAAGTCAATATCCCAAGCCCACCTATTTGTATCAAAAAAAGTATAATCCATTTGCCGAACAAAGTAAAATCTTTCGCAGTGTCCAGTACAGTAAGGCCGGTAACACATACTGCAGAAGTCGAAGTAAACAGAGCATTTACATAACTTATAGGCCTGGTCGTCGCTCCGGGGAGCATAAGCAGCAGACTTCCCATCAGAATTAAAAATGCAAAGCTAATAATCAACAAAAACCCTCCATTGACCGCAGATTTCTTTATGGAAAAAAGTCTATTGGAAAATTCTTCGAGAAAAAGAAAAATAAATATAGATTGATAAATCACTGATGACATAGAAGTGTGTTCGGTCACCCTGATAGAAGAGAGAATCGTATGAAAAAAGAGTTCGCTAATTAATGCTAATAACATCAATAACATCAAAAGTGCCTGACTGGCATACCATCTTAATTTTAATGTGCGGGTATTCCAATGCAGATATATCCTCCAGGCCAATAATATAAAAGCAATGACATTGAGTATCGGAAACCACCAACTAAACAAATCATTGCGACCGGAAACATTATACACATGCAGGAGCACCAGCAGGATGGCCAGGATGGCCACAATCAGCAAGCCATCATCGGCATACTTTTTATTAGTAGCTTGACCTGCAGGCATAGGAAATTAAAATGGTTGTTCGTATAGGGCTTTGTGAGCCAATGGTGGTTGTCACGTAAACGTGTTTCTTAAAGTTTGCAAATGTCACGATTTTAATAGATATTTAAGAAATAATTTTCAACAAAGACAGTGACGGATAGCAGCAGATATATACACGGAGTTTCACCAGGTGAACAGATTAGGCTTAGTTTGTTAAATCAACTTACGAACAAATCCTTTATAGAGTTTTTACAATTGCAAGGCCATGAAAATGTGCTGGAGTTAGGATCAGGTTTAGGCCTTTTAAGTGCCGAAGTCGCCAGCCAATTGACTACTGGGTTTGCTACCGGGATAGAACTGTCGAAAGAACAATTGAGCCAAACTCCACAGACTCCTTCCAACCTTGAGTTTATGCTGGGAGATGTACACGATCTGCCATTTGGCGATCAAACATTTGACTTAGTATATGGCCGATATATCCTGGAACATGTCAGTGATCCAATCCAGGTGATCCAACAAGCCAAACGGGTTCTGGTGACTGATGGGCGAATATGTTTTCAAGAAAACAGTACTCTTTGGATGGAGTTTTATCCATCATGTCCTCATTTTACCTATGCCTGGAAGAAATTTGCTCAGTTGCAGAGCAAGTTAGGCGGGGATGCCATGATAGGGATCAAATTGTTTGATCGCGTCAAAAAGTGTGGGTTCAGAGAAATCTCTATCTCACTTTCGCCAGAAATACATAGTGCAGATACTCCATCATTCAGGCCCTGGATCGAAAATCTAATCGGTAACCTGCAAAGTGCTGAGCGCAAATTGGTTGAATCCAATCTCCTCACCCAATCTGAGTATCAAAATGCCATTGAGGAACTCTCAGAATTTGTGGAACATCCCTATGCATCCACTTATTTTGCCTGGAATCGACTAGAAGCCATCAAATAATCTCTTAATCTTGATCTATAGAAAGTTACCAGATATTGATCTCAGGTAAGAGATTGATCCCATATTTATCGAGTATGTCCTTTTGCACCAATTTTGAAAATTGTAAGATTTCATGGCCCGTAGCTCCCCCTCTATTCACTATGACCAGGGCTTGCTTTTCATAGCAGCCAACCTGACCAATCGCCTTACCCTTCCAGCCTGCACGATCTATCAGCCATCCGGCCGGGACTTTAATCTCTTCACCAGATGGATACCCTGGCATGTCCGGATGATTGGCTAAAAGTTCTTCATAATGAGCTTTTCGGATGATTGGATTTTTAAAAAACGAGCCTGCATTGCCTATTTTTTTAGGGTCCGGCAGCTTTTGTTCTCTGACTTCCATGACGATTTGATGGATATCTTGTATGGTAGCACGCTTCAGATTTTTTTCCAATATTTTTTTCTCAATATCTGCATACTTTGTATTTGGCTGTGACCTGGGATTGAGTTTGAGCACTATATGGGTGATGAAGTAATGACCTTTGTACGGAGGATGTTTAAATATACTGTCACGATATCCAAACCCACATTCTCCTGCACCGAATATTTCGATCTTTCCAGTAGAAAGATTCATGGCTTCGACCTCGATCAAAGTATCCTTAATTTCAGTGCCATAGGCTCCAATATTTTGGACCGGAGCAGCGCCAACGGTGCCCGGGATCAAAGATAGATTTTCTAATCCTCCCCACCCTTGACCCACTGTCCATTTTACTATTGAGTGCCAGTTTTCCCCTGAACCGATTTTTATGACCACTTCATGATTAGAATCGGATAGTACGGCTTTGCCCATTAGTTCATTTTTAATCACCAACCTGTCAATATCTTTGGTTAATAAGATATTACTACCTCCCCCTAAAATATATGGATCTGCCTCGAGATCAGCGACTTTTTTTAGGTCTTCAATAGACAGGATTTGGGCAAACAACAATGCCTTTTGATCTACTCCAAAAGTATTGAATGGCGCTAAAGAGACTTTTTTCCTTACTATCATCAAGAAGTCGACAAAGATAGTGCATCGCGGCTAGAGCCTAGTTCTTTATTAGACTCAAACTGAAGTCTGGCAAGACTGCTATAAGCTCCATCAACCATTGCTGCCAGTTGATCATGAGTGCCTTGCTCGACGATCATACCATCATCCAATACGTAGATGCAGTCGACATCCCTGATCGTGGATAGTCTATGGGCGATAATAATTGATGTTCGCCCTTCCATTAAGGTTTTGAGTGCATCCTGAACTACTTTTTCTGATTCGGCATCGAGGGCAGAAGTAGCTTCGTCCAATATCAGGATAGACGGGTCCCTCAAAATAGCCCGGGCTATAGCTATGCGCTGTTTCTGTCCACCGCTTAGCTTGATACCCCGCTCTCCGACTATGGTTTCAAAACCTTCCGGAAAACTATTGATAAATTCAAGACTATTGGATTTCCTGGCTGCAGCCACTACTTCCATTTGGGTTGCATCAGGCTTGCCATATAAAATGTTTTCGCGAATAGTACCTCCAAATAATAAGACTTCCTGTGGCACTATGCCAAAGTATCTGCGATAATCTGTGATTTCATAATCCAAAATGTTTTTGCCGCCAACAAGAATCGAGCCTCCTTGAATATCATAGAACCTGAGAAGCAATTGGGCTATAGTGGACTTACCTACTCCGCTGGAGCCTACAAATGCGATTTTTTGTCCTGCACCAATACTAAAAGAAACTTTTTTCAAAACTTTCATGTCCGGCCGGCTTGGGTAACTGAATTCTACCTTGTCAAAAAGTATGTCTGCCTGTATCGGCGGCAAAGGTCCTCTGTCTGATTCAATATTGACTTCAGCCTCTTTATGAAGAATTTCTTTAAGTCTCTCAGTGCCTCCAATCACCGAAACCAGTTGGGTATAAAAATTGCCCAGGCTCGCAATGGCTACTCCGATAATAGCGGTAAAGGAAAACACATTAAGTAAATCTCCAGGGCTCATCGTACCATTTTGTACATACTTAGCTCCCAACCAAATAATAAAAAACAAGGCTCCAAATAAGGCTACAATAATATATGTGCCAAACAAAGCCCTAAACTTGGACAACTTCAGAGAAATCGTGACTAAACCGGTTACCTTGTCAGCGTATCGTTTGTATTCGAAAGGCTCGTTGGTAAATGACTTCACCGTATAAATCGATTGAAGGGTCTCATCCAGTATCACATTGGTACTGGCCAGTTCCTCCTGTCTTTGTTTAGACCCCCGGCGGATATATCTTCCAAAAAACATTGCACCGACGACAATCAGCGGAAATACTGCCAGCATGATAAATGAAAGCTTAGGATTGGAGATCAATAGGTACAAAATACCCCCAATGAGTATCATGAGTTGCCTGACAAACTCCGCCAGGGTGATTGAAAATGCAGAATATAACTGATCTACATCACTGGTCAATCGGCTACTGATCTCCCCAACTCTCGATTTTTCGTAAAATGGGAACGGTAGGGAAATCAGGTTGTGATACAAGTCCTTGCGCAAATCAGCGGTACCTTTTTCACTCACTACAGCAAATAACATGACCCTGAAATAGGAAATCACTCCTTGAATAACCAGGATAGCCAGCAAGATCAATCCAGCTTCGGATAAGGATATATTCCACTCAGACTTACCCAAAGCTATGTCCAGCATTTTACCGCTCAAGGGTACCAATTCGAGAAATAAAAGGCTGCTCAATGCCAATAATACCAACCCACCAAAGAATTGCCACCGGTAAGGCCTGATGTATTTGAATACATAAAGGGATGACTTGAGGCGGGCCCAATTCATCTTGGGTTTTGCTGTGGGGTCAATGGAAGTGCTGTTAATGTTAGATTCTTGAGCCATGATTTGGTGTGCAAATTTAGTGGTTTTAACTATTCAGCTTTGAAATGAATAAAAGTGGGTGTGGTGATTCCAATTTTCTTGAAGTAAGCCTCCCTCTGACATTATAATACAGCCATTAAGTGCGAAAAGACATTTTTTTCAATTTTAACAACCAATAATTATTCTTAACATCCCGTTTGGTATACTATGAAACTCCTGCTAAACCTCTTAATTTTAGTGATATTAGGCCCTCATTTACTCTTAGCTACCACATATTATGTTGGGCCCGGGGGTAGTGACGGCTTTAATGGGTTGAGTCTTGCGACCTCCTTCCGCACCTTGCAAAAAGCGGCTAATACGGTGAGCGCAGGGGATCTGGTGCTAGTCAGTGACAGCACCTATGCCGGGTTTCACCATACTACTTCAGGTACTGCTGCCAATCCGATCATTTTCAAAGCAAATGGAACTCAAGTCATTATAAATCGTCGCAATGCCACTACCCCTGATGGCATCAATATAGAAGGAGCTGATTGGATAGTGATCGATGGATTTACTGTCATCAAGCAGCCCAGGGCCGGTATCAGGGCGGCCCTATCCAATCATGTGACGGTGAAAAACAATCGTTGCCTCAATAATCAACGCTGGGGGATTTTCACAGGGTTTACAGATGATTTTATTGCAGAGTATAATGAATGTGCTTTTTCAGCATTAGAGCATGGCATTTATGTCTCCAACAGCAGCGACCGGGCTATCATCCGATACAATACCTCTCATGACAACCGTGCGGCCGGACTGCACTTTAATGGGGATATCAGCCAGGGAGGAGACGGCATCAACCATGATCCTCAGGTGTATAATAATATCATTTACCAAAACGGATTAGGAGGTGGGTCAGCCATCAATATGGATGGTAATCAAAATGCGCTCATATATAACAATCTGCTTTACGAAAATCACTCTACAGGTATAGCACTCTATCAAATAGATGGTGGTGGTGCATCCACCGGCGCCAGGATATACCACAATACCATCATCCAGGCTACGAATAGCAGATGGGGTATCCTCCTGGTGGATGGAGCCAGCAATGCTATAATTAAAAATAATATCATCCTCAACCAGCATCCTACGCGGGGTGCTATCAATGTGGACCCTGCTTCCAGAACCGGCCTGGTAAGCGACTATAATATCCTTACCAATCGATTTACCTTTGATGACGCCAATACGGTCATCGATTCTACAGGATGGAGAGGGCAAGGGTATGATCTACATTCGTATTTTTCTCCCAATGTCAACAATTTATTTACAAATTTTAGTGGTTCAGATTATAGTTTAGCTTCTGGTTCGGTAGCGATTAATTTTGGAACCACTGACATAACCCCATCCATCTTTTTAGATCTGCTCAATCAGACCAGGCCTATTGGTTCACGACCGGATGCAGGGGCCTATGAGTCAACATTTGCTCCTCTTCCTATACATTGGATCAGCGCAGCTGCCCGGGTCAATGTTGAGGAAATAACGATCACAGGAAAGATAGAGGATATTGAAAACGCATGTACTATAAGTCTATACAAATGGGACGATGCTGGTGAAGTATATAGAAAAATAGATCAGCAAAAATTCAATTTTTCCTCCAGCGCTATCTCTGTTATATTCAAACAATATCCTGGATCGGGCAGACATCGGTATAAAATGGCCGCTATGGCTTTTGAAAGTGAGGAAATTCAATCAAAGGAACTAGCTGTAAACATTGCGTCAAATGCACCGCAATTATCACCTAACCCAACCAACGGCATTGTCAAAGTCGCGGGGTTGAAAGACAATGCCTCGTGGAGGATCTTTGACGCTGCGGGGAGGTTATTACAACAAGGTTTTAATAACGTACACCAAATCGATCTTAGCAATTTTACCCCCGGCGCTTACCTGGTATCAATAATATCTGGCGGATTTAACAGCTTTCAATGGGTGCAAAAGTTCTAGACTATCCGGGTATCGTGGCAAAAGCTCACATATCCATTCTATTGCTTCTATTTTGCTTTTTTACTCCCTGAAGTCTTTTACCTGCCAGACGGGCCTCTATGCTGGCTTTGGACCGTTTGGTTTTATGTCTTTTTTTAGGCGGAATGAGCGCGGTATCTATTAGATTTTGGAACTTTAAAATAGCTGCTTCCTTATTGGCAGCCTGAGATCGGCTGGCGTATGACTGCAGATAGAGTTCGCCGGCAATATTAATCCTGGTAGGATATTTTTGATGAATGATGGCTCTGTGTTCAGGCGTAAGGGCAGAGGCTTCGATATCAAAATACATGGATACTTTGCTTTCTGTTTTATTGACATGTTGTCCTCCGGGGCCACTACTTCTGCTCGTTTCAAACCGACAGACTTTTAAAAGGTCTGTAATATCAATCATGAGACAAAGATACAAGCGTCCGGCTCACGCCAGCGATGTGACTACACGCTCCCCTAAATTGACATCAATAAATTCAGGAGTCAATCCAAACTTTTTTTCATAAGCTGGCACCAAAACTTCTTTAAAGGCAGCTTCGACGGAGTAGTCCATCAGACAAAGCACACAACCACCAAAACCGCCTCCCATGATGCGGGCTCCGGCTACGCCGGATTTAACTGCTTCTTCAACGATAAAATCAGCTTCTTCGCATGACACTGCATAGTCGTGCTTCAAGCTTTCATGGGTTGCATACATCAACTCGCCCGCAAATAAAAAATCGCCCTGGGCGACAGCCTCCGCAAACTGAATGACTCTTTGATGTTCTGAGATCGCATGTCGCGCCCGTTTAAATTCAGTCTGATCAAAAGGTGGCATAGCATTTAATTCATCGATACTAAACTCCCTGTAAGATCCGGACTTTGAGTAAAATGATTTTAATGATTCCAGGGCTGACTCACCTTCTCTACGGCGACGGGCATATCCACCATCAGTCAACTCATGATGCACCTTGGTATTGATCAATCTCAGCACGTATTCTTTGAGGTCCACTTTAATTTCTTTAATCTTAAGACCATCGAAATCGATCAATAAAAAACTATCCTTTTTACCCATCAGGCTGGCATACTGATCCATGAGGCCGCAGGGTGTACCCAGTCTATGCTCCGTGGTTTGGGCTATCAAGGCAATTTTCTCGAGGCTGATCAGCCAGCCATTGTACTCTGCCAACGCACTGACAAAACCACATAATAATGCTGCTGAAGAGGAGAGGCCGGCTCCTACAGGAATGGTACTGGTCAGCGCCACATTAAATGGACGACTTTTATAACCACTTTCAAGCAGGATCTCCAATACTTTGATAATATATTTTTTCCAATGATGATTACCGGGATCGATAGTGCCATTAGCAGGGATGATGATTTGTTCATCAAAAGTGCCGCTGTATACTTTGCTGTCTGACTGGTCAGCAGGACCCAGGCAAATCACGATGTACCGATCTATGGCAGCGGGCATCACATATCCCCCGTAATAATCGATATGTTCACCTATAAGGTTAATTCTACCTGGTGATTGTACTTTGATCGTCGGAGCTACATGATAAATCTCGCTGAAAAGAATTTCACAATCTATGTGAACAGATTCTTCTATGAGGGTGGATGAATTAGACATAATTTATCGGCCTACAATGATTTGTGAGTAAAAAGAGGATTCCAGACCTTTGGGAAAAGCAAGTCAAAGCAGTAGGTATCATTTTTATATAACAGAAATATGGTACTTCTATTTTCAAATGAAAGGTAGCTAAATAATTGAATTCTGTAAAATCAAGGTTAGAATATTTTATGAAGCATCAAATTTTATTCAAAAAACCCAAGGCTTCCATCCAATCGTTGAAGCGATACTGCCAGGTTTTGACAGACCCTGAGGTAGAAGATTTGACTCCAAAAGCATGATTTCCTGAGCATAAAGCAAAATTGGTAAGGAGACTGCGCTCGTCACTAAGGTTAGGTGTGTTGCTATTTTTTTCATCATCCTGGGCTTAAGCATACTATTGAGAGGACTTATTTTTTTTTAATATCTGGCATTAAACTCATCGTACAAGTTGATCAGGTCATTGGATTTGCCTTGTCTATCAAAGTTCATCTCCCAGGTGGATAGTGGTTCCCAAATACAGGTGCCTTTGCCTTTGCCATCGGGCAGCTCAAAGACCATTTTGTGTATTTCTTCTTTTTTGGCGGAGTATTCGACTACATAGTCATCTTTATGAAATCGATGTATGAGTTCATCCATATTCGCTTACAGATCTTCCATCTGAAAATATTTTAGTCATTCTACTATATACAAATTGTGATGAAATAAATTCTATTTTATTAAGCCAGTTTCCTGTTGGAAGAATCACGAAATACAGGTATGGGTTCGAGTTTGATATTTCGCACTTCCAGAATATGCGGGCTTTTAATGTTTTTGATATGTTCCAGAATTAGATTACAGACTTCTTTGCCCATGTTGACTGTTTGCTGATCGATTGATGATAGGCTTGGGGTGATGTGCTCACCAAATAACTCATTCGCAAAGCCCATGACACCAAATTCTGTTGGGATAATGACACCTTGATGCTTCAACTCTTTGATAGCCCCTAAAGCGGTAAAATCTTCAACTGCGAATACTGCATCTGGCTTTTGAGCCCCTTTGAGCAACTGTTTTATCCCGTTACGACCAGCCTCTATACTCACGTTACCATCGACGATCCAATCATATATAATGGGTCGGTGATGATCTTTGAGTGCCTGCATATAACCCATTTTTCGATCATGAAAAATTTGTACGTGATCCGGCCCGGCGACATGGGCTACATGCCTATATCCCTGATCGATCAAATGGGAAGTGGCTAAATAAGCTCCTTTGAAATCATCTACTACGACAGAAGGAATCCCCAGCTGATCATTGTGTCTATCAAAAAATGCAATTGGAATGCCTTTGCTTTTTACTTCCAAAAAATGAGTAAAGTCTTCGGTTTGTTTAGAAATCGAAACGACAATTCCATCTACCCTAGCCGATAAAAAAGTTGCTATGCCCTGGATCTCATGGTCTTTCATTTCATTGGTTTGATAGATCAAAACATTATAACCCTCATTGTTGGCTATACTTTCTATACCGTGCACTACCGAACCAAAAAAATTTATCTCTGCACTGGGTATCATGACGCCGATTAAATGAGACTTACCTGACCTCAGCGAGGAGGCTATCTTGTTAATTTTAAAGTTTAGTTTTTCTGCACAATTCTGTACTCTGACTTTCATTTCATAGCTGATCCTCGGATGATCATTTAACGCCCTGGAGACGGTAGCAGCCGTTGTGTTTAATTCTTTAGCAATATCTAAAATGGTCACCCGACGACTCATAATTCTCAACTAACTTAAAAGGTTTAATAAAAAACAAACAATGTTATTTTGTGCAATCGTTTACGCAAATTTCAACGAATTTAAACAAAATATTGATTAATTAAAATTGAAAATGACTCAATCTTTGTCGCCTTCCGCGAGTGGAATGATAAATCCCGCCCTCCGTGGTCCGGGAAAAGGTGTATCTCCCTTAAGTCCATGCCAAAGCACCCTGCTAAACTCCAGGTCATTATTAGTATCCTCTTTGACAAAATCAAATCCTTCTGAGCGCCGTTGCCATTCATTGAGGACGACATTTTTTTCATTCAAGTCTATTTCTGGCAGAATAGCTTTAAAATTGCTCGGCTTTGGCAGGCTGTCAAAACATCGCCAAAACGGCAGGGCTGCAGCATCGTATTGAGTCATTGGCTCCATACCGAGGATCAGTTCCATCGTGCGCAGTACGGAGGCGGTAGAGTAAGGCGTATGATCGATATATCCTCTTTTGACAAAACCGCCCGCGATATAGACTGGACTGCGGTGCGCATCGACATGATCTGCACCATTTTGAGCGTCGTCTTCCAGAATAAAGACGACAGATTCATTCCATATAGGACTATTGGCGAGGGCTTCCACAAATAATCCTACAGCCAGGTCATTATCTGCTACGTGAGCATACGGCGTTGGCTTTCCTTTTCTCAGGCCTTCTGTGTGATCGTTGCCAAACCGTAAAGTATTAAACTGAGGCACCTGATGTTTTTCTACCAATGAATCAAACTCTTTTTTCCAAACCCTAAACCTGGTCGTGTCTTTGATGCTGAGGTTGTATCCCGGATATTCGGTACAAAAATGATTTTCCAGAATAGGGATGTTAGCCTTTTTACTATCTGCAAACTCTCCATACGTTCGATAGGTCACCCCATAGCGATGACAATTGTTCCATATGAAACCATTTTTATTGTTTGCGATTTCTCTTTCACCTTCACCCCCGTAAGTTCCTCCTCTGCTGCCATAGCTAGAAGGCCAGGTCTTTTCAAGGTAATCATTGGCATAGGCCCCCATACTCCAGTTGTGCCCGTCAGCACTCACCTCAGCATTGACATAAAAATTGTCACACAAGACAAATTGGGAGACCAGGGCATGTTGATTTGGCGTGATATTTTTACCAAATAATAATAAGGTGGTATCCCCGTTGCCACCGGGAGCATCTGCCAGGACCTGATCATAGGTTCGATTTTCTTTGATGATGTAAAACACATATTTTATAGGAGATGTCTGCCCTTTGTGCATAGGGATCGGATATCCCGGGGCTTGCCGATCAGCACTGGTTAATTTGTCAAGGGTATACGGAGTATTTCTATAAACAGCCTGGGTGTACTTTGCCAACTGATCGGCACCGGGCACAGATATTATACTCATAGTCCCTTGAAACAAGCCACCGATATACTCTACATCACTACCTGCTTTCATGATGCCTCCATGATGGATGACCTCTTCACTGGGTCGTAAAGGAGATGGTCCGAAAGGGTTGGCTTTGGAGGTAAATCCTTTGCCATTGGATACCCATATATTCTGACCCACTGTTTTGACATTAGTGGGATACCAGCCTACAGGAATAAAACCTTTTGCTTTACTATTTCCTTTTTTGGACACATCAAATAGGGCGAGGCAATTATTGTCAGCATTGGCGATACAGAGGGTTTTATTTTTTTGATCCAATGACAACCCATTGGGCGTCGTTCCGCTGGGAGAATTTGGAAATAGGGCGGCGTCCATTGTTTCTATCACTCGTTTCGTCTGAAGATCTATCACCGAGACACTATTGTCATTTGCATTACATATATATAATACATTTTGCTTCGGATTGATCAGCATCTCATTAGGATTGTCTCCGACCGGTATAGGCGTTTTCCAACTATTCGTTTTCAGATCAAACAACAATACCTGATCACACCCCCAGCAAGATATATACAGCTCGTTTCCATCAGGGCTTAGTATGCAGGTATAACCTTCACCTTCAAGCCCATAGGCACCCAGGGTCTTATGTGTCTTAAGATCAATCAGGTAAAGCTGCTTGTCTTCACGAGTGACTACGTACATTCGATTGCGGGATTCATCAATGGCCAGGCCTGCAGGACCTATCCTGTTAGGCCAGGGTCGGCCCAGAATAAAACTATCTGCTAATGAAAGATGGGTATCATCGATACTATAATATAAAATCTTGTTGTCATGACCACCCGACGCGTAAAGTCCTCGGCCATCTTTGGAAAACTGTAATCCGTACCAGGATTTTGCAATCTGGACTGAATCAATGACTTTTTCTTTTTTGATATCGATAAGCTGGATGCTTTGAGTGCTCTGACCATTGTTGGTGACCGCGAGGTATTTTTTAGATTGGCTGATGGCCATATTCAAAGGCAAATCTCCAAGGGGAAACGACCTGCCAGCCGGGCTAAGGGACCAGCCATTTGGAAGGGTGATCGGGGATGGTAAAACTTGAGCAAAACCAGGGTGCAGTAAGGCACAAATGGTCAAAACGAGAAAAGTAAGTCTAAACATAGATCGATGTTGATAGGATGATGAAAGGTAATATACTTGCTTTAATCACTATCAAAGCAGTATACTAACTCTATATTAAGTTTTAAAAATAATAAGAACCTCAACTAATTCTGCTTCAATCTTCTAAAATCAGAACTTTTTTCGTTTCCAATATTTCTTTATCTTTGCGCTTCCTTATTAAAAGGTCGGGTGGCCGAGCGGTCAGGCAGAGGTCTGCAAAACCTTCCACAGCGGTTCGAATCCGCTTCCGACCTCAAGCGAGTTTAAGCCTTTATTCTGGATGAATAAAGGCTTTTTTTATTTAACACCCTGTTTACATCATGTTTTAACCTAAATGTGGTAATAAAGTGCCTCTTTATTACATTGATTAATATTAATAACCCTGTAAAAACAAAGATCATGGCCACAAAAAAATTAATAGCTAAAGCAATTATTGTAGCTCCTGCGACACCAAAATTCCAGTATGCTGCAAAATTTATCTGCAAGTCCAGTGTGCCTGGTACCAGCCTGGAGGACCGGGCATTTCTGCCTGGCAATTATCAAACTTTAATCAATATCCACAATCCGTGGACCAAACCTGTCAAATTTAGGGTCAAAATAGCCTGGCCGATAGAAATATCAAAATATCTGCCCTTCGAGCTCAAGCCCGATGGGGTCCTGACATTAAGTTGTCAACAAATAGATCAATTTGGAGTCCACCTCATACACGGCTTTGAAGGGTTTATGGTCATAGAAAGTGCGGCCAGCCTGGATGTCACTGCAGTCTATATGGCAGGTGAAAAAGCTGTATCCAGTATCGATGTCGAAGATATCAGGGAGCGGAAGTTAAGGTAATGCTAACCAATACTCGCCCATAGCCTGGACATTCGTCTACCTGTGCGATGGTGTTTCTACTTTTTTAGTGCGGTGATTTAATTGTGTATACATTTCAATGTTAGATGGCACCATAGAGATTGATTTTGGTGCAATATATTGCATTATAACAATAATCAAAAATATTATATCATTATTACAATTTAATTGATTTTATAGCCTGTAAAAATATTGATATCAATATTTAAAATTGAAACAATATTTGCATTGTTTTAAAAAATAAAAAATGAATAGTTAAAAAACTAATTGCTTTCATTTCATAATTTCGTTTCAGATAAATAAACCTTATTGTTAATTTAACTTAAAAACGAAGTTATGAAAAATGAAACCAGACGCTTGTACAAACTAACATCGTGGGCCAGAGGGTGCTTACAGCATGCATTTCTTGCCGGAATGATATTACTATTGTTCAGTTTGACCTCAATGGCAGGTTACTCCGAAAACGCTACTACTGGGTTGAATTTTGTGAACATCACCGGGAAAATCACCGATGAAGAAACCGGCGAAGGCCTTATAGGTGCCAGTGTTTTGATCAAGGGAACCGCCATAGGCACGGTCACTGACATAGATGGGAGCTTTTCCCTTGATGTCCCCGATCCAAATGCTATTTTGGTCATCTCCTACCTCGGGTATCAGGTAATAGAAGTGCCGTTGGCTGGTCAAACCTCACTGAACGTAAGTCTTAAAGTAAACACTAATACTTTGGATGAAATCGTAGTCACCGGCTACGGGACTCAGAAAAAAAGTGACCTGACTGGCGCTGTAGCTCAAATCAAAACCACTCAACTGGAGAATGAGAATCCTCGGACAGTGCAAGACTTGTTGAGAGGGAATGCCACTGGGCTAGATGTCAGTTTCAACGGAAGCACCAAAGGTGGAGGAAACTTCCTGGTAAGGGGAAAAGGATCTTTGACCGCACAATCTGCACCTTTACTCGTAGTCGATGGAGTGATCTATCAGGGTGAACTCAGTGATATCAATCCCAATGATATTGCAACCGTAGACATACTTAAAGATGCAAGCTCAGCAGCAGTATTTGGTTCGAGGTCAGCCAACGGAGTAATCCTGATCACTACCAAACGCGGAAAATCCAGCAAACCAATCATCACTTTTAATTCAAATATATCGACCAATGTGATAGCAGGTGCTCCACGATTATTAACTCCGGAAGAATTCATCAATTGGCGGTCAGATGTATTGTGGAGTATGAGTGGTCATGATTCCACCTCCATGCCAGGGATCAAGTACAGGTTTAGCGATCCTCGCACCTTACCTTCTAACGTGTCTTTGGCTCAGTGGATGGCCTTTTCTTCTGCTAGTGGTGATCCTGTAGATGTATGGCTCAACCGATTAAGACTATTCCCAGTCGAAATAGCTAATTATAAAGCGGGCACACCTATCGATTGGGAAAAAGAATTATACAACAACAATTCTTTACAGCATGATCATACCGTTAGTGTCGCAGGCAGCACTGACCGCATCAATTATTATATGTCCTTTGGTTATTTAAAAAATGACGGTCTCACGGTGGGTGATTTTTTTAAAACTTTCAGAACCAGGCTCAATATCGATGGCAAAATTGCGAGTTACCTTACAGTAGGTTTGAATGCACAATTCTCTGATCGCGACGAAAGCAGTGTTCCTGTCACTTTGAATAATATGATCCAAACGACACCATACGGGCAATTGTATAATGAAGATGGTGTAACCCTCCGACGAAGTACCAACGATGATCCAGGTAATAATACAAATCCTTATCTCGATCAATTTTACACAGACCGGTTAAGAAAATTCAACAACCTATTTGGTTCTATTTTTGCCAAAGGAGATCTTCCACTCGGGTTTTCCTATCAAGTCAATTTTACCCCCAGGTTTGAATTTTCTAAAAACTACGAGCATATCTCAGCCAATAAGCCGGATGTAGCGACCCGTAAAGGAATTTCATTTAGAGAAGACCGCAATACCTATCAATGGCAAATCGATAATATTTTAAAATGGAACAAATCAATAGGCCTTCATAATTTTGATGTGACCCTGCTGGCAAATGCTGAAAAATACCAAACCTACTTTAGCCGTATCGATGCCGAAAATTATTCGCCCAATGACAATCTATCTTATAATGCCGTCAATGCTGCTGCACTTGTAAAAGTATCTTCAACGGATGAATATGAGACAGGTGATGCCTTGATGGGAAGATTAAACTATTCTTACAATTCGAGATATCTTTTGACTGTCACAGGACGACGAGATGGATTCTCTGCTTTTGGCCAGGAAAACCCCCGAGCGTTTTTCCCTTCAGCAGCTCTTGGCTGGGTTTTTTCTGAAGAAAAATTTATGAAAAAATATTCTTCGTTCTTAGATTTTGGCAAGTTGAGACTGTCATATGGAGAGAATGGAAATCGATCCATCGGTCGTTATGCTGCCCTTTCTAACCTCGCCTCAGGCAGTTATACGTATATCACCCCATCCGGGCAGACAGTCAGTGTGGGTCGGGTGACCACCAATAATATCAGTAATCCAAACCTCAAATGGGAAAGAAACAGTTCTATCAATGTGGGACTAGACTATGGTATCCTAAATAGCAGGATCACCGGATCTATAGACTATTATGACAGAAGCACCAAAGACTTATTAGTCCTTAGGGCATTACCCAATGTCACCGGATTTGCCAATGTCATCACCAATCTTGGTCAGGTAGACAATAAAGGTTTTGAGTTTAGCATCAACTCTGTCAATACGGTATCTAAAAAGTTTGAATGGCGTACCAACCTGGGATTTTGGACGAATCAAAATAAAATCGTCAAACTGTACGGTCCTGTACCAGTAAAAGGTCCCGATGGATCTATCACCGATTATGTAGAGCAGGATGATATAGCCAACAATTGGTTTATTGGCAAGGAGATCGGTGTGGTCTATGATTATAAAGTCACAGGAGTTTGGCAACAGGCAGATGCTGCTGAGGCAAAATCTTATGGATTTACGCCAGGTGATTTTAGATTGGAAGACCTGAACGGCGATGGTAAATACACCATAGCAGATCGCCAATTTATAGGCAGTAGAAATCCTGACTTTTCTTTCAACTTAAGGAATGAATTTAAACTATACAAAAACTTTGATTTCTCATTTTCATTATATGGACGCCTGGGCCAATTATCACAATTTAACGAAGCAAAAAATGTTGATCGTTTTTACGACCGATCTCAGTTTTATAAGCGCCCCTATTGGACCCCGGACAATCCAATTAATGACTATGCCAAGATGATGTCTGCTGCAGGTTCTGGAGTAGCATTTAATGTTTGGAGAAAATCTTCATTTGTTCGGTTAAATAATATCAGTCTGGCCTATTCAGTGCCTAAGAATTTGATAAAAAGATTAAACATTGATGATCTCAGAGCCTACTTTAATATTCAGAATGCCGCCGTATTTTCTTCATGGGACTTTTTTGATCCGGAGAATGTCAACCCAAACGACAATGGCGATAACTCAAAGAGCATCTCACCCCGCACCTATTCATTTGGTATAAACCTAGTTTTATAAGAATTTAAAAATTCCATCATCATGAAAAATATAAAAAACATTATTGGAATGCTGGCTGCCCTGGTTTTGTCGGGATTGCCCTATGGGTGCTCCAAAGATTATTTGGCACCTAAGCCCCTTTCTTTCTTTTCTCCTGAAAACACCTTGATCAATGAATCAGGATTTAACTCTGCGCTCGCATCCTGTGCAGAAAATATTCGCAACGAATACTATACAGATGGAGCGCCTATCATCACCGAATTGGTGTTTTCTGAAGTGTCTGTTGAAGGCACCACAGACAAATTTGGTCCCCAGATCAACCTCAATGCATTGATCACGCCTGATGCCAATCTCAACAGTGCAGACTTTAATCGAATCGGCTGGTATTGGGAGAGATTGTGGATAGGCGTCCGGCTTGCCAATACAGTTTTATCCAGAATTCAAAACCCGGCCCTTGATATTAAAGAAGATGCTAAAAATGCGATTATAGGTAAAGCCTTGTTTTATCGCTCCTACAATTATTATCGCCTGGTACATCAATTTGGTGATGTACCGACGATCATGACGGAACTTACCGCACCAAAACTGGACTTCAAGACGGTCAAACGGGAGGTGATCCTGGCAAGGCTCAAAAAAGACCTGGAGACCGCTGTCGCCTCAGTACCGTTTGTCACCAATAAAGGAGATGTCAATAAAGGTGCTGTCTTACATTTATTGACCAAAGTCAATCTTGCATTGGGGTTATTTGATGATGCTATCGCCACTGCTACTCAAGCCATCAATAGTGGAACATTTAAATTAATGACTTCAAGGTTTGGATCAGATGCTGGAATGGCTGATAAAAATGTAACCTGGGATTTGCATCGACCACTGAATAAAGCCGCAGCAACCAATACGGAAGTACTTATGTTGGTGACAGACAGATTTTGTGATCCAGGAGCTGTCACTGTGAATAATGTAGCTACTGGTACACAATTAATGCGTCAAGCAGTACCTTTTTATACAGGCCCGATAGTCACACCTGCAGGAGAGCCGGGTATGTCACCCAACCAGGTCGAGATCGACCTTTGCACCCTTTTTGGCAGAGGCATTGGCCGTGCACGATCTACTCCCTATTTTACAAAAGGCATCTGGGATGATGTCAAAGACCAGAGACACGACACTACCTCTGGCAATTGGATGACTATGGAAAACCTGGTCTATAACAATCCGGCCTTGAAAGGAAAATCACCCTGGTATGGTAAAAGATTACAATTTAAAGATGCCACTGGTAAAGTATTGGTATCTACAGGTGATACTATCAGGACCTGGTACGATTGGCCACATTATAAATTATTTATTCCGGATCAGATCAGGCTTCCATTCCAGGGAGGTAATTCTGATTGGTATGTATTCAGATTGGCAGAGACCTATCTGCTTCGGGCTGAAGCTTATTGGTGGAAAGGGGACCTGGCCAATGCTGCGGCTGATGTCAATGCTATCCGCACCAGGGCAGGTTGCTCTGCCTACACTTCTTCCCAGGTCGATATCGGCACTATTTTGGATGAACGAGCAAGAGAACTTTATTGGGAAGAGCCAAGGAAAACGGAATTGACTCGAGTAGCCTACATTTTTGCAAAAACAGGAAAGTCCTATAATGGCAAATCGTATAATGTCGCTGATTTTTCAACCAGCAATTTCTTTTACGATCGGATCATGGACAAAAACACATTCTACAAAAACAATATCAAAACTGTCCGCGGAGATCCATATACGATGAGCCCCTACCACGTATTATGGCCTATTCCCCGTCCTGCTATATTAGCCAATAGCTTAGGCCAGATCAATCAAAACAAAGGATATTCCGGGAGCGAAACAAATCAGCCAGCGCTGGATGTAGTGGAGGAATAAGTCTGATGTATTATACAATATCTCGAAGGGAAGCTGGTCATTGACGGCTTCCCTTTTTTTATTAATTATTTAGAGAGAATATCCCGTTGATCAGACACGTATTTATTTTAAGTAATATCTATTTTTACGAATGCTTATACTCAGAACCGTCCAGGACATTCAATTCTGGCTAACCTTTCATTCAGCCAAAGGTTCATCCATAGGGTTTGTGCCTACGATGGGGGCTTTGCATGCCGGACATATCTCCCTGATAGACCGAGCCAAACGTGAAAATCATCTAACCGTATGCAGCATTTTTGTCAATCCTACACAATTTAATGATGCCAAAGATTTAGAAAAATATCCCCGGACATTGGAATCAGACAGTCTCTTGCTCAGCAATGCCGGTTGCGATGTACTTTTCTACCCATCGATAGCTGAGATCTATCCTCCTGGTTTGGCCCAAGTCAAAGTTGATCTTAAAGGCTTGGATCTGGTGATGGAGGGGGCTCATAGACCTGGACATTTTGAAGGGGTCGTTCAGGTGGTACACCGATTGCTCGACATCGTCCGCCCTGATAGATTATATATGGGGCAGAAAGATTTTCAACAATTCACCATCATAGACCATATGATTAAGGAGCTTAATCTCCCTGTCCAACTGGTAGTCTGCCCGATCAGCAGAGAACCACATGGACTGGCCATGTCATCGAGAAACGAAAGGTTGAGTACCGAGGGTCGTAAACAAGCAGCTTTTATATATTCTACTCTGAGTAAGGCTATCGACCTGAAAAATACAATGAAACCTGAACAAATCTGTTTGCAACTGTTTGATGAATTGAACCAGGACCCTTTCAAGCCGGAATATGTTGATATCGTAGGCGCAGATGATCTTCTACCCATAAAAACATGGACCGATTCTCCAGTGGTGATTTGCACAGCAGTTTGGTTAGAAGGTATCAGATTGATTGATAATATTATATTGTCACTTGCTGCAAAAGAGTAAAACGCCCTTCATACCGTTGCTGAAAGAAAACTTCCTGAGGTCGGAGCACAACTCTTCCCAAACGACAAACGGAAGGTCGTTTGGGGAGCAGTTGTACTGCGACTTGAACTAAACCCCTCCAAGCCGGAGTCCAAGCATATCGAGGGACATCATCCTTCAACTCACCAAAATAAAAAAAGGGCTGAATCGCAAGATCCAACCCTTCAAAAGGTTTCATGGGGCAATCGCCAGATTATCTGAGGATATTAATTTTTTGATTGAACGTGCCTTGCGCAGACGCGTGTGTCAGGATATAGGTACCTGGTATCAAACGGGACACGTTGACGGATTTAAAGCCCTGGACACCGTCCACATTTTGTTGCTGCCATACAACCTTGCCGCTAATATCGGTCAAATGCATTTTGATGGGTTGCTGTATTGGTTTCCATTTTATCTGCAAGACATCCTGGGCAGGATTGGGAAATGTAGATATTGAAAAATCTTCATTGCGGTCTCTTGCTTCCAAAGAAGTAAAATCAGCTGGACTCATGGTTCCTGCTGAAGCGATATCACCTCCTAATAATTGACCGGTAAACAAACTTGTCACAAACAGTTTGCGATCCTGATAGAGGGCCAGACCCGACCCAGGTCCATAACTTGCGGCTACAGTGTCTATTACTTTACCATTTCTAAGTCTGATGACTTGGCCAGAGCCAAAGTTAAATCCTGAGGCCAAATTAAAAGTACCAAACTGATTGACATATACTTGCCGGCTTTTGTCGATAGCTATATCAGTTAAAAGAGTCAATCCTGTAGCCCAGGGCGTCACAGTACCATCCAGGTGCACGTGATATATAGAAGCCTTTCCTGTTAAAAAGGGAAAGCCTGTCAAAGTAGTCACCAAAAATCCTTCGTATTGAGGTAGTGCAGCAATTCCAGTAGGTACTGGATCGATAAAAGGAGGACCTACCGGTGTAGGATTAGGTATAGCGGCGAAACGAGCCAGTACTGACATAATCTTGCCATTTTTACTGACTCTAAGGATTGAATTGGCTCCAGCATCAGCTATATACCAATTGCCATCAGGATCCTGAGCAGCAGAGAATGGATCAGAATCATTATTGGTAGAAGTCGCCAAGCCAAAAGCGCCTACATTAAATGAATGTGTGGTATCGGCTATCGTCCTAGGTGCAGAAGTGCCTGGTACAAACCCTGCCATGTCAAAAAAGAGTAGTTTGCCAAAATTCTCTCCGAGCATAGGATTGCCTCCAATAAGGACTGCCATCTTTGCATTTGTCATTGGTATAACTCTCCATGCCCCTACTATTTCTCCAGCTTCCACATTGAGCTTAGAGGGCAAACCGAAAAATGCTATGTGTTTTTTCCCCGATTTGGTAATGACTGTGACCGAACCATCATCCATCCCTGATCCTGACTCTGTCACCCACTTATTACCCCAGGGGTCGGCATACACCCCGATCGGGGCATTCAAAGAATCGGAGAGTACAGACAGTTGTGCTAGCAAAAATTGACTTGAAAAAGCCAATAACATCATGAATAAAAATTTTTTCATATAAACGATTTTTTGATTGTTTACTTATTTGGGGTTAGGATTTGAACGAGTAAAAATAGAACTATAGTTTATTACAATTAATAGGTACTTCAACATATTCTGATCCGAAGAAATACGTATTACTATTGGTTTTTGCATGTTTATGGGGTATTTTTTCTCTAAAGTATTTATATTTTGATCACCTTGAATTTACAAACAAAACAGAACATTGTTGATTTTAAAATATTGAATAGTGGCACCTTGGTCCGGGCATGTCCAGGCGGCTGACGATTGCAGTGGCACTTACTTGCAGGCAGACAAGGTTTGTTCAACATAGAGGTTGCTTAAACTTATAGCACTTATTATAGTGTAGTATCTTTTAAAAATGTCCAGAATTAATTGAGGTTATCTTCATTTGAAGCAGAATTTGGTGGAAATCATTGACTTAACTTGAAATTAAAGTATGATACCATTACAATGCTTAATTTTGCACCAATGTTATTAACCATATTTAAATCTAAAATTCACCGGGCCACAGTCACTGAAGCCAACCTTAATTATGTAGGCAGTATCACTATAGATGAGGACCTGATGGATGCTGCCCAAATATATCCAGGCGAAAAACTACAAATCGTCAATGTCAATAATGGTGAAAGGATAGAAACTTATGCTATCAAAGGACCCAGAGGCTCTGGAAGTATCTGCCTCAATGGAGCCGCTGCCAGGAAAGCCGAAGTAGGCGATGTCGTCATACTGATATCTTATGCCTTGATGACTCCGGAAGAGGCTAAAAACTATACACCAATCAATATCTTTCCAGACGAGTCTAATCGACTATCTTAACGGCCTGCATGAAAAAAAATAAACTATACTCTTACCTCAGGTTTGTCGTGTTTTTGGCATTTGGGGCTGGTTTGTTTTATTATGTATTTCACAGTCAGGAAGAGATATATCGCACACAATGCCTCCAGGATCCAAATCATACGGGAAACTGCTCGCTTTGGTCCAAATTATTTGAAGACATCAAACAGTTGGACAAAATATTGATTTCCATGGTGATGATTGGTTTTGTGTTGAGCAATGTCATGCGTGCTCGACGCTGGGTGATCATGCTTAAACCGTTGGGCATCACTGCGGGATTATGGGAGACATTTTGGGCGGTGCATCTGGGATATTTTGCTAACCTGGCATTGCCACGAATGGGAGAATTGGCCAGAGCCGGCTCATTAGCCAGGAGGTTACACGCTCCACTGGAAAAAGTGCTGGGCACTATTATCTCCGATCGCTTGATTGATTTGTTGGTACTAGTGTGTTTCTTGATTGCAGGGTTTTTACTGCAGACACAGACACTTTATCATTTTCTGAGCACCCAGGCAGATATTTCAGTATGGTCTTTGATGATCCTCAGTATCGTTGGTTTAGGTAGTTTGGTTTTTATATATTTTTTATTTAAAAGCGATCGGTATTATCACCCGATCATAGAAAAAATAAAAAGCAAACTCGGCGGATTGAGAGATGGCATAGTGAGTGTCCTCAAAAGCAATAAGCCGATTGAGCTCACCTTGCTTTCCTTGGGTATATGGCTATTGTATTACGCAATGACTATATTAGGATTGAAAGCTTTTGCACCAACGGCCGGTGTCACTTTGGTACAAGGCCTGATCGTCTTTATTATAGGTACTTTAGGGATGGTCGTCCCAACGCCGGGTGGAATAGGCCCATTTCATTTTTTGACCATGAGTGCTCTGGGGATCTATGGAATTTCTTCTCTTGATGGCTTTTCCTATGCCAATCTGAGTTTTATCATTGTCCAGGTCATCACCATTTCATTTTTTGGAATGATAGGTATGATATTTTTATCCAGGACCAAAACCACCAGTAAACAAGTTGAAACAGTCCTATAAAAATAAAATGATAAGTCGGGACGACTTGCAAACATCATTGAATCAATGGCATTCGCAAGGAGAAAAAATCGTCTTTACCAATGGCTGTTTTGATATACTGCATTATGGACATATAGATTATCTCGAAAAAGCAAAATCTCTGGGCGATCGTCTTATCGTAGGAATCAACAGTGATTCGTCGGTGACCAAGCTTAAAGGACCTCACCGACCGATACAGGATGAGTACAGCCGTCAAGCTATTATGGCAGCTTTGTCTTGTGTAGATGTAGTAATCCTATTTAGTGAAGCTACACCATTGAATTTAATCCATTTCGTCAAACCGGATATCCTGGTCAAAGGTGGAGATTGGGATCTGGAAGCTATCGTTGGATCTTCTTTTGTCGCTTCTTATGGCGGTCAGGTAAAAACCATCCCTTATATTGAAGGATATTCAACGACGAGTATAGAGCGTAAAATCAAAAATCTGTGACAAAAATATCAGATATCTGCAGGAATATAGAGCAATGGGCACCGCCTGTTTATGCCGAAGCCTATGACAATATAGGTTTGATTGCAGGAGATCCTTCAGCCCAAGTCACAAGGATTCTGGTCTGCCTGGACAGTACTGAGGAGGTAGTGGAGGAAGCTATCCGACTAGGTTGTAACCTCGTACTGGCGCACCACCCTATTGTATTCAGAGGCCTAAAGAAATTCAATGGAAGTAATTATGTAGAGCGCACCATCATCTATGCTATCAAAAATGATATAGCGATTTACGCTGCCCATACCAATCTCGATAATGTCCTATCCGGGGTCAACTATAAGATTGCCCATCTCCTGGGTCTACAGGACCATCAAATACTGAGCCCTAAGCCATCATCCGGGTCCAAGGAAGAAAGTATTGGGGCCGGAGTCATAGGCCTACTGAAGGAATCCATGACCTGCGATCAATTTCTTCAGCACGTAAGAGTCGAAATGAAACTCAAAATGATCAAACACACCGCAGCTATAGACAGACAGATATCCAGGGTAGCGGTTTGTGGGGGTGCAGGCAGCTTTTTGATTCAGGCAGCTTTGGAGGCAGGCGCAGATGCTTTTGTTACAGCCGATCTCAAATATCATGAATACTTTGATGCTGAAAGTCAAATAGTCCTGCTGGACATAGGACACTTTGAAAGTGAACGCTTTACGATAGATTTGATCTATGATCGGTTGAAGAGGGATTTTGCTACTGAAACAGTCTTTAAGACCAGTGTCAATACCAACCCGGTACAATATTTTTTATAACTTTTCTGGCAAAAAGTGTACCTTTGCGACGCTTTTTTATTAACGCAATTACGTTATTACATAAAATTCTGATATCCAATGATTAAAGCCGACATACCCATAGCGATCCAACTTCGAAAACTGTACGAATTACAGCAAATAGACTCTCAAATCAATGAGTTTGAGACCTTAAAAGGTGAATTGCCTGTAGAGGTCAGCGATCTTGAGGACGAACTCGAAGGTTTGGAGACAAGGTCTAAAAAGCTGGATGAAAGCATTAAAAATGTTGAAAAAGAAGTGGCCAAATTTCAAGGTGGCATCAAAGACTCTAAATCTTTAATCAGTAAGTACGAAAAACAACTCGACACCGTCAAAAATAACCGGGAGTACGATGCTTTGATGAAAGAAATTGAGCTCCAAAAATTAGAAATCGAGTTATTTAACAAGAAGATCAAAGACACTGAGTCACAAACCGCCTCTAAAGAAGAACTACTCAAGGGTACCAAAGAAAAGATTAAACAAAAGAAAAAAGATCTTGATGTAAAGAAAGTGGAGCTCGAGGAAGTCATCGCCAAGACAGAAGAGGATGTGGTCAAGCTGACCAAAAAATCTGAAAAGGCTAAAAAAGAAATCGATGAACGATTGATTCAAGGATACGAAAGAATCCGCAAAAATTACCGTAATTCACTTGCAGTGGTCACTGTAACAAGGGATTCTTGTGGTGGATGCTTTAATAAAATCCCGCCTCAGACTCAATTGGAGATCAGTCAGCACAAAAAAGTATTGGTATGCGAACATTGTGGCCGTATCTTAGTCGATGAAAGCATAGCATTAGTTGAAGGATAATTACCCATTTTTACCATTATTAGTATTTATTGTAAGTTGTTTTTGTTGCCCACAAAATGCAAGTGGCAGCAGTGATATTTTTTTCTCAAAAGAATTAAAGACTGCTTATGAGGAGGTCTTGCAGTTAAAACTAGACCATGCCGCTATCATATTACAGTCTCAAAAGGTTCTGGCACCAGACAATCTGGCTATAGACTTTATAGAAGATTACATCGATTTTTTTAAAATCTATATCACCGAAGACAAGACTTTGTTTAATGGTCTAGCCCCAAGAGAAGATATAAGGCTTGATCGGTTAAAAAAACTGGCTTTAGATTCTAACCCATACAAACTCTATATACAAGCTGAGATCAATCTGCATTGGGGACTACTCCAGTTAAAATTTGGCAATTATCTAAATTCTTTTAACAGGGTCAAAAAAGCCTACAAACTACTGCAGGAAAATCAAAAAAAATTTCCGGCATTTACCCCTAACCTCAAAAGCCTGGGTATCATCCATGCGCTGATCTCAACCATCCCCAATGAATGGAGCTGGGTGTTAAAGACATTCACCGGCATGTCAGGAGATATGAATACAGCCCGGTTTGAATTGGAGCAAGTCATGATGTATGGCAAACAAAACGAATTCTTATTCCATGAAGAAACCGTGATTATGTATGGCTTGTTGGTCACCAATTTTGATAATGATCCTTCCTCTGGATGGAATATGATCCAATTGAGCAAATTGGATCCGGCTCAGAGCCCACTGATCAGCTATATCTATGCTTTGTTGGCCGTCAAAAACGGCAAGACCGATGAGGCCATCCGTTATTTAGAAAAAAGCCCTCATGGGCCAGCCTATCATCCTTTTTATTTAAACGATTTTCTACTCGGCTTAGCAAAACTCAGAAGACTGGATTCAGATGCCAGTATATATCTTAAGCGTTATGTAGAACTACATCATGGCATGCATTATATCAAAGAATGCTATCAAAAACTGGCATGGGATGCTTTAATCAAAGGAAATATAAACGGATATAGACAATATTTGGGAGAGGTAAAAACCAATGGGTCGCGACTCACCGATGAAGACAAACAAGCTTATCGCGAAGCTCAGCAAAACAATCCTCCTGATATAACCCTGCTGAAAGCAAGACTACTATCTGATGGTGGTTACCTGGTAAGAGCAGAAAACTTATTGCGTCCTCAGCTCACCGCGTTGTTGGGCGTTCCCACATATGTAGTAGAAGGCAATTATCGTATGGGCCGGATCTTGCATCTTCAAAAAAAGCAGGAATTAGCCATACCTTATTATCTCAAAGCTTCTGAATTGGGAGCAAAATCCCCCGCTTATTTTGCTTGTGCAGCTTTATTACAAACAGGTATTATTTACGAAAACCTCAATTCTTATAAGCTCGCACGTTATTATTATGAAAAATGCCTCGACACCAACCCAAGCGAATATAGTGCAGGACTTCATCAAAAAGCCAAGGCCGGCATCAATAGACTAAAAGACTGAGGAGACCATAATAAATAATTATCAGATGATTATACTTTGGATTGGAAATAAATAATGACTTTTATTGATCTAAAATAATTATGAAGAAAGCGATTTTGACTTTATCTGCAAGTATATTGATTTTGCTCCCGATACTCTATCTTCTGGGACCACACCCTGCTAAACCTACCTATACCTTAAATCAAGAAAATCTTTTAGTTGCCTTAAAAGACCTTGATAGCTATGTGGCCTATCAGGAAAAACTTTATGCTCCAATAAAACCTGGCAATGAAGCCAGGATCGTTTGGGCCAATGATACAGTCAAATCAAAAACACCTTATGCCCTGATCTATCTCCATGGTTTTTCTGCCTCTCACGAAGAAGGCAATCCTATCCACGAGTGGATGGCTAAGAGATATGGGATGAATTTGTATCTTCCACGACTGGCCGACCATGGCAGAATCTCCGAACAACCTCTGGTTAAATATACCGCAGAACAGACATGGATAGATGCCACCAAAGCTTTGACTATTGGAAAACTTTTAGGCGAAAAAGTTATCATCTTATCTACCTCAACGGGTGGGACTCTATCCTTGTTATTGTCAGCCCATGACTCTTCCATTCATGCACAAATATTGATGTCTCCCAATATTGCAGTCAATGACTCTAAAGCCTGGTTACTCAATAATCCATGGGGCTTACACATCGCCCGACAGGTGATTGGTGGGGATTATAGATATGCTGGAGATTCCACCGAGCCATACATTAAGTATTGGAATTACAAATACAGGATAGAGGCCTTGACTGAACTTCAGGAGTTGATTGAGACCAGTATGTTACCGGCTACCTTTCACGCTATCCATCAACCCACGCTCCTGATGTACTATTATAAAGATGAGCAACACCAGGATCCGGTCGTGAGGGTGGATGCCATGTTAAAGATGTATGATGAATTGGCCACGGCCAGTGATAAAAAACATAAAGTGGCTATGCCAAATGTGGACAATCACGTGATGGGATCTTATATCAAAAGTCATGATCTCGAAAGTGTAAAGAAGGAGATTACTGAGTTTGTCGAGCATACACTTCTAATTAAGCCTATCGATCAATAATACAATATGCCGTATTGAAGCTGGATAAGTAAAAAACTTGAATTAGCTTCAGGTCAAATTTTGGGCTATGACCAGGAGAGACTTAATCAAAAAATCAGCATTATTTGCAGCATGGGTAGATACCGGTTTCTTAAAAACGATTGGTGGTCCACATAAATCTTTGCTCCAGATCGGTGCCTGCGATTGGTCCATCGGTAAATCAGCCGATGTGTCCGGGGTGGAACTCGCTCATCAAATAGGTCTGGATGGCATCCAGGTCAACCTGGGCAATGTGGCCAATAATCTCCATCTGAGAGATCCTCAAGTTCAAAAGTTATACCTGGAGGCATCCAAAAAATTTAAAACTAAAATTGCCAGTATTGCAATAGGTGAATTAAATAATGTACCCTACAAATCTGACCCACGTACAGAGCAGTGGGTTTCTGACAGTATAGATGTCGCTCAGGCACTAAAAGTAAAAACTATTCTACTCGCTTTTTTTGTAAAAAA
Organism: Saprospiraceae bacterium; assembly: GCA_016709995.1. Classification (NCBI taxonomy): domain Bacteria; kingdom Pseudomonadati; phylum Bacteroidota; class Saprospiria; order Saprospirales; family Saprospiraceae; species Saprospiraceae bacterium. Next base: position 1,692,074 of record JADJLQ010000001.1, read on the forward strand.
TGATTTGCGCAACGATGATGCCGGCAAAAAGGAAGTCATCAGAAGATTAAAACTTGTAGCTCCTAAGGCTGAAAAAGCTGGTGTAACCCTTGGATTGGAGACCTATCTTTCCGCCGAAGAACATATGGACATCATCCAACAAGTCGGCTCGTCTGCCATCAAAGTATTTTATGATTTTAGAAATGCCGCTGATGCAGGCTATGATATCATCCAGGAGCTTAAATGGCTGGGAAAAGACAATATCTGCGAATTGCATATGAAGGAAAATGGATTTCTGCTCGGTCAGGGTACCATGGACTGGACCAGGATTTGTGAAACTTTGCTGAACATGAATTATAAAGGGGACGGCTGGATGCAAATAGAATGGGCTATGCCCAAGGGAGCTGATATCGTCCAGAGCTATCAGCACAATCTGCATTTTTTAAGATCAATGATTTAAACCAGATCGAAAAGTATGAAAACTCTTTTTACCAGCATCCTATTATTAATTGTATTAGCATTTGTCGCCTGCAAAAGTGATCAAAATGACAAAAACGTATCCGGGTTGATAGTCCCTGATGATCTGATGGTAACACTTTGGGCTGAGTCTCCTTCTTTTTACAATCCTACCAATATCGATATAGACGCTAAAGGTAGAGTCTGGGTGACTGAAGCCGTAAATTACCGAAACTACAATAACGATTCCACCAGGACGCTTCACCACAGCCTGGGCGATCGGGTGATGATCCTTGAAGACACTGATGATGACGGAATAGCAGATAGTTCAAAAATATTCGTACAGGACAAAGACCTGGTATCTCCGATGGGTATAGCAGTGATTGGACACAAAGTGTATATATCCTGCTCTCCTAACCTGATCGTCTACACCGATGATAATGGCGATGACATCCCAGATCACAAAGAAATATTTTTAACTGGTTTCGGAGGACTCGATCACGATCATGCCTTACATGCTGTCATCGGAGGGCCCGATGGAGACCTCTATTTTAATACTGGCAATGCCGGCCCACACATTGTCACAGATCATCAAGGCTGGACCCTCAGGTCAGGAAGTTTATACACTGGAGGATCTCCCTACAATACCACCAATCAAGGCAAAATGGTAAGTGATGATGGTAAAATATGGGTCGGTGGACTAGGATTGAAAATCAAACCTGATGGTTCCGGATTAAAAGTAATAGGGCATAATTTCAGAAACTCCTACGAACTCACTGTCGATAGCAGAGGCGATGTATGGCAAAATGATAATGACGATCAGGTGGTGACTTGTCGTACCTCCTGGCTCATGGAGGGTGGCAATGCTGGTTTTTTTAGTACGGATGGCACGCGATATTGGCAGGCAGATCAAAGACCTGGCCAGGATATCTTTACTGCTCACTGGCACCAGGAGGATCCGGGCATCATGCCGGCTGGCGATCGCACCGGCGCTGGTTCTCCGACCGGAGTAGCATTTTATGAAGGGGATGCCTTGGGCAAAAAATATAGGGGTATGCTGTTAAACGCCGATGCCGGAAGAAATGTAATCTTTGCCTATCATCCAGAAAGACAATTATCAGGATATGACCTTGGAGCAAGAATGAACCTGGTCACTTCGCTCCATGATGACAATGAAGGTTATGTCTGGAACGATTCTTTGGCCAACACAGAGCATGCAAAGTGGTTTAGACCAAGCGACATAGCCATAGGCACGGATGGTGCCTTGTATATTGCAGACTGGTATGACCCTGTCGTAGGTGGCCATCAAATGCAGGATACCCTGGGCTATGGCAGAATCTATCGGGTCACCCCAAAAGGCAAAAAATTAAAGCGCCCCATACTTGATTTTACGAATACAGAAGGTTTGTTGAAAGGATTACGCAGTCCGGCGATCAATGTCCGATATGAAGCCACTGAACTACTAAAAACAAGGGGACAATACATCTTGCCTTCCGCCTTAAAAGTCTTAAAATCATCCAACCCTTATGAGCGGGCGCAAGCCATTTGGTTAGTTGCATCCCTAGGAGATCAGGGTATCAATAAAGTAGAAAAACTATTGGATGATAACCGTGAAGAAACCAGGGTAGTGGCTTTCCGTGCACTTAGACGATACGGCCATGAGGTGATGTCATACGCAACCAAAATGATTGAAGACACATCCTGCTTCATGAGAAGGGAAGTCATCCAAAGCATCGCCGAACTCCCCTATGACCTAAAACAATCTATATTATTGACAGCAGCCAAAAACTTCAATCCTTCCGATCGATGGTATTTGGAGGCTTTAGGCCAGGCAGTGATCGGAGATGAAGAAAAATTTTTAAAAGACTTAAGGTCGCTATTTGATCTGCCAGGGATGGATCCTGTACAATGGAGTGATACTGTGGAGGCATTGATCTGGCGATTGCATCCTGCCAGTATGGTACCTCAACTTACTGCCCGTGCTGGATCGCCCCTCCTCACGCCGACTCAAAGAAATCGATCCGCCACCGCCCTGGCATTTATCAAAGATACCTCCGCTGTGGTTGCTATGATGAAACTAGCGACGAGTGACCTCGGCGATGTTCGTGAGCAAGCCATCTATTGGTTGGCATTTAGACAAAGTAATGACTGGTCTTCATTGTATGACTGGCACAAATGGAATCGCAATCCAGCCAAAGAACGAAAATTAGCCGAATTAAAAGTGAGGCTGAGCAAAATAGTAGATCCCAAACTCCCTTATAACGAGAAAAAGTCTAATGCCAAAGCCATGGCCAAGGATACGGTAGGCGCCAATATGATACTCACGGCTATAAGCCATCATGAGTTTCCTGCTGATTTGTACAAAGAGGTTTCAGATTCTTTATTACACCACCGTGATGTCACCATCCGGATATTGGCATCTCAATATTTTTCACCAGATTCTGCCACACAAGCCTACTCAATACCGGACATAACAAGTATGCAAGGAAGTGCTCTCACAGGTAAGTCCCTATTTAGTACCAAATGTGCCATTTGTCATAAATTGGAAAATAAGGGTAATAGTATCGGGCCAGACCTATCTATGATTCATCAAAAATATGACAAGGCTGCTTTGTTGGACGCCATCATCAATCCATCTGCAGGGATCGTATTTGGATATGAAGCCTGGACAATAACCACCAAAGATGGTCAATCTTATATGGGATTCATTGTTTCAGAAAACGGGCAATCAATTTCTTTAAAAACGCTTGGTGGCGCCAATCAAAATATAGCCCTAACAAATATTACTTCCAGGAGCAAACAATCTAAAAGTATTATGCCAACAGCAGGTCAGGGAAAACTCACTGATAAGGATCTGGCTGATATAAGTACCTATTTATTAGGGGTAGGAAAATGAACTTTTCTTCGCTCAAGACAAGAGGCGGCCTATATGGCGCCACCTGTCACAATCCCGTTCGGTAGGAGTTTTACTCTGACATTGGAATTCTTCGCTCAAGACAAGAGGGCCCGTAAGGCGCCACTTGTCGCAATCCCGTTAGGTAGAAGTTTTACTCCGACATTGGAATTCTTCGCTCAAGACAAGAGGCGGCCTCTAAGGCGCCACTTGTCGCAATCCCGTTCGGGAGGAGTTTTACTCTGACATTGGAATTCTTCGCTCAAGACAAGAAGCGGCCTCTAAGGCGCCACTTGTCGCAATCCCGTTCGGTAAAAGTTTTACTCCGACATTGGAATTCTTCGCTCAAGACAAGAGGCGGCCTTTAAGGCGCCACTTGTCGCAATCCCGTTCGGGAGGAGTTTTACTCTGACATTGGAATTCTTCGCTCAAGACAAGAGGCGGCCTCTAAGGCGCCGCTTGTCGCAATCCCGTTAGGTAAAAGTTTTACTCCGACATTGGAATTCTTCGCTCAAGACAAGAGGCGGCCTCTAAGGCGCCGCTTGTCGCAAACAGTTCGGTAGTAGTTTTACTCTGACAGTGGAATTCTTCGGACGAGACAAGAGGGCCCGTAAGGCGCCACTTGTCGCAATCCCGTTCGGTAGAAGTTTTACTCCGACATTGGAATTCTTCGCTCAAGACAAGAGGGCCCGTAAGGCGCCACTTGTCGCAATCCCGTTAGGTAGAAGTTTTACTCCGACATTGGAATTCTTCGCTCAAGACAAGAGGCGGCCTCTAAGGCGCCACTTGTCGCAATCCCGTTCGGGAGGAGTTTTACTCTGACATTGGAATTCTTCGCTCAAGACAAGAGGCGGCCCATAAGGCGCCGCTTGTCGCAATCCCGTTAGGTAGAAGTTTTACTTTGACATCGAAATCTTCGCTCAAAACAAGAGGCGGCCCATAAGGCGCCACTTGTCGCAAACAATCTTCGCTCAAGACAAGAGGCGGCCCATAAGGCGCCACTTGTCGCAAACAATTCGGTAGTAGTTTTACTTTGACATCGAAATCTTCGCTCAAGACAAGAGGCGGCCGCTAAGGCGCCACTTGTCGCAAACAATTCGGTAGTAGTTTTAATCTGTCATTGGAGTTCTTCGCTCAAGACAAGAGGCGGCCCAAAAGGCGCCACTTGTCGCAAACAGTTCGGTAGTGGTATTACTCTGACATTGGAGTTTTTCGCTCAAGTCAAAGGCCGACTTGTTATGATCCCCGAGTCAAGTTCCCGATAAATGATTATTCGAGAATTATCATTTTCTTCGTAGCTCTAAACGATCCGCCTTCAAAACTATAATACAAGACTCCACTGGCTTTGAGCTCTCTGCGATCGATCCAAACTTCGTTATATCCTTTAGCCCATTCTTTTTCGATCACTTTGATGGTGCGACCGGTGATATCCGTCACTTTGAAGGTGCCTCTACCCTGCTGAGCAAGATTGAGTCCAATCACGGTGCGGTTATCAAATGGATTGGGATAGTTTTGATACAACGCTGATTTTGTAGTGATCTCCTGTCCGTTTTGGCTGATAAACCTGATCGATAGATTGCCCAATTCCCCTTTGCCTTCATAGCTCTCCGCCAATGTCTTTTGTGAACTGACTCGAAGCACTTCTGACAAGCTGCCTGAACTCTGAGCAGTGAAGATTAAAGTGAATAATATATCCTTATCATCAAGATCTACGCTACGATTGGTATTCCAGCTCATGGTAGTCAATCCTTCGGATGCCCAACGGGTACCAAAGTTTTGATTGCTGAGTGAGAGTATGCCATCGTTTGATTTGACACCATCGAATCTCAAAGAACCATTCATCATAGTTCCCTGGAAACCTGATACGCCTTTGAAGTTTGGTGAAGTAAATGACACCTCTAACCGCTCTCCGGCTTTGAAGGTGCGATCTTTTACTTCTAAGATCAATCCTGAACCACTGCCACGGACTTCTGCGCCCATGAGGCTGTGGGCAGCAGCGGTGGCATTGACATCACCGATCTTGATACCGACGAAGTCGACTTTTGTGTCGCCTGACATATGATCGATCTGACCTTCTACCGGATAATTCCACGGATTGGCTATCTCTGTGAATACATAGGATCTTGGTACAAACTTCCAACTGGTATTGTTGGGCAATTTGTCATAGATGCCCAATATCAGTTTGCGCAGTTCGACCAGGTCGATCGCATTGACATCATGATTATTGTCCACATCGGCAGCTATCACTTTGTAGGCAGAAGAAAGTGACTCGGATCCCATGATATGTTTCTGGATCAGTACCAGGTCGAGCGTGCTGACACCGTTCATCGGATTATCATTTCGGCGAGCCTGGATGGTGTACTGGTCGTTCATCGGCATTGATGAGAATGAATAGGTTCCATCAGAAACCGTGTTCAGTGTTGCAGGACTAGTCATATGGGGTGACTGGACTGCTACAGTAGCAGACTCAACGCCTTCCTGTTCTTCGGTCTGAAGTTTACCGGTGAGGATAGCAACCATAGCGGTGGTATCCGGGCAGGCCCCATGTGGCAAGCCATTGGCTGCATCCGGATTGTCCTGCAACTGGAGAGTCACTTTACAGAAATCGTTATTGCCGGCTTTATCGGTCACATACACATCGACGACTGTCACATCGAGCTTCCCGTCGCGGATATCCGCACAGGTAAACTCTCTGCTGGTTTTCAATGTATCTGGCCCAAAGCTGAACTTCAGATCGGCTTTGGCAGTACAATTGTCCTCTGCACCGTGATCGAAGTCTTTGGCCCAAACGGTGATCCTACCGGTACTCGGCATAATCACGGTAGCTAGGCCATCGAGACAATATGGTGTTGGTTTTTTGCAATCTTTGATATCAAATCTGAAGCTGGAAGTATCTGCATTGCCACAATTGTCTATACCCACTACATGCACCACATGTCTGCCAGGCTGGCCTAATAAAAATACGAAGTCTTTGACATACTGTGTACCACCCTGATCTATGCTGGTTGGGTCAAATAGTCTTCCATTGTACACCGCATCAGTTGCGTTCAGGTCGATGAAATAACGGAATCTGATATCCGATGCGGCAGCACAATTGTCTGTTGCACTCAGCGGAATTACTACGCTTACCAAACAATTGTCACTGTATACACATACCGTGGTATCCCGGGTAGTCACTACCGGCGGAGTCTCGTCGATCACTTTGATGATCTGGATATAGGTCATGTACCCGTCATTATTATCTTTGATATTGCGGTACACACACGAACGGTTAGTACTATTGGCCCTCAATGAATCATTGACGATCACATCAGGATAGTGGTTGTGTTGGTTCGGATCATAGATACACCAGTCGATCAGTGTCCAGGTGCGGACAATCTTGTAACAGGCAGAATCCTCTACAGTGAATATTTCATCCGAATATCTCACCCCGATTTGTTCACACTCGTCATCCTTAATGATTGGAACTCCTGCGTGACCCGTATCGGTGCGATTTAATCCCGAACCATCGGGATCACAGGTCACTACTTTATCCTCAGGGAAGATCACTTCGAAATCACTGCGATGTTTGACGATGATCTTCTGAGTAGCGGTTACTGCATTTCCGCACTTGTCTTTGATCGTCCAACTGCGCTGGATCCAGCCTTCGCTACAACCATTGAGCGTACCATTATCCACTACGGTAAGCGTCGCATCATCCAAACGACAATTGTCCGTGATCGTAAACTCATTGGATTTTAATACATGATCGAGTGGTCGTTTTTTGTCGACCTTAACCAATGTCGAGAAATAATCCTTTGGGTTTACATGGCCTGCCTGATCGAACGAATCCAGGTACAACCAAGATCTGCAATAGATCGGAGCCCAACCTTTGTTCCATTCACATGCATCGGGATCGCTGTGATCCGCCGGATCGGTATGGATGCCTAAAAAGTCTGATCCTCCATAGTACCCATGTACCACTCCTTTGGAATCTTTTAATTGGAGAGGCCATTTATCAAAGCGTTCGCTGTGTTCGCAATTTGGGTAGCCGGCATAGTCAGGAGCTCCGTCGCAGTATATTGTGATATCTTCGAGATGATTGACTACTGGAGCCATTTTGTCATCAACTAATACCGTCACCATACAATCATTGTACAGTCTTTGAGAACAATATTTGCCTGGTGGAGTCTCTACTTTATGCACATTATCGCATTGTGCGATTAGATTGGGGAAATAGAAAGGCACCTGGCAATAGTCGTACTGCGCTGCCCCTATATATTTGGGTTCAAAGTAGCCCTTGGTATAATAACCTGCATAGCGCTCATCCAGTTTACTGATCGATGTAAGGCCTGGCCTGTAATTGCAAGATTTCGGCCCTTTAGAATCAAACCAATTGTAATTAAAATCCCCAAGGTGCAAATAAGTATTGTAACAGAACCATGCATGTGGGCTACATGGAAAAATATGCGGGTCAAACCTTGGTACACCACAAGCTTCGTACACTCTTAATACTACCTGATTCGTACCGCACTCATCAAAATGCACCGTATCGCTGAATACATAACAATTGATCCAATCTTCGATAAGCGCATCATAATTGTCTTTATCCTTCCAGAAGGCTTCTTTACCCACTTCTGTTTCCAGGGTAGTATTCCAATAATTTCTCCAATAGGTGATGCTGTCCATAGGAGCAGCTGCAAAGTGTAACACATTGCAGCAGTTGTCTCTTGATCCATTATCCAGATCTTTGGCGGCGATCGCTGACCAGCAAGTAGCCGGGTCAACGGTGGTTTGAGTCACTTCAACACAAATCGGGACATACTGACCGCAATCGTGCGGACTGGATGCTACCACACCTAATTCTTTATTGGTAGGCGCCGGTGCCGCTTTATCGTCGATGGCCAGATATTGTACACAAGTCTTTTCTGTCAAGGTACACCAGCCGAGGATCGTCCATTCGCGACGGATTTTTACTCCGGTACCACAGATGGCTAATGGCTTGTCGGTATAGGTCGCATTGATCTTACATATGCCGGACGCGGCCAGGTACACGCTGTGTCCGTCCACATTGGGCACTACCGGGATCGATGGATTGAGTACCCTGTCCTTGGTACCATCCTTAAACTCCCAGGTCGATTTTTGAAGGCTTAACAAGAACTCTGGTGTAAGTTTGTTTTTATCTATTGCGATTGGTACTTTCAATTCTTTTGGATGAATATATCCCCCCAGTTGATAGGAGATTGTGCACGGAAATTCAAAGTCCTCAGGGCAGTCTACACTGTCCAGGCTGGTCTTCCTGATATACAGAGTGCTGGTGCAGGTCTGGCTATTATTCCAGCGGTCACTGCCCCAGATGGTTCGTTCTACATAACCCAGGTAGGCAGAGTCGCAACCCCAGTCTACCCATCTGTCTCCAATCAACTTGACTTCGTCTCCACTGCAATCATTTATTGGTTCGGCCAGCAGAGGCAAGTCGTTGAACTCAAAACAGGAGACCGTGTCATTTCTGCAATTTAACCGTGGAGGGGCTTTGTCTTCAACGCAGATCTTGCCCCAGGTTTTATTATTGGTGGCTATTTCGCGAACACTATACACCATACAATAACCGACATGGCTGATGTCTACTTTATTGGGTGGATCATAGGTATTGGTACCATGAGGATAGATCAAACTTACTTCAAAGGCATTTCTACAGCCTTGTACATTTTGTAGCACATCGTCTGGGCCGATTACTTTCATACAGTTCTGATCCAGCGATACATTGAGCTGATCATTGCCCACTAACTTTTTGGGAAAAGTATCCAGAACCTCAACTATCTTATGGCATAAATCTATAGTATCACAATCATTGGTTAACCATAATTGCAGGTCATTTGCTCCCTTATCATCACAATCAAAAGGGATGCTCTCCGTATCAAGATATTCTGCTGAAACTCCATCATCCAAAACAATCAAATGATACCCATCCGGTATAGTATCCAATAATAATGAATCAACCGGTAAATCAGGTACATTGCCATCAATATCAACATATAAGGTATCTGTATTGCAATTTAACAACTTCTCATATGGACCAATATCGATAATGCCATTAACGATACGATTTAGTCCATCCAGATCTGTCCCGAAAGTGTTATAAGAATTGTTACCCATGTCAATGGCCGGAGACAAAAACATGACATGGAAATCACCATCTGTAGTTGGTGCGGCAGATGCCAAAGGCGCCATCATAAATAAAGGATCATCAAATTTTATATTTAAGAGAGTTGCATCATTGCTTACTCCACTTGGTAATATAGAGTTTGTGATAGTTGATTGTGAGGTTCCAGTATTTCTAATTATATACGGAGAGGAATTATTTACAAATATGCTATTAAAAACTTCAACTAAATTATCACCCATTCCATTTCCAGCTTCTCTATTGTCAATGGTTGCATCAAATGGACTCAGTGACGCAGATGAGTCAGCAGCAATCACTACGTTCGTTAATAAAACTCTTGAATTTGAAACAAAGTTATTTGTGTTTAATCTATTCGATCGATTCAGAACTGCGCTTGCGGTATTAGCTGCAAAATTTCCACTGATGATAGTATTATACACACTTAGATCAGCTGTATTATTTGCACTAACATTATTTTCACTTGCATTCATAAAACCACCCCCATTACTGGCAGAGGCATTTCCGGCTATGATGCTATTGTAAATGGACATTTTAGATAGCCTACCAAATACAGTAGCGACATTGGCAAGACCCGCACCTTGAAGCATAGAGTAATTTTCGTAAATATTTGAATTACGGATGATGATATCCACTGTATCTTGATTGGTAGAGGCACTATACCATCCTGCCCCTTGAGCATTGCTACCCGATGCTGCATTGGCATTGCCACCTGTGATATGAAAGCCATCTACCACTACACCTGTAACATTGATAGTAGTCACTACGTGAATGCTATTGCCTACGGTATCGCCATTCTGATCAATATCACCACAAAGAATTGTTTTGTTACATACCCAATTACGATCAGCCAATGCAGTATCTCCTGTAGCAGGATTAAACCCGCCCAACATGACAACAGAATCAGGGATATTAAAAGAAGTGTCTCTTCCGACGGAAGCCGGATAATATGTACCTTTAGCTACACAGATCGTATCTACAAAACAATCATTGAGCGCATCCTGGAGATTTGTAAATGCATTGGCCCAGGAGGAACCATCATTGAGGCCTGTCGCTGCCGAATCTACGTATACTTTGATATTATCAGGAAAATGACAATGGATCTGAACGGTGATCTCGTCGATTCGAGCTTGTGATATGAGAAAGCTATTTTCTATTCTAGCCTGAACTCTAACTGCAAAAGCAGGATCATTGACCATAGCCGGCGTCCATGATACTCCCCAATTGTCCCCACCATAACTAGCCCTTGCATCCACAATTGGCCAATTTAAAGAAGTATTCGCTTTGTTTTGGGCTTCAGTGCCGTTTGGTTGAACCAAAACAACTTTTACATCTGTGACGATATCACTAAATCCTAACGCTCCCAAAAATCCTTGACTACGATCGATTTCTACCGTGATGCTATCGATTACTGCTGTAGGACAGATACAAAATCCAAAATCTGATACCTCAAGACAATTCGTAGTATCAATACCACCTTGGATAGTAATAGTATTCGCATACACACTATTGTCAGAACTTAAATTAGCTGCTGTTACATTGCTCCAGGTAGTGGTTCCGGTAGGAGCACAGTCTCCATTACTACTTACGGTTGCAACAGAGGCGGGTGTCTGGGATTTTGGTGGTACCATATACGTGACAGCGAGCGTGATATGATCGATATTTGCAGTAACGGTCCCTGATGATCTATTTCTATTGTTTCGGACTCGAATACCGAAGGTGCTGGAGTTAATTTCTGCTGGAGTCCAGCCATAAGCCCATAAATCGGAACTACCTCCGTAGTTAACTATTGAATCAGCTAATGACCAGGTTATTGGATTAGCTTTATTTTGCGCTTCTGTTGGGGGCGTAAAAATAGGAACCTCCCCCCTGATCAAAGTAATCTTATTATCTGTAACGTTATTCGATGCATCTCTTCTATTTGCTGATCGTTCAATGGTTGCTGTGATACCTAATATAGTAGCACTCGTCGGTATATTAAACCCAAATTGAGTGATGTCAAGAGCGTCTGATACAAGCGGGCCTACTCCAAAAATTGGTACACTTAATCTAGAATTAGAGGCATAAGAATCATTACTTGTACTTGTATTGCCTGCCCCTGACCAATTGTCTCTTAACTCTAAAACAGTAATCAAGTTTGTAAAGGCACCCTGGCCACCGCCAGCATTGGTTACAGTAAAAGTATCATTTAATGGATTCTCTGTGGGAGAAAAAAATAAATCCTCCATAAACTGAGGAGATGGCTGGAAATTGGGCGAAGGGTCCTCATTATTCATATAAGACTCCGTTCGCGCTGATTCATGATCTTGTGAACCAATCAGCCTGGATGCTACAAAAGCAGCTCCTGTTAGACTTAATAAAATAAGTGTAGATTTTAAATTCATAAAGACAAGGGATTAATGGGGAAAACACCACCAGGTATAGCCAAAATATCAAATGGCTGTAGCATGTTGGTTCTGTTAAGGTTCATATTTTATAGCGTTAAACTTTGATAGTTAAACAATAAAATGAATGTAAAGAAAATAAATCTTTTTGAAATACCATAACCTAACTGACTCTTTTTTAATAATATATGCAATTAAATAATTATATATAAATATTCATTCAAACAAAATGATAATATTAAATAAATAACTAATGTGTAAATAATTGTATATGAATTATTAAGATATTTCCTGTTTTACGAGTATTGTCTTTATTGTGTTTTTGTGCAATAGCGTAAAAAATTCAGGATACAACCCACTTATACCTCGAAAGGGGTTTACAGGTTTGCAATACAAGCACTTCTGCTTCAATATAGTGAGAGATTAGACCTATGAACTAATCGTTGACTACATTAATAATTCCAATTTAAGTGTTTGCTAAAATAAAGTACAAACCATAAAGGTGACCTTGAAATTTGCCACCAATTAGCTATAAAAAATCTCCTTGTGTTTCACCATTTAGATCCAAAGACTTTCTGAACAGTAAAATCCCTTTTAATCAGCTTGGTATTGTCTCCAAACCAACCCCAATCACCTCCATCTCTATGACAGTCTCTATAATAAATCCGAGTCCCCCATTCTAATTTTCGGTCCCCTGCTTGATAAATTTCTGCATCAGCCATATTTGCATCAAATGAACAGGAAATCAAATACATCTGCGCTTCGCGGTGATACCTGCCCAGTTTAAATCCCGGATCGCCGGTAAATCTGCACTGGATCAGCACGGATTTGTCATCCGCTTTAGAGGATCCATCGTGCCAGATAGCTGCACTTTTGTTGTGACAGATAAATAGCGAGTTTTTGATGATGGCATTGCCTCGGGGACAATATAGGTCTACTCCACCTTCGATCACACAATGATCGAAATAATAGAGACCTCCATCTACATCCCAGGGGCTGACTGTATCACCTCCACCGGACCTGAAGATGCAATGTAAAAACTTGAGCCGCGTAGCACCAGGCATTGATCTTAATGCAAATTGGTGTCCATCCTTACGCACTATTTTTTTTCCATCGACTTCTCCGCTTTCCCTGGGCAGGTTGTAATTCTGAATAGTAGAAGTATTGGGCCTGCCTGATTCATTATCGCAATCAATGGAAATATCGCCGGAAACTTTGTAGCCATAATCATTGATGATGGTCAATTGCTCAAAGATCAGATCATGCGCACTGATATTGAGTGTAGCTGCTCCGAAATCATTGGGATTTTCGCACCGCCAAATATCCCTTGCCTGGGTATATTGAATAATCACTTTAGCGCCCTTTCCCCTTTCATTTTGAAATGGTGCCTGGTGCTGTCAATCCTGATTTTTTCATTGTATAGTCCTTTTTTGATCAGGATGGTTTGATATTTATTACCTGAAGGTGGGGCATGATCGATCGCATCCTGGATACTGGTATAATCACCACAGCCATCTTAAGCCACTTTGATAGTTCCAGCCAGGAAGGTACGCTGGTTACACAACAAAAAAAGAAAAATGAATTTATGGCCTTCATTATTTGACTTTTAACCACATGGATAAAGTCCTTGGCTGCCTGGAAAATTTTGATACTTTGTTGGTATGATTCTTCCATCCATGTATTCATTATACAACCAGGGGATCACCTACTACGAAGACCTTGCCTTTTCCATACGTGATTCATAGCTGCAAGGACATTTCCATCTTTTTTAGCACAGGCTTGGCTGGCCTGACAAAGCCAGCGTGACCAACTCTTTAATGTATACTTCCTTGTATATTCGAATATCTGGTTGCCTGGTTCATATGGATGATTTGTCCATATTCATACTCTTTGCCCGGTACCATATTTTTACTTTGCATAGTAAACTGAATATCAAAAGCATCTGCAAGATCATTGGCATGCACTAATTCACAATGTGCAGAATCATTGGTCATCAGTAACAAGGTTCCCCCCTTTTTGACCCATTTTTTGATCACTTGTACATCACTCGCTTCGATATAATGCGGTGACGCAGTTTCTCTTAGATCGTCCGGATCTACTATAATATACACATCAAGATCTTTTAAATTCTTATTGTCAGGCCTAGCCTGCACGGCGGTGAGTGCAGCTCCTGCATTTTTAAAGACCTCGCCAAACCAATAAAATCCAGAGTGCTGTTGATCTTCCCAGGTATAGTGAAACTGCTCCTGATCGCCATTTTGAGAAGTTCTGAATTCATGATTAAAATAATAATCCAGCCCTATTTTTTTCTTTTCACCTACCATTCTTTCATTCAGTAAGTCCATTTCCAAAGCAGCAAATATGAATGGCCCCACTCCTTTTAAATCATTTTTCCTAATCGGTTCACTCAGGTAATATTCGTATGATCCATCTCTATAGGGACTGCCGCCCAAACCACCCACGCTCACTGTTTTGTCCAAACTAAGGGTGCCATCTGCTTCCACCGACACAAATTGTTTGAGCAACCCGGCATAGGCCATTTTAGTCTGAGGCAGATACCGAGGGTCAAGATACCCCTTACGAATACCTTTGAGCAAAACATAGGTAAACATGGACGAGGCAGATGCTTCGAGATAATTTCCTTGTTTGCCGCCTAAGGCAATCATTTGAAACCAAACGCCTGATGCCGGATCCTGGTATTTGAGTAAGACAGGTGCCAGGCGCTTTAAATAGGTGATCAGCTTAGGTCTACCCGGATGATCTGATGGGATATAATCCAACACCTCCATTAAGGCCATAGCATACCATCCTATCGCTCTGCTCCAAAAATGAGGTGACAAGCCGGTGGTTTTATTTGCCCAGGCCTGATCCCTGTTTTCATCATATCCATGGTATATCAATCCTGTAGTCTTATCTACCATATGAGCCTCTACCTGGTCAAACTGACGCAGGATAATATCCCAATGCTCCGGATGATTGAATAAGAGACTATACTCCGCACTGAAAGGTTCAGCCATAAACAGACCATCCAGCCAGATTTGATTAGGATACCTTTTTTTATGCCAATAGCCTCCTGCTTGTGTCTTTGGTTGATTTTTCAGCTGCTGCCATAAGCCATCTGCTGCAAACTTATATTTCTCCCGATCCGGCAGGGATTGTTGGGACAACATGAGGAGGGATCGCCCCGTAGATATATTGTCCAGATTATAATCTTCGGCTTTATACGTTCGGATTGTACCGTCTTTAGATACATATCGATCGATATCACGCTTTATATAATTAAAATAGGTCGGATCCGCTGTAGCCCTCCACACTTTTTCAATAGCTTTCAACATCAGGCCCTGCTCATAATCCCAGGCTGCTGGCCTGTCTGCCTTGACAGGGATCGAATCGGGATACCAGTGCATAAAGGAATTGGCCATTTTGATTGCCATGGATTGCTGGGCAAGAACCGTTTGCAACAAAAAGCTACAAAAGGCTATCAACCCAATTCTTGAATAGTGCATGTGATTTCAGTTTTTAATAAAGTCTTCGCGGCAGGGATTAAATACATCGATCAGTACTCCGGATTCAAGACACTCAGCGCCATGTATAATATTTTTGGAGACCAGAAAGGCATCCCCTGCATGCAAGATAGATACTTCCTCTCCGATCTTTAGTTTAAAAACTCCAGTTTCTACATAACTAGCCTGTATATGCGGATGATGGTGTAAAGCCCCTACCCCGCCGGATTTGAAGGCAACTTTGACGAGCATGATATCGTCATTGTAGGCCATCACTTTACGATGTACTCCGCCACCGAGATCTTCCCATTCAATGGCAGCGTCTTTGATCATTGATTTAGACATAGTCTGATATTTGTATAAATAATATAATCTTTCATTGCTTTGGTAAGGATTTCATTTCCCTTTCAAAATTGCTTTTGGCCAATTACCCAGGTAAGCATAGCCCGTACGCCGCTCTATCTCGATTTCTGAAAGTTTGCTCCTGGCTACCCCATTTCTACCCATGAAGATGGGCTGATTGGTATCCAGGTCATAAAATCTGGCCCATAATGTATTACCGGGCTTTGCTATGACGAGCAGGTCTCTACCTCCTGGCGCATTTTTATCTTCTATGGTTTGCAGGCCTATGTCTGGAAGTCCCACTTTTTTAAACCAAGCGATGCCTGCTTCAATGGCACGGGTAATCGCCGGCGAAGGCTGTTGCAAAGATTCTAAAAATAAAATAATACCAACCGATTCTTTACCGCTCAATGATGCCGGCTCGAATGCGCGCGCGGACGCAGGAGCCAGGGTCAATGCATCATGTTGCGCACACCATACTGTCAGGGTATCATGCTGTCTGTATTGAGTCTTGAGTATGCAGTCAATGCCCCTGGCCAGGCTTTTTTCAGCAGCCGCTTTTAATTTGTTATCAGCCAGATCATACGGAGGTGTATTTTCTGCAAGTCCTTTCATAATCCACATGACAGCGATCATGGCTTCATCATTGTAGGTAATATGATGATGATATCCACTGGTATCCGGATATTTTTGAGGCCAGCCTCCGGCTGCATTTTGTGACTGGAGCAGATATTGGATACCGCTTTCTGCACTTGCCAGGTACTTTCGATTTCCGGTCAGTTTGACTTTAGAGAGCAGGTATTGGATTTCATAGGTGGTGGAATTGTCATCGATCGTAGCATCTAACCGGGATTTGTCCATATGCAGTTGAAGCAAAAAAGCAGTGTCCAGATCTTTTGTATAATCTGTAGGATCGCCTTTATACTGGGGCCAGCCTCCATTGTTCCTTTGGAATAGAAGCATTTTTTCGGCGATAGGATCAGTGACCAGCACCGCATAGGTACAAGAGAAGCAGGTCGTGACAAGCAGACAGAGTGCTGCTAGCGCAAGAGGGCGATAATAAACCTTCATAAGTCCTACCGTCAGCCTTAACATTTGATCACTCATTGATTTTCTTTGAATTATCCCTTCAAAGAAATAAAATATTTTTGGACAGGTGGCTAAAATACACAATTAAATCAATGGCATCGTTCCCGATAACGATTGCGTAAATAATCTATGGCAATTTGTTGGTTTTACGGAAATTGCGTTTGTAAAATTGTGTGATTCTCTCTTAAAAAATGTTGATTTTGTATTAGGTCCATTTTTTACAAGATTCATTTCACCAGCCATAGTTGCTACGGTGGAGAAGTTATGAATGCCAACATAATGGCATTCCCGATGCCTGGCAAAAACTCAAAGGGCTCGATCCATCCAAAGCAGAAGCCAATGGACATCAGCTTTCTACCGGTTATGAAAATCTGGAGGTCTATATTGATGACCTGGTCCACGAAATATTGCTTAAGCAAAAATGACTTCTTTTCTTTTGAGCATGAGATAAGCATCAGCCAGGCTATAACCGGGTCTGTCAAATTAATCCAAAATTCTAAATTGATTTAATGCTAGTCCTTACCTCTTAATCCAATAGACTTTATTCCTTGGCTTAGGTACAAGCAGGATGGTTTTATTCATCGGATTGGCATCCAGGTCAGTAAAAAATTTACTTTTATGTGCATAGGTCGCATGACAATCACCGCAACGCAACCCTAAGCTTCCAATTTTTTTCTCGAGATTTTGTGCAATACTGTTACTAATCAGTACTACTATCAGTGAAACCATCAACCAGGAATTAGCCCAAAAACTAATTGTAAACTGACCAGTCATAATAAGTTTGAATACGATCAATAATACTACGACTATCAATGCAATGAGTGTTGACTTAAAAGCCAAATCAGAGATTTTTTCTATTTTTTGAATCCTGGCTGCATCTTTCCCATGATTACCTGGCCGTAACCAGGTTTGTAAATTAAACGATCCACATTGATCACAATACATATAATGCCTGGTGTACTCCTCAGGTTCGATCTGTGGATCATTGTCACCTGTCATGGTGATTTCTTTGACGCTACCCATATACTATTAATGCATTTTGATTAAAAATAGTATCACAAGGTATAATTTTTGCTGGATTCTGATCATTGAGGCCAGGCAGTCTGGCCCGATTGATAGTGCATACAATTTAGTTTTTTCCTCTTTGAATATTGATCTCCTGACCTTCCACTACCAATCCTTCCTTACTCATAATCGTATAGCACTACTTTCTGAGTAGCGTATTGGGTAGTTGGTATATTGATATGCCTGCCCTGGTGGGTTTGATCACCATTGAGATGGCGCGAAGTCTTCCAAATATGATTCTCAAAAGTACCTTCATCCACTTTGAGCAGGCCAACATTGATCATGGGATCATGGTGTTTTTTAAACGTAATGACCACTCCGGTACCTGCGACATAAAACTCTTTAGGGCCGGTCTGAATGACAATGGCACCGGCGGACGGCCAGACATCCAGTCTACTGCCAGGCGTCCAGCTGAGCGTATAATCATGCTTGCAGGTAAAATCATATTCACCCATAGTAAAACTAACCTCAGGATTGCTTTTGCTTAGCAATATCCCTTCTTTTTGGTGGGTACCCAAGAGGTCCTGTATATGGTTGATGACTCCGTAGGCTTTAGCAAGTGACTCCGAATTTTCATTTTTAGATTCTATTGAGAATGGCGAAAACCCCAGCCCATCATAGTGACCAATCGAATATAATGCCTTGACGGGAGCAGTGGCATCAAACGCATGCTCCGGTATAAAAAGTGGATCACCCTGCCGGGTATAGGCATCGCACCATTGTTTGAAATCAGGATTGTAAAAATCCGGGCTCAGGAAATCCAAATCATGGCCTGCACCTTTCCAAATATCAAGCAGATGAGGCAACGGGCCTGCACTGGGATATTCGCCGGGCAAGCGACCTGGACGATTGAGTGCTGCATTGGCATACATTGGCAGAGGATAAATTCTTTTTCCAACGGCGGCTAACCGGTTGAGAAAACTTGAATATTGAAAGGCCATAAAGTACTCCTCGGTTTGTGGGCTTACACCAAATACTTCTATCCAGGTGCCTTTTAGCTTTTGTCCATTAGTCTGCCAGCTTGCAGCAAGCTCAGCTGGCAGTTCTTTTTGATGGGCAACCAGGTAATTCATGAGTACAGAAGGCACTGGTTTAATAAAGGCTGCTTGTGCGAGTGCCTGGTGATCACGGGCAGAAGGTAACATGCCGACTTCATTTTCGACTTGAACCATGATGACGGTGTGATCCTGGATGTCCACCTCTTTGACAAATGCCATCAGCGCTTCAAAAGCTTTGATGTCCGCTTGCAATACCGGCTCACTGAAGGCGCTTAAGATCTCCTGACTTATGCCTTGATCACTTTTCGCCCGAGGAAAACGGGCGGTATTGAGCTTGATCCAGGCTGGGACATGACTGCTCATGCTGTTTTTCCATACACCAAACCACAAGAACACCAGTTTGGGTCCACTTTTTCGGGCCTCGAGGATCAAATCCCGATAAAGTGAAAAATCGAACTGACCTTCAACTGGCTCTACCAATTCCCAGTACACCGGCATCAAGACTGTATTGAGGTTCATTGCTTTGAGCCGGGGCCAAACAGGCGCCATATTTTCCAGGCTAGTGGCAGTAGAATTGCCCAATTCTCCACCCAATATTAAGAAGGGTTTTGAATCAACGATCAACTGAGGTCTCCCCCGAACCACTGTAAGCCGGGGCAAAGATGGCTGGGCGATTAATGGACCGCAACACAATAGATATAGCATACCAAGACCCGTCTTACGTAAGATTATAGTCAGGATTTTTTTCGCCTCAAGGATCATTGACTATTATTTATTGTAATTCAGCATCTTAGAAGCCCAGGGAATAAAATATTTAAAATTAGGCGCATCAGTATGGCCTCCATCATGCTGTCGCCAGGCGAGCTGGCCTTCCAACATATCGGTGAGTGCAGGAGGCATTTGCTCTTTGAGATAATCATTGGTTACGCCGAGATCTTTAGCCCCTAATAATTTGAATACGGATCCAGCGGCTATGGTGGCCATATAACTGCCTTTTTGATCCAGCCATTTGGCATCTCCTTTCTCAGGAATACCATAGCTGACGAAGGTCAATCTCGGAGCGCACATTGCCAGCAGATCGTGAGCATCTACGGTTAGATCACATCCTGTCATCGCACCGAAAGAGGACTGGGCAGCGCCGTATTTCATATAATTACCACACATCCAGTAATTTTCACCTCCAGTGAGACTTTCGACAGCCTCTCCCCAGACCCTGCGATGCAGTGTAGTCCCTCCTTTGCCGGATGATCCTATCAAAGCCATAGCAAATCTTTGCTCAAAAGCCAGGGTCACCAGGGCAGCTTTACCATATCGGGATACTCCTTCGATCCCTACTTTTTTAGCATCGACGAGCGTGTCAGTCTCCAGGTAGTCAAGTCCACGGGCAGCACCCCAGGCCCAGGCGCGCAATGCTCCCCAGTCTTCTGGTTTTCTGGGCTGACCTTTATTTACCAATCCTATAATACCTCGGGTGATCCCTGCATGATTATCAGCCTGGATACTAGCAGGATCAATCGTGGCATACCCCCAGCCGGCAGCCAATAACTGCTCTGTGGGAGGAAGATCGCCTTCGGGAGCAGGTGCAAATGGATTTCGTCCGGGCAGTCGGGTGATCGGCATATAGGCGGGATATAACTCCAATATTTCTTTAATCGCCGGATCATATTCAGACATCATTTTTTTAAAAGATTGGTTGAGGATCTCCATATGTTCCGGGCTTGGCTGTGCAGGAGCAGGAAAAGAAGGTCTGCCAAACATCATGAGGACAGGCACCGGACCTTTGACATTAGTCGGCACGACCAACATCATATTGATATCTACATTGATAAGCGGGTAGGCACTGTTATCGACATGGCCCACCAATTGTTTTGCTAATACAGGCACTCTGCCTACAAACTCCCGATCGGTGATTTTGGCTGTCCAGGTCACAGCAGGGATATTACCAGGTAGTCGGCCATACAATTCACGTTCTACATCGGCTACTATGTCTGGTCTGCGCTGATGCCACCATTGAGTAGCGGTCGTGATTTTAGTACCATTTTTGGCAACGAGGAGCGCTGGCAATTCGGGGCAAGGATTGGCCAGGGATTCGTCATAATTGGCATGATTGGGGGCCGATTCATTTCCACTGGGCCCTGGTCTTAGTACCTTGATGCCTAATTGATCCATCATATTTTGATGGTCCTGCTCATTGGTAAAAGTGACTGGTTTGGGATATTCTGATTGCCCCAGCCCCGTGCAGCACCAGGCGACCATGATCAGTAGAAGAACTTTTATTTTCATTATCAAACTTTTATTTTCGATATTTTTTTGCTTTGGAATGAGTATAGAACTAACCCACCTTATGATGAAATAGAACCGAAAGACATCAGGTCATTAATTTTTTTGAGTTTGCACATCAATCGCAATTTCAAAACATGAAGCAGGTATCCCTGTTTCATTGGTGAGGTTAGCACCAACCGGATTATTTGCCCAGGCATATCGAAGGTAAAGTGGATTGGGTACCCTGGCAGCATGTACGACTACCTGATCACCGCGTATGACAGCCTCCGCCCAGGTATATTTTTTATTAGCCCCAGCTATTGCAAAATACTTTAGTGGTAAGCCATCTGCAGATCTCAATCCTGTTCCGATGTGATCAAAACTCAATATGACTTTATCCCCTTCAAGGTTGTAAGTTGAATAGGAAGGACCCGAATAGTTGAGCTCATGCTCACCATAAGCCAGATTTCTTGCTGCCAGGGCCAATCGTGAACCCACATCCTGTTTATTCAGTGGGTGGATATCATTCCATTCACCCAGGTCAGTGATGACTGCGAGGCCGGCATGAGGTAGCCTGGACGCCTTGAATTGAGCATAACGCAAAGCAGCCCAACTGCTTTCAGTTGGCAGCAGATCCTGATCCATAAAATTGGCGAGTTGTACCGTTAAAAACGGAAGATCTGGTTTTCCAAATAACCGCCTGTAATTCTCAATCAGTGCTTCCATATAAGACTCATATGGTCCAGGGTTGCCTGTATTGGATTCTCCCTGGTACCAAAGCACCCCTTTGACAGAAGTCTGAGCAACGACCGGGGCAGTCATCGCATTATATAGCGCAGCAGGCTGATTTTGAGCTGAAAAACCAGGAAAAAAAGGAGCTGGTTCGTATACCTGGCCGATTTTATATTGCCAGGTTCCTTTAAGATCGATGACCTGATCATTAGCTGTCATATAATATGGTTTGTCCGGAACAAAACCACCCTTGCCTCCTGTGTTCACCACCCGGATGACTAAGATATTTTTTCCGGGATGCAGCAGGCCTTTGGCGATAGTATACCTGCGGGGTGGATATTGGTAGGTCACATTCCCTACCTGAGTACCATTGACATAAAACTGATCCGCATCGACGATTCTGCCCATGTACAATTTGACTTCCTGATCACTCATGCTTGTAGGAACATCTATTTCCCGGCGATACCACACCACCCCATCCAGGTCTCGAAGTCCCTGGTCTTCCCAAAAGCCGGGAATATTGATATTGGCCCACCCAACCGGATTGTAATCTATCGCAGACCATTTAGGAGTTTGGAGCAGACCCTGGTCCTCCATAGTTCTGTTCACAGCATGCTTCCGATTTTCACTCATTCGGACGGCTATATAACTGGTGTCTTTGTTGGTCCCGATAGTTTTTAAGATCGAATCAAAATCTTTGAACCCTCCCTCACTGATCCAGGCTTCTATCGGGGTGCCCCCTACACTCGAATTTATGATACCGATAGGGACCTTATACTTCGTATAGATGTCACGGGCAAAAAAATAAGTCACTGCACCAAATGCCAATACCGTCTCCGGGCTGGCAGGGATCCATTGGCCATCCGGCAAATCCTGCCTGGGGCCTGTAAGATCTGTCATGGTTTTGATAAAAAAATTTCTGATATTAGGATTATTGGCTTCAGATATATCTGCGCTATATTTTTCTTTGACCCGCTCCATAGGCAATACCATATTGGATTGCCCGGTGCAGAGCCAGACATCCCCAAAAAGCACATCATGGATGATTATTTCATTATTGCTTTTCACCTTGAGTTCATATGGTCCTCCTGCCGCATGAGGCGGGAGGTCAAGCTTCCAGGACCCTTGCTGATCCGCTTTGATTTTATAAGTCTTCTGATCTATAGAAATTTGGATTTTTTCTTTGGCAGCAGCATGGCCCCATAAATGCAGGGTATCCTCTCTCTGCAAAACCATATGATCACTGATCAGCCGGGGCAGTGAAACATCCGCAAATGCAACAGATGCAAAAAATACGAAGGCAAAAAAAGAGTACTTCATGATCACAAGTAAGGTTTTAAAGTAAACAAATATTGCAATTATAGTTTAGACTCTCAAGATTTGTTACAAGGATCTGATGGTGAAAGCAGCTTGTAAAGAAAAAATCGGATTAGAACTTTCATCCCACGAGGTGACCCTAAAAAGAGTACTTCATAATCACAAGAAAGGTTTTAAAGTAAACAAATATTGTAATTATAGTTTAGACTCTCAAGATTTGTTACAAGGATCTGATGGTGAAAGCAGCTTGTAAAGAAAAAATCGGATTGGAACTTTCATCCCACGAGGTGACCCTTTCAGTGGCTTTAGTCATTTGCCTGCATTTGCCTCAAATTTAAAAGGCAAAACGAAACACCAGGAAAAAAAGCAACTACTTCGAATCAGAGGGGAGTTATATTTAGAACATTAGCTACTACCTCATTCGCTCCTCAGGCATTTTACAGGATTCATCCAGGCAGTTTTAAGGGTTTTGCCTGCGATCGATAAAAGTACCAGGATCATAACAACCAAAACAGGTAGGGCAAATAGCCACCAGGAAATTTCAATTCTGTTTGCAAAATCATTCAGCCAGGTTTTAATGATAAAATAAGTAACCGGGATACCGATCACCATGGATGTCAAAACAGTCTTAATAAAATCTTTGGACAGCGTAATCAACAAATTGCTGGTACTGGCTCCAATTACTTTTCGGATTCCGATTTCTTTTGTACGTTTAGCTACGCTAAAAGAAGCGAGCCCAAACAGACCCAGGCATGCAATCAAGATGGCAAAAACAGTCAGTATGCCAAAGACTTTTTGAAATCTTTCATCCGCTTTAAATTGTTTGTCGTATTCTGCGTTTTGAAAAAAATAATTAAACGAGGCTCCCCGGAAATTATTTTTGTAAATGGTTTCTATGGCAGCCAACTGGTCTTTAGGATTTCCACCTGAGAATTTAATACTTCCATTTTCCTCAAATGCTTTATCGTAATATCTATGAATAATTGGTATCTGAGCATACTTGGCAGATTCCTGATAATAATTTTTTATTACTCCCCGAATGGTCCACTTATCTCCCCAAAAACTAAGTTCCTTTCCAATGGCTGCTTTTGCATCCTGCAAGCCCCATAATCGAATGGCTTCTTCATTGACTACTAATTCATGGGTATCATTATTGGTACCGGGTATAAAATTTTCGCCTGCGATCACCTGAAGTCCCATCGAAGGAATATATGCTGCATCGATGGCGTTAAAATAAAAATTATAATTATGAGGGTCGGTGTTGCCTGATAAATTCACTCCGGTAGTCGTACTAAACTGACTGGTTGATTGCCCCGGAACAGCAGTGGACAATGAAAATGAATGCACATTGGGAATCGCCAATACTTCATTTTTAAATTGCTGGAAATTTTCCTGATATTTTCTTTCTACAGGTGCTTTGACTACCAGGATTTGATTTACATCCACTCCCAGGTCGAAAGCCCGCATATAAGCTAATTGTTGATTGACTGTAAAAGTTTGAACCAATAATACGATCGTTACAGTAAACTGAAAAACCACTAAACCTTTGCGCAAAGATGCCCCTTTGAGAGAACGTGAAAAATTTCCTTTCAAAACAGTGACAGGCTCAAAAGAAGACAAGACTATGGCTGGGTAGATCCCCGAAAAAAGAACACTTACCACTAAAAAGCCCAATAGAATCAACCAGAAAAAAGGGTCATTAAACATACCAAAATCAGCCTGCAATCCGGCGATTGATAAAAAAGCCGTTTTGGCTAAAACAATTATGTTGAGGGCCAGGATTCCTGCAAATACATTGATCAATATTGTTTCAGTCATAAATTGCCATCTTAATTGACCCGGAGTAGATCCTACTACTTTTCTTAAGCCTACCTCTTTCGCTCTATCCAGTGCTTTGGAAGTGGCCAGGTTGATGTAGTTCACAAAGGCACTGACAATGACCAAAATAGCAACGCCAAGCAGAAAAAAAACAACGGTAGCACTGCCATTGGGTTCTACCTCAAAAATCTTATGCGAATACAAGTGAATGTCACCTATTTTCTGGGCAGCCAATTTTTCATTTTTCAGCTTTTTGGAATCCAGCAGCCGCTTATTGAAATTATCCAATGAGTTTAAAAAACTATTATACTGTGCACCATCAGCCAACTGAATATAAGTCAGTGTATTGTTGCCATCCCAATTATCTTCAAATTCACCATTGATGACCGGCTCCGCATACATACTGCTAAAGGAAAATATCATATCAAATTTAAGGTGTGTATTATGTGGGCTATCAGCAGCCACGCCGACTATTTTAAAGAGGTTTTTATTGTTGCCATTAGGCATCTCGATAGTTTTGCCTAATACATCCTTGCTGTTAAATAATCGCTTGGCGATGGTCTCCGTGATCACCGTTTCTCCAGGATGCTTAAAAATATCTTGGGTGCTGCCACTGATTAAATGATAGGAGAATATGGAAAAGAAGGAAGAATCGACTGCAAATACTTTTTCCAGCACATATTGTTGTTGATCCACTTGCACGGTCAAATTAGGCTCGCCAATAGGGTAAGCGCGAGTAAAATTTATGACTTCAGGCATTTCTCTTAAGATAAGCGGTCCAATAGGTGGATTGGTTTCACAGTCTTGTTCTGACACGGATTGGCCATCCATATAATCGGTCGTCAACCGGACGATCTTGTCAGCATTATGATGCATATTTTCATAGGATAATTCAAATCTGACATATTGTATGATGAGCAAAGTGATGGCCAGTCCAGACGACAAACCGAGTAAATTGATCACAGTAAACGTGCCGTTTTTGGTGAAAGTTCTCAAAGCCAGGAGCAGATAATTTTTGAACATGTTTTATTATAATTTCTATACTGGTGTCAGTTTAACAAGGATATTTCATCTTTCGAATGATTCGTAAAATGACTATACTGGATCAAATGCATAGGGGATGCCAAAAGCGTATATCCTTGATAATTAATATTTTAAGTATTTCGACCTGGTAATTGCTGTTCGATAACGAACATCGTTGTATCATTATAGATCGATAGTGGTCTATTCCATTTAGGTTACACCCGCTTTCTTTAAATCACCGGGTTGCTGGAAGCTCTGATATTCAATTGTATCGGCAACTCCTTTTTGTGAAACAATCCACTTTTGTCGGTGCCATCCAATATATCAAGCAGGATCTTAGCAGCATGCCGCCCCAGGGCTTCTGCAGGTTGTGTCACTGTGGTCAGGGGCGGATTCAACAAATGGGCTACATTGATGTTGGTAAATCCAACGAAAGCTATTTCTTCAGGAATTTTTATTTTCAAATCGACTACGGCAGCATAACAACTCAACGCAAGGCGGTCACTGGCAGAAAACAACGCATCCGGTTTTTCCTTTTTAATCAGTTCGATGATGATGCGTTTAATCGTGTTGGTATCGAATTCACAATATTTGACCAGGTTTTCGTCAAACGGTATATGGTATTTTTCCAAAGCTGCCCGGTAGCCCGCCAAGCGTTCTTTGGTGATGGATAGTACGGGTGGGCTCGTGATATGGGCTATCATGGCGGCCTGAGAGGATTAAATGTTCAATAGTTTCAAAAGCTCCGCGAAAATTGTCTGCCACGATTTTGTTGGCATCAAAGGTATTCGGCACTCGATCAAAGTACACGATGGGGAATCCATCTTTCTGCAATTCTTTCAACATACTTAGTTCACTGGCATTGCCGGATAAGGATAAGATGACTCCATCCAGTTTTCTGCTCAAAGCATGTCTAAGGCAGTCCACTTCTTTTTCATGTGACTCATGCGTCTGAAGGATCATCACATGGTATCCTCTTTCCTGCGCGATCTCTTCGATGCCATTGATCGCATTGGAAAAAAATTATTGGCTATTTCAGTGACAGTCACCCCAATGGCACGACTTTTATTTTCTTTTAAACTTAAGGCAATAGGATTGGGCTGGTAATTCACTTCACCAGCGTAATCCAGCACCCGTTTTTTAGTATCTATGCTAATCTCATGGCTACCTCGTAAAGCCCAGGATACCGTAGAGCTCGACAGTCCCAATATTTTTGCAATATCTTTTATAGTTACATTTTGCTCCTCAATAGCTCAGTTAAGGATGAGATAGGCTGGTAAATATAGTACCAATAAAAAAAAATTCTTTGAAAATATGCTTTGGGATCGTTCCCGATATCGATTGCATAAAAAAACAAGCCTTTTATTGTCAAGCTTTCTGGAAGGATTGCTTATTCTTGTAACCCTTCTTGGTGCGTAGTACCTTTGACTGTAAATTATGATTAATATAGACCTATCCCATAAACTAGCACTGGTGACCGGATGCAATAGAGGAATAGGCATGTCGATGGCTATTGGTTTGGCTGAGGCAGGAGCTGATATCATTGGGGTATCTGCCCGACTGGACCTGCAGGACAGCTTGATAGCCTTAGAAATCAAGGCTTTGGGCAGAAAATTTTATCCTTATCAAGCAGATTTTACACTGCGTACTTCGCTGTATTCATTCATCCACCAGTGTAAATCAGATCATCCCGTTATCGACATTTTGGTCAATAATGCGGGTACCATCCTGCGAAAGCCTTCGGCTGAACATCGGGATGACTATTGGGACCAGGTGATAGAAGTCAACCTGAATGCTCAATTTGTCCTTGCAAGGGAGATCGGCTCGGATATGATAGCCAGGGGAAAAGGGAAGATCATATTTACAGCTTCCTTACTGACTTTTCAAGGGGGCATCAATGTCCACGGGGTGGGCGCCGGGGGGGGGGGGGGGGGGGGTTTGGAAAAGGGGCCCCCGGGGGGGGGGGGGGGGGGGGGGGAGAAGACCGGGGGGTTGGCCCGGGGGTTGGGGGGGGGGGGCCCCCCGGGGGGGGGGGGGGGGGGGGGGGGGGGGGGGGGGCCCGGGCGGGGGGGGGGGGGGGGTGGGGGGGGGGGGGGGGGCCGGGGGGGGGGGGGGGGGGGGGGGGCTTCTGAGCTCTCCAGTTATGTCCACGGCACAATACTTACCGTCGATGGCGGATGGATGGGAAGATAAATAATATAAAATATATAATATGAAAGCAAAATATGAAAGTAGCCCACGAGAAGTGGAACGGATGAATACCCTGGAGCTAAGGGAAAATTTTTTGGTGGAAGATGTATTCATCAATGATAGTTGTGTCATGACTTATACCCACTACGACCGGATGATATTAGGGGGCATATTGCCTGTCTTTAAGAGTTTGACCTTACACACTTATCCTGAGCTTAAATCTGAATATTTCCTGGAAAGGCGCGAAGTGGGCATCATCAACCTTGGTGGCCCCGGCACCATCACCGCCGATGTGCAAAAATTTGAAGTACAGAGACTGGGCTGTGTATACCTGGGCAAAGGCACGCAAGAAGTGACCTTTGAGTCCGCGGACACTGATAACCCAGCCAGGTTCTTTTTATTATCTGCACCCGCGCATACTAATTTTCCCAATACTCATTTTACAAAAGAAGAAGCCTTCCCGGTCAATCTGGGTTCTGCAGACACCGCCAATATTCGCACGATCTATAAGTATATTCACCAGGACGGTATCATGAGCTGCCAGTTGGTCATGGGACTGACCGTATTGAGTGCAGGCAATATCTGGAATACGATGCCACCGCATACCCATGACCGACGCAGTGAAGTATATTTTTACTTTGACATTCCAGACAATCATGGGGTGATGCATTTTATGGG
The DNA here is from genome assembly GCA_016709995.1 of Saprospiraceae bacterium. Taxonomy (NCBI): domain Bacteria; kingdom Pseudomonadati; phylum Bacteroidota; class Saprospiria; order Saprospirales; family Saprospiraceae; species Saprospiraceae bacterium. The sequence goes on from JADJLQ010000001.1 coordinate 1,720,963, forward strand.
CAAGCCTGTTGAAACCCGTCACTTATGGGTGCAAAACCATCAAGCGATCATCTCTCCGCCCTGGAGCATCCACGCCGGAGCAGGATCGGCCAGCTATGCTTTTATTTGGGGAATGGCTGGTGAAAACAAAGATTTTACAGATATGGATCCCGTAGACCTCAACTACCTGAGATAACCTATGGTTGATTTGAATATTGATTAAAACCTCCTTCTTGTGAAACACTTATTGTTATTTGTCTTTTTGCTGACCCTGGTGGCTTTTGCCCCTACTCCAGACAAGGTTAGAGTTTTTATGATTGGCGACAGTACGATGGCCAATAAAAATCCTTATGACGCGCCGGAGACAGGCTGGGGACAAGTGTTTCATGAATTGTTCAGCGAAACGGTGGAGATCCAGAATCATGCCCGCAATGGACGCAGTACCAAAAGTTTTCGTGACCTGGGTCATTGGGATGTGGTCTACAACCAATTGCAACCAGGTGATTATGTTTTTATACAGTTTGGACACAATGATCAGAAGCAGGACGATCCTGCCAGGTATGCAGCTGCGCAGACCGATTACCGGGCCAACTTAAAACGGTATATATCCGAAGTACAGTCCAAAGGCGCTTATCCTGTCCTGCTGACCCCTATCAATAGGAGAAAATTTGATACCAATGGCACGTTTATTGATCAGCACGGAGAGTATCCGGCCGTGGTGAGAGCAGTAGCCAATGAACTTCATGTACCGCTCCTGGATATGCACGAGTCCAGTCAGCGATTATTAGAGCAAATAGGTGATAGTGCCAGTACGTACCTGTATATGCATGTGCGTCCGGGAGTCTATGCCAAATTTCCAAATGGCTTGATCGACAATACCCATTTTACACCATATGGGGCTCGTGTCATGGCCAAATTGGCTGCTGAGGCATTGGTGACTACAGGTCATCCTTTGCGCAATTTTTTAAAAAAATCGGTTTACCCGGGCAATTTTGAGTACCAACTCCCGTCAGTCAACTCCATGCAGTTCAGAAAAGATACCTTCAACATAGAAAAGTATGGAGCCAAAAGCGGAGGAATCCTGCTTTGTCACCCAGCCATCAACCAGGCAATAGAGATGGCGTCGGATCAAGGCGGTGGCGTCGTCCTGGTACCCAAAGGATTCTGGTTAGCCGGTCCAATCGTGTTACGCAGCCATGTCAATCTACACCTGGAAGAAGGTGCTTTTATTCAATTTTCAGATAACCGGAAGGACTACCCGGTGATACAGACTACCTGGGAAGGCCAGGAAGCTTATCGGTGCCAGGCGCCTGTATCCGGGGTCCACCTCGACCATATTGCCATCACCGGCAAAGGACTCATGGACGGTGCAGGTCAGGTATGGAAACAAGTCAAAAAAGATAAATTGACCGAATCCCAATGGAAGACGCTCGTAAAATCGGGAGGAGTGGTCAATGAAAAAGGGGACAGTTGGTATCCATCAGCTCAATCCAAATATGGCCATGAACATACCGATTGGACTAATAAAAAAACGGAGGGCAAAACCAAAGCAGATTATGAAGCTATTCGCGATTTTCTCAGACCCAATATGGTTAGCCTGACTTCGTGTACCAATGTATTATTAGAAGATCTAACCTTCTTAAATTCGCCGGCCTGGACCTTGCATCCGCTTTTGTGCGAACATTTCATCTTGAGAAATGTGCATGTTAAAAATCCCTGGTATGGTCAGAACAATGATGCCCTCGACCTGGAGTCCTGCACCAATGGCATCGTCGAAGGCTGCACCTTTGATACCGGCGATGATGCGATCACGATCAAGTCTGGCAGAGACGAACAAGGCAGAAAGCGTGGAGTAGCCACCTCCAATTTCATCATTCGAAATACCACTGTGTTTCACGGTCATGGTGGTTTTGTCATTGGGTCTGAAATGTCTGGTGGTGTCCACCATTTATATGTCAATAATTGCAATTTTTTGGGAACAGATATAGGCTTGAGATTTAAAACTACCCGTGGACGGGGTGGCGTGGTGGAAGATATCTTCATCTCTGACATCAATATGAACAATATACTTGGTGATGCCATACGCTTCAATATGTATTACGAAGCCAAAGATCCGGTAGCACTGGAAGGTGAAAACCGGGGCCTGCCCGCCATGGAAGCCCAACCCTTTGCAGCATCCACCCCGGTATTTAAAAATTTTTTTATGGATCGTATCTATTGCCAAGGAGCGGGTACTGCTATCGTGATGCGCGGACTGCCCGAATCCAGGGTTGAACATGTCATCCTCAGCAACAGCAATATTGTATCTACCCAGGGCGCTCAAATCACGGAAGCTAAAAATATTACCCTTCAAAATGTCAAGCTCTACAATACCGATAAAAAAGTATTTCAACTCAACAATGTAGAAGGTCTGACTATAGACCGGTTTGATTATTCTGCTGGCAAAGCTGTTTTAATGGAAGTGAATGGAGCAAATTCCAGTGCTATCACGATCAGCAATACCCAGGACAAACAATTAAAGGAAAAGTCGACCTTCCTGATGAAAGCAAAGAAAAGTGCCGTACAGTGGAAGAAATGAATTGGTAGAGGGTAGGTGTGCGTTCAAGGGAATAGGTGAACAAAGCAAACTAAGTCTGATATATTTTATTGAAGGCTTGACAAGTTCAAATACTACACTGCTTTTAGCAAAGTCAAAATAAACGTACTTCCAACACCTAATTCACTATCTACCATAATTTGACCACCTTGAGCTTCTATAAACTCTTTGCTTATCGCCAGGCCAAGGCCAGTTCCTTCCTTTTCAGTTCCCGGCACTCTGAAATAACGGTCAAAAATTTTATCCTTGTACTGGGGTGCAATCCCCCGGCCCGTGTCTTTTATAGCTATTTGAATATGGTGTGAAGTTTGCCTGATAGACAGGAACACAGTAGCATGTTCATAAGAATAGCGGATGGCATTGGAGATCAGGTTGATCAATACCCAGGCGGTCTTTTCACTATCCACCATCACTTCTGAAATCTGCTCTGGACAATCAATGTCAAGTTTAATTTTCTTCTGTTCGGCTACGTTCCTAGTTGCATTAATGGCATAAAATAAAATTTCTTTCGGATCGGAAGGTAAAATAGAGAGTTGGATATTACCACTTTCTACCTGAGTCATATTGAGTAATTCACCGGTAATGTTCAAGAGTCTATCTGCATCTTCTTTTATACTGGCCAACAGATTTTTTTGTTCATCATTCAATGGACCGATTTGATCTTTTTCCATTAGTTGCAAACTCATTTTTATCGAGGATATAGGCGTTTTAAATTCATGGGAAACGGTTGCGATGAAATTTGTTTTGGCAAAGTCCAATTCTTTATAAGCTGTTACATTCCTTAAAAAAATTACATGTCCGACCAGTTTTTGAGCTTTTTCTCCGGTAGGGGTAATTGAAATATGCAAGGTCTCTTTTTCAAAATAACTTTCTTTATTTCCGGCATAAATTTTTATAGGCCTCTTTTTATATAAATTTTCATTTTCCTCATTGAATAAATCCTGAACCAATGTCCTGATCAAATCATTTTTAATGCCTAATTCTTGCGCAGACTTCCCGATGAATTCAGATCGTTTTAGCCCGGATATATTTATAGCTTCTTCATTGGCAAAGATGATCATTAAATCATTGTCTAATCCGATGACCGGATCGTGCATATTATTGATTAATGTTTCAATCCGCTTTTTCTCCATCATGATTTTAGCGAGGTTGCTTTTATTGTATTCCTCTAATTTAACAGCCATGGTATTAAATGAAGTAGCCAATTGACCATATTCGCTGTGACTTTCAAAATGTACCCGTTCAGCATAATTATTGGCCGCAATCTGTTTGATACTTTCCGTTAGCTCTCTAATTGGATTGGCTATATTGGATGGCAAATTTACCAATAGAATAAAAGCAATTAAAAAGCACAAAGTGCCAGTCATTGCAATCCAGAGTACAGCTTCGTCTGCCGTACGCTTTGCTTTATCACTTTTTCGCTCGATGGCATGCATATTCATATCCATTATTTGAAATAAATTATTGTGAATACTGATTAAGAACAAAGTATCTGAAATGTTTGTCTTTAATTCTTCATAGTTGTCCCTCAGTTCATTTGTAATCTCTGCTTCTCCCATCTCAGTGATATTATTTTCCTGCTTTATAAGACTGGCTTCGAACTTTTTTAAATCATACCTATTTTTTTGTTGCAATGCGGAAAGCATATTTCGGCTGTATTGTAAACTCTTATAATTGGCGGCAATTATATTTTCCGTGTCGCTTTTTAATGCATTAATATAATATGTGGCTACTATATTCAATATAAAGATGAGCAGGAACAGCAGACCTACTCCCAGGTATAATTTAGTTTTAATTTTCATTAGGATAGAATTACAAGGTCAATATCGTTTGAAGATAGTTTATTAAGTAGCTTATTAAATACATGGGTGGCCAAAATAATTTTTAATAAACTCAAGTGAGGCTTGCCAACACATATGGTGGTAATTTTTCTTTCACCGGCCTTTTCTATTATGGTCTTTGAAATCGACGCGTTTTTTACTTTAATAACTTCAGCCCCTAGCTCTGTGGCTAATTTGAAATTATTTATTAAGTGCCTTTGTTTAGCCAGCGTGATTTTATCAAGGCTCTCTTTAGGTGTCTGCACATACAATACATACCATTTACTGCTATAATAATTTGCCAGCCTGGCTGTTTTTCTAATCACGACTCTGGCTGTTTTTTCATTGCTGCTGATACAAGCTAAGAATTTTTCATGTTTCAACCCAAAGGGGCGAGTAACTTCCGATTCCACTTTTCTTTCTACTTGCGAAGCAACTTCCTTCAGTGCCAGCTCTCTAAGCTGCAATATATGGTCGCTTTTAAAAAAATTCAGGAGTGCCATGTCTATTTTGTCTGATGGGTATATTTTACCTTGTTTTAGACGAGTAATCAATTCTTCCGCGGTAAGGTCGATATTGACTACCTCATCTGCCATGGCCAGAATATTGTCAGGTACTCGTTCTTTTATTTCCACTCCAGTGATTTCTTTTATTTCCTCATTGAGGCTTTCGATATGTTGAATATTAATTGCAGAAATTACATTGATACCTGCAGATAATATCTCCATTACATCCTGAAATCGTTTTTCATTTTTGCTTCCTTCGATATTGGAATGCGCCAATTCATCCACAATCACCACTTCAGGTCGTAGATTGATAATCGCCGGCAGATCCATTTCTTCCAATTCTTTGCCTTTATAGAATATCTTTTTTCTGGGCACTATGGGCAGACCATCTAACAGTGCTTGAGTCTCATTGCGTTGGTGGGTTTCTATATAACCTATTTTTACATCTATACCGTTTTTAAGTAAAGTATGAGCCTCTTGCAGCATTCGATAAGTTTTACCTACCCCTGCGCTCATGCCAACATAGATTTTAAATTTTCCTTTTCTGGATTTTTTGATTAAATCCAGAAAATGTTGGACAGTATGATCTTTTTCTGTCATTTGCGGCATATAGAGATAATAAATTATTGAAATAAGGTGGATATAAAAAAAAGTAGCTTAGTTTATTCTTTAAGTTCATCTAGAGCAAGATTCAATTTCAACACGTTTATTTTTTTCACTCCAAAAAGCCCCGCTAAAGGTTGTTCGGTTTGGCTCACTATTAGTTTTCGCAATGCTTCTTCAGTTAGTTGACGAACCTTTGCTATTCTTTTAACCTGGAGGATAGCACCGGAAAATGAAATATCCGGATCTAAGCCACTGCCGCTCGCACACACCATCTCCGCAGGAATTTGATTTCTGGATATGCCGGGGTTATGGGCCAACAAAGTATCTATACGGGCTTGTACTGCCTCGAGATAACTGGGGTTGGATGGGCCTTTATTGCTTCCGCCTGATCCTGCTGCATTATAGTCCACAGCAGAAGGCCGGGAATTAAAATATTTATCATCGGTAAAGGATTGCCCCAAATTGGAATAATAGGTCTTCCCATTTTTAATAATTATTTCGCCCTTTCCATGATTTGAGCTTAGATGGGCTATGCCCAGGATGACACTGGTATAGAGGACACCAAATAGGAGGGCGCAAGTCAGCGTAAGTCTGATTGCTATTAAAATATTGTGTTTCATGGTTGACAAAAGATTAAATAAAAAATGAAATAAAATGATCGAGGATTTTTATACCAATAAAAGGCAGGAGTATGCCCCCCAGGCCATAAATAAACAGGTTTCTGCGCAAGAGTGCACTGGCACCTATTGGTTTGTAGGGCACTCCCTTCAATGCCAGCGGTATTAACATAGGAATAATCAGGGCATTGAATATGATCGCTGACAGAATGGCACTTTCTGGACTTTGCAGTTTCATAACATTAAGTCCCTCCAGCGAAGGGATGCCGACTATAAACAAAGCGGGTATGATGGCAAAGTATTTGGCTATATCATTGGCAATGCTGAAGGTGGTCAAAGTACCTCTGGTCATGAGTAGTTGCTTACCGATTTCCACCACTTCTATCAATTTGGTTGGATCATTGTCCAGGTCTACCATATTGCCTGCTTCTTTGGCTGCTTGTGTACCGCTGTTCATAGCCACCCCTACATCTGCCTGGGCAAGAGCCGGTGCATCGTTAGTGCCATCTCCCATCATGGCTACCAGTCTTCCTTCAGATTGTTCCTTTTTGATGTAATTCATTTTGTCTTCGGGTTTAGCCTCGGCAATAAAATCATCTACGCCTGCCTTTTGGGCGATAAATTTGGCGGTCAGGGGGTTGTCTCCGGTGACCATGACCGTTTTAATTCCCATTTTTCGTAATCGTTCGAAACGCTCCTGTATTCCAGGTTTGATGATATCCTGCAGTTCAATGACTCCGATCACTTGCTCATTTTTTGCTACCACTAAAGGTGTGCCTCCGTTGCTTGAAATGACCGTAACTCTATCAGCAATTTCTCTGGGAAATTCATGCCCTGCATTTTCACATAATTTTTTGATCGCATCGGAAGCTCCTTTTCGTATTCGAATATTTTCAAAATCCACGCCCGAACTCCGAGTTTCAGCGGTAAACTTTATGTAACGCGGATGATGAATTTGGAAATGTGTTGGTTTGACATTGGCCAATTCTATAATGGATTTACCTTCAGGCGTGTCATCTTTCATCGAACTCAATACAACTGCTTCAGTAAATTGATTTTCATTTATGCCATCAGCCTGATAGAAATGGGTAGCTTTCCGATTGCCGATCGTGATAGTTCCTGTTTTGTCCAACAGTAAAACATCAATATCGCCTGCTGTTTCCACCGCCTTACCACTTTTAGTGATGACATTCGCACGAAGTGCTCTGTCCATACCTGCTATTCCGATTGCCGACAGCAGACCACCTATGGTAGTCGGGATCAGACAGACAAATAATGAAATGAAGGCTGCAATGGTAATCGGTGTACCGGCAAAATCGGCAAAAGGCTTTAAGGTGACTGTCACAATAATGAAAACCAGGGTAAATCCCGCCAATAATATGGTAAGTGCGATTTCATTGGGTGTCTTTTGTCTGCTGGCCCCTTCGACCAGTGCTATCATTTTGTCTAAAAAACTTTCTCCCTGGTCAGTAGTTATGATCACCGTAATTCTATCAGACAATACTTTGGTACCTCCTGTGACCGAGCTTTTGTCACCGCCAGCTTCCCGAATGACCGGAGCGGATTCGCCCGTGATAGCACTTTCGTCTATAGTGGCTATCCCTTCTACGATCTCTCCATCAGATGGTATAGTGTCCCCTGCTTCACAAAATACCAAATCACCTTTTTTTAATTGAGAAGAAGGAATAATTATAATCTCGGCATCATCTGTTTTTCCAATCGCTGAAATCTTCCGGGCTGGTGTCTCTTGCCTGGTTTTGCGCAAACTATCTGCTTGTGCCCGACCTCTGGCTTCGGCAATGGCTTCGGCAAAATTGGCAAACAATAGCGTCAATAATAATACGAGGAAGATTATAAAATTGTATCCAATGCCACCCTGTGATTGATTGCCTGTCAGGATCCACAGGCAGACTATGAACATGATAGCCGTTCCGATTTCAACGGTAAACATAATCGGATTGCGGAACATGAATTTAGGATTGAGCTTGATGAAAGCCTGCCTCAATGCTTCCAAAACCAGGTTCTTTGCAAATAGAGAAGTATTCTTTGTCATAATCTGAATTATTTAGGCATTGAAAAATATTCTGCAATAGGTCCCAGTGCAAGAGCAGGAAAAAATGCCAGTGCTGCCACTAAGCCGATCACTGCAAAAACCATCAAACCAAAGGTGGAAGTATCAGTTTGCAGGGTACCATCATTTTCCGGGATATATTTTTTATTAGCCAGAATGCCTGCAATGGCCACAGGGCCAACAATTGGCAGATATCGCCCTAATAAAATGACCAGTCCGCAAGCGGTGTTCCAGAATGCCATGTTGTCGCCTAATCCTTCAAACCCACTTCCATTATTGGCACTCGATGAAGTGAATTCATATAACATTTCGCTGAAACCATGATGTCCCGGGTTATTTAGCCATGATGCATAAGCTCCCGGATGTCCTGTATACAAATAGCAGGACAGTGCAGTACCAACTAAGATCAGGAAAGGATGTAGTAAAGCAACCATCATGGCAATTTTCATCTCCCTGGCTTCTATTTTTTTGCCAAGAAATTCAGGTGTTCTGCCAACCATCAATCCACTGATGAAAACAGCCAGTATTATAAAAATGTAGAAATTTAGAAATCCAACCCCTACGCCTCCATAAAAACAATTTACCATCATACCCAATAAGGCGAACATGCCGGTCAATGGAGTCATGCTGTCATGCATAGAATTTACCGAGCCATTGCTGGAACAGGTAGTGTTGATAGCCCAGTAGGCTGAAGCAGCAGCCCCAAAGCGCATCTCTTTTCCTTCCATACTGCCCATGTCTTGAGCAATCTCCATCTGTCGGAAGGCTGGATTACCTTTCATTTCATGGAAAATCGAAGGTATACACAAGAGCAAAAAACCCAAGGACATTACACCAAATATGGTCCATGCCAATTTTCTCCTCTTTAGTACATAACCCAGAGCGAATAGCATAGAAATAGGGATTAAGAAGATCGATATATTTTCAAGTATATTAGTCAGATAGCTGGGGTTTTCAAACGGATGTGCAGAATTGACGCCGAAAAATCCACCACCATTGGTTCCCAATTGTTTTATAGCAACAAAAGCGGCGACCGGCCCCCGGCTCACGGCTACCGTATCACCTTCAAGGCTGATCATACTGTCCTTACCTTGTAAGGTCATGGGTGTATCATTGAATACAAGGCATACAGCCAGCAAAAGCGCCATAGGAAGCAGGATGCGGGTACAACTTCTAACAAACAACGAATAAAAATTAGCATACCTTCTTGCGCTGCGCGCTTTCATAGCAATAAAAACCACAGCACATATAGCGATGCCGGTACCCGCACTGATAAACTGCCATACCATTAATGTCAATTGCCCCAAATAGGACAAGCCATTTTCACCAGAATAATGTTGTAAGTTGGTATTGGTAATAAAACTCACCGATGTATTGAAGGCCAGGTCACCCGACATAGATAGGTTCTGATCCGGATTGAGTGGCAACCATCTCATATTGGTGAGGATGAACATAGAAAAAACAAACCATACTACATTAATAGTTAACAAGGCGGTCAAATGCTGCTTCCAATTCATCTCTCTGAGTGGATCTACACCGCTTAATTTGAAAAATATTTTGTCCAATGGGTCGAATATATTATCGACCCAAGTTTTTTCATAGTTGAATATTTTACCGATATATTTTCCCAACGGGATTGCCATTAATATGACCAGGAGGTACATCAGTATAATGCCATTAATTTCTGTATTCATTTATTGTTTTCTAAATATTTATTTTGAATAAAACTTTGAGATAAGCTATAGGTACAAGGGGTTCACAAACAACCAAAGATCGATTCTTGCAAATACATAATTTATGCTGCATCGGTTCCTGATTAAAATTTTTCGGGTTTCAGCAGTACATAACATATATATCCGAACACCGCAATAGCGATAAAAAATAAGGTCATCATGGGTATTAAATTTTATCGAACCAGTCGATGATTTTAAAGAAAAAGACATACATCAATATGCCTGAAATAAGAAGAAGTCCGGTTGTCATTTTTGAATCATTGTTTTAATTAATATATATGATTCAAATCCTGGTCCTAAGTCGTCAATTGAATGTTAAATAATTGACAGACAGTGATTTGTATAAAAAAAAGGCCTCAGGCCAATTCTCCAAACCCTTTCATTTTGACAGGGTTAGGTATAGCATTTTGAAAGGATTGACTTAGTCGAGATGGTATTCTGCTATCTTCCTATACAGGGTAGTGAGCGCAATATTGAGCAAATCTGCTGCTTTGGTTTTATTGCCGTTCGTATAGTTGAGCACTTTTTGGATATGAATTTTTTCCGCACTGGCAAGGTCAAAAGCTGATAGTGTTTTGTTTTTGCCCACCCGATCGGATATTCTTTGAAATTCAGCAGGTAAGTGTTCCAAGGTCAATTCATCGTCGCACAGGATGACGCTGCGTTCGATTACATTTTTCAATTCCCGTATATTTCCATTCCAGGCATGGTGTTGAAGTGCATCGATAAAATCAGACGAAACCGGTTTTATTTTTTTATTGGTTTTAAGAGAAAATATTTGCAAAAAGTGGTGGGTCAATTCTTTAATATCTATGACTCTTTCACGCAGCGCCGGTAACTCTATTTGAAATACAGAAATCCGGTAAAATAAATCTTCTCTGAATTGTCCCTTTTCTATTTCTTTTTGTAAATCCCTGTTGGTAGCCGCTATGATGCGAACATCCACTTTCATTGGTTTGCTTTCACCAACGCGGATCAATTCGCCAGACTCCAGTACACGCAATAATTTAGCTTGTAAGTCTAAGGCCATTTCTCCAATCTCATCCAAAAATATAGTTCCATGGTTAGCCTCTTCAAACAACCCTTTTTGATCTTTGATGGCTCCGGTGAAAGCTCCGGCTTTGTGTCCAAACATCTCACTTTCGAGTAATTCTTTGCTGAATGCAGAACAATTGATGGCAATAAAATTTTGTTTATTTCTTTTGCTTTCGCGGTGAATAGCTTGTGCAAACACTTCTTTGCCTGTACCGGTCTCTCCAATCAGCAGTACGGTCGTATCGCTTCCAGCTACTTTGCGGGCAAGGTCAATTGCTTTTTGAATGGGTTTGGACTGACCGATGATTTTGTCAAACGAATGCTTGTCATCCAATTGTTTTTCAAGCTGATAAACCCGCCTGGCTAAGTCCCGTTTTTCTATAGCGCGGTTTAACAAAGGAATGATTTTATTATTATCATCCCCTTTGGTTATATAATCCAATGCACCATTTTTAATAGCCTGCACGCCATCCGGAATATTTCCATAAGCAGTCAAAAGTACTATTTCAATCAAGGGATATTTTTCTTTGATTTTTTTAACAAGCTCCACCCCATTGGAGTCTGGCAGTTTTACATCACAGAGTACGACATCGATCTCCGCCTGGTCCAATTTTTTCAATCCTTCCCGACCATCTGCGGCCTGTAATACTTCATATCCTTCCAGGCTGATGATCCTTGCCAGCAGGGTCCTGAGCTTTTGTTCGTCGTCTATGATTAAAACTTTTCTCAAAATTTTGGTTTGACATTAATGAACAAATGTAATGTTCCCGTGACCAGTCTGTATTTTTTTTTACATGCTTCCACCTCCACTGCACAGTATGAATTTGCGATTTAGGCGGAGCCTTATTTACCTAGAGCAGGGGAACCACATTCCTGGGTTTAAGCTAATATTCTTATCAGCCCAGCATCATTTATTAAAATCTTGAAAACAATTTTCCAATTAATATCTCCATTTCAAACTTTTGCAATCCGCCAGACTCACTGTTCCCCTCGTTTGCCTGGCAAATCAATTTGCTTTGCCATCATGACCAATTCAAGCGAACAGGTCAGGGAGAAACCCTAGCCCACCCCTCCCCTATTCCACCATTACTTAATACCTTCACTCCCATTATGCGAAGCATCAACATCATCGCCCTGCTCCTTATCTCCCTGGTTCCTGCTTTGTGCCAGCATAAAAACCGCCATGCACTCAGGCAACAAATATCCTCCATCCTCACCCGATCCATCGCAGACCATAAAATCCCTGGTGCTGTGATCGCCATCAAAAAGGGAGACAGAGTACTGATGAAAAAAGCCTTCGGCTTCGCCCAAGTCAAAGATGCAGAAACTCATTGGATGAACCATCCTAAAAAAACTTCTACACGACACCTGTATGATCTGGCATCGCTGACCAAGGTCGTAGGTACCACTACTGCGATCATGCTGCTGGCGGATCAACACCGACTATCGGTGGATGACCCGGTAGGTAAATATTTGCCGGCATTTAATGGCCCGGAGAAACAAGCTATCACCCTCCGTAATTTGCTCACGCATACAGCAGGGTTGATCACCTGGTATCCACTATACTATCGATGTAAAAACAAAGAAGAAACCTACCGGCTCATCGATTCACTGCCTTTAGCTACGCCGGTGGGTGCAGGCAGGCATTATTCTGACCTGGGATTTGTCCTCCTGGGAGAGATCATCGAAAAGATCTCCGGCCAGCCATTGGAGGTATTTTTACAAGCCCAAATCTTTAAACCTCTGGGGATGCATCATACCTTCTATCGGCCTTTGGATAAAAACAAACATCTTAAAATAGCGGCGACCTCCCACGGCAATCCCTACGAACACCGGATGGTGAGAGATAGCACCCTTGGATTGACCCGCGCAGATATTGACCCGGAGTCTTGGAACGGATGGAGAAATTATACCTTAAAAGGTGAAGTCAATGACGGCAATGCCTGGTATGCGCTGCAGGGTATCTCCGGTGCTGCCGGACTGTTTTCTACGGCAGGTGATGTGCAGATCCTGGTGGATATGCTTAAAAACAAAGGCTTGACCGGTAAAAAAAGATTCCTATCGGAAAAGACCATCACCCAATTTTTACACCCGATCCATTCCAAAATGGACTCGGCTGGATGATGGACCCGACCAATGGCTTTATGAAAAATGGTCCGGCAGGAAGTTTTGGTCATACCGGATTCACCGGAACGAGTATTGCGGTAATACCAAAGCAAGAGATCTCTATCATTTTATTGATCAATCGTCAGAATGTAGGATTGTTGCCTAATCAGGTTTATTATAATCCCAACCCCATTCGGGAAGCTATATTTAAAGCGGTGATGGATTGGGATAAAATAAAGTGAAGGCTCACCTGTTGCTCCAAAGGCTCTCGGTACTATGGACATCGTTCACACCCTAATCCTACTCTACCAATTTCACCCGCTCCGCACCAAGCTTCTCCATCAGATCCTTCAAATCATAATACTTCAACACCCCCGGTATCACCTGTGTATACATATCCCACTGGATAGGATGCTCGATAAAATCCATATAAGAAGTCAGACCATGAACCACCGTAGTGTGTGCAATACGCGGATCCACGTAGGCCGCATGCAGCGCCACCGAACCATAACTGCCATAGGCCTCCACCGAGATAGCATGATTCTTTAACCGCTCCTCTGTACTGATAAAATCCACCAGTGAATACATATCCGTGACCCGTTGTCCCACGATAGACCGACCGATATGCAGGCTGATCATGGCATTGCGGTATTCCCGATTAAAATATTTACGGTCGTTGAGCTCCGCAGGATCTTCTGTCTCTCCTTTACCCCGCAGATCAGCAGTCACCAGGATATCCCCTGCATCGAGGATCGCCTGCGCGCGCGAGGCTTCCAGCCAAAAACTATCTTTTCCCCGATCGTCAAGTATCAGGATGACCCTGGCATTGGAGGATACTTTGGACGGCCAGGCTACTACACAAGGTACCGGCATCTCCCCGGGCCTGAGTAATTGGTATTTATACATAGTCATACCCCTAAACTGCCCGGTGCCCGTCATGGAAGCCACCATTTTGTCTGTCGGTGGCTGTGTCCCCAGCAGCTCATAGATCTTCTGCCGGATCTGCTCCCGGCTTTGCCGCATGAACAGTGCTCTATTATCAGCCCAGGAGGCCGCTACCCTACCATTATATATAGGTATCGACACTGCCTCTTTATATTGTGTCAGCACCTGCCCGCTGGCAGTACACTGCGTATCCTCCGGCCTGACCTTGATCACTTCCTGCTCCACCACCGGCGTCGGGTCCCCTACCAGCCAGGTCCTGAACCAGGTCACCAGCGCCTCCCTTTTTTCCCTTGGCATGCCATGACCTCCCTCCGTCGATAGTAGTCGGAATCTGTCTTTTGCCCCCATCGCCGCATATACCTGGGTTAATTCATTACTGCCCTGCACTGCTCCCCAATAATCCACAAAATCATACCGCCCCGACATCACCAGCACCGGCTTGGGCGCAAACATCGTGACCCAGTCCGCGATCTCGATCCCGGCCTTGCCCTCTCCCGGCACATGCTGACAGCCATCCGAGGCTCCACTCAGCTCCAGCACCCGCTCCCGCTGCGAAAAGTAGCTGCAGATTGAAGCCACTTTGAGCCTGTCCTCCAGGCCGATCAGGTAAGCCGTCTGAGTACCGCCTCCCGAACTACCATATACTCCAAGTCTGTTTTTGTCTATATCGCTCCTGCTCTCCAGGTAGTTCAGTGCCCGGCTATTGTCCCAGTATTCATACGCTGCCAGGCTGCTGCCGAGCAGATTACAACCCGCATTGAGCAGGGTATGTTCGGTGGTCGCACCCCGGGTCATTGTCTTACCGTCAGGATCCAATAACTGTATTCGCTCCCCCTGCCCGATCGGATCCACTATCAGCACCGCAATCCCATGCCTGGCCATCAGGATAGCGGCAGCAGTACCCGTTTTCCCATTGATGCCATGACCACAAAGCTCCAGAGAGGCTGGATGAGGGCCCGGACCCGGAGGTAAGTATAGATTGGCAGTCACGTATCGACCGGGGATGCTTTGATATATAATAGTCTCTATCTTGAAATTCTGATATTGGCTACTATGAAGGATTTGGGCATGAAGCTCCGATCTGTCCGGCATAGGCCCCAGGATGGTTTGGTAGCTTTTACGCACAGCGTCGCGATATGCCATCAAGGAGGATTTAGACTGCATCGCTTTATGCAGATGAAGTGACCTGTCCTGGTATTGAGCATGCGTCGTACGGAGGAGGTAGGAATTATAGGCGAGGTTTTGACTCCAGGGTAAGGAACCATATCCGGGCTGAGCTTGTGTCAGTTTTGTAGCACCTATAATTGTACAAATTAATAATAAAAATTTCATCGGAGTGAAGGTCGGGAATATGGGGGAATAAGAAAAAGGTATTTGGTAAAATAATATTTTGGAGAATGACTGTAATTGTCTAATTTAGTGAGACGGTTTTTAGCTGATCTTGGCTGTTGAACTACTTATAAAATGGATATGTGGAACACTTGTATTTGGAGGGTTTTTGATTCCTTTAGAAACAAAAATGGTCATGATAGTTTAATTTCGAATGCAATCGGTTATAATCGTTTGTTGCTGATAAATGACGAGTTATATAATTGTTTTACAGTTATTTATAAAGTATTTGTTTTTGCTATAAATTTTCCGTTACAGCATGTATAATGGATATATACTAAATAAAACATTTTAAACGCAAATTTGCGCTCATGAAGACGAATCACTTATTAAGGAATTTAAGAAAGTGGACAAAACCTAAAAGCCTAAAAGAATGAAAAATAATAGACACATTTTTATGAAATCTAATTTCAATTTTTATTATTGGTAATTGGCAAAAAACCATAAAAAAATCAATGACTACAAAACAGATGATTTTATAACTAGAACCAGCCATTATTGAACTAACAAAAATATTATAGAGACTATCTTTATATAAAATATTAATTGGTTTGGTACTTTTTACAAAAAATGACAATACGAACCAAGATGCATTGATTATAACCTTTTGCAGAGAACATGAAAGCAAAAAGCGGAATTGGCCCCTTTAGTATCCCAAGACTTTTCAATACTTGGAAATATGATTTCAGGAATTTTAACAAACGACTCACTATTTGTGTCCAAATTTATTGGAATTAGAAGAATACTTAAACACTTAAATCAAATTATAGAAAATGGATATATAGATTGTGTGTGTAATGGAAATGTTTTTCCTCAATATAAAATTCTTTGTGATAGTATAGAACAAGAAATTGAATGCTATGAATCTCTGAAAGTAATATTTGAATTGGATCTAAATGAAACCGCATTCAATATCATGAGTAATATCAATAAATTAACAGAAAAAAAAATCACGAACCCATAACACAGGCTACCACGTACATCTCGCCCTATCGGGACGAGCCGTCGGGTAGCCAAACCGTTAGCGGTCATTATAGGACGACACTGCAACATAACGACAAAAAATAAATAGAAAAATGGAGATAACGCCTAAACATATTGAGCGAATAGAAAAAATGACTTTTGCTTCTGTATATCCTCACTATGTTACCAAAGTTGAAAAAAAAGGACGAACAAAGGAAGAGTTATATCAAGTCATTGAGTGGTTGACAGGTTTTGACGACAAAAAAATACAAGAACTTATTGACGAGAAAGCCACTTTTGGAAAATTTTTTGAGAAAGCAAAATTGAACTCAAACGCTGACCTGATTAAAGGAGTAATTTGTGGTTATAGAATAGAAGAAATTGAACATCCACTAACCAAACAAGTTAGGTATCTTGACAAGTTAGTGGACGAATTAGCAAAAGGAAAGACTTTGGATAAAATTTTAAGAAAGTAAATACATTAACAATCTAAAAAACAAAATAAAATGGCACAAATTAATCCTCACATTAACTTCAACGGAAATGCGGAAGAGGCATTCAATTTTTACAAATCAGTATTTGGCGGAGAGTTCGCGAAAATAATGCGTTTCAAAGATTTAGCAAGTGCTGAATTTCCTGTAGCAGAAAATGAAGCAAATAAAATAATGCACATTGCTTTACCAATTGGTAAAAGTATTTTAATGGCTAATGATGTACCTGAAATAATGGGGCGAACAAACGAAAATGAGAACAGAAGCAAAATAGTAATTAGTGCAGAAAGCAAAGAAGAAGCTGACAAATTATTCAATGGCCTTTCGGTAGGCGGACAAATTGAAATGCCTGTTTCTGACAGCCCTTGGGGTTCATACTTTGGAATGTTTAGAGACAAATATGGTATTGAATGGATGGTAGACTTTGACCCAAAATACAAGGAACAAATATAACCGGACAAAACAACGAACACTTAGCAGCGGTCATTGTAGGGAAACACGACAAAAATAAATACAAAGAATTAAAATGGCAAATAAAAGTAAAGAGGTAACCCTATTCATAGACGAAAAAAATCATCCATTTAGAAAGGAAATTGAGCAATTGCTGAATTGTGGCAAAAAACCCGCCCATCGCAAATCTGCAAAACGTTAGCAGTCATTGCAAACGACTATGCTACAACTTTATAACGAATTTGACTAGAATATGAAACAGATGATTAAAAAGTATTTGGTCTATATATGCATGATTATTTCAGTGATATTAATAGTAATAGCAGCGTCAGCATATCCAGGTGGATCATTGCTTGACAAAAATTCAGTAGGTTTTGGCTGGTCAAAAAATTTTATTAGCAATTTGTTTGAAGCAAAAGCGCTAAATGGTTCAGAAAACCCTGGCAGGATTTGGGCAATTCTTGGAATGGCATTCCACTCATTTGGTTATGGTGTTTTTTTTATAAATATGTCGAAAAAGATTTCTTTAAGAGTATGGGTTAATATTTTAAAATATATCGGATTTGCCAACATTTTTTTTATTTTCTTAATTGCAACACCTTACCACGACCTAGGAACAATTTCAATTGTTTTAACATTGTTTGGCCTATTTATTATTACTTTATTCATACTTAAGTCAAAACTACATTTACTTAAATTTTGCTGCATAATATGCTTATTGACTTATTACTGTTTCTTTTTTCTTTATGGCTTTAGTTATTTGGAATTAGCCTTTATAATGCAGAAAGTATATTCTATAAGCTCAATACTATTAGTTTTAGGGCTTGAATATTTTACAAAATCTGAAGACTTTGTACATATTAAACCGGGAGAACAAAAAAAAGCAATGAACCTCTAAAACATTAAGAAAAGTAGGCGAAAATCTGATCTGATCAATAATATCGAGCTCTGAGCTTAAAAGATTTTCCCTGCCCAGCTGATCAGGCGGTGCTTAATTCTTAGCCTGTCCCGATAGTATCATCGGCATTCAGCGACGCCTGGGTCCAGGTAGGGTGATTAGTAGGGCAGTTTATTTAATTTAATCTGGATTATGTGATTTATTCTCTTGATTTTATATCGATGGAAGGAATACAATATTTGACCCTTTATAG
Source organism: Saprospiraceae bacterium (assembly GCA_016709995.1). Lineage (NCBI taxonomy): Bacteria > Pseudomonadati > Bacteroidota > Saprospiria > Saprospirales > Saprospiraceae > Saprospiraceae bacterium. The sequence goes on from JADJLQ010000001.1 coordinate 1,739,421, forward strand.
CCAGAAAAAAAAGTGACGAGAAATTTGCATTGGTCAGGGTGCTCATAGTTGTAATCAATTTGGTGGTGCCTTATTGGGTATTGATTTTATAATGGCGCTTACTTCGACTAAGGCTTCAGTGTATCGACTTGCCTTAATCACTTCCATGAACTGAGGCCGTTTCCAGGATCCGGAGACCTGACATTCCGGCACTCCCTTAGGCTCGGCACTGACCCCTAAAATTGGGTTTAGCTGGCGGCCATTCCGGCGCATTGTGACCCCCAAATAGTTTGAGAAAGTTGATTGATTTTAACCTGTCCTTTACCTGCAAAAAACAGGTATGGCAGCAAAATCAATAAAGATGGAACAGTTAAAACAGATTCTTCGACTACATCATCAAGGGAATGGAATTAAACGGATAGCAAGAGATCTGGGTATATCTAAGACAACGATCAAAAAATATCTCAGAAGTGAGCAGATAGACAAAGATCATATTATGGATGGCTCGATTAATAGGGTCAATCCAGAAGCTTTGCAGGATGATACTACAGGGCATCTCGGTAATCGATACGGCAAGTTAATTACCTAACATAAGCAGCATGCTATTAGATATCAATGGTCCAAACCCAAAAATTGCAATCAAATCTGAAAAATTCTTTATAAAAAATCATAATTTTAACAGTCAGATGAATTAAAATTGTATAAAACCATACAAAGCCCAATAAAAATGAACTTAACTCAGAGCCTTAAACTAATTAATGAGTTGATACTTTATACCTTATACACTACATCCTGCTTGTCGGTCAACATAAAAGTATACCGAAAGCCCAATAAGAGTAGCATTGGATCAAATCATATTTTAAGTGGCTGTCGGATACTTTTATAAATGTTGGGCGTCATGCCAGCAAATCCTTTAACTAAAAAATTATCAATTAATATATGAAACATTTTATCCAATTCGCAGACATCGTATTAACCGGACTCATTGCAGGGATTATCTTTGGAATTTGGCTTGGCTATAATCCTGAAAACCTATCCGCTGTTACTTATGTTGAACAGCAACAAAGCGCCATTCGATCTTTAAATGTATTGATGCCCCTTTTAGGACTTATTTCTATTATACTTACTATTGTCTATGCAATTATCTGCAAAAAAGAAAAGCTAAACCGTACCTTGTTATTGCTTGCGTTTGGCTTGCTGATTGCTAGCGGGCTTATTACGCGATTCGGCAATCAACCTATAAATGCTATTGTTATTACTTGGAATTTGGACGCCATTCCAGACACATGGGCAACATTTAGGGACAATTGGTGGACATTTCATGTAATGCGAACACTCTCTACAATTTCAGGTTTCGCAATAATTGTATGGGTGACAATTAGTAATAAGAACAAAAGCACGACCGCATAACAGCGTGTATTTGGCAATAGCGGTTGAACTGGTAAATCGAAAGTTTGTGCTTCTAAGAAATTTTGTGCTAAACGGACAAGAAAGTGCTTTTAGTCCGATACTGCACATACACGCAAACCGCTATGCATTATTTTAAAAGACCAATACTTAAAGACAATTCATAATTTTAAAGTTTATGATAACAGACATTAGACCATATAAACTGTCAGACAAAGAAAATGTTATAAAAATTTTCAATTCCAATTGCCCAAAGTATTTTGATAAGAATGACTTGTCAGACTTAATAGACTTTTTAGATAATTATGCAGACAATAATTTTAAAGTTGTACTTTATAACAAAGAGGTTATCGGGTGTGGTGGACATTATGTAAAACATTCAGACAAAGTATTCGGAATCGCATGGGTTATGTTTAGGCGATTTTCAATGGGAAAAGCAAACTTTCAGATTATATCAAAACAATTTTTTAAGCACATCCTGACGAATATAGATAAAGAAAATTTGGACTTTGACATCGTTATAAACACCAGTCAATTATTGGAAAAGACTTTTAACAAATTTGACTTTTGGACTGAGCGTGTAATTAAGAATGGATATGGAGAAAATTTAGACCATTATGTAATGAGACGAAAATTGAATACTAAAAAAACGAACGCGTAACAGCTGTTTGGCAATTAGGCGGGTAAGCTGCTTTGTTCGACAATGATTGCGTGAACTAAACTTGGTACATTCCTCTCTAGTTCCTGCCTGAAATCCACCTCATCGCCAAACCCACAAAACGTTCTCGTCAACTCTTTCATACCACCCCTCAACAATTTACAAACTGATATAAATGAAAATGTTTAAAATAATTCCGACACATTTAACAGTAATTACTTTTCTGCTCATTTATTTAACTTCATGCAATGGACCGACACAAAATAATAATTCAATCTATGAAGCCAATAAACCAAACTCAACGACTCAATTTAACGGGTTAAATGCTGCAGTCAATAGTATAGACAAGAATATAAGAAGTATTTTTCAAGACAGAAGTGGCAATTATTGGTTTGGGACTAATGGGGCAGGCGTATATCGTTACGATGTAAAAAAACTAACACAATTTACCATAAAGGACGGACTTGCAGACAATCAAGTAATAAACATTCAAGAAGATGATTTGGGAAATATTTGGTTCGGGACTGGTGCTTTTGGCATTAGTGAATTTGACGGAAATAAAATTACAACACATACCAATAAAGTCAACATAACTAAGGGCACTGTATTAAACTGGAAATCAAAAAACAATGATTTATGGTTTTTCGCTGGTGGTGGCGTGCTCAGATATAGCAATCCTTCACTTGACTATCTACCATTTCATCCGTCAAGTTCAAAGACACAAACCAAAGCTCCGTTTTCGCTTAGTCGCTATGGCGTTTATTGTATCCTAAAAGATAAAAAAGGTAACATTTGGTTTGGAACTCAGGCAGAAGGCGTATGCAGATACGATGGCAAAAAACTAACTTGGTTTAAAGAAAAAGGGCTCTCCGGCCCTGCCGTTCTTAGTATATTTGAAGACAGTAAGGGCATCCTTTGGTTTGGAAATAATGGTGCTGGATTATTCCGATATGACGGAAATACTTTGACAAATTTCACAGAAGAAAAAGGTCTTAATAATGCTGATTTTAGTGCTTCTGGAAAACCCGGGTTAGGCACTTTGGCTCGTATATATTCGATAAACGAAGACAATGGCGGAAATATCTGGGTTGGAACTGTGGACGCAGGAGTTTGGAAATATGACGGAAACAACTTGATTAATTACACAATCAAAGACGGCCTTACCAGCAACGCAGTAAATACAATTTATAAAGACAAAAACGGAGAACTATGGTTTGGAACTGATGGCAATGGTCTCTGCAAATTCAACGGTACAACATTCACCCATTTATAATCAAGTAAATTAACAGTTTTAGCCAGAAAATGAGCAGGCGAAAACATGAAGAAGCAGGCGAAAATCTGCGGAAGCTTAAAAGACGATACGGTAACAATCAAAATTAAACGATATGAAAAATAAATTGACACATTTTGCCATTCACATTGACGACATTGAACGGGCAAAGAGCTTTTATGATGGAGTTTTTGATTGGGGTTTCAATTCCTTCGGACAATCTGATTTTCTGCAAATCAAAGCCGACAAGACAGAAAACGGAGAACTCATCGGGGCTTTACAATCACGAAAATACGCTCCTTTTCCAGAAAAAATAATCGGTTTGGAATGCACCATTGGAGTAGAGAACTTGGACGAAATCGTGGAACGTGTAAAAAGCAATGGCGGCCAAGTTCTAATGCCAAAAACAGGTATTCCATATGTAGGATGGATTGCAAAATTCCTGGACACGGAAGGCAACCTAATTTGTGCAATGCAATACGACAACAATGCGAGATGACAAAGTCAAGACCCATTCATCCAGACTTTCAATACTTATTGGACTTTAAAGACCAGGAAGTCATTGCCCTGTTTCGTGATTTACGACAATACATATTGGAATTGTATCCTGACAGCAATGAACTTCTGTATCATACCCACGCTTTGACAGCCGTCTTTTCAATCTCTGAAAAGTTATCAGATGCCTTTTGTATGTTGCCTATTTACGCCACTCACCTAAATTTGGGTTTTAACAAAGGAACGCTCTTAAAAGACCCGAATAAATTATTGACAGGAACTGGTAATTTGATAAGACATATAGATGTAAAGAAATCGAGCGATTATAGAAACGCCAGGGTAAGAGCGCTGATTAAAGAAGCGATTGACTTTGCTATAAAAGATATGGACAAGCCGACAAAATTAATTGGAATGACAATATCAAAAATAAAAAAGTAATCAAAGCCGACCGCATCACTTCGTGTAGGTGCTATGGCGGGTGCACTGGCAAATCAAAGGTCAGTTCCTCTAATCAGCCTTTTACTTAACCGAAAAGTAAGTGCTTCTACAACCGCTACTGACACCTACACCAGCAACGTTGTGCGTTAATTGCAGGACGACATCCAGCAAAAACCAACAGACATCATTAAATACGACTTCAAGAACGGACTTCCGCAAGAATTTGAAATTGTGGACAAAGTTGAATTGTACAAAGAATCTAAGGATACTTTAACCACAACACATGCGACAGGTTTTTATCACATCATTTGGTTTCAAAATGGCGGTCCAACACAAATACTTCAGGTAAAATTCACCAGTTACACCACGGAATTTAGAGATCGTTAGCACCTGCTCTAACGCACTGCACCCCAGGTTTGATAGGAACAGAGACGATTCAAGGTGGAATTTTAAGCTCAATAAAGTGATCCTATTTTTATTAACTTCGTATAGTGGATTTGCATCATAGTATGCTCAATTTTAAGAAAAAACCATCATTACAAAAGAAATCTACGATGAATAGAAAACTCAAATACTTGTTGCCGGCTATCGCTTTTATAGTTATCTCAGGATTATTGGCAGGTGCCGGTACAGCTTTAGGACAGCCGCCAGGTCAGGGACAAAGGCCAGCCTTGCCTCCCATACCCATAAAAAGTGATACCACACATACTCTATCTAAACACTTTATCCTGAACAGCAGCACAAAAAAGGCACCGGATACCAAGGGATTCATTCAACGATGGCTGGTGCTGGAACCCGTCAGGAAAGACATTACCCGGAATAATATATTCACCGACAACTATCTCAGAACAACCTTCTCCACCGATAATTTTTCCGACGATTTTACCATAATTCCTAAAAATGGCGAAAAGGTAAAAGTGGAAAACCAGGACCTAAAATGGTATGCCCTCGACAGCAAAGCGTACAATTTTAATTTATACCATTTTACCTACGCGTTGAACATGCCTCCATACGGCGTACTCTTTTGGCTTGTCACGGTCATCAATTGCCCGGAAGAAATCAAAAACGTGAGAATGGCTGCAGGAGCTAATTCGTCAGGTATGTTTTGGTTAAATGGCAGGGAAGCCCTGATGCTGTCCGGTGACCGAGATATGATAGTGGATAATGGCACCTCTTCACTTTTAACCCTAAAAAAGGGAAAGAACATCATCCGTGGTGCAGTAATAAATGGTCCGGGTATGTGTAACTTCTGTGTTCGTTTTTTGGATGAAAAAGGAAGGCCGGTAAAAAACTTCAGTATTAGTTACGAATAAAATTTGTTAGTCTGTAAAAAAGTATCAATTATTCTGAAATCGAAATTATGATGAAACAAGCCATAAAGAGACCATCATGCTCACAGCAAGCTGAATATTGATGGCGATTTCCAGGTGCAATTAAAAACAAATTATTACATGAAAAGAATGAAAATAATCGGCCTGACTGCCTTATTAGCAGTTTTACTTACTCAAACAATAAAAGCACAGGTCGGAAAACCATTTATCCATGATCCGTCCACCATCGTCGAATGTGACGGAAAGTATTACACCTTCGGCACCGGTGGAGGTGGATTAATATCCGAAGACGGTTGGACCTGGCATGGCGGTGGTGTAAGACCGGGTGGAGGTGCAGCTCCCGATGCCATGAAAATTGGCGACCGCTACCTTGTAGTATATGGCGCAACCGGCGGTAGCAGCACGCACAAAGGTGCTATTCTTACGATGTGGAACAAGACGCTTGATCCAACTTCTCCCGATTTTAAATACACAGAACCTGTTGTGGTTGCCACCTCCGATGGTTATGAAGAATGCGATGCCATCGACCCTGGTCTTTTGCTGGATCCTACTACCGGGCGTCTTTGGCTCTCTTATGGTACCTATTTTGGATTTAGCCGCATTGTAGAATTGGATCCTAAAACAGGCTTAAGGGTAAAAGGCAATCAACCCGTTGATGTCGCCATTGTTTGCGAAGCCACCGTTTTAACCTCTCACGGTGGCTGGTACTATCTTCTTGCTACACATGGAAGCTGTTGCGATGGCGCCAACTCCACCTACAATATTGTTGCAGGCCGTTCTAAAAATGTAACCGGTCCTTTTGTAGATAATGTGGGTAGAAACATGCTGGAAGGTGGCGGCAAAATGGTTGCTGCTACCAGTGGAAGACTTATAGGGCCCGGCCATTTTGGACGCATGATCCTGGGTGATGGAATTGAAAAAATGTCTTTTCATTATGAAGCAGATTTAGACCAGGGAGGACGCAGCGTATTAGGCATCCGTCCATTGCTTTGGACCAATGGATGGCCTGTGGCAGGAGATAATGTCAAAGAAGGAACTTATGAAATTCAATCAGAGAGAAGAGGATATGGACTGGAATTGGCCGTTGACCTGGTAAGAATGGCTGGTGGCATGCGGGGATTTAACCGCAACAATGATGAACCGGTAAAACCAGTGCAATCTCAGGAATTAGCGGATGTAATGAAAACCTGGCCTACCGGCAACATTGATGCAAGAATAGGTGATTACATGGCCCGCCCTCATCAGAAATGGACTATCACCGCTGCTCCTGATTCAAGCGGATATCTAGGTGGCCCATATTATAAAATAGTAATAGCGGGAACGGATCGGGCATTAGCAGCTACCCCAGATGCAGAAGTGATTACGATTCCGGCATTTACCGGCGCCCCCGAACAGTTATGGCGAATCGATCAACTGACTGATGGTACATATCGTATAATGCCTAAAGTAATTCCTGGATCTAAAGAACAATTAGCGTTGGTATCTTCCGGAGACAGCCGGCCGACACTTTCAAGGTTTGATATGAATAGCGACAATTCTAAATGGAATTTTAAAGCTCCCTAAATAGAGTCTTTGCAGGCGCAATTTTGTGATTATAAAAAGGCCACCGAAGAAAGCAGCTGCTAACATAGGCCCTTTATGCCATTGGGGCTGATGAATAGCATCTTTCATCATGAGGTCCGCTACTGAGAATAGAAGCAGCCCCAAACCGCACAATGCCTAATTTACGTGTAGGTATCGGACCATTGTGACCCTTCAATGCCGTATCTTCTGAAGCTTTTTTAAAAGAAACTAAAGAACCATATGGGCCAGAGTCATAGGCAATATCAGAAGAATTAGCAGGTGGGATTTCTCAAATTCATAAAACAATTCAGAAGTCCTTAAAAAATATCTCAGCAGCCTTATCAATTTACGATGAATCGGGATTCAAACAAAAATATCCAATGTATTTATATAGGCCAAAATCGTTTTTAATTATTAGGGCACTTAGGGAATTTAAAAACATGAATGACGAAATCCATGAGGAAAAATTTAGTTCATTTGAATTATTCCCTAGATCTATTTCAGATATCGAAATCATCACCTTAGATGAGCTATATGAAAATGCAAATGAAATTATTAATAAAAAATGGAATAAAACTGGGTATAACAACGGGTTTAAAGAAATTGGGGACATAATAGTTGATTGGGTTGAACATTCTATCATGCATCAACATTTGTGGTTGCTTCGAAGCTTCAATGTTTTCTGATCCGAAATCCCCAACTTTTTAAACCCGCAAAACGTTGGCTGCCATTTCAAAAAAAGTGAATTGTCCTAACGACAATACGTTTTGTATAACGATAAATCATTGAAAATCAAATGTCTTTATTTTGGGAAAGTATCATATAATATCATAAATTTACGTGTTGCCTCCCATGTTAGGTAGACCGCAACTATTGCAAACGTTCGGCTGACTGTCCACAGGCAGTTTATTATTCGACATAACATTCATATATTACTAACACAAACCACCGCTATGAGAAAGTTTAGTATCTGTTTTGCACTCATGTTTTTTATCGGCGCAGCGTCAGCACAAAATGTAAAATTTTGTAAGCCTTGCGAGGAGCTAAAGAACCTTCAGCTTCCGGATGTTACGATTTTGGTTGCTGAAGATAAAGCTTCGGACACCATTAAAAATCCGAATGAACCATGGATGCCAACCACCATAATAAATAAACCTTTCTGTCGTGTGTTCGGAAGGATAAGCATGGAAATAAATTTTGAACTTTTATTACCGGCTGAAAACAACGGTCGTTTCCTGATGTCAGGAGGAGGTGGTTTTGTCGGTAGTATTCAAAACGGATTTCGTGACAAAGTGAATGATGGCTTTGCTACCGCAGGCACTGATGCAGGGCACCAGGGAGGCGAAGATGCCAAGTGGGCTTACAACAACATGGAACGCCAGTTGAATTTTGGAAGGCTCGCCATACACCGTACCGCTGTGGTATCGAAACTGATCATGCAAAATTATTATTGTGCGGCACCGGCTAAATCCTACTTCGCCGGATGCTCCCGTGGTGGCGGACAAGCAATGGTTGAAGCTCAATATTATCCCGAAGATTTTGATGGGATTGTGGCCGGGGCACCAGCAAATGGATGGCCAGCTATTGCAGCAAAAGGTGTCCAGCACAGTAAAAATAATTATCCTAATCCAAATGACCTGAAGCCGCTGATTACAAATGACAACCTCAAACTTTTGCAAAACGAGGTGCTGAAGCAATGCGATAAGCTCGACGATGCTGCGGATAGTATTATTGAAGACCCTCGCAAATGCAAATTTGATTTTTCAAAATTGCCGCTCTGTCCCGATGGACAAGCAGGAAGGGAATGCTTTACGAAGCAACAACTCGCCGCAATCAAAGCGGTTTACAATCCTTTGGTGATTGACGGAAAACAAATTTACCCTGGCTTCCCGTTTGGCTTAGAAGCTGAACTGGGCTCATGGGATATGTGGATCACCGGAACAAGTCCGTATATGCCAAATGCTACCAGCTTACATTATATGTTTGCTACCAATATTTTCAAATATCTCGTCTTCAACGACTCCACGTGGGATTATTCTAAGTATGACTTCAAGAATTTTGCCGGGCAAACGGCATATGCTTCATCTTATTTGGATGCCACCAGTACGGACTACAGCGAGTTCAAAAAACGCAACGGAAAAATTATCTTCTATCATGGATGGAATGATCCAGCTCTCTCCGCATATGCAACCATCGAACATTATGAAGGAATATTAAGAGGCGATAAGGATGCACCGTCCTATGCAAGACTGTTTCTCCTACCGGGAGTTTTGCATTGCGGAGGCGGTCCAGGCTGTGACAATGTGGATTGGGTTAAGCTGATTGTTGACTGGGTTGAAAAGTCAAAGGAGCCCGATCAGGTAGTAGCTTCAAAAACAGTTCAGGGCAAGCTAATCACGAAGACTATTTTTCCTTATCCAAAGCAGTAGTGGTGCAACACCACAGGCAACACGGTATTTGTAAAATGGCTGCTTCAGAACTACATTTGAACTGACGAATAATAATCAGCATCAGTAAGGTTAATGTAGCGACAGAAACACAGATTTTAGCCACTTCACATATACCCTGCTCGCTACGCATAAATTGCTTGGCAAAGGGTTTTGGGCTAATGTGGCTTGACTAAATAAGAATAATAGCAGCAACTTTTATATTCTACGATTCTGAGCCTTAACCTCCACCCTCCCATAACAAATAAAACAGAAATAACAGCATACTCTTAAAAGCTTACTATATTTGAAAATTAAACTAAAATATCAGCTAATTATGATTTATAGATATAATCACCTGGCCAAAGCGAGCATGATGGCTTTCTTATTCCTTTATGCTGCGGCTGCCATGGCCCAGGACGGCACCATCTACCCACTCAGCGCCCCGGCCGAACCAAATGCTATTCCACTCGGCACCGGCGGTGTCAAAGAACAACCTGCTTCAGAATCCTGGTTTCGCCAGTGGGGCGACCCGATGGCCCGTAACATCACCACTGCAACGCTTACGCCATTCCTACCGGAACCAGGCAAAGCAAACGGTGCGGCAGTCATCGTGGCGCCAGGAGGAGGTTTCAGATGGCTTTCGATGGGCAATGAAGGATGGGAAGTGGCAGAGGCACTCGCAAAGCAGGGCATCGCCGCCTTTGTACTCAAATATCGGCTGATTCCAACCCCAGGATCCCTTGACGAATTTACTGCCTGGATGAATCGGCCCCGACCGATACCGGCACCATCTACTGATTCGACCCAAAACAAAGCGCCGGCGCGTCCTCCACAGATGGACTTGTCCAACCAGCTCGCGGATGCTGAGGCGGCCTATGCCCTAATAGTAAAACGAGCTAAGGAATGGGGAGTCGATACGCATAGAATAGGAATGATTGGCTTTTCAGCAGGCGCCGGCCTCACCATGCACTCCACACTGCACTCCAAGACCATGGACCTGGCTTTCATCGGTCCCATCTATGGCGGTATGGGGCCCGTAGAGGTGCCAAAGGACGCTCCGCCCATGTTCAATGTGATAGCCTCCGATGATTTTCTATTCAACGGGCAGTTTGGCGTGATCGATTCCTGGTTTAAAGCACACATACCGGTAGAGTTTCATCTTTATCAGAATGGTGGTCACGGTTTCGGCCTGGGAAATCCTAATCGAACCAGTAATATTTGGTTTGATTCGTTTATACACTGGTTAGATGTGAATAAATTTCTTGTGGCTATGGCAGGAAAGTGATTTGAAACTTTACATGGGGAGGATTGAATGAGGAAGGAATTACCAATTGGCAAGGACATTCTCCAGAACAAGTTAAAACAATGAATGACGCATTAGCTAAACTTAAAGAACAAGGAATTAATTCGTTAAATTACTAAATAAACATAATACACAGACTTTGCAAAATAATCAAAACATGGAATTCGACCCAAACAACAACGTAGTTAAACTCTGTGCACAAGGTATGGACATGGAAGGAAAAGGAAAACCAGAAGAAGCAAGCAGACTCTTTCTCCAAGCATGGCACGAAGCGACAAATGACTTTGAAAAATTTACTTCTTCTCATTATGTAGCACGACATCAAAAAAGTGTTGCCGACAAATTAAAATGGGACGAAACAGCTTTGCTGTTGGCACTAAAAATAAATAACGACACAGTTAAAGGGACTTTTCCTTCCTTGTATTTAAACATTGCTAAATGCTATGAAGATTTGAACGAGGTTGACAATGCTAAAAGGAATTATGAAATAGCTCTTTCATTTTCCGACTTGTTGCCAGACAATGGTTATGGAAATATGATAAAAGGGGGAATTAAGAACGGTATTGAAAGAGTGTCAAAATAACTTGCAAGACAACAATAAACTTAATAGACAGAAAGCAGATACAAAACAAGGAACCGTAAAAGTGAGACATTTGTGCTAGGCTGAACATTTGTACTTTCTATAAGCTTTTGTAATAAATTTGAACTTTGGCGCTTTCTACACCCCGTCAAGCCCAAAACGTTAAATTTCCACATAGTATATAATCACTCATATGAAAACAATTCTGACAACCATCGTTATACTATTATTATTGTCATGTCAGGAGAAAAAAAATGGAGAACTCTTAATAGAAGATTCTGTGACAATTTATAGGGATACATTTGGTGTTCCTCATGTATATGGCAAGGATGTAAATTCCGGTGAAGCTGCCCCCCTCAAGGAAGGTCCAAATAGTTTAAAGAACTTGCTTGATTGATTAGTTTTTCTATATTAATATTTAGCCAGGGTTCTGTTATTTTCCATTCTAAGTAAGTCTCCCTTCATGTCATGCTCCAATTTAAAATTTTATATCCTGTGTCCTTTAATTGAGAAATAGTTTTTATGGTCACCGAAGTAGTGAGTTTGAAAAGGCTTAAGCAAAAAACCATGTATATAAAAACCAATTATACTATTACTCCCTTGAAAAACAAGGCAATACATCCTCTCTAAAATAAGGTTCCTGATCTACCCAAAACATATAATTTACCCTTAAAAAGTTCCTTGCGAATGCATGCAATAATGGAACAATATTTTTTCTTTTTGATCCACCATCATCTACTTCTTCGCCGGTCATACCAGTATAATTGCCATCTTGTATAGCTATGCCAAGGAGGACGGTGTAATGCCCTTCGTGCATCAGCGCCAGTATATGATTGAGTTGTCCTTTTCGGGTGACCATCAGATCGGGTCCTCCCAGTCCGACGCCGATTTTTTCACCATATTGGTAGATACTTCGCAGGTATCCTTTGTCATCATGGGGCAACCATTCGCCACTCATAAAATTGGCATAGATCATCGTGGTGGATGTCGGAAATGCTGTTTTCAAAGCGAGCATATTTTCTTTTAACCCAATCACATACGCCTGGTCAGAAAAAGTGGAATCTGCCCGGGAGCTTACCCCAATAGATGTTTCCTGCAGATTGATACCTTCTATGATTCCATCAAATTCTTTTCCCAATGCCTGGAGCAGCAGGCTGAATCGTTCTCTAACTTGTTTATTCCAGCGTTTGGCGACCCAACCGGCAGGTTTGCCATCATCATCATATTGTAATACGGCTCCGCCATCGTATTCGGCGGTCAAGATATAATCAGGGACTGCATTGTACTTTGGATTAAAGGTGGCATCCTGTAACTGGATAAATAATTTTTTATGATATGATTTCAAATACGCATAATCCTGATTTAAAATCGAAAAATCATATTGTCCTTTTTGAGGCTCGAGGTCTTTCCAGGCATACATGATCTGAGCCCCTGTAAACATCGGATGATGCAACAAAGGATGGTCTATGATCAATTCTCTATCTCTTGCAAAATAGACAAAATGCTGAATCTCATCTTTAGGGATCGGGCAGGTAGCATTTAAATATTTTTTATAAGCGTCCATATATCGCTCACTCAACTTTTGTTGGGCACGAATAGAGGCACCTGCCAGGAGAAATGATAAGGCTACAATACTTATCCTAACGATTTTTGATTCTGTCATTGAAATTAGGTTTACCCCCGGGTGCTTTGATATTTTGTGCTGCCGTATAATAGGTTATATTTTCTTAATGATTTTGGCAGGAACACCGGCCACAATCGTATTCGGTGGAACATCCTTTGTGACGACCGCCCCGGCTGCTACGACCGAATTTTCACCAATAACCAGACCTGGCAATATGGTCGCATTTGCTCCAATCCAGGCATTTCTCTTGATAATGACTCCTCTAAGGTCAAGCATTTTTCGCTCGTTTGGATTTACAGGATGATTTTCTGTAATGATGCTTACTTTGGGGCCTATGAGTACATCGTCTTCTATAGTAATTCCACCAAGGTCTAAAAACGTACAGGCATGATTGATAAATACATTTTTACCAATCTGAATATGCCTTCCAAAGTTGGTATGAAATGGTGTAAAAATCGTTGTGCTCTCATCAATTTTCTGACCAATTATTTCACTCAACCGCACTCTGATTTCTTCCACATTAGTAGAAGAGTTTAGTGCGACAGATAAATTAATTGTGTTTGAAACTGCTTCAAATATTTTTGGATATTCCGGGTCAGTAAACGGGATGAGTCCTCCTGCCAGCATTCTATCAAAAATGTTACCCTCGTTTTGATTCATGTTCTTTGTCTTTTTCAAAAATTTACTTTGCTATCAAATATCAATCCATCCTTTTCGCCAACCTGTATAGGAAGCTAAACGAATAATAACCCGGATAAGCTTTTCTGCTCTCCGACTTCTATGTATCAGTGAGAAGCATCTACACATGTTTTCCTATATCCATGTATTCGAGGAAGTCTTTCATGCCGTAAAGGTTGATTTTTATCTAAGTTATTTCAATATTGAAATTTAAACATATTATGGATACTATTCATGTAATCGATTGAAGTACTAATACTTAAATCCCGGCCCTATCAAATCTATACGATACCTTAGAAAAAAGAAGTTCTCTCGACCTGATAGTGGATCCCTGGCAAAGAATTTGATCATCAAGGTTCCGTTCATCGCCCTGCAACAGCCTGATCGGATCAGCTGGATTAAAATCGAAAACATCCAGCGTAAATGACAAGCCAAAAGGTTTGCCGAGCACATCTGCGCTGTAGATGGTGTCCAGACCTTTATATAACTGATGATAAGACCAACCAAGACCGCCTATCAATAATCCGCCTCCTTCCCGCACGAAATTCATAATCAAAGGAACGTATTTGGTGCCAAAATCCTGCGGGGGGTTCCAATCGCTTAGGTACCAAAGCACTGACCCGCAACTGAGGTCATGCTCAAGTGTCTCAGGCGTAGTAATCTTAAGACTCCAGCCTCGTCGATGGATGAAGTTTTGCACCTTTTTCATATCATAGATTTTGGCATATGTACCCTCCCATACAAGAATCTGAGTTTCTAAAGAGCAATTTTCTTTATTGTTTCGTGAAGTGAGCCAGGCTAGCAATTTAGCGTGAATAGCAAATTGTCGCCGCCTTCGGTCATTTCCCAATCCCGGGTCAGGCCATCATGTGCATAAGCTAATACATGTCCATCACCGAATGGCCTTGCTGCTACAAAAATTCTTGATGTTACATCTTCATAGTAAGTCGGTGCATCTGACGGCAGCCTTCCCAAAGATTGCCATATAGTATTTCCATCACCCACAGGTGCAACATCGCACATGCCATATAAACAAAGACTTCCGGGCTTTCCATTATCAGTGCTAAGACGCAGTCCTTCAAATAAGCTGAGCATAGTCCGATCTCTTTCCATCTGCGCTTTTGCTCTTTCATTCGCGTTTTCCGCAATGGGACACCCTGGCGTCTGTGGACAAGTTTTATGCATAATTTGATTCAACAATGCTCGACAATTCCTTTTGAAGGGATCCATTTTTAAGGTAATCAATTTGTTTTTTAGATTCTGGAAGGCTTATTTCCAATTGATACATAGTATGAGTTAGCTCCGCCGCTTGTACTATAGATATTGACGAATGATTCTTATTTAAGATTCTTTCAAGTTCTTTATAAATAGAGTATGCGGCAAATGAGAGGCAAATATGGGCTTCTATCCTTCTTTTTAATCGGTGATATATGGGTCTTATTCTTAAGTCTGTTTTAGACATCCTAAATGCTTTTTCTATATGCCAAAGATTCTTGTATTGCTCAAGTATTATCGAAGGACTAATGGTCGTATTTGTGATATAACCTTTTAGCCCGTCCCATTGTTTATCAGCATTATACTTATCATAATCTATCTCAATATCTACTTTGCCTTTCATTCGTAAGTATTTGTTGTAGCCTTTATTGTTAATGTTCTGCTTGGTAAGTTTTCCAGATTTTACTTGTTTTTCTAAACGAGACAGGCCTCGTTTCCGGTTGTGTTCGTCCTTTTTGGCCCTTTTTTCAGAATACGATATTATAAGCCTATTGCCGTCCATTTTGTGAATTATCCTGGTTTCACCATCATTCAACTTTAAGGAAAGAATTTCGTTTTTGATAATGTTTTTTCAGACTTAGCTCTTGCTCCTATAATATAACTATACCCAAGACCTCCTAACGTATCAATATTTGCTTTAGTTAATAGGCCAGCGTCGGCTACAATGATTGGTTTCGCCAAATTGAATTTTTTGTCAACTTGTCAATAACTGGGATCAATGTATCTCCTTCGAATATTTTTCCTTCGAAAAGATCATAGCCGATAGGATAGCCACCTAGGCCTACTAATAAACCAAGATATATCTGAGGTAAGTGATGTTTGCCATCCTTAGAGAATCCGCTCATTCGAAAATCATCTTCTTCATTAGACTCAAAATACAGAGTCGTCATGTCACAAAATACTATACCTATCTCTCCTTCGAGAGTCTTTAAAGTGTGTTGATATGAAATCTGCTCAACTTGTTCTTTTAATGTATCATTTAACTTGTCTAGAAATCGATATACCTGATCAAGACCAATGGTTACTCCTTGATATCGGTAGATGTATTCTATTGTTTTTAGCTTGCTCAGTGGAAAAGCTAAACGGGCTATAACCAATTGCCGGAATAAGTCTTCTTTGATAGCATTGTAGCCGATGGCGTCGTATATTTTTCCAAAAATTAACTCAGGCCCTATAGTCCTAATTTGCATGTTTTCTATAGTGTCCAGGTAATTTTCAAGCTGTACATCCTGTTCAGAATTGAATAAACTTGATTGTCCAACCATACTGATTACATCAAGCTTGGCTTTCTGGACTAAATTCTTTATTTGATCTTCTCGGTCAGAACTGCCAACAGTCTTTTCAACTTTATATCGGCCCCCAACCTTAGATATAATCTGAACACTGATACTACCAGATTTATTCTTCTTTTGTCTAATGAACACCCTAAAAATAAGCCCGGACACCCGTTTCTCAAAACAATAACTGATTATCAATTACTTATCTCAAAAAAATGCTCTAGTGCGGAAAACAGGAGGCATGATTGATAAATACATTTTTACCAATCTGAATATGCCTTCCAAAGTTGGTATGAAATGGTGTAAAAATCGTTGTGCTCTCATCAATTTTCTGACCAATTATTTTCACTCAACCGCACTCTGATTTCTTCCACATTAGTAGAAGAGTTTAGTGCGACAGATAAATTAATTGTGTTTGAAACGCTTCAAATATTTTTGGATATTCCGGGTCAGTAAACGGGATGAGTCCTCCTGCCAGCATTCTATCAAAAATGTTACCCTCGTTTTGATTCATGTTCTTTGTCTTTTTTCAAAAATTTACTTTGCTATCAAATATCAATCCATCCTTTTCGCCAACCTGTATAGGAAGCTAAACGAATAATAACCCGGATAAGCTTTTCTGCTCTCCGACTTCTATGTATCAGTGAGAAGCATCTACACATGTTTTCCTATATCCATGTATTCGAGGAAGTCTTTCATGCCGTAAAGGTTGATTTTTATCTAAGTTATTTCAATATTGAAATTTAAACATATTATGGATACTATTCATGTAATCGATTGAAGTACTAATACTTAAATCCGGCCCTATCAAATCTATACGATACCTTAGAAAAAAGAAGTTCTCTCGACCTGATAGTGGATCCCTGGCAAAGAATTTGATCATCAAGGTTACCGTTCATCGCCCTGCAACAGCCTGATCGGATCAGCTGGATTGAATTCGAAAACATCCTGCGTAAATGACAAGCCAAAAGGTTTGCCGAGCACATCTGCGCTGTAGATGGTGTCCAGACCTTTATATAACTGATGATAAGACCAACCCAGGCCGCCTATCAATAATCCGCCTCCTTCCCGCACGAAATTCACGATCAAAGGAACGTGTTTGGTCGCAAAATCCTGCGGAGGGTACCAGTCGCTCAGGTACCAAAGCACTGACCCGCAACTGAGGTCATGCTCAAGTGTCTCGGGCGTAGTAATCTTAAGACTCCAGCCTCGTCGATGGATGAAGTTTTGCACCTTTGTCATATCATAGATTTTGGCATATGTACCCTCCCATACAAGAATCTGAGTTTCTAAAGAGCAATTTTCTTTATTGTTTCGTGAAGTGAGCCAGGCTAGCGAATTTAGCGTGAATAGCAAATTGTCGCCGCCTTCGGTCATTTCCCAATCCCGGGTCAGGCCATCATGTGCATAAGCTAATACATGTCCATCACCGAATGGCCTTGCTGCTACAAAAAATTCTTGATGTTACATCTTCATAGTAAGTCGGTGCATCTGACGGCAGCCTTCCCAAAGATTGCCATATAGTATTTCCATCACCCACAGGTGCACCATCGCACATGCCATATAAACAAAGACTTCCGGGCTTTCCATTATCAGTGCTAAGACGCAGTCCTTCAAATAAGCTGAGCATAGTCCGATCTCTTTCCATCTGCGCTTTTGCTCTTTCATTCTGTGCCGTTTCTTTTTCCGCCCGAGCTTTTTTTCGCTCATTTATTGCCCAACTCGAAAGCAGGGACAATGCCACGATGACAACAGTGACCAGCGTCCAGACGATTCGTTTTCTACGCAAGTTTCGAGCAATGCTTTTGCGCACGAAACTTTGCTCCTGCGCGTTGAATCCATGCTGCGACTGCTGCAACAGGCGGGCTGCATTGGCGAGATTCGGGTTTTTATTCCACAGCAGTTGCACATTGCCAGACTTGGAGTACTGGTCCGCTTGCTGCCCGAGTCGTTCGCCCAACAGCAGGGTGTCCCGGCCGACTGCTTGAATCCATTCGAGTAAAGTCTTCCAGGTTCGTACCAGGGCAGGATGGGCCGGCTCAATAGAGTTAGTGTCATGTACGATGAGCCGGGCTTCGACCAATTGGTCGATGACCTCTGCCATCACGAGATTCTCCTGTGGAGAGTAATCGAGGTCGGCGATTGGCGCTCGTTTTCCCACCAAATCACCTTCCACAGTGACCATTCGGAGGAAAATCTTGCGCATCATAACCTGCCTGTCCGGGTCAAGTGACTGATAAAGAGCGTCTGCTTTTCGACGCATGATTCCCATCACCCCGCCCAGCTTATCGTAGTCGCTCTGATTCATTGCCCTGTCCTGGCGACCGCTGGCGTTATAAGCCTGGTAGAGTTCATCCAAAGTACAGGACAAGAGTGGCAAAGCCCCTGGTGTTTGCACCACATCGCCGATGATGTTATCAACCATTTCGGGTGGGTCAAAGATCATAACTTCTTGTATGGTAGGCATGACGGCGGCTGCCATCAACTCCTCCAGGTTTAAAGGGGGGATCATGTACAATCCGTCTTGCCACAAGCCCATCAAAGAGCCACTGCTAAAACGCGATTCAAAATCAGCGCGGACAGTGATGATCACGCAATGTATGTGCCCCGAGTCGTCGACTACCTGGCGTAACCTGGCCAGGAAAGCTTCCCGCTCAGCCTGGTCAGTACAATCGGTCATCACTTCCTCCAGCTGGTCTACCACCAGCACCGCTCCTTGTGGATTGGATTCGGCCAAACCTGTCAGTGCCTGTTCGATAGTGGCCAGGGGATGATCCCCCGGTCGAATGACGGGCAATATAAGATGACCTGCCTCGCGAAGCCATGGCAACAACCCCGCTTTTACCACCGAAGACTTACCGGTACCGGATGCACCGCTGACCACCAGCAGGCGAGTGGACGCCAAGCGTGATTTTAATTCGGCAATAACCTGGTCACGACCATAAAACAAGGCAGCATCTGACTCTTCAAAGGGCAGCAAACCCTTGTATGGACTATGTGATGGCCTTGATGGCAAGTTGAGACGATGCCTGGGGTGCAGGAAGATGAATTCGCCTTTATCATGTTTGCTCAACGGAAAAAATCCCGGAGTCTGTCGTTTTTGCTGGCCAAGGTCGATCGTGGCCGGTTCTACCTGGTCACGAACATAAGAATAGAGTTCCGTAGCCGTGATCAATCCATCGCTTTCCCGACCGGTTCGGGCATCTGCATCACCTGCCAGCGCTTCAAAAAGTGCCAGTGCAAATGGTGAGTGCGCTTCTCCTGACTCCGAAGCCACCAGGCCCCGGTCGCCGGTAGGACGGTCCTGCACGATGTCCAATGCTTTCTGATCGTATGCAGCGGAAGTAATCACCTGCCAGGCAGGGTCGTGTATGAAGCGGTCGAATCGCTCCTTATATATCTGCTTGGGCATCAGTGAACCTATGCTGCGGGTGCCGCTCGTCCATTTAAAAGCACCTGAGAAGCAGCAGTCCAGGATGATTAAAAGATGGCGGCAAGGCAGTGAGTTCAGTGCTTCCCGTAGTTCCGTCATGGCGATAAATGTCTTTAGTTCGGCCGGATCGGCATCAGCAGGAGCAAGGTAACCTGCTGGGCCATCATCACCGTCTGAGGCGATCCCATGACCTGCGAAATAGAACACTACCCGATCATCACTGCCAACTAACCCTGGCATCGTCTCATGCAGCAGGGTGTGCAGCGTGCTGCGTGTCGGATCGAGTACCGGCGGATAGACCTTAAACTGATGTTTTTCGCCGAGCACTTGCGCTATCTTCCTGGCATCATTGACGGCAGTGGCCAGAGGCGACACTTTCTCGTAAGCATTGATGCCGATGACAAAGGCATGGTGGTGCGCGAAATGCAGTGTCTGTTGGTGATCATTGGTCGCAACACTATCCTGATTGCCTGTCACCGGCTTTTGCTCACGATTGACTCCAGAATCTTCGTTCATAAGTCAATTGAATAAAACTTACGGATACTATTATGTTTCATTTCGCTTCAACCCTGGGTTAAAAAGATTGTCCTGGTTTAAATATAAGGAGTCTCAATAGGTATTGAAATATACGAAAAATATTAGAATATCCTGAAAAAGGATAGTGTTAGGTGGGCTAAACTTACGAACATGCGCCCTGCTCTCAAATCTGATGAGCTACCCTGGTGAGTTCCTGAAAAAGAAGTAGCGTGAGGGAGACTTGAACTCCCGACCTTGCGATTATGAATCGCACGCTCTAACCAGCTGAGCTACCACGCCATGATGTCAATCCTCAAAGGCAATAAAACGCCTTAAGAGGGCGCAAATATAAAAACTTCTCCGGTCTGTAAAAGGGTAATTTTTACATAAGATTAAAGTCCAACCCCTGGAATATAGTAGCTACCTCCAGCTCAAATCCTTCCAAAACAGTGGATTTGATCGTGCCACCCGGTGCGTAAGGCTTCGAGGTGACATATTGACCTGCCTCATTTAAGGTGTACACCTGGATGATGGTCTCATATGGATAGACGATCCAGTATTCTTTTACACGGATGGTTTCGTAAAGCGCATATTTTTTGGTGACTTCTATCTGATCATTGGAAGGCGATAAGATCTCAATAATGAGGTCTGGAGCGCCTACGCATCCTCTCCGATCGATCTTTGTTTTATCACATATCACACAGAGGTCAGGTTGTACTACAGTAGTAATTTCTTCACTAAGTGCGTCGTTAGCAGAAAGTCTGACATCAAACGGGGCTGAAAATACCAAACAGGACTTACCTCTCAGGAAACTAAATAAATTTCCATGAATTTGACTTGAAATATGTTGGTGAATTGATGGTGGGGCAGGACTCATTTTAAAAATCTTTCCCTTGATGAGCTCTACACGTTCTTTAAAATTCCAGGTCAGATAATCTGCGTACGTATATAGTTTGGACAGGTCCAAATCTTCAAATCGTGTCACAGATACCACGGGTTCCATCAAACAAATTTAAGCGAAAAAAAATGATTTGGTGGCATTGCGTCTCAATCAACAATATATTACAAAAAAATATAATATATCTTTGCTTGTATGGATTGGAGATCTACCATCAAAGGATTTACAGCTTACCTCAAGCTCGAAAGAGGACTTTCACCTAATTCAGTGGAAGCCTATGAGCGGGACTCTGAAAAGCTTGCTGCGTTTGCGATGGACACCTTCCCCGGCCTGTGGCCCGAAAAGCTCCAGCTGGAACACCTGGTAGCCTTTGTCAAGCACCTCGATGTCGAAGGACAAGACGAAAGATCACAGGCACGCACCCGCTCGGGTATCAGGGCTTTTTATAAATACCTGATCATCGAGGACTTATGTATGGATGACCCTACCGAACTTTTAGAAGGTCCCAAACTTTCCAAAAAATATCCTGATGTCCTTAGCCTCGACGAAATCAACCTGGTCTTGTCGCTAATCGATCTGAGTACGGACAGTGGGGTGCGTAACCGAGCCATGCTGGAGACCCTATATGCCTGCGGATTGAGGGTAAGCGAGCTTATAAATTTAAGGATATCAGCCATCTATGAAGATATTGGCTTCGTCAAAGTCATCGGTAAAAACAATAAGGAACGCATCGTGCCTATCGGGTCCGAAGCGCTTAAACACATCATGTTGTACCGGGAAGGGGTGCGCCGAACGATGAAAACCATCACCAAAGGATCTGAAGACATCTTGTTTCTCAATCTGCGCGGCAGCAAACTTTCGCGGATCATGGTATTCCAACTCATCAAAGACCTCACGGCCAGCGCCGGTATCCACAAGCGAGTCAGTCCACATACTTTCAGGCATTCTTTCGCCACCCACCTGGTGGAACGTGGGGCTGACCTCAAGGCAGTACAGGACATGCTTGGGCATGAATCGATCACTACTACGGAGATCTACACGCACCTGGACACGGACTATCTGAGAGAGACTTTACACAAGTTTCATCCGAGGTTCAATACCAAGGCCATTGGTTGACCAGATACTTTTACCTTTGCGCATTCTTTGCAATGAGGAGTATCATAGGTTATAGTGTATTATGGAGCGTGTGCATGACACTGATGCAGTGTGCCAATATCGGTCAGCCGGACGGAGGTCCCCGTGACACCACGCCTCCCGGTATAGACACAGCCAATTCTACCCCGGCTATGCAAAAAAATTTCAGACCGGATCAAACCAAAATACCGATCATTTTAAAATTTGATGAATGGATCAAGCTGGACAATGCTTTTAAACAAGTAGTGATCTCTCCCCCACTCCAATATGCTCCCAAAATAGAACTTAAAGGAAAAGGAGTCCAGATTAAACTGGACCCAAGGGAGGTCCTTAAGGAGCAGACTACTTATACGGTCAATTTTGGTCAGGCCATCAAAGACATCACTGAAAACAATGCGGTCAAAAATCTTCGTTTTGTATTCAGCACTGGTGATATCATCGATACAGGTTTTGTAGCAGGTAAAGTGAGGGACGCCTATACCGGCGAAACAAAAGAAGAATTATTGGTGATGCTTTACGAATCTGACGCGGACTCCGTGGTATATAAACAGCGACCCACCTATTTTAGCCGCACCGACAAAGAAGGGAATTTTAACATTGAAAACATCAAAGATACCAGCTACCAGTTATTTGTATTAGAGGATGCCAATAGCAATTATATCTATGATCAGGACAAAGAACATATAGGTTTTGCTGGCCGTAGAGTGGTCACCGGAGAAGACAGCACTACGCTCCAAATCCGATATTTTGCCTCTTTTATCAAACCTAAATTGACCGGTATCTCCACCGAAGTAGCAGGAGTGGTCAAGATCCAGTCCAATATACCCCTGACCGAGCTCAAAACATTGCCATTAAGCATTGCCATCACCCAAATACCATTCATTTCTAAAGATACGCTTATGGTATATTACCTTCCTTCAACCCAACGCGATTGGCCGCTGGAAGTCAGGTACAATGATTTAGCAGTCGACACCATTCTTGTCAACAAAATACGTAAGGAGCGATTAGATTCGTTTGTGGCCTCTCCCACCCACCGCGACCAAAGAACACTCACCACAGATGACTTTGTAAAATTGGATTTTAATCATCCGCTTGGGCTCATAGATACTTCCGGCATCTCCTTGATCGATGATACGACGCTAGTGGCTTATCCCATCATACTGGATAGTGCGACTGAAATCAATCAGCTGGGTATACAATGTCCCTGCATCGAAGGCAGTAGTTACAGCCTGGTGATCTTGCCCGGGGCTGTAAAAAACTTTGCCAGCACCGCGCTGGGTGACACCCTTCGTGTGAAAATCAAAGGGTTGATCACTGATCAGAGTGGCTCGATCGTCATGGAGATCAAGGATCTGGATTCTTCAGCACAGTACAAGTTCAGCCTGATACAAGAGGATAAAATAATCCGAAACGATATCTTTGATCAAAAATCGATGATGACGCTGACTTATCTTCATTTGCCACCCTCTAATTATACCTATCGCATTATCGAAGATGTCAATAAAAATGGCCGATGGGATGCAGGTGATTTCATTAAAAAAATTCAGCCGGAGAAAATATTAACCAAAAAAAATTATAGTGTCCGGGCCAACTGGGAGCTCAGAGAAACTATCAACTGGATCAAATAACCAATATGGATGAAATCTTAACGCTCCGCAGTGAACACCTGCACAAAAAATACGGCCAACGGGAAGTCGTCAAAGATGTCTCCATCAATGTCAAACAAGGGGAGATCGTAGGATTGTTGGGACCTAATGGTGCAGGCAAAACCACTACTTTTTATATGGTGGTCGGATTTATCAAACCCAATCAAGGCAAGGTCTATCTCAACCAGGAAGATATCACCAATGCGCCCATGTACCGGCGCGCGCGTAAAGGCATCGGCTATCTCCCCCAGGAACCTTCTGTATTTAGAAAATTGAGTGTCGAAGACAATATCAGCGCGGTACTGGAAATGACTGACCTCCCCAAAGAGGCTCAAATTGAAAAACTCGAATCGCTCATTGATGAGTTTGGCCTGCACAAAGTGCGAAAGAACAAAGGTGATTCATTATCAGGAGGCGAAAGAAGAAGAACGGAGATCGCCAGGGCCTTGGCTACCAACCCAAAATTTATACTTTTGGATGAACCTTTTGCAGGGATCGACCCTATAGCGGTGGAAGATATCCAAAGCATCGTCGCAGCGCTTAAATTGAAAAACATAGGTATCCTCATCACTGACCACAATGTACAGGAGACCCTATCCATCACGGACAGAGCTTACCTGATCTTCGAAGGGAGCATTTTAATAGAAGGCACCGCAGAAGCTCTGGCTGCCGACCCCTTAGTAAGAAAAGTATACCTGGGGGCAAATTTTGAGTTGAGAAAAAAAGTACCAGAATCTGCAGCAAAATGATCAGAGCGCTATTATTCATCATTCTCATCACCGTCACCTCATCTTGCAATGAAACCAATCCGCGTACTATCAAAGCATGGATAGCCATAGCAGACACACTCGTCATCAGGCAGACCCTCGCTATCCAGGACTCCATCACAGACCTTTGTACGCAACGCAAGGAAGCTTATTATACCTCTGCCTATGACAGCATCTACCAAAAGCGAATGGAGGAAATGAATACATTATTGGATTCTATCAAAACGACCGATGCGACTCATTAAACTGGCATTACTATCAATAGTCCTGAGCCTGACTGCCTGTCAAAAAGACAAAATACCCCAGCCGGTCTTAACGTTGGTAGAACAACGTATGCTTCTTTATGTCACCGAGCGTGACTCTATATGTAAATCCGAGGCCATAAAAAAAGCAGAAATGGCAGTCGATTCATTTTTCCTCACCTTGAGGCGTCAATACCTCCATGATTCGATCGTGGTACCTATGAAGCCTATCAAACCAATGGTAGATACTCAGATCACCCTGGACAATACGATACCGGTCAAACCCCTCTGGGATACATTTCCTGCAAAAAAATAGTTAGTTCGCTTTCTCGCATACAAGGATGCGGTCCTTATGACCCAGGTCTTTGAGTACCCTGACATGGTCAAAACCCATATCGTCGAATATTTGCCTGGTCTCCTCCCCAAGAAATTCATTGATCTCCAGGAATATGGCCCCGCCCGGTTTTAAATGTTGGAATGAAAAGACTGCTATTTTTTTATAAAAGATCAGTGGATCAGCGCCGGCGAACAATGCTTCTGAAGGTTCGTATAATATCGTAGATCGCGTCATATACCCGACCTCATGATCCTGGATATAAGGGGGGTTGCTGACGACGATATCCAGGTCTGCAGGCAATTGATCCCAAAGCGTTTCGTTCAAAAAATCCTGCCGGATAAAATTTAAATCCAGATCTAATGCCTGGGCATTAGCGCTTGCTATAGACAAAGCTTGTGCTGATATATCCAGGGTAAAAATAGTTGCCCCGGGGTATTTCGATTTTATGGCCAGGGGGATGCAGCCGGATCCGGTACCAATATCAAAGATCCGTATGGAGGGGTGATACCTCCGCTTGAGATCATCCAGCAGGGACACCACCAGTTCTTCAGTTTCGGGTCGTGGAATCAAGGCTCCGGGCGCCATCTTTAATTTTAAATCAAGAAAATAATGAATGCCGGTGATGTAAGACAAGGGCTCATCTGCCAGCACCCGATCAATGGTACGGTCCCAGGCTGACAGCCATTCATCATTCAAAGTTTGTTTTGGCCCTGTAAATAGATCTTCTTCTAAAATTCTTAAGATCGATTTTGCTTCCCGTGCTCCGAATACTACCTCAAGCCGGTGAAAAGCCGTTGTTTTTAATTCCTGGTAATCTTTCATAGCAAATAATGGAGCACACATGCACTGATTAAAAAAATCGTCCAGACAGCGAAAGCCCGCAAAGGAAGGTACAAAGCGGGTTTGATGCCGTGACGAGTATGCAAATAATACATTTGCATGGCCCTTTCGAGTAAGGTCCCCAATACCAGAATCCAGGCCACACTAACCAGCCCGTATCTGGGCACCAATACCGGCAAGGACAAAACAACCAGGCACAATTCCAACATTCCAATCCTAAGTAAAACTCCTTTCAGCTTCAAAGCTTGCATCAGCATCGGAGTGGGCAAGATCCTGGGGATATAAATCAATAGGAAAATACTCATCATGGTACCGGCATGTTCAAAGTGAGCTCCATAAATCAAAGTAAAAATAGGAGACGAAAATACCATCAGGATACAGATGGGGAGGACGATCAGGTACATCTGAAATGCCAACCCTTTTCTCAGGTTTTCATAGGGAAAATCACTGGCGTCACCGGAAGGGAACAGCAAAAAAGACTGAGCAAAACCCGCTAACAATGCAGGAAGAAACGGCAATTCCCTGGTACCGTAGCGATACCAGTTAAACTGATCACCGAGACCAAAATAAGTCTGCACATAATAAGCTGTAAAGATGACTGTGCCTGCCCCGGCTGCCAGATAAATTCCATAAGTCACCACCCGGGACCAAAATAAACGATCAAACTTCCAGCCTGCCTGCACGAAGTGTTTTAGATACATCAAGATATATAGCCCGGAGATGATCGCCATCCATTGGATAAAAGCTGCAAATTCTTTTGTAGCCAGAGCCACCAAGAGCCAAAGACCCACCTGGAGGATAGCATATACCCATTGTTTCTTTACCTCTTTGAATATATAACAATAATAGACCTGCATCTGCATGATGAAGTATCCAGCTAAAATCACCAGGATGCAAGCCACCTCGTAAAAAGAAAATACCAACCATGGAATTAACGAAGCCCTCCAGATCAATATAACTCCAAAAAGGCTGATAACCACCAGTAAACAAACCACAGCATTTGAAAAGAGGAATGATTTTTGTTCTGATTTACTTCCCTTGTTTCCTTCCTGCAGGGTGACGATACCCCAGGCAGGCAACCAGGAGAAAAATAAAATGTATTGTAAGATCGAAAAGGATTCAAATTTGGCGATTTCACTCATACTCCAACGATGGGCTATCAGGATAGAAAATAAGAATAGCCCCATACCCCTTGATATCAACCCAGCCTGATATGCAGTCCGTTCATCCTTCAATATGTCTTTAACAAATCTCAATTAATCAAATAATAAACCATCAAAATGGCATCAAAGATCGCAAATAGAAATTCAAAAAAATCCGATATAAACTCGATCGCCTCAGATAAATCATTATTGAAACATGCTGTCAGGGCATTGCGATTTTCTTATTCGCCCTATTCAAAATTTGCTGTTGGCGCCGCTATACTTAAATCAAATGGCGCCATATACCTGGGAGCCAATATAGAAAATGCATCCTATCCCCTCTGTCTATGTGCAGAACGCACTGCCCTGGCTCATGCCCATATCTCTGCACCAGGTGGGAAAATATGGAGTATCGCCGTCGTTTGCAGCAGTGAAGATCACCCGATCCCGGGACCAGCCTTTCCATGTGGTGCCTGTCGCCAGGTCATCAGCGAGTTTGAAGACAAACAAGGCGCACCCATCAGAGTCATAGTAGGCATGAAAGACGGTTCTCAAATAAAATCTTTTGACAGTATCAAAGAACTATTACCCCATTCTTTCAATGGTCAGTTTCTTAAGTAAGGCACCATCATGCGCTCGACATACTCTATATCCTCCGGTACATCCACCCCATGCGCGATATAATCAGTCAGCCCTATTCGGATGTCATATCCACAAGCTAACCACCGCAATTGTTCCAGGGATTCTGCAGCCTCCAGGGGCTGAGGGTCCAAGGCAATCAGTTCGGAGAGTATACTTTTTTTATAGGCATAGATCCCGATATGTTGATAATACACCGCGGCTGACTGGTATCTGGGATATGGGATCACGCTGCGGCTGAAATACAGGGCTTTAAAGTCTTTATCAAACACACATTTGACTATATTGGGATTATTCACCTGCTCCACACGGTCCATGCTCCTGACCAGGGTAATGATAGAAGCCTCCGGAGACCTGCTGATTAGATCAATCATCTGGTCGATCAAGCGACCATGGATCATCGGCTCATCCCCCTGGATATTGATCACCCAATCTGCCTCGGGAAACTCCCCGGCGATCTCTGCGCATCGACTGGTGCCTGTCATATGGTCGGCTGAGGTCATGATGGCTTTGCCTCCAAATTGATGGACCACCTCATAGATGGAGCGATCATCCGTAGCTACGACCAAATCAAATAATTTAGTACTTTCATGGCTCCCTCTATAGACATGTTCGATCATCGGCTTGCCCAGAATGGTAGCGAGAGGTTTGCCAGGAAACCTTGAAGATCCATATCGAGCCGGAATCACTCCCAAAACTTTCATACGATAAAATTAAATTTATAAATGATCATATTATAATAATATTTAATATTTTTGCAATTAATATTAAATGAGTTGTATGCATATTAACGCGTGGAAAGTAGGGATCATACTCAGTATCATCATGCAATGCCTGGCCACACCAGCAGCTGCTGGCAATGGATATGTCAAAGACACGATCATCGTGTCCCTGGATGAGACCTATGGCAAATTTGTGCTACATCAGGTACAAAAAAAACAGACTTTATACTCTTTGTCCAATGCTTACGGCATAGATCTGTATGACATCTATGATTATAATCCCGTGTTGAAAAGCCGGGTGCTGGGGGTCAATGATATCATCAGGGTACCCTTGGCTACCGACCATATCATCACCAATGAAGTTGACCTGGTGACTGACCAGTCCTACTCTCAAATGTACTATATCATCCAGCCCAAAGACAACCTTTACCGCATTGCCAAAGTATATTTTAATATGTCTTTTGAAGATTTAATGAAAAGAAATCAGTTGGCTTCTCATACGATCAAGGTAGGTCAAAAGCTCTTAATCGGCTGGTACGACCCATTGAAGAAAAGCCAGGGGGCTCCGGATTTTAAACAAGATATAGTCAAAAATGAGCAGCATACACTTGAACAAAAGTGGTCAGAGTCTAATCCAAATATATTTACTGAAGAATATAAAGCCATATCTCCTCCTTCGGATAAATGGGTGAGCAAGTACAGTGAAAAGGAAAATTCTGCTGATCGCCTCATCCCTTTGACTGAAGATCTGGCAGAAATCAATATCAAAGACAGAATTGATACCAAATCTGAGGCTGCCACAGATAATTCTAAGATGGAAAACACCTCACGGGCCAATGAGATCAAATCAACCGGAGCCCTTTACAGACCTGAGAAATCGAAAGTACTCAAAAGACGCATGATCACCAGCAATGGTATCGCTCAATGGTCCAAATCCAATAGCACTTCCACTGATTTATATGTATTGCACCCCACTGCTCCGGTCAATTCTATCGTGGAGCTCACCAATCCAATGACGCATCGCAAGATCTATGCTAAGGTGTTGTCCAATATGCCCCCAAAATTGTATGCAGAGGATGTAAGCGTAGTAGTTTCTCCGGGAGTAGCCAATCTACTGGGTGCGATAGATGGCAAGTTTTATGTCAAACTTCGCTTCGTAGAAGAAACGATTCAGTAAATTTGTGTCTTTGATAGACAGAGTTCGAATCACCCTACGGTGAGTTGAAAAGCCACTCCAGGTGGGATTCAGAAGCATAATACCTATCCTGATTTGAATCATTTTGCAAGCTGGACCCTTTCAATAACGCTTGCTATCCATTGATAATCAATAAATAAGAACAGATGAAAGTCTTTGAGAACGTTTTAGAAACCATTGGCAATACCCCGATGATCAGGCTCCATAAAGTCTGTGACGAAATAGCTGCTACCGTATATGCCAAGGTAGAAACATACAATCCCGGCCATTCTATTAAAGACCGGATGGCTATGAAAATGATCAAAGATGCAGAAGAAACCAGGCAGCTTCTGCCCGGTGGCACGATCATAGAATGTACCTCTGGCAATACCGGTATGGGTCTGGCGATCATCGCAGCAGTCAAAGGATACAAATGTATATTCACTACCACGGACAAACAATCCTCTGAAAAAATCAATTTACTGAAAGCTTTTGGAGCTGAAGTCATCGTGTGCCCTACCAATGTGGAATCATCCGACCCTAAGTCCTATTATTCTGTGGCAGAACGATTGTCCAAAAGCATCCCAAATTCATTTTGGAGTAATCAATATGATAACCTCTCTAACAGTCAGGCACATTTTGAGAGTACCGGACCTGAGATCTGGGATCAGACGGATGGCACGATCACCCACTTAATTGCAGGCGTTGGTACAGGGGGTACGATCTCCGGCACCGGCAGATTTTTAAAGTCCAAAAACCCCGATATCAAGATCTGGGGGATAGATACTTACGGATCAGCCCTCAAAAAATATCACGAGACCGGCCTGTTAGACCCAAAAGAAATATACCCTTATATCACCGAAGGCATCGGGGAGGACATCATCCCCAGAAATGTAGATTTTAAGACGATAGATTATTTTGAAAAGGTCACAGACAAAGATGCTGCCTTGGCGGCGAGAAGACTAGCCCGGGAAGAAGGACTTCTGATGGGCTATTCTGCCGGATCAGCACTTGCAGGTTTGATACAACTTAAAGACAGACTGACCAGGGATGATGTCGTTGTGGTCATTTTTCATGATCATGGATCGCGGTATGTCGGCAAAATATTTAATGATGACTGGATGAGAGAAAGGGGCTTCCTCGAGACTGAAATCAAAGTCAAAGACCTGATCCGAGCCAAAGAAGATAAGCGTTTCCTGAGCCTAAAAGCCTCAGACACCGTGAGGGAAGCACTGAACCTGATGAAAGAGTATGATATTTCAGCGCTCCCGGTCACTGATATCACTCATTTTATAGGGTCGGTGACAGAAACCAGGGTACTGGGTTATGTGCTCGAAAACCCGGTCGCCAACCTTGAAAAAAGTGTGCAGTCTATCATGGATGACCCTTTGCCTCATGTACCGCTGGATATGGGTGTACAGGCCGTCAGCAGATACTTTGATCGCAAGATTCCTGCCGTCATGACTCAGGATACTGCCGGCAATTGGCATGTCATCACACAATATGATATCATCCAATCCATCAAAGGATAAAAAACCGATTACCTTTGATTTTGATGAAAAACGGTAGTACTGGATTTGGCAAAGCATTGTTGATGGTCGCATTGATATCATGGACTCAATTATCCCTTGCTCAGGACCCACATTTTTCACAATACATCAGTGCCCCACTGCTGCTCAATCCCGCTCAGGCCGGACTAATCAATGGTAGCTACCGGATAAATCTTAATTACAGAGACCAATGGAATAAAATCGAGGGTAGCGATTATAAAACTGTGGCTTTTTCCGGTGACATGAATTTTATTCCTCCGCTTAAAGGCTTTAGAAATGATCTCATGGGCATTGGCCTCAGTTTTTTGTCGGACAAATCTCCGGGGTTTGATTTTAACACCAACGAACTCGCCATGTATGTGGCTTATCACAAAAGAACGGGCAAAAATCAATTTCTCAGTTTTGGAACCAAACTCGGTATTCTCCAGCGAGGAGTCAATTATGAAAATCTGACTTTTGGAGATCAGTATGTAGAAGGCTCCGGGTATTCCAATAATAGCCGTGAAGTCCTGCCGGAAAACAATATTAGCAGCACCGAGCTCTCGCTGGGATTAAATTATTCCTGGAGTGCGTCAGAATCCAAAGGACTTACCCTGGGCATCAGTATGCATCATATCACGAGCCCGGATTTTTCTTTTTTCAATTTATCCCCTCCTCTGGGCATTGAGCCCATCAAACAACCGTTATATGGCTTGTTATCATTCCATGCTACCGGAGCTATGCCTATGTCCGGAGACCAGATGGTATTTATGCCCAGAATATGGATATTAAATCAGGGACCTCATTTTCAACTAAATACAGGCGCACTGATCAAGCTACCGCTCAACCAGGACGGCAATAACAGCCTTTATGCTGGTGGCTACCTCCGATTGGTCAAAGGAGTCAAGAGTGTCGCTCTAGAATCTTTTGTACCTCATATTGCATTTGGACTTGGCAGCGTCAACCTGGGTCTGAGTTATGACGCCAATCTAAGGCGTTTTGCCCCATCCTACTTTCAACAAAGTGTATTCGAGCTTTCGATTGCCCTTATTGGCAATTATGACAATGCTAGTTTTTTCTGTCCTCGATTTTAAACTTTACCTTCAAAGACCATGGAGTACCTGCTATACTTTTTGTCTTTTTTCTTTGCTAACCATACGCCAAAACATGCCATCTATCCGGATGTCTTACACTATGGCTTTCAAATAGAACTCAACGATCAAAATGATACTATCCTAACTGATGCAACTATCCTGCTCACAACGGATGAATCCACCGATGCGATTAAATTAGACTTAGGCTCACTCCAGGGTGACACCGGCCTGGGCATGCAAATCACCCAGCTTACCTGGATCAGCCTAGATGAAAATGGAACAGAATCACCCCTTGATTACCTGCATCAAAATGATCGGATTTTGATCCATAGACCATTATCTAAAAATGATACTGTACGGGTGCATATCCAATACAAAGGAGTCCCAAAGGACGGCCTCATCATCTCTAAAAACAAATATGGTCATCGTACATTTTTTGCCGATAATTGGCCGGATAGAGGGCATCATTGGTTGGTCTGTCATGATGATCCATCAGATAAAGCTTCACTTGAATTTAAGATCATTGCCCCCGACCATTACCAGGTGGTGGCCAATGGCATCCGGATGGAAGAAACAAACCTTCCTTCTAATTCAAAATTGACTGTTTGGAAGGAGGAGGTTCCATTATCTACTAAGGTCATGGTCATTGGAGTGGCAGACTTTGCCGTGAATCTTGCGGGTTACGTGCATGACTGTATACCTATTTACAGTTGGGTATACCCCGAAGACAAGGAAAAAGGTTTTTATGACTATGCTTTGGCCAAAGAGATCCTCCCATTCTACATACAATATATTGGACCTTATGCGTATAAAAAACTAGCCAATGTAGAGTCTAAAACCAGGTTCGGCGGCCTGGAAAATGCCAACACGATTTTTTATTCCGAAAAAAGCATCAAGGGTGATCGCAGCAATGAAAACATGATCGCGCATGAGATCGCACACCAGTGGTTTGGCAATATGGCGACTGAAAAAAGCTTTGGGCATCTGTGGCTTAGCGAAGGGTTTGCTACCTATTTTGCCATGCTGTATGAAGAAGAAAAATACGGCAAAGAAAAAATGATCGAGCTGCTTTCGAAAAGCAGAAATCTTATCGTCGATTACTCCAGGAAAAAAAACACACCTGTCATAGATACTACCACCAGGGATTATATGAAGCTGCTCAATCCCAATACCTATCAAAAAGGTGGCTGGGTACTTCATATGCTACGCATGGAATTGGGCGATTCGATTTTTCATCAAGCTATCCGACAATATTATGTACGCTATGCAGGTCATACTGCAGGTACGGAAGATCTTCAAGAGGTTTTCGAATCAGTGTCCGGTCAAAATCTCCATCAATTTTTTAAACAGTGGCTGTACACTGCAGGACATCCTATTCTGACCATCACCTGGAAGTTTGACCCTGCTGCCAAACTTGTCACCGGCACCATCCTCCAGACCCAGAAAGATCCATATTCTTTTCCTTTGGATTTATCCCTGGTCATGAATAAAAAAGAAAACATCAGGCATACACTTCCTATCAATACTTCCATGACTACCTTTAGTTTTGATGCCAATGAAAAACCAATAGATTTGCTGGTCGACCCTGATACAAAACTGCTGCACTCACATACAATCTCACCAATAAAATAAAATCATATAATAATTTTTAACATCCAGTGTTCTCATAGAAGTAATGATCCACTAAATAAATCAAAATGAAAACAGGAATATCATTGAGTGGAGGGGGTGCAAAAGGCATTGCCCATATAGGAGTACTTCAAGCTTTGATGGATCATGACATTCAGATCGATATGATCGCAGGCACCAGTGCCGGCGCGATCATTGGTGCCTTGTTTGCAGCCGGAATTCCAGCGAAGGATATGCTCTCCTCGATTCGCAACACTAATTTTCTGAGGATATTTGGATTAAACTGGCCGGACAAAGGGCTGGGTGATATGAGTTATTTAAAACAATTATTAGAAAAGCTCCTCAAAGACGATTCCTTTGAGGCATTATCCAAGCCACTCTATGTCCCTGTCATGAATCTGAATACCGGCCAGGTAGAAATAAAAAGCAAAGGAAATTTATTTGATATCGTATGTGCCTCCAGTTCTGTACCCTTACTGTTCCGTCCAATACAAATCGGTGATAGCCAATACCTGGATGGTGGTATCGGTATGAATATGCCTGTACGGTGCCTAATCGGTAAATGTGATATCATCCTAGGAGTCAACCTGATCAATCATCACCCCTTGTCTGACAAATATCTAAGCAGCTGGAAGGAGATCATGTCCCGAGTATTTGACCTCTCCGTATACAACAATGTCAAACCTGAGATGGACCTTTGCGACATCATCATCGAACCCACAGAAATTCATCTCTATAGCCGGTTTAATTTTAGCCAGGCCGAGCAACTGTACAAGGCAGGTTATGAAGGAGCCATGCTCCAGATGCCCATTATCCTTGATATGATCCAGCGCCACCAGCATTTTGTTGAATAACCATTTTCTGATAACTTTAATTATGAATCCAAGAATCACTATAGCCGTCTATAAACCGCTGGACGGTAAGCAGGCAGCACTGCACCAACTGGTACTAACCCATCATCAAAGGCTCTTAAAACTCGATCTGGTCACCAGTCGCGAGCCTATCATCATGCAATCTGCTGACGGCACAGTCCTGGAAGTCTTCGAATGGCTTTCTCCGGAAGCTATCCAGGCTGCTCACAGCCATCCGGAGGTCTTGGCTATGTGGAGTGAATTTGGAGCCGTATGCACTTTTTTACCCACCAATGCAGTACCGGAAATCAATAATATGTTTTCAGAGTTTACACCGTTAGATTAAGGAAGGCGAATAAAATCTTCCCTATAAAAAAAAATTAAAATCATACTCCAGGGGTAACATATTTTGTGGTGGTAACATTATAGTATGTAGGCTGATGAATGCAGTCATTGATTCATTCATGCCATCGTATCATTTTAACACTAAACCCAAAAAATTATGAGTACACTCAAAAAGTCACCTGAAAATGACGAAAAAAAAGAAAACCTGCGTCGCACCTTGCGCAAATCCGGCCGCATTACGGTGGATACAAAGAAAAACAAGGCAGAAATCCTGGAGTATTTTAGAAGCCGTCGGACCAAGCTTGAAATAGTCAAAACGACTAAAACTCCGAGTGGTCAGATCCTGGATTGGGTCCCTATAGAATCACAGCTACCCAAAGGCCAAAAACTTGCTACGCCTCCATCTGAATCATTTACATTGGATCTCGGCTCAGGAAGGCAAAAAGTAAAAGCCGTCGAATTTGAATTAGAATATAAAGGTGCTGAGCTTGGACCTGAAGGTACTGTGCCAATAGTCAGACGCGACCTCAGCAAAATCGGATCACTCAAGACCCTCAATGAGCATCTAAGCAAGCATGGTCATAAAACCTATGAAATGTATATCAATGATCGTGACAGTATCCATGTCCCTGCTGATGGTACTGCACATGAATATGGTTATTCTTCACAATTAGTGACCTGTTACGGCGCAGATGGCAATTTGTCTGCTTTTGATCCTTATGTCCATAGATCCGACGAGTTCTCTTTACTCCAGGTAGCACTGGCCCGGGGCACGGGATCTTCCAAACAAACCATTGAAGCCGGATGGCAGGAATACCGTGATCTCTATGGTGACTGGGTACCTCACCTATTTGTATTCTACACAACGAATGGCTACACGAAATCTGGAGACAATAAAGGCGGTTATAACAGGGATGTAGACGGCTGGATACAGTATTCTAATGTAGTATATCCGGAAGCAACCTCCAGCCCTAATAGTGTACGGGGTGGTGCCCAGTATATCATGCAAATCAAATATCAATTGTATAAAGGTAATTGGTGGTTCTGTTGCAATGGACGATGGATCGGATATTATCCTGCTTCTTTATTTAATGCTACGGGGCTTCGCAACAAAGCAGATAAAGTAGCTTTTTATGGTGAGATTGTCGATTCAGGCAACGACTCGATATCCAGCTGGACCGATATGGGTAGCGGTCATTGGCCCGACCAGGGGTGGAAAAAATCTGCCTACATGCAAAATCTAAGATACCAATCTGGGGTCAATGGGTCCATGTCACGATATAATGGCAGTCCATGGGAAAGCAATCCGGGTGAATACGGTATCGAAGCACACTTTAATGATGGAGGTTCATGGAACAGCCATTGTTGGGTGGGCGGACCTGGCGGAGGTTAATAAGGATATTATTTATAAAAACTAATACTTAACACAAGCCTGATTGGAGATCCGTTCAATCAGGCTTTTTTAATTTTAACCTCTTAAATCAAACAAGAAGCAGCTTAAAAAAGCCCCCCGGTTTATCTTGCAGTCCAACCCCCATCTACAGTAAGCATCGACCCTACCATATAACTTCCGGCATCACTCGCCAATAAGAGGGCAGCACCTTGAATCTCTTCGAGTCTGGCCCACCGACCAAGAGCAGTAGCACCAACCACAAATTTTTTGCCATCATCGGTATCTGCGATCGGGAGGTTCATATCTGTGAGGAAAGGCCCCGGACAAATGGCATTGACATTGATATTGAACGGTGCAAGTTCTAAAGCAAGGGCTCTGGTCATCTGGACCACTGCTCCTTTGCTGGAGGTATAGGGTGTACGATTGCTCAGTCCTACCAGGCCAAGGGTACTGGCCAGGTTGATTATTTTACCAGAACCTTGCGACTTCATGGTAGGCACGACGGCTTTGCTTGCCAGCCAGGTACCATTGACATTGACTTCCATCACCTTATTAAAATCTTCATATGATAATTCATCGATGGCCCCCCTGATATTAATGCCCGCACTATTGATGAGGATATCGATTTGACCAAAAAGATCCAATGCATAAGCAGCCATGCTTTTTGTCTGTTCAGGAAGCGTGATGTCAGTATTAAAAGCTTCAGCCTTTATATTAAATTGTGCAGCGAGTGCCCGGGCAGCTGCCTCCCCTTCCTCCGCATTACGATTCACTAATAAGATAGAAGCTCCTGCTGAAGCTAACGCAGCTGCCATAGCCAGGCCCAACCCTTTGGATCCTCCTGTGATGATGGCGACCCTGCCGGTCAGGTCAAATAATTTTACGCCGGGTAGATTGATACTGGAATGTAGGTTCATACGATTATATATTTTTATTTGAGGCCAAGACGAGAAGTGCTGTATTCGAAACTAGACACTACATTTTTTTCTTCTACGGCCAGTTTATCTTCGGCACTGAGTTGGGAAACAGTTGGTAGTGCGGGTTTGAATTTGCGCTGTCTCACCATTCGAAGATTAGCAGCAAGCGCTCTTCCTGACCCATCACCAAAAGTAGACCAATAGTCTTCTTTTAAGCAAGGTATTTGCAGTGGGTCTCGAGTGATCATCTCGAGATTAAACGTGACCTTGGGATTATGTTGTTTGCAGACAGATACCATCCTGGTCAGATCCAAAATGCCTTCGCCCAGCGGTACTTCTGACAAAAGAATTCCATCTTCAAACTCATCTACAGCCATATCTTTCACATGGGTCGTGAAGATATATGGTGCCAGGGTCTCTACCACATACATAGGATCTTCCAGCAGAGCGATATTATTGCCAAAGTCCAGTGTC
Organism: Saprospiraceae bacterium; assembly: GCA_016709995.1. NCBI lineage: Bacteria > Pseudomonadati > Bacteroidota > Saprospiria > Saprospirales > Saprospiraceae > Saprospiraceae bacterium. Next base: position 1,777,450 of record JADJLQ010000001.1, read on the forward strand.
ACCCCAATCCATTCACTGTCGATCGTTTTAATATTTTCTACCAATTCTGCTGCTTTCCAATCCTTATGATTTTCTACAGCGAGTTTCATTTTATGTTTTTTGAGTACAGGCTCAGCCAGCCTCAGCATATTCAGGGCTTTTTTTCTGGCTTCTTGAAACTCGGGAGCAGAATGATATACTTCGTATCTCCTTCCGGAGGTCAGCACGGTCCGCACTACCGAGACGCCGGCTTCTTTGGCCTGGACCACCTCATTTTCAAATCGCGCCACATCCTCGCTGTCCTTTGGTGACCCAATAGAACCTTCCAGGTAGAGCCCTAGCTGTTCTCTTTTGTCCCTTACTTTTTTTGCAAAATCTGCAGACCAGTTATTGACGCCTACCTGCACGCCTCCTGCTCCCACCTGATGGCAATGGGTCAGTAGATCCAAAGCATCCACAAACCCCGGATATTTTTGACTACCTGCCTTAGAGTTCCATCGGCTTGCATAGGAATAGACCACCACGCCCATGCGCATCTCCCTGGCAAAATGTTGAAACGAAGGGGTAGCAAATGCCAGCGCTGCCAGCGAAGTTTTTTGCATAAATGATCTTCTGGTCGTAGGACTTTGAGTAGGCACTGGTATTTTGTTCATCTTGACAGAATTTATTTAGGTGGATTAGTTTGTAAATCTTTTTGAATTCGTTGATTGAGCTCAATGGCTGTCCAGGGCATCACTCTACCCTGCGTGAGATGCCTGGCTCCTCCGACCACTCGATTGCTGACAGGCTCGGCAGCATTGCCCCATTCATTTCTTATATAATTTATGATGGCCGTAATCTGACCATCATCCATGACCGAGTGCGCGGGCATCACAGGTAAAATATCAGGCACATCATATTTTTTTTCATTCACTTCTATGGGTCCTTCTATACCATGCAAGATTAAAAGGGCAAGTCTTTTTGGGTCACCCAATACCCAGTCAGATCCAATCAAGGTTGGCGCAAACCGAGTCACTCCGGCGCCATCGCTGCCATGACATCCCGCACAGGTAGTCAGAAAAAACTGCCGCCCCAATGAAAACTGTTTTTGATCTATTTCACCGGTCATGGCGGAGGACTGCGTTGTTTTTTTATCAGGGATATGTCCGGGCCATTCAAACATCTGATTCAAGATCTTCATTCGTTGGTCATCCAGCAAATTGGCAGCATTCAGCACAGGAGGGGCTTTTGATAATTTGATTGGCTTGAACGCATTGCTTCTTCCTTGAATTGAGAGCGCAGTGAGAATAGTTTTTGATTGCCAAAGTTGATCATCAGCTGATGATAGATTTGTCAAGAGGTTATTCATTTCAGCGCCATCACCATTTTTCAAAACCGCTGTGGCCAACATTTCCAGAAAGACCTGTTTGGCCGGAGTTGATTGCCCCCACCAGGGAGATTGCTGTAGATTTTTTAAAAAAGAATATTCATTTTTATACAAGCTACTTAAAATGGCGTCCCGCATTAAAGCGGAAGTATCCTGTCGATTAAGTATAAAGAGCAACGTAGTACTTGCTCTATTAAAATCAACTGCCCCTGCACTTAAAGCTATCTGAAGCAATTCTTTATCTCCGGCTTTTTTTGAATTTCGCTCCAAAGCAACTGCAAGTTGAGATTTCACCACACCATTATTTTCAGCAAAGTGCTCCAATAACCTTATTGCAGTAGATCTGATTGCCTCCTCAGTGTCTGAGGAAAGCACGATCAAATCATTTGCCTTCAAGAGGCCCAGGTCTTTTGCTGTCCACAGGGCATGGATCCTGCCAATGGTATTCCGTCCACGCATAATCGAATCTAACAGTTGAGCACCAATATCTTCGGCCTTCCTTTCTACCAAAAGTCTTTGTGCCAAATCCCGATACCACCCCTCCCGATGGGACAGATATGGTACCAGCGCTTGATTAGAAGCAGTTGATAGATCTATTTTTTGCCCGGTTTGCGAGGTTTTACCAACTACTTTCCAGATGCGACCACAGTGTATGGGCAAAACCATTTTCCTTTTTACAGTCTGCTCTCTTAGATAAGGGGTCACATAAGCCCCATGTTGGATCAGTCCACGATACATATCTACGATATACATGGCGCCATCCGGGCTATTGGAGAGATACACCGGCCTGAATCGTTCGTCGGTAGAGGCCAGAAATTCCCGTCCGGGATGTAGGTCACGGGCTGATACCATGTACCCATGTTTTTCAATTACATTTCTTTTGACGAGGTTGCCCGAAGGCTCACATACAAATACATTTCCATAATAGGCTGCCGGCATAGCTGCTCCCCTATAATAAAGTGGTGAGCAGGCTGCAGTGAACTCCAACAATCGATTGTTCTCATCCAGCGTACCGGGTATATAGCCTCGATTGACTGCAATATTCTCACGGATCGGATATACCCGTCGGTCCAGGGTAAGCCCATGGTCTATACCTGTAGTGGTTAGATGATTTTTGTTTCTTGAAAAATAATTTGGTGGCACCAGATCGGCATGTAGTTGGGACCAATTGTAATTATAATAGAGGCGGCCTTCATCGTCGTGGCTGATGCCCCACTGGCCTCTAAATTCTGTACTGTCCCGGACCCAATGCCCGTCCTCTAATTTATATCGCAATCTTGACTTTGCATTGTAATACCAATTGTCCAGTCCGCGCCACAATCCATTGCCAGAGTGTTCGGGCAACATATTGCCTGCGTAGGTCGAGTCGATCAACACTTTACTATCTGCATGCAGATCATGATCGAGGTCCCTCGTCCACCACAAAGCTGCGTTTTCAACTACCAAAGCTCCATCTGCTACCAGGGCCAGAGCCCGGGGCAAAACCAGGCTATCCAGGTAGATGATCGAAGAGTCCATCATCCCATCATCATCTCTGTCCAGTAAGATATTGATCCTTCCTACCCGATCTTTTTCACCTTTGCCATCGATATCCGGCATAAAACCTCGCATCTCCACCACCCAGATTCTGCCTTGTTCATCAAACTGGATCACCACAGGATCTTGTACCAATGGCTCCGAGGCGACCAATCGAATTTCTAAATCTTGTTCTAAGGCAAATGATTTTAATTCCTCCTCCGGAGCAAGCACAGGAGTAGTTTCGTCACCGGTATTTTTAACTGCAGACTGCTGGCACCCTATATTGAAAAACAAATAGGCTAGCCAGATCCCAATTGACAATTTTTTAGTATTCAATTCATCGACTTTTTAACCTGTACGCTTCGCTGATCAGACTTTTAATGGATCAGGATGTATCCAGGGTTTTCGGTAGGCTCGTTTAAGCAAGGCTGTTGCTTCTGCGTCGCCGGTGACTATCCTTTTTTTAGGATCATACTTCAGTGGTCTGTTGAGTTTCATAGATAGATTGGCTAGGATACAACTTGCAGTAGAGATATGACCTTCCTGGATATCTGCTACTGGTCGGGAGTGATCGTCTATAGATTTGAGCAGATCAAGCATATGCAAGCGTGTCGCCGGAGCAGCATTGAGCTCTATCCTGTCTTCCGTCAGGTCCTCAGGATATTTTTCTCTTTCGTAGACGACATCTTTATGTATTTTTTCTCCATCGCCGACAGGCGTAAAGTCTGCCCGCATCGTACTGGCTTTTAAAGTTCCTTTTTCTCCAAATAGAGTAAATGACCATGGATAATCCGGATCTGCAGGCGTGCCCCAGGTCCTGTGTTGCCAGACACAGTTGAGTCCATCGTATTCAAATATCGCAGATTGGGTATCAGAGATATTGGACTTGGCATCCTTTTGTACATAGATGCCTCCGGTAGATACAATGCTCTTGGGCCAGCCCAGGTTGAGCATCCAGCGCACGGTATCAAACATATGCACGCACATATCGCCGGTGATGCCATTGCCATACTCCATAAAAGCCCTCCACCACCGGAGGTGAGGCAACCCATCATACGGTCGCAGCGGAGCAGGACCTGTCCACATCTCATAATCCAAAAAGTCAGGTATAGGTTCTAAGGGTGGGTTGCTTCCATTGCGCATATGGAGATAACAACACATTTCTACATGAGATATCTTACCTAAAAGTCCTGCATCTACTATGTTCTTTTTTACATCGATGAGGTGCGGCGTGCTTTTTCTTTGGGTACCTACCTGGACTACTTTGTTGTATTTGCGGGCCGCAGCGACCATGGCTTCTCCCTCCATCACATCCACACTGATTGGTTTTTGTACATATACGTGAGCACCGGATTTGACTGCATCGATCATTTGCAGTGCATGCCAGTGATCCGGTGTGCCGATTAAAACGATATCTAGTTCATTCTCTGACAATAACTTTCTATAATCGCCATAAAGTCGGGGTGTCTTGCCTGATTTTGAGCGTTTAGTCACCAGATCAGCAGCAGCACCCAGCATATTTTTGTCTACATCACATAAAGCCATCACTTCTACCGGTGCGACCTGCATCAATCGAAACAAGTCACTTTTGCCATACCACCCGGTACCGATGAGACCGACTTTGAGTGGATTGACCGGATTGATCAGCTCCAGACCAAGAGGCCCAAGAGCAGTATAGGCCATGGTAGCTGTAGCCCCTTTGAGAAATTCTCTTCTATTGATATTAAATGATTTCATGTCAAAAGTTTTTATTGCCAGGTTAAATTTATGAATAACCAATTTACAATTTATCCTTCATTGACCAATAGATTTCGCCCGGCAATCTGAAAGTTTTGGCTTTTAATGAACTATTAGTGGTAATAATTGAATAGAGTGTGTTAGTTTTTTTTTAGAATTTATCGCTGAACTGCATAGACAGCCTCTTGTCGTCCATCGATATATCTGAACCCGGTACCATCAAAATAACCATCTTGTTCAAGCATCATCCTGATCACCTTACCATTCCAATCAGGTAAGGATACTGAAGCATTTAATTCTATGGAGTAAGCAGTGTGTGGGTGCAAAGGGTAATCTCCCGGACCTTTGGTCACACCCTGATTATCCCACATGCCGATGGTCGGGCCGGCAGCATGACCGTGGGATCCAATGGGGTGTGTATAGATAGCTCCTGTGATGCCTTCAGATTTTGCCTGGGCCAGGGCATTTGCCAGAATTTGATTTCCACTTAAATTAGCCTTAAAATTTTCTGTGAGAATATCCTGCAGCCTATGAGCTTGCTGGAAAGCCTTTTGCAGATATTCAGGTACTTCATTTTCTCCAGGCTTGAGTACATAAGCATGTTCCTGCATATCGGTATTCAGTCTCAGATAATTGATGCCAAAATCTACATGGAGCAGATCGCCTGGTTGAATGATTTCGATATCGGGCCGCTTGGAGAAAGTGCGCAGGTGATCGAACTTGCCCGTATCCGGCCGCTGAATGTCGACCGTCGGATGAAACCAGGTATCCAGACCCAACTCCGTGATTCGCTGGCGATACCACCATACTACATCATCCGTGGTAGTGACACCGGGCTGGATCACTTTATCACTGAGCCCTTCCCGAAGGATCCGGTGTGAGATACTGGCTATATGCTCATACAAGATCATTTCTTTGGTAGTTCGGGTCTCCAGCCAGGCTACAGCAAGTTTTTCTGCGGAGTGGAGTCTTGATTTATATGGATCCGGTATCCGTGTGATTAACTGATCATATTCATAATGGCTCAGACCATCTGCATGGGCATAATTGGGCGAATAGTTGATGCCTATCTTCTTAGGATTGCGTTTCGTGATGGTTTCGATCAATGCATCCCATTGATCAGGATAGACATTGAGATTCCAGGATGCTTTGAGCAACCCCACATCATATCGGGCGATCGCCAATTGCTCCACTTCTACCCCATTGTCAGAAAACACCATCACCGTACGCCTGCGCGCAGAGATCCATTCAGCCGGCAGCATCGTCTTCATCACAGGGTCTTCATTGTATTCTCTGGAGATCAATATCCACATATCAAAACCCTCCCGCCGCATGAGCTGTGGCAAAAGATGTTCAAATCTATCCGCCAGCACTTCATTGATCACCTGGGCACGTTGGCGCTGATCAAGGATGGTTGGATAGACCTGGGCAGCTAGATTCAAATTGCCAGCAAAGAATATTAAAAATACCTGAAGTCTTTTCATCAAAATCTACAATTAAAGAGATGACAGCATCCCAGGAGTAATGATAAGGAAATAATGAATTAGTTGAAAATATTTTTGATGAATTTTACTACCCCCAATATCCTATCTTCGCGTCGAAATCAGTTCATTAACATCCATGCCACTTTTAGAAGAATTTGAGCGCCAGGGCAATTTTTTATTCAAATACAGAGGGACTATACCCCTGGCAGTCCTTGCCCTGGCACTCTGGGTATTTACGACAAATGAGTCCGTTCGCTTGATCACTCCGGCTTATTTTTATCTCTGTTTTGCAGTGAGTGTACTGGGCCTCCTGATCAGAATATATACGGTAGGCCATACTCCTAAAAATACCTCAGGGCGCAATACAAAAGGTCAGTTGGCTGACGAACTGAACACTACAGGGATTTATTCTATGGTCAGGCACCCATTGTACCTGGGCAATTTTTTTATGTGGCTGGGAGCCGCCCTGCTCACCCAACATGCCTGGTTTATTCTTTTTTTTATAGGATTCTACTGGATATATTATGAAAGGATCATGTTTGCCGAAGAACAGTTTTTGAGAAAAAAATTTGGAAGCACCTATACCAATTGGGCTGATCATACACCCGCATTTATCCCTTCTTTACGGTTTGTACAAAAACCTGCCTATTCCTTTAGCCTAAGAAAAGTGCTTCTTAGAGAGGTCAATGGTTTGATGAATATATTTATCGTATTTGCGGTATTTGATATGACACTCCATTATCTAAAGACTGCTGCCTTTGGCATCAACCACTATTTCTGGTTGGTGGGTATCATCATTTCCCTGGTCGCTTACCTTGTTTTAAAATATTTGTCAAAACAGACCAATCTGTTGCAGACGGAGGGAAGGGTATAAATTTAATATAGCCACTTACGGTGTATTTTCTTTGACATCGTCCGGCTTTTTCATCAAAAACTCATTGGCATAGATCCTAAACAACAGGATGATATAACTCAGCAGCAAAGGCCCAAATATAAGTCCTATAAATCCAAACAAATTCAGTCCTGCGATTACACCCAATACGGTGATGATAGGATGTACATGACCTACTTTATTGAGAAAAGTAATTCTGAAAAGATAGTCCACATTGCCCGTGATCAACAGGCTGTACAATCCCAGCCCGAAAGCATTTAAAGTGTCTCCACTCATATACATATATAGCACCAAAGGTATCCAGATGATCATCGTACCGACAACGGGAAAAAAAGCAAAAATAGCCGTTAGAAATCCCCACAGACCATACTCCTGCACTCCAAATAAGTAGTATCCGATAGCACCAGTGACACCCTGGATAATAGATATCAAGGGTATGCCCAAAGCACTCACTTTGACGAGGCGCTTGGTCTCTACAGCAAGTAAATGTATATTTTCAGGCTTTAAGGGCAGTATATTGCTCAAATAAGACTCTATGGCTTTGCCATGCACTAACATATAATACAATACAAAAAACATTAAGGCCAGGTTGGCCAGCAGGTTGGCTGTATCATTGAGCATGGAGGGAATGATGACATTAAGTTTATCCTGCAGATTGGACAAAGTCTCCTCAGATATCATGGTAAAACCAGCCTTAACCTGTATAGTTTCAATTGCAATCTTTGCTTTACTCACCATCGTGGCCGGGTCGCTCAACAAGGGTTGTATCTGGGGTTTCAGCATACTATACGTGATGAATACAAGCAAGATCACGAGTAACAGATAAAATAAAAGATACAGTCCGGCTGTCCACCCTTTTTTCCATTTAAAATGATAGATTAATTGAAAATAACTGCCTCTGCTGATTATATATAAAGTCAGCGCTCCAAACAATCCGGGCAGAAAGACATACAGCTCCCTGGTCACCAGATAGATCATCACCAGCAGCACCATGAGAATCATTAACTGCTTGATCTGGTTATTGAACGTGAGCGGAGGTGGAATTGGGTTCATTCGAAATGTAATATAGTGCCAATATCTGAGGCGTGAAGATTATACATTTTAAGCAATAAACAACTGATCTTCATGGGTTAACAGGCTGATAGTGGTAAACGCAAGCATAAACGACCTCTTGTGAGTTAACTTTGTTAATCTATAAAATCAACTTTTCACCTTCGACATTGTTTAAAAATCAACGTAAAGCAGATCAAAGTTATTGGAATAAGTTCTGCGATGGTACATTCCTTTATCTTTGTCAATATCTATAATCTATGATGCACTGGTTTTTTGGAAAAAAAGATCCTAATCTGGAGGGAGACACCCCTTTCGATAAGCTCTTTAAGTTATTCAAAGAATTATTGTTGCATACTTCGGGCGATGTCACCGAGGCCCTGTCCTGGCTTACCGAGCTGGACAAACGATACAAACTAACCCAGGAAGATTATGGTATAGCTGATTTTATCCGGGACCTGATCGACAAAGGATATATCAATGAAAACAGGCAAGGCTTTATAGATCATAATCCCAGTGCCAAGTTAGAGATAGCCCTCCGCAGAACTGCTCTGGATGACATATTTGATCAACTCAAAAAAAGTAAAAAAGGTGATCATAATACCCCTAAATCGGGATTTGGTGATGAATATACCTCTGAGATCAGGCCATATGAATTTGGTGACCGGCTGGATCAGATAGCCCTCACAGAGTCCATCAAAAACGCCCAGATAGCACATGGTGTAGAGGATCTCATCCTGCAGGAAGACAACCTGGAGGTGTATGAGACCTATTTTCAGTCTCAGACCAGTACCGTCCTGATGATTGATATCTCTCACTCCATGATACTTTATGGTGAAGACAGGATCACCCCGGCCAAAAAAGTAGCTATGGCCCTGGCTGAGCTCATCACCACCCGATATCCCAAGGATACTTTAGATATCATCACGTTTGGCGATGATGCCCAGGAGATCCAGATGAAAGATCTTCCCTATCTCAAAGTGGGGCCCTATCATACCAATACCGTAGCCGGACTTGAACTGGCTATGGCGATCTTAAGAAGGCGCAAAAACCCTAACAAACAGATCATGATGATCACCGATGGCAAACCCACCTGTATCAAGATCGGCAAAAAATATTATAAAAATGCCTTTGGCATGGATCGCAAAATCGTCAATCGTACGCTCGCGCTCGCGCTCGCGTGCAGGAAACTCCATATCCCCGTGACTACTTTTATGGTAGCTCGTGATCCCTACCTGGCTCAGTTTGTAGATACCTTCACCCGTGCCAATAATGGTAAAGCATTTTACAGCACGTTGGATACACTGGGGGAATTTATATTTATGGATTATAAAAAGAGTAAAAAGAGGAAGAGGTGAGGCAGGTTATACTAAAGTAAATCGTTGTGCCTTTGCGCCTTTGCGCGAAATAATTAAAGAAAGACTAAAAACCTATAAACTGCTAACATGCAAATAGAGACTATAAAAACACTAGGAGATCTTAAAAAGTCTGGTTACAAGACCAAGCACATCAAAGATGAAATGCGTGACAATCTCATCGCTGCCTTAAAAAACAAAGTCAATATCTTTGAAGGTATCCACGGATTTGATGATACGGTGATACCGGATTTGGAGCGGGCGATTCTGTCGAGGCACCATATTTTACTTTTGGGACTGAGAGGACAGGCTAAAACCCGATTGGCCAGGCTATTGGTCAGGCTATTGGATGAATATATCCCTGTAGTAGAAGGCAGTGAGATCAATGACGACCCGCTGATGCCTCTCTCCCCTCATGCAAAGGAAAGAATCAAAGTCCTCGGTGATGAGACTCTGATAGAATGGCTGCATCGGGATGAACGATATGTGGAAAAATTAGCTACGCCGGATGTGAGTGTAGCCGACATCATTGGAGATGTGGATCCGATCAAAGCTGCCACCCTCAAACTACCTTATGCAGATGAAAGAGTGATCCATTATGGTATGATCCCGAGAGCCAATCGATCGATCTTCGTGATCAATGAGCTACCTGACTTGCAGCCCCGCATCCAGGTATCTCTTTTCAATATCCTGCAGGAAGGTGACCTCCAGATCCGGGGATTTAAAGTGCGGCTTCCCCTGGACATTCTGTTCTTATTCACTGCCAATCCTGAGGACTATACTAATCGGGGCAGTATCATCACTCCACTTAAAGATCGTATAGATAGCCAGATCATCACCCATTACCCACTGGATATGGAGACGGCTATGAAAATCACCGCTCAGGAATCGAGAGTAAAACCTGAAGAAAAAAATATCATTGTACCCCAGATGCTCAAAGTACTGCTCGAGCAAATCTCTTTCGAAGCACGGACCAGCGAATTGGTGGATATCAATAGTGGTGTATCTGCCAGGCTTGGTATCAGCGCTTACGAAAACCTGGTGAGTGCGGTAGAGCTACGCATGCTAAAAAACAATGAGTCCTCCGGAGTAGCCCGCATCTCCGATTTTGTGGGAGTACTCCCTGCCATCACCGGCAAAGTAGAACTGGTCTACGAAGGAGAACAACTCGGCCCATATAAAGTAGCCTTCGAACTTTTAAACAAAGCTATTAAAACGGAATTTCTCAAATACTTCCCTCATCCGGAGAAATTGAAGAAAAATGACAGGGACCCCTATGGAATCATCAAAGCCTGGTTTGCCGGCGAACACGATCTCAAAATGGCAGTAGATGCTACTCAACACGAGTATGAAGATTCATTAGCGCAGGTATCAGGCTTAGAAAGATTGCTGGCGAAAGCAGCAGAGGTAGCTGATGAAGAAAAATATGTGTACAAAGAATTGGTCTTACATGGACTGGCATCCTTTAATATTTTGAACAAAGAATTGCATCAGACCAGGATCGAATTCAGCGACCTATTGGGAGACATGGGCATCGAAGACCTGGAAGATTAAAGTAAAATCCTACATCTTGCATCAGTTTGAAGAGAATTTCTTTGCAGATCTAAACTCCTTTTATGTCCTTTTTTAACCGAAGGGCAAGTGCGGGGGCATGCTTATATGATTTTAAACACTAACTTTATGGTGGATGGCAACTAGAAGTATAGGTTAAGATTACACTGAAATTGCCTGACTTTTAACCAGGACATGTTCTTAAAATAAATTATGACGCTTTACATCAAATATATGGTCAGCCTTCGATGTAAACTGCTCGTAAAAGATGAATTGACAAAAATAGGGTTGCCCCATGCTATCGTGGATCTTGGCACGGTAGAATTATTGAAAGATCTGACGGAGCCACAACATGAATTGCTAAAAACAAACCTGTTGCGATCAGGACTCGAATTACTTGATGACAAAAAAAGCATTCTGATCGAAAAGATAAAAAATGTCATCATCGAAATGATTCATTATTCTGATGAGATACCCCAGGTCAATTATTCAAATTATATCAGCGAAAAACTTGGATACGACTATACCTACCTGGCCAATACATTTTCTGAAGTCAAAGGCATCACTATCCAACAATTTATCATCATTCACAAGATCGAGCGCGTCAAAGAATTATTGTTATACGAAGAGTTGACTTTAACAGAGATTGCCTATCAGCTACACTATAGTAGCGTAGCTCATCTCTCCAACCAGTTTAAGAAAATCACCGGACTCACACCCACCTATTTTAAAAATCTAGGAAAAAAAAGGAAAAACAACCTGGAAAATATAGGGTGACAACCTTATTCATATCCGCTTTTAATCAAAGTAAGTATTATTTTAAATCGTCTATTTGGCTTAATGTGGAAAGGTGCATGGGCTGGTACCAGAATGGACTGACCAGTTTTCAGAAGAATAGATGCACCTGAAATGACAAGTTTCTGCACTTCCATCTATAAATTGCATAAAATGATCAAAAGGAGAAGATTTTTCTAACAAACCTTGCCCCTGATCAAAAGCCATGATACCTTACAGTGGCGGATGTTTTTTTAATATGGTTTTCGTCACCACATCATTAGTTACATATTCGAGAATTTCACTTGTTATATACTCTTGCGCCTTCAATATTTCGTTCATATCGGTCATCTATATTAATTGACCTTATTTGAGAGGTTTCAATATTGCATTGTTTGTAATAAATCTTGAGTCCAATTCAATCAACATCTAAGTAATGAATCGAAAAGGGTGATATCAACCACCCATATACCTTGAGCATATACTTGTGTACAAAAGGTAACACGAATCCAGCCCTTAACCTCAAAGATTAAAGGATTCAAAAAAGGGGAAATCAGTTCAAAAATTAGAGCGCATCTATCATTTTATGCATTTCCTCTTTTTCCATGCCCAGGGTTACTTGAAGCTTTGTAAACATTTCACTTTTTTTGCCATCCACAAATTCAAAATCTGCCTCCGTCAGGTTTGAATATTTCTTCTTAAGCTTACTCTTCTGTTCGATCCAATTGCCTTTGATTCTAACTACCTTCATAAAAAAACCTATTTTAAAATAAAAAATTGACAGTTTACTGAGCCGAGTTCTCCAAGCTGGTCATCTATCTCCCTAAAAAGAAATAGAAAACGACACGATCCATCGCCTCTTAAAATAACGATGAGTTGCTACTCTACCTGCTATTTAAAATAAGTCTTTATCACAGCTCTCTCTTGTTTGTCCGATAAAGGACCTGAATTTTGTATATTGAATTTGATATTAGCATAGAGCTGGTCATCTTTCAATAAATTAAATAATTCAGTCTTTGCTTCAGCAGGCCCAAATAACAAAACATCATTGAACTCGAGAATTTCCCGAGCAATACTTTTGTAAAACTCAGTTTGTAAAGGCTGTTCCATATTGTGCAAACTGCTTTCTCCTTTTACGAGATGCGATTTAGCAGGTTTCTCGATTTCGTCAGAATCAACATTCGCGATCTCGACGACTTCGCGATGATATTCTTTCAAATGAGCATGAGCATTATCCATCCAAATTCCTAATCTTTTACGTGACTTCATATTTTACTGATATATATTTAAAAATTAATCCTGACCGAATAAATAATCACCTCCTGGAGACTATTCGATGTAAGTCAGGTTGCGTGTTATGATTTGCCTTTTTCGGGGCAACAGGTTTGGCGGGATTAATCGCATTTAGAGGTGTAACGTTATTTCTGCTACCCTTCTTACCGGATTGATAATCAGAGGCTACTTTAACTGCCCCAGCGCCTTTTTTCTTCTTGATTCCATTATCTCTTGACATTTTGGTTAAAAATTTACCAACGATCGAACGATCGCAGAAAAGCAAAGTTGCAGCTTTTAAACCGACCAAGTGTTACATCAAACCAGATATATGTTACATAATTCACACATATTTATATTCAACCGACCCAAAAAGGTAATTTCTAACTGCTGAAGCGATTATTATAAGCCTACCAACAGATCAAATCCAGTCAATGGACTTACCGACCATCACGTGTTTGAGTTCTTGCTCCAACAGATGAAAGTCATCTTTATCAACAGATTTCAAGAATCGTCCTTCATCCAAAAGGTGAATATGATCACAAGTATCCTCCAAAGAACTAAAAATATGCGATGATAGAATCACCGTTTTGCCTAAAGACCTCAATCGCAGTATAATTTCATTGATGAGGATATTACTCTGGATGTCCACCCCATTAAATGGCTCATCAAGAATAAATACCTGATTGTTTTGCATTAATAGTGCAGATAAAGCCAATTTTTTTTTCATCCCGGTAGAATAAGTATCTGCATATTGATCTAAGGGTAGTTCAAAAATGTTTTTTACATCAAAATCCGCCACCTTCAGATCTCGTGCGTTTAATAATAATCGCAGATATTCTCTTCCTGTGATTTTTGACAAAAAGTAAGGGTCTGTGGGTAGATAACCCAGGTAATCTTTTAATGGATGGAGATCACTTTGTATAGTACCCCTGTAGGCTTCCAGCCCGGCAATACATTTAAAAAAAGTTGTTTTTCCAGCGCCGTTTTTGCCTACAATACCATGGATCACTCCTGGCTGGAACTCAATAGATATATTATTCAAAACCTCTTTAGATCCATAGGTTTTGTACAGATGTTGGATAGAGATCAAGGCAGGATTGATTTAAGTCGTTTGACAGATTGAAGAAAGAAATATGGTATGATGAATATCAGTAAAGGGGGCAAAACCAAAGTCATGCCAATCAAAACAGCTTGCGGAACATTTGGTTTTAGAGGATACAAGGCGTATTTGCCCATCAATATGAGTATGAGATATAAAAGCCCCAAAATCTGAAAGGCTAGCAAAGCGTTCAAATTTTTAGGATAAAATAAAATAAGACTGGTGAAAATAGGAAGACAAAGTAAACTGCAACTGGCCATCGCCACTTTTAATTTGTGCATTAAAAATCCTTTTGAATCTAACCGGTGTATCCAAATATAAAAATCATCCTCCAGCTCAAAATAATAACTTGAGCATATCATTATAATAAGCATCAAAGAAAACACACCAAGATTAAAATTATCGACCTTAATACCCATAATGGTTAAAAAATAAGCCAATACAATGATCAGAAACGAGTTCCTGAATCCAACGGTGAATTCAAAGGGGTAGGCCGAAAAAGGAGTTATCAGTGTATGCGACTCCTTTGCAGACAATGTGACGACTGAAATCAGGCTGGCCAGGATCAATACGAGTAGCGCTGACCAATATGCTCGATACCATAATAAAATCAAACTAAAAGGCAAGGCCAGAATGAGATTTTCTACCAGTCTCAGCACCCTATATTTTTCAAAGGAAAATATGGTTTTTAGAAAAGTATTGCGCTTTGAATGCCCTAACAGGGAGATTACATATAGCGATACCAGGACAATAAAATAGGCAGCATACGGAGTCCGGCTGAATAAAACGGCTGAACCACCAATAAACAGTAGCGGTAAAACAATAAATGCAATTAGCGGCTGGAGACCAAATTCACTCAAATTTCTTTGGAGCATTCTGAATTGTAATTCAAAATAATACTTCATATTCTACACTTCTACCGTCAATATGGAAAAACTAACAGATTGGCCTTCAAACCAACCTTGATGATCCAATATTTATTCAAACCTCAGCTTATACACCACTGCTTGTTTGGCAGGATAGGCCGCATTCGACTTGATGAGGAGGCCGGAGGAGGATTGAGTCCACACAACTTTACCGGAGCTGCCTAACATTTGAATGGATTTTATTTTTTGACCGGCCCCTGTAGCCAGGCTTTTTATATTCAAATCATGCACAGGATTGTCTAAGGAGATCATATACAGATCATCCCCTTTCTTAGTAAATCGGATATCGTCAGCTGTAAATGGTTGATCTTTGGCATCACTAAAAGATCCCCCCGCTACCTGGGTAGGTCCTTCTCCAAATATCTTCCATGGTCTCGTACCATAGATAGCTTCACCGTTGATGGTTAACCAGGCTCCGACTTCCAATAAAATTTTTTGCACTGCATCCGGAATACTACCATCAGCTCTGGGTCCGATATTCAATAATAAATGTCCATTTTTACTGACGATGTCTACCAGATTATTGACAAGGTATTTGGATGATTTAAAGCTATCATTTTCGATATATCCCCAGGATTTATACCCTACTGCATCATCAGTCTGCCAGGGCTGCTCCCGGATACCGGTGAGTTTGCCCCGCTCGATGTCCAGGATGGCAGCTTTGTCCGGAAATGATTCGTGTTTATAATTGATCACCACTTCTTTATTCCATTCGATACCTTTATTGTAGTAATAGGAAGCAAAGCTTTTTCTGTAAGGCTCCATAGCAGCTTGTTCGATCCACCAATCAAACCAAAAAAGCTGCGGATGATAATTGTCGATGAGTTCGATATTGCGTAGGAGCCAGTCATTCATATATTCAGGAGAAAGCGTTTCATTTTGGGCCCTGGCCGGACCGTAGAAATCATCAAACTTTCCACTGTTGACATCCGTATTGTATCGCTGGCCAGTATTCATAAACCACCAATGTTCTATCCGGTGTGAGGATAATCCGAATACAAGGCCGGCTTTTCGGGTGGCAACCGCCAGTTCCCCGATGATATCTCGTTTGGGTCCCATGTCGTAAGCATTCCATGTAGAAAGTGCTGTTTTGTACATGGCAAATCCGTCGTGATGCTCTGCTACCGGGACCACATATTTGAATCCTGACCTTTTGAATAAATCCACCCAGGCATCAGCATTAAATTTTTCGGCTTTAAACATCGGGATAAAATCTTTGTAACCAAAAGTATCCAGCGTACCGTAAGTCGCCAACTGGTGATTGTACTCTTTAGACCCTTTCATATACATATTGCGCGGGTACCATTCATTGCCAAAAGCCGGTACAGCATATACACCCCAGTGGATAAATACTCCAAACTTGGCGTCTTCTACCCACTGAGCAGGTTTATAATTTTTTAGTGACTCCCAGGTAGGTTGATACCTGGCATTGACCTGGCCTGACATCAAATGGCAACACCAAACGCCTACAATCACTGTAATGAGTATTTTTTTCATTTCTTCAAAGATTTATTTCAAATATACTACTTCAGATGTACAATAATGATCCATGCATTCTAAGGAAAATCAAATTTCTTTTGATATATTTTACCAATTTTGAGTGATAATCCATTTCGCTAATCTTATGTCCAAAAAAAATAAAAGCATCTATCTCATCCTGTTTGGTGTTGCTTTGGCCCTCTTTTTTGGAGTACGCTTTGGATTGCAGTATGCATCTATCGGAGCTTCTTACGATGCCAAAATCGTTTGTTCGTGTATGTTCATTTCAGGGCGAGACTTCAGGAGTATCCAGTCTGAAGATTTGTATACAATACCATTTGCCCATATTGAGGTGGATACACTCCATAAACTCGTCACGGCCGATATATACGGGTTAGCCAAAAGCCAGGCGATCTACCGACCCGGATTGGGATGTACTTTGCTCAATGAGGTCACCTCAAAAGAACTTTTAGAACAATCACCTCCTGCACATACAACTGCCCCGGAAGATTCTTTTTACAACTATGAATCATTTCCAGCAAACATTGATTCTATCCGACTCCGTAAAGTTTTAGATACCGCCTTTATGGAACTTGATTCCACCGTAGTCAAAAGGACCAGGGCGATCGTCCTACTCTATCAAGGCAAACCCATAGTGGAACAATATGCCCCCGGCATCACAGCTCAAACCCCCCTGATGGGATGGTCCATGACTAAAAGTGTCACCAATGCTTTGGTAGGCATCCTGGTCAAAGATGGAAAACTAACTGCAGCAGATCCAGCACCAGTCGAAGAATGGAAAAATGATGCACGGCAAAAAATCACTTTGGATCATCTGTTGCGGATGACCAGTGGTCTCGATTTTGTTGAAGATTATTCCACGCCCAGTGATGCGACCAAAATGCTCTTTAGAGAAAAAGGGGCTGGTGCTTATGCTTTACAAAGTAAATTAAAGTCTACGCCGGGCACAGAATGGTATTATTCCAGTGGTACGACCAATATATTGCAGGAGATCATGCGAAGGCAGTTCCCTTCCCTTGAAGCGTATCAAGCCTTCCCGTATGTAAGGCTATTTGACAAAATTGGCATGAACAGTGCCGTACTCGAACCTGATGCATCCGGCACTTTCGTCGGGTCATCTTATATGTATGCCACTGCAAGGGACTGGGCCAGGTTCGGTCAATTATATTTACAAGATGGACTGTGGCAGGGTGAACAAATTTTGCCGCAGGGATGGGTACAATATTCATCAACCGAAACACCCCACTCCCAGGGTACCTATGCTGCTCAGTTTTGGATCAATCATCAGGATCCTGAATTCCCGCAAGATGCCTTTTACGCGGATGGTTTTGAAGGGCAATATGTCATAATCATACCCTCCAAAAAGATGGTGATCGTACGATTGGGTTGTACACAAGGCGATGGGTTTGATATAACGACCTTTGTAAAAGATGTTTTAAAGACTATACATTAGATGATAGGCGGAATAGGGGTTAGTGTGACTACGCCGGATTTTGAGAAATCCTTTTTGCATACGCATCAATACCTGGTTGAATGAGCAGAAACTCAGATTTATCTATTTTAGCAAATTATTGGCTAGCTATATTGATTTAAATGTCCGCGATTAAAGAAATCAGATCCAGACTTCACCGTATAGTATTTGGTGTAGAAACCAGAGCAGGCAGGCTCTTTGATATCCTGCTGCTCTGGATCATCCTCTTAAGTGTAGCCATCGTTGTATTTGAGAGTATCCCAGAATTCGGCAACCAGTATAGTGCTGCTTTTATTTATGTCGAATGGATATTTACTATACTATTTACTATCGAGTTTGTACTGAGGTTGTGGATTAGCCCCAAACCCCTCGCTTATCTTTTTAGTTTTTGGGGGGTGATAGATTTGATGTCCATCCTACCCACCTATCTCACCATGATAGGTATTGGAACCCACTACACTTTGGTGGTACGGATTTTTCGACTACTGCGGGTGTTCAGAGTATTCAAATTGGTACGTTTCAATCGGGAAGCTGCCAGCCTGGCCAATGCTTTGAGAACAAGTCTGTATAAGATCAGTATATTTTTCATGTTTATACTGTCGATAGTCATTTTGCTTGGCACCCTGATGTATGTGATAGAAGGTAGTGAACATGGTTTTACCAGTATTCCACAAAGTATATACTGGGCCATTATTACAGTGACTACCGTGGGCTATGGCGATATAGTACCAGGTACTGTCATAGGTAAACTGATCGCTTCTGCGGCTATGATCATCGGATATGCGATCATCGCCGTACCCACCGGCATAGTGACCTCACAAATGATGAGACCTGGAGATGAACCCTTGGTATGCAGCCTCTGTGACCACAAAAATCCTAAAGATGCCAATTATTGTAATCACTGTGGTGATAACCTGATCCACGAAGCATTGGATCAGGGGAAAGGTGATCTTTTAAAAAATCTTTAATCATGCTTTATTTATCGTCGCTCAAACCAACAAGGTTATCTTCCGCACATACTCAAGCCCACCCCTTGGTGGTTAATCTACCCGCTTTATTCAACCAATTTATTTATATGCGATTTTATTTTCTAATTATCATTTTAGGTGTCTTTTGTTCTTCAATGCAAAGCCAGGCAGACTCCATCCTCATAGAAGGCCATCAAAGGACTTTTCATTATGTGTTACCCGATGCCGTCAAGGCCAAAGCAAGCCTGGTATTCATCTTACATGGGTCTGGTGGTAGCGGACCAGGACAAATGAAAACTACCCAAAACTTTATAAAATCAGTGTCCAATGAAAATGTGATTCTCGTCTACCCTACCGGCTACAAAAACTATTGGAATGAATGTCGCAAAATCGCCTCCTCCCTGGCCAATACTGAAAACATCAACGAAGAAGCGTTTTTCACCGGCATGATCGATTATTTCAAATCAAAGTATAAAATCAATACAAAAAAAGTTTTTGCCGTAGGCACTTCCGGCGGCGGTCATATGTGTTACAAACTAGCGCTGACCATGCCTGACAAAATAACGGCCATCACAGCTATCATCGCCAACCTGCCTGATGATGACAATATGGATTGTACCGAAGCACACAAAGAGACCTGGCGGGTTACACCGGCGATCCTGTTAAATCACTGTATCCTGATACTGATCCCAATGACGGAAAAACCATTGAACGATATACCTTCAAATCAAAGAAAAAACCGGAGGTTACCCTGCTCAAAGTGATTGGAGGCAAACATGATTATCCTGGCGATATCGATGTACACCTCGAAGCTTGGCAGTTTTTTATAAGATGTAAGTGAGCTGGTAATTAATCCCAATTTTTGTATCACTGAAATCGGGTTAGTTCATTAATCTTTTTGCATTCCCACTATAAATTTTCTTCAAAGCTTTGTGGCTTAAACTCAGACCGTGGAGTGGCCAGTGGTAATTAAAAAGGTCCCTTTCATAAAAATGCTCGTCGGCGGACTCCAATATTCTGAAGGTGGTTTGATACATATGCGTAGCTGTACCCATATCAGTACCGTATACTAATCGATCAGCATATTTTTCCATAAATGCTTTGACTTTGCGGGGTATGGGTGCTATTTCTCCAAATCTGGCAGCCATCTCCGAATATACATTAGGATATCGGTCAAACATCGCTCCCAACCGATCCAGGTTAGAACAACAATTGGCCAGGTGACAAGCTATGAAGGTAGTCCCGGGATTGTTTTTCACTGCATTTTCCAGTGTATTGACCAGGGCATCGTGTCCGATAATGCCTGTTTTGGACATATCCACTTTCCATTTGCCGGCATTGAGCAGCCCGTCATTATAAGCATCATCAGCTTCATACATCCATGCGTCTTCCGCTACATGGATGCTGATGGGCATTCTGAGCTCACCACATCGCCTGATCAAAGGTTGCATCTGTAGATCATCTATATGCAAGCCATATCCCGGAGTAGGTTTTGAATAAAACTCGCCCAATCCCTTATCGCCAAGCTCTCCCACCCCTTTGGCACCCATCTGATGGCATCGCTCCAACTCCTTTAAAGCATTAGCCTGCCAGCCCACCTCAGGATATCCTTTATAGTCAAACCCGCACCATACCTCAAACTGATCCGGATACCGGCTGTATTTTTTTATAATAGCATCAAAAGCCAGGCCGGTTTGATAGGACAAGATGATGGTCTTCTTGATATTGCACTCCTGCATCGTCCTCACCCAGGCATCGACGGCAGCATCGTCTTTTGGGTAATCGTGCGAATGAAAGTCGATGACCGGATATCTGGCAGCTGCGACTTTGGTCACAGGGATATGGTAGATAGAACGAGGTTGAAAATCAACCAGCTTAATGTCCTTGTAATTTTGTCCGGAGCTTAGCACCCAAAAACATAAACTGCAAATAAATAATATAGCTTTCATTGGATAGGATTAAGTAGATGTCTAAATATATGCCTTTTCATCATCATTTAATTATACTTCATTAATAATAACCCTGGCCGCCTTCAAATGATAACAATAATCGTCTGATGGCTTGGGAAGTCAAGTATCCAGATGCTTAATAGGCTGGATGGCAGCCCCTTAACTCATTCGCAAGTTAGAATTTTTAACGTTCTGTTTCTTTAAAATGGATTGGTTAAAATGCATCAATCGGAGCTCTGCGAAGTTTCGTCTAAAGGTCCTTTGGCTTCCTCTTAATGTCTTATCTTTGGCTTCTCTTACAATAAATCAACAGTATGTTTTTGTTTTTACTCATAGGATATATCATTTTTAGCGCCGGCATGTACTTCGTATTTCCCAAAGCAGGCGTAGAAGCCTGGAAAGGCCTGGTACCCGGTCTCAATCTGTACGAATTGGCGGGCATCGTAGGTCGCAAAAAATCCCACGCCTGGTGGATGCTCTTTCCGATCGTCAATATTTTCATATTTGCTGCCCTGATCATCGACCTGGCCAGATCCTTTGGCAAACATTCATTTTTACATAGTCTATTGGCAGTGGTTGGAGCTCCTTTTTATGCACTATGGCTTGGATTCTCCAAAGATGCAAAATACAATGGCCCCATCCTTACGGAGGAAAAAGAATTTTTCTCCAAACTAGCTTCTGCTCAGGAGAAAAATGATACCAAAACGGTGTCAAAACTCCAGGCCACCAATATATTTAAAAAAAGCGCCCTCAGGGAATGGGCAGAGTCGATCATATTCGCTGTATTTGCAGCTGCTTTTATCAGAATGTTTTTGATCGAAGCTTATATGATCCCTACTTCGTCTATGGAAGGCAGTCTGAAAGTTGGAGATTTTTTATTTGTAAGCAAAGCACATTATGGCGTCAGATTGCCTATGACCTTCGTAATGATTCCTTTATTGCACAATACGATACCTATCATCAATACGGAATCTTACCTGAGAAAACCAAGTTTTAAATATACCCGATTACCCAAACTCCAGGAAGTCCAGCGAAACCAGCCCTTCGTATTCAACTGGCCGGTTGGAGACAGCGTCTATCTTGCTCCAGACAGGGCCTATACCATCGATCAGTATCGGAGAGAAGCTTTTGTCAAGCAAGCTGTGAGGAGTGCTAAGTTGATCACACGACCAGTTGACAAAAAGGATCACTATATCAAAAGGTGTGTTGCCATAGCAGGGGATAGTCTACAGATCATTAATAGACAGCTGTATATCAATGGGGTCGCTGCCTACAATCCTGAGCATATGCAGTTTATGTATCGCCTCCTGTCTCAAAACAATCAGATCAATCAAAGGAAACTGGATGGATTAGGCATCAACCTGAGTGAAGCCATGCCTCAGATGGGCATTTATTTTCTGGACAGTGTGCAGGTCAGAAAGATCCAGGCAATGGATTCGACGATATATATCCAGGTCATGCCCCAGGAAGCTCGCCCTATGTTTCCCTACGATACTCCACTGTCTAAAGGTTGGACGGTAGATAATTATGGTCCGATATATATCCCTAAAGCCGGTGCTACCACTGCTCTAAACCTTGAAAACCTCCCCCTGTATCAAAGGATCATTGGAGTCTACGAACAAAATAAGCTGGAAGTCAAGGACGATAAGATTTTTATCAACGGGGTAGAATCCAACTCGTATACATTTAAAATGGACTATTATTGGGCTATGGGGGACAATCGGCATAATAGTGAAGACTCCCGATCCTGGGGCTACGTACCCGAAGATCATATCGTAGGCAAACCTTTATTTATATGGTTTTCAACTAAAAATGGTAAAATAGCCAATGGTATCAATTGGGACAGATTATTCACCACTGCCAATAAAAAATGATCAGAAAGATTGTACTGATATATTGTACTATGCTTGTCACCCATTTTGCTTGGTCTCAGGTACCCGTCAGTCAGGTATATCTTTTTGATTTACAAAGCCTTGCAGATGGGCATACCGTCGTACATACCCCCAGGCTTTTGACCAGCTTTAACAATGCAGGTTATAATAATCAACCTTTTTTTAAAAATGAAAACGAATTGTATCTGACCGTCCAGATACCTCAAGAAGGTGAGTCCGATATACATTTGTTCAATTTAATCACGAGGACCCGCCAACGTATCACTTTTACCCCAAAAAGCGAATATTCTCCTGTGGTCACTCCTGATAAAAAATATATCTCCTGCGTAAGAGTGGATGATGCAGCTTCTGCTACACAGCGATTGTACAAATATGAAAACAAACCCAGAGGACAGGAAATCTCGGTTTTGCCAGATATCAAAAATGTAGGGTATCATACCTGGCTTGATGACAAGACGGTTGCCTTGTTTTTGGTAGCCACACCCAATCAATTGGCTATCGTAGATATTGAATCCAGGGATCCTTTGATATTTACTTCTGATATCGGGCGCTGCCTGGCATCCACAGACAAAGGGCACCTTATCTATGTGCACAAGATATCCAGTGAGTTTTGGTATATTAAAGAATACGACCCCGTAACACAAAGAGCCAGTATCATTACCGAGACAGTACCTGGAAGTGAAGATTTTGCTATTACTGCAGACGGTCATTTCATCATGGGAGCCGGCTCAAAATTATTTGTATACAAACCGGGTGTAGACACCTCCTGGAAGGAAATAGCTGACCTGAAATATTTTGGGATCAATGCTATCACCCGACTGGCAGTCAACGGTAAGAACCTTGCCCTGGTGAATTTGTCAAAATGATAACACGATATTTATTATGTCTTAGCTTGATCTTGTGGCTCGCTACAGGAAGTGCACAGGTATTGACCTACCAACAAGATATAGCAGCCTACAGATCGGCCAATTGGAAATCATTGATCGCTGATCCACGGACGGTGCTCCAGAGTGCGGACAGCATCTTTCTGCATTATTATCCGGTTAAAGAAAAAAACAAAGTCTTTTGCACTGTTCAGCTGCTGGATCAACCATTACCCTTCGATATGCCTACTTACAGCGGCCAGGTCAAATCCTTTAGAAAATATGCCCTTCTTCAATTTTCGTGGCGCGGTAAACCCACGCAATTGACCGCCTATCAAAGCATTCAAAATCTTACATCACCATTATATAAGGACTATTTATTTGTGCCCTTTAAAGACAAGACGACCGGCACGACTACCTATGCCGGAGGGCGCTACATAGATCTTAAAAAACAACAAATAATGGATGGCCATTTATTGTTGGATCTTAATCAGGTGTATAATCCATGGTGTGCTTATGACGATAAATATAATTGTCCGATACCTCCCATAGAAAATTCTATTCCATTTCAGATAAAAGCTGGCGAAAAAAGATTTTCTAAGAACCATTGATGAATGTCCGCTGGTGAATCGAACCTACTAAATCAATCTTCCGATCTGACTTAACTCACAACGCTTCGAACCATCTGCACACGAAAATTGCCGTAACTTTATATTCATTTTTCGATTTTAAGCGTTTATTATTGATACTCATGACATCAAAAAGCTCCCTCTTATTAATCATACTGGTTTTAAGCTGCAGTGCTCTACAAGGTCAAAAAGACTGGATCATTCAACTCAAAGGCGATGCTTCTCTGGCTGATTTACAGGCAGGGTGGTCCAAAACTGCGTTGCGTTCCAATCGGGATCTAACAACACAACCTATTGGTCGACACTTCAATATTTACGCTATACAATCCGTCACCCAACTTTCTAAAGAGACCCTGCTGCGCAATCCGGCTATCTTGTATGCAGAGCCCAACCTGCCACTAGAGACAAGGTCGACGCCAAACGATCCTTTGATTTCTCAGCAATGGCATCTGGACAATATTCAAGCGATCAAAGCATGGGACCAAACGACGGGAGGTGTGACCTTCAATAAAGATACCCTGGTATTGGGTATCATTGATTTTGGTTTATTTACCAATCACGAAGACCTTAAAAACAGAATCTGGATAAACAAAGGAGAGATAGCCGGCAATGGCATAGATGATGATGGCAATGGTTATAAAGACGATGTATATGGATTGAGCTTAAAATATCTCAATGAAAGACATACCGCCGACAATGCAGCTGACGGATTAAACAATCACGGCACCAGTGTAGCAGGACTCATGTGCGGGGAATCAAACAATCGCACCGGCATCGCAGGTATGATGTGGAATTCCAAACTCATGGTCGGTACTTTTAGTGCCAATGGAAATATTGGTGATCTCATACAGATCTTCAATTATATGTTGGACCAACGCATTCTGTACAATACTTCCGGGGGAAAAAAAGGAGCCTTGGTAGTAGCCATTAATTATTCCGGAGGCATCTCCTTTGCCAAAGCTGCCGACTATCCAATATGGTGCGGCATGTATGATCAAATGGGTGCCGCAGGTATCCTCAACTGCGGGGCGACCACCAATAAATATGTAGATGTTGATGAAGAGGGAGATATGCCCTCTACTTGCCCCAGCGAATTTTTGATCGCAGTGACCAATACAGGAAGAGACAATAAACGGATCTATAATGCTGGGTTTGGTTTGCAGCATATTGATCTCGGGTCACCTGGCGAAGGGGTATATTCGACAAATTCAGAAACGACCAAATCTTATTCTTCTTTTTCCGGGACCTCTGCTGCTACACCTATTGTAGCTGGTGTCGTAGGCCTGTTATATAGTTACCCCTGCAAAGAGTGGGCGGATTATACCGTCTCTCATCCGGTAGAAGCTGCCCGCATCGTCAAAAAATCCCTCCTGGCCAGTGTGGACAAAAATGCTGACCTCACCGGCAAAACAGTGAGTGGAGGAAGGATCAATGCTGCGCGTGCTTTGGATACACTCAAAAAATATGTCTGCAATAGAGTCATCACCGGGACTACCGATCAACTCAGCGTCAAAGCGGTCTATCCTAATCCGGCAAAAGATTTTCTAAACTTTGAGTTAGATAGTAACTACGCCGGAGATTATACCATAGAATTATACGATGTATTGGGTCGGGTCATTTTACAAAAAAGGCCAACTTATATAAATCATTCCTATCAGCTGAGTTTACCACCCCTACATTCTGGAATGTATTTACTCAGACTTTCAAATGGGGCAAATGAAGCTGTAAAGAAAGTATTTATAGGTTCGTGAGTACTCAGTAGTTATAATCTCCTACTTCCATATCAATACCAGCATCCCTACAAAGATCAAAGATCCTCCCAACAATATCTTAGGCGACATAGGCTCTTTTAATAATACGAAAGACAAAATCAAGGTGATGACGATGCTGGCTTTGTCTATAGCGGCCACATAGGATACCAGGCCATCCTTCATGGCACGATAATAAAATACCCAACTGAGGGTGGTTGTAATCCCGGAGGCTATGAGCAAGCCCAACTGTCGGCTCGTCAGAAGTGGAAGCTCCTTAAATTTATCTGTGATCAGGTTAAAGCCAATGATTAGGAAAAAAATGGTCGTCGTTCGAATACCTAAGCCCAGGTCTGGATGAATGTTTTGCAGTCCATATTTGGCCAGGATGGAGGTCAGTCCTGCAAATAACATTGATAGTAAAGCGTAAATGATCCAGGTCTCCATGAAATGTCTGATGTTGGCATCCAAAGATAGCCGGATAGTTTTCTTGCCGGTTATCTTTTTTACGTAATATAATGGTGTTGAATGTTTACTGCTCAAACAAACTTTCCACAAACGCCTTTTTATTAAAGATCTGCAATTTGTCCATGCCTTCGCCTACCCCAATGTATTTGATAGGTATTTTAAACATATCGGAAATGGCGATGACGATACCACCTTTTGCAGTGCCATCCAGCTTGGTCAAAGCGATAGCAGTTACATCAGTAGCTTCAGAAAAATGTTTGGCTTGTTCGATAGCGTTTTGGCCTGTAGTCGCGTCGAGAACGAGAAGGACTTCGTGGGGAGCACCCTCCATGCGTTTGGCTATAGAGCGTTTTATCTTGCCGAGTTCACTCATCAGATTAATCTTGGTATGGAGGCGCCCTGCAGTGTCGATGATTGCCATATCACATTGATTATGAATAGCATAGTCTACGGTTTCATAGGCTACCGCAGCCGGATCGACATTCATTCCTTTGCTGAAGAATTGACAACCTGCCCGTTCTGACCAGATCTTCAATTGATCTACAGCCGCAGCGCGAAAAGTATCTCCTGCGCCTAATACTACTTTTTTGTCCCGGATAGTATGTTGAAAAGCGATTTTGCCAATGGTAGTAGTCTTACCCACCCCATTGACTCCTACTACCAGCATGATATGGGGTCGTGGACCATCAGGCAATTCATAATCTTCAACATCAACAGTCTTATTTTCGCTGAGTAACTGCACGATTTCATCACGAAGAATGCCATTGAGCTCGGAAGTATTGAGGTATTTATCCTTGGCTACCCGGGCTTCTATACGAGCGATGATTTTTACAGTGGTATCTAATCCAACATCGGAGGTGATAAGGATATTCTCCAATTCGTCAAGGACTTCCTCGTCAACACGGTCTTTGCCTGCAACGGCTTTGCTTATTTTACCAAAAAAAGAAGTTTTGGTTTTATCCAGGCCCTGGTTGAGGTCTTGTTTTTTTTCAGAAGTAAAAAATTTATCAAAAAAGCCCATGTGAATATATTGATGGATGAATAGAAGGTCGGATAAATGCCGCAATTGAAGCTATTGCTTATGCTGTTTAGGGTGATTGATCTTTATGACCTGGGGTGATCAATTTCAGTTAAGGGATTAATACCCGCGACTAATTCCGAGCCTTCGGAATGTCGCTACAAGCTAAACAAAAAAAGGCTAATGTCACCAAAAGCCTTTTGCATTTTCTTAAAATCGAAGGATCAGAACTATTTATTCGCGAAAAATTCTTTCACTTTGTCTTTGTGTACGATCTGCTCCTTGAATGAGTATTTGCCTGATACAGGATCTTTGATACTTTTGATCACTTTTACAAAGTCTTTACCTGATCCTGCATTGGCACCCCTCTGGGCGACTTTTGAGTTTTTACTGACTTTTGCCATGATTATTTAATTTCTTTGTGAATAGTATATTTTTTCATGATAGGATTGAATTTTTTAATTTCCAATCTATCAGGAGTATTCTTTTTATTCTTCTGAGTGATATATCTGGAAGTACCTGGCAAACCTGTAGTCTTGTGCTCAGTACACTCCAGAATGATTTGTTGGCGATTTCCTTTACTTCTTTTAGCCATGATGGAATCTTATTAAAAGTTTGAATTTATAGTTTGATGGAAGTACCAAATCCTTTGGCCTTTTGATCCTTGATAAACTGGTAAATACCTACCTGATCTATGGTCCTCAAAGCAGAAGTGGCAATACGAAGTTTGATCCACTTGTTGAGCTCAGGTATAAAAAATCTTTTATCCTGAAGATTTGGGTAAAAATGGCGTTTGGTCTTTCTATTAGAATGCGACACAGAGTGACCTTTTACTGGTCGTTTTCCGGTGAGCTCACAAGTTCTTGACATAATCGTTGTTTTAACTTTTTATATATCTTTAATATTCAGTGACTTCGGAAGGATTCGAACCTTCAACCTTCTGATTCGTAGTCAGATGCTCTATCCAGTTGAGCTACGAGGCCAAAATCGGTCGGCAAAGATACAATTTGTCTCTGATACACGCAAAATAATTTTATCATGTTGTTTTCCCAGAAGAGGTTGACCAGCCTTCTATCACAAAATTTTAAATCTTTCAGCTTTTAATATGGCCTGTAACTTCATCTAATTTAGATAGTTAGCTTGTAACCACTTAAATACCAACAAGATAGGATATAAAAACTATTAACTCGTCAACTTGACTCATTTGTCAATGTCCCAAGGTGCATAGGTTGAAAACCAATAGGCGTCTTGGTTGGTTGATCGTCATCAAAATCTTCCCATTCCGTTATGCTCTTAAAAAAATTCTCCAGGTGACGACTGATATAAACCGGCTTTAACTCATCCGGCCTCAGGATCTCAAGCGTGATCGGCTCTTTGGGCTCTCCATAACCTTCGATATAAGGGTTGCTGACCATGACCATCACTTTGCCATTGAATAGTTGCTGATAGATCAGAGCACCATTGGATTTAATCATCGTTCGTTTGACATCCGTATCATCCATGTGCTCACTGATCCCACTACTGCTACGGCCAAGATCCAGGACGACAGATTCGAGATTGTCGATTTTGTCTTGTTCTTTGATTTCGGCTTTAATGCCAGATTGTACTACAAATTCATTTAGAACTTCTTTGATCATTGGCTTAAGTAGCTCTGGCCATTTTTTGCGGTACTCCACCGTATTCGACAATATATCTTTATACACACTTACTTTGACCATTAATGATCCAAAATCGACCTTATTATCCATAGCCAGCTATTTGTATTTATAATATTAATCAAAACAAAAGCAAGCTACAAAAAAAACTCATTTGCTGGCCCGGACTCATGTAGCAGTCTGGATTTATTAAGGCAGTGAAGCTATATGTTAAATTCTTTAATATTTGATGACCATGCCAGCCTATCATATTTTAGTACTTTTGAATACTCTAAATATTCCAGTAAACTTTTGGTAATGAAAAAAATCAGTGTTTTTATTTTTTTGTTGTTTTTGACAATAAGCGTTTCAGCCCAAGCTCCTAAAAAGGTCACTTCGGCAGATATACATCAAGCGATTAAAAAACTCAATGTGCTCGCGACAGCATTTTACGTAGCAGCCCACCCGGACGATGAAAACACCAGGTTGATTTCATTATTGGCCAATCAGTATAAAGCAGATGTATATTATCTATCCATGACCCGGGGTGATGGTGGTCAAAATCTGATAGGATCAGAGATAGAAGAATTGTTGGGAGTGATCCGTACCAATGAATTATTACAAGCCAGGCAGGTGGATGGAGGTAATCAATTATTTACCCGCGCCAATGATTTTGGGTATTCAAAAAAACCTGCTGAGACGATGAAAACCTGGAATCGGGAGGCTGTACTCAGCGATATCGTGTGGCAAATCAGAAATTATCAGCCCGATATCATCATCAATCGGTTTAATAATGATCCGAATAGTGATACCCATGGGCACCACACTACCTCTGCGATATTATCTACCGAAGCTTTTGATCTGACCAATAAAAAGGATGTATTCCCAGATCAATTGAAATATGTACAACCCTGGCAGGCCCGTAGACTATATTTTAATACATTTTGGTGGTTTTATGGCAGTGAAGAAGCTTTTAATAAATTAGATAAATCAAAAATGGTATCTGTCGATGCAGGAGTTTATTATCCATGGTTGGGCAAATCCAATGGGGAGATTGCAGCTGAAAGCCGTAGCATGCATCGATGCCAGGGCATGGGATCTGCCGGTAACCGTGGCTCCTCCATGGAGTATCTCGATGTATTAAAAGGTGATATGACAGGGCCCTCTGACAATCCGTTTGCAGGAATAGATATCACCTGGAACAGAGTCAAGGGTGGTGCTCCACTGATCCCGATTATTACTGATATTGATAAAAAGTTTCAGTATGACAATCCTGCTTCGTCTATACCTAAACTCAATAAAGTATATCAAATGATCCAGGCTTTGCCAGACAGCCATTGGAAGAAAATCAAGTCAGCTCAAGTACAAAATATCATTGAACAATGCGCTGGCATGTATATAGAAGTCACCAGCAATAATCATGCAGTTGCCCCGGGAGAAAAAACTAATCTGACGGCCGAGATAGTCAACCGCAGTAAAAGCAATATTGTGCTAAAATCAATTCGATTCGCCCCTGTACAGAATGCAGATACGATTGGGACTGTTATACTTTCTCAAAATAATGGTTTTAAATATTCCAGGACAGTGACTATTCCTGCGGACACCAAACCTACCGGCCCCTATTGGCTACAAGAATCCTGGCAAAACGGAATGTATACCGTCAATGATCAGACTCTTAGAGGGTTGCCTCTGACTCCCAGATCGTGTAAAGCTTATTTTGACCTAAACATTGATGGCACAAATTATACTATTCAAAAAGACATCGTGTATAAATGGGTCAATCCTGCCAAGGGAGAGCTGTACCGACCTTTTGAAATCACTACCCCTGCTTTTGTCAATCTGGACAACAAGGTCTACGTGTTCGCAGATGAACTTCCCAAAAAAGTCGGTGTCCAAGTCAAATCAGGTATAGAAAATCTTATTGGCTTAGTCAAACTCGAACTGCCGGCAGGTTGGCGATGTGAGCCTAAGGAAATACAAGCAGATATCAAGTCAAAAGGCTCTGAACAAGTATATAGCTTCCTCGTATATCCTACCAAAACGGCCAGTGACGGAACGATAAAAGCTAAAATCAAAGTAGGAGACCACACTTACGATAAAGAACTTATCGTCATCGATTATGACCATATTCCTTATCAAATGGTCCAGAAACCAAGTGAAGGCAGAGTCCTCAAGTTGGACATCGTCAAAGGCCCTGATAAAATCGCTTACATCAACGGAGCAGGAGATGAAGTCTCAAAATGCCTGGAGCAAGTCGGATATCATGTAACTATCCTGTCAGATAGAGATCTGGTGTCAGAGACATTGGCCAAATTCGATGCCATCGTCATTGGTATCAGGGCCTATAATACTATCGATCGCTTACGATCTGCCCAACCTGCATTGATGGAATATGTGCAGCGTGGGGGCAATCTCGTCGTACAATACAATACCAATTTTAGAATGGTGACCCAGGACTTCAGCCCTTACCCGCTCAAATTGGGCAGAGACCGTGTGTCTGAAGAGGAAGCCGAGATGCGATTTCTCAAACCCAATCATCCGGCACTCAATAGCCCGAACAAAATCACAGATGCCGATTTTTCGCATTGGGTACAGGAACGAGGACTTTATTATCCTAACGAATGGGACAATAATCATTTTGATGCCATTTTATCTGCCAATGATGCTGGCGAGACTCCTAAAGACGGAGGTCTACTCATAGCAAAATACGGCGATGGCAATTTTGTATATACCGGTTTATCCTTTTTCCGCCAGCTCCCTGCCGGAGTACCTGGAGCGTACCGATTGTTTTCTAATTTGTTGGCTTTGGAAAAAATGCCAAGTCATGAGCACTCAGGAAGAAAATACAATTCCCTGGAAAAAATGGTATTCATTGATGATAAGTGTTTTGATACTCATAATCATCTTTTTAACTATCATTACTTCAATATACAATTAGTAGTCATCCGAACATTAAGCTTTTTATAACATCGGATACGGGTCAAATAGAGATCATACATTCTATATTTGCCTTACATGAGTCTAACAGACTGGTTTATTTTAATATTTGTTTTAACAGGCATCGTCACCTATGGAATCTATAAATCCAGGAATAGTGATAAAGACTCTTTTCTGAAGGGCAACCAGGAAGGTAAGTGGTGGACCGTCTGCCTGGGTGTAATGGCTACACAAGCCAGTGGTATTACATTTTTGTCTACTCCCGGACAGGGTTACAGTGATGGATTGAGATTTGTTCAGTTTTACCTCGGTTTGCCCATAGCGATGTTGATTATCTGTGTAACCTTTATTCCTATTTATTTCAGATCGGGGGTGTATACTGCGTATGAATATCTTGAGAAAAGGTTTGATTTAAAAACGCGTCTGCTTACTTCTTTGCTGTTCCTGATTCAGCGAGGACTGGGAGCAGGTATCACCCTATATGCGCCAGCCATCATCTTAAGTGCCTTGTTTGGATGGAATTTTAAATTGATCGTACTCATCACCGGCATTTGTGTGATCTTATATACGGTATCCGGTGGAGCCAAAGCAGTCAGTAAAACACAGACCTTGCAGATGACTGTCATGTTATTAGGATTGTTATTCATTTTTTGTGTCATCATTTATGAGCTGAAGGGTATTAATTTCCATCAGGCGTTGCAGATAGCCGGATGGTCGGGCAAAATGAAAGCGATTGATTTTCGATTTGATCTCACAGACCGATATAATTTTTGGTCGGGCATCATTGGGGGCGGATTCGTTGCGCTGGCTTATTTTGGCACTGACCAATCGCAAGTCCAACGATATCTCGGTGGCAAATCGATCAATGTCAGTCGCCTTGGCCTGATCGCCAATGGATTATTTAAAGTGCCGATGCAACTTTTTATCCTGCTCACCGGAGTAATGGTCTTTGTTTTTTATCAATTGCATAGCAGCCCACTTTTTTTTAATAAACCTATTGAAGACAGAGTACTTGCCACCAGTTATGCTTCCGACTATAAAGAGAAACAAGCTGTATTTGATGGTATACTGCAATCCAAACAAGCATTGACTGCTTCTCTGACTTCAGCTGACTTTCAATCTGAAGATATCAAGTCCAGAATGGTAGCCTTCAACGAGCAGGAATTAAAAGTGCGCAATGAAGCGAAAGAAGTCATCCGGCAAGCCCTCCCAGATGCAGAGACCAATGATCGCGATTATGTTTTTCTTCATTTTGTGCTCAACTATCTCCCTGTCGGTTTGATTGGCTTGTTACTAGCAGTAGTCTTTTCTGCGACCATGTCATCTACTTCTGCAGAGTTGACAGCTCTGGCCAGTACCAGTACGATTGATTGGTTCCAAAGACTTAACAAAAATACCTTGAGTGGTGAGCAGGTGATTTTTTACACTCGGGCTTTTACCTTGTTATGGGGCATATTTGCCATCGCTTTTGCTATGTATGGGTCTATGTTTGAAAACCTGATTCAATTTGTCAACCTGATTGGATCTTTATTTTATGGTACGATATTAGGGGTATTCTTATGTGCTTTTTATTTAAAATACCTGCATGGTTCGGCAGTATTTATCGCAGCCATTATATCTGAAATCGTTGTGATTACTTTGTATAATATCACCGATATTGGCTTTTTATGGTTTAACCTTATCGGATGTGGTTTGGTTGTAAGTCTGGCCTCCATATGGACAGCAGGTAGATCACTGGTAAAAGCCTGATAATTTTATAATTAGTTGGATGCTAAGGATATTACAAGTCCACTTAAAATTTGATATCCTATTGGTTCGCCTCTCGTCGTTTATTGATTTCATCTCTGATCTTAGCAGCTTTTTCATAATCTTCCTCGGCCAATACTTCTTCAAGCATTTTGTTCAAAGCCTCCAAAGAATATTGATTAAAGGAAGTGCCTGATCGTTCTTTCCTTGGACTCGTGGCAGTCACTGGCTTCTCTTCAGCGTCTTCCAGAATAACGCCTGCGGATTCAAGTATAAAATCAAATGTGTAGATCGGACAATTGGCACGTACTGCCATAGCGATCGCATCAGAAGTACGAGAATCAATCTCCACCGTCTCTCCATTGCGAGCACATACCAATCTGGCATAAAAGATACCATCCAGAAGATTATTGATCACCACCTCTTTGATCTCAATATCAAAAGTGTCCAGGGCGTTTTTAAATAAATCGTGCGTCAAGGGGCGATTAGGATTCATCTTTTCCATGGCTACTGCGATCGCCTGAGCTTCAAAACTGCCGATGACTATGGGCAACTTGCGCGTGCCATCCATTTCACCCAATACTACAGCATAATTATGTGACTGAGAGATACTGTGCGAGAGTGTGACTATTTCGAGTTCTATTTTTTTCATTTTATGATCTCACAAAGATGAGGAAAATTAGAGATATCGGTTTCTATTCATAATTCGAAGGTTTAAGATCTGGTCATAAGGTGCAGGTTATCCTGCTTTTAGTTTTGTTATGGCGGCAGTGAGTCGTGGTACTACATCAAACAAATCTGCACAAATACCGTAGGTAGCAGCTTTAAAAAATGGAGCCTCCGGATCTTTATTGATGACGACGATGACTTTTGAACTATTGACACCTGCTAAATGCTGGATAGCTCCGGATATGCCGATTGCGATATAAAGATTAGGTTTGATGGCCAGGCCTGTCTGTCCAACGTGTTCGTGATGAGGTCTCCAGCCGGCATCAGCTACAGGTCTCGAACAGGCAGTGGTGGCCCCTAAAGCATCCGCCAGGGCTTCTATGATACCCCAATTGGCTGCCTCTTTCATGCCTCTGCCTGCGGAGACTACCGTTTCAGCCTCTGGAAGTGGAGTGCGGCCGCTGACTCTTTTGGTATCCAAGACCTTTACCTTTGAGTCGGGTGATATAAAATCGATAGTCTCTACAGCTACCTCATTGCCATCAGATCTTAAAGCTATGGCATTAGAAGAAAGACTCAATACTTTGCATGCGCCGGATAAAGACACTCTGGCTTTAGCTTTGCCCGCATATACAGATCTGCTCACAATCAGTTTATCACCGTCCAATTCCACCATATCCAACACACCCGTAGCACATCCTGACTCCAATCCTGCAGCCAGTCTGCCTGTAAGCCCTCTACCTGTGCTATTATTACTAAGGATGATCGCTCCGCATCCAAAGGTTTGCGCTTGAGTGACTATCAAGCCAGAGATAGCCTGATTGTCAGCCATGGACTGGATGGAGGGCACTATTGAGACCTGATCAGCCCCGTATATACCTAGCTGGGCTCCACCGGTGGAAGGTCCCAATACCAAAGCTTTGCATTGACCACCAAGCAATTGGGCTAAGGTTTTGCCATAAGTCACAGCCTCGAGAGCAGTCTTTTTAAACTCATCATGGAAGGATTCGACGACGACTAATACATTATTCATTCGACACTTTTTTTCTTATAGTTAGATTACTTTTTCCTTTTCATGAAGTATCCTGACCAAATCTTCAATCTCATCAGGTTCAATCATAATCACTCCTTGTTTAGGTGGGGGTAGTTCATAACTTAATATTTCGGCGAGATCTGGCGCAGCATTGGCATCTATCACGATCAAAGGTTTGTTTTTAGCAGTCATGATCCCCTTCATATTGGGGATACGTTGTTCGGCCATACCTTTGGAAGCACTGACAACTGCAGGAAGCATAACTTCGATGACCTCTACCCCACCCTCGATATCTCTGTTACAAGTGATCTTGCCTTCCGCAGCCTCCATTTTACTGGCAAACGGCACAAACGGAAGGTCGAGTAACTCCGCGATCATAGCACCCACCTCGCCTGTCTGGTAATCAATCGTCTCCTTGCCTGTAAGTATAAGATCAAAATGTTGATCTGCAGCATAATTTGCAATGCTTTTGGCGGTAGTCCAGGTCGAACGCGAATGAATATTGATTCGGACTGCATCATCAGCTCCAATGGCCAGGGCTTTCCTGATCATGGGATCATTATTGGCCGGTCCTACATGTATTACAGTTACGGTGCCCCCTAATTGTTCTTTTAATTCCAGCCCTCTCACCAGGGCATACCATTCATCATAAGGGTTTAATATAAACTGGACCCCCTCAGTATTAAATTCAGTTTGTTCATTTTTAAAACTTATTTTACTGGTAGTATCCGGGGTAGAAGAAATACAAACAAGAATTTTCATCTGTAACCATTTTTTTTAATAATTAACCAATGTCCATCTTTGGGATATACATTCTGACATGCAGCTAATATATACGATTGATTTAATGGCACAAAATTAACCTAATTCTTCACTAGATAGACAGACATCACTATAAACTGCAATCACTCATCATAATGATCAAGATCATCCATTAAAAAACTTAAGTATTTTTACATCCATGGATACTGATCGAAAATCAAAAATCATCCTATTATTATCTCAAGACCCTGACTCTGGTTTTTTACTATTTGCTCTTGCCAAGGAATACGAATACGAATCAGATCATCAATCAGCTATCGGGACCTATCAGAGATTATTGTCGAAAGATCCTTTCTATACCGGCGCCTACTACCATCTAAGCAAACAATTGATAGCCATAGACAAACACGAGGCAGCTGTAGAGACTATCCATAAAGGGATCGACATCTGTCTGCAGGCAAAAGCACAGCACGATGCTTCTGAGCTTCGGGGACTCTTAGAGGAAATAACAGATGACGAATAAATGTGTTAAATATTAACTAGCGTTTGTCCATTTTTGACCTGGTCATTCTTCTCTGGGTTAAATCTCTGGGTCTCAATGGTCTTATTCGCAATGTTATTAGATTTTTTCCCTTATTTTGCATTTCTTATCGTTTAGCTTATATGAAATCCCTGATTAGTATTTTACTCGCTGCTATCCTTAGTTCAGGACTAACCGTTTTTTTTTACAGCAAACGATTTCCTCAAAAAATATTGGTCAGGGAGCCCCGGGCGGTATTCTCTGACTTGAGACATTCGGCCGTCCCTGAGGTTGAGGGAGAATCGTACTCTGATGCGGCCAAAGACCATGAAAATGTCACCAGCACAGAGCTAGCATTTGAATCGAAACAAAACCATGTAGAGCTTCCCAATTTTAGAGCAGCTGCCCAAAAATCTACCGCTGCGGTCGTATTTATCAAATCCACAGAGATCCGGACCAACAGATACGGTTATGAATACCTGGATCATAGCTCAGGATCAGGCGTAATCTTATCGGCCGATGGATACATCGTCACCAACCACCATGTGATCGAGACCGGTGCTACAGATCTTTCATCCAATATAGAGGTGACCCTCAATTCGAAAGAAAAATACCAGGCCAAAATCATCGGAGACGATCCAAGCACAGATGTTGCATTGTTGAAGATAGAGGCTAAAGACCTGCCCTTTCTGACATTTGACAATTCGGACGAACTCGAGATCGGTGATTGGGTGCTGGCTATCGGCAATCCTGACAAACTCCGATCAACTGTCACGGCAGGTATCGTCAGTGCAAAAGGCAGAAATATCAATATTCTCGGAGACAGAGATCTTTCTATAGAATCCTTTATCCAGACAGATGCTGTAGTCAACCCTGGCAACAGCGGCGGTGCATTGGTCAATACCAGTGGAGCCGTGGTGGGTATCAATACTGCTATTCTGACTCATACCGGCAATTATGAAGGATACTCTTTTGCCATACCCAGCAACCTCGTAAAAAAAGTAATCGAAGATCTAAAACAATATGGCAAGACTCAACGTGCTTTCCTCGGAATCACGCTCAACGATGATATTGACAATCAAAAAGTCAAAGACCTTCAACTGCCAAATCATACCGGTGTATTGGTAGAAAAAGTTTACGAAAGTTCCGCTGCCGAAGACGCAGGGATCCAGCCTGGTGATGTGATCCTCAAAATGGATCAGTCAGTGGTAACCTCCAATAATGAACTTCATGAAAAAATAGGTAGTAAGCGTCCCGGAGACGAAGTAGGGATCACCTTTTATCGTGCCGGCAAGACTTTTCAAACCTTGGTTAAACTCAAGGATATCAATAATAAAACCACGATAGATAATTCTAATATTCATTCTGAAAAAATACTGGTAGACCAGGGCTTTGAGATTAGGGACTTAAATCCTTATGAAAAAACGCGCTTTAAAATCAATGGAGTTAGGGTAGTAGGTATCTACAAAGGATCAGTAGTGGACCAATGCAATATGCAGACCGGCTACATCATCACCCAGATCAATGGACAGATGATAAAAGACTGTGCAGACTTCATCAAAAAACTTAAGAATTTATCTTCTGTCGTAGATCTTACAGGATTTTATGACTTTGATACTTCTAACTCGATCTATCCCTATAAGTTCAAAAAAGCATCCTGATAGTTTTTGCTATTTTTGGTGATCTCTGGTGATCCACTGGTTTCATTAATTAAGACCTTGATATGGCCGATACATTAACTTTTTCTCAAAATGAAGACGCATACAAACTGCTCCTGACTAAACTCGAACGCAAATTAGCCGATATCTATGAAGGAGGTGGAAAGAAAAAAAAGGAAAAATTGCACCAGGAAGGTAAACTTTCTGCAAGGGAACGAGTAGCATTATTATTAGATAAAGGTGCCGAATGGCTAGAGATTGGAGCATTCGCTGCATATGGTATGTATGAAGCAGATGGAGGCTGCCCTGCAGCTGGAGTGGTCTGTGGAATAGGTCGGGTCAGTGGTACATTATGCATGATAGTAGCCAATGATGCCACTGTCAAAGCAGGTGCCTGGTTTCCGATGACCGGCAAAAAAAATCTCCGTGCCCAGGAGATCGCCATGGAAAATCATATTCCGATCATCTACCTGGTAGACAGCGCAGGCGTCTATCTTCCTATGCAGGACGAAATATTTCCTGACAAGGAACATTTTGGCAGAATATTTAGAAACAATGCCCGAATGTCCAGTATGGGAATTCCTCAGATAGCCGCAGTCATGGGTTCTTGTGTGGCAGGTGGTGCTTATCTGCCAATCATGTCAGATGAAGCCTTGATCGTAGACAAGACCGGTTCAATATTCCTTGCAGGACCTTACCTGGTCAAAGCTGCCATTGGTGAAAATATAGACTCAGAAACACTGGGGGGAGCTACGACGCACAGTGAAATCTCAGGCATTATAGACCACAAAATGCCCGATGATACCAGCTGCCTGGAGCGGATCAGAATGTTGGTCAAAGGCATGGGAAAGGGACCTGTGACTCATTTCAATCGAATACCAAGTGTAGAACCCGCCGAAGCTTCAGAACGCATCTATGGCGTATTCCCATATCAATCAAACAAACCTTATGATATACACGACATCCTGGCCAGCATCGTAGACCGGGGCAGCATGATCCCCTATAAAGAAGATTATGGCAAGACCATCGCCTGCGTGTACGCGAGGATAGACGGATGGAGTGTCGGCATCGTGGCCAATAATCGCGAAATAGTCAAAACGGGTAAAGGCGAGATGCAATTTGGCGGTGTCATTTATTCAGATAGCGCTGACAAGGCGACCCGATTTATACTTAACTGTAATCAAAAAAACATCCCTCTGGTCTTTGTACAAGATGTTACTGGATTTATGGTAGGGTCAAGATCTGAACATGGAGGAATTATAAAAGATGGAGCCAAAATGGTCAATGCTGTAGCCAATAGTACAGTACCAAAATTTACGATCATTATAGGCAATTCATACGGTGCAGGCAATTATGCGATGTGTGGCAAAGCTTATGACCCCAGGCTCATTCTTGCCTGGCCTACCTCCAAAATAGCAGTCATGGGGGGGCAGCAAGCTGCTCGTGTGCTCGCGGAAATACAGGTCAATAAATTAAAAAGTCAAGGGCAAGAGGTCGATCCGGAAGCGGAGCAAACATTATATGATAAAATAAAAAACAGGTATGATGAACAAGAATCTGCCTACTATGCCGCTGCAAGATTATGGGTAGACGCTATTATCTCTCCCATTCACACCCGTGAGTGGATCTCCATAGGAATAGAAATGTCCAGCTACGCGAAAGTAGAGAAATTTAATGTCGGGGTGATACAAGTATAGAAAATCAAATAGCCAACAGTCTCCTAATCAATCTGTGCCTTCTATTTGACCTGGTCCTCAACTACGCATCATCCTGGACCATATCCTGGACAAATACTTTTTAAAAAAAGCAAACTGACCTGTAAACAGGCTGAGAAAAATAACACAGACAGGCCATAGCAAAGTCACTGCTATTATATACACCAATACCCAATAGAAATCATTTTGGATGGCAAACAAATTCAGCAACTTTTTGGCAAGATAACCACACAGACTCCCCCCCAAAGCAAATGTGATAAGTATCAATACCAAGTTGATCGCAGATACCCCCCATTTTTGTTCTAACCGTTTAAACATAGGATGAAGATATAAATAATGGCAAATTCTTTAAATATCCTGCAGAAACAAAGGCTGTAGCTGATCATCAAGCATTTGACTTACTTTTGCCGCATCAAATGAAATTAATAGCTAAGACTTTTTACGGACTGGAACGAGTACTGGAGGCAGAACTTATAAAACTGGGTGCCAGAAATGTGCATCGAATCAATCGGGCGGTCGAGTTTGAAGGCGATCTGGGCTTTTTATATAAGGCCAATCTCAGTCTGCGCACCGCTTTAGAGATATTAGTCCCTGTATTCTCTTTCAAATTTGAAACCCAGTCTGAATATTATGCCAAAATCTATGAGTTCGACTGGAGTCAATATTTGGATTACACCAAAACATTTGCTATCAACTTTAACGTATTCTCCAAAATATTTACCCATTCTCAATATGCCTCACTGGTTTGCAAAGATGCCATTGTCGACAATCTCCGTCAAAAGCACCAAAAGCGTCCAAATGTAGATGCCAAAGATCCTGATATCCGCATCGATCTGCATATCAACGAGTATCAATGTGATATTTCTCTGGATAGTTCATGGCCATCTCTTTTTAAACGTGGATATCGTAAATCTACCTTTGACTCCCCGATCAATGAAGTACTAGCGGCTGGCCTGATCGATCTGGGTGGTTGGGATGGTAAGACAGATTTTTATGACCCATTTTGCGGTTCAGGCACCTTCTCCAGCGAAGCATATATCAAGGCTGCCGGTCTGCATCCGCAACATTGGCGTAAAGACTTTGGATTTCAGCGCTGGTTTGGATACGATGAGGTGCTTTTTAATAAAATACTCAAGTTTGTATCAAAACCCATTTGTGAGATCGAAGCCAATATTTATGCATCTGATCTGGAATTGTATTCTATGGATGCTTGTAAGATCAATTGGCGGTATTCAAAAATCAGCAGACGCATCACTGCGGGCATGGGTGACTTTTTCGATTCAAAACCCAGGGGCAAAACAGGTTGGATGATCATGAATCCACCCTATGACAAAAGGATACCCTTATATGATACAGCCAGGTTCTATGAAGACATCGGCCGTAAACTCCAGGCTGATTATAAAGGATTTCAAGCATGGATCATATCACCCTATACTGACCTGGTAGAAAGAGTCAATCTCCGTAAGATCAAGACCTATAAAGTATATAATGGAGCGATCGAGTGTAAATTTGTAGGTTTTGAATGCTAAATGAGCATAGAAGTTCAATCCAGCCTGGAACCATGGAGCGAGCTGAAATGAATCTGAAATCCGGCTCCAATAGAAAAAATTGAATTATTCGCACCCACTTTATTGTACAGGGTACCAATATCAATAGAGATGCTTTCATTTAAAAAATGAGCATAGCCGGCTCCAAGTGTGAACCCCGTATCAAATTTGGATCCGGACCCACCGCCTACATTCAACCCACCTGTCGCATAAAATCGACCTCTTTCGTCTCCCAGAAAATAGTATTTACCAAAAAAACCAACGCTGACAAATGATCCACCTTTGATCCCCAGAAAATTAAGTTGAGCACCTGCGGCGAAATTGTTTAAAAGAAAATACCCGATTGAAGGATTGATATTTAAAGTCCCCGAACCATGTGATCGCTGGTAGGCTGCATTCCCTCCGAGGAGCCAGGTACCTTTCTCGGTCTGGGCTGACAACAAATTATCAAATATTAATACAAAAAGAAATAGGTAAAATATTTTTGCCATAAAAAGGGTTGTTGATTGAGGTCTAAAGTTAAATAAATTAAATTTTAAAAGGTAGTTCTCTTATATTAAGCTGTGAATCAAATATCTTTGAAAAAAATCTATTGAAAATTATATTAAAGCTATGAAAATTAACGACAAATTTGATCCCGGACACTATCGGGCCAATGCAGACAGATATGATCAAATGGAGTATCGAAGGTGTGGCTTGAGTGGTATCCTTTTGCCGGTCATTTCCATCGGCTTATGGCATAATTTTGGTCATACAGATGATCTGGAGAATGGAAGAAATATACTTCGAACAGCTTTTGACCACGGGATTACCCATTTTGATTTAGCCAATAATTATGGACCTCCTTTTGGGGCGGCTGAAGAAAATTTTGGCAAATTATATAAGCAAGATTGGAAGCTCTACCGCGACCAGCTCATCATATCCAGTAAAGCAGGGTGGGATATGTGGCCTGGCCCTTATGGCAATCTCGGATCCAGAAAATATCTGATAGCTAGTTGTGATCAGAGCCTCAAACGTATGAAGCTCGATTATGTAGATATATTTTACTCTCATCGTCGTGATCCGGACACCCCGCTGGAAGAGACTATGGGGGCACTGGATCAAATCGTCAGGAGTGGCAAAGCACTTTATGCAGGTATTTCACAATACACTGCTACGGATACTGCCAAAGCATATGATATACTGAAGTCTATGGGCACTCCCTTATTAATCCACCAGCCCAGGTATAGTATGATGGACCGGTGGGTTGAAACCGGATTGTTGGATGTACTTGGTAAAAAAGGTATTGGCAGCATTGCTTTTTCACCACTAGAACAGGGTATCCTCACGGATAAATATCTCAAAGGCATTCCGAAGGATTCACGTATTGGGAGAGATGGACGATACCTAACCAAAGATCGAATCACCCCTACTTTGATAGAAAAAGTAAGTAAGCTCCAGGATATCGCTAAATCCCGCAATCAGTCATTGGCTCAAATGGCCGTCGCATGGCTACTCAAAGATCCGAGAATCACTTCAGTTTTGGTAGGTGCCAGTAGTCCGGCACAGTTGATAGATAGCATAGGTTCTATCAAAAACCTGACCTTCAATAAAACAGAATTAAAAAACATAGAAACTATACTGTCCAACAAACCTAAAAAATAATGAAAGCATGGTTGATGGGGATTGGCATCATTTTTAGTTTCCTTGGTCGGGGCCAGGATGTTGGATTGAAGCTACCAGCCCTTGATTCTTTACAGATATTAAGTCTCGATTGGTATAAAACAAAATCATATTCACTCACCCCTGTCAGTGGCTTTAATAGCGCTTACTCCGATCTCAAAACTATATTTACCTCTCCCTATAATTATGCAGATGATCTAGGATTTTTCTGCAAATGGGAATTACAGGCAGATAAAAAAACGAAACAACCAGTACGGTTTAGGTTGGGGTCATACGACTATGTCAATCATCTGGAAGGTAAAGAATATTTACATCTAAAAAATTGAATCCGTCATGGATCTTAATAAGGCTTAATGAAGTTCCGCCAATTGATCAATGATCTGAAGGAATAAACTGTTCCAATAATTAGGATGATACATGAACTAAAAATTGAAATTAAAAATATAAGCACAAAGACTTTTTTCTTAGAATACACAAGTCCCGATAGCAAATTACGGATAAAGATTTGGCTTATCAACTGACTTAGGCTTACAGATGCTTTCGGATAGCTTGACGCATAAGATACCCAGACCAGCACCTGCTATTACATCACTGATCCAATGACGATTATTCAATATCCGCAATACACCTACCGAAGATGCAGTGCCATAGGATAAAGCACTTAGCCACCACTTGTGTCTGGCAAAGTGATCACTAAAAAGAGTAGCTGCAGCAAAAGCTTGTGTCGTATGGCCACTTGGAAATGCATTATTGGTAGTGCCATCCGGTCTTGGTACCTGAGTCACCCCTTTCAATCCAGCGACCGTCAGGAGAACGAAAGCTTCAGACAAAATCACTCGATGATTGTACAAATTAAAATCTTCCTTAGGTCTATTCAGGTTTAAAGCCAGCCCCGTAACCAATGGTACATATTGAAGATAATCATCGAGATCAGTACTGAAATTAGAAAAATTGTTATTCCTCCAATCTCTAACCTTATATTTATTGACAATACTGGTATTAATACTGATGAAGGCACCTGTAGTAATCAGGCTGGCCGGTAATACATATTTTTT
The DNA here is from genome assembly GCA_016709995.1 of Saprospiraceae bacterium. NCBI lineage: Bacteria > Pseudomonadati > Bacteroidota > Saprospiria > Saprospirales > Saprospiraceae > Saprospiraceae bacterium. The sequence goes on from JADJLQ010000001.1 coordinate 1,821,900, forward strand.
TAACCCGGCAGCAGGGGTTTGTGAAGATGTATGAGAATATTCTGAATAATTTTTGAGAAAACCAATTTGACCAGGTAATAAGAACCAGCTAGATAAAATACAAACTATCAGAAACCACCTCATGGTACAAGTCCATTATTTTCTAAAAATATTAGTCTTAATGAGATTTAAAGGGCTAATAATTTTTAATTGATCGACCTCATCTAACCCAAACTGAACTTGCTCCTTTGACAGATAAGTAAACGTGCCAAACATTCTATCCCAGATACTGAAAAGGTCACCATAGTTACTATCCGTATAGGGCTGCTTGAAATGGTGATGTACATGGTGCATATTAGGTGTAATCACCAAATAAGACAAATATTTATCCAACTTATCCGGCAAACGAAAATTAGAATGAATAATAATTTTACTGGCAATTTGAACAAATTGATGAAGTGCCAATATCCATAACATTGGTCCCAAAAAAAGCGAAACCGCCATATATTGGCTCAACCTAATAACGGTCTCCACAGGATGCTCTCTAAGCGATGTACTCACGTTAAGGACCACATCAGAATGATGGACTGCGTGAAATCGCCATATCTTTTTCACCTTATGCATCACTACGTGATAGATATAATAAGCAAAATCAAGGCAAATAAAGGTTAAAATGATAGAGGTAACATTCGACAATTTTGAAAATCCATATTGATGAATATTTTCCAAAGTCAAGATTTTAACAAACAAAAAACCCATAATAAATTGGACAAAACTACCTGATAGAACAAAATAAAAATTTATGCTACTGGTTTTGAATTTCTTATAATTTCTGGTAACGCCATAAAAATTCTCAATATTCCAACATATTAAAAAAAGTACCGTAAAAAACAATGTTTGAATGTATGGATGCGCATGACTAAAAAATTGAATAATCTTCATAACAGCCTAATTATATCTCCAGAATGTAATCATTAACGAATGCGTGCATTGATGTAAGGTACTCAATAAAAAGAATGTGTTTGAAAAAATCAAAGGTCCTCGCTCTTTAGCAAGGACCTTTGTTACTACTTGATATGAAAAATCTAAACTTAACAATTTATCTAAAAAACTAACATTGGTCTCTTAAAGCTCCAAGCTCCTCTTTGGAATTGACCGTAGTGGTTGTTCCGTCGGCTTTCTTGACGGTGACTGGAAAAACCAATTGAAATTGATCCTTAACACCATGTTTCATGCCGTGTCCACCGCCCATATGATGTTCGTTCACCGTCTGTGTTTGTAATTCTGAAAATGAATTAATCGTTATCACAGTGCCGTCCGCTTTGGCAACTTTGATAGGAAATACAAGCGTAAAGCATAAAGTATCATGTCGTGGGAATCCCTTATGATCCATAGAATCTCTATGACATAAAGAATCGAGATGGTTTTTATGGCAAGCCATTCTTAAAGCCAACAGTTCAGATTCAGATTGCACATCAATAATAGACCCATCCTCTGCTATGACCTGAATAGGAAATACAAAGGTTGGATGATGTCCTCTGCCTAACCCTTCATGAGCAGCATGGTAAGCCTTAAATGCATTTCTCAACGAGTCCTGGGAAGTCGCCGTGATCACCGTACCATCTTCCAGTTTGACACTCACAGGAAAAACCAAATCATAACAACCGTGTACACCCAGATTACCTCTTTGTTCCAAATTAAATAGTGATTGATCAGCCAGTGCATCCAGTGTAGTAGTAGATGTAGATAAAGCGTCTTTGTTGCACGCAACAAATCCATACATCATAGCAAATGACATTGCTCCGAAAATAAAATTTTTAATTAAATGCTTATTCATGGTTAATAAATATTTTTTAGAAGTGTATCCAATAAACGGTGGCTACAAGATTATAGTATGAAGGTGCACTCTAATAAAAATGGTTGCACCATTAAATAAATTAATCTATGTTAAATAAATTATAATGCCCCTAATGCATAATTTAATCCCAATTGAAAACCATATGACCGGGTACTATATTGAGCATCTCTGTCCCTATTCCTATTTGAAAAAGGAATATAGATATTAGGGGTTAACTGGACACTTATATTGGATGCAAGATTGTATTGTATTCCTGCATTAATTAATCCATTAAATACCAGCAAATTTGATTTTTCGAATTTCGGATGCTCTATTTCTTTTTTCAATTTTAATTTAGAGCTATTGACTTCTATTTTTGTTTCAACTTCTTGTTTGATTAATAGATTGGTATGTACACCTGCGCCAACTAAGAGCCCCCATTTACCAAAAGATTTTCTGAAGTTTATTCCTAATGGCAAGGATAAGTATTGAAATTCAGATTGATTGTTGATCTCAAAATTGATTTTTTCAGTGTCATTGATGGTAGCTCTGGGATCTAATTGTTCTGAAGCAATCTCGATATTGGCAATTCCTCCGGGAGAATGAATTCTATAACCAAAATCATGCTCAAAAGAAGGTCTTCCCGGATGTTGTAATCTTTCTCCAAAAAGTAAATTTTGACTAATATTATTCATTACCTGATATTGCTTCAATACCAGGCCTGACTCCACTGTAAGATTTTTAGTAACATACTTTGAAATTCCTATTCCACTTTGCCATGACCGTCCAGCCTGGTAAGAATTTTCCGGTTGTGGACCTGAGTGATTGGGCAAGGTTGTTTGACGCAAAGTCCCCTTTTCGCTGATCGGACCACCTGCCAAACCTAAAGTAAGCGCTTTGGGCACACCTGCGTGTTGTGGAACATACAAAGAAGCAGTAGATGCTGCAGCTACGTAGGCTGAAGTAGATTGAGAAACAATATCATGGGAGAAAGGAAATTGCAAGGTGTGAACAATTATTGCTTCTCGTCGGGTAGATTTCGCTTCCAAACTAATGTAAGCCGATTGTTCAGAAGGATTTGTATTGGCCTCAACCGAAGCATTTAAGAGTTGACTTTCAGTTGATTGTGATCCAGCAGCATTTTTGACATTTGAAAGGTCTGTAAGAGTACTATTTATTCCTTTAGATGAAGGTTTTGATTTATCCTTGGATTTATTTCCTTTAGACGCTAATAATTTCTCAAGATTTTCATCGGTTTGAGACAGTATAGAAGAATTGGTTAAAGGATTTTGCGACTTAGGTTCATTCAGTTCAAGTTTTTCGCCAACTTTTCCATTTGGAGTGATACGAGTCAATTTTTCATTTTGACTATTTTGGGCTTCACTTGCATTGGCTCCCAATGACCTGGGGTCAAGATGCAAGTCCTTGGTAGCATCATGCTTGGGTTCATCAACCAAAATTTCTGCACTATTTTGATCTTCAGCAGTTCCGTATGAGGTCTGAGCAGAAGTCGACAATTGATTTTGGACCACTATACCATCAACACTTCCAAGATTTTTCTTTCTATTTTGGCTATCCCCGATTTGCAAAAGCGAATCTGAGATCATCGAGGTATTAGCTTGCTGTTCTAATCGTGCTGTTTGCTCCATGACTTGTTGAAGCTGTTTGTTAAGGTGTATATTATTCCAGGTGAGAAAGGATATGGTAACCAATACCACTGCAGCTGCAATCGCCATGGCCCAAGGTTTTAAGGCAATCCCTGGTGAAGAAACCGGTACTGTTCCCAAGCTTTGGTTTATCTTATTCCATAAGTGATCCCCCGGATCCGCTTGGTGATCTTTAAAAGACTCTTTAATGAACTCTTCAAATCGATCGTTTGGTAGATTTTCTTCCATACGCTACGCGTTTACTTTTAGGGTTTTCAATAAAGATTTCCTCAAATGTTCTTTTGCTCTGTTAAGTTGCGATTTAGAGGTACCTACACTAATGCCTAATTGCGAAGCTATCTGCTCATGAGTGTACCCTTCCATAATATACAGGTTGATGACGGTCCTGAATCCTACCGGCATATATTGTAAAGTATCTAACATAGATTGTATCATGATCTCTTTATCGAATTGGTCTTGTTGATTCCATTCATCTTCGATTTGCCAGTCTTTCTCATCTTGATGAATAAATATATTTTTTGATTGTTTCCTTAAATGTTGTAATGCTGTATTCAAAATCACTTTTCTGATCCATCCTTCTATTGGGCCACTTCCCTGGTATTGATGGATATCTTTAAACACAGCTATAAATCCATCGTGCAACATATCTTCTGCATCTTCCCTGCACCTCGCATATCTCAGGCACATGCCAAACATTTGACCCTTCAACGACTCGTATATGAGCTGCTGATCCTTGCGGCGACCAAGCCTGCATCCTTCTATGATATCCTGGGATAGAATAATATCGTTCTTATAATATACTTAAAGGTACAAGGTCGGCCTTTTGGTTGCATCAGCCGTTAAATTTTAATTAAAAATGAATCAGACGAGATCCAGCAGGGACTCAACACCAACCGGCCTGGCGACATTAAAACCTTCAGCGTAGCTGACTTGCAAATAACGCCCGAAGACCCGGGCCCTGGCCAATTGATACTCCATAAAGTCAGCAGAAGAGATCGGCGAGGAGGGTTCCTTGGAATTGGGATCAAAAAACTGGGATTTGAAAGTTTTGATCAGCTCCATTTTTTTATCCATATAATCAGTGATATCTACCACGATATCGGGCTTATTGGGATTGTCCTGGATATAATGATAGATTGCAGCAGGTCTCCAGGCTGATTGTGCCTTGCCTTTGTCTTGGGTAGTGACCTTTTTCAAGCCAGACAGAAAGGCAGCACGGGCTGTGATAGCAGCGGCTCTTCCATGGTCCGGATGCCTGTCTTCCAATGCATTGGCCAGTATGATGGCAGGCTGACATTTCCTGATATGATGTATGATTTGGAGTAAAATTTTTTCGTTACTTTCAAACATACCATCACCGATATTTAGAAATGATCTGGACACGGCGCCCAATTTGCTGGCAGCCAACAAAGCCTCTTTTTTTCTAAGCGCTGCATTGCCTCGGGTGCCGAGTTCACCATGTGTCAGATCTAATAAAGCCACCGTCCGCCCGGCGGCGATCTCTTTGAGTAAATAGCCACTGCAGGACAATTCTATATCATCAGGATGTACTCCAATAGCCAGAATGTCTACTTTCATTCGTTTACCATTTTAAGAGGGCAGATCCCCAGGTAAAGCCACTACCAAAGGCAGCCAGACATACCAGATCAGATTTATTGATTTTGCCTTCCTGTGCAGCTTCACAAAGTGCGATGGGAATTGAAGCGGCAGTCGTATTGCCATAGCGCATAATATTGTTATATACCTGATTATGTCTCAAGCCAAGTTTCTTCTGAACAAACTGGCTGATCCTTAGATTGGCCTGATGAGGTATCAGCATCTTGAGGTCAGACACCTGGTACCCATTAGCATCCAGGGCTTCCATGATGACTTCAGGAAATTTCACAATGGCAGTTTTGAACACTGCCTGACCATCCATATGGGGAAAAATATCTTCGTCTTCGATCATCTTTTGAGTGAGGAATGCCCCACCGAATTCCTGGTCAGGATAGCCAAATCTTTCTGTGCCAAGGTGTACGCCACCGTGACACCCAGGATTGATATAAGCCAATGTCTCTGCCTGATCACCATTGCTATGTAAATGAGTGGATAATATATAACTGTCCTGATCTGTGGCAGGCTGCAATACTACCGCCCCGGCACCATCACCAAAAATGACAGTGACATTCCTGCCCCTGGTTGAAAAATCAAGCCCTGCAGAATGAAACTCAGCTCCGACCAATAAAATGTTTTTGTACATGCCAGACCGGATAAACTGATCTGCTACCGATAGTCCGTATATAAATCCACTGCATTGGTTGCGCACATCCAGGCAGCCAATATCTCTTAGTTTTAACTGTCGCTGCAATAACACACCGCATCCCGGAAAAAAATAATCCGGACTCAGCGTTGCGAAAATCACAAAATCAATATCATTTGGAGTCACTCCTGCCTGTTCCATAGCGATCCGGGCAGCTGCAGCCCCCATGGTAGAGGTCGACTCTTCGTGCTTTTTGGCATATCTTCTTTCAACTATGCCGGTTCTTTCCTGGATCCATTCATCCGAAGTATCCATGACCCGGGACAGGTCATTATTGGTGACTACTTTTTCAGGGAGATAGGTGCCTATACCTGCGATTTTAGTTCTCGCCATGTCTTCTGATTTTTAAATATTTCGGAAAAGTTAAGCAAAATATTCCAACCGCTTTTATCCGAGAAACATTGGGCTAAAATTTAAGTCTTACGCTCCTTTTTCTTTGCGGCTGGAAATAAAATATTGTTAAGGATCAACCTATAGCCGGGACTATTAGGATGCAGGTTGAGATCGGTATCCGGGTCATTGATAAAATGGCGATAATCCTCAGGGTCATGACCTCCGTAAAATGACCAGGTCCCCTGCCCCCTGGTTCCATGGATATATCTTACTTCATTAGCAGATTTATTTTCACCCAAAACCAGGACATCTGATTTGATATAGTCTTTTACAAAAGCTGTGGTCTGCCCCATAAAACCTTTGACTGTGCGGGTATGATTCTGAGTGAGCATGGTAGGCACAGGATCCCATTTAGCAGAAAAATCAAACAGAGTGAAATAATCATTCTGCGGATTTACTTTCCTCCCATTATTATCAATAGAACTAAATTCATTATCAAAAGGGTTTTTCATGACCTTAAAATCTTTGAAAGCCAAGGTCTTTGAAAAATCTAATCTTTCCTGGCAGTCGCCATCCATTGGATCACCATCAAACACCTCCGCACATATATCTATACCATCTGCTGCTATGGCTATATCATATGTATCTGTAGCAGAACACATCGCAAATAAAAAGCCTCCACCAAGCAGAAAATCATTTATTCTTTTTACAACGGCCAGTTTTAGCTGAGAAACTTTTTTAAAGCCCATCCTCTTAGCCATGGCTTCGGACTCCATTACATTCTGTCGATACCATGGTGCTGTATGATTGCCTGAATAAAATCGACCATACTGTCCGGTAAAATCTTCATGATGCAAATGCAACCAATCATATTTGGCCAGTTTATCATTCAAGACATCTTCATCATATACTTTATCATAAGGGATTTCTGCATAAGTCAATGCCAACATGACAGCATCATCCCAGGGCTGTACACGTTGTCCGGTACGATCAAACTCCGGGGTATAGACTGCTACCTTAGGAGCTACCTCTAACTTGATGACATCCTCATTGACCTCAGGGTTGGCGATCGTAGCGAGTATTTGATTAAATTGGGCATTGGCCAGGACCTGGTAGGAGACACCCCTGGTTTTACATTCCTTTTCATATTGAGGCTTGTATTCGAAAGCAAAACTCCCACCTTCGTAATTTAACAACCAGTATGCTTCATCCTTTTGTTGCAATACCCAATAGGTGATACCATATGCTTTGAGATGATTTTTTTGGGTAGGATCCATCTTGATCAGTATCATAGATGCCTGAAGTGCAAAAGAATTTAACAAGATGATAACAAAACTGATAATGAAGGATCTACGCATCTTTGAATATTTAATTGATACTTTGAAAATTAAGGCAATTTTGACTTATTGGTGCGACAAATATCATGGATATTTATTCATCTTTGCAAAATTATACTTTCACACGACATATTTCCGATTAGATTAAGATGATGAATATATCCAATACATTCATTTGGATTCTGTGCTTAGGAATAGCCATTTTGTTTTGGCTGATACTTTATTTCAGGGATCAGACCTTTAAAGACATCAAACCATATTGGAAATGGCTTATGATCAGCCTGAGGAGCCTGGCTACTGCAATATTATTGTATTTGATCCTTGCTCCCTTATTCAAATCTGTATTTACTGAAGTCAAAAAACCATTAATCGTAATAGCCCAGGATAATTCACAGTCGATACTGCGCAATTGGCCGAAGGATAAGCAGGCGAGGTACCTGGCAGATAAAACCGCTCTTGAAACAGAACTGTCAAAAACATTTGAAGTGTTGCCTCTGACATTTGGTGAAAAACCGGACGAGCAACAGGCCATTGATTTTTCAGAGCGGGCTACAGACATCAGTGCTGCTTTTGATTATATTCAAAATCAAACTGCTGGCCAGAACTTAGGTGCCATCATCCTGGCATCTGATGGCAATTATAATCAAGGCAGAAATCCACTTTACTCCAACCCTTCCCTATCAGTACCTATCTATGCAGTGACCCTGGGCGACAGTACCATTAAAAGAGATGTCTCTATTCAAAGGGTATTGCACAATAGCATCGTATACCTTGGAGACCAGTTTGAAATTCAAGCTGACCTCAAAGCTTACCGATGTGAAGGTGAAAAATTAAACCTTCAATTATACAGAGTAGATAACAATCAGGAAGTATTATTAAAAAAAGAGACTATCGATGTGAAAGAGTCCGATTGGTATCATAGTCAAAAGTTTGTCATAGATGCATCCCGGGCAGGCACGATCAGATACATCGTAAAAGTTAGTCCATTGAGCAATGAATATTCTATAGAGAACAATAACAGGGACTTTTTCATCGATGTATTGGACGCAAGGCAAAAAGTACTGATCCTGGCTGCCGGTCCGCATCCGGATTTGGCCGCCCTCAAAAAAATCCTGGAGGGCAATAAAAACTATCAGATAGAAACCAAGTTATTACCCGGTGAAATTCAGAATATACAATCATATAGTATGGTTGTTTTTCATCAATTACCTTCCAAAACAGTAGACATCACTCCCATCCTCAACGAGCTAAATAAGACTCAAAAGCCGAGGTTATTTATAGTGGGTGGTCTGTCAGATATACCTCGATTTAACGCTGCACAAACTTTACTTAAAATAGCCGGAGACACACGCAATATGAATGAAGTCACCGGAGAAGTCAGGGAGTCTTTCAGTCTTTTTACTGTTGATCCCGCATGGAAAGAGTTTTTAAGAAATTTCCCTCCCGTCTCCGCGCCATTTGGAGAGTATCAGGCTTCTCCTGGCGCCAATATACTTATGACTCAAAAGATCGGCAATATCATCACCAACTACCCTCTCTGCATGATCGGCGAAGATCAGGGCAGCCGCACAGCAATATTCGCAGCCGAAGGCATTTGGAAATGGAGATATTTTAATTTTGAAGAAAATAAAAATTTTGACATGGTCGATGACCTGGTACGCAGGGTGGTTCAATACATAGGCATTAAAGAAGACAAAAGAAAGTTTAGGGTATATACGCAGCTCAAAGTATATCTTGAAAATCAACCTATCGTATTTGATGCTCAACTATTTAATGAATCTTACGAACCGGTCAATACTGAAGATGTCTTCATCACCATCACCTCTGCTGATCGTAAAGATTATCAATTTACTTTTAGCAAAACGGAGAGGGCTTATACCCTTGACGCAGGGCTTTTCGCTCCCGGTAGCTATCAATATACAGCGAGCGTCAATACCAAAGTTGGTAAGCAAGAAGTCAAAGGACAGTTCGTCGTACAAAGAATCCAACTCGAGACCTATCAGAGTACGGCAGACCACAACTTGCTAAGGCTTATGGCCACACAACAAGGCGGAGTCACCGTAAGCCCTGATCAAGTGTCGACTTTGGCAGAAATCATCAACCAGAATAAAACGGTCAAACCGGTGCAGTATAGCAGCCAGAGGACCTATCCAATTGTCAATTTTAAATGGCTTTTTGCTCTTTTAACAGGACTATTGTGCCTTGAATGGTTTTTGAGAAGATACCATGGGGCCTACTAAATCCAGCGCCTTCACTTTATGACCTTGCCCTTTTAGTTGTATCTCCTATCTTATCCCTATTTTTGCCATCGAAATGGAAGCAACTACCTACGAAGAAATCAAAGCCAAATTCACCAATACCGGTCTGGAGATTGAAGAATCCATCATCGATTCTGCAGAAGCTTTAGAAATATTCAGGATAAAATACCTTGGCAGCAAGAGTATTATCAAAGACTTGGCGCAATACATTAAAGAGGTACCTGGTGATCACCGCAAAGAGGCAGGCATGCTGCTGAATCATTTAAAAACGGCGGCGGAGAATAGATATCAATCACTTCAGGCAACCTTTGTCATCAAGTCCGGTTCGAAAAAATCCAACCTCGATCTCTCTGCACCTGGATATCCGATGGAGCTTGGAGCTCGTCATCCTGTCTCCATCGTGATGAATCAGATCATCGATATTTTTAAGCGTATAGGATTTACTATAGCAGAAGATCGGGAGATCGAAGACGACTGGCATAATTTCACTGCCTTGAATACTCCCGATGACCATCCTGCCAGGGATATGCAGGATACTTTTTATATCAAAGACTCTATCCAGTATTTGCTGCGCACCCATACCTCGCCCGTACAGGCGCGTGTCATGACGAGGGACAAACCTCCGATAAGGATCATTGCACCAGGCCGGGTCTATCGCAATGAGACTGTATCTGCGCGATCACACTGCCAGTTTCACCAGGTAGAGGGGCTTTATATAGATGAGGGAGTATCTTTTGCAGACATGAAGCAGACCCTCTTATATTATGCCCGCGAACAGTATGGGTCCGATGTAAAGATCAGGCTGAGACCATCTTTTTTCCCATTCACAGAGCCTAGTGCAGAGATGGATGTATATTATGGTTTGGCTGATGAGACAGCCCATAAGATTACTAAAGGAACCGGTTGGTTGGAGATCCTCGGTTGTGGCATGGTAGATCCTACAGTTTTGGAAAATTGTGGCATCGATTCCACCAAATATTCAGGATTTGCTTTTGGTATGGGCATCGAGCGCCAGGTGCTGCTTAAATATGGAGTACCGGATATCAGGATGTTATTTGAGAATGATGTCCGTTTTTTGAAGCAATTTACGGGGTTGTAAAAAGTTAAGCAAAGGCTATTCGTCTTCTAGATCCAATAATAGTTTCAAATTTGCTTTGAGTACCTTAATAGAATCGGATTGTAAGTTGCCAATTAATTTTATAAATCGTCGATTATCAACCGATCTTATCTGGTCTATCAATATGTCGGATGGATGCTCTAATCCACTTTGGTTTTTTGGGATATTTAATCGCAGGAATTTACTTGCTGGTACCACATTAGTTGTGATCGGACAAATCATGGTGGTCCTGGGGTTTAAATTATTAAGAATATCACTTTGAACGATGAGGGCCGGCCTTATCTTGCCAGGCTCAGAACCAAAAGTTGGGTCTAAATTGACTAACCAGATTTCATACTGTTTCATAGTCATCAAGTAGCGTTTCGTAGTCTTTTAATACTTCTAAGGAACTTTCAGATGTTCTCTCTATCTCCAGTTTTAATTGGATAATGATCGCTTCTCTTTTTTTTAACTTATTATAATACTTCAAAGCCTCATTTATATACTTATTTCTGGAAATATTAGTTCCCTTAACAATTTCATTTATTTCTACAAATGTCTGATTTTCAAGTTTTAACGAAACTGACACTGTCATAAATCATCGAATTTTAATATACAAAGGTAATATCATTTTTATAATACTTTTATAATATCAATTACTTTCGGATTTGTCTGATTGAACATTATCAGTTTTCAAGATTGTTATATTTTTGCCAAACAATTTTAAAAATGCTTTGTAAAACCACTTTAATATGGTCGTGGATCCGCTCATTGACTACTTCCATGAGGAAAATAGAAGCCTAAACAAAAATCAAATTAAAATTTGGATGAAGATCTTTTAAATTACATTGGATCAATAAAAATTGATCCAATATTTCAGGTATTTTTAACCTAATTGAATACCAGGCATAATAATTACACCATAACAAATGACCAAACCTTCCCTTCCTAAAGGCACCCGCGACTTTCTTCCAAATGAAGTCATGAAACGAAAATACATGTTTGGTATCCTCGAGCAAGTGTTTCAACGGCATGGTTTTGTTCCAATAGAAACCCCCGCTCTTGAACTCATGCAGACACTTACTGGCAAATATGGGGAAGAAGGCGATCGACTTTTATTTAAAATACTCAACAATGGTGATTTTCTTGCAGAAGCTGATGCCAATGCCCTTGAAACCAAGGATTCCGGTGCGCTGGCCGCCAGTATTTCCAAAAGAGGATTGCGCTACGACCTGACTGTGCCATTTGCAAGGTTCGTCGTCATGAATCGAAATGAGATCACCTTTCCGTTTAAACGGTATCAGATACAGCCTGTATGGAGAGCAGACCGACCACAAAAAGGCAGGTATCAGGAGTTCTTCCAATGTGACTGCGATGTGGTCGGGTCCAAATCCCTTTTGTATGAAGCAGATCTGATCTCCATCTATTCAGAAGCTTTCAGTTTTCTCGGCATTGATGTCGCCATCAGAATCAACCACCGGGGCATCCTGGCAGGGATCGCCGAAGCTGCTGGCGTCGCAGAACAATTTACCGCAATGACTATCTGTATAGACAAACTGGACAAAATAGGCCCGGACGCTGTAAAAGAAGATATGATCAGACGAGGCATACCCTCTGGATCAGCTGAAAAAATACTACACCTCATTGGAATACAATCTTTAGACGCTTTGAGACCCGAGCTGGCCCCAACAGCTTCCGGATCCAAAGGATTAGAAGACCTTGACAAGATCTTTTCTACTTCTGCTTCTTATGACCTGGCTCAGGAGCTCGTATTCGACCCTACCCTGGCGAGAGGGTTAAGTTATTATACTGGTTTCATTGTTGAAGTGGTGGCTAAGAATGTACAAATGGGTAGCCTGGGAGGAGGGGGACGCTATGATAATCTTACTGGTTCATTTGGTATGCCGGATATACCCGGAGTTGGGATTTCATTTGGTGCAGAAAGAATCTATGATGTGATGGAATCACTCCAGTTATTCCCCGAAAGCGTAGTCAGTTTGTTAAAGGTCTTGGTGATCGGTCTGGATGATCAAGCTATAACGCTGGCTACCTCGGTCACTAATCAATTGCGATCCAATGCGATACCAAGTGATCAATACCCTGAAGTGGTCAAAATGAATAAATCAATGAAGTATGCCAATGATCTGAAAGTGCCCTTTGTCATCATTATCGGTCAGGAAGAACTGCTGACCAGATCGTATACGCTTAAAAACATGATCACAGGTAGTCAGGAAAAACTTACTCTCGATCAGATCATCGCCAAAATAAAGCAATCATAATGCTCCAACTCGAATTATACCCTACTATCCAAGCGCTTCAGTGTGCCTTAATAAATGGCCAATTTACAGTATTGGATGTGGTAAACCATTTTCTTGATCAAGCAGAAAGCACTCGGGATCTAAATCAATATATAGAGCTCTACTCAGAAGAAGCTAGAACTCAGGCCATCGCTTTAGACCAAAAAATCTCCTCCAAACAGCCTTTGGGTAGGCTGTTCGGTATGGTACTTTCTCACAAAGACATCATATCCTACAAAGACCATTCACTGTCAGCTTCCTCAAATATATTAAAAGGGTATACTGCGCTCTATAGTGCTACTGTCCTGGATCGGGTGATAAAAGAAGATGCTATCATCATCGGTCGGGTCCAATGTGATGAGTTCGCGATGGGTTCTTCAAACGAAAACTCCTGCTATGGTCCCGTAAAAAACCCCTATGATGCAGAGCGAATACCCGGTGGTTCGTCGGGTGCCAGCGCCACCAGTGTAGCCAGTGACACCTGCTGGGCCTCTATAGGCACTGATACAGGTGGTAGCGTCCGGCAACCAGCTGCATTTTGCGGTTTGGTAGGATTCAAGCCTGGTTATGGGAGGATATCGAGGCATGGTTTGATCGCTTATGCATCCTCTTTTGATCAGGCAGGTTTTCTCACCAGATCGGTATATGATGCTGCCTTATTGCTCGAGGTGACCAGTGGTATCGATGCTTATGATGCCAGCATGAGTGATCGCCCGGTAGAAAAATATGCTGAATCCTTAAATATAAGTGCTTCAGGAAAAATAGCTTATCTCGATCTAGGACATTTTCTAGATAAGATGGACGCTGAGATAGCATCTAATTATGCAGACACCATTTCCAAATGGAAATCTGAAGGGATTGATTTAGATCCTATTTCCATGGATTGGCTGGACGACATCATACCTGCGTATTATGTTCTCACTACAGCCGAAGCTTCTTCCAATCTTTCACGATATGATGGTATTCGATATGGTCATCGATCTCCCGATGCCCATACGATCGAGGAAGTGTATAAAAAGACGCGGACAGAGGGGTTTGGCATGGAGGTTAAAAGACGGATCTTGCTGGGCACTTATGTTCTAAGCTCTGGTTTTTATGATGCGTATTATCAAAAAGCGCAGCAAGTGCGCCGAATGATCAAAAATCACCTTGATAAGATTTTTGACCAATATACGGCCCTCATCCTGCCTGTATCACCGGTGTTGCCCTGGAAGATTGGCGAAAAAATAGATGACCCTGTATCGGTGTACCTCGCTGACATCTTTACCGTCATGGCCAATGTGGCTGGCATACCAGGTGTCTCTATTCCTACCGGGTACTCCAAAGGGGGCTTGCCTATAGGTACTCAAATCATGGCCAATGCCTGGGATGAGAAAAAGTTGCTGGCACTGGCACAAACACTACTATTTCCTCCACCTCAATTAAAACTAAAATCGATGAATGTAGGCAGTGTGATCTATAAAAAAGACCTCGAAACAGGGCAACTGACAGCAAATTGGAATCTTCAAGCTGGTGATAATTTGGTTGGAGGTACTGGGCATGCTACGGGTACTCCCGGGCCGGATTATGCAGGTACTTATGCAATCACTTACTACACCACAGAAACTAAAAAAATGGACACTTATGACCTAGTTATCGAAAAAAGTGGCGACTATTTCAGCCTAAAATGGTTCCAGAAAGATGATCTAAAATGTGTTGGGGTCGGCTTTCTTCAGGATGACTGCCTTATCGCAGGCTGGCAGACCATAGAAGAGTGAATCAAATCTTGAGTTGACCATACCCATGCCAGACCTTCTACATCCAATTAAGCAACAACTTCTTACAGCCCTGTCACATGGTCTTCCCGGTACCCTGGCTCATCAAAAAATGGCCGTGCCGGGTAGGGAATTATTATTGCCTGATCATAACAAAGCCAAAAAAGCAGCTGTCCTGATATTATTCTACCATCGCTTGGATCACATCTTTATCGCTTTCATCAAGCGAAAAACGCACGAAGCGGATCACCACAGTGGACAGATCAGTTTTCCTGGCGGCAAAATGGAAGCTAATGACAATTATCCCGTTGACACTGCCTTGCGTGAAGCCATGGAGGAGATCGGCACCTCGGACAAAATTGATATTCTTGGACATCTAAGTCCCCTTTATATTCCAGTATCCAATTTTTATGTTGCCCCTGTCGTGGGCTGGCATCGGGATCCCTTTCCCATCTTTAATATCCAGGAATCAGAAGTAGACGAACTTTTGGAAATAGATCTCGATCTGCTACTGAATCCTGGAGCTAAGACTCATAAAACCATCAAAGTGCTTTCTTCTGTTTTTTTAAAAGAAGTGCCTGCTTATGAGATACATGGACATATCATCTGGGGTGCAACAGCGATGATGTTAAGTGAGTTAGAGTGGGTGCTGGGGCAAAGCTGAGTTTGCTTTCGAACCACCCGGGACTTTTCCTTTAATTTTAACACAATTATTCTTAAATCAAACTCATCTTGATCCAAAAAGGACAAATGAAAAAGTGATTCCGCCTGTTTCCCAACAGCATCTATCTACACAACTATTAAGTCTTTAAAAAGAAACCCGTGACCTGAATTAGATCTTCTCAATTTTTAATTAATGCTAGTATCTTTAGTCATCAAATATCCAATGGCAAACAATACTTCCCCTCATATCTTAAATTCCTCAGCTAATTTGCTGGGTTTTTGTCTTTTTGTCATCACTTCGCTCAAAATCAGCAATCTGATAGAGAATCAAATATTGGATGAGCTCACTTCCTGTGTGGCTATATTACTGACCTGCTCCAGTATTTTTTCTTTTGTTTCTATTCGGAGTGAAAATGAAAAACGAGAAAAAAGATTAGAAAAGATAGCCGATTACCTTTTCATAATTTCGTTGTTAGGCATTTTGATCATCATTTTACTCATTACGCTCAATTTTGTGAAGTAATTTCCAACCCTGTATAGGCTTGAGACTAATTCAAATTAGAGTTACATCCATGTTCTTCAATCCATATATTTAGTAATCGCACTCACAATATCTGTTACTCCATAGTACGTGATCAATATTGAAAAAATCAGAGCCAATACAAGCCCTGTATTCAACCAAATGCCCGCTTTCAAATCAAGGATTAATTTTTTATTGTTGACAAAATATAAGATTGCAATAATCACCAGTGGTAGGGCTACTACCAGCAATACTTGTGAAAAGATCTGTACCTGAATGGGATTGCCTCCGTACAAGGGCCCAACAAGCCCGACCAGCGCAGCCACAGCAGTCAAAACTTTAAATTGCCTGGTCCCCATTTCAAATCTGCCGTGTTGATAATCTGAAAGCATCATTGGTGTGATCATCAACATTGGAAAAATGGAGGTCAGTCCGGCACTGAGGGTGCCCAATAAAAATATTGCAATGGCAAATCTACCGGCTATTGGCTCCAAAGTGCTCACCATATCCAATACTTTTTCAACGGTCTTGCCGTCTTTGTGCAGAGTAGCCATAGCAATAAACATGATGGAAGCACTTAATATAAATATGCCTACGCTCGCTCTCAAAGAGTCCTTGGTATGATGCCTGCTGTCGGCTTTGGTCCATCCTTTGGCTTGCAAAAAAAGAGGTCGGCTCAGGAAAGTCGCAGAAGCCATTGTCGTGCCTACAAACGCTACGACCAATCGCATAGCCCCATCTACTTCGGGTATGCGGGGAACAAATCCCGCAACTGCCTCTTTTACTGACGGCGGTTCGATGAACATGGATAAGAGAAAACTCAAAGCCATGAATCCTACAAAAACGGTCAATATCCTTTCAAAAAGCTTATACTTGCCCGTATTGAGCAAAAAATACATGGTCGCAACATTGATGGCTGCCAGCCCAACTACAAAACCATAATTATAAGGCCTCAGGCCAGGTATAAACAGATTGAAGGCTTCAAAAATAGCATTGGAGGTGATGGTCAGATTGCCCATCAGCGAATTATATTGCCCAAGAGTGACTCCGATAATGATCAGCCAGGCTATATATTTCCCAAAAGGCAGATACTTTTTCATGCCATAAAGTGCAGTATGCCCGGTCGCTAAATAAAAGCGTCCATAGGCTTCGATACAAGCCCAGGAAAACAAACAACTCAGAAAAATTACCCATAATAAATCCGCACCAAATCTGCTCCCGGCGACTATCATAGAGGTGACGCTACCTGTGCCTATGGTAAATCCAATCGCGATAATGGCTGGGCCAAAGCGACTGATAGCGTTTCTAAGCTTCTTCAAATCGTTAGATTAAATAAGTATTTGGCATTTTGTAAGATCAGGAAAATCCAATACCACCATTGATATCATAATTGCCTCCGGTGATAAATGCAGCTTCATCTGATGCCAAAAAAGCCACCAGGTGAGCAATATCCTCAGAAGTGCCTTCACGCCTCAAGGGGGTGCTTTCTACCACTTTTCTTCTAATCTCGTCCGGTGTAAACGTATCATGAAAAGTAGTATCGATCAGACCAGGACAAATCGCGTTAACCCGAATACCTTCAGGTCCAAGCTCCTTGGCCAATGATTTAGTATAGGTGGTCACTGCTCCTTTAGATGCGGCATACAAAGAGGAGCCCCCGCCACCGCCATCGCGGGCAGCCAGGGAAGATATATTGACGATGCAGCCACCTGGATTGATTTTTCCGGAAAAACCAAGTGTGACTAAAAATAAAGATCTAAAATTGACATCCATGACCGAATTGTAAAACGCTTCGTCCTGTTCCTTGAGTTTTTTTCTGGCTATCAAACCACCCGCATTATTGACTAGCACATCTATTTTTCTGGCACCTTGCCCGGTGGCGAGATCAACCAATTTTTGCACTTCATTCGATTTGGTCAGGTCAGCTTTACACAATATGGCTTTACCTCCGAGATCCTCTATTTCAGTAAGAGTATGCTGGGCATCTTTATCAGAATT
The DNA here is from genome assembly GCA_016709995.1 of Saprospiraceae bacterium. Taxonomy (NCBI): domain Bacteria; kingdom Pseudomonadati; phylum Bacteroidota; class Saprospiria; order Saprospirales; family Saprospiraceae; species Saprospiraceae bacterium. The sequence goes on from JADJLQ010000001.1 coordinate 1,839,938, forward strand.
AAAATAATTAATAATGACCAGAGCCCCTTCCACGGAAAATTTTGTCGCAATGGCTTTCCCTATATCCCGGGCACCTCCTGTGACTACGATCACTTTGTCTTTAAAGTTTTGACTCATGATATCGGTATTATCTCCACAAAATATTACTTACCCGCCACAAATTGAATATTTTATTAATTCTCTAAATTCTAAAAGCGCTTCATCTATCTGTCCCTCCACGCGTGTGAAGGTTAAAATCCAATTCTTCTAACACTCATTCCTCCTTATCTTGCAACTTTAATCCAAGCTACTGGTGCAGAAAATTTTATTTGTATTCATTTTGTTTTCTATGGGTTGCCTTCAACATCAATCCCAAGATCAAAAGAAAGCTGCTACTTTATTTTCATTACTTCCTTCTTCTCAAACTGGCATCACTTTCTCCAATGACCTTACTTATAGTGAAGAATTTAATCCCTATACCTATCGAAACTTTTACAACGGAGGCGGCGTAGGACTCGGAGACATCAATAATGATGGTCTTCTAGACATATTTTTTTGCGGCAATCAAGTCAATAGCAGACTGTATCTCAACAAAGGAAATTTTGTTTTCGAAGATATCACGGAGCATGCAGGGGTCGCCTGTGCGGGTGTATGGGCTGCGGGTGTGGCTTTTGTGGATATAAATGGAGATGGATGGCAAGATCTCTATGTATGCAAATCCGGTAAACCGGGTGGTGCTAACCGTCACAATGAATTATTTATCAATCAAAGGGATCTGACTTTCAAAGAAGCCTCCGAAGCATATGGCCTTGACAATACCGGGCTATCCAGTCATGCTGCCTTCTTTGATTATGATCGCGATGGTGACCTGGACTGTTACCTGCTCAATAACTCGATCCGTACAGTAGGAGCCTATGATCTTCGCAAGGATCAACGCAAGATTAGGGACACACTCGGTGGAAACAAGTTATTACGTAACGACCAGGGTCATTTTGTAGATGTGAGCGAGGAGGCAGGGATCTTCTCCAGTGCTATTGGCTTTGGACTGGGTGTCAGTGTCGGTGATCTCAACGGCGATACCTGGCCTGATCTGTATGTGAGCAATGATTTTTTCGAGCGGGATTATCTATACCTCAATCAACATGACGGCACCTTTAAAGAGGAGATTGAATCAGACATGCCTGAGATCAGCCTCAATAGTATGGGAGCAGATATGGCTGATATCAACAATGATGGATTGCCCGAAGTATTTGTCACCGATATGCTGCCTGAGACGGATGCGCGATATAAAACTAAAACCACTTTTGAAAACTGGGAAAAATACCAACGCAACGTGCTCAATGGATATCATCATCAGTTCATTCGTAATGTACTGCAGCTCAACCGGGGCAATATGAGATTTAGTGAAATCAGTCGCTATGCCGGAGTGTATGCCACGGATTGGAGTTGGGGTGCCTTGATTTTTGACATGGACATGGACGGTCGTAAAGATATCTTTGTAGCCAATGGCATTTACAAAGACCTGACAGACCAGGACTATCTCAATCTCTATAATGACCCTGAGACGATCCTTGGGCTGATGAAGACAGAGAGCAATGTAATTAAAAAACTGATAGACGCGATCCCTTCAGAGAAATTGGCCAATTATGCTTTTCATCAGGATAGCTGCCTGACTTTTTCCAATCTTGCCCAGGAATGGGGATTGGCCACACCTTCTTTTTCTAATGGATCTGCCTATGGTGATCTCGACAATGATGGGGATCTGGACCTGGTCATAAATAATACCGGCATGCCCTGTTTTGTCTATCGAAATAACGCCATTGAAAAGCAACTGGGCCATTTCTTAAAATTCGAATTAAAGGGGCTCCAGGCAAATACTAAAGCCATTGGCACCCAAATCACTTTATATGTTGATGGCAGAAAGCTATACCAGGAAGTAGAACCAATGAGAGGATTTGAATCCTGCGTAGACCCACGACCCCTGTTTGGACTGGGCCTGATCGAGAACATCGACTCCATAAAAATAGTATGGCCTGATGGGATGACGCAATGGTTAGGGCCTACTGCTGTCAACCAAACCATTATACTGGATCAAAAAGATGAGCCCAACGGGATGGTCCATCAGATGACCACTGCGATCCAGGAGGAGTTGGAGAACATAACAATAAAAGGACTTCAGTTTATACACACGGAAAATGTGTTTAATGATTTTGAAAGAGACCGCTTGTTGTTCAATATGATATCCACCGAAGGTCCTGGCATCGCTGTCGGAGATGTCAATGGTGATCATCTGGACGATATATATGCTGGTAATGCCATGAATGGAACAGGTGTCCTCTTTATACAACAATACAATGGTAGTTTTATACAAAAACGCGTAGCCGATTTTGAAGCGGATGCCGGCTCAGAAGATACTGATGCAGCTTTTTTTGATGCAGACGGTGACCTGGATCTTGATCTGTATGTATGCAGTGGTGGCAACGAAGTGCCCAGGGGATCGAGTCTGCTCGCAGATAGGTTATACATCAATACCGATAGTAAAGGCACGTTCAAAAAATCTCCTCAGATACTGCCCACTTTTAATTTTGAGAGCTCCGCTTGTGTCAAGCCTGCGGACATAGACCACGACGGGGATATCGATCTTTTCGTAGGAATCCGATTGGTACCATTCAATTATGGCATTCCTTGCAATGGGTACATTTTAATCAATGACGGTAAAGGTTTGTTTACGAAACTGGAAGTACCTGCTCTTGATAGACTGGGTATGATCACCGATGCAGGCTGGGCTGACATAGACAATGATAAAGACCTGGATCTCATCATCACCGGAGAGTGGATGCCCATATCCATATTTCAAAATGAGCGAAATCATTTTGAAAATGTGACGGGCCGATGGGGATTAGACTCTACTCAAGGTCTGTGGCAATGTGTACAGATCACCGATATAGACGCAGATGGCGATCAGGATATCTTAGCAGGCAATTGGGGGCTCAATAGCAGAATAAAATCTAGCCCTGCAAAGCCTGTCATCCTGTATATCAATGATTTTGATCAAAACGGCACTGCGGAGCAAATACTGACTACTTTCAATGGAGATGGATCCTATCCGCTCACCTTGAGACAAGACCTTATCATACAATTGCCTTATTTAAAAAAGAAGTATCTCAAATTTGAAAGTTATCGAAATCAGCATATAGAAGATATTTTTTCAGCAGATCAATTAAAAGGCTGCACCAAATTAGTATGTAAAACCACAGCTACCACCCTGTTTAAAAATCTAGGAGATAAGATGGTGCCTATCCAATTGCCTTTTGAAAGTCAGTTATCTCCTGTGTTTGATATTTTGCCCATAGATATCGATGAGGACGGCATGAAAGACATCTTATTGGGAGGAAATTTTAGTAGCGTCAAACCTGAACTTGGCTCGTATATGTCCAACGGTCTGACTTTGCTAAAACAAAACAAACAACATGAATTCATGACAACCAATCATCATGTAAGGGTACCGGAAGCCAGGGGAATAAGGTCTATCACTATTGGTAAAAAACCTTATGTAATCATCGCTAATAATAATGGCCCTATGCAGTTACTTGCGATTAAATCGAATTGAAAAACTTAATTAAAAGGTCTAAGCCCTCTGTATACCTTTTATAGGATGCTAGCCATCACAGCATGCATCTAAACCGATGCTTATTTTAGGCCCCACCATTCCCCTGTGGAATCCCTATCTTTGCATTCCTAAATCAGACCTGACCGTGATTCGAATATTATATATCGCATTCATTTCCATAGCTTTATTTACTTCCTGCAAATCTGACTACCAGCGAATGCTTCAGCATGAGATGGCTACCGGGATTCGACATGATAGTTTGTTTTTAGGCCTCAAGCTAGGTATGACCCGGAAGGATTTTTATACCATCTGTTGGGATCTGAACAAATCCGGCCAAATGACCCAAGGCAATAATAATGTAAGTGCAAGGTATTTCCTCAATGAAGGACTCAAGGCACCTGCCTACCTCGATTTTTACCCTACATTCAATGATGATACGATCAGCGAAATGCCTGCTTTATTTGTCTACAAGGACTGGGCCCCCTGGAATAAATCTTTATCTGCTGATTCTCTTTTAATCGATGTCCATCAATTAGTAGACAAATGGTATGGGCCTGGGTTCATCGAAATAAAAAACAAAGAAAAAGGCAATTTATGGGTCAAAGTGGATGGAAATCGAAGGATCCGATACTTTACAGAATTACCCAATAAAGTCAGGATGATCATCACGGACATGACCAATCCTCCAAAACCCATCCAATAACCTATGCGAACTTTGATCCTGGTCATTGGCAGCGTCTTTTTTATTCTTTCCTGTAAAAAAGCAATCAAATCACCGGAGGCAAAGACCTTGTTTAGACAAGTTCCTGCTAACGTTTCAGGGATAGATTTTGCCAATAATCTACATTACGATCGCAACTTTAATATTTATCGTTATCGGAATTTTTACAATGGGGGTGGTGTCGCGATAGGTGATATTAATAATGATAGTCTACCTGATATTTATTTTACCGGCAATATGGTAAAAAATAAATTATACCTCAACAAAGGCAATTTTGAATTTGAAGACATAACCCTTAAAGCAGGGGTGGCCGGCTCTAAAGCCTGGTCTACCGGTGTCTCTATGGCAGATGTCAATGGTGACGGCTGGCTTGATATCTATGTCTGTAACTCTGGTGATATCAAAGGAGATAACAAAGAAAACGAACTTTTTATCAATCAACAGGACGGTACCTTCAAGGAGATGGCAGCGTCCTACGGTCTCAATGATCGAGGGTACTCTACTCATGCTGCTTTTTTTGATTATGACAAAGACGGTGACCTGGATATGTATCTATTGAATAATTCGTATAAGGCTATTGGCAGTTTTAATCTTCGACAAGATGTACGCGAGATCAGAGATACCCTGGGTGGAGACAAACTTTTTCGCAATGATGCCAATATAGGAATGGATCATTTTACTGATGTGAGTCAGGAAGCTGGCATCTATGGCAGTCTCATCGGCTTTGGCCTGGGAGTCACCGTAGGTGATATCAATATGGATGGCTGGCAGGATATCTATGTGAGCAATGATTTTTTCGAAAGGGACTATCTCTATCTCAATCAGCACGATGGTACTTTCAAAGAAGACCTGACGAACGAAATGCAATGTACCAGTGCGGCCTCCATGGGTGCTGATATGGCGGACATTAACAATGATGGACTGCCGGATATCTTCGTCACCGACATGCTGCCTTCCAGTGAAAAAAGACTCAAGACCAAGACTACATTTGAAGATTGGAACAAGTATCAGTACAATGTACGTAATGGGTATTTCCACCAGTTCATCCGTAATATGCTCCATCTCAATCGTGGTTCCAATACATTTTCGGATATCGGTCGACTCGCCGATGTACATGCCACGGATTGGAGTTGGGGAGCCCTTATGTTTGATATGGATCTCGATGGTCAGAAAGATATCTTTGTAGCCAACGGAATCTACCAGGATCTCACCGACCAGGATTATTTAAGTTTTGTCTCTGATGAAAATACGGTGCGCAATATTGTCAAAGATGACAGCGTAGATTTCAAGCAGCTGATAGATTCTATCCCCAGCGAAGCGGTACCCAACAGTGCATTTCAAAATCAAGGCAATCTCGGATTTAAAGATAAAGCTACAGAATGGGGCCTGGGCATGGCTTCATTCTCCAATGGATCAGCTTACGGTGATCTGGACAATGATGGTGACCTCGATCTGGTGATCAATAATGTCAATATGCCCTGTTTTGTTTTTCAGAATCAAGCCACCACCCTACTCAAACATCATTACCTCAAATTAAAATTTACAGGTTCGGGAAAAAACACCCTTGCTTATGGCGCCGCCGTCAACCTTTGGGCTGGTGGTCAGCGACAATATTTGGAGCATATGCCGATCAGAGGATTTGAATCATCGATGGATCCTGATATGGTATTTGGATTGGGTGACCGGTCAACGATTGACTCCTTAGAAGCTATATTTCCAGATGGCAAAAGTATCATGCTAAAAAATGTTCCGGCTGATCAGACCCTGCACTTATATCAAACCGAAGCCATTGAAAAGGAAATAGTGCCCACTATAATCAATCCATTGTTTTCAATCATCGATATCAAAGGTCTCGACCAACCTCACCAGGAAAATGAGTATTCAGATTTTGATCGGGATCGGCTCATCTACCAAATGATGTCTAATGAAGGACCTAAATTGGCCGTCGGAGATGCCAACAATGACGGGCTCGATGATATCTATTGTGGTGCGGCCAAAGGCCAATCAAAATCCATCTGTATCCAGCAAAAGGATGGCAGCTTTAAAATGTCTGTCCCCGATGCCTTTAAAGGAAATCGGGAAAATGAAGATATGGGTATGGCCTGGATAGATGTGGATGGTGATCATGACCTCGATCTCTATGTCTGTTCCGGAGGTTCTGAAGATCCGGAGGCTTCTTCTAATTTAATGGATCGATTATACATCAATAACTCTGCTGGTGGAAATATAAATTTTACTTTATCACCCCAGGTTTTGCCGACCTTTAAATTTGAGTCGACATCCTGCGTACGCCCTTGCGATATCGATGGGGACGGAGATATGGATTTATTCGTGGGCATGCGATACAAACCTTTTTATTATGGGCTGCCTGTCAATGGATATATGCTCATCAATGACAAAGGCAATTTTACCAACCAGACGAGCACCATCGCTCCTCAACTCACCGGATGCGGCATGATCACAGATGCAACCTGGGCAGATGTAAATAATGACCATTTACCAGATCTTATCCTCTGTGGAGAATATATGCCGATCAAGATATTTATCAATAAAGGAGGAAAATTTATTCAAGAAAATGTGGTCTCGTCAAAAGGCTGGTGGAATACTCTCGCTGCTGTAGATCTCGACGGGGATGGAGATATTGATATCGTCGGTGGCAATCACGGTCTCAACTCCAGGTTTAAAGCATCCCCTACTCAACCCATCAAACTATATGTCAATGATTTTGACCAAAATGGTACAGTGGAACAAATACTCACCAGCTATCGTGAAAACAAAGAATTTCCATTTGCGCTCAAACATGATCTCATAGCCCAGATGCCGGCAATGAAGAAAAAATATTTAAAATATGCTTCTTTCGCTGGACAGACCATTCAGGATTATTTCCCCCCCAATATTATCAATGCATCTGTCATAGACAGCGTAGATTTTTTACAAACCGCGGTATTCTATAATGATGGTACAGGTCATTTCACTCCCGGGACGCTTCCCATCGAAGCCCAGTTCTCGCCGGTGTATGCAGTCTATTGCGATGATTTTAATCACGATGGCAAGCTCGATATCCTCCTGGGTGGCAATCAATACCGGACCAAACCTGAGACCGGACGCTATGATGCTTCCTATGGACAAGTATTGCTCCAACATGAAAATCATCTTTTTGAGGCACTGTCTATAGCTCAATCCGGCATTAAAATCATCGGAGAAGTCAGGGATATCAAACCTATCCAAATCAAAGGAAAAAAATATATGGTCGTAGCCCGAAACAATTCTACTCCGCTAATCTATTCTTACTGATGAAGTCGTTACATTTCTTTTTAACATCGTCTATCATCCTATTGATGTTTGGCGCTTGTTCCAAACCCACCAATACCTTATTTCGATCCGCCGCAAGCGCAGAGAGCGGAATTGATTTTTCGAATACGCTTACTCCTACCGACAGCCTCAATATCATCGAATATCTCTACTATTATAATGGTGGCGGTGTGGCAGTCGGTGATATCAACAATGACGGCAAGCCGGATATCTACCTATCCTCTAACCAACAAAGCAACAAACTTTTTCTCAACACCGGTCACTTGAACTTTAAAGATATCACAGCTACTTCAGGCACCTCTACTTTACCGCATACGACGGGGGCTAAATGGAATACCGGCGTCAGTATGGCTGATGTCAATGGCGACGGCTGGTTGGATATCTATGTATGCCAGGTAGGTGATTATAAATCTATCAAAGGGCGCAATCTCTTATACATCAACAATCACGATCTGACTTTTTCAGAGCGGGCGGCTGATTTTGGACTCGATATTCAATCTTTTTCTACGCAGGCTGCCTGGCTGGACTATGATCGGGATGGAGACCTTGACATGTATTTGCTTTGCCACTCCGTGCACTCTACGGATATGTATAAAGACACCAGCGTGCGCAGAGTAGTAGACCCCTTGCGCGGAGATAGATTGATGCGCAATGATGAGGGAATATTTCACAATGTGAGCGAAGCTGCCGGTATTTTAAGCAGTCCGATTGGCTACGGCTTGGGGGTCGCTGTATCTGATTTTAATAATGATGCCTGGCCGGATATATTGATAGGCAATGACTTCCATGAAAATGATTATTTGTATATCAATGATCAGCACGGTGGATTCAGACAAAGCCAAAATGCCTCCTTCAGGCATACCAGTACTTTTTCTATGGGATGTGATATAGCGGATATCAATCGGGATGGACGCATGGACCTCATCAGCCTGGACATGAAACCCGATGATGAAATCGTTTTAAAAAACAGCGTTGGTGCAGATCCTTACGATATCTATCAGTATAAAATATCCTTTGGGTATCACTACCAGTATCCACGCAACACATTCCAACTCAACCAATATATCGACCAGGCTGGAACCCCATTCTTTAGCGAAGTCGGCCAACAATTAGGTATCTCCCGCACTGATTGGAGTTGGAGTCCATTGCTTGCTGACTTTGACAACAATGGGCTTACCGATATATTTATAGCTAATGGCATAGCCCATCGCCCCAATGACCTGGACTATCTCAAATATTATTCTTCTATCCAAAAGCTTGACACAGCACATGCCGACGCATTGATCAACAGGATGCCGGATGGTCGTGCTAAAAACTTCTTTTTTTCTCAGTCTGCAGGGCTGCAATTTGATGATGTTTCAGCTGCATGGAACCCTGAAGGAAAAGATCTTTCAACGGCTGCGGCTTACGCTGATTTTGACAATGACGGTGACCTCGACATCATCATCAACCGAATCGATCAACCTGCCACCTTACTGGTCAATCAATCTACAGGCAACCATTACCTCAAAGTCCAGCTTTTCGATACTTCCCGCAACAAATATGATATTGGTGCCAGAATCACGGTGTATGCTGCAGGCCAGGTATATGCCAGGGATATATACCCGACCAGAGGATTCCAATCATCCTCCGATTATACCGTACATATAGGCTTAGGGACTGCGGATCATATAGACAGCTTATTGATTCGATGGCCCGAAGGCACTTACTCACTGAAAGAAAATGTCCCGATAGATAGTCTTTTAAAATTTACCCGTCCCAAGTCAAGAAGTATGGCAAAAAGTGATATGACTTTAACTGCTTTACTTACGCCCATTTATAACGGACTTGATTTTATCCACCGGGAAAATTCTTACAATGATTTTGAACGTGAAAAATTATTGCTGTATAAACTCTCGTCGCAGGGTCCCGGCATCGCTGTTGGGGATATAAATGGAGATGGAAGAGAAGATCTGTGGATCGGAGGCGCTCGGGATCAAAGTGGGATCACTTATTTGCAATCAGCCACAGGTCAATTGCTCCCATTACAACAACATGATCTTGAAGCTCATGCAGGATTTGAAGATATCTCAGGACGATGGATCGATGTAGATGCAGATCGGGATCTGGACCTGGTAGTCATCTCCGGGGGATATCAAATCGACAACCCAAATATTCTTTTGGATCGGGTCTATTTTAATGATGGCCATGGCAACCTGACTTATGATGCCGCAGCTATGCCTGCGGTGTCGCATATGAGCAGTTGCATAGCCCCCAATGATATGGATGGGGATGTCGACCTGTTTATTGGTGGTCGGGTAGCCCCCTATTACGGGTACAATACAGACTCTTATTTATTGATCAATGATGGCAAGGGACATTTTAGTATCGATCCGGACCCAATCTTTAAAGGTCTGGGGATGGTCACAGATGCGGTATGGTCTGCTGTTGACAATTCACCTCGTAAGGACCTGGTAGTCTGTGGTGAATGGATGCCTATCACTCTACTGAGCCATGATGGCAGTAGATGGAGCAAGAGGACTATCCCTAATACCGAAGGGCTGTGGCAGTCGATATCTTCTGTTGATCTGGATGGGGATGGAGATGAGGATCTGGTAGCGGGCAATATCGGACATAATCATGATCTACGGGCAACTGCGGCTCATCCAGCTCGTATGTACGTAGCTGATTTTGATCAAAACACAACACCTGAGGCAGTGATCTCCTACTACGTGCAGAACCAGGATTATTCCTTTTTCAGCAAAGATGAACTAGCTGGTGAGATGGTCATCCTCAAGAAAAAATATACAGATTATCACAGTTTTGCTCAGAGTCGCCTCGACCAGGTATTTGTCGATCTCGAGAAGAACCCTATCAACAAATCGGTCTCACAGCTTGCGTCTACCATTTTTGAAAACAACGGAAAAGGCCAATATACTGCCCACCCTCTACCCTTCTCAGCCCAGTCTACCATGATATTTTCTATCCTCCCTACCGATGTCAATGGTGATAACCTGACTGATCTTATGCTGGGCGGCAATATCTATGAAGTCACTCCCTCTTTCGGGCGGATGGATGGAGGTTATGGCACTGTCCTGATCAATAAAGGCAAAATGCAATTTGAAGAACTGCCAACCGACCAATCCGGTTTTTTTGTGCCGGGTGCAATTCGAGACATACAGACTATCACTATATCAGGTAAAAAAGCATATTTAGTAACCAGGAATGGAGACCGAGTGATGGTCTTTGAATAAGTGTGATCTGAGGGCATCATGAAATAGAACTTGATGGCCTGCATCCTGCAAAAAGGTGTTTTTGTTATGTTGAATTAGCTTCCTGAAACTTAGTGGTATCCCGAAGTACCACAGCATGTTTTTTGATTTCTTGTACAAACGGATCCTCTTCAAAATCCACTAAAGGATACAGTCGCAAAGACATCTGAGGCAATCTTTCTGCGCATTGAATCATATCTATATTGGCATGTGGGTTTTCAACAAAAGCTGAAGAAAACACAGCAAGATCTAAATCACTATATTCATGAGGTGTGCCTTTGGCGTAGGACCCAAATAACAATATTTTTTCCATAGGAAGTCCATGCCTGGCAGCACTGGTCACCATTTCATTTACAGCTTTTATGATAGTTTGTCTTGCAAGCATGCTCTCAGCGATTTTGCTTTTTCCAACATCTCCAATAAATAGGCTTTGTTGGTATATTTTTTTATGTATTGCTTATAGTCAGGATACCTTCCTTCAAATTGGTACTTTTGAATATCATCTATAAACCTCGCCTGGTCTGCATCCAATACCAATGAAGTATCGGTCAATATATATTTCAATTCATGAATTCTTGGTGGAAAGTTTGCCTGATTTTCTTTTACCCACAAAGCTTTTGCCAACTTCTCTAAGCTCAGGTGTAAACAGAACAGGGCAAATACATAGTCACTCTTTTCAACCAACCAAGACACTCTATCCCAGTCTTCTGACGAAGATTCTGTCCAATATTTTATATAATCGTTTTTAGTTAACACCCAAACAAAGATAAACAAATAACAGGTGAGCATATAACTATTGAAAATCATCTATGAGCAGAAAAAAACGAGCATCTTAAATTCATTGCTTATCTATGTTGGTGAAGTCTTAACTTTAATACTTCATACTAGATTAACTACGTTACCTCATCTCTATGAAAGCACTATTCAACCCCTGGCACCATGTCTCCCCCGGTAATAAATTATACCTGGAAATCAATGGCATTATCGAGATCCCCAAAGGCACACGAGCTAAATATGAGCTCGACAAAGACAGCGGCTTGCTCAAGCTGGATCGGGTATTATTCTCATCGGTGTATTATCCGGCCAACTATGGTTTTATACCCCAAAGCTATTGTGATGACAAGGATCCATTGGATATCCTCATTTTGTCCCAGATAGATATAGAACCACTGTGCATCGTACCGGCCAAACCCATCGGAGTCATGCGCATGCTCGACAATGGCGAGGCGGATGACAAAATCATTGCTGTAGCTGCAGGTGACCCCAGTGTCAATCATATCAACGATATCTCCGAGTTACCTCCACACTTTATCTCGGAGATGCGCCATTTTTTTGAAGATTATAAAAAACTGGAGAATAAATCCGTCGTCGTCGAAGATTTTCTGGATCGGGAGATGGCGATCCAAATCATCAAGGACAGTTTTAAACTCTACCAGGAGAAATTTGGTATTCCCGCTTAAGATTGCCCATCTGATGATACTTAATTTTACAAGACCCAACTTAATCCCGATTTTATACCTATGAGGCTTTGTGTAGCTCAAATCAGACCAGTCTCCGGTTCTATAGCTCAAAATATCGGGATCCATAAAAAGTGGATCGACCGGGCTATTCAACATAGTACTGATATCATTATTTTTCCAGAACTATCCATCACCGGATACGAACCGAACCTGGCCCATGATCTGGCCCTACATCCTGATGATGCCCGGCTAGAGGTATTCCAGCACCTCAGCGACCAATCAAAGATCATCATTGGTGTCGGGGCTCCTATACGGCAAGATCAGGGTATCACCATCAGCTTGATACTTTTTCATCCAAACGCCCCCAGGCAGGTATATACTAAAAAATACATTCACCAGGACGAAGAACCTTTCTTTATCCCCGGACACAATGAATCAGCCTTATTAAACCATCATCCCACCATAGCATTGTCCATCTGTTACGAACTTTCTGTACCTCAGCATGCTGAGGATGCCCATCGACATGGCGCCAATATCTATCTATCCAGCGTAGCTAAAACGGCCCAGGGAATCTTGCGGGCAAATGCCCGCCTGTCAGAAATAGCACAAAAATATAAGATGACGGTGCTGATGTCAAATTGTGTGGGTGTCTGTGATCAGGTTATGACCACCGGAAATTCTGCCGTTTGGGATGATCAGGGCATTATGTTGGCTCAGCTAGATCAGAGCACGGAGGGGTTGCTTATATGGGATACAAAGCTTCAAGAGACCATTTGTTTGGTTGACTAAAAGGCATATAACAATCAAGTAACTCTAAAATATTTGATGTCAAATGAACGAGGATTAGTGGATCTCCGCATAACCAACGAACTGCCGTAACTAACTTCGACTTATCCCTAATTTACCCGCCCAAGTTTCATACTTTTGCACATCCAAACCATAGTCACCAATGAAAAAAACAATCCTTCTTTTCCTTTTTATATCCATCCTATCTGCCACGCTTTTCGCCCAGGAATCCAACCAACGCCCCAGCACCGGCCGTGAAAAAAGAATCGCCTTCATCCAACACGAGCGGTTATTAACCACCAGTCCATACAAGGATCTCCAATGGAGGTTATTAAATCCTGGCAAAATGAGCGGTCGATGCACAGATGTCAAAGGTGTACCGGGTGATAAAAACATCATCTATGCCGGATTTGCTTCCGGTGGATTATGGAGGACGATGGATGCCGGCAAGTCCTGGGAGCCACTGTGGGATCGCCAGGCAACCCAATCAATAGGCGCTATTGGAATCGCACCATCTGATCCCAAAACCATTTACGTAGGCACAGGAGAGGCCAATATCTTCAGAGCATCTCTGGCAGGCATAGGTGTGTTTAAATCTACTGATGGAGGCAATAGCTGGAGACAAATGGGGCTGGAGAATACAGGCACTATCTCGCGCATCGTCGTACATCCTACGGATCCCAATATCGTGTACCTGGCAGCTGGGGGCAACGAATGGAGTCGCAACGAAGATCGTGGTGTGTATAAATCAACGGACGGTGGCACAATTGGAAAAAAATATTGTACCTAGATGACAAGACGGGAGCCAATGATCTGATCATGGATGCTGCAGATCCCAATATCGTCTATGCCAGCCTGTGGACTCGCATTCGCAAAAGATGGAGCGACCCAGTACCAGAGGATGGGGATGATCTTTATAAAACAATTGATGGTGGATCCAGCTGGAAAAAAATGAACAATGGCCTACCCGACACCAAACTCACTGGACGGATTGGCCTGGCCAATACCGCAGCCAATCCTAATGTATTATACGCCTTCGTAGATAATCATGGAAAAAAAGAGAACCTAAGCCAGGAGAGCAGGATTCATACAATAGACCTAAGATCGTCGTCATCAATGGCGCAGAAGTGTATAAAAGCAGTGATAAGGGCGAGTCCTGGAAGCTGATGAGCATGCATGATGATTTTATGGAGTTTTTCTCAGGCACCTACGGTTGGGTATTCTCCCAGCTCAGGGTGAGCCCTACCGATGAAAACAAAATCTATCTGATGGGACTGGATCTTACTCAAAGCCTGGATGGTGGCAAAACCTGGAAATCCATGACCAAAGGCCCCATAGGAGCCTGGGAGCGTGTACACGATGATCACCACGCCATGTGGATCGATCCTACAGATGCCAATTATATCATCAATGGCAATGACGGAGGGGTCAATGTAAGCCTCGATGGTGGTGTGACCTGGAGAGATTTTTACCACGAGATCCCTACTACTCAGTTTTACAATGTCACTTATGACAGTCGCAATCCTTATTATATCTATGGTTCTATACAAGACGAAGGCAGTGTGCGGATGCTCAGCACTGCCCTATACAATCCTACTGACAAAACATCCGGGGCCTTTGACTGGATACCAGGGGGAGAAGGAACCCGCATCGTAGTAGATCCCAAATCACCCAATACGATGTACGCTTCCAGCTATTATGGCCATATCATGAAAGGAAACCTTAAAAGACTGGGCAAGAAAAAAGACAGAGTGTCGATCGATCCACCTGCAGCCGTCATAGGCGAAGAGCCCAGAGGCGAATGGCTGGCAGCGACTTCTATGTCACCCCATGATGGTGCTTTATATCACGGCTTACAATATGTACTCAAGACTACCGATCAGGGTAAAACCTGGCAAAAAATCAGCGACGACCTTTCTCAAAATGACAAAAACAAAATAGGAGCCTTACCCTATCGCATCAATTATCAGGCAATTACAGCGATTACCGAATCACCTTTGGTTAAGGGATTGATCTATGCCGGCACGGATGATGGCAAGGTCCATTTTACCACAACAGAAGGCAAAGGCAAGTGGACAGACATTAGTAAAGGTATATTAGCGGATGCAGCCATCAGCTCAATAGAACCCTCCAAATTTGAGGCAGCTACAGTCTACGTGACTGTCAGCGATCGAAGAGAAGACAATATCACAACCTTTGTGTACAAATCCTCAGATTATGGTCGCAACTGGACTCCGCTCAATGCTAATCTGCCCAACTCTTCCGTCAATGTCATCAAGGAGGATCCATTCAATAAAGAGGTGCTTTATATTGGAACAGACATGGGGATTTATATCAGCAAAGACGGAGGCAAAAACTGGCTGGCACTCAATGCCAACCTGCCTTCCTCTGTGTCAGTGCAGGATCTATTTGTTCACCCGGTAACCAAACAACTGGTGATCGCAACCTATGGCAGAGGGGTATGGATACTTGATAATGTTGGGGGATTGTAATCCTAAACCAATAATTAGCTTATTTATTAAAGTCCGGGAAAACAAGGATCAGAAAAGAATATGGCTTACCGATTCCTATTATAAGCTTAATTCAACAGCTCATCCAACTTAGCTATCAAAGCCTGCCCTCTTAATCCTTTGGCAACCACTTTACCTTCTTTGTCCAGTAAGAAATTTTGAGGAATGCCTTGCACCCCATACATGCCGGCGATCTTACTTTTCCAGCCCATCAGATCGGATACATGTGGCCAATTGAGCCCATCTTGTGAGATTGCCTCCAGCCATTTATCTTTCTCTTGATCTAAAGACACACCAAGTATATCGAAACCCTTAGGATTATATTCTGCATAAGCTTTGACCACGTTGGGATTTTCTTGTCTGCATGGACCGCACCAGCTAGCCCAAAAATCAACCAACAATATCTTTCCTTTTAAAGAAGAAAGCTTCAACAGCTTGCCCTCCGGAGTCATTCCTTCAAACTCTGGTGCACTGGCACCGATAGCAGTTTTTAAAGAAGCATCGACCAGTGTCTTTAATCTTGTACCAAAAAAAGTTTGTTGTACTGCCGGTGTCATCATATTATACAAGCCATTGAGGTCGAGGTCTGCGCCACTGCTGGCAGCCATCAAGCCCAGGTAAGCACTCAGGACAGAAGTAGGATGTTTTTTGGCAAACTCGATATTTTGTTGATTAGTCTCTTTTTCAAGATTCATCAGCAAAGAAGTGATACTGTCTACAGCCTGGACATCTCCTGCTTCATTTGCAGCAGATCCGACTTGCATCAAGGCAGCATATTTTTCCTCCACATTACTATTTGATTTTTTGAGTTCGGCATTGAGTCCATTGGTCTCTGTACCGGTGACGCTTAAGTTTTGAATATCATCTTTAGTGCCGGTGACAGTTATAATGCCTGGCTCAGTAAAAAACTGGATGGCAGACATGCCATCTGGAAACACCAGGCTGGCCAGTCTCGATTCATCGTCATTGATTTTAAAACTAAACTTGCCTCCTTTGATTGAAGTCGTATCTATGATACTGGAGTCTTCATCAAATACTCTATAAAGGGTCATCATGCCATCAGGAAAGTCTTTGACCTCTCCATTCACCAGGATGGAGGCTTTAGAGCTTTCATTTTCTTTACACGAAAAAAATAAAAAAGTGGTTACAGCCACCAATAAAAATGCTTTAACTATATTATTCATTATTGTTTGATTTGTTATGATTGAAATATATCAGTGTAACATAAGGATAAGGTGCGTCGGATAGTCCTGGTGATATTCATTTTACTCACCCCTTTTTTGCGATCATAATGCAGTATAAGAGGAATCTCTCCGCAACTAATTTTTAACGCTCTGCACCGTAATAATATTTGAGCTGTGGCTGCAAACCCTGACTCAGTAATCAAAGTATCGCCAAATCGATCGATCAAAAGTCTAAGGCTAGATGCTTTCATCAACCTGTATCCGCAAGTATAATCACGTACACCTGATATCGGGCGCAAAATTATAAAAATCAGCGCAGCTCCGTAACTTAATATTTTCCGCCACTGTCTGAGGCCATATATCTCCGCACCCGGCCTAAACCGTGATGCGATGATTAAATCCAGTCCCTCTGTCCGGATCAGGGCTTGCATGCTCAATAATTGCGCAGGATCATGCGTATCATCACCATCCATTATGGCGACCAGGTCACCGGGATCACAGATTAGATTTGCTTTTATAAGTCCATCTTTTAGGGTTACTCCCAGTCCCTGATTTTGCTGATGTTTTACCAGTGTGATCGGTATTTGGGACGCAAATGTTTCGCTGACTTTAATAGTATCATCTTGACTCCCATCATCTACCACGATGAGATGCAAGTTTAATTTTTGTTTTAAATCAATAAATTTTTCAAACAGCGAAGCAATATTATCTGCTTCATTAAAAGCAGGGATGATGACTTTTATGGACGGATTCATCTAGAGCTCTAAAAATTCCATGACATGATCCACGATCGCTATTCTGGCCTTGCCATCACCAAAAGGATTAAATCCATCCCATTCAGGGTGATCATATGCCCAGTGATAATGTTTGAGTACATCTGTATTGACGAGTTTTCCAATTCCAACTTCGAGCCCTTCGGGCCTCTCCGTGTTCTCTCTGCAAATCAATATTTTTTTCTTAAAAGCAGCACATTCTTCCTGCAAACCGCCGGAGTCACTGATGACAAACTTGGCTTCGCTAATCAGTTTGAGCACCTCATGGTATTCGAGCGGTTCTATCACATTTACTTTTTTGAAAATATGCTTGTAGGATTTTACATTAGGATTGGGATGCATTGGAAATATGATCTCCAGCTCAGGATGTCTATTTGCAAGTTCTTCAATTTCAGTAAATAATTTTTTCATTCTCTCCCCAAAATTCTCTCTTCTGTGCAAAGTCACCAAAACTTTATTGGTATAGGTTATTTCATATTTAGTTGTGGTACAAGCATCTATAATCGTGTTACCGGTCAGTCTTACATTTTTGATGCCTTCCTCCAGTAGGATATCCAGTGCTTTTTGAGTTGGAGCCCAATGCAATGAAGCTATCCTGGAGATCATCTGACGGTATCCTTCTTCCGGAAAGGGGCTGGCCAGGTTGTAGGTCCTGAGTCCTGCTTCTACGTGGCCAATAGGCACTTTATTATTAAATGCACTGAGCGCACAGGCAAAAGTGCTGGAGGTATCGCCCTGGACTATGAGGAGCTTCACCCCTCCTTTGCCGAGTATCTGATCCAGTTTAAGCATAATAGAGCCTATGGTATCGCCGAGAGAGGATTTACTACGCATCACATCGAGCCAATAATCCGGCGTAGGCACAGAGTTTTTGAATTGCAGATACATATCCTTATGCTGGCCTGTAAACACGGTCTTGAACTTAAGGTTGCGCTTCTTAAGCTCGTTGATAACCGGAGAAAGCTTGATGATCTCAGGTCGCGTACCGTAACATACTATGATCATCGGGACGCCAAGATATGAATTAAGCTGCTTAATCGAAATAAGGTCAACCTTGAAGACAACTAATTCATTTGAATTTAACTACCCCCTTTTACATTTTTATTCTCTTGCTGAGACTTTATGGATCGTTGCAATTTGTCCAAACCCGCTCTTTTGACAGGTGTATGGCCAAAATGAGTATCAAATTGGTGCTGATCCAATTGATTCCAATCCTGGGCTGACCACGATTCAAAATTGGTCAGGGGTAATAAATCTATGTCACCATGTGGGGTGCTGAAACGATTCCAGGGACAGACTTGCTGACAAATATCACAGCCAAAGACCCAATCACCCATTTGCTCCCGAAGACTTTCAGGTATATCTTTTTTAGTTTCTATAGTAAGGTAAGAAATGCATTGGTCGGCTTTCAGGACATACCCCCCCGGCACGATAGCCTTGGTGGGACATGCATCGATACATCGGGTACAAGTACCACAATGATCTGCTATGGCTTGATCTTCTGCTAAGTCCAGGGACGAAATAATCTCAGCGAGAAAAAAATAAGACCCTGAGCGGGGATTGATCAAGAGCGTATTTTTTCCCTGCCAGCCCAGGCCTCCTAACACAGCCCATTGGCGCTCCATCACCGGGGCTGAATCTACAAAGTATCTTCCGGTAACTTCGTGATCTAGCTCTGATTGAATGATCTTCCAAAAAATCTTCAATTTTTTCTTTAATATTTTGTGATAGTCCCTGCCCCTGGCATACATCGAGATTTTTGGCAGTCCTTCCTTATGAGGCATTGGTTGATAATAATTATAGGCCAGAGATATTACAGACTGTGCCCCGGGTACCAGCTGAGAAGGATCAAGCCTCAACGATTGGTTCCGGGCCATATACTCCATATCCCCATGAAAACCTTTGGAGAGCCAATCCTGCAGCCTGTCTGATTCTTCGTCTAATTTTCTTACCTTAGAGATGCCTGCGTGGACGAAGCCAAGCTCCTGCGCTTTTTGCTTGATCCATTGGCTAGTTTGTGCGGGTGTCATCAATAAAATAAAAATAAATAATCAATGGCGAAGATAGCAGTTTTAGGCGCTGGCATGGTAGGTAGTGCAATTGCAAGGGTGATGAGTAAACATCATAAGGTCGTATTATTTGATGGCAATCCATTACAATTAAAAAAATGTAAAGGGCAGAACATAACCACCCAGGTGATTGATTTTAAAGATCTCCTTGAATTAAAAAAAAGGATTGAGCACGTAGATCTTGTGATGGGCGCTGTCCCTGGTCATTTGGGTTATAAAGTATTGGAGCAAGTCATTCTCTCAAAAAAAAACATGGTGGATATATCCTTTTTCCCGGAAGATGGATTAAAACTGCATTCACTCGCAAAAAAAAATCAAGTCACAGCGATCTATGATTGCGGAGTAGCACCTGGCATGGACAATATACTCCTCGGATATCATGATCAATCAATGAAAGTGACTGACTTCAAATGTTATGTTGGTGGTTTGCCTAAAGTCAAAAATCCACCATTTAATTACAAAGCCCCATTTTCACCCATCGATGTCCTGGAAGAATATACCCGCCCTGCACGATTTAAAAAAGATGGTATAGTGGTGACCAAACCGGCACTCACTGATATTGAACATTTGCGGCTGCCTGTCGTCGGTACGCTGGAAGCTTTTAATTCTGATGGGTTACGATCCTTGATCAAAACCATGGCTCATATTCCAAACATGATAGAAAAAACATTGCGCTTCCCGGGCCATGCCGTTCAAATGGAATATTTAAAAGCTATAGGATTATTGAACAAAAAAAGCATCGAAGTAAAGAGCCAGACCCTGGCGCCAATCGATCTCACTGCGCATCTACTATTTAAACATTGGAAGTATCTTCCCGGCGAAGCTGATTTCACCGTCATGCAGGTTATCCTGGAAGGGATAGAAAAATCGCAAAAAATCAGGTACACCTATGACTTGTATGACGAATATGATCCGGTGGAAGATATGAGTGCCATGGCACGTACCACCGGGCTAACTGCCTGCGCAGCTGCCGAGATGGTTCTTCAAAATACATTTCGTGAAAAAGGTGTTTTTGCTCCGGAGTACATTGGAAAAGCTCCGGGACGGTTTGGGTTCATCATAGATTATCTCAAGAATAGTGGCGTCAACTATAAACGCAGAAGGACAAAGATTTAGAAGCTGCTGCATGAAGCTAGCTCTTTAATGGAAGCAAAACAAAATATAATTTGACCTGTGCTGCATCTTCATGAAACCAATCTCCAAAGATCCCATCCATTCATCTTCGCCTTTAACTACAGAGGTCATCTGTCTTACTGGAATGCCTTCTGAGGAAAGAGAAAATTTCGTAGACCGCATGATCAAAGTTGATGCTTCAGTCTTTAACGAACGGGCACCTGAAAAAAATGATTGAAGCGGGTTCTTTAGGTGCAGAAATATCTCCTAAAATTTCAAAGATTAAATAATTGGACGATCACGAAACCTGCTATAATCCAGATCAGACTCAGTAGAGGCAGCAGACTGACCCATAAGGAAGTCTTATATTTTTTTCTTCGAGCCAATATCAGGGACACTGGAATAGAGAGAATAATTAAAACCGGAAGAGAAAGCACACCCCAAAACAAAACCCAGGTGAATGCTTGAGCCTCAGAGCCTGGCGCATCAAAAAACATCGGTGAAATCATGGCCATCATCAAGGCCGGTATGAGGCCAAGCCCAAATATGGAGTAAAGAATAATTCTGGCTGTTTTATAGGTCTTAGAGTAATTAGTATTATCAGTATTCATTATTACAATTTTTCTTTTAACCATTTTATAGTTTCCTGCCACATATCTGTGGTATACTCATGCCCTACCCCATCGTAGATGATCGACCGAAATTGGCCGGGTGCCTGAGCAGTCGCATAGATTTTATCCAAATATTGGTTGATGTATCGCTGACCTTCGACCGGTTCCAATACATCCTCGGCTCCTGAAAGATTGAGCAAAGCCCGCGGTGCGATACAAGCCATAATACTCTCGGTGTCAAAATGACTGATGAGATCATATACATAATAATAAATACCATGCCTGCCCAGTCCTTCATTTTTGATGAGATCTGCATTGCGTGTGATACAGGATACCGGCACAGCTACTTTGACCCTATTATCCAGGGCAGCCACATAAAATGTCCTAAAACATCCGAGGCTGAGACCGATGCTACCGATTCTATTGGCATCGACCTCAGGCCTTGTCGCCAGGTAATCTAAGGCCATGAGATCATCCCGGACCATCATGCCCCAGAGATTTCGCCCTTTCCAGGTATTCATTTTGGCCCAACTGAGTTCTTCTCCAGAACCCTTTTCTTTGGCTCCATTCGGGCCCTTGCCTGATCTTTCACCAAAAGCGTAGGCATCAATGGCCATGACGAT
The DNA here is from genome assembly GCA_016709995.1 of Saprospiraceae bacterium. Lineage (NCBI taxonomy): Bacteria > Pseudomonadati > Bacteroidota > Saprospiria > Saprospirales > Saprospiraceae > Saprospiraceae bacterium. Next base: position 1,861,940 of record JADJLQ010000001.1, read on the forward strand.
ATACCCTGCTTTGACCAGCTCCGGGCCCGGACTGAAATGAATCAGTTTTGAAGAAAATAATTCATCTTTGCCATGGGCGTAATCTCCTCCATGATAGTGGTGATAGAGGATGGCCGGAGATTTGCCGGTAGCCTTTTTGGGGATCAGCATAATCCCGGGGATGATAGCATCTACTCCATTGTGAAACTCGATAGATTCCATGATGTAGTCGGCTTCTGTTATTCTTTCTTTGATCGCGACCTGGACTTTTTTGGGCCTGTCCGGCAGGTTGCCAAAACTTTTTTCTAATTGCTTCCTGACATAAGTTTGTTGTTTTTTTATTCCCTTTTTATTAGCGGGGACATCCAGAGTCCTGGGGGCGAAGCTTATGTCGAGATATGCAGGTGCCTGGGTCTGAGATAAGGATATCGCAGGCATCCAAAAAATTGTTGCTAAAAAAAAGAAGTATTTCATATGCGAGATCTTATAAAGAATTGTGAAAATTATCAATGTAACTGAATCATCAATTCATGTTCAAAAGGAGTGAATCCAGTGATATAGACTGACTTTCCTTTTAATCTGGGTAAGGCACCTCGAAGATTGGTCCAGCTATGATCATGTCTTCCACCCTGGATAATCATTCTACCGGAGCCGTTCTTAATGATAAGGTCATCCTTTTCCAAAAAATAAGCCAATTCTGTATATGGAACCTCATGGAGTTGCGTGGCAAATTGATTTGATTCATCAAAATTGAGCTCGATAGCTACTGGGACTTTATCGGTACCCTGAATAGAAAAATTTAAATGATAAGCACCTTGTCGTTTGCTTACCTGGAGTTTGTAGTTCAGATGCTGCACTTCACTTTGTTGTCTCTTTTCCCTGGGCATTTTTTCCCAATCGCCATCACCCGTCACAGAATCTTTGGCTAAAGGTTGAAAGTAGGGCCCTTCCATATACTGAGTCAGCTCATACCCATCTTGCGTAGAGTAAAGCGTATCACCGATGAACTGTCCTTTTCCAAAAAATGCTGCTGCACATCGCACTGCTCTCAGATGAATATCAGGATATTGAAGCGAAAACAAAATTGGATTATGTGCGATGAAGGTGGCATCACTTTTACCATCAGACCATCGCACCAAAGCTGATTTCTCAAAATATTTTTCAAAATGACTCAAGGGATAATTTGGTTGTACTTCACCATCAAATGATGCTAAGGCACTGACATCTTCTAATATATAAGCCAGATTGCCGCTCAATGCTTTTACCCCAAATTTGGTGTTGATCCATCGAGCCATTTTCATATATTGAGAATCTCTCTGATAGATCCCCAATAACAGATAAGGCAAAAAATAAGCCTGGCATGGAGCAGTGGTATATTGGTCTTGCCTTTTAGACAGTTCGGTCACCAGGTCCCCATTGATATGTATGAGATATTGCGTCATATCCAGATTTTTACGGACTGGCGCAAAGAGTTCAGGACGATTCAATATCCTGGCCATCGTGATCAGCCACCGATCAGACAGGGGTGAGTAGACCGAGGTACTGCGTTCATTATACTGACCATCATCATCAATGTCTATTCCTTCGGCGAGCCATTGATCTATCCGATGCAGGTATTTTTCATTGGGAAACAATTCATTGATCCTGGCTAGTGCCATGCTGACCACCCATCGATGGTTGGGAGTATGAATGCCTCCTACACTGAGCGCTTCTCCCCCTCTCCATAAAAATGTTTTCAACTTTTGTCTCAAAGACAGACTTGCTTCATGATCGTCTTTAGATAATAATTTGTAGGCTAGTGCGGTGGGTTCGACTGTAAATGCAAGGTCAGGTGTGGAATGAAAATTGGTCGTCAAAAGATCGATCGTACCATCTTCATGCTGACACCTTAGTATATAGTCGATCCCGGCTTCCATACTTTTTAATAAAGTGCCATCATGAAAATATTTCGACGATGGACTCACATAGGCGCAGGTGAGTTGTTGTATCAATCCTGATGGGCTGGAAGGATGTGGTATATCATATACATCAGGCAACGCACCATAATAAGGATGATTGGTGTCTTGGACCTGGCTTTTTATAGTTTGGGGCACCAGCAGATCATTCTCTAATATTAATTGATCTAACCAGGACTTGTCCTCCTGGGTAGTTGAGCCAGGAGTTTCTCTGCAAGCAAACTGGACAGCGATCAGAAGCGCACACATCACCGAAGCAGAAATGATTTTAAATAGTCCGGATATCATGATATTTCTATAAATTTAAGCAAGTTATATTTTATACATGATGAATAGAAAGACCTTTCTTAAAAACTCTTCGCTTGGAGCACTTGGATTGATGGCACATCCTTATATCGTGTCCCGGCAAGCAGCTAAATACAATCTCGTCCTGATCGGCACCGGGTGGTGGGGTACCAATATCCTGCGCGAAGCCATCCGATCCGGGGAGGTAAAAGTCACTGCACTCTGTGATGTAGATGATGCCCAAATCAAAAAATGCCAGGAAGAAGTCAACAAACTTTGCGACGACCGTCCAAAAGTATATAAAGATTTCAGAGAATGCCTGGAAAAAGAAAAGCCACAAATAGCAATCGTGGCCACCCCTGATCACTGGCATGCACTGATCGCCATAGAAGCGATGAATCAAGGAGCTCATGTATTTTTAGAAAAACCCATCAGCCACACAGTCCTCGAAGGGGCAGCCATCCTTAAAGCTGCCAGAAATAATAAGCGTACCTGTATAGTAGATTTTCATCGCAGGTACTCTCCACACAATGTGAGTGGGATGGAATTTTTAAAATCAGGCAAAGTCGGAGCTATCAAAGAAGTCAAAGCATTCGTCCAGTACGCGATGGGACCAGGTAAACGGGAAGAGCAGCCACCTGTGCCGGCAGGCCTGGACTGGGATATGTACTGTGGGCCTGCCCCCTTAATGACTTACAATACTGCGATGCATCCCAGAGGGTGGCGACATTATCGCGCCTTGGGCAATGGACAGCTTGGCGATTGGGGACCACACTGGTTTGATCAGATCCTTTGGTGGACCGAAGAAATAGCACCCAAAAACATCTACTCCGCCTGGACGATGGGCGGCAGAGATACCTGGTCGGATACGCCAACGACCCAGACGGTGGTGTATGAGTTTGAATCTTTCATAGCCTCCTGGGACCACAGCCTTTTTAATTCTCATCGGGAGAAAAAATCTGAAAGCGTAGGCACCTATTTTTATGGTACCGAAGGTACTTTTCATATGGGCTGGCAGCAAGGCTGGACTTTCTACCCTAATAATCAAAATAAAGAAATCATCCACCAGGATCCTCAACTCGACCAACCAGATGGACAAAATATCAAACTCGTCTGGGCAGATTTTTTAAAGTGTATCAAATCTGGTCAACTTCCTCATGCAGATATCGCCCATGGCCGACAAGCAACCAATATGGCGCTTCTGGGTATGCTCTCCGCTCAAGTCGGTAGAAGCATCCGCTGGGACGATGCCAATAATAAAATCCTCGGCGACAAAGCTGCCAATAAATTGTTGAAGCGGAATTATCGGGGTGGTTGGAAATATCCTGTATAGAAGACCACTTCTTTTTTTTTACCACTAAGTGCACTAGGAGGCACTAAGAATTAATTGTCTCTTATCCACCTTTTCCTTAGTGCAACTTAGTGATCTTAGTGGTTAAACCTACTTAGCGGTTAAAAATCTTTGTGTTCTTTAACGGTTAATGATCTGCAGTTTACTAAATTTCAACATGATCCTTCGCTGCGGATCATCCAACTTAGAAAATTCTATCGTCGCGACCCGATTGTCACGCGCGCCATCGATGTGCAATACTTTGCCGGGTCCAAACTTCATATGCAGGATCTCCATGCCTACTTCGATCTGCTCTGCCGGATCCGGTTTGAAGGTTTTAGGATCGATAGATATCTCTGATTCTTTGCTTTTACCCAATCGGGGAATGGTGGATAATATTCGAGGACCATCCGCAAAGGGACCAACATTACGCAGCGTCACAGAGGTATCGATATGATTAGCATCGATCTCTTCCAGAAACCGGCTGGGATCATTGTACCTGGCCTGGCCAAACTGATAGCGCATCCCTGCATAGGTGATCACCAATTGACGCTTGGCGCGTGTAATAGCGACATAAAACAGCCTCCGCTCCTCCTCTATCTGATCCGGATCTGCCATACTCATATAGCTGGGAAAAAGATTTTCTTCCATCCCTACTATAAATACGGTGTGGAACTCAAGTCCTTTGGCCGCATGTACCGACATCAGCGTGACATAATCATTGTTTTTAATCTCTTCGTCCTGATCGGTGAGCAGGGAGATGGTCTGCAGGTATTCTGACAGTGTTCGGGTAGTTTTTTCATTCTCATCGGCATCGTCGTTTTCGATGAATTCCAGGATACCATCCAGGAGTGCATTGACATTCTCGAGTCGACCCATACCTTCCTGGGTCCGGTCTCCTTTGAGTGCATCCAGGAGTCCACTGTGTTTGCCGATGTAGAGAGCGGCGGCAGATGCATCTACTTGTTCTGCGTGCTTCATGCAGCCGGTCATCATGACTATAAACTGACGGATGGCATTGGTAGCCCTGCCGGTTACCTCCGGGAGATGCAATGCCTCCCAAAGAGTGATCTCATGCTCATTAGCATGGTCCAATGCTTTCTGAATCGTGGAGTCACCGATGCCCCGGCGGGGATAATTGATCACTCGCTTGAGCGCTTCTTCATCTTTGGGATTGGTGGCTAGTCTCAGGTAACCAATAAAATCTTTGATCTCTTTCCTTTGATAAAAAGACAGTCCTCCGAATACTTTGTAAGGGATATTATTGCGTCTGAGCTGTTCCTCAACGATCCTTGACTGGGCGTTGGTCCTGTAGAGTATGGCAAACTCATGATTGGCTAGTCCTGCTCTATTCTTCCATTCGATGACGCTATCGGCCACACGCTTACCTTCTTCCAGATCAGAGATGGCTTTGATGAGCCTGATTTTACTGCCCCCCGCTTCGTCTGTCCAGAGTGTTTTTTCGATCTGGTTTTTATTGTTTTGGATCACTTGGTTAGCTGCTGCTACGATGTGTTCTGTAGACCGGTAGTTCTGTTCGAGTTTATATTTTTGGTGCTGCGGATAATCCGTCTCGAAATCAAATATATTTCTGATGGTCGCTCCGCGGAAAGCATAGATACTCTGAGCATCATCTCCGACTATACAAATATTACGAGGGCTATCGGGATATTCGATCAATTGTTTTACGATGGCATATTGCAGGTAGTTGGTATCCTGAAACTCGTCGACCAGGACATATTGAAATTGCCTCTGGTATTTCTCTTTGACATTCTCCGGATTGCGGTACAGCATGATATACATCTGGTACAGCAGGTCATCAAAATCCATAGCTCCGGCTTTTTGACACCGGGCCACATATCGTTCATATATAGTGAGAAAATAGGGTATCTTATTCATCTTATCCGCAGCCACCAGCTCTTCGTGCTGAGGGTAAGCTTTTGGAGAGATCAGATTGGATTTGGCAGAAGAGATTCTATTGCGGATCTGGCCTGGATTGTAGACTTGTTTGTCAAGTGAAAGCTCCGAAATGATATCCCCGATCAGGCTCTTGCTATCATCGCTGTCATAGATGGTGAAATTGGGTGGATAACCGATTTTAGCTGCCTCTATACGAAGTATTTTGGCAAATATCGAGTGGTAAGTACCAGCCCAAATATACTTTGCCCGGGAGCCTACTACTGCTTCTATGCGTTCGCGCATTTCTTTGGCAGCTTTATTGGTAAAGGTGAGGGCGAGGATGTTCCAGGGTGGCACCCCCTGTTCGATGAGATAGGATATACGATAGGTAAGCACCCTGGTTTTGCCGCTGCCTGGACCTGCGATGACCATCAATGGACCGTCGGTAGCTGTAACTGCCTCGCGCTGAGGCTGATTGAGATCGGCTAGGTAATCGATCCTGGTGATAAGTTCTGACATTGAACTTGCGAAAATAGGGCTTTATGGTCGGATATGGAAAAGTTTAATATGTGTTTTAATCGATGCGATCCGAGATGATACGGACCAGGATGACCATTCCACATTTGCGAATGAATCATCGCTACCCAGGGAAACTAAGTACTCCAAGGTCCAAATAATATATTTATGCATGATTTATCATTCACTAATTAGGGATTTACTACTTTAACGAATCATATAATATGCTAATATTTTATTCTTTTACCGGGTCAATAGCTCCACTTCAGCCTCAGAAAAAAACCCCTCAATGAACTTTCATATTTCTGCACATTTTGGGAAAAAGCCAGCTGAGCGATCACATCGATATCCCAAGCCTGGGCAATGGAATAGCTAAATGAAGGATTTAAAAATAAGGCCTGGCTCCTGACCGGACTGTATACCGCCACCAGGCCCAGAGCGGACAGTGGTGATACCTGTTGCTGAACAGATGCCAGCGCTGCCCATTTATACGGATACAGATTACGTGCTGAGAGTTCAAATGAAAATAAGGTACTTAGATCACCTGTGGTATTGCCTTCACTATTGTATAATCCACCTACACTCAAATAGGTGCCACCGGAAAGAGTATAATCGATAGCAAAGGTAGTTGCCAGGGAGGTCTGACCCCCATTTTCAGGGACAAAGGCAGTAGACTCGGCTTTGAGCCCTGCCAAACCTAGATTGCCGGCCGTACCCATACCGAATGCATAATGCTGATCTGAATAACCTGCCAAAAACTGCAGATCATAACTTTTGACATTGGTCTTGTACATTATGCCATAACTCATATCAGAAAAATCTTTACCAACAGAAGCTACAGCCTCCAGGCTGCCGGAATAACCGATAAATCTTTTGATCCTCAAACCATCGACCGAAGGTCTTTCTTCATAATCAAAGTCTGTGAATCCATAGGCATTGAAGATATCGTTGGGGTTCCAGATGGTGCTGATACCCCAATTGACACGTTGCCTGCCCAATCTGAGCTCCCAGTCTTTTGGAGTCCACTGCCAGTAAGCCCTATCCAAGGCGATCAATGCGGCGATGCCTTTTTTGCTCTCCCACCCTATATCCGGTTTGAAAAGTCTATTGGCGTTAGGGTCTATTTGATCCAGGTATTTCCCTTGTAATTGGTTGAGTTGCACCAGCTGACCAAAAAAAATTCGATTCCTGAATTCAGCTATCCATTCGTGGTTTTTATTTAATTTCTGTTTGAAGTTTAACCGTTGATGAATGAGTTGGTCTGAGATGAGTGAAGATTGTTGAACGGTATAATTTCCCTGGAGAAATTTTAGATAGCCACTGACTTGCACTTTTTTATTAACAGTGGAATCAGATTGAGCTACTATGGATAAGCCAAAAAATGAAAATAATATTGCGACAAGAAAAGGTCTCATTTTAAAGTATCGCTTTTAACTTTACCATCTTCGAGGACGATGACACGTTTGGCCCGATCGATGACCCTCTGATCGTGCGTAGAAAATACAAAGGTGATATGCTCATGATCATTGAGTCGTTGCATGATGTCGAGGAGATTGCTGGCCGAGACACTGTCCAGATTGGCGGTGGGCTCATCTGCAAGTATAAATTCGGGCTTGGCTGCCAATGCCCTGGCCACTGCTACCCGCTGTTGTTGTCCTCCGCTGAGTTCGGAGGGCCTGGTATTCATTTTGTCAGCCAGACCTACTTCTTCCAACAATTCGTTGACGCGCTGATTTCTTTCTTCTTTGCTTTTACCTTGTAACAACATGACGAACTCAGTATTCTCCTTTACAGTCAGCACCGGAATCAGATTATAGGATTGAAAGACAAAACCAATTTCCTTTTGACGAAACTTAATCAATTCATTTTCTGATAGATCATTCAGGTTTTTGCCTCCAATCAGGATAGAACCTTCGCTAGGTCTGTCCAGTCCTCCTATCATATTAAGCAAGGTGGTCTTGCCACTTCCTGAAGGTCCTACAATAGCAGTGAACTCTCCATGATATATATCCAAAGTGACTCCATTGACTGCATAGACAGGCAATTTATCAGGATTATATACCTTCTTGACATTTTTAGCTTCAATGACTTTTACACTTTTGTCCATGACTTATGTTTAGATTTTGCGAATAGCTTCTACAGGTTTGAGTTTTATGGCTTTGAGCGCCGGATAGATCGATGCCAAAAATGCAGTGATGGCCACTGCTATTCCCAATTGAATAAATAGTGTAGGGTCGAGGATAGGGAATATCCGGCTGGACATACCAAATTGTTCATTGCCCTTGGCGAACGCTGACAAATCAAATCCATTTTGCTGAAATGCTTTTACCGATAACCAGCCCAAAAAGAATCCTATAGGTACTCCTACAATACTTAGAAACAGTGTTTCCAATACTACCATATTAAAGACCTTATTTTTAGGCATACCGATCGCTTGCAACATGCCCAGCTCCTTATATCGTTCCAGGACAGCCATCAACATGGTATTGATTATGCCAAAAATGAGCGCTAACATAAATATTCCAATAAAAATCAACCCACTGGTGCGTATCTGGGTCTCCATCAAAGCAAGGTCCGGAGCCAGCTCTTTATAGTTCTGTACCAAAATTCCTGGCATCATCTGGCTGAGCTTAGGCTGTACACTATCTACCATGTCAGGCCTTATAAGTTCTACTGCAACCTCATGATATCGGTCCTGAGGCACACTATCTGCAAATAATAATGTTCTCAATCCGGCTTGATGGACAAGGACCTGGCCCTGATCGACCATGGCATTACCAGTGTTGAATATGCCTGTAACCCTGTAAGCTGCCGATTGGATTTCACCGGCATCGTCCTGAAAAGTGAGTACCACTCTCGATTTGAGTTTGAGCTTAAACTTTTGAGTAAGTTTTTCTGAGACCAACAGTCCCTTGAGATCTGCATCCGAAATAAACTGCCCCTCGACGATTTTTTCCTGAATACCAGAGAGCGCATTTTCCTGACCCGGAAGAATGCCTTTTATGGTCACCCCCCGGGCGCCATGCCCCGTACTGAGCATCCCATTGGCCAGTAATCGTGCTGCAGAATTTTTTACTTCTGGTATCTGTGCGATCAAGCTGGAATCATAAGGTAGCGTATATTTCACCAATTGATCATCCATAAAACCAGGATGATGTGCTTGCAGATGACTAAATTGATTTTTGATGGCGTTTTTGACATAACTATCCCCCATGCCCAGCGAAAAGCTCATGAGGAAAATCACTGCCCATACCCCGACTATAATCGAAGCGATCACCACCAGGCTTCTGATCCTGCTCCTCCATATATTTTTCCAGGCTAATTTTATCGTGGTTTGCATGATGATTTTAAGTTTATTATGATCGCATGGCCTTTAACGGGTGGAGTCTAAATGATTGGATGACAGGATACATACTGAGTATAGTGGCTATGATAAACATGACCAAAGCTTGTTTTAAAAATATGCCCCAATTCATCGCGGTATGTATCAGTGGTTCTAAGCCAAATCGCTCGTAGGTCTCTGCATAAGTCCCTGTAAGTTGAATAGGATGAATATGGAGGTAATACACTATCGGCATGCACAGTAGGATCCCCAACACTGCTCCAAGTAAAGCCAGAGACACAGATTCAATCCAAAGGATACCCGCCAATTTTGATTTTTCGGTACCGATGGCAGTCATCACACCAAATTCATAACTGCGCTCTTTGGTCATCATGATTATCGTACCTAATAAGCCAAATGAAATGAGCATGTACAATATATATAAGATCAGTTTGGCACTGGCTACATCTAGTTTAGCTGCATCTATGAGTTCTGGGATGAGTTCGTTATAATCCATGACTTCGTAGGTAGTCGAATCAAGATTAGCCTTTAAGAGGTCTATAGTCGATGCCAGTTTCGCACGGGAAGGCACATTGACTGCCAATGCGGTGAGCAGTGCCCCAGTGCCGTAAAAAGCCTGTGCTGTCGGCAGCGGCATCGCCACAATCTGCTTATTTATCTCCGGGCTGCGCATATGTATGATGCCTAGTACAGGATATTTTCCAACAGCATTTTGTCCGTGATAGCCTTGTCCTACCAGGACGATGCTGTCATGGATATCCAGATTTAATTTTTCAGCCAGCTTATCCCCAACCAATACCCCAAAATCATCTGGTTCGGGATAATGGCCTCTGATCGTGTTGGCCCGCAGATTGGTCATTTTTTCTTCCAGCCGGGTATCGAAACCCAGTACCAGTACTCCTTTGGTGTTTAAGCCATAAGAAGCCAAAGCAAAGCTTTCTAACCTGGGTATCAACTGCACATCAGAGGGCAATTTGTCAGACAGTTCTGCATATACGGCCTCCGGATCAAAAGCCAAATCAAGGCTTTGCTCGCCCAAGAAGCCTTTAGTATGAATCTGGCCATAGCCAAGGTAGAATCTGGACATATTGTCGATAATGCTGTCCCAGGTACCAGTCTGAATAGAACTCAATACTACAGACCACAGCACAGCAAAAGCAATGGCTGAGATCGTGATGAGGGTGCGCCTTCTGTTTCGCCAAAGATTCCTCCAGGCCATTTTCCACAACATCATTGCAGTTTTTTCATATTCTGTATGCTAAAAAAATCTTCAGTTTGCTTGAGATTAAAGTCCAGGGCTAGTTGTTCAATAATCGTTTTTTCGCCAGGCTTGTCAGATGGTATTACTTCCAGTCTGGCTGGTACTGTACGCCCTCCCAACTGCCGGATATCCTTTCCCACCATGGTATTGACCAATTCGCCTTCTTCATCGTAAAACTCCGTTTTCAATTGCAGATAGTCCTTTTTATCTACCCAGGTGACGATACTGCCCCATACTACGGCAACGTTGGGTTTAGGTACGAGTTTGATTTTCCAACACGTTCGTCCGTCGATCGATTCTTCACCCTTCATTTCATGGGTAAAATCATTGACGGGGGAGCTCTGTTGTACCAAATCATCGTTGCTAAAGTCTGAACCCATCCAACTCTGCATCATCATACTGGGAGGCATCTTGATCACCCGATCTATTTTGGGCTGCCAGTTCCAGATCTCTTTTTTCCTTTTTAAAAAACCAATACCCTTGTCACGAGCCGGACCAGTTACGAGGATGAGGCTATAATCAGTGCCTATGGCCCAACTTTTCATTGTCATTTCTCTGGTCCATTTGGGTCGAATGATAGTCATTTTCATTTCACTATAGCTCGACTCACCATTCATTTGAGCTTCAGATTTGGCTATGATCTCTTTGGCGGTTTGCGCGTCTAGTGCAGTCCCAGCTATCATCGCAAGTAAAATAATCAAATGTAATTTCTTCATAGAGCGGAATATGGTTTGCAAAAATTTTGTTTGAATAATTTGATGGTATTTTCCAATGGGTAGTCCTGCACCAGGGTGACAAAATGATACAAAATGCCATCCATCGCTGCGCCAAATAAATAGGCCTGACCAACTGGATCCGGATATCCTAATGATTCAAAGACAGGGCTAATAAATTCAATGCCAAGCCTTATTTTTTGCTGAATGATCTCTGTCAACTCTTTCATGATATCTTCCTGAAAGCTCAAGCTGGCCAATAACTTCCAATAAGATACATTGGTCGTAATCATCTGAAATGACTCATCGACTATATATTCTAACATCTGTACAGGAGACTTTCCTACAAACTGATCAGGCGACAACATCTGATCGCCATGCTCCATCGCAGAAAGTAGAATAGATTTTAGAAGCTCTGATTTGCCGGAATAATAATTATACAATAACCCCTTACTGACCCCTGCTTTTTGTGCTATCTGGGCAATAGAAGTATTCATATATCCCTGATGGCCAAATAGTTCGAGGGCAGCAGCCTCGATGATGCTTTTGCTTTGACTTCTCAGCTCGGTATATTGTTCTTTTGTTCTTGGCGACATTGATTGACCAAATGGTCAGTCAAAAATAATAATATCCTGTTCGAAAAGCAAGTCTTTACCCTTAAAATCATTTAATTTATTTTTTATGTAGCTGAGTTTCACCCACCCTCCATTGCGCTAAATACAATATTTTTATATGCTGTTAGGTAAGGCTAAAATAAAATATCCCTATGTCAAAAGAGTTTTTATATCAGTTTATCAGCCAACAAAAATATGCCATCATGTCTTCGGTTTCAGCAGACAACAAACCACAATCTGCTTGCGTAGGTTTTGCCACCACTCCTGAGTTAAGCTTAATTTTTGACACCCTTGTAGACTCCAGAAAGTATAGAAATCTCCTTAACAACCCCCATATATCATTTGTAATCGGATGGGAAGATGGTCAGACAGTACAATATCAGGGTATAGCAAGGACTCCATCGGATAGGGAGTTAAATGAATTTTTATCTCTTTATTTTTTAAAGTTTCCAGATGGCATCGAAAGAAAAAATAATTTTAATGCCATTACCTATTTTGTGGTGGAGCCTACCTGGGCCAGATATTCCGATTTCAATGAATCTCCGCCCAAAATAATGGAATTGACTTTTTAATCACTCCCCTGCCTGATCGTCTGTAAGTTTTTATACTTTTAAGAATAATGATGGAATCTTCTAGTAAACCAATCCCAAATATTATCCATTTGGAAGAAAAAAATTGATTGGCTTATCTAGGGCGGTGTCATTGAATGACAACGAAACCGGAATGTTATGGAAAAGCTTTATGCAAAGAAGGTCAGCAATCACCAACGCCAACGGTCCGGAGCTGTACTCTATTTCAGTATATCCGCATTTGTATTTTGAATCATTTGATCCTGGTGTTCAATTTACTAAATGGGCTACGGTAGCGGTAACGAGTTATGATGATCTTCCAACTCATATGGACACCTATATATTACAGAGCGGTTTATATGCCGTTTTTAACTATAAAGGATCCAGTACAGGCAATAGTATATTCAGATATATATTTAGTACCTGGCTGCCACAGTCCGGATATGATCTGGATGATAGGCCTCATTTTGAAATATTGGGAGAAAAATATAAAAACAATGATCCCCATTCGGAGGAAATGATTTGTATACCAGTCAAATTGAAAAAAAATGATGGTAGGCTACTTTATGTAAACAACAAGACAAAACACACTGGACTGCTTAGCGACTGATATCCAAAAATCAGGTATTTTGTCAATCCAAGAATCCAATAAATGCAACGGGATATACTACTTCCAGGTCATCGGCTGCAATAAAGACATTCGATCCGATATCTGTGCTAAAAATTGACTTTGGTATCTGAATAATTCATCCATAATGATCTATGTTAAGACCAAATACATGAAATTATGGTCTCACTTCAAACCATTTTACACCCTTATTGCTCTGTTCTAAAACTATTATTCCGATGGAGTTTATGTTTTTTCTCTCAAAATGAAGCTTTTTTGTTCCATTCTCCGTCCAGCTTTGGCAAATAATCCAATATTTTACTCAGTGCCTATTATATTTTATTCAATTTGGTATCTTGGTTTGATGAAAAAAATAGTCATGCCTGCACCAATGCAACTCATTGGTCTATTCTGGTTATGTCAAGCCTGCACTGCAATAAGCCAAAATAATCAACCCAAGATCAATTACACCATTTCTATTCCGAACCCCGCTTCCCATTCCTACCATATCAGGTTGGAAACTTCCGGTTGGAATGCTGACGAATTGACCCTCAAACTTCCTCAGTGGATGCCGGGCTACTATCAAGTCATGCATTATGCCAAAGGTTTAGAAAATATTAGTGCAAAGAATCATTCCGGCAAGTCTGTCTCCCTGGAAAAAAGCAATGAAAACACGTTCATTATCAAGGGCATCAGGCAATCAAAACTCTCCATTGAATATGATATGAAGACTGATCGTCAATTTGTAGCCAATAGTTATGTAGACAGCTCCAGAGCTTATATCATCCCTGCTAACACTTTTTTGTATCCGGATGGGTATATTCAACTTCCGGTATCAGTCAAGATCGACCTACCTGCCCGCTGGAACAAAATCGCCACCGGGCTAGATCCCGTAAATGCCAAAACAAACGAATACACTGCTTCTGATTTTGACATCCTTTATGATTGTCCCATTCTGATTGGCGATTTAGAGGAGCTCCCTTCTTTTAAAGTTAAAGGGATAGAACATCGATTTATAGGATATCATCTTGGGCAATTCGACCGGACCTTGTTCATGGACAAATTAAATAAAGTGGTTGCATCAGCCATAAACATCATCGGCGACATACCATATAAACAATACACTTTCATCGCGATAGGTCCCGGAAGGGGGGGCATCGAACACTTAAACAATACATCTTTTGGTTTTGATGGCAGTCAACTCAATACACCTGAGGCGGTGACCAGAGTTTTAAATTTCCTGGCTCACGAATATTTTCACCACTATAATGTCAAACGAATCAGGCCCTTTGAATTAGGTCCGTTTGACTATGATCAGGGCAGCCGAACCAATCTACTATGGGTGAGCGAAGGACTCTCTGTTTATTATGAATATATGATTGTAAAAAGAGCCGGCCTCGTCGATGAAGAGACTTTACTGGCAGAATTTTCAAAAAACCTTAATACTGTTGAAAACAATCCAGGGCGGCATTTTCAATCATTAGCTCAAGCCAGCTATAATACCTGGCAAGATGGTCCTTTTGGGACACAAAGAGAAGAAAAAGGAAAAACGATTTCTTATTATGACAAAGGCCCCTTAGTAGGATTGTTGCTGGATCTAGAAATCCGTCATGCAACTCAAAACAAAAAATCCCTGGATGATGTGATGCAGCAACTGTACTGGAATTATTATAAGACCAAACATAGAGGATTCACGGACGCTGAATTTCAACAAACCTGCGAATCAGTGGCAGAGACATCCCTGGCGAAAATATTTGAATATGTCCACACTACTCAAGAACTTGATTACAAGACTTATTTGAATTATGCTGGATTAACCGTAGAGGATGCAAGTGAACCCACCTCGGACAAGACTTCTAAAAAAAACCTCAGGATAGTCCGTCAAAACCAACTTGATGACGGGCAAACTGCATTGTTAAAATCCTGGCTTAAAGAGTAAGCACTGACTTAAATGAATTAAGATATCGGGGTATCCCTTTCGGCATAATACAAAGTATATATGCTTGAACAGAATTAATTGGCTAATTTTAACAAGAATAGATCCTAAGGATTAATTCTACAGAAGAAGATAAAAAGTCCCCTTATGAGTTTGATACCTAAATTTTATAGTAATATCCAAATCAAGCAGTGCTGACATGACCTTTACGATCTCCTCTGTAAAAAATAAATTACTAGTCCTGTTTTTGCTAGTTGCAGGATTATATATCGCCAAAGGATTTCTGATTCCTATGACGATTGGAGGGATATTTGCTACCCTACTATTACCTATGAGTAAATGGATGGAAAAAAAGGGGGTCCCCAGATTTCTGTCGGTGTTTATTTGCCTATTAATTTTATTATCCGTCATTGCATTTATCGGCATTTTATTAGGATATCAAATATCCGTTTTGTCAGATGATATAGGGTTATTGAAAGAAAAATTTAAATTGACAGTTAGTGGGATTCAACAATTTATTTTTCAACATCTGGATATCACACTTAAAGAACAATCGAAGATCATAGAACAAGAGCAACCCTCTTTATCAAACATCATGCAGATCATCGCCGGTTCGTTTACTCTTATATTAACCAATTTCATTTTAGTCTTGGCCTATATTTTCCTTTTCTTATACTATCGGTCTCATCTACTTCAATTCATGCTTAAGCTCACCACTCCCTCTCAAAGAGACGAAATGGAACAGGTGATTTACAGAGCCAGCCATGTTTCTCAACAATATTTGCTCGGACTGAGTAAAATGATCGCTTGCCTTTGGATTATGTATGGGATCGGATTTTCAATCCTTGGAGTAAAAAACGCTTTATTTTTTGCTTTTCTATGCGGCCTTTTTGAAATAATTCCTTTCGTCGGCAATATTACAGGCACTTCACTTACTGTCTTAGTATCAGCTGTCCAGGGAGCAAGCCTGGCTATTTTAGGCGGAATTGTGCTCACTTATGGCACAGTCCAGTTCATCCAGGGCTGGGTGCTGGAGCCATTGATCCTCGGACCCCAGGTAAGGATCAATCCTTTTGCCACTATAATAGCATTAGTACTTGGAGGGCTGCTTTGGGGCATTCCAGGTGTCTTTCTTGCCATACCCCTCACAGCGATAATTAAAATCGTTTGTGACCATATAGAATCTCTGACACCCTTCGGATTTTTAATTGGAGAAGTGACTTCTTCAAAAAGCAAAAAAAAATAAGATCTCTTAAATTGGTGTATTGACAGACTGATAATCGAGATTTGAAGGGGCAGGATGATCATCGGCATCTTGATAGTTGATTCAAATCACCATGTATCCGTACAAAATCAAGGTAAATTTGGTGGATGAGTAAGTTATTCATAGTGGTTTTTTTATTGACCTTATCCTGCCATCCCAAGAAAGAATTTATTCACCCAATCCACAAAAATATAACTCAGTCAGTTTATGCTTCCGGCAATGTGATCAGCAGAGACCAATATCAGGCATTTACCATCATCAGTGGTATAGTCGATCACATTTATGTATCTGAAGGAGATTCTATTAAAATAGGTGACAAAATATTGACTATTGCCAATGAATCGCAAAAACTCAATATTGAAAATGCACGACTTTCTGCTGCTTATGCCAATGACAAAGCCAATGAAGGGAAACTATCCGAAGCCAAAATGAACATATCACTGGCAAAAAGCAAAATGCTAAATGATTCCATTTTACTCGAAAGACAAAAACAGCTTTGGGCTCAAAATATCGGCAGCAAAATTGAATTAGAGCAGCGTACCCTGGCTTATGAAGCTTCAAAGACAACTTATTTTTCATCCACAGAAAAATATATTGAGCTGGGCCGTACATTGAAATTATCAGCGCTTCAATCAAAAAACAACCTGAGCCTGGCCAGTAAATTAGAAACAGACTACACGCTAAAAAGCATGATCAATGGTGTAATATATAGTCTTAATATTTCAGAAGGAGAAATCGCCACACCTCAAAAACCCGTAGCGACTCTGGGAAAGATAAATGATTTTATTCTGGAAATGCAGGTAGATGAATATGATATCGTCCAAATTAAAATAGGGCTGCCTGTAATGGTAGTATTAAATAGTCACCAGGATAAGGTATTTGAAGCCCGGGTATCAAAAATCAATCCAATGATGAACCTGCAAAGCAAAACATTTTTAGTAGAAGCAGAGTTTGTTCAGCAACCTGAGATCTTATATCCCAATGTCTCATTTGAAGCCAACATCATCATCAATTCTAAAGAAAATGCAGTCTTGATACCCAGGGAGTATTTATGGAATGACTCCCTGGTCACTAAATCCAATGGGCAAGATGTAGTAGTAAAAACTGGATTGAAAGATTATAAAATGATTGAAATACTATCAGGACTAGGCCTGGATGACGAATTAATAATATCTGATAAATGAAAATAAGGCTGTTGGCAGACATCGCCATTTCACTTCTGCTGGCCAGGTTTAAACAAACTTTGGTAGCAGCTATTGGAGTAACCTTTAGTATTACTATGTTTATCAGTTTGCTCGGTTTTATGGAAGGTCTCAATACCCTACTGGACAATTTGGTGCTTAACCGGACACCTCATATCCGGCTCTACAACGAATTGCAACCTTCACTCTATCAGCCGATACAACTAACCTCCAAATACATCAATTATTATCATTTCATTCAATCAATAAAACCAAAAAACGAGAGATTGGAACTGTATAATAGTCAAGCCATCATGCAAGCATTGAGGAGTGATCACAGGGTCCTGGGAATTGCACCAAAAACTACGGTCCCGGTATTTTATAATGTAGGCGCAATCAATCTTAATGGCATCATCAATGGGATAGATGTAGAAGCCGAAAATCAATTGTTCAATTTTCAGGATTATGTGGCTGAAGGAAATTCGTTAGATTTAAAAAACACCCCCAATAGCATCATGATGGGTTCGAGCCTGGCTAAAAAAATGTTGACACACCCAGGTGATATCATACAACTCACTACCACACAAGGGGATCAATTTCCTTTAAAAGTAGTTGGTTTTTTTCAGAGTGGCATCGACGAATTAGACAAAGTACAGAGTTATGTTTCCCTGGCTACGAGCCAAAAATTGATTGGCAAACCAAACAATTATATTACAGACATTCAGATTAAGCTACATGATTTGAATCAAGCTCCGGACTTGGCGAAAGAATACAAACAACTATTTAATGTAGATGCACTGGACATTCAGACTGCCAATGCACAATTCGAAACCGGAAGTTCTGTACGCACCATTATATCGTACGCTGTAGGCATCACCTTATTGATCGTTGCAGGATTTGGCATTTACAATATCCTCAATATGATGATATATGAAAAAATGGACTCCATCGCTATTCTAAAAGCCACTGGATTCTCCGGTAAAGATGTCAACCGCATATTTATTACCATCGCACTGACCACAGGGATTGTAGGTGGCCTGGCCGGATTGATTGGAGGCTTTGGACTATCGGCTATTATCGATCAAATACCCTTTCATACTTCTTCTCTTCCAAAAGTAACCACTTATCCTGTAGACTACAGCCCGGGGTTTTATGTGATAGGAGCTGTTTTTTCACTCATTACAACCTATTTAGCAGGATATTTTCCTGCAAAAAAAGCTAGTAGAGTAGATCCTGTAAATATCATAAGGGGGAGATGATGGGAAAAAAAATTTTAGAAGCGGTGCATATCACCAAATATTTCCATGACCCTTTGACCATAAAAGTGTTGGAGGATATCAATTTCTATATCAATGCAGGAGAGTTTGTATCTATCATGGGCAAATCAGGTTGTGGAAAATCTACCTTACTTTATATACTCTCGACGATGGATACAGAATTCGAAGGAAATCTACTCATAGATGGTACGAGCATGATAAAGAAAAAGGACTTTGAACTTGCCAAAGTAAGGAATGAGAAAATTGGCTTCGTATTTCAATTTCATTATTTGCTCAATGAATTTACGGTGTTAAAAAATGTAATGCTGCCCGGACTAAAACTTGGAAAACTCAGCGACATAGAGCTCGAACACCGGGCCTACGAAAAATTAAAAATCCTGGGTATCGAAAAAGAAGCTTTAAAAAAACCAAATCAGATCAGTGGTGGTGAAAAACAGCGGGTAGCTATTGCACGAGCTCTCATCAATGATCCCCTAATCTTAATGGGAGATGAACCTACCGGCAACCTGGATAAAATGAATAGTGAAATAGTATTCAATATCTTTAAAGAACTGGCTGAAGTATACAACCAATCACTTTTGATCGTCACGCACGATTCCGACTTCGCAGCTCGCACCCATCGTACCATCGAGATGGAAGATGGCAAAATCCTAAATTTGGGTTATCCATCTTAAAAAAGTCAAATCCCAGATTCTATTCCAGATTTGATAAAAGGCCTTTTATCAAACTATCCACTCATCTCGAAATAAACTCATCACTCACATACCCATCCACATTGATTTTATCCAAAAAGGCGCCACAACTGTCGACTACCACCAGGTTGATACCTCTTCTACCCAAAGACCATTCTTCATTTCGAATCAAAATAGATGATTCGTTTTTGCCGGCACTATGTCCTCCTGAATACAAATACACCGGGACCAAAGTACTACAAGGCAAATCGAAAGTATCTTTAACCATCTGGGACCTCCCATACTTCTGATGTATAAATTGCTTTTCGTGAATGACAAAAGTCCAGGAATCTCCAAACCGCAATGAATCCATAGCTGCGCCCATAGTCTTGAGCTCTTCTCTGTCATGAAGGTTGGATATGCCTTCTTGTTGTACCACTCCTATCACGTAGTGATCCTGATGTACATGAAGCCAATTCAAAAATGATAGTTCCGATTGATGTTCGATCGAATGCCAGGTGGAGGATGGTACAATGGCGCTGTCTATCATCGATACCAATGCAGGAGGTGCATATATCCGATAATGCTCAAACTGATAAGACCTGCCGCCTTGAGTGGAAATTAAATTTTTATGCACACTGAGTGAATCCGTAGAGGTAATCAATATATTTTTAGGATGTAAATCAAAGTAGTGGGTCAAATCTGCCAGACTATCACGAAAAGCTTGGCCAATAGACTCCGGAAATCTCGCCCCATAACCCGTACTGATTGGTTTCTGATAGTGCTGGGTGATATCCGTAAAATAAATGTAGTCACAATGGTCTGCGATATTGGCAGAGAAAGGCGGATATACAATCACCTGGTTTGAGACAGACACTATGTGCTTGATCTGGTCTATATAAGGCAATACCTGACCTCTGAGATCCACATACTGGTTTCTTTTCCAGAGTGGTTGGAGGTCCAGCATTTGCAAAGTGAGACAAGCAATAAATAACGCATAATAAACTTTACTCCCCAGTCTGAACCGGTATAGTCTGTCAAATGTCCAATAGAGGATAAAGTAATATAACGGCCATATAAATCGACCGGTACCCCGGAATGTCCTGGAGATATAATCATTGTATCTCCAATCGATGATCAGGTGGCTTCCAAGAGTCCATTTGGGGCTTAATGCAAACACAAAAAACACCATACAGATGATAAAAAACCAGTTCAACCTTTTAGATTGTTCTTTTGTAATCACTTTTGAATCCATTTTGATACGACTCAACCGGACCAGTAGAATACATAACAACATTGTCAATATACCGAACCCTAGATAACCTATACCCTCACCCTGCCCATCACCCCAATATGGAAAACCAGGTCCCAGGCGTCCTACATCCCAGGCATTGACGAGGGTGTTAAGATTGGCAGAATATCGCCCAAGGCCTTCTGATAATTGTCCTTTGAAAAGAAAAGCACCGCTCGCAGCCCATCCTGCCAGAGATAAAACGATCATTGACAACAGAGCGGTATACAGGTCTTTCCATCGAATTAGCTGTTCATACCTTAATTGGAATACGATTGCACTCACCAATCCAAGTACCATAAACAAGAGGTAAGGATGTATCAAACTTGTAATAAATACCAGCAGGCTACTTGTAAGAAAAGTGGCTTGCACGGACAAGGTAGGTCTCCTCAAAAATATCAATAGCGCCCAAAGCAACACCCACTGACCACACAAAGCAGTATGCCCAAACCGCGCGACTAATACCACTGCTCCTGTAAAAAATACTGACCCGATGTAGGCCAATGGTTTTTGCCATCCTATTTGTCGTAAAATTTTAATGCCCAGGTAGGTATTGAGCACATAGCAGCAAGCATACCATAATCCAAAATATTGAAAATCTTCCGGCAAAATCCCCTTAAATAATTTGAAAAACAAAGCAAATAATGGAATCGAGTCCGTATACATGATACTATTGACCATTGGATAGGCATAGCCTTGTATTTTGCCCAACGGCCAGGACCAGGGGGTGTCCTTAAAATATTCCCAGGCGAGATAGTGATAGGAATAATCGCTGCCTGGGAGTAACAACCAGCTTGTGTACAGCGGATTTAATTTTTCCAACCCCAACACTATTTGTGTCGCTACCAGGCCAATGACCAATGCGATCATAGCATCAAGGACCGATTCAATCAACGATCTATTTCTGTCCATACAAACGAAGTGCTTTGATACAGATCCTTTGTGAGCTGGGATTCCACACACTGATTTTTATATGATCATACTTCAGCGGGCTGGTAGTCACTAAATCTATCCATTTTTCTTCATGATTATTGATAAAACGATGCAGCCTGATCATCACTGTTTTTTCAACCTTATCCTGCGTACTGTATTGAAGGATTAACTGTGCCATTTGCCATACATCCCATTCTTTGAGATCAATTTGGACCAAGGTATTTACTTTCAATTTACCTGCCGGCACCAGCCCGTCATATAAATTGATTGCCTGGGATGCCTGGGCACATGCAGTATCTGTTTGATATACTGTATCCTTGATCATCTGTGCAGCGGCCTCATCCCAGGAGACGACAGGCTCGTTGGTATCCAATAATTTTTTCGATTCGAGATCATTGCTTGACTTGAATAAGGTGTGCCAGAAATAGGCTTTGTTCATCATACCTGCCTCGTAGATGCCACCTTTGTGAGCCTGATGGGTGAGCCAAAGATTGTAATAACTTGACAAGGCAATCATCGAATACAAAACATATTTACTTAAGTTGCGAGCAAGCAAATCCCGGATCAGCGGAGCTGCTGCCAACAGATATAGCGGATAATGTTGAATCAAAGCCCTCTGCCCCAGACTACCACCATAAGTCCATTCGTCCCAGGCAAAAGTGAGATACAACGATCCTAATATGAATGCTGTCAATACCCACCGCATACCTGCAGCTCTGATCCATAAGTATACCAGGCCCAACAGGCTCAGGATCATTATTGGGGTATATACCAGCCACCCTGCACGATAACTTAATACACCTTGCAATATATGATGCCCCTCCAACCATGAGAATCCCTGCTCCTGGTAGCTATACACCAGCCATTCACCAGTCACATACTTCCAATATATCCCCTGGATCAATGGACAAATGGCCCATAAAATGACGCCATATACTACCATAGGGATACGTGAAAAATAAAACTGCACCCGCTCCTTCAATCCTGACCACGAGGATACACCCCATGCCACTAACAGTATTTTACTCAACACTTCGGTGGGCCTGATCAGCACCATCAATCCCATGATAAAACAAGTGATGAAAAACCATTTTTTGGATCCACTTTTATAAAATTGATCAATACAGATCAAAATGCTTGCATATAGCGTAAACAGATAGTTGTGACTCATGGCACCGGTGATCGACGCATAATCAAAATAGTTAGTTGCAAATACTAGTATAGCCAGCACGACCGCCGTCACCAAATCATCAAAATACCTCAATAACAATCTCCTGAAAAAAACCAAACCTATCAAAGCATACACTAATCCGCCTAAAGAAATAAAAAATTGATAAATAGACGAATAGCCATCAGCAGGCCATCCGAACAACAATGCCAATATATGAGCCAGTAAAAAAAAAGGAGCATATAAAATGGCCAGCCCGCACGTATACTTCATCACCTGATGGCCGGAAGTATGCGAATAAGATTGATAGGGGCTACTACTGGGATAATACTGCTCATCCAGCCCTGGTTTGAAATCGAGATTTTTCAGATCATGATAAATAAAAAAAGCAGGCAGGTACAAATAATACCCTGATACATCCCAGCTGATGGTAGCTTCTGTGCGGGGGAGTTTCCACTTAGGGTAATACACAAAGGCCGCATAGATCATAGCAACCATCCCGATGATGATGACCCACCTCGACCTCATCTTAATATTTTAAACCAAAAAGATCCACCATGCGTTTCGATTTCCATGACATTCAATCTGCTCCAAAGATTCCGTGTCAGGTGTTCCGTGTGCGCCGGCTGTTTAGAAATCCAAAATGCAGGAAAAATGATTTCGAATTTATCCATGTTGTACAAAAGTGCTTGCGCTAACAGATATTGTTCATTATATCCTCGCAATACCATGTCAAGAGGATAGTCGTAGGGCAGATAGACATCATGGATGTGTACATATACGCCTGCAGGTATGCGTGGTAAGATCTCCATAAAAAACACGGTCACATCCGTATTGGCCATGGAGATGTGAGAGCCATCAAAAAATACTATATCGCCAGGTGAAAGCGTTTGAAACATGGTATAACTATCCAGGGATTCTAAAGCTACCCGAACATGCTTATCAGCCAAATCAGATAAAAGCCTCCGGGGATTGGGGTCTATGCAAGTGATCCTGGATTGCAGAGGTCCATCATTGATAGCCTTGCGCATCACAGCAGTACTGTGGCCTGATCCTATCTCAATGATATGACCAGGATTGAGCAAGGTAGTGATCGCATAAAGACTCGCTAAGTCCAGGCCTGGCAGGTAATTGTTTTTCCAGTAAACAGCTTTGTCATCTGTGCCTTTTTCAGAGATCGTATTGAGTTGATCAAAAAGTTGAATTATTTGGTTTAAGACCGGGTCATACTGTTGCGCATGCGAAGCAAATAGTTGATCTAATTCTACAAAAATTGGTTTTGACTGATCGATCCTGGGTTTTGCTATCCATGCGTAATCCAGCGTAACCACCTTGCGTAGAAATGCTGCCCGGATGCCTTTAAAATATGACTTCATACTTTGTTTAGATTATAAGTCCGCCAAACAGAGATCAACATGCGGAAAGGCATCATAATGCATACGATTATCGTACCTACAGCGAAAAATATGTATTCACTGATGATATACTTACTCATAGCTACCTGATCTTCATTGGAAAGATGCTGCGTGATGGATTCTATCCCTTTTTCATCAATAAAGGTTTGGAAAAAGCTAAACTGTCGTAATGCATAGATACCCAACCAAATACTGCCCATACCCAATATGATTTTGACCCAATGGGTCCGGTTAAATGGTGTACTGCTCAAAAACAAGAACCATCGAATTAAAGTCACAAAACCGATGATAAAGAGGATATTAGCCCGCTCAAAGGGAAAGCCATAAATCTGCTGCCTGATGGGCAACAGCACCAGTACTACGAGTATAGCAGTCGCTGCAAACCAGATCAATTCTACCAGCCAGGGCTTTAAGTATCGCATAAGAGCATGAAGATAATGAGAATAGAGGGTATGTGTGTAAATCCTGGCTCCAGCAGACCAAAATTGAAGTATAGGTCTTACATCAACCTTGAGTAGAATCAGCGATCAAACACATGCCTCGTCTGAATCAAACATTTCCCTGGTGAAAAATCAGCGCTTCTGTTACTTACAATCACCTGACTTTCATCATGCTCTTTGTCTGGGTCAATGCACCATTCTCCCATCGGATATAAAATATACCACTAGCCTGATTTTCTATATTCAGATCCATGGTATACTTTCCTTTAATCAGTTCTTTATTGACCAGAGATTGGATGACAGAGCCCTGATTGTTAAACACCTGCAAGCGGACGAAACCTCCAAGACTTTCTAAATCAACCTTTGTCTTGTCCACAAATGGATTGGGGTAGACCTTAATCATTTGTCGACCATTGTGCACATTCAGTTCATGCGTGGCAGTGGAAAGACAGTTTTCAGCACCTAATATGGGTAGGTTTTGGAAGTTATCATAAAGCATATTGTTGACATCTGCTTGTGGCACGCAAAACCATTGACTTAGAAAAGTGCCATACACCGATCTAAAATCGTAGCCCATGGGTAAATTACTATTGGTGTTGACATCTGGAAGAATGATTGGATTATTACCGACCACTTTGGGCAAAACTTTATTGCCAAAATAGATCACCGGCAAGGCTGAGCCATGATCAGTACCCAGGGATGCATTGGATTTTATCCTCCTTCCAAACTCCGAAAATGTAAATCCTACCACTCTGTCCCCTAAACCTAATAAGTTACAGTCGTCCACAAAAGCTGCGACATTGTCAGAGATGCCTTTCAAGAGATTGGCATGTGTGCCTTTGGTAAAGTCAGCAGCATCCACCTGGGCAGCATGCGTATCAAACCCACCGGTACTCACCCAATAGATCCTGGTTTTTAAGCCCCCCGCGATCAGCCTGGCTACGATCTTCAATTGATTGGTCAGATTATTGTTGGTATTGGTATTATTGGTGCTTGGATATTTAGCAGAAAGGTTTTTAGATTTATTGTAGGCAGCCAGAATTACATCGCCAAATTTGTCCGTCTGTCTTTGCACCTCCCGTACATAAGCCAGTTCCTTCCCTACATAGTCAGCACTCACCGGGTCTTTAAATATATTGCCGGTGAGATTGACCGGGTCAGAAGCATTGTTGATCGCTATGCCCATATTGACGCCCATCATCTGTAAGCCCAGGCCCACGCCATCTCCTACCCGGATAGCCAGCGGATCAGGCATCACTTCATTGGGATAGCCTACCGGATAATTAGAATATTCATAATTTAAATACCTGCCGGCCCACCCTGAGTCCAATACTTCTTTGGAGTCAGAGGCACTCAACCAGATGTCTGTAGCCCGAAAATGGGAGTAATTAAAATCAGGGTATCCTACATTCTGTATGACTCCAAGTTTGCCATCCTGATACAAATCATGCATGGCGGCCATCGCTGGATGTATACCTGTCTTATCATTTAACTTTAATATACTCCCTGCAGGCATCAACATATTGCCCCTGGCAATTTTAAGCTGATCATATTGATCCAATGGAAAGATGGTATTGAGGCCATCAGATCCTCCATTGAGTTGCACGATGACTATGACTCTGTCAGTGTCAAACATCATCCCATGCAATGCCTGCACCATTGGATTGCTTACTTCTGCAAACAATGCATGTCCACCTATGACAGTCGTAGCTGCCGCTCCGGGTATATTTTTTAAAAAGCTTCTTCTTTTCATTGAATGTTGATTGATAAAATGAAGTATTTAATGAAGATGATATTCTGCAGCAGACATCATATAGACTATGAGGTCTTGCAACTGTTTTGGCACCTGGAGACCATCAGACCCGGGATTTTGGGGATTTGCTTTATAACTTTTGTAGGCTTCGGTCCAATAAAAATCAGTGTCCTGACCCTTTAGGAGATAGGTCACCTTAATACTTTTCTTTACAGCTTCTGATATCGGAGGACCATAGAAAAGATGCACCAGGTCATCAATTAATGCATTGGGATCTTCTGGCTTGGACAATCCGGATACGAAAGCTATTGGATCCAATTTAAAAGACTTGTTTCTACTCTCTGCTTGAATCCAATTGGTAGCATTATTGTTTGTAGCCAATCCTTTTAGTACCAGGCCATCTATGGTAGTCAGCCTTGGAGGGTAAGTAGCTGTGTCAATCCACAGTTCATGGAAAGATGGGCTTTGGTAATAGGCAGGCCAACCAGCCACATTGGGCGGATCGCCAATCTCCTGCCCCTGAGCAGTGATCGCACCATAAATTTGTCCAGCAAAATAATATTGAGCTTCGAAAGCAAGAGGATTGGTGGGCCAGGTTATCCCAAGTTGTCTGATCATCCCGATAGTAAAATCAGCAGGACTTTTGATCATGGAGCCACGATATTCTGATTTAAAAAACCATGAACTCATGAAAAGTGCCTTAAGCATCGGCTTGAGTTCATACCCTGTACTTCTAAATACCTCTGCCAAGGGAATGATGAGATTACTTTCGGTCTCAGGAGTGATCTCATAATATCCAAAAAAAGTAAATAATTTTCGAACGATGAATAAAGCTGTTTCGTTATTTTGAAATATCATATCCAGCATTTCATTGATCTCTTCAGCACCTCCGGTTGCAGTTGATTTGCCTGTTAATTTCTTATTGCCATAAAAAGCAGAAAACTGTTTGTCTTTAGCATCATGACGATTGGGGCGGTATACAGGTTGATACTGATCAGCATAATTGACTGACCAACCTGTCAATACACGTGCCGCCGCTTTCACATCATCTTCTGTGTATTTTGATCCCGGCCCTTTCCCAATGCAAAAAAGTTCTTGTAGCTCTCTACCATAGTTTTCATCGGGTGCAGCAGCAGTGTTTTTTTCTCCATTGAGATACCTCAGCATAGCTGGTTCTATCGTAATATCATACATCAACTTTCTAAAATTGCCCGAGCAGGAGGATCTCAATAGTTTGTTATAACGATAAGCCAATTCAGCAAAATTGACGGTATCATTGGTATCGGTGACCAGATGATTGTGCCAGAATAGCACCAGTTTCTCACGGAGATTGCGCTCCTGCTGAGCCATGAGTTGTATCCACCATTGTTTATACGATCCACGCCTGGCCCCTTCAGGACTTTGTTCTGTAGGAATAGGTTTGATCCCCACCCAGCTTGCTCCGAAAGGGACACCTGAATCAAAAGTCGTCAGATTTCTTCCTGAATAAGCCCGGATAGGTAAATGACCTGGATCAGTATTAAAATCCAATAAAAAGTCAACAACTTCTTCTAGAGATTTTCCCTTAAAAAAAGCTAAATCAGAGGCATTCACACCGAAAAGCGTCCGACGCAAAAGATGCAATAATTCTGAATTCCCGAAAGGACCTGAATAGGGCGTAACCCCTTGCGGATCGAAACTCTCCATAAACAATGAGTATTAATTAAAAGTATATACGCTGTCAGGAGCTTGGACGATAGGTCAGGTCAAAAGTTTAACACAACTTATTTATTAACACAAAATAGTTTGTTTCTCCATCCCGATGATTAAGTTTTCAATCCAACACTACGCGTTGCATACGTGGTACAAGGAAGTGCATCAAGGTCCAGGCCAGCAGATATGCCAGGCCACAATACATAAATACGATGTAATACCCTGTCTGAATATGTCCAATCCCCTGATAATGATCAAAAAGCTTACCTGCAGCAAACGACACTAGCATACCTCCTACACCACCGGCCATTCCACCAATGCCGGTCACGGATCCAACGGTAACTTTAGGAAACATATCGCTGACCGTTGTAAAAAGATTTGCACTCCATGCCTGGTGGGCTGAAGCTGCGAATCCAATCATCAATACAGCGAGCCACATGTTAAATCCACCCAGGTATTGACTAATAATCACTGGCAGAGCACAAGCAGCATAAATAAGCAGGGCAGTTTTTCTAGCTTTAAATACTGCCATACCCTTGGTAATAAAGTTGAGCGGCAACCAACCACCATAGACACTACCCACTGTTGCAATGATAAATACCAATGCGGTAGGCATGGCAAGATCGGTCTTGGTCAATCCATATTGTTTATTTAAAAAATCTGGCAACCAAAACAAATAGAACCACCATACACCATCCGTCAAAAACTTGCCCAAAGCAAAGGCCCAGGTTTGTTTGAACTTTAATAATTGAAACCAGTTGGTCTTGGTATCTTTCAAAGTCTCTTTTTCTCTATCTGCGACTTCATCCAGATCACTGTGGATGTAATCAAATTCTTCTTTAGACAGTCTTTTTTGCCTTTTGGGAGTATCATAAAACAGATACCAAAATATCAACCAGATAAATCCAAATGCTCCAATAATTAAAAAAGTCAATCGCCAGCCAAATTCAGCAGCGATAAATGGTACTGAAAGAGGAGCTATTATCGCCCCTACATTGGTACCGGCATTGAAGATACCCGTAGCAAATGATCTTTCCTTTTTCGGAAACCACTCTGACACAGTCTTAATAGCAGCTGGAAAATTGCCTGATTCAGTAACGCCCAATCCAATTCTTGCAAAAATAAATCCCAGGTTGGTCTTAATAAAAAAATGCGACATGGCGGCCACACTCCAGGACACTAATGCTATCGCGTATCCAGTTTTTGTTCCTAACCAATCAATCAGCCTCCCTGCAAAAATCATGGCAAAGGCGTAAGCAGCCTGAAATGCAATCGTGATATTGGCATAGTCAGAGTTGGTCCATGTAAATTCTGTATCTAGATATTCTTTTACCAGGCTGATGACGGCTCTGTCAAGATAATTTATGGTGGTAGCAAAAAACAGCAATCCACATATTATCCATCGATAATTTCCAATTTTCTTCATTTCAGATTTTTTATTCGATCGTAAAATAGCAATTTACTTTCATATACCCGATCATCACCACAGACTAAACTTTGATAAAAAATACATTCAACTCAAAGGCAGTGAATTATTCATCAATTATACTTAACGCCTGACCTTGGCTCCTGAACCACCTTTCATCATCAGCATGACATCGTCCAATGTAATAATGTTGATATCACCGGGAATATAATGCTTGTGCACACTGGTAGCGGTGGCAAATTCGATGACTTCCTGATTATCGCATTCTCCTTGGTATAAAGCTTTCAATTTAAAGATTAGGCCAGCCATAAATGCATCTCCTGAACCTATCCTATCTATCATGTCAGGCATATCATATTTTTTTGACTCGACGATTATATTGTCGTGAAATAAAAATCCCTGGTAGGTATTATGTGTGGCTGAAAGCCCTTCTCTTTCAGTAAAAGCAATTGATTTGATATTAGGAAACCTGTTCTTTAATTTTTCAAAGGCGTCCTCTCGTCCAGAAGACTTTATGCCAAAATAGACCCCCATGACATCTTCATCGCCGACGACCACCTCGCATAAATCGATGAGAGCTGGCATGACCAATGAAGGAGGAGACCCATAATCCCAAAGTTTTGAGCGATAATTGAGATCGCATGATACAGTGACACCAGCTTTTTTAGCGGCTAATATTGCTTCTTTGGTGGCTGCTGCGGCAGAACTACTGATAGAAGGTGTGATACCAGACCAGTGAAACCAATCTACTTCCTGAAATATAGCTTCCCACGGGATCATCCCTGGGGCCAGGGTATGCATACCGCTATTTTTTCTATCGTATATCACTTTGGAATTTCTCCTACCGGAGCCTAACTCTACATAATAAACTCCAAGCCGATCACCGCCAAAAATACTTTGTGATATATCCACCCCGTGTTGTGCAAGGCACCCTAAAGCACTATGCCCAAATGGTTGATCTGGCAACCTGGTTACATAATGCACCTTAGATCCTAATTGAGCCAAAGTAGCCGCTACATTTGACTCAGAGCCACCGTATTCAATGGCAAAACTTTTGGCTTGTTCCAACCTTTGCGTCATGAAGGGCGTAAGTCTCAACATGATTTCGCCAAAACATATAATTTTATTCAATACTATATTTATTTAGCTAGTAGCCTTGATACCCTTATTTACCTTTTATTTCTGCGATAGTATGCAGTACTTTTTTTGTTTCATTTTCCATGGTCAAATAGTCCCTGGCCTCCATCAGCTTTTTACTGATGAGTTTACTACCCATCCCTACAGCACAAACTCCAGCTTGATACCAACCCAATATATTTTCCCTGGTAGTATCTACCCCACCTGTAGGCATAAACAATAACTTGGGGAAGATGTCTTTGATACTGCTTAAAAATTCAGGACCGAGCATATTACCCGGAAATAATTTTATAAATCCGACACCTGCATTTTCTGCTGCTATGATCTCTGTTGGGGTCATACAACCTGGTGCGTATAACAATTGATGATCCTGGCAGTAAGTAGCTACATCAAGTACAAAGCCAGGGCTTACCATAAAATCAGCTCCAGCTGTACGATATTTTTGAGCTTGATCCAGGTTTTTAATGGTACCAATGCCTAATAACAAATCAGACATCTCTGCATTTCTAAGCTCTACCATTTTAGTAAAATTAACCAAAGCGGCCTCCCCTCTATTGGTATACTCTACAGCTTTGATACCAGCACGATAAATGGCCCGCAATATTTCACAACTAACTACCAGGTCAGCATTAAAATACAAAGGCAATATCCCTTGAGATACAATGGCATTGGTGGCCAATTCTATTTTATTCATTCATCTAAAAATTTAAAAAATTTGAAGTATACTTTAAATCTTAACATTCACAAGTTCTGAGGAATTTATCCCTGAAATCGCTTCCTACTCGCATCTCACTTTCATCACTAACTTTTTAATATTGCCTTCACCGATCATGGGTGCATGTACATCTTCAGGAAAAAAGATGGCAAATTGATTTTCTTTTAACCCAAAAAACATATCCGGTATATCATTATAAAACAAGACATCTTTTTCTTCATTGTAATCTCCTTTGGGATCTACGCACTGTTGTCTTGGTTTCCATCCCAGTGTTTCTTGTCCCCGGATACAATATTGGATATCAATATTTTTATTATGGCATTCAAACTTGGCCAAACTATCTTCTTTCGATTTTCCGGGTGCGTCACTGTATAAAGCTATTAGCCCGTCAGCTATGGTAAATTTGCCGGGTTCAGTCGCCATCATATCTGTGGACCTGATGTAGTCAAATGCTTCTGAAAACAAAGGGTGAATATCAAAATACTTACCAGCGTTTTCTATTGAATCTATTATCATTATTACGATTTTATCTTGTTGGTTTCAACAATCCTTCAAAACGAGAGATTTATTTTTTTTATCGTTGTACTCTACCACTTCCGTCACCTTTCATAAGTTCTTGCACTTCTTTGAGAGTAGCATGATTCATATCGCCGGGAATGGTGTGTTTTAATGCACTGGCTGCCACCCCAAATTCTGCAGCATCACTCATTGGCATCCCTGTCACCAATCCATAGATCAATCCACTGGCAAAAGAGTCTCCACTTCCTACCCGGTCCACGATTCTTACCTCATAGCGCCTGGTATGATAAAACTCAGACCCGTCATACACCAGAGCACTCCAGCCATTGTCGCTGGCACTATGACTTTCCCGCAAAGAAGAGGCTATCACTTTAAATCCAAATTTTTCTTTCATCTGTCTGAATACATCTTTAAATCCATCCAGGTTGAGCTCACCTTTGGTGACATCGGTGTGTGCTGCCTTAAATCCCAGGGTGGTATCCGCATCTTCTTCATTGCCGATACATACATCTACATGTTCACAAAGCCTGGTCATCACCTGCCTGGCTTTTTCTTTGCTCCATAGTTTTTTGCGATAGTTGAGATCGATACTCGTGGTGATCCCTTTTGCCTTGGCTGCTTTGAGCGCAGCCTCGGTCAGAGCAGCCCCTTTATCGCTCAATGCTGGTGTAATCCCTGTCGTATGAAACCAAACAGCCTCTTTTAAAATGGCATCAAAATCAAACTCATCTGGCCCGGCATCTGCGATGGAAGCACCAGATCGATCATAGATCACCTGAGAAGCCCTCATACTGGCGCCTGTTTCTAAAAAATAGATACCCAAACGATCACCGCCTTTAACTATATACTGTGTATCTACCCCAAATCTTCTCAAATGATTGATGGCAGACTGGCCGATCGGATTGTCGGGAACTTTAGAAACAAAAGTACCTTGAAGTCCGTAATTACACAGAGCTGCTGCGACATTGGCTTCTCCACCTCCATAAGTGACATCGAGGGTATCCGCCTGAACAAATCTTTTAAAATCTGGAGTAGATAATCTCAACATGATCTCCCCCAGGGTAACTACTTTTTTTGACATATATGATTAATTAGTTTATTTTTTAGATTGACTTATAGTTGAAATTTTGATAAATGCTTTAAAATCCAAAATATGCTTTGGCATTATTATAGCATATATCCTGAATCATCTTTCCGATCCAGGGTATATCGTGAGGCAACTCTCCATTTGAAATGTCATTGCCAAATAGATTGCATAGAATTCTTCTGAAATATTCGTGCCTCGGAAATGACAAAAATGACCGCGAGTCTGTAATCATGCCGACAAAACAGGATAACACACCCATATTGCTCAATACATTGATCTGATCAGTCATACCATCTTTTTGGTCCAAAAACCACCAGCCACTCCCAAATTGCATTTTGCCTTTAATCGTACCGTCCTGAAAATTACCGATCATGGTAGCAAAAGCAGCATTGAACACGGGATTGACATTATATATGATCGTTTTTGCCAGTTTATTATCTTTATCAAGTCGGTTAAAAAATTTAGACATGACTTCTATTTGAGGATAATCCCCAATACTGTCTACGCCTATATTTTTACCCAATGTCGTGAGCAACCTACTATTATTGTCCCTAATAGCGCCCAGGTGAAACTGTTGTACCCACCCTTTTTCCCAATCCATGATAGCCAGTTCATATTGTATTGCTGATCTGAATTGGTTGGCTTCCACATCGTTGACTAAAAGACCACTTCTGGCCTTCGTAAATATTCGACCCACTTCGCTGTCAGTGTAATCATCAGCATAAAGATATATCTGACCATGATCTGAGGCTTTACATCCTAATAAAGCAAAAGCATCATGACGATGCCTCAAAGCAAGTAGCAGATCATCCCATTGCTGTATGGCTACTCCGGACATTTGCTCTAAACGGCTTATATATAGATTAAACTCACCAGGGTCATTTATTCCCAATATGGCATCCGGCCGAAAAGTAGGCACCACTTGAATACCTATAGGTGCATTGGCCATTTTCCTATGATCTTCCAAGGCATCACATGGGTCATCCGTAGTGCCAACGACATGTACATTAAAATGCTTAAGTATAGTATTGGTACTCAGCGCTATTAGCTTTTCGTTGCCTTCATCATAGATTTCATCCGCCGTATCAGGAGACAATATCTTTTGGATCCCAAATGGATTTTTTAATTCCATATGAGTCCAATGATATAATGGGTTTCTCATCACCTTTGGAGCAACTTCAGCCCATTTTTTGAATTTCTCCCGGTCGGGAGCAGCTCCAGTGATAAAATATTCATCTACTCCGAGTGCCCGCATAGCTCTCCATTTATAATGATCCCCTTTGAGCCAGATCTGGGTGAGGTTTTCGAATACATGGTCATTGGCTATCTCATCAGGAGGCAGATGACAATGGTAGTCTATGATCGGCATGTCCTTGGCATAATCAAAATATAGCTCTTTTGCTGCGGGACTTTGCAATAAAAAATCGTCGTCTAAAAATCTTTTACTCATTGGGTATAAATATTAGCAGATGCATTACAAAACACAATTATAGTGATTCTCTGCTTAATGAGGACCATCTGTCAGTGATCTGAATTGATTATAAATAGCGTCAGCAAAACCAGGTATGTCTGCGAGGTTACTCCCCCAGATTTGTTCTTTGGATAACCAATGGCGAATGGCTATAGCCGGCGATTGAGCCGCAAAATCTTCGAGGATTTTACCAGCTTTCGGGTCACGTAGTTCAAATTCAGGCACATCTGGCATGGATACCATGAGTGCATGTTGTTGAAGGCGGATGTGAAATAAAAGGTAAAAATAATAAGCATAACCTTCGGTACAATGCACTGGCAACTGTTGATGTTTTTCGATATGCTTATATATCAATGGGATCACTCTCGCCTTTATTTTATCGGTATAATTCAAAGTGATGTCTTTCCAAAAGTGTTCAATATAAGGATTAGAAAATCTGTCCAAGACGGCCTCAGCAAATTGGTGGATGATATCCTCCTCGATTTCGACCGGTATACAAATGGATATCTCACTCATCAGACTTTTGATCCAATCTTTAAAGTCCTCCTGCTGCATGGCCAGTTTCACCGTTGGATAGCCTTCCTTAATCGCTTTACCACATGCCAATATATGCGTAGCATTGAGCAGCCTTAATTTCAACTCTTTATATAATGTGATGTCCTGGACTATTTTTATACCTGAATCCTGGGTAGCAAAGGCGAGTTTATGTTTCACAGTATCACCACCCTCTATCGCCCAAAGATGATACGGCTCAGACATGATAAGCAATTCATCCTTATATTGAAGTTTGTCGGTCAAAGTATCATATAAATCATTTTGGGGTCT
This sequence comes from Saprospiraceae bacterium, assembly GCA_016709995.1. Taxonomy (NCBI): domain Bacteria; kingdom Pseudomonadati; phylum Bacteroidota; class Saprospiria; order Saprospirales; family Saprospiraceae; species Saprospiraceae bacterium. Next base: position 1,897,212 of record JADJLQ010000001.1, read on the forward strand.
TCCCGGCACAATGCGGTCGACCAACGAATTACAAAAAACATTGCTCTTTTCTATCCATTGCTCAAAATCAAGACCCAATTCATTGTATCGGGCCAAATCGAGTACAAACTGTTTTAACTTGTCACCATTGTGTTCTACCAATTCCGTAGGTATGACGATCAAGCCTTTATCAGTCGAAGCTTGAAAATGAATAAACCGTTCGTATAAGTAAACGGTCAATTTGGCTGGAAAAGAATCCGGACAATAGCCTTTGACTATTTTTTCTTCTTTATACACCAATCCCTGCTCAGTGGTATTGGAAATCAATATCTCAATAGACGGGTCCACAGCACAAGCCAGGACGAGAGCCCATTGCAATTGTGCGGATAATACCCGGCTAATACTGGCATTGATGATGTCTTTTTCATACACTTTTCCATTGACAATCCCTCTGATGGCTTGTGTATATAACATATTCTGACGGGAATAAGCACCGGTATCACCCTTGTCGGTAGATTTGACCACAACGACCCTCCCTTGGAATGCACCGTTTTTATTGGCTTGATCTATATAATAATCAGGCAATGCCCTTAACAAGACCCCAGTGCCAAATTGGATCACTTTTTCCTTAAATTCAAGCAATGCTGCATCAGGCACTTCTATCCTTCCCGACCTCCTGAGGTCTTCTAATATTACTTTTGATAATACTTCCAATGGTACCTTCCTTTATTTGATTATATATTTTTGACTGCCTGTCTCCCTAATAATTTCCAACCCCCTTTTTCTTTTACCCACACCAACAATACTTTCAGGTTGGGATTGCCGGGAGCACCCCTATCCATAGTCTTGCAATCTATATTATGCCTTACTATTGCAGTTTTGCCTACGATAGCAATTTGCTGATCTGTTACTTTGATCTCAACAAAATCGGATGCACCTGATAGCAGACTTTGTTGGAGGGAGGTTTTGGTATCAATATGACCACCGGAGTGACCGTAACTCAAATTGTCATCAAGCATATCATCTAATCCAGCCCCGGTAGGATTGATCATTAGATCCACCCATTGGACTACCCTTTGCTCTAAAGCCATTTTATCCTTTACAGGGTTGGCCGTTAGATGGTTCGGCTCATAAGACAATAAGAGCAATGTGATTAAAACGTACATGATTTACAAGATTTTAAATGATCATCCAAGATGGTTAAATTTTATGAATTAAAGAGCAGCTTTTAGATTTTTTGTAAATAATACTGATTTTTTTCTTAGTCGGTGAAATGTAATTCATCACATACTCCAGGAAATTCCGGCTATACCAATATTTCTAATCGCAATGCGACCATTTTGATAAAAACCAATACAATAAGTGATCTTCATTTGATTTTACGGGCCAAAAGCCCAAACTCGTTACAACATTTTTTTTTAATATGTTCATGAAGGGGGTGGCAAGTAAATCTTAATTATATTTACGATTAAAATTTGATGGCCGTTGTATTGCCTTCAAAACCAATTAATTTATTGGACATTTTTTAAAAATATTAATTCTTATCATGTCGAACAAAAAAATTATCAGTATTATACTTTTTAGTGCTTGCCTGGCTTTAGAGGCCATAGGACAAGCTCCGGTGAAGGTGGTTATAGATGGTTCCATGCCCTCCCACCAGATCAATCGTCATATTTATGGCCATTTTTCGGAGCATCTGGGTAGATGTATCTACGATGGCTTTTGGGTATCAGACACGATGAAAGTAGCTAAGCAGGGTCGAATCAGATTGGATATCGTCGAGGCACTGAAAAAAATAAAAATCCCCAATCTCCGATGGCCGGGTGGATGTTTTGCCGACGAATATCATTGGCGCGATGGTATTGGCCCCAGAGCTGCAAGGCCTACTATGGTCAATACTCATTGGGGTAATGTGGTTGAAGACAATAGTTTTGGCACGAATGAGTTTTTAGAGCTTTGTGAGTTGCTCGGTACTGAAGCTTATATCGCAGGCAATGCCGGCAGTGGCACCGTCCTGGAGATGTCTAATTGGGTGGAGTATCTCAATCATCCCGGGGGGAGTACATTGTCTGATCTCAGAAAATTAAATGGTCATCCAGCACCTTACAAAGTAAAGTTTTGGGGTGTGGGTAATGAGACCTGGGGATGTGGAGGCAATATGACTGCCGAGTATTATGCCAATGAATATAAGAGATATGCTACCTACGTGCGCAATTACCCAGGGGTGCCGATCAACCGAATAGCCAGTGGAGCAAATGGCGCTGATTACAACTGGACGGAGACCTTAATGAAAAATGTGGGACCTAATCGCATGTGGGGCACTACGCTCCATCATTATTCAATACCGAGCAATACCTGGGCTAAGAAAGGATCAGCCACCAATTTTACCGAAGGTGAGTATGCTACAGTCATGAAAAATGCCTGGTTTATGGACGAACTGGTCACCCGACATTCCACTATCATGGACAAATATGATATGGATAAAAAAGTAGCCCTGGTCGTAGATGAATGGGGGGTCTGGACTGATGTGGAGCCTGGCACAAATCCTGGATTTTTATATCAACAAAATAGCTTGAGGGATGCATTGGTAGCTGGTATGACCTTAAATATTTTTAATAATCATAGTGATCGTGTACGCATCGCCAATCTTGCTCAGACGATCAATGTGCTGCAGGCACTGATCCTGACTAAGGGCAGAGACTTTCTTCTGACGCCGACTTATCACATTTTCGACATGTATAAAGTACATATGGACGCTCAATATTTGCCGGTGCGATTTACTTCGCCGGATTATATGTTTGAAGGAATTAAAGTGCCCGCGGTCAATATCTCTGCTTCAAAAGATTCAATGAATGTAGTTCATATCTCTTTGGTTAACATTGATCCGACCAAGTCGATTTCACTTAGTTTAAGCTTGGCAGATATTAATTTTAATTCATTATCAGGCACTGTGGTCACTGCTGCCAACTACACTGATCACAATGACTTTGATGATAAAAACAAAATCTCGATCAAACCTTTCAATGGTGCTAAAAAATCAGGTAGCAACCTCCTGATCACGCTTCCCTCCAAAAGCATCGTTATGCTAGAACTAAAATAATTTCATTTAATCCATAATCTTTTATCATGAGTTTCAGAATAACCTTATTCATCACAATATGTATCACCTGGATGCATTGCAAAAATGATACTTCCTCCACTCAAATGGCTGACACTGTCCATTCTGCAGATGTCGCGGAAGCTACCTTCAAAAAAAATTGTTCTTCTTGCCATGGCGATGATGGCAATGTCTTTGTAGACAGAAAATGGAAGCACGGCAATGCCAAAGATTCGATTATACAAAGTATCTCTAATGGATATCTCGCACTGGGGATGCCTGCCTGGGGATCTGTACTCAAAGCTGATGAGATCAATAACCTCTCTGATTATCTGCTCGGGGCTATTGAAAACCGAAAGAAATTTGACTTTACCGATAGCGTCAAATCCAATATCTTCCAGCATGCTTCCATGACCGTCAAATTAGATACGATAGCCAAAGGACTGAGCAATCCATGGGGTATGGCTTTCTTGCCCAATGGGGATTTTTTATACAACGATCGCAACGGCAATATGTACAGACAGTCTAAAGGAGTGCAGAACCTGATCAAGGGAGTTCCACAGACAAGGGTAGAGGGCCAGGGTGGACTGCTGGATGTAGAGCTTCATCCAAATTTTGCCACCAACAGCCTGATTTATTTTACTTATGCCAAATCCAAAGATTCTTTGTCTACCACTGCCCTTATGTGTGCAAAATTGGTTGGTAATACCCTGACCAACCAAAAAGATATCTATGTAGCCGAACCCTGGAAAACGACCCGGATCCACTACGGTAGCCGCATAGCATTTGATAAAGATGGTTACCTGTTTTTATCTTCCAGTGACCGGTTTCAGCATATGGATACCTTACCACAAAAACTGGACAATGATCTGGGCAAAGTCCATCGCATGAATGATGATGGGTCTGCACCTAAAGACAATCCTTTCGTCAATACTCCTGGCGCCAGGGCTACAATTTGGTCCTATGGACATCGAAATATTCAGGGACTTTTCTATGACGCAGCGACTGGGATCCTTTGGGCCAATGAACATGGTCCTCGGGGTGGAGACGAACTCAATATTATCCAAAAAGGCAAAAATTACGGCTGGCCGGTGATCAGCTATGGCATTAATTATGATGGCAAAATCATGACACCTTATACCTCCAAAGAAGGCATGGAGCAGCCTTTGATTAAATGGGTGCCTTCTATCGCTCCAAGCGGTATGACTATCGTCACAGGAGATAAGTATCCTGCCTGGAAAGGCGATATACTTCTGGGATCTCTCAGGTTTAAATACCTCGACCGGGTACACCTGACGGGCGATGTGCCAGGTGATCAGGAGCCTTTATTAAAAAATGTAGGCAGATTGAGGTTTGTCAAAATGGGGCCAGATGGTTATATATATGTTGGTGTAGAGGACCCCGGTTTTATTTTCAGATTAGTCCCTTCAGAACCGCTGGCCCAGTAATCGTCTTATTAACTTTATCGTATAAAAATCATGAAAAAAGCAACCTTCATTTTATGTATACTGCTTGGCACAGTCACGCTATCGATTGCACAATCTTTTAGCAAAATGATGAAACCAAAACCAGCAATAGTATCCTATACTTTTCGAAAATCATTTGCCACGGATATGCCCGGCACTTTGGATTATATCAAATCGCTAGGCATTGACAGTATCGAATTTTCCAATTTGTTCAATCAAAATCCTCATGATATCCGCACGATGATCGATCGACGAGGAATCCGATGCACCAGTTTCGGAGTGTCTTATGAAGATATGATGAATAAAAGATCTACCGTCATCGAAAATGCTAAGATATTAGGCGCTTCTTTTGTGCGTGTAGCCTGGATACCCCACGACAAACCCTGGGACCTGGAAACTGCCAAAAAAACAGCCGCGATATTTAATGAAATCGGCAAATCACTCAAAGACGCAGGTTTGACCTTCTGTTATCACAATCATGGATATGAATTTGAGCCATATGCCGGTGGCACCTTGTACGATGTGCTGATGAAAGAGACCAACCCAGAATATGTATCATTCGAGATCGACATACTCTGGGCTTTCCATCCAGGTCAGGATCCGGCCAAACTGATTAAAAAATATTCAAATCGGTACAAACTGATGCATGTAAAAGATCTAAAAATCGGCATCAAAGGCGATCTGTCAGGCCATACTGCTACTGAAAACGATGTTACGCTTGGAACAGGCCAAATCAATCTCAAAAAAGTGATGAAGGCGGCTAAAAAGTCTTCTATAGAACATTTTTATATAGAAGATGAAAATGATAATTCCTGGACACAGGTTCCTCAGAGTATCGCATTTTTAAAAGGAAAATGATTGCTTGTTATTAATGGATAATTTTGTAGCAACATTTTAAAGATTATACCAGCTTTTTCTGTTTAATTTTATTGTTTTCAATCAATCAATTATATCAATGATTAAAAGAAGAAAAGCTTTAAGCAACATTGCCACCGGTTTCGGCGCTATGATCACCCTGCCGGCATGGGCTACAAGATGGAATAAAAGTACTTTGAAAGATTATGCTTTTTTATCTCCTGATGATGATGCACTCCTGGCTGCCATCGTGGATACCATCCTTCCAAAGACAGATACGCCCGGGGCGAAAGAATTGGGTGTACCTCAACTTATACAAAAAATAGTCAAGGATTGTTATGATCGACCTGCACAAAACACCATGAGTATGGGGCTGGTGGTTACTGATGCAGTCGCATTCTCCGAATATGGCAATTCTTTTGTTCATCTTTCATCTGATCAACAATTGGCTGTCTTAAATAAAATGTCAGCTTCAGAATATTCAGATCAAAAGAATTTTTTCAATATGATCAAACGCATGACCGTTGATGGGTATATGGGTTCTGAATATGTCATGACCAACATCACCAAATACGAAATGGCCCCCAATCGATATCATGGTTGCGTCCCTGTTTGATCCGGATTCTATTCAATTTGCTGACCAGCCTTCTTTTTAAACCTATCAATCATTCGACACATGCCAAATTTTAATATAGACTCTCAAAAGAAAAGAAAATATGATGCTATCGTTATCGGCTCCGGTATCAGCGGCGGTTGGTCTGCCAAAGAACTTACGGACCGTGGGATGAAGACACTCATGCTGGAGCGGGGTCGTGATGTCAAACACATCGTAGACTATCCGACTGCCACCTTACAACCCTGGGAGTTCGAGCATCGTCGTCAGTTACCCTTAGAAGTTCGCAAAGCTAATCCTGTCATATCCAAATGTTATGCTTTTTACGAAGGAACCACCCAGTTTTTTGTCAAAGACGAGGAGCATCCTTACGTTCAGGAAAAACCTTTTGATTGGATCAGGGGCTACCAGGTTGGAGGCAAATCATTGATGTGGGCTAGGATGACTCAAAGATGGAGTGATTACGACTATGATGGACCTTCCAGGGACGGATATGCAGTCGATTGGCCGATAAGATATGCCGATATCGCACCCTGGTACAGCCATGTTGAAAAATTTGCCGGTATCACTGGCAATAAAGATGGCCTCCCTACCTTGCCTGATGGTGAATTTCTTCCTGCTTATGAGCTATCCTGTGTAGAACAATATTTTAAAGACCAAATGGCTACGCACTACAAGGATCGATATGTGATCAGTGGTCGGACCGCGCATCTATCCCAACCACAGGATATACATTACAAACAAGGCCGTGCCAAATGTGTCCACAGGACGATTTGCGAAAGGGGCTGTCCCTATGGTGGTTATTTCAGTAGCAATGCCAGTACGATCCCCTGGGCGCTCAAGTCCGGCAAGCTCACCCTGAGGCCACACTCGGTAGTACATTCCATTATCTATGACGAGGAAAAAGGGACTGCCACGGGTGTGCGAGTCATCGACGCTAACACCATGGAAATGATGGAGTTTTATGCCAAAGTCATTTTTGTCAATGCAGCTGCGCTGAATAGCAATCTGATCCTACTCAATTCGACTTCCAATAGATTCCCTAATGGATTTGGCAATGATAGCGGAGTATTAGGTAAATATGTCGCTTTTCACAATTATCGCGCACGCATTTCTGCAGAATACGAAGGCCATCTGGATTCTACCACTGACGGCCGTAAGCCCAGTTCAGGTTATATCCCCAGGTTTAGAAATGTGTACAAACAAGAGACCGATTTTCTCAGAGGGTATGCATCTGGGTTTAGTGCTTCCAGAGGCGATTATAGGTCTAATGATGGAATAGGCACAGAACTCAAAGAAAATCTATCAAAATCCACTCCCGACAATCGATGGCGGGTAGGGTCAGGTATTATGGGTGAGACCATACCCAAGCAATCAAACTATGTAGCCCTCGATGAAACCAAAAAAGATCAATGGGGAATCCCCCAACTCAAGATATCCGTCGGTTATGATGACAATGATGAAAAAATGATCAAAGACTTTTTTGAGCAATTCACGGAGATGTATACCAAAGCCGGGTTTAAAAATATTCGCACCAGTGATAGCAAACAAGCTGCTGGACTGGACATCCATGAGATGGGCGGTGTACGGATGGGAAAAGACCCTAAGACCTCTATGCTCAACAAATGGCACCAGATCCATGCCTGCAAGAATGTATTTGTGACCGATGGTTCCTGCATGACTTCTACCTCTACTCAAAATCCATCATTAACCTATATGGCCTACTCCGCCAGGGCCGCTGACTTTGCTGTACAAGAATTGAAAAAGCGCAACCTGTAAGTTATGATACATTAGCAGTATTTTTGCTACTCAATCAATTACTTATGGATAACGAACACAGCCAGGACTTACTATCAGCATACAGTAAAAATCAACTGATCGGGGCAAGTGCCTGGGCCAGGATATTGGGTATCATAGGATTTGTTTTTGCCGGTTTATTAGTGTGTCTGGCACTTTTTGTGATGTCAGGCGGTATGGGATCTATCATGGGAGCCAACATGCCCGAAGGGGCCACGACGCAGATGCTTGGCAAATCAGGCATGGTCGTAGGCCTTTTATACTTATTGATCGCGGGCATCTATTTTTTGATGAGTTGGTGGACCTATAGATTTGGCACTGAAATCAAAAAAGGTATCATGCAAAATGACCCTGAAGAAGTAGGCTCTTCCTTTCACAACCTTAAAAACTATTTTCAAGCTTATGGCATTCTGACAATGATAGGAGTAGGTATCATGTTTTTATCTTTGCTTTCCGTCTTGATGATAGGTTTTTTTAATTAATGGCCTGGCCTTTCAAAGCCTGGTGTTTATTTATCATTTATTGATTCTGAATATTGGAGAAAAAAGCCTGGTTGAATAAAGGAAAATCATACTTTTCTGAAGTTTTATTGGAGACTGTATCGAGTGATTTCAGTACCAGTCTTTCCGTTTGCATGACACATGGACGATATCAACTCTACACCGATAAAGTGGTCTATAGCTATGAAGACCTGTATAAAAATTTTAAAATTACAGCTGATAAAATTGATTGGAAGGCATTCCGGCCCAAAAATATCCTGGTGCTAGGACTAGGCCTGGGATCAGTTATTCAGATCATCGAAAAGAAAAACAAACAACCACTTTTTTTCACAGCAGTAGATATTGATGAAGCAGTCCTATACCTGGTACAAAAGTATACAGCCTCAAAATTTAGATCTCCTATCGAATATATCCATGCAGATGCCCAGATATTTATAGCTCAAAATAATGTGAAGTATGACCTCATCCTATTCGACATCTTCATCGATGACCTGGTACCGCCAAAATTTGAGACCCTTGTAATAACTAAAAAGTTAGCTAGTGCACTGGCTCCGAATGGGCTGCTGCTGTATAATCGAATAGCCATTGAACCAGAGCATATTATGCGCAATATGGACTACTTTGACCGGGTCTTTAACAAGGTTTTCCCCCAGGCTGAGTTTGTCAATGTAAAGTATAATTGGGTCCTGGTGAGTGATGGAAGCAGGTTAAAGAAGGGCTTAATAGTATGACGGTTTTTACTGACGAGACTTAATAATTAATCAATTCCGAGCCCACAATTCCTTATTTTTGTTACCTCATGTTTACATTCAATATTTACCTCAAGTTTGCTACGATTGCTTTTTGTCTCTTTGGAGGGATTGCATTGGCTTTTGCATTTGGTTTTTGGTGGGCTTTCCCTTTTATCCTGACCGGGCTCCTGGTCCTGGTGAGTTATATCCTGCTGGGGACAGTCCAGTCTGCCGCACAACTCATGGAGAAAATGGATCTTGGGGGCAGTGAGAAACGACTTGGGCTCACTTTTTTCCCACAATGGTTGTACAAACCCAACAGATCTTATTTTTATATGATCAAAGGCTCGATAGCCGCACAGCGAAAAGATTATGACCAGGCAGAGACTTTACTGTTAAAATCCAAAGCTATTGGTCTACCCACCTCCAACGAAAAGGCGATGGTGGCTCTTCAATTGGCCAATTTTAGTGCCCTCAAAAATAAATGGAACCAGGCCCAGGTATATATGAAGGAAATCAAAGAATACAAAGTCACTGAGCCTACCATTAAAGAGCAGATCAAACAATTTGAAAAAGCAATGCAACAACGGGGGCAACAAAAACATCTTATGGGTGGTGATCCATCTATGATGCGTATGCGCCGACAAAGGAGGATTTAATTCTTATTTTCGAAGAATTCCTCAAATTCCAGGTTAAAATAACTCAAGTTTTAGTTGGCCACTTTTTGGTCCATCTCAAGAATCTGATTGATCTGTTCAGGTTTAAGATTTTTGCCGATAATTTTTCTTTCCTTATTCAGTACATAGATCTCCGGTGTATTATCGACAAAATATTTGCTATAGACAGACACATTGGTAGCGTCGAATACATTGGTCCATTGCTCCATATGGTAAGTCTTGACAAACTTTCGCCATTCTGCATCGGTCGTATTCACTGCTATAGTATAAAATTCTATTCCCCTGCTCTTCAGTTGGGGGTACATCTGCACCAATTTAGGTGTTTCAGCCTGGCAATGTTCACAATCAGTATGATAGAGGTAGACGATGATATAAGGGGATTTGATGCTGTAAATAGATTTGGGTTGTCCTTTGATATCATTAGCAGTGACATCCGCTGCCTGCTTATTCAACAAGCTTGCCTTCATCTCCCCTGCTCTTCGTCTGATATCCGCCAATTCTCCGGGTTTAAGCCAGATTGCATTTTCGGCAGTAAAAAACTTTTCTACAATATTTGAAAACACTGCCTCACCGTCCATTAAAGTAGTCTTGCCCGGTTCATATTTTAACAATAGCCAATTGCTCATGTATTTGAATATTTCCGGATTGGCCAATGATTTGGAAAGCAAAGCATCTGCATATTGTACTATAGAATCCTGATGCTGAGGCATTACATCTCCAAAAAACTGCTGCATTTTATTAGATAGGACCGGAGAGTACATCAATCTTTCTTCAGAAAAATCAACCTTGTCCCAATATTCTTTTCTAAAAAAATAAGCTTGCGTATTGAGATCTTTCTCCCCGGTAGCAAGCCTGATATCTTTGACCTCAGGATTTTGACCTGCATTTTTAAATTTAACGAAAAAAGAATTAGGGTGCGCTTTGGTCATTTCAGCCAGCTGAACTCTCCTGGCTGCGCGAAAATCTTCTACCATTTTTTTGAAAGAAATCACAGCAGGATCATTTTCAGGCTTTCCGTTGACCTGGACTTGCATAGTCCTCTGTTGATTATCTTGATGCTGCTGCAACTTAAAAGATTGGTACAGGAGGTCATTGTCTATCGAACCTGTCACTTGCATCGGCTGTATCAGATCACTCATGGTTGTCTTCAGGTCAAACTGCTGGTCATCACTCAATAATATTTGTATGTTTTGATTGTCAGGAAACAAAACATAATATAGCCCCTGATGCAGGCTGCTGTCCTGTTTTATTCGCAACTTTCCATTTTCGATTTTGAATGAATCTACAAAAAAGGTCTTATCCGTATAAGATCCTATGAGTTTTGCCCATCCAGGGGCAGCACCTTCTACTGTAATAGTTATATCACAGGTTTGTTTGACATTCGATTTCTCTGCATTATTGGCGCAAGCCCACAAAGAGAGCAAAAAAAATAGTGTCATGCCGGTTAAAGTCGATTTTTTTATTGTGGTCATATCATTAGGATAACTTGTTGGGTAGAATGGAAACACAAAAATAATGGAATTACAACGATATCATTTGACTACACTGCCATTTTCAGCGTGCTCGTTGGGTGCTATAAATTTTAGACCTCCATCGCCATTTTCTGATAATAAGATCATCCCATTAGATTCAATCCCCTTCATCTTTCGAGGTGCAAGGTTGGCTACTATGATGACTCTTTGACCAGGCAAATGAGCAGGATCAAAATGAAGCGCTATACCACTGACGATGGTCCTTTTTTCAAAACCAAGCTCTACCTCCAATTGCAGAAGTTTATCAGCCTTGGGCACTTTCTGAGCTGATAATATAGTACCGGCTCTTAAATCTATCTTATTAAAATCATCTATCGATATCGTTTCTTTTATAGGAATACTTTCGATTGGCGCTGGGGCAGCAAGCGCTTTTCCTCTATTGAGTTTAGATACTTGTGCTTCAATCAGGGCATCATCTATCCTTGTAAAAATATGGACAGGCTCCCCAATTTGATGACCTTCAGCGATGGGAAGTAGACCTTCTGCCAGGGTATCCAATAATTCGTTGAGTTCATTCTGGTCTTTCAAGAGAGGCAGATTCAATTGTGCACGCATTTTGTCCGAAGTAAATGGCATGAAGGGGCGTATAGCGACGCTGAGAGCAGTACATAACTGGGCACAATAGTTGAGCACCACTTTTGCGATCTCGGGTTCGGTTTTCTCCTTTTTCCAGGGTTCATTGGCCTGTAGTATAGAGTTGCCTGTACTAGATAGATCCATGAGACTTTTCAACGCATCTCGAAATTTAAATTCTCTGATGCTTTGATTTAGGTCCTGTATTCTGTCAAAAATGTTCAACAATTCCACTTCGTGAAAAGAATCAAAATCAGGGTCTTCCGTACCCACAAATCCTTTGTCTGGATCGAAACTGGGTATTTTACCCCCATAGTACTTATTGATCAAAACCATCACCCTATTAAAAAAATTTGCCAGGTTATTGACCAATTCGTTATTGCATGCATCCTGAAAGCCTTTCCAGGTAAATTCGCTATCTCTTTGTTCGGGCATATTCTTGATGAGATAGTACCTCATCAAATCTTCTTTGCCGGGCCATTCGTCCAGGTATTCATGGATCCACACCGCCCAATTGCGTGAAGTAGAGACTTTATCCCCTTCCAGGTTCATAAATTGATTGGCAGGTACATTGATAGGAAGGTTGTAACCGCCGTAGGCTTTAAGAATAACCGGAAAAATCAAACAATGAAAAACAATATTGTCTTTGCCAATAAAATGGATCAACGCCGTCTCCGGATCTTTCCAATACTGCTCCCAGTCCTTACCATGTTCATTGGCCCAGGCCTTGGTGGCACTAATGTATCCGATCGGTGCATCCAACCAGACATATAACTTCTTTCCTTGTGACCCCGGAATTTCATGAGGCACATCAATCCCCCATTCCAGGTCTCTGGTCATGGAACGGGGCTCAAGCCCACCATCTAACCAAGACTTACACTGTCCAAGGACATGTGGCTTCCATTCATTTGGATCGTGGTGTTCTACACCGTCGAGCTTGCCGGTCTCTATCCATTCTTTCAGCCATTCCTGGTGGTGATTTAATTGTAGGTACCAGTGTTTGGTTAGTTTTTTGATGGGTGTCGAGCCCGTCAGAGTCGAAACCGGATGGAGGAGATCTATTGGGCTCAAAGTAGATCCGCATCGCTCGCATTGATCGCCATACGCGTGCGGGTTACCACATTTTGGGCAGGTTCCGGATATATATCGATCTGCAAGAAACTGTCCGGCTTGTTCGTCAAAATATTGTTCACTTTCTATTTCCTGGAATTCACCTTTTTGGTAAAGGGTTCTGAAAAAATCCTGGCTGGTCTCATGGTGAATTGGCGCAGAAGTACGGTGATACATATCGAAGGAAATCCCAATGCGATGGAGCGTGGTTTTGAGCAACTCATGATATTGATCGATGATAGCCTGGGGAGTAGTATTTTCTTTTCTTGCTTTTACTGTGATCGCTGCTCCATGCTCGTCAGATCCACATACCCAAACGACTTCTTTGCCAGTGAGTCTAAGGAATCTAACAAAAATATCAGCGGGAAGATATGCTCCGGTAAGATGTCCTATATGCAGAGGTCCGTTGGCATAGGGCAATGCAGATGTGATGAGGTACCTTTTGATCTCCATGTTTCAAAGTGGGCAAAGGTAGGAAAATATGTAGCATGAAGGACTTCACCATGTATCATTCACTGGATATCTCTATTACAAAATCATTTTTTTTGATTATTTTTGGTTCAACGAATGAAGAAGGAAAGCATTTTTTGTATCCATATTTGTATGCCGCAAGGCATGCATTGATACCATATTACCCTGTCTCCTGCCAAATACTACCATTATTTTCTGACGGTTGAATCCAAATTTAGTCCTCCATAAAATTATTTATAAACCTTAATACAATTTTAAAAATTATGTCGAATTACAAATTTGAAACGCTACAATTGCATGCCGGCCAACAAGTAGACCCTACGACCAAAGCCCGGGCTGTGCCCATCTATCAAACCACCTCCTTTGGTTTTGACAATTCTGAGCATGCTGCCAATCTGTTCGGCTTGAGACAATTTGGCAATATTTATACTCGTATCATGAACCCCACCTCCGATGTATTTGAGCAGAGGATGGCTGCACTCGAAGGAGGCGTTGCTGCCCTGGCGGTAGGCTCTGGACAAGCAGCCCAATTTATCGCTTTGAATAATATTTTACAGGCTGGGGACAATTTTATTTCTACCAGTTATCTATATGGTGGCACTTACAATCAGTTTAAGGTAGCCTTTAAACGCTTGGGTATTGACGCAAGATTTGGAGATGGTGACAATGTCGACAGTTTCGAAAAACTAATAGATGCCAATACCAAAGCAATCTACCTGGAGACCATCGGCAATCCGAGATTAAACATTCCTGACTTTGAAAAATTTGCAGCCCTTTGTAAAAAATATGATATCCCCTTAGTCGTAGACAATACTTTTGGAGCAGGTGGCTTCCTGTGTCAACCTATTAAACATGGCGCCAATGTAGTCGTCCACTCAGCGACCAAATGGATTGGAGGTCATGGGACCAGTATCGGCGGGGTAATCATAGATGCTGGCAATTTTAATTGGGGCAATGGCAAATTCCCACAATTTACTGAGCCAAGTGAAGGATATCATGGCATGAAATTCTGGGAGATCTTTGGCGAAGGCAATCCACTTGGTATGCCCAACATCGCTTTTATCATTCGAGCCCGAGTCGAGGGACTTCGAGATTTTGGTCCAGCCCTCGCCCCATTCAATTCCTTTTTGTTTTTACAAGGGTTGGAGACATTGAGTTTAAGGGTAGAAAGACACGTACAAAATGCAATGAACCTGGCTACCTGGCTCCAGGGCAATGATAAAGTTGAATTTGTTTGGTATCCTGGATTGGCTGATAGTCCTCATCACCAGTTGGCGAAAAAATATTTACAAAATGGATTTGGTGGCATCTTACAGTTTGGTATCAAAGGTGGTGTCGAAAATGGGAAAAAATTCATTGATTCATTGAAGTTAATCAGCCATTTGGCCAATGTCGGGGATGCCAAATCCTTAGCCATTCACCCTGCCTCTACAACGCACGAACAACTCTCGGACAGCGAGCGGGCTTCTGCAGGTGTATTGGACAATCTGATACGTATCAGCGTCGGCTTAGAACATATTGATGATATAAAAGCTGACTTTGTTCAGGCTTTTGAACAGGTGTTCGCTGCTGGATAAAGTTATTTTATTGCCTTGCAAAGGTCACCTGCCATTTGGTTAGGTGACCTTTTTTTCTTATAATTATGAGTCTTATATTGTCAAAGAGCACTCACCTTGAAACCAGTAATCCGATATCCAAGCCCTTATAAAAAAATTCGCACTCCGATTTTATTTTTTGGTACGATTCTGACCATTGGAATCGTAGGTTATATGATCATCGAAAAATACAATTTCTCAGAAGGTCTTTATATGACCATCATCACCCTATCTACGGTTGGATTTGGTGAGGTAAAACCCCTCAGTGACCTTGGTCGTATGTTTACAGTCGTTTTGATTATACTCAATATCGGCGCGATCACTTATTTCCTTACTTTGATGTCTCAGTACATTTTTGAAGGCCATTTTTTTAGAGATTATAAACTGCATAATATGGAAAAACAATTGCAAAAAATATCAAACCATGTCATTGTGTGCGGTTATGGTAGAAATGGTCAGTCAGCTATAGAGGTCCTGCAATCCAACCATATACCATTTATCGTCATTGATAAAGAATCTAAAACAGCAGAAAGTAATACCTTGATTCCATATATGGTTCAGGGCGATGCTACCACTGAAAAGGCTTTGTTGGAGGCGGGGATTATGCGAGCTAAAGCCCTGATTTCTACCCTGCCTGAAGATGCAGACAATGTATTTTGTATCCTTACTGCCAAAGAATTAAATCCAAATATCCTCATCATTAGCAGGGCCTCCCATGACACCTCTATCAGCAAATTAAAACATGCCGGGGCTCATAATGTGATCATGCCTGACAAAATAGGTGGCGTGCACATGGCTCAACTTGTGAGCCACCCCGATTTAAAAGAGTTCCTTGACATCCTGGCTTTTCAAAACAAACAAGAGTCCAGCCTGGTAGAACTTATTGTGACAAAACAATATTTCTGCGACAAAGCAGAAATATTAAAATCTTATAAAGTGCTGGTGCTTGGAATAAAAAATATTGAACAGCAATATGATTTATCAACCGAAAATTTAGAATTGCTGCCGGGATATAGAATAATTGTTTTGGGCAAACAACCTGATATAGAAAAGTTAGAATTTCAAATCACCTAGATTCTGTAAAGTTATGAACAGAATGAATCAACCTAAGACCTCACAAACATTATTGTTTTTATGTGGATTGATCTTGTTATTGATGTCCGTCACCAGCCAGGGATATTTCCATTGGGACGAACATTTTCAATTACTTGAATTTGCCAATTACAAGTCAGGGCTTGCCAAACCTGAAGGCCTTGCATGGGAGTTTCACGAGCAAATCAGGCCTGGATTGCAGCCATTCATAGCTTATACCATCATGAGCTTGAACAGGGTGCTTGGGATACAGGATCCATTCTTTATCGCATTTATATTACGCCTTTTATCAGGTATAATGAGCTTGATGGTTATCATACTTTATACAAGATTAATAATAAAAGAGCTCCCATCTTCTAAGTCGGTTAAAACCATCTTTATCAGCCTTGCTGGTTTTTTATGGTTTTGTCCCTTTTTGCTCGTAAGATTTTCTTCTGAAAACTGGAGCTCATTGTTCTTTTTCGGAGGTATATATTTTTTAATGAATTCCTTAGCCAACTCTAATACCAATAGGTTCTTTCCAATTTTTATGGCTGGTCTATTATTGAGTCTTGCTTTCCAATTCAGATTTCAAATAGCTTTTGCAGGTCTGGGTATAGTTGCATGGTTGATTAATAATAAATCGCTGAAATTAAAAGGGTGGAGTTATTTGAGTGTCGGAGCATTGTTGGGGTTGATCATTGGCTTTCTATGCGATTATTGGCTGTATGGTAGCTGGCAACTCACCTCCTTAAAGTATTTTGACTCAAATGTTATTAAAGGCATAGCTTCAAGTTTTGGGATTTCGCCTTGGTACGCCTATTTTCCTCTTGTTTTCAATGCATTAGGCCCTGTCTTAAATATTGTTCTGATTGCTTTTTTCATGATTGGCCTTTTTTCCAATCGAAAGCACTTCATGGTATGGATCATAATTCCTTTTGTGGTTGCTCATCTTGTGACCAGCCACAAAGAGCTCAGATTCATGTTTCCAATGCTGATTCCTTTCCTTTATTTAATCACCCTTGGAGCTGAAAAAACATTTTCCCTAATTAAACTCAATTTGCCTGTAAAGTTGGTAATGGGCAGTATCTGTATATTTAATTTATTTTTATTGGTGGTAAGAATAATGGGACCGGCTAACCCTCATATACTTTATTACCGATATATCTTTAATCAAACCAAGTCGGCCAAGCCAGTCGTGATATTTTATACAGAGTCTAATATGTATGGACCTTCGGGCTTAAGGATGACTTTTTACAGACCACCCAATCTCTTACAACTAGAAGTTCAAAATCCCTTTCAACTTGATACTTACGATACAAGTCTAAAAAATGCATTTATTTTCTCTGATGGAGTATCTACCCTTATCAAGCCTGATCGCAAAACGCTAAGAGCAGGTTTTACTGCCGATTATTGGAGCCTCCCATCTATTCTTGAAACAAAAAAATTGGAGAAAGCCTCCTCAAATTGGAGTTTATACAAATTAGATTAATTCGAATGAAGTATTAGGAAGTCGGCTAATCAACCACCAAAATCATCAAAGGCAACATTTTCTTTTGGCACCCCAAGATCATCCAATAATTTAATGACTGCTGCATTCATCATAGGAGGTCCACAGAAATAATATTCTATTTCTTCAGGCTCTGGGTGATTCTTTAGATAATTGTCATAGAGTACTTTGTGAATAAATCCGGTAAAACCATCTCCTTCACGGTCATTAACATCCACGCTCAGCTTCCAGTTATCCTCTGCTTGAGGCTCTGATAAAGCTATGTGATATCTGAAATTGGGAAACTCTCTTTCAATGGCTCTAAATTCTTCAGTATAAAATAGTTCTCTTTTGGATCTACCCCCATACCAAAAAGATACTTTTCTATCAGTAGTCTTTAAAGTATGAAATAAATGAAACAGATGTGACCTTAGAGGCGCCATACCTGCTCCACCACCGATGTAGACCATTTCCTTTTTGGTCGGTTTGATAAAAAACTCTCCATATGGACCACTTATAGTTACTTTATCACCCGGTTTTCGGCTAAATACATAGCTGGAGCATATGCCTGGATTTACACCTAGCCAACCATTAGATTTTTTATCCCAGGGGGGTGTTGCAATTCGAATATTGAGTTTGATAATATTACCCTCCGCAGGATGATTGGCCATGGAATAAGCTCTGAAGATCTCTTCACTGTTTTTCATTTTCAATGGCCAGAGATTAAACTTATCCCAATCTGGTTTAAACTTATCATCGCCTGCCGGGTCATCCGGAAAAGGCCTGATATCGAATGCCTTATAATCAACCTCTACTTTGGGAACATCAATTTGAATGTATCCACCTGACTCAAAATCAAGGTGTTCGCCTTCAGGCAACCTTACTACAAATTCTTTAATGAAAGTAGCTACATTATAATTGCTGATCACCTCACATTCCCACTTTTTGATACCAAAGACCTCTGCGGGTACTCTGATATGCATATCCTGACGCACTTTTACCTGGCAAGCCAGTCTTTTATGCTCTGCAGCTTCTTTCCGGGACAGGTGATTGAGCTCTGTTGGCAATACATCACCACCTCCAGAGTCCACATGACACTCACACATAGCGCAAGTACCTCCTCCACCGCAAGCTGAAGGCAAAAATATTTTTTCACCTGAGAGTGTGCTTAACAAACTACTTCCGGGCTTTACTTTTAACGGGTGTTCTTCATCTCCATTGATGATGATGTTAACATCGCCTTGAGCAACCAGCTTTTTTTGAGCATAGATGAGCCCAAAAGCCATGATCAATAACAGTACCGAAAAGGCTACTATCGCCCAAATCACAAACATTAAATTGATCAGAAATATCATAATTATTTTCTTTCTCTATTTAGTAAAATAATTGGAAGGATTGATCCCCATTAAACTCATAAACGCGACTCCAAGAAAGGCAGTAATAATAAACGCTATACCCAAACCTCTCAAAGGAGCCGGCACATGACTATATCTTAATTTTTCACGAATAGCAGCCATCAGCACAATAGCAATGAACCAACCGATGCCCGATCCGACGCCATAGACTACAGACTCCTGAAAATTATACTCCCTGGCTACCATAAAAAGGGCTGCTCCAAGGATAGCGCAGTTGACTGTGATCAATGGTAGAAATATACCCAAAGCATTATATAATGAAGGGGAATACTTCTCAACTGCCATTTCTACCAACTGCACTGTAGCCGCTATGCTTGCAATGAATAGAATAAATCTAAGAAAGGTTAGATCCATTTTGAATAGACCATTAGGTCCCAAAATCTTTTCACTGATCACCCAGTTGATTGGCACAGTAATCGCCAATACGAAAATCACCGCAGCTCCAAGACCAATCGCTGTCTTAACACTTTTTGATACCGCCAAAAATGAACACATCCCAATAAAATAGGACAAGACCATATTCTCGATAAAGGCCGATTTGATAAAAATATTTAGAAGATCCATAATATAAATTTCAATTAAATATATCTAAATAAAAAAATTATGAAATATCAATAAGCTTACTCTCCTTACTTCGCTGTATCCAAATAATAGTAGCTATTAAAAACATAGCTGAAGCAGGTAATACCATCAAACCGTTTGGCTGATACCATGATAACAATTTACTTGATTGTGTATTGATTAAAAAATCAGGAGAAGGTCCTAAAATCTTAAACCCTAATAAGGCACCTCTGCCAAAAAATTCTCTGATCGCAGCTATTGCGACCAATATCCATGCATAACCCAGGCCATTCCCTATCCCATCAAGAAATGCAGGCCAGGGTTTGTTTGCCATAGCATATGCTTCTAGTCGACCCATGACAATACAATTGGTGATGATAAGTCCTATAAAAACAGCCAATTGTTTCCACACATCATATGAAAATGCTTTGAGAAATTGTTCCACTATGGTCACCAAAGCGGCAATAACCACTAACTGGACAATCATACGTATCTGTTTAGGAATAGTATTGCGCAGCGCTGAAATGACCAGATTGGAAAATCCTGTCACAAGCATCACCGATATACCCATTATTAGTGCGGGTTTGACCATGGTCGTGACTGCGAGCGCAGAACAGACTCCCAGTACTTGGACGGTAATGGGATTGTCCATGTGAAGTGGATCAGTGATAAGAGCCCGTTCCTTTTTGCCAAAAATAGGCTCATTTGGTTCTACTACTTGAAGGGATTTGACAGCTGAATCTGACATGCTATTTTGATTTATAATATTATTCTATTTTTTCTTTAAAGATTCAAAATATGGTAAATAAGGTAATATTCCTTTGGAGAGCATATTGGATACCCCGGTCGAAGTGATGGTAGCTCCCGAGATGGCATCCACCTGATGTTCAGGATCTTTGACTCCTCCTTTTACAACTGATACGGATGAATACTGTCCGTCATTGTAAATCTTTTTTCCGTGAAAAGATGCCGGAAAATTAGGGTTGTCCTTGATTTCAGCACCTAAACCAGGGGTTTCTCCTGTATGTCCAAACGAGGCACCTACAATAGTATTAAAGTCATCTTTGAGCGCAATAAATCCCCAGATTTTATCCCAAAGGCCATTGCCCCTTAAGGACATAAGATAAATTTTGCCCTGGTCACCATTGTAAACATACAGAGGGTATTTTCGATCTGTCTGCGGTTTCTTTTCTTCGGCGGCCATATCTACAGTTTCAGCATCCACCCCACTAACCTCCTTTCCATTGGCATCCAAAACTATTTTTTCAACCTTTGTATCAAAAAAACTGATGATATCCGCGTCTTTCATCTTGCTGGGATCCACACCAATTTGATCTTTAATAGATCCAAGGATATCCTTTTTCTTATAAACTGCTTCATTGGAATCGTGTAGCGGTTTCAACCCATTTACCACAAAGGCCAGGGCGATCGAGGTTATAAGGGCAAGGACCAGAGTATATATCAATATGTAACGATTATTAAACACGGCTTAATCTTTTTTTCATGTTTGATTGTGTAATAAAATAATCTATCAATGGTGCACAAGAGTTCATAAACAAAATAGCCAACATCCAACCTTCCGGATAAGCAGGATTCATGACTCGTACGATCATACCTATTACTCCTATAAAGAATCCATAATACCATTTGCCTCTATTGGTTCCAGCTGCTGTCACTGGATCAGTAGCCATAAAAGTCATTGCGAATAAAAAACTTCCCAGGTAAAAATGATAGATCCATGGCACATTCATGAAGGCATTAAACCCCCAGGCATTAAATATTATTCCAGTCACGGCACAACCTATCACCATTGACACCATGATCCTCCAACTCGCCAACCTCATAATTAATAATATAATGGCACCAACGATGATAAGTGGTTTTGAAGTTTCACCTATAGATCCGGGAATAGCTCCCCACCATAGTTCAGTAGGCGAATATTTGGCAGTCACCGCCTCCCATCCTCCACTTGCTGCCAGAGCAAGAGGGGTAGCTCCGGTAAATCCATCTACCACAGAAGTACCACCGGATCCTATAGTACTCCAACCAAAAAAGCCCCATAATTTATCAAAAAGGTGCAGCACCCAGCCTGATATTCCGCTATAACTTGAGGTGATATGCCCTCCATCATAATTTAACCCTGCTACCCATGCATCTGATCCAGATATAGTGCCCGGATAAGCAAAAAATATAAAGACCCGAGCTACCAGAGCAACGTTCCAAATATTCATTCCAGTCCCACCAAAAGCTTCTTTTGCAAACAATACTGCAAATGCAACAGCTATGGCCAGGATCCAAAGCGGAATATCAGGAGGCATAATCAAAGGTATAAGCGCACCGCTTACCAAAAAACCCTCTTCAATTGCGTGACCCTTTTTATATGCAAAATAAAATTCTACGCCTAATCCAACCAAATGGGTCACCACCCAAATAGGCAGAAGTTTGACTAAGCCAAATAACAATTTTAAATGTAGTGCATCAAAATAACCGGTGTGTTGGCCTATAGCCATAAAGTGCTGCTGGCCTATATTATAAGTGCCAAATATATAACATAACTGCATAGCCAATACGACCATCGCCATCGTCCGTTTAAGGTCGACTCCATCCCTGATATGGACGCCACCTTTTGTGACCGTGGCCGGCTGATAAAGAAAAGTAAATAAGCCATCATAAACCGTATGCAGAAAAGGACTTTTTTTCTTGTCGGGTTCCAGTGATTTGATTTTATCTATAAATGCCATAGCTGAATGTCGTCAGATTTCAAAAATTGATTTTAGGTTAGCTCTCCTCTTTTAACATATTAAGACCGTCTCTCAGAATAGATTGCAATGGTTGCTTTGAAGTACAGGCAAATTCGCACAAAGCAATATCTTCTTCTGCCAATTCTTGTATTCCCAAACCTTCCATTCTATCTATATCTTTGGTCAAAATAGCTTTCATTAACTGTTGAGGAAAAATATTCATGGGCAGCATTTCTTCATATTGACCAGTCATGACAAAAGCCCTTGGTTCGCCATTAGTATTGGTATTGGGTTCATATTGGATGTCCCCCAGAATTTTATTAGGCAACATGCCGGATACACTTGGCAAGATGCGGGGTACCGCCCAGCCAAATAAAGTCACCTGATTGCCTTCTTCGATGGAGGTCACCTGATCATCAAAATAATGCAGATATCCGTCCTTGCTATCCTGTCGACCACTCAATACATCTCCACTGATGATCCTACTATTTGGCTTGGTACTGTCAGCTATAAGTTCTCCTAAAGATGCCCCCACATAGGTCGATAAATAACCGTTTTTATCAAAGCTCGAACCACAAATCGCTACCATACGATCTGCTTCATGCCTGCCTCTAAGGAATAAAGCACCTAGTGTAATTAACTCCTGAACCCCTAATGTCCAAACCCTACCCCCTTTCTTAATAGGATCTATATGATGTATTTGAACTCCCACATTCCCTGCAGGATGTTTCCCGTCAAACCAATGTTTTTCAGCTCCGGTGAGTTGAGTAAATTCCGCTGCCGGGCTTTCAGTTTGACTCGCATTAAGTCCAATATGAACCTTTCCCCCAGTCAGTCGATTTAGTACATCTATGCCCTTTTGCAATTCTGCTCCTTTACCTGAACAAATGATATTGGCATCAGGTGCCAACGGAGCACTGTCAAAAGTCGATATAAAGATATTATCAGGAGCGCGGTGCAGGTCAGCCAGGGTACCAAAAGGGCGTTCGATAATCATAGGCCAAACCCCACCTTCACAGATATATTTCACGATTTGATTGCGATCAGCTGAAGCCAACTCAAAAGGAAGAAATTGATTGTATCGTATCGTTTTATCAGCCAGAATCACGACCGTTGTAATAGCTCTTTTATCACCACGATTGACCTCAATAACCTCGCCACTCACAGGTGCCGCAAAAATGACTTCAGGCAAATTTTTATCAAAGAACAAAGCATCTCCTGCTGCCACTTCCTGACCTACAGTGACTACCACTTTAGGGATCGGTGCAATGCCTCTGAAATCTGTTGCATTTACCGCGTACCTGGAGGCAGTTCTTTGTAAGGTTTCCTTTTCCGGCGCACCAGCTAAATGTAGGTTATACCCTTTTGAAAGTTTGATCACAGGCGCGTCTCCAACATATGGCTTTGGTTTTGATTCAAACCATTTGCTTATTTGAGGGAAAATGGAATATCGGCTAAGGTCATTTGCGCCGGATCTCATGGCCTGGATTTGCAATAATTTTTCAGCTATAAGCAAAACAAAACCTAATAGTAAAAACACTACTATCAATAGTATGCCTCTGCTTAGGATCAAGGAGTCACCCGATGCAGGGGACTGAGCAAAACCAAAAATAAAGGTACCTAGGGTAAAAACTGCAGTCAATACTGCGCGATGAGTTAGACTATTCACAGATATCGGTTTAATCGTGCGCCGCAAAGTTACAATATCATATTATCACCAATCAGTATAGATTGATTTACTTTACCAAAAATTCATAACTGCCCCATTATTTAGAATTGGTCTAAACAAAGTGCAGGCAGTTTCATTGTATAAAAATAAATCATATGAAGAATATATATAATATGAATTAAACGTGGTACTTTTCCTCCAATTTATAAACTGCCATGGGAGAAAACAAAGTCAATAAGCCTACTAACCCGCGAGAATTGCAAAAATTTACTAGATCATTATTGCAGGATATAAAGTCATTGGACTATATGCTCCAAAATAATTGGTTCGAAAAAGGCATTCATCGCATAGGGGCAGAACAGGAAATGGTACTGATCGATGTACAAAATTACAGGCCTGATCCTATCAATATTGAAGTTATTTCAAAATTGGAACAATATGACTGGTTAGACACAGAGCTGGCTATGTTCAACCTCGAGACCAATTTTGTACCCAGAGAATTTACAGGAGACTGCTTTTCTCAGATGATGGAGGAATCTACCTACCAATTAAAGATCATCAGAGAAGCATTGGTACCATTCAATGCTGATTTGATATTAACGGGTATTTTACCAACTATCCGCAAGTCTGATCTTGAGGACAAATTTCTTACTCCTAAGAAGCGATATCTCGCTTTGATGGAAGCAGTTCGACAACAGATGACTGGTGATTCTTTTGAGTTTAGGTTGAGTGGTATAGATGAATTGATGATTAAACACGATTCACCGCTTCTCGAGGCTTGTAATACCAGTTTTCAGGTGCATCTGCAGGTTTCACCCGAACAGTTTGCCAAGTTTTATAATGTCAGTCAAGCTTTGGCCGGTCCTGTTATGGCTATCGCAGCTAACTCACCCCTCGTATTTGGCAGGAGGCTCTGGCACGAGTCCAGAATTGCAATGTTCCAACAGGCTTTGGATACCAGGGGCTCTAGGGCTAATATGAGAGAAAGGAGTGCTAGAGTTCATTTCGGAAGGGATTGGGTCAATGAGTCCATATTGGAGATTCATAAAGAAGACATTTCCAGGTATAGAGTGCTGCTGGCTGCAGATGTCACAGAAGATTCTCAGCATATGATCTCCGAAGGAAAAGTGCCAAAGCTCAGTGCTTTACAGGTGCACAACTCTACAGTCTATCGCTGGAACAGACCTTGTTATGGTATCAGTGCCAATGGCAAGCCTCATTTGAGAATCGAAAACAGGGTATTTCCCAGTGGACCGACCGCTATAGATGAAATAGCCAACTCTGCATTTTGGTTAGGTTGTATGGTTGGCCTCCCTACAGTAGTGGATGATATTCGCCAAAAAGTGTCATTTGCAGACATATCAGATAATTTTGTCAAGAGTGCACAATTTGGCATCGATTCAAAATTTAATTGGTTTGATGATCAAAAAATACCTGCGGTAGAGTTGATCCTTAAAGAGCTGCTTCCGATAGCACGTACAGGACTAAAAATCCAAAAAGTCGATGATTCAGATATAGACAAATATCTGGGCATCATAGAAGACAGAGCTAAAAGTCATATGAATGGTGCCAGATGGCAACTCCGGGCGTATACAAAACTACTGGAACAAACCAACAGAACTGAGGCCCTCACAGTCATGACTTCTGCCATGTTAAAATATCAAAAGAAAAACACCCCTATACACAAATGGAAAATGCCTGAGTTAAAAGATCTCAGAAATTATAAACCACAGAAACTTTTAGTTGGAGACTTTATGACTACAGATCTGTTGACGGTGCAGCAGGATGACATCATTGAGTTCGTGGCAGAGTTGATGGATTGGCGTAAAATCAGATATATGCCTGTAGAAGACAACAGCGGCAAACTCATTGGTCTTGTTTCATCCAGATTATTATTGAAACATTTTACCGAAAAAAATAGAAAGCTAAAACTAGTGAAAGATATTATGATCAAAAAACCCATTACTGCCAACCCTTCAACCACCATCATGGAAGCTATGGCATTAATGCGAAAAAACAAAATCGGCTGTCTGCCTGTAGTTCAAGAACAAGAGTTGATCGGTATTTTTACTGAAATGGATTTTATAGGGATATCATCTCGCTTGATGGAAAGACTAAGTGACCAGGAAAATCAGGCTGAAGATGATACGGATTGAAAAATATGTCCTTTAAAACTTTTACCTGGATCTATTTGTTGTAATCAACGTAATTTTGTAAGATGAAATATTTGATCATATTCTTTGCTACTTTGATGACTAGTTTATCAATTGCACAAAACAGCAGTAGTACCTGGAACATACTAGGAAAGCTCACTTTCAAAAAGGAATTTGATGCTTCTTTAGGATTCAAAATAGACAAGCCGGTATTTGGAGAAGAAGTCAAGGCATTGGCCAATAAAACTGTTGAGATCAAAGGTTATATAATCCCTACGGATGGCTATAAAAGCCACACAGAGTTTATTTTATCTGCCTTCCCATATAATATGTGTTTTTTCTGTGGCGGAGCTGGACCTGAGACCGTCATGGAAGTGTATGCAAAAACTCCGGTGAAATTCACCTCTGAGGCAGTCACTTTGCGTGGTAAACTGGAGCTCAATGCAGATGATGTCAATCGACTAATCTATTCTTTGACAGAGGCAGAACAAATCGATGTAAAATAAGTAGTGTTACACTAATACTGCATACCCCTAAAATTAAAATTTAAACCTTCTATAACAATTAATGCTCTTCTAGCATTAGATCAAAGGATATATTTGCAAAAATTTATTAAAACAAGTTAAAACATGAAAAAATTATTATTATTCGCTTTAATAGGCTTATTTTCTGTGCAAATGATGGGTCAGAACAAACCTGCAAGCCCTAAAATGACTACTGAAAACGCCTTATTAAAAGTCACTTATGGTGCCCCTTCTAAAAAAGGTAGAGACATATTCGGTGGATTAGTACCCTTCGATGCAGTGTGGCGTACCGGAGCTAATGAAGCTACTGAAATCACTTTTAAAAAAGATGTAGATTTTGCAGGAACTGCAGTAAAAGCAGGTACTTATTCTTTGTTTACCATTCCTACTAAAGGTGAGTGGACTATTATCCTCAATTCTGAATTGAAACAATGGGGAGCATATGGCTATGACAAAGTAAAAGATAAAGATGTAGCTCATGTAAAGGTGAGCTCTGCTATGATCGCTTCTGAACAAGAGCTTTTCACTATCAATGCAACTAATAAAGGCTTTGATATCATTTGGGACAAAACCTCGGTCAGCGTGCCAGTGAAGTAAGGATAAGCCTTTAGTTTAAATTATTAAAAAATGGCAGTATTTAATTATGCTGCCATTTTTTTTGTATGTATGGAACTGCCAGAAAATCAATTCTCTACAAAATACATATCTACCAGGCCTTTATTTTTTGCTGGCAATTTACCGCGATATTCACATTTGAAATGATCTTTGACCTTTTCGTAAGTTTCGCCAGATATATTGATTCTACCACGTTCACTAGACTGCTCAAGGCGAGCTGCCATATTGACTGTATCACCCCAAATATCATAAGCAAATTTCTTATTGCCGATCACCCCTGCTGCGACCGGTCCCATATGGATACCTATCCGCACATCCATCCTGGAGAGCCCTGATTCTACTCTTTCAATATTCCAGTGATCTAACCATGATTGTATATCCTGGGCAGCATTGATCATCTCCACTATCTGATTTCCTTTGCCTTCCTCTGGCAGCCCACCTGCAAACATATAACAATCACCAATCGTTTTAATTTTTTCAAGTTTGTACTTAGCAATAATATCATCAAAGGCAGTAAAACACATATTTAACTCACTCAGAAGTTTCTGTGGGTCTGTCACCCCGGCTATAGTCGTAAAACCTACAAAATCAGCAAAACAAACAGTGACTTCTTCAAAATGATTAGCCTTGGTAAATCCATTGGCTTTGAGTTCAGTGGCTATGGAAGCTGGCAAAATATTCAGGAGCAATTGCTCCGATCGTTCTTTTTCCTCTTCAATCATTTTATTTTTTTCTTTGAGCAAATTAGCATGCTGCCGACTCTTGATAAAACCAAACAAACTGCTGCCGAATAAACCTAAAAGGGCAATGGAGGTAGCTATATAAAATTTTCGCTTCGATTTACTTTCGCTGAGTAATAGCTCTTGATTTTTAAGCCTTTCCAGGTTCAGGCTGTCTTGAGACTTCATTTCATATATTAGTTGCTCCTGTTGAGATTTGATCAATTCTGCTTTCACCTGATCTATCGTCATCGCATCGATAGCTTCTTTCTTCAACTCCAATTCTTTCTGGATCTGTTGACTTTCACGCCTTAATTTCGCCTGATCCTTTACCAGCGTATTGTGAAGGGACAATTGCTCTGTCAATGCCTTATTAAGACTTGCTTTTTGCGACTCAATGGCTTCTTTTTCCGACAATACTTTATCTTTTTCCTGCTCTACTGTTATAAGTTCAGATTTAAGGGATTCTTCTTTGTTTGCTAATTGTTCAAGGGTCTGACCTCTTTTAATCCTGGAAATTGCAAAATCAATATCCTCCAGTGCTTTTTGATCCTTTTTCAAATTGGCTATGACCCTGAGTTGGTTAAAATTGTCCAGGATCAATTTACTATTGGTGCTGCCGGATTTATTTAGCAATTCGTTGCTTTTTTCAAATTTTTGATCGGCCCTTTTATTCATCGCCATCAGGGCTTTGCCTTGTCGATTTAAAGCCATCGCCTGCAGCTCAATATTTTTGGATTTTTTAGCTGATTTTTCAGCCTCTTCAGCCAATGCGAGAGCACGATCATTTTTACCGAGCTCCCTCAATGTGTCAGTCATCAGGATCACTTTTAAAATCTGATCGTCACTGTAATACTGTCCGTGGCCAGAGGTAGCTTTAAATGAAAAATTGACTAAGGCAATAGAAATTAAGCTACCCACGAAAAGCGAGTTTGATAATCTGTTAAATCTGCTCATAATATTAAACTGGTAAATTGGGTTTGCTAAATTACTAAATATAACGAAAGTAGCACGAAGGTATTTAATGCTTTACACCATATAAAGTGTAAAATCAAACAACATTATTACTTTTCTAAAAGTTAAATCCTGAATTTTTAACTGATAAGCTAAAATCATATTATAGCAGTGCCTTTGTATTTAATATGCCTTAGCTATGATTACCCTACCAGTCGATGGTGCGCCGGTCACCATACATTTTCCGTTTTCTATAGGTTGGTCTAGCGGGATGCACCGAATAGTAGCTTTGGTCTCTTCTTTGATCCTGGCCTCTGTTTCGGCTGTACCATCCCAGTGGCAATAAAAAAAGCCTCCTGGCTCTTCAATCATTTGTTTAAACTCGTCATAGGTATCTACGTAATGAGAATTGTCTGACCTGAATTTTTTAGCTTTTTGGAATAAGTCCTGCTGCATTTGATCCAATAAATGTACTACATAGTCAATGACCCCATCGACTGGTACCATGACTTTTTCTTTGGTATCCCTTCGGGCTATTTCCACCTGGTTTTGGTCCAGATCCCGTTGTCCGATTCCGATGCGAACCGGGATACCCCTCATTTCGTTTTGTGCAAATTTAAACCCAGGCCTGTTTTTTTCATCCAAATCATAATTCACTGTAATTCCTTTTGCTTTAAGTCCGGCTATAATTTTATCGCTGACTTCATTGATCGCCGGGGTAGGTTTAGGAATCGGTACAATTATCACTTGCAGGGGTGCCATCTTTGGAGGTAATACCAGACCTTCATCATCCGAATGAGTCATGATCAAGGCTCCAATCAATCGGGTACTCACCCCCCAGCTGGTCGCCCATACAAACTCACTCTGATTTTTTTCATTCAAATAGGTTACATCGAATGCCTTGGCAAAATTTTGCCCAAGAAAATGCGAAGTACCCGCTTGTAATGCTTTTTTATCTTGCATCAAAGCCTCGATAGTATAGGTATCTACTGCGCCTGCAAATCTTTCTGAAGCTGTCTTTTTGCCTTTAATGATCGGAATCGCCAGGAAATCTTCGACAAACCTGGTATAGATTTCATGGATTAGTTCGGCTTCTTCTATGGCTTCCTTTGATGTTGCGTGGGCGGTATGACCTTCCTGCCACAAAAACTCCGTCGTCCTCAGAAAAGGCCTGGTACGTAATTCCCAGCGTACGACATTGGCCCATTGATTGATGAGCAGCGGCAGATCACGATAACTTTGTATCCAATCTTTGTAGGTGTTCCAAATAATGGTTTCGCTGGTAGGTCTTACAATCAACTCTTCTTCCAATAAGGCATCAGGATCGACGATGACCCCTTTACCATTGGGATCCTTCATCAGCCGGTGGTGGGTGACTACTGCACATTCTTTGGCAAAGCCCTCCACATGCTCAGCTTCTTTGCTAAGGAAGCTTTTGGGGATAAACAAGGGGAAATAAGCATTTACATGACCTGTTTCTTTAAACATTTTGTCGAGCTGACCTTGTATCTTTTCCCAGATGGCATACCCTCTTGGTTTGATGACCATACATCCCCTGACTGCAGAGTTATCTGCGAGGTCTGCTTTCTTTACTATATCCAGGTACCATTGTGCATAGTTTTCTGCCCGTGGTGTTATTTCTTTAGCCATAAATTATTTAGTAACTTTATTTGTACTTATTCGTCTTATTATTAAATCGAGTCGCTATGAATATTGTGTTACAAAAAGATTTAACAATACGTAAATTCAATCTTAATGGTATTTAACACAAGTTCCGGCACAAATTTAATACTTTGCATGTTGAATTAAGTAGGCGTGCTTCAAATTGCTCAATTAAATCTAAAATCACAAGCAAATGAAAAAAAGCTTTAATCTAATCCTCGCACTTAGCTTTGTTCTGGTCTCCTGGTCCATTCAAGCACAGTACGATGATGTGTACTACAATGGATCGTCCTTAGGGAAAAAATCCAGAGTAGTGAGTAATAATAATAGTTACTCAAATGATTATGCATCTACAACAGACGATTCATATTATGGCGAGGAGGGAGATGACTACGATGATGACTCCTACAATTATCTTGACGAGTATGATTATGGTTACACGCATAGAATTCGCCGATTTCACAGACCATTAGCCGGCAGGTCGTTTTATGACCCATATTATATAGATCCGTGGAATTTTGATCCCTACTACTATTCCTCTGGGTTTGGATTTATGACACCTGGTATAGGCATTGGCTTCTATTCTTTTAATGATTATAATCGTTGGAACAGATGGCGCAGATATAACAGTTTCAGATATTGGGATCCCTGGACTTATAGTTATAACCCATTTAATTATGGTTTTGCCAATTATTATTGGGCTAGCTCTTCATGGTGTCCAACTAGCTGGTATGGTAATAGATATTATTCCGGCAATTCATATTGGGGAAATTCTTACAATGGTGCCTATCAACCCCGGTATTATACTGACAATAATATACATTTTGGTCCAAGGACTTATGGATCGACAACCACTGGTGATCGTGGACCTTCAAGAACTACCTCACGAACATTTTCCGATCCGCAGACTACTAATCCCGGACTCCGCAGAATGTCTCCCAGAGAGGCTTCTACTACTGTGGTAAGAGAAAGAAACAATACTATCAACCGCAACAATGGCGAGCCATCTGCTCCTCAAGGCGCTTCTGATAGAATTAGTCCCCGATCTACTGACAACTCCGTCCGAGAACGTAGCCAACCCAATGTAGAAAGACCTCGTACTTATAGGGATTTTGAACCCAATGGGTCTCAAAACACCTCCCCTCAAAGTACCCGCCCAAGTCCAAGGTCAAATGGGACTATCGGTACTGAAAGGTCTGGTACCAATCAAGTTTCACCAAGGTCTTACGACAATCCTTCAGGTACCGAACGAAGCATTACTCCACGTACTCAATCTCCAAGGAATGATTCCAGGCAATTTGAATCCATTCGAGAGCAATCACCTCGAACTCAATCTCCAAGGTTTGAATCACCGACCTCCAACAACAGCAGTCGTATGGAATCTCCAAGGACACAAAGTAGACAAAGTTATACTCCGAGAGCATCCTCTGCATCACCACGTAGTTTTGACCAGGGAAGCAGCAGGTCTTTTAATAGTCCTTCTCAATCCTCTGGTAGTAGATCCGGATCCGGAAGTAGTGCACCATCCCATTCTAGTCCTAGTCCTAGCAGTAGTTCCAGTAGTCCCAGGTCTTCGCCTCGGAACCAGTGATCTCTATCTTTCGCAAAAAAACATTAAATAAAATATTGGGTGTGCTCCAATGGAAACACCCATTTTTTATACCTAAATTTAATTTTTTTAACATATTATAATTATTACAATATGAAGAAAATCACCATTCTCTTTGCCTTTATGCTTGGTCTTATGGCTATCAATGCCCAAAATGCAAGTGACATTTTGCGATATTCTACCCGGCAGCCATTAGGAAGTGCCCGATATGTGGGTGTCGGAGGGAGTATGGGTGCTATCGGTGCAGACTTTGGTGCCATCTCTGACAATCCAGCTGGCCTTGCTTCTTATTACTTTTCCGAAATAGTAATCAGCCCATCCCTTTATCTTAACCACACTTCCAGCCAATTGGGCGATGCACCATTTAGCAAAGAAAACCTTTATGGTGGCGCCCTGGACAATTTGGGTGTCGTCATCGTCAGAAATGGTCGCACTGGAGGCAATTGGCGAACTTCCAATTTTTCAATCGGGCTCAACAAAGTTGCAGATTTCAATAACCAGTTATTTTTTAATGGAGGCTCGACCGGTTCTATTACTGATCATTGGCGCGAACAAGCTTTGCATGTAGCACCGGATGATTTATCTGATTTTTCAAGTGGATTAGCCTATGAGACTGGCGCTATTTTTGACCTTGACAATGACAATGTATATGAAAGTGATTTCATATCTGCGGCAAATCAATTGGTGACTAAAAGCCAACTCGTAAAAGCCAAAGGTTACATGAGTGAACTTCAGTTTGCGATAGCAGGCAATTATAAAGACAGACTCTTACTAGGAGCCTCTTTGGGGGTCCCGATCGTATATTTTGAGGAGAACAAGACTTATGAAGAGTCTGATCCCAACCAGGTAATACCTGCATTTGAACGACTAAAGTATACTGAATATCTTAAGACAAAAGGTACCGGGATCAATCTCAAGCTTGGTGCTATCCTGAAACTCCATGATATGTTTAGGATTGGACTATCCTTTCAGACACCTTCCCTTATCGAGTTGGATGAGACCTACGAGACCGGACTTAGTTATAGTTATACAGATCAGGGCAAGACTGAAACCTATGAAAATCAATCGCCGCAGACTGGTGTATTTACTTATAATGTCATCTCCCCTTTGAGAGCCAGAGCCAGTTTTGGGTCAGTAATTGGCAAGGCAGGATTTGTCGGAGCTTCTGTCGAATATGTCAATTATAGTCAATCCCAGTTTGATTTTAATAATCAGACCAGCACTACTAGTGATTTGGAATACCAAAATCAGCTTAATGATGACATAGAAAAACAATATGGATCTGCTCTGAATTATAATCTTGGGGCAGAGATCGCAGTGGAAGCACTCCGTTTGAGGGGAGGCATTAACCTGATGGGTTCGCCTTATTCAAATGAAAGTGATTATACCAGTACTTATAGTGCTGGTCTAGGGTACCGTGGAGGAAGATTTTTTACAGATGTCGCTATCAGACATTCAAGATACGATGATGGATATCTACCGTACACCACTTATAGCAATGACCCGCAGGTAGTGTATAATAAACACCAGCTAAACAGACTCGTTTTGACTTTAGGTTATAAATTTTAAAGGCCAATACGGATATAAAAAATTAAAAACCCGGTTAATGATCATATTTAATCGGGTTTTTAATTATTCGAAACTGATTTGATTTACTTAATGGGGTAAACGATCCTGGTCAACCATTTGGAAGTATCTTTTTCCATCATAGGATCTGTCATGTATTGCTCGATAGCCGGTGGAGACTGTACTAGTTTTTTTTCCTTCAAATAATCGTCAATTGCAAAATGAGCTTCACCCATTTTTTCAAAAGGGCCAAAATAATCGACGCATACCTCCTTACCTGCGGGTATAAGAAAAGTCTCAAATCCTGTTACAGTCGGGCTGCCTTTGACAGGCATAGCTGCTACCATATCTGTCGTGCCGGTTTTTTCATCATAGGTATAAAATAACCCGGCCGGCATGCCATCCATTTCAAGGCCTGCTTTGCCAATAGCCTGACCTACTTTTGAAATATTGTCTTCAAAAAATTTAGGTACATCCTGAAAAGATACTGTCTTTCTTACTCCAACATAAGCTCGTCCAGGACTAACCATTTGCTTTACTTCATATCCCCGGTATTTTTTGCTTGCATGAGCCTCCGCATATGTTTTTAATTTGGCCAGTCCCTTTTCATAATCTGGTCCTAAAAATTTTTCAACATTAAAAAATAAACTCATTGCATTCCAGGGATATGGCGTTTCACTATCAAAAGACCAGGTCGCTTTAGTGCCCCCATTTTCACTGGCAATCTTAATACCTGATATGGCAGGCCCACCCATAGGACCTTCAAATAAAAGTTGTTGCTCTACATAAGCGGGGTCGTTTTTAGTCAAGGTCATACTGCCCTTGCCGACACTATTATTTCCAGACCATATATATTTAGAGTTAATGGCCCCATCTTCTCCTTCCAACGTTACAGTCATATTGGGATCCAAATCCGCCCAGGGAGACCAGTTTTTGGTTTCGGAAAATTTTGATACAATATCCTGAATCTGTGAAGGATCTGCAGATATAGAAATCGATCTGTCTAAATGCATTTTCTTTGGGGCTATTAGACCTAAAATAAGAAAAACAGCAATCAGGGTGAGTAATAGTATGCCGATATACTTTAGCGCTTTCATAAAAATCAAGGTTTAAGTTTTATAAATAAAATTTGATTGAGTAAGGTTTTTGCAAAAAGGATACCCCTTAAGTTGCTAATCGACGCCACGCGAATCTGATCGCTATTAATAATCCGACTATGATTAAAATAACCTGCGAAAAGGGCATATAACTGAAGACATAGATACGGGTTTTGTCCAAAAACCACATAATCATCAGAATGGCAGTAATCATGATGATCAATCCGGTGATCTTGCCAAATCCCGGTATATCATCCAAGGACACAAATTTTTTGATAATTAATAATGTGACTACCATAACTATAACTGGTAAAATCTGTGTATAAATATTCAAATCCCAGACACTTTGGCGCTCGAATAAGAAAAGATAGATATTGAACATAAAAGCAAAGATCCCTGGTACACAAACAAAATAAATCAAAAAGGAATATAAATACTTCCAGGGAGACAGATGCCCCTCTCCTTTACTAAAAAAACCTGTCAATAAAGCGCTCAGGGGTACTGCAATAGCATAAAATAAGATAAGGCTAGGATTCGATGAAAGAAAATCAAAAAATTGCTTTAAAGTCATGACGCTTCTTTAAAATAAAGGTAATAATTGTAGGGTTACTCCATAAATCTGATCAAAATTTCTGATTTATCTACAGCTTCTCCTGATCGGAAGTGTATTGATTTTATCTTTGCGTCGATTGGTGACTTTATGACATTTTCCATTTTCATCGCTTCCAATACGATCAAAGACTGACCCACTACCACCTCATCTCCCACACTGACATATACCTTTTTGATCATCCCAGGCATGGGAGAGATTATGTGATCTGCTTTTTTTGAAAGATGAGTTTCAAGCCCCATATCGGCCACCATCCTATCTATCTCCCTGACTATGTGCGCATTATGCTTTATTTGACCGATTTTGATCAAAAATGATCTATCTGAGGCATTATGCTCTAATACTTCCACTCTAAGTGGGATATGATCAATAATAACTGAATAATGGCCATGGCCATGGTTCATAATGGGCGCCTCTTGAATTTCAACCACAGAAAACTCAGCCTGATCCACTTTAATGGAATGGGCTTGTTGTAGGTGGGTCATGAATGCCATCGAGCAAGAATTGACATAAAATAAACTTCAAATATGGTATAAAAAAGGTAAGATATCAGAAATCCAATCACCTGTTGAATAAATATGGGTGAAATCAATCTATCATAAATGATGACAATTCCGATCGTAAGTGCCAGCTTAAGCAATATCATACCAATGATGACGGAAGTAAATTTGTTTTTATCGGGCGAGGTTGCTGTGCTTCTTCCCAGATGATAGATGAGAATAGAAAAAACAAGAAAAAACAAGAGTCCAAAGAAAGGAAAATACCCCGCCTCAATATGTGAAAAATGATATAGTGCCCATAGGGTACTTCCTGCGCACAGCGTTACTGCCATCAAAACGAAATAAAAATTTCTTATTTCTATCATTTTTGATTTAAGCTCTTGATAAGTTTGGCAAAATAACCTGTAAAAAAAATAAATGCAAGGAGAATAGTAAAATAAGGTTTAGCAGTATGTGTCCATTTATCAACCCAGGTACCAATAAACAATCCTACTCCAATAAATGCAGCCATTTCAAATGCCATTCCAGAATACTTCAGGATGTCATTTGGGTTGCTGTGTGGATCTTTATTTGCCAACCTAATTTTGAAATACTTTATTCCACTTCCTGATAGATACCGTTTGAAGATTTCTCAGTAATCATCTCATTTTTCATCAGGCAGGATACATTAAATACGGCACCTGAATGGACGACTAATTTGTCAGTATTTATATCACCTTTGATATTGGCAGATTCTTTCACTTGAAGCGAATCTCTTACGGTCAAAATCCCGGTAAAATGACCTTCAATCACTGCATTTTCACATTCAATATCACCATCTACCAACCCGGTTGGGCCGATAATAACCTTACTATCACAAGTGAGCGACCCTTTTAATGTGCCGTCAATACGGACATCATGCTCACAATGTATTTTGCCATCTATTTTGGTACCATGCACTATACTATTTAAGGCAGAGGAAGTGCCATTGGAAGAGGTGGTTTTGGTGGGTGTAGTGGTTACAGTTTCAGTTTTCTTTGATCCGAACATACTTTTTGGGTTTAGAAAATTATAAAAAACGATTAAAATAATAATCTTTCAATATAACAAGTTCTATGCCGAAAAGAGGCATAAAAAAAGTCATAAACAGGGATCAAAAATTTGTCGGAGTTGCAATATCACTAAAAAGTAGGACAATATACGCCCCTACTGTTAGAACCATCACAAATATTATATATTAACGATATCTCGAAAGCCCCATTTCCATTGCTGGCGGGACGCAAACTAGAGATATTTAAGTCATAGCTCAAGCCAATACCATATTGGTTAAAGTCAAACCTGGAGGATACAATGACGGCATCGGTGGTAAAAGGTTTGTCGTAATGATTGGCCAGTCTTACCCAGGCTCCAAATTGAAATGACTGTTCAAAATCAGTTGATTTTTGAGTTATGAACTTGGCACTACTGCCTAAGTTAAGTTCAAAAGCAGTACCTTGTTTAAACATCACTATCCCGGGAACAATATGGAGATTATTTTTCAATGCAAGCTCACCACCTGCATGCGCAGTAATCTTATTGGTCAATGGAACAATTCGATCATTGCTAAAAGATTGATTAGGTTGATTTAAATGGCTATAGGCTACTCCACCATAAAAGTTATTGTCTCCCAATACGCTGAACCACAATAGCCCTACATTAAGGTCGGCAAAAATGAATTGGTCTCTATCCAGCGCCTCCCCAGGCAAAGTGGGGTCAAAACCACCCTGTCCATCATGCTGGCTACCATATTGAGCTTTGGTAAAGTCTATACTCCTTGAAGCAGCTCCAATGTCAAATCCGGCAGCCAGGTAATGAGAATTGGTTCGACTACCGGCCATGCGTTTGCTAAAAGAACCTGACAATTTGCCTTGTATGGTACCAAAGTTGAGCTGACCTGCGACATCCCCCCAAAATCCTCCCCCAATCCCAAAATAATCGTACCTGCCAACCGGGATTTTTTGGTCATAAGTTGCAGAATACGTGTTATAGGCGTTGGACCGAAGTACACTGGCCCACTGATTGCGAAAATTGCCGATAAACCTTTTATTACAATTCATGACCCCTGTGAGCGCTGGATTCAAATTAAGGGGTGACATGTAAAACTGGGAGAAATGTATGTCCTGGGCTGTCATCAGAAACCCAAAACACACCAAAGTAAAAGCGAAAATTATTTTTTTCATTCGAATCCAGTCAATTAACGGTAAAAGTAAAAAATATTGGTTAAGCAAACTGTTAAAAAAGCTCAATTTGAGTCACCAGCCAAGATCCATGCCAAACAAATCAATTATCCACAAATAACGCTAACCGAGGGTTAGTTATTTTCGTTTGCCAATTTCCACCCCAACATAAAAATTGATAAAATAGGCAGTATTCGGTGTTTCTACCATTATAGGGATTTTTCTGGCATAAACATCGATGAGCATACCGGCTTCTAATGCTTTTACAAATTGCTCTTGCTCACCAAAGGAAAAATTAAGCGAGGCTTTGCCTTGTATACCGGGTATAATACCCAGATGGGTAATACCTTTCAAAAAAGAAGAAGAGCCGGCGATGCTGTTTAAATCCAAAAAATCTGCTTTAGTCTCCTCGGAGTATCTTTCGGCTTCAATTTTATAGCGGTCGCCATCGTACTTCCTGATATCAAGATAATAAGGTTTGGTGATGCCTAATGCAGGACCCGCTTCGTACGAAAGCGCTACAGCCACTCCTTTTCTTTTTGCTTTCTCGGAGAAATATCTTTTGGCTCCTAATCCTCCCCGGAGTGCATAAAATGAATTCTGCTTGCCATATACAAAGCCATTTGCACTGGGTATATTATGCAGGATGGATTGGGTACGGAGGCTCTGATGATATTCTTTAGGATGTTTGAGCGATCCGAAATCAATATGATAATAAGTCGTCAGATAATACTTTTTAATAATGCCTTTTCTGTAACCGATATTAAAGCCGGATGAATGAATGCCTCCCAGGAACGATTGCTCCTCTGTATACAATACCCCCGAATAACTATAGTCCATCTGGCGAGGTTGAATAGTAGTCTGACCGATCATCCTAAAACAACCCAGAAATAATAATAATATGATACTGTAAATCCTCAGAAGAAATAAATTCAGGCTTTAAATATAGGTGTCTTACACTTCAGATGCAAATAATTGAATCCAAAGTTTTAAAGTCTAGCTTGCAGACAGATCTACCATCTATTCCTTAAATTGCGAGATAAATGCAAAAAATAAGCCGCACGTTTTGGATCGTAGTCTCCGCCTGCATCGGCATCTATCTGATCTACTATTTTTCTGATCTGGTGAGCTTTATCCTGGCATCCTGGCTTTTGTCGATGTTGGGTCAGCCTATCATGCATTTTTTATTGTACCGGTTAAAGCTGAAAAAATTTTCATGGGGAACTTCGATCAGTGCTATCATTACAATCATCCTTTATATAGCTCTAATTGTAATGATAGGAGTACTTTTTATCCCTATCATCATTGAACAAGGATCTCATCTGGCCAATATTGATTATGATAAAATTGCCAATTCGCTTCAGGTGCCCATCACCTATATAAATCAAAAGCTTCAAAATATCGGGCTCATTTCATCTGAGCAAAGCGTGATGGACCAGCTAAAAGAGATTGTCCAGAAATGGTTTAAACCAGATCGATTGTCAAACGTATTTGGCTCTATCCTCAAAATCGGAAGCAACCTTACGCTGGCTATTGGATCGATCATATTTATTACTTTCTTTTTTCTCCAGGAGTCCGGTTTGTTTCAAGAGTATCTGGTAGCCATCGTACCCAAACGCCATGAAAACAAAATCCTGCACGTATTGGAAGACTCCAGTAAATTGTTGCGCCGATACTTTGGAGGGATTCTCATTCAAATTACGTTTTTCTGCCTGGTATGTTATATCATTCTGAACATACTTGGCGTAGGCAATGCATTGTTGATTAGTTTTTTCGCCGGGATCATGAATGTTATACCCTATGTCGGTCCACTCATAGCTATGGGGTTTGCTGCATTTATCACCATCACCAGTAGTGTCGGGTTAGATTTTAACCAATTCATTTTGCCTTTGAGCATTAGATCTATTGCGGCCATCTTTGGCACTCAATTAATAGACAATTGGCTGATACAACCATTTTTATTTTCCAAGACAGTCAAAGCCCATCCGCTGGAGATATTTATTGTGATACTCGTCAGTGCCAAAATCGGAGGAATCACCGGCATGGTTCTGGCCATCCCTGCTTATACTATATTGAGAGTGGTCGCAAAAGCGTTCTTGAGTGAATACAAAATCGTAAAAAAAATCACCGAAGAAATGGATTCAGAGCCATCTTTACATACCGATGCTACAGACATGAGTGTTAGAGACCAAAATAATAGTGAAGATGTAGCCGCTCATTTGTAATCAAAGAATTTATGAATTGCGCAGCAAATCTAAAAAGGCTCTTACACTATTGACTGATACAGTTTTGTCCATAAAATAAATAGTGGCTTTTTCTTTCTCCTCCGAAGAGGCCTGCACCTGGGACAAAATA
The DNA here is from genome assembly GCA_016709995.1 of Saprospiraceae bacterium. Taxonomy (NCBI): domain Bacteria; kingdom Pseudomonadati; phylum Bacteroidota; class Saprospiria; order Saprospirales; family Saprospiraceae; species Saprospiraceae bacterium. Next base: position 1,937,713 of record JADJLQ010000001.1, read on the forward strand.
TTATTGAGATGCATTTTCATATGCCCTTGTTGAATTCCGGTGGTCACCAAAGATCGGATGGCCGCAAAATTTTGTATAAGGCCCGATGCAGCTATGATCATCATCAACTCATTGGCTCCCGGATTATCCATGAGCTCCAGGGAACGTTTTGCGATGGGATGTAAACTTGTCAGACCACCGATGGTCCCGATGGCCAACGGGAGTTCCATCCAAAACTTAAAGACGCCTTGATCTATACTGCAACTACTCAGGCTTTTATAAGTACCACTTCGTGAAGCATAGGTATGTCCACAGGCTTCAATGGCCCGAAAATCATTGCCTGTAGCCAATGCCACAGCGTCAATCCCATTAAATATGCCTTTGTTATGAGTACAAGCTCTATAAGCATCAACTTGAGCAATTCGTATTGCATGATAGAACCGTTCTGCAAAAGTGATGCTATCTATATCACCTGCAAAATCACCAAGTTCGGTGATCGGGCATTCCACCCAAACCTTCACTACACAATCAGGCGTATAATTGGACAAAATAGACATGATCACATCCAACTCTCTTTCTGCAGGCAACAGCAAGGGTGAAGTTTTAAAAAAATTCTGAATGGTTCCAGAAAAGATTTCGAGGACAGTATTAATAAAATTAGCCCCCATTGAATCCCGGGTATCAAATTCAGCAAAAAGCTGATACAGCCCAGGTTCTTGAGAAGAAAATGACTTCCAGCTCAAAGACAATAAGCCACCGCCACGACTTTTCATGGATGCCATGGCTTCTTCTGATTCTTCTATCAGTCTCGATTTTAGCGAATCAAATATTTCGGCAAACCTGGACTCGGTACCACTCCAGTAAAAATGTACATGTCCTATTTTACGGGTATCTATCACTTTGGCATGGATGCCTCCACGATCCATCCAAAATTTTGCAGCGTGTGATGCAGCTGCGACGACACTACTTTCTTCCGTCACCATCGGCACACAATAGGTCACTCCGTTGAGCACAAAATTGGGGACGACTCCTAGCGGGAGAGGATAATTACTGATCGTGTTTTCACTGATGCCATCGATAACTTCCTGTTGATTTTCGTCCGTCAACCAATAAGATTTTAACTCATGCATTACTACTTCAGGATCTTTAAAAAAATTCTCCACCAACCATTTGATTTTACCCACCTTGGACAGTTTAGAAAATCCGGCAATAGTTTTATGCGCATCCATTAGTACCCTTATTTGATCAACGAACTTCCAAATAGTTGTTTGCAATCTGAAACCCCCTGACTTGCCCTTTGACATAGTCATAGAGCTGACTATATCCTTGCCTGGCCGGCCCTAAAAGACCTGAAGCCTGGCCATAAGCTGCAGGATAGTTTAGTTTTTGTATAAGATGATATCCGTCTAAAAAGTTTTTGATTCCCCCGGAAATGATGAACGATTTGCATTTCATTTTGGACTTAAGTGTCGCACCAATGATGTTAACCATTTCTACCATTTCAATAGCGGTATGTCCTACCTGACTCAAGGCGGAAAACTCCTCTGCAGCAGTCGATTTTGCTCTTTTTAATTCAAGTATAGAAAAATTGGTTCCGCCCAAAGCTGCAAATTCAATAGCCTCCAATGGCAATCTAAGCAGCGACTCAAGACTTTTGGGGCCCATCCCCTGCCCTACTTCCTTGACTATGACCGGAACCTTCAGATGACGGAGCGCGAGCCTGATTGTTTCCAATGGAGATTTACTGATATCATCTCCTTCGGGTTGCAATAACTCCTGTAAAGGATTGACATGTATGATCAATCCATCGGCTTCTAATTTTGTGATCAATCTAATTACTTTACCCCAATCTTCATTTTTGGCTATTTGCTCCAATTGAGCGATGCCAAGATTGGCAAAAAGAGGAGTCTCATCACCCAGGATAGGTCTTACATGAAAATCTTTAAAATATTGGTCGTCATCTAATATAATGCGACAGGAGCCCAGCCCCATACCCAAGCCAAACTCCTTACTGACTTTGGCTAGCCTGGTATTAATCTCCCTGGCTGAGGCAGTACCCCCAGTCATCGAAGACACCCATAAAGGGAAGCGCATGGATTTTGAAGCCAAATAAAATGGTGGGATCTCAGAATGTCCGGGATGTGCTCTGATCAAGGGTTCATAATAAAATCGAGTATCAGCCATAGAAGGCAATATCTGCGAATCCATGGCAAGCTGGATATGATCTTTTTTGCGTTGATCCAGTTTTTCTCCGGGAGATGTACTCTTTTTATTCATCAGATTGGCTGCAAAAATCGTAAAATATATCCCAAATAATGCATTTCTATCAAGCCTTAAGGCAATTCAAAATGGCAATTGATACCTAAACAGGATAAGAATAAAATAGTTCATCCTCATTAAAAAGCGGTCAAAGGGCTACTGGCGAAATAGAATTACCTCAAAAAAACAACCCCGGCTTACACGTAGCAGGCCGGGGTTGTTTAATTATTGTAAGCAGACATTAACCGTTCATCACGTGCTTAAAAGCTGTGACTGTAAGGTCTTTGTCAAATTTTTTCAAATACTGATCTACATTCAATTTTGAATCCTTGACAAATTCTTGAAGTAACAAAGTATTGTCTTTAAAAAATTTATTCAATTTTCCGGTAGCTATCTTTTCCAGCATTTCTTCTGGTTTGCCTTCTTGTCTGGCTACTTCTTTGCCGATTTCAATTTCTTTTTCTATAATGGACTTGTCTACACCTTCTGAATTCACGGCTATAGGTTTCATAGCAGCTACCTGCATGGCAACATCTTTGCCTGCCTCAAGAAAACTATCATTTATTATATTCAGTCCAACGATGACTGCCGCTCGATTGCCCATATGAATATAAGGCACTACCATCGGAGCTTCCAATTTTTCATAGCTCTCAAGTCCAATTTTTTCACCAATAGCAGCTACCATGTCGTTGACCTTATCCTTAATCGCTACTCCATTGATAGGCAATAGACTGAGTGCATCCAGATCTGCAGGAAACTCGGACAGAGCGATTTGGGCGATTTGCTTTGCAGTATTGATGAAGTCTTCATTTTTGGAAACAAAATCAGTTTCACTACTTAGTCTGATGACGACACCTTTTGAATGGTCATCAGCTACGAGCGCGATGACAACACCTTCTTTGGCATCCCGGTCAGCTCTTTTTACTGAAAGTTTTTGTCCTTTTTTACGCAATACTTCGATTGCCTTTTCAAAATCACCTTCCGCTTCGGTGAGGGCGGACTTACAGTCCATCATGCCGGCACCTGTCATTTCGCGAAGTTTTTTTACATCAGCAGCAGATATTTCGCTCATAATATTAATAGGTTAGATAATTGAATAAATAAAAATTATTGATAGGTAGGAATTTTCTAATCCTACGGTCCAAAAGAACGGAAAAATAAAGGTTATGAATTAGCTGCAGCGGTCACGCCTTCTAACTCAACTTTCATTTGTTTTCTTTCCTCCAATCCCTCTTTAATAGCTTCTACCAATACAGAGGTAATCAAAGTAATGGATTTGGAAGCGTCGTCATTGGCAGGGATAGCAAAATCAACAAGGTTGGGATCGCAATTAGTATCGACCATAGCAAATGTCTTGATACCCAGGCGAGTAGCTTCCTGTAAGGCTATATGTTCATGTCCGATATCGACAATATACAGTGCATCCGGCAATCTATTTAATTGAGAGATACCACCTAATTCTTTATCAAGCTTGGCACGTTCTCTATCGAGTGTCAATCTTTCTTTTTTAGTAATGCTCACGACTTCATTGCCTGCAGCCAGCATACGTTCTATATTGTGCATTTTTTTGACAGATCGTCGGATAGTAGCAAAATTGGTCATCATACCACCCAGCCATCTTTCTGTCACATAAGGCATGTTGACATTTTGTGCAGCAGTAGCAAGGATTTCGCGAGCTTGCTTTTTAGTAGCTACGAACATGACTTTTCTGCCGGATTTTACGATGTTTTTGAGTGCATTAGCAGCTTTCTCCAAATTTTCTGAAGTTCTGTTCACATCAATAATATGGATGCCTTTATGCTCGGCAAAAATATATTGACGCATTTTGGGGTTCCATTTTTTCCGTAAGTGGCCAAAGTGAACACCTGCATCTAACATTTCCTGATAGGTTGGAATTTTCATCAGACTTTATTCTTTTGATTAAAATACTTGGATTATCGTTTAGAAAACTGGAAGCTCTTGCGGGCTTTTGGTTTACCATATTTTTTACGCTCGACTACCCGTGCATCACGAGTGAGGAGTTTTAGATCTTTTAACGGTTTTTTATAATCACCATTGATCTTGACCAGACATCGGGAGATTCCCAAACGAATAGCCTCAGCCTGGCCTTTGAAGCCACCACCGGATACCAGGATCTTCATATCATAACCTACTTGCTCTACTTTAGCTGCCAGGAAAGGTTCCATAAGCTTTGCTTGCATATTGCGTAGGGGAAAGTAATCAGCCAATTCACGACCATTGACCCTGATTTGTCCAGCGCCTTTGTATATATAGACTCTGGCTACTGCTGCTTTGCGTCTTCCGACTCCATTTATTATTTCCATTTAATAAAGCTTTATATAGGATTTTAATCAAATAGTGAACTCAATAGGTTGTTGTGCCTGATGAGGGTGTTCGGCCCCTGTATATAAAAAGAGCTTTTTAAACATCTTCCTGCCCAGGCTATTTTTTGGCAGCATGCCTTTGACAGCATGTTCAAGGATGTATTCCGGTTTTCTGGCATAAAGCTCTTTAGAAGTCTTGGTTTTCTGACCACCTGGATAACCAGAATAGGTCTGATATTCCTTGACAAGCATTTTCTTGCCAGTCATGCGGACTTTTTCTGCATTGGTCACGATGACAAAGTCTCCAGTGTCTGTATGGGGAGTATATGACGGATTGGTCTTGCCTCTCAGAATAGAAGCAATCCTGGTAGAGAGCCTACCAAGGGTAAGACCATCGGCATCAACGATAAACCATTTTCTCTTGCCATCGAAGTCTTCCTTCTTTGCAGATATGGTCTTATAAGATAATGTATTCACTTTAAAATAAATTTTCTGTGATAAAAAGAGCCGCAAAAGTATACTTTAGTGATCATTCCCACAAGTTTTTTTTCATAAAGTATTGAAAAACAAGCAAATTTTAGTCACTTTCTGTATATAGTTAATAGCTAAACTATTGAATATCACCATTTTTCAAGGGTCCAGAACAAAAAATAAACCTGGCTTCATGTCAGCTATTCAAGACAAATACTGCAAGCCATGGGTTAAAATAATGTCAAAATTTATTTAAAAAATACAAAATTGATATGATTCATAAAGAAACAATCGGATTTTTATACTTTTATCACTTTGATTAATTAAAAATCTATATAATGTATTTTAACTCAGATCTGAAATCAGAAAACTCTTATGACGCAATAGTGGTAGGTTCCGGCATCTCTGGAGGATGGGCTGCCAAAGAGCTTACCGAGCAAGGCCTCAAAGTATTGGTACTGGAGCGTGGGCGTATGGTGAAACATGGCGAATACCCTACAGCCGCCCTGGCTCCATGGCAATTACCACACGGAAATAAGCTATCAGCTGAAGAACTTAAGGATTATGAAAAACAAAACAGGACCGGTTATACTGTGAGGCAGGATACAAAACACTGGTGGATCAAGGATACTGAGAGTCCGTATACTGAGGTCAAAAGATTTGATTGGATGCGTGGCTACCATGTAGGCGGGAGATCTATCATGTGGGGTCGTCACAGTTACCGTCACAGTGATATTGATTTTACTGCCAATGCCAAAGATGGGCATGGAACTGACTGGCCCATACGATATAAAGACATCGAACCCTGGTACACTAAGGTAGAGCAATTTATAGGTGTAGCAGGGCAAAAAGAAGGCTTGCCACAACTTCCGGATGGTGATTTTCTGCCACCCATTGCACACAATTGCGTAGAAAGCTCGCTCCGGGAGAAGATTAAGGCCAAATTTCCAGAACGCATCCTGTCTATGGGAAGGGTAGCCAATCTAACTCAAGATCACAATGGTCGCACCAAATGCCAATTTAGAAATCTGTGTATAAGAGGTTGTCCTTATGGAGCCTACTTCAGTTCACTGTCATCGACCCTGCCTGCTGCTGAAAAGACTGGCAACATGACTATCAGACCCAATTCAATAGTCAATTCTATTGTCTATGATAGTAAAACCAAAAAAGCCAGTGGTGTAAGAATCATTGATGCTGAATCTATGGAGACGATGGAATTTAATGCCAAAGTGATATTCTTATGTGCCTCAGCACTCAACTCTACCTGGGTGCTCATGAATACAAAGACTGATGAATATCCAGATGGACTTGGATCTTCCAGTGGGGAACTTGGCCACAACCTGATGGATCATCATTTTAGAGCGGGTGCCAGCGCTGAAATACCAGGATTTGATGATATGTATTATCTCGGTCGAAGACCGGGAGGGACTTATATGCCAAGATTCAGAAATGTAGGTAATGATGTGCGAAAAGATTATCTGCGCGGGTTTGGATATCAGGGAGGTGCTTCCAGACTTGGATGGCAAAGAAATGTTCAGGAGTTAGGCTTTGGACAAGACCTTAAAGATAACCTGGGCACTCCGGGACCTTGGGTGATGGGATTTACAGGATTTGGGGAGACACTCCCATATCATGAAAATAAAATCTCCCTCAATCACGAGCTACTCGACAAATGGGGCCAGCCTACTTTGACGATAGACTGTGAGTTTAAAGAAAATGAGATGACGATGCGCAAAGACATGATCTCTTGTGCTGGAGAAATGCTTGAAGCATCAGGTGCAAAAAACATTAAACTCAACGACCCCAAAGACAATGCTCCGGGATTAGGTATACATGAGATGGGCACAGCCAGGATGGGTACCAGTCCAAAAAACAGTGTGTTGAATAAACATAACCAGGTTTGGGATTGTACCAATGTATATGTCACCGATGGCGCTTGTATGACTTCATCAGCGTGTGTCAATCCTTCATTGACTTATATGGCATTGACTGCGCGTGCAGCCAGCCATGCAGTCTCTGAATTGAAAAAAAAGAATTTATAATCAACTATTAAATTAAACTTCTAATAAAAATAAAGATGGATAGAAGAGAAGCTTTAAGACTGAGCACCCTACTGCTGGGTGGTACTATATCTGCGTCTACACTGAGCGGTGTTTTGCAAGGCTGCAAAGCAGATCCCAAACCAGATTGGACTCCTGCTTATATACCTCAAAATAGCCAGGCGAGCCTGGCCGAGCTCTGTGAAACAATAATACCGGCCGGCAAAACTCCAGGTGCCAAAGATGCCAAGGTCGATCGATTTATAGATGCGATGCTCAAAGATGTGTGGAAACCTGAGGAAGCTGAAAGTTTTGTCAGCGGCTTGACCCAGTTAGATACAGATGCAAAATCCAAATATGGAAAATCATTTGCCAAAATCACTGGAGAACAAAGAAATGAAATGGTGAAAATGATGGATGACGAATTAAAAAACAACACCGGCATTGACAATTCTTTTTATAAAATGGTAAAAGAATTGACCATCACAGGATATTGTACATCAGAAGAAGGCGCTACAAAATTGCTAAAATATCTTCCTGTACCCGGAGAGTATAAGCCCTGTATCCCATTGTCAGAAGTTGGTGGGGCCTGGGCTATATAATTTAAAGTAATAACCTGCCCACCTGCTTTGGGTTGGCTTTTCAGCCTCCTGAACAAACGTACGCAGTATTATTTTACTTTCTAACTACGCTATCAACTGTATAATGCCTGACAGATACTTTCTACTATAGAATAGGTAACCTCCTAAACCGGCAAGGCTAAAAGAAAACATGGGTATCAGACTAAAAAGGTTGGTGATCCGACTTAGCAGTGAATCTTTTATCAATGGGGCTAAGTCCCCCTGGCATTGAAATGCAGCCCAATAAAAAGGAAAGGCTGACTCGGCCGTTCTGGCATGAGAAATATAGTCAAGCTGCATTTCCTGGATAGCCTCATCTTTGAATCTACCATTTAATAAGTGTTGATAGATTTGACGGACTTGTAGATTGGCGACTTGATCACTGACCTTCCAGAGCGTGCTGATCACAGAGGATGCTCCTGCGTTGAAAAATGATCTGGCCAGGCTAAAGACACCTTCTTCTTCAATCTTTTTCCCAATACCTGTTTCGCAAGCACTTAGAAATACAAGATCAGCTGGCAGGGACTTTTCAGCAATTGTGCCACTAGTCATCATACCTCCATCAAATAATATTATAGATGAATCCTGGTCATCCGGACTGGCTTGGGCGTGGCTGGAAATGTGAATAATCTTTGAGTAAGGAGCGAACTTTAAAAAATTATCCATGGTAGCCTGATCACCAAGATATACATCACCTCCGATCATTTTTTGCAGTTCCTGGCACTCATCTACATTATGATGAAGGTCAACAAATGTAGGGCCAAATGCCACAAATGGCCGGTTGAATGTAACTGGAGATCTTACTCTTTGATGATCCATAGCCCATATAGATAAAGAATGTTGCGAAGCAATGGTGTTGGTCTTAACCCAATAAGGCCACTTTCTGCAATCAAGTGTAGAAGATGGATGGGTGAGTAATGCAGCCCATGGCAAATTGGCCATATTGGCCTCAGGTACGATGAGTATCTTATGTTTTAGATCGTGCTCAAAAGGCAGAATCAGGAGATTATAGATCTTTGTAGCCACATCAATATAATCCTTCGATGCTTGCAGAAAATTATCTGAGAACTCTGTAAGCAGGGTACCAATCGAAAGTAATAATTCGTCGATATTCCTTGCCTCACCAGAAAGAGATAATGGAAGTTGTTTAAATATCACTGATTGTTTATTAATCACCAGTGCATAAGTGTAAGCTTGATTAAAATTAAAATACTCCACGATGGTCTGATCAGCCGGCAAACCAGCCTGCACTACATCCATGTCTAACATTTCAAAATTGAGATGACTGTGCTGCCATACACTAATAGAAGAATCGACTAAAATGGATTTTAAAATAATTAAAGAATCAATCTGTTCTACAGAGGATTGTATCAACTGATTTACCTCAGCTACTTTTGATTTTAAAGAGTTTAAAATCAAACGTTCGTCTGGGGGTAAATCTTTGGCAAGGAACAAATTATAAGATTTATTGGACTCAAAATAATTGAGGAGCACGCTGAGTTGTGCCTGGGTAGGCTGGATATGCTTAAACAATTCATAATAATTATACAAAGCATGGTCACATAAACTTTTTAATTGGGTAAGTAAAGTGACCCTGTCAGCATCATCGGGCAAGTCCAGGCGCAAATAATACAGCACCTTGATCGCTTCGTCGGTGAGCCTGGCACATTTAGTCAAAAGTGCTGTGTCCTTCGTAAGTCTATAAGCGTCTGTATACATCGAAGTCGCTTTTTGCATAAAAACAAGGTAATCACTTCTACTTCCTTTCATATGCAGATCAGGACCATAAAAAAGCCATTTTTTAGATTGGACCACCATTGAATCAATTTCCGGAAAATTGCAATTTTTCAATGCCAACGAGCCCTGGAGCAAAAGAAACTCCAAATTGACCTGAGCATCGTTTTTAAAAGCAGGCAATAGGGCCAGGGCCTTGTCTCGGTAGTATATTGATTTAGAGACAAAGTCATGCTGTATAAAATACTGGCTGATTTTTATGAAGATGATTGGATCATGCGTCAACAAATCATTTGAAGTAAGTTGGGTCAAAATAGAATTCATCTGGTCTGATTTTATGCCATTTTTACGCAACAACACCTGGATGAGCTCCCGCTCCCAACGCTTATCATACAATGACTTTCTTTTATTTGAATGGAGCTTATTGAGCACTTTATCTATTGATTGAAGATCTCCGGACACTACTGCAAATTTGAACAGATCTACGAGCCTGGCCTGTTCGAATCCCCAAAATTTTTTCTCTTTTTTTGATTTCAACGAATCAGCTTCAATAGCGGTAGTCATCGCTTGGTTATATTGGCTACCTGCAAGACTAAGTTTACCGTCTTTGAGATAAGCGTCCCCTTTGCGAAACTGAATCATCATCCTGTAAAAAGCGATATCAGAGTTTTCTAATTCAGATTGATGCTTTAATAAAAGGGTTTCTGCCTGGTTTAACACATTGATCTTGTCGAAATTTGTATTTTTTTCTTTGTAAAATTCATATTCATTTATGTAAATGCCATATTGAATCGCAAAACTTAATGGAACATCTGGTCGAATCTCATTTTTAAGCATTTGGAATATTCGGTCAAACTCCACACCATTTCTGTCTCTATAATAATCCAACTGAAAAAACAATGATTTACATCGGTATTCAACCTTGATGGAGTCATTGGGCGATGTGGAAGCAAGCTCAAATAACTTAAGTGAATTCTCCAAAACCAGGTTGTGCGCACCAGCATTTTCGTAATTATTTATTTTATTATATAAGTTGTGGAGCAAGTCAATCTCCGTACCATACATATGAATGCACAGCAAACTGAAAATAAATACACCTATCGATCTATTCATAACATGACCCGACACTATTTAATACTTTCAGAGAATCTGGATTTTAAACTCGTAGTGGTCATTATCATTTTCTATGAATTCATATACTACTATTGTGTGATTTTCCAATTTGTCCAATCCTTGAGGAACATAATAATGCATTAAGTCTTTGTTGCATAAATCGTGATCCAATACTTCTTCAAAGTTTACCAAGACAGTTGATTTATTGACATCGTATATGCGTGCCGTAATTGGAATTGAAGAGACAATAGGATTGTAAAAATATTTTCTTTGCCAGGCAATTTCTGTTGACTTAGGCGAAAGAATTCTGGCATAAGCTTGCAATGCAGCATTACCGGTACTTGTACTTTTTTCAGTATAACATGGAGGACCAGGAGAAGGGCAATAGGACATAAGTAAATTATTTAAAAAATTTAAAATAGGATGATGGGCTCAGGAAAAATGCCAGGATTTTTCCCAAAAAACCAGATTTTCGAAGGGCATTGGTGACCCCAAAAAATGCTGCGATGGAATCATACGTGTACCAGGCGGATCTGTATTTTGAAGCATTTTTTGCTACGTTTTCGATTTGCTCACTGGTATGCAAAAGCGTCTCGCAATTTTCTTTAAAGTCTTCTTTTTGCTCAAGCTGAATTTTTTCCAGCAATGCAAGGTGCTTTAGTTCATCGTAAAGATGTACGGTACCATATTTAAAAGGAAATTCAATTTTGGCCATAAATAATAAGTTTTAGAAGTTTAGTTCAACAATAGATGTAATATACGTGCAAAATGTCACTAGGTTAAAGTGCTTTTTTAAAAAATATTTACCGCAATCCCTCGTCAAGCAACTTTAATGTGTCAAAGGCCATATAAAATAATGCAAACAAAGCTTGATCGGTTCGTATTCAAAATATTCCATCAAAATACATTGGTCCATCATTACATATTGGACCGGGCTAAGATCGGAAGCAAAAAGAATTAAATATTTATTACCTCTCAAACATTTGATTTATAATTATTTATATTTAAGCCCACAATTTTTTAACTAAAGTTTCAGGACATTTAATCAAGCACTTACACTTATGGATGTAGCAGAAGAAAAGAGACTGGTAGAAATGATTCAGGCAGGCGGAAGACTAAGGGAGCAGGCTTTGAGTAATATCTATAATGACTCTGGAATCAAAGATAAACTTACTCATATGATCACAAACAATCACGGCAATACACAGGATGGAGAAGACCTCTATCAAGAGGCTATGATCGTGCTGGACAAAAATATCCGCAGCGGTGATTTTAGAGTCGAAGGCAGCTTAACTTCCTACCTCTATTCAATAGGTAAATACTTGTGGATGAATCACTTAAGAAAAAAGAGTCTAACTTTAAAAGAAAGCTTTTCAGATCAGGAACTGATATCGAGTAGCGTTCAACCTGATAATCTGATGATGGATGAACAACGAAAGGAATACCTTAAAAACCTGCTCAGTAAACTCGGTACCAAATGTCAAAACATTCTTGAAATGTGGCAGCTGTCTTACTCCATGGAGGAAATAGCCAATGCCTTAAAACTAACGGATTCCTCTACTGCCCGAAAAGCCAAGTACGACTGCCAACAGCAGTTGATCAAACTAATCCAATCGAACCCTCACACAAAAAATGAACTGAAATGAACTCATTCTCTCTAAATGAAACCTGGCTGGACCTGTTTGAGCGATATTATCTCAAACAAATGTCCGATGAAGAGACTACTGATTTCCTTCAAAACCTTAATAAAAATCAAGATGCTTCCAAGGCTTATGACGCCTTTGTAATTTCAAAAGAAGTCGTCGAACAAAAAATTGAAGCCAGTCTTCGAGCTCAAATTCAAGAATGGCAGCTCAAAGTAACCGATCGGGACCAAAAAGAAAACAGCAAAATAATACAACTTGAAAAACCTCAAACAACCACGAAGCCTGTCAGATGGATACGATGGGTTGCTGCTGCAGCTATATTATTTGTCGTAGGATTTGGGTACACCAAGTATATGTATGTAAAAGAATATGCCGATACTTTAGGTCGAGACTATATTGAGGAAATTACAGCGCTGCAGTTACGATCTCCCGGCGAATCACCAGAAGCCCCGCTGTTTGACATTTTGAATAAATATCACAACGATTATACCAGTGCTATCAAAGAGCTGGATAAAATAGAACCTGCTACCGGTGCTGTGTACTCAAAAGCCCAACAATATATCGGCAGGATGTATACCCGTATGGGCCAATGCGAACCAGCGGCAAATGCTTTCACCAAGGCAGGTGTTGTCGCGGATGCAGATATCGATATGAGCGCCGTGATCTGCCTTATCAAAAGTCATCAGACATCTACCCCAATGTTTGAAAAAAAACTCAATAAAATACTTTCGGATCCAAACCATCCAAATTATACAGATGCTCAAAAAATAAAAAATGACACCAAAGGAATCTGGTGGAGTTTATTCAATTGAACATGTAATTCGACAAGGCGCATTCTTTTTTACTGATTTTTCTTCAAGTTTATTAGATCTCTTTTTTCCAGGCATATGTATGGCCTGTGAAGAACAGCAGGCCATTCGAAATCATCTATATTGTGTACACTGCACTTATGAAATATCGGCTACCCAGCATTGGGACCATCGTCAGAATGAGTTTACTCAAAAGTTTGTGGGTAGAATCCCCATCGAACAAGGTGCCTCCTTGTATAAGTTTGTACCTGGCGGATTGTTTCAGAAAGTCATACACAAACTGAAATATCAATCCCGTCCGGAAATTGGAGTCCACCTGGGACGGATAGCCGGTCGGGAAATGAAGAAAAAATGGGATTTGCCTGACATGATCATTCCTGTACCGATCCACCCACAAAAACTCTGGACCAGGGGGTACAATCAAGCAGAACGTATTGCATATGGAATCTCTCAAGAATTATCAGTTCCGGTACATCAGCGTTCATTGGCCAAAGTTCATATGACCAAAAGCCAAACTGGATTTCATAGAATGGAAAGAATGAATAATGTAGAGGACGCATTCAAATTGATGGATCATAAAAACTATTCTAAAAAACATATCTTATTGGTAGACGATGTACTGACTACTGGTGCTACGCTGGAAGCATGTGCCAAACCCTTGCTGCAAATACCCGATATCAGAATCAGTATGTTTACCCTGGCCATAGGTCAGTTATGATGATTCATTTAGATTTTTATGTTTCCTTAAAATAATATTCGGAGCTTTGGACCACTATGGATCTTGCTCAAACGATCATCGACGAATCGATCAGTAGGTTAAAAGAAAGTCATCACAAAATCGTAGCAGCCCTGGCTATACTTGACGAATCATCTATTTGGTGGAAACCCAATGAAAACAGCAATAGTATAGGTAATATCCTACTGCACCTTTGTGGTAATCTTACCCAATACATCCTAAGCGGGATAGGCGGTCTGCCTGATCATAGGAATAGAACTGAAGAATTTATCCACCACACCCCAATAGCCAAAGAGGAGCTGGTGCAAAAGCTTGAGGCGATCATGGATTCGGTATATGCTGTCATAGACCAATGTGACGACGCTGAATTGTTGAAGTTAAGAGGGGTACAGTGTTATCAAATGACCGGCGTCGGCATCCTGATCCATGTGACAGAGCACCTTTCGTACCACACGGGACAGATAGTCTATTTTGCAAAATGGAAAACAGGTAGATCAATGAATTTTTACGACGACGAACGCCTCAAAGGAAAAAGTGGGATTTAAAACGAAAAACAAAGCTCCCTGTGAAATTGAGTCATCAGAAAAGGAAAGAAATGAAAGCAAAAATGAATATTCCCTGAAATCAACCTTCGAAATGCTTGGGTTTGCCATCCATATCCTCTTCCAGGTCATTATCATGGCCCATGATCCACTTCAACCAGGGCAAAATATAGAAGGGTAGAAATCCAAAAACAAAGGCAATAAATCCTGTTTTAAGAATTTTCTTCTCCCCTGCTACATCGCCTGTACGCGTGGGCAATACATAATACATTATGACAAATAAAAGAATTGACAACAAAACAGAAAAGATCAGACGGTATCTTTTCTTGTCTTTTCTTGAAATTTTGCTTGAGAATATACCTGCCATATGAAAATTGAAATTACAACCATCTAAGGTAATATTTTTGTTGGATTGTAATAACTAACCCAGCCCGATCAAAAATTGTCCATTGATTTGAGCCCATTTAACCCAAACACAGATGATGCGGGTTCTCCAATAGCTGGTAACAATTAAATAGGTGTCAGTTTTTGTACTTTTGAGCATGACGCATTCTAAGATCGTGATCGTGGGGGGAGGGCCGGCAGGTTGTGCTTGTGCTTTGCTTCTGGCAGAAAAAAAGATACCTGTCACTATCATTGAAAAAGCAATTTTCCCCCGGGATAAGATCTGTGGAGATGCTTTGAGCCTGGATGTGATCAATCAATTAGGGATGATATCACCTGACCTGGCAGCGCAGTTTCAGCACATTAGCAATAAGATATCTATTTATGGGGGGCGGATTATTTCGCCAACCGGTCACCTTTGGGAGGTACCCATATTGACTAAAAATCAGCACAACAATGCTTATGTCTGTCCCCGATTAGATTTTGACAATTTTTTATTTCAATATACCAAAGGGCATCCTACTGTTGAGGTGATAGAAGATTGCCGGGTACAGTCGCTGGATTACGATGCCGACACAAGAGTGAACATCGTCACCAGCAAAGGAGTGATGAAGGCAGACCTCGTCATCGGAGCAGATGGAGCCCAGAGCACCGTGGCTCGTCATTTTTCTTCTGACAGAAACATGGACAAAAAAAGGACTAGTGCCGCTTTGCGGAGGTACTATGAGCAGGTCACAGGATTTCACGAAGAGAATTATATCGAACTATATTTTTTCCGCAAAACCATACCCGGCTATTTGTGGGTATTTCCCCTGGCAGACCAAAAAGCCAATGTAGGTATAGGCATATTGTCCTCATTTATTTCGAAAAAGAAAATAAATCTTAAGGAAACCCTGGACGAACTGATCTCCACGCATCCTATGTTAAAAGTTCGGTTTGCGCATGCCAGGGCACTTGAGTCTGTCAAAGGATTTAACCTGCCTTTAGCGTCCAGGAAAAGAAAAATATCAGGTGACCGATACCTCCTCCTTGGTGATGCAGCTTCGCTGATAGATCCCCTGAGCGGAGAAGGTATCGGCAATGCTATCCGAAGTGGTCGGGTCGCTGCCATGCATATCATCCAACATCTTGGCCAGGGCGATTTTTCCGCCAAAACCAATCAACTCTATGATGCGGAGATCTATCGGAGGATGTGGAAAGAGCTCCAGTTTAGTGCACGACTACAACGAATATTGAGGTATCCCCAGCTATTGGATTTTGTCATCAAAAAGGCTAAAGCCAGTCCTCGTATACAACAGACACTCAGAAATATAATGGATGATATCCATCAGCAAAAACAACGCCTCCATCCGAAGTTTTACTGGGAATTGCTGACAAAGTGAAAGGGAGACTTCGAGTCACCCCTTCACTTGTCCCTCGACTCGTCACTTGATTCCTATGATTGTCCTGCCCATCTCGACATTGCAAATGCCATCATTCTCTAATCCCGCGTATCCTCTGGCTGAAGAGTATTTCCAATTAATAGTTGCATTGACTAACCCGGCTTTGATTGGATTTTCGTGAATGTATTTCATACAAGTATATCCATAATTATTATCTATAGTAAATCGAAAATCAGCCTTTCCATTTGATTTTGCCACCGTAATAAATTCTTCACTCCATCCATCTTTTGATTTGCAATCAGCTCTAAAAACACTGCCAGTCCAGTTCCTTTCTTTATTGAGTGCTCTGGTATAAGTACGCTGTAGTATACCAATAGCCTCGTTTAAAGAAACCAGCGAATTTTCATTGACTTTGAAAAGAGTAGGTGAAGAGTTGGTGAATCCCTTCTCACCATATTTATTTTTCAGCCTTTGTCGTTCAACTTCTTCTACATGGTTTCTCAGTGTCTTCCGCTCAATGAAATCTTTATGCACATAGATTTGCCAATGAAAATGGGTAGGCATAAGGCAATATGATATAACATCAACAAAAGGCAAAAGGTATGCTTTCATTTTCCATCTAAAGTATTCATAGTTTTCATCAGAAAAGAAAATGGTATTTCTATTGTTGCCCTGGTTATAGACATGAAAAAGCTGGTTTGTGTAAAAATTCATTTCCAAATTTAATTTAATAAAGACCAACGAGCAAAGTCACAAAGTGACAAAGTGAAGGGGTGACTTCGAGTCACCCCTTCACTTGTCTCGCAAATTAATATTTGAGTAAATCACTGATCGTTACCAGGCAGGATTTGAAAGTCATTTCACTGATCTCCCCCAATTTCTGCTGTAACCGAATTTTAGAAATTGATTTTATTTGAAAAAGTAAGATTTCGGATGGAGCCTCTAATCCATTCGATTTATCGGGAGATAACACCGGATGACCTTTATAGTTTTTGATTTTAGAGGATAATGGGGCGACGATCACTATGGGCATATGATCATTCAATGCATTACCACTTAATATTACCACCGGCCATATGCCCGATTGTTCTGAGCCGATGGTTGGATTAAGATCAGCCATCCAAATCTCTTTTTGTTTCATAGATCCAACTGATTCAAGTAGTCCATCATCCCTTCTTCAGCCATTTTGATCACATCTACATCCTTAGCTGCTTTTTTGAAGGATATGATATACTCAGCTCTTTCCAAATGATCCAGATATAACTTCAGGGCCGCTTCAATCAGTTTATTTTTAGGTAAAGACAGCGCTTTAGCTTTTAAAGCAAGTTTCTCCAAGAGCTCATCCGGCAAATTACTGGTAAAAGTGGACATATGGATTATATTTATAAATATCAAATATAAATCTAATTTATAAAACGCAAATAAAATGTCTTTTTTTACTTTTCAAGAACATACCTGTAGATTGGCCTAAAATTAAAACGATTTACTGATGAATATAGATGATATATGGATCGGTGATGAGGTGATGGTAAAATCTAGCAGAGTCCGAGGTTGGTTTCAAGGCAAAGGAAACTCAGGTCTATTTAAGATTAAATCTGCTGATGGAAAGATACTGGAAGTCAATGCAGAAGAGATTGCTTTGATTGGTCACCCCACCAAATCTGACAAAAATACCGGTGGCATTAAATCTTCAGAAAAAGCTGGAAAGCCATCCAGCAAAAAATCCACCATTCTGAATTTGGAGTATGAATCGTTGAAAAATGACTTCCCGCGTACCCACGATCGACCACTGGATTACCAATTGGAAGTTTGTGAAGAGTTTATCCAATCCCTCCTTGCCCAGAAAAAAACATTTTGTAAAATCATATTTGGTGATGACGCCATCTTAAAGTCATCCGTGGCAGCTCTACTCAGAAAAATCCCGGAGGTTTCCATCTACACTCCTCACCCGAATCAGGATGCCTGGGAAGTATGGTTTGATGATGAAAGTGAATGAGGGGAGGCAATTTGTAAGGATCCTTTTTAATAAGTTGTCAGTAGCTTCGTAAGTATTGTCACAATTCTCCAACTCTCCAATATGGCAGTTTGTTCTTTGCTGTCGATCTTCTTTAGATCTACGAAAACGACACCCTCTCCCCTACTGAGCTGGTCACGGAAGCCGCTGCCCTGGGCCATAAGACTTACAGACGGATATCAAACTATGGAAAATATTTGTAAATATTCTTTCGATCTAAAACTCTTACAAGTTCAATCACGTTATTTTCAAAGAAGAAACCAACTCTAAACCTATTCAGTTTGATACGATACGCTGTTTTATGGCCAGCTAATTTCCTGCAATTTTTAATGTCAGATAATTTTTCTGCACGAACAATCTCATCAAATATGTACGACAATTTGATTTTTATATCCTGGTAATTTATCAGCTTCCTTTTCAAAAGCACGCCTGGAAAACAACTTCATTTCCCTTGTCGCAATCTTGTGACCATTTCTGCTTGCTCTTTATCCGTCAGTTTACGTGACTTCCTACCTTCTTCCATTGCTTTAAGCATAGCCTTGTCTTCATCCTTTTCAGTATGATGTTTAATAGAAAGGCTTTTTAGAAAAGCAGAAACTACTTTAGCTTCACGATCATTTTTTGGGTCAACAATAAAGGTCATACACAAAAATACGGAATAATACAGATTCTCATTTTTCAGGGGTCCATCTTTTAAATAGTTTTGTATCGGCTTTTAAAAAGTCTACTTTTCCATCTATATTTGTCGAATTATCCGACATTTGCCAGATGTATCTCAACTGCCACAGTTATTATAGCCTTCGTCATGGCACCCTCTCCCCTACTGAGCTGGTCACAGAAGCCGCTGCCCTGGGGCATAAAATATTGATACTGACAGATATAAATAATACTTCGGCGAGTTTTGAGTTTTTGCAAGCTTGTGCCAAGGCAGGTGTAAGAGGGCTATTGGGCTTAGAGTACCGGGATACAACCTATAGGTATCTCTATACGGGTATCGCCAAAAACGCCGAGGGCTGGCGTGAACTCTGTGGGCTGCTGACTGACAGTTCACTCAAGGGCGAGCCTCTGTCGGCCATAGCTCCGCCGCTGCAACATTGTTATATCGTGTACAGATCATTACCCAAGACGCTGGAGGACTTTGCACCGCATGAATATTATGGGGTGACCCCTGCTGAGGTAGGTGGCTTGTACTCGTCCGCATTGAGACAACGTGCTGACCGGTTGATCGCCTTTCCATCAGTGGTACATCGCAATCCGGAGGGATACCGGGTGCACAAACTCATGCGTTGCATCGATCTGAATATCGTGCATACCCGACTGACCCCCACTGATACCGCATCCGACTCGGAGTATCTCCAATCTACTGCGTCACTCCGCGCCGCTTACGACCGATACCCCGAGCTCCTCCATCGCAGTGAATCCCTGATAGATCAATGTGAGATCACTCTCGACAGTGGTACCGGGGTCAATCGTCGCACCTTCACCGGCAACCCCGGCGGCGACTATGAGTTGCTCACCAAACTCGCACGCGAGGGATGTCGCCGTCGCTATACCGCCAGTCACCGGCAGGCTATCGATCGTACTGAAAAAGAACTGCAGGTGATCTTCAAACTCGGTTTTGCAGCCTATTTTCTCATCACCTGGGACATCGTGCGTTACGCGCGCAGTGCGGGCTACCACCATGTAGGGCGAGGTAGCGGGGCTAATAGTATCGTGGCCTATAACCTGGGCATCACCGATGTAGATCCCCTGGAACTCGACCTGTATTTTGAGCGATTCATCAATCCGCATCGATCATCTCCCCCCGACTTTGATATCGACTTCTCGTGGAGCGAGCGCGATGATGTGACCGATTATATCTTCAAACGCTATGGGCATGCCTACACAGCCTTACTGGCTACTTACAATACTTTTAAGGGAAGGTCGATCATCCGCGAGCTCGGCAAGGTATTTGGACTACCCAAAAACGACATAGATATCATCGTCGACGAACCACTCGCTGCAGACAAACACCATCCCTGGGCCAAGCATATCTTCCGCTTTGGTAAACTCATCGAAAACTTCCCCAATTACCTGTCTATCCATGCAGGAGGTATCCTCATCAGTGAGCGACCGCTCAACTATCATACGGCCATGCAGATGATGCCCAAGGGGTTTGCCATCACCCATTTTGACATGTATGGGGCAGAAGATCTGGGTTTTCATAAATACGATGTACTCAGCCAACGCGGCCTCGGTCATATCAAAGATGCTGTCGATATCGTCAAGCGCAACAAACGCCAGTCACTCGATGTGCACGATGTAGTCAAGATCAAAGAAGACCCCAATGTCAGAGCACAGTTGAGATCCGGGCACTGTATCGGTTGTTTTTATATCGAGTCACCGGCTATGCGCGGTCTGCTGCACAAGCTGCGATGTGATGATTATGTACACCTGGTGGCGGCGAGCTCAATCATCCGACCGGGCGTAGCACAGAGTGGAATGATGCGGGAGTACATTGAGCGATTTCACCATCCGGAGAAGATCCAGTACCTCCACCCTGTCTTTGAAAAAAATCTCAAAGAAACCTATGGCGTCATGGTATACCAGGAAGATGTGATGAAGATCGTACACCATTTTGCAGGGCTCGACCTCGACGAAAGTGATGTATTGCGGCGCATCATGACCGGTAAGAAAAAATCGAGCGATACCTTCCGGCGGTTGCAGGAAAAATATTTTGTCAATTGCAAAGCAAGGGGCTACAGCGACGCGCTCACCCAGGAGGTATGGCGACAGATCGAGAGCTTTAGTGGATATTCATTTTGTAAGGCGCATTCGGCGAGTTTTGCCGTGGAGAGTTTCCAGAGTTTGTTTTTGAAGACCTATTACCCGCGTGAATTCATGGTGGCGGTGATCAATAATTTTGGGGGCTTCTACAATACCGAGCTCTATGTACACGAGGCGCGTATGTGCGGCGCGATCATCCATGCCCCTTGCGTCAATCACAGCACCTATCTCACGACGATCTACGGGGATGATGTGTTTATAGGCCTGGTGCATATCCAGAGCCTGGAGCAAAAGGTGGCGGCGCGGATCGTCGAAGAGCGGCTTGAGCACGGCGTCTTCCGCAGCCTCGAAGACTTTGTACAGCGGATCGATATCAGCAAAGAGCAGTTGGAGATCCTCATCCGGATCAATGCCTTCCGGTTCACCCGCATGAACAAATACGAACTGATGTGGGAAAAAAACATGGTGCACAATCCACAGGTCAAATATGCGCAAAATGGAAATTTTTTCCCGGACGCCTCAGAGCAGTTTGCCCTGCCGGCCCTGGAAGAAGGCAGGCATGAGCAGGCATTTGATGAAATAGAATTGTTAGGTTTTCCACTGTGCTCCCCATTTGACCTCCTCGATGCCCCCTATATCGACCAACACACTACCGGTATCACTGCTACCGAAATGCCCAAACACTACCGCAAGACCGTGATCATGTACGGCTACTATGTGACACGCAAATGGGTGAGTACTAAAAACAATAAACTGATGAGCTTCGGCACCTGGGTAGACCGGGAAGGACGATTTTTTGATACGACTCATTTTCCGCCTTCCTTAGAGGCCTACCCGTTTAAAGGAAAAGGAATCTATTTGATCAAGGGGAAGGTGGTGGATGATTTTGGATTTAAGAGTATGGAGGTCGTGGGCATGGAGCGGTTACCATATAGGAAGGATGAGCGGTATTGATGACCAGCGAATTTGACGCTCTGGCTAAATAGAAAAGATGACGGTGTTAGGGATTATGAATTAACTCCTGATTTTTATTGCGAAATGGCTGTAACTTTACTTTCAAAATGGATCTATCCCTATTAAATAGAATTACTACTAATCCTAAAGTATTGAGTGGCAAGCCGATCATTAGAGGCATGCGCATATCTGTAATTCATATTTTAAAAATGCTTTCCAGGGGCATCACAGAAAGAGAGATTTTGGATGAATATCCTACATTGGAAAAAGATGACATAAGGGCTTGTTTAGTCTATGCAGCCCATGTCATGGATACCAAGGAAGAAGAAGCAATTCATGGAATGATAAACCTATCATCGTAATAGATGTAGGTGTAGGTAAAAGCATCGAAAGTTGGCTAGCAGAGCAAGGATTCCAAATTATCTCAATTCTTAAAATCAATCCCAGAATGGAAGATGAAAGAATTATAGACCTGGCTTTTAAGAATAAGGCTAGTTTGTTAATTACTATATTACTATGGATAAAGATTTTGGTGAATTAACGCATAAAACAAAAAATAATTACAAAGGCATATTACTGTTACGATTGGAAGATGCAAGCGCTAAAGAAAAATTGACTGTGGTACAATTTTTATTTACTGAAAAATTAGAGGCATTATTTAATCATTTTTCAGTTTATAAAAATGGCATATTCAGAGTTAAAAAAATATAGTATGAAATTTTCAGGAAAATAACTATCTCTCAATTTTGGATTTAAAGGCATGGAGGTCGTGGGGATGGAGCGGTTACCATACAGGAAGGATGAGCGGTATTGATCTCGTGTATTTCAAAGTGAGCTCGACATCAGCGAGCCCCAGCACGCAATACACCCCAGGTTGTGTCACCTCACTTATAACTTCTCCCCTAAATCTATATTTGTAAGAGCCGCATGAACTTGAAGTCACATCATCACACCAATATACAGCACATTCAGCTCTTTGCTCCAAAATCCCTGAAACCTTATAATTAAAATATATAGATTCACGTTTAAAGCTCTTCAAAATTTGAATCTCAGTTAAAATATTTTCGTATCTCCAAAAATAAAATAAATGATATTGCCAAAAAAATAAGTATGTTAAAAAAGATATGAAATGATTCCCTGGGATCGGTCGCTTGCTTAAAAATGTTTGGATTTGTAAGTAACCTATAAATGAGTTGAATATATACAGCCCATATTACAAGATCCCTTAACGAATTTAAGATAATATCAATATGATCTTTATTCATTTTAAACCAATTAAGCTAATCCCAAATTAGGCAAAGGTAATCATGATTTAGTTTATGATCGAAAACAATAGCTCACTTGAGGTTAACCACTTGAATAAAGGCTAATCATGTACAGAATTGTCTTATTATAAAATATACTACTTAGAAAGCATTAGTGGTTGGACCACAAATTCCGCCTACACATTTCATATATTCGCACGAAGCGTTATCTATTCTCCAATTGTAGGCATAATTGGCTTCCGTTTGACAATTTGCTTTACCAATACCATAGTTTTGACAGCTCAGTAAAGTACTTTGATATTGATCATAAGCGTAATTTAAATCGGAGCTAAACTGAGCGTCACAATTTTCTCTAAAAGAAAATAAAAACAGGGCAATCCCAATATAAAGCAAGAAATGCAACTTTTTCATACTTAGTTTTTTGATTTTACATTATCCATAATCATTTGATTTGTCTTCTTAGAAAATCCATATTTATGATCAAACATTTTCCAAAGTTCAAGCCCGTCCTCAGGCCTAATATTCTTAAGGATGGTATGGTTTTCAACCAACTTAGAAAACAATTGATCCATTTTAATAGTCAAATTTAAATAGTCCACCCCACCTTTTATAGGTACAAAATAATCAAGCAGCGTAGCATCAAGCGTGTTTACATTTAGCTTTATAACCAAATTTTTGATAGCCTCCATATCATAAACTGCAGTAGCAATATTTATTGCATTCTGCGATAGTGTCTGCTGGTATTCATAATAAATCGGATCATCTACTATACTATTAAGTAATTCTTTTTTGAATCTGTTTGAGCACAAGCAGTGATAAAATTTAATATCACTAAATAAGCAAATATTTTTTTCATAAAGTAAATTTTAATGTAATTAGTTATAAGTCGTTCCAAGACACTTATCAAATTTAAATTGTGCCGCTTCTAAAGCCACAATATAAAGTAGAGTACAACCAGCCGTAGCCGTAGTTCCTGATAATACTACGCAACCACCGTAGGCAACAGTTGCAAGCGTAACATCAAAAAGATAGATATCTGTACAAATAGTATCTCCATCATCTGGGGCTACGAATGAATTCAAATCACTCTCTGCTTTATACAGCTTCAACTTCAATGAATGATACATTGATTTTTCTATTAGTTGATCGATCCTATGTGAATCATCTCTATAGGACAAAGATAAAATTGATGATTTTAACTTCGAAAAATCAAAATTCAAGATATTACTCTTTTCTAAAATCGATGACGCCAAATTTTTTAATTCGGCGTTGATAATTTTTTCAGTTTCAGCATCGCTTATTCCTGATTCAACATCAGCAGACTTGACACATGAAAAACAAAAAATTAAGATTAATACCGTAATTCGATACATGTAATAATAATTTATTTTTTACCCTACTCTATTGCCTTTTCGGGATCCGGCATTCTCTGATCTGTGTGTAAAGACCTAGGATGTACAGCGCATTCAAAGAATTGAAATAAAATTAAATCAGAAAATAGCAAAAAGTATTTTTTTTTTTTTTCAATTAACATATCATTAACAAATATGAACCTGAAAATTTAGCCAAGATCACTCAATTACTCTGAGATTTCGTATCAATATGCAAATAATATTCTATAAAATTGAATTCAGCCCAACATGCACTATAATATTTGTCAACTAATTGTAAACGAACCAATTGCATGAGACAATATCAAATAATTATTTGGAAAAGTAGTCAAACTGTAGATAGATCATGTGACAATCCTGCCATGCTTCTATATTTTGATCCCGTCAACCTAGATCTCCCCTTCTTTCATATCGGCTATAAAATCCAGATGGATACTGCTTTCATTTTTACCAACACATTGAAAGTATACTTGGCCGATGGCTTATATGAATTGCACCACCACAGCAGTCATTTTGAAGATAATTATCCACAATAAAATACGGATGACTCCCTAGGAAGGATTCGCTTACTGCAAATTGGATTTTACGAATTCTGATTCTTTCCAGGGCTTTTGATGCTGCTGATAGTCAGAAAGATTTTTCAATTCAAGGTGATCATAAGGTGCAGTATACTCTTGCCTGCTAGAAGGCTCGAAGTGTTTTTCCTCCATCCGATGTGCTACTTTACTCCCTAATAATTTAAAGCCTTTCAACACCAATACACCGAACATAATAAATACCGGTATACGGGCCCAGAAGTGACCCGGAGAAGTAGCCTGGTTAATAAAAATCAATAGGGCACTGGTACCGATGGTGTTAAAAACAGAACGGACAAACTCAGCTTTAAGAGTCTTGTAATCTTTAGGATATCGGTACATATGGCTTTGTCGCATGATCTATAGCTTTGAGTGAATATATTATCAATTTTACACTTTATCAACCAAAATCAGACTTGTTTTTCTGCCAGTAGCCAGGTTTTATCGACTAATGTTTGAGAATATTCAATACTACCTAACCCAACCTATCAATCAGGTTGGAGTACCATTGATCAGAATTCTGCGAAAAAAAGTATCTGGACCATCTTTTGTAAAATATCAAAAAATGAATAAAAATTTACACTATTTTTGTGTACACTAATATAATGTGATGACTAAGAATATTACTTTAACCGCGGATGAGGCTTTAATCCGCAAAGCAAGAGAGAAGGCATTTAAGGAACACACCACTTTAAACAATGAATTCCGGCTTTGGTTGGAAAAGTATACTGGCGTGAAACAATCAGCCAAAAAATATCAGGATATTATGAAAAAACTGTCATACGCAAGTTTAAAGCGTATGCCTACAAGGGAGGAAATGAATGAAAGATAAATTTTTACTCGATACTAATATTATATTGTATTCATTCGACAAGAAAGACATGCGAAAAAAACAAATCGCTTCTGACCTTATCCAAAAAGGACTTGTTGATGGTCTAGGCAGGTTGAGTTTTCAAGTGATTCAGGAATTTATAAATGTATCTACAAAAGGCAAGATATTAACGTTAAAACCAGAAGATATTCTATTATACATTCAGGAAATATTAATTCCGCAATGTAATATTCGTCCAGATATTGATTTTATAATTCAGTCCTTACATCTTAAAAATCATTATAATTATTCTTTTTATGATTCTATGATATTATGTGCTGCTTTGGCACAGGATTGCAGTATCATTTATTCTGAAGATTTACATTCTGGTCATAAAATAAAAGGCCTGGTTATTCAAAATCCTTTCGTTTAAACCTATTACTAGATTTTCATAAATTAACCTTGCGCACCGTGTGCCCGATCTATGGCCAACCGCAATCGTCTCCAATCGGTATCTCCCGGCGCCGTACAGTCAGCACCAAGAATAAAACGTTTTGGAGCATCTTTCAGCACCCGATCGATTTCGGTTTTTAATGCTTCCTCCCCGCCTTTGCCTATGACTCCATGCCTGTCCAGGCCACCCATACAAGGCCGGTGAAAAAGACTCTCGATTTGCTGCCAGGTATATAATTGAGATGTAGTCTGCGGATTGCAATTGACTACCTGGCCCGGATAGTCCAACACAGCTTCATAAGATGCGTATGGGGCATGATAGTCGCATACGTGCAATATATTGAATGGGCAATGTGTTTGGGCTTCATTCATACCAACGAGGTCAGAGGGCTTGATATACTGAGAGAAAATGGATGGGTTGCTGAGTTGACCTGTCTCCGAGCCTTGAGTCGACATATAAAACCCATCTACTCCTATCCGGATGCATTCTTTTATAAACGACATTTGGCTTTCGATCATCCTATCCAGACCGACCTTGACCGCATCAGGATTTTCTTCGAGATGGGCCAATAGCACTTCTTTGGTAGCAGCATGGCCTGCAGACATAAATGGTGAATATAAGGTCATGATCACCAGGGCATCTTTTTTTAAACCACCTACTATCTCCCTAACTGCCAACAACTGGGGTTCATAAAAATCAAGGTCAGGCGGAGACCACCGGGCCCAGTCTGAAGGTTTTTTGATAAAATCAACCGGTTGCATTTCCTGCTCATACTGGATCTTTACAAAATCCATGTCAGTCGCCCGAAAGAAGTTAATATGTTGCTCTGCCGCAGCAGTACCAAGTTTGTGCTGAGCATCAAAATGTATAAAAAAAGCTGCGGGAATATACCCGGGCAATGACTTTCCTTCTAACCATTGAAGCATGCGGTCCCTTTTACTGACGGTGGCAGAAGTCAGTTTTTTGTTTTTACATGCAGGATGCATCATCCAGCTTAAGGCTCCAAGGCCGGTGGTTTTGATAAACGTAGATCGCTTCATAGATTATACTAAGATAAATAAACAATTATAGGTTAAAGGGGAATACAAAAATATATTTGCTTCCTGTCTTTAGAAATCAATGAACATGACGCACAGGGTTTAAGTTTTATTTTCAAATTTAATAAAAGGAAGCGGCGTGGGAAAGATCAATAATGTTTATATTTATCCAACATGTATATCATCAGATTAGTCTTGCTTTGTGCCTTAAGCCTAAACTTTGCCTCCGCACAAAATAATATCCTTATAAAAAACGGTCGCATCCTGGATGGTACAGGCAATAGCTGGTACTACAGTGATCTATATGTATCCAATGGCATCATTCAACACATCGGTAAAAATCTTCAATTCAAAGCAGACAAAATAATTGATGCGCATGGCCTGATTGTCGCCCCGGGTTTTATCGATGTACATGCGCATATCGAGGGAGGCATCATGAGTAAATCCACTGCCGATAATTATTTGTTTGATGGAGTGACTACTGTCGTTACAGGCAATTGTGGTAACTCGGCTGAAAACCTGGCTGAGTTTTTTAATCGCCTCGATAGCTTGGGAGTCTCTATCAATGTGGCATCTCTGGTAGGACACAATACGGTCCGTAATCAAGTCATGAAAATGGATGCCCGTCCTCCTACTACAGGCGAACAAAAACAAATGGAAGTTTTGGTAGAAAGAGGGATGAAAGCAGGGGCAGTCGGATTATCGACAGGACTTATTTATGTACCCGGCACCTACTCCAATACAGACGAAATCATTGGGTTGGCCAAACAAAGTGCCAAACTAGGCGGCGTCTATGCTTCCCATATACGCAATGAAGGCGATTCTGTAGAAGCAGCGATCAATGAAGCCATCACGATCGGAAGGGAAGCAAACCTCCCAGTAGAAATATCCCACTTTAAAGTCACCGGTAAAAATAATTGGGGTAGCTCTGCTAAAACTCTGTGGATGATAGAAGCTGCACGACGCTCAGGAGTGGAAGTTACCGTAGATCAGTATCCCTATACCGCGAGCAGCACCAATCTACATTCGAGGATACCTTCATGGGCTTTGGCCGGTGGCAATGACAGTCTGCACATCCGACTTCAATCTGCAGCGATCAAATCCAACATCATAAAGGAAATGTCTGAAGATTTAAAACAAATGAGATTTACCGATTACACCTACGCCGTAGTAGCTTATTGCAGCCATGACACTTCCTTAAATGGAAAAAATATACATGAAATCAATCTTAAATGGAAAAGACCAGCCACAATAGAAAGCGAAATCAATACCCTGCTGGACATCGCAGATCATGGTGGAGCTCAGATGGTCTACCACCAGATGAGTGAGGAGGATGTGCGCAATATTATGCAATCACCTTACAATATGATTGGTGCTGATGGAGGAGTGCAGACCTTTGGTCGTGGTGTACCCCACCCCAGGTCATATGGTACCAACTCGAGAGTACTTGGCAAATATGTGCGGGAAGAAAAGGTCCTATCCCTCGAAGAAGCTGTGCGCAGGATGACCTCATTGCCGGCCCAAAAATTTGGCTTTAAAGAGCGGGGGTTATTGAGAGAAGGATATAAAGCAGATATCGTCCTTTTCGATCCAGAGAAAGTAAGCGACAAAGCCACCTATGAAAAACCACATGCTTATGCAGAGGGATTCGAAGCTGTCATCGTCAATGGCCAACTCACCATATGGGACCGGCAGCATACCGGTGCAAAGGGTGGAAAAGTAATTTTGGGTCCGGCAAAAGAAAAAAGTTAAATAAATTTAGTGGTGGTTTGTTAATAGTCGATGTATTAAATTTGTGGTTCTTGTATCACACGCCCTACACTCCACATGCTAAAAGCTCTGCTAATATCTCGAACTTGAATAAATCAAAACATTTAATAGACAGCCTTATTCGTCACGATTTACGGTCAAGCATCACCGTATTTTTCGTTGCGCTGCCATTATGCCTTGGCATTTCATTAGCCTCTAATGCTCCTGTCTTTAGCGGGCTAATCGCGGGGGTGATTGGAGGCATTTTGGTCACCCTAATTAGCAAATCGGGGCTCAGCGTGAGTGGTCCTGCTGCCGGACTCGCTACGATCTGCGCTGCCACCATCCTTGAACTCGGCTCATTGGAATACTTTTTTATGTCGGTGGCCATGGCCGGCGTCATTCAGATTATCCTGGGCATTTTTAGATTGGGTGGCTTTACTCACTTTATTCCTTCTGCTGTCATCAAAGGCATGTTGGCTGCCATAGGGATACTATTGATCTCTAAGCAAATACCGCTCATCATTGGTTACGCCAAGCCTGATTTCTGGAGCAACCAATTGTTTAACATCATTACGTTTGATCATGGATTCATGCATTTAGCAGATTTGTATCAGACATCTTCAGCAGGGGTATTCATTACAGCGGTCTGTAGCATGCTGCTTATGTTTGGCTGGAACAAATACTTATCCAAAAAAATTAGTTTCCTGCCAGGTTCCTTTATAGCGGTGGCGATAGGGATTCTTCTGGCTATGGGCATCAATCTATTTTTGCCTGTGATCAAACTACAACCAAATCATTTTATCCAGGTACCCAACGATATATTGAGCTATATACATTTGCCTGATTTTTCTTTGTTAATGCGAATGGATCATACCAATTCGTTAATCTGGAAAAATGCAATTTTAATTGGATTTGTAGCCTCACTGGAAACACTGCTTTCCATCGCCGCTATAGACAAACTAGACCCTTATAACCGCATCACACCAAATAACCGTGAATTGATCGCACAGGGGGCCGGCAATATTGTCAGCGGGCTTTTAGGAGGGATACCAATCACCGCAGTGATCATCCGGGGTTCTGCCAATGCAGAAGCAGGAGCGAAAACAAAAATGTCGGCTTTTTTACACGGGTTGTGGCTTTTACTTGCCATCCTGGTGGCCATTCCCTTGATTAATAAGATTCCCTATTGTATCCTGGCGATCATTCTCGTTCGTACGGGTTATAATCTGGCAAAACCCAGCATGATCATGGATGTATACCGCCAGGGCCGGGAACAATTCTTTCCATTTATTTTCACGGTGGTTGCCATTTTATTTACTGATCTTTTGATAGGAGTATTGATCGGGCTGATTTATGCCATTTATTTTCTATTTAAACATACTTACCAGGCAGGATTTCAAGTCAAGGAAATAAATGTTGGTCATCATCAAAAATATATTTTCGATTTGGATCAAAATGTAAATTTTTTGAACAAAAGGAGATTATCAGAAGCTTTGGATAAAATTCCGGAATACAGTGAAGTTGAAATCAATGGACTTGAGAGTCAATACATCGATCAGGACATCCTGGAGATCATCCAGGATTATCGGTCTAAGGCACATCTCAGACATGTTCAATTTTCGACCTTAGGCATAAAATCGGTTAAAACGATCGAATTACATTAGTAGCACTCTTATATCCTCCTTAACCAGGATCCACATCTACATTGAACCTCGTTGAGGAAAAACCAGGTGTCTTGATTACTTGCCGGATAGCTGATTTAATAGCCTCTTTTATCTCTCTGATCAATGACCCGCTTTTTTCCATTTTGATCAACACTGCTCTCAAATAAAAATTTCTCAATCGCGGTATGCCGGGCAATAAGGGTCCTAATATTCTTTCACCAAATTTTTCCTGCAGTATCCTGGTCATCAGAAGACAAGCCTGGTCAGCCAATTCAGGTTTTTTATGCTTGACCGTAATTTCGATCAACCTGGAATAGGGGGGATAAGAAGACAACTGCCTGTCGTGCAATTCATTTTTAGCCAATCCCTCATAATCATAGTTGAGGATGTATTTGATCACCGGATGATTGAGATTATATGCCTGGAGAATCACGCGGCCTTTGATATCCTTGCGACCAGCCCGGCCTGCTACCTGGGTGATCAATTGATATGCTCTCTCATTGGACCTGAAGTCAGGATAATAAAATATGCTATCTGCTTGTAAAATACCTACTAGCGCTACATGGTCAAAATCCAGCCCCTTGCTGATCATCTGGGTCCCTACGAGGATATCGATTCCTTTATTTTCAAATTGTTCGAGAATCTCCTGGTAATTGGCTGTGGATCTTGCTGTGTCCAGGTCCAATCTGCGTGATTGGGCGGCAGGATATAATCGTTTAAGTTCGTCTTCTATTTTCTCCGTACCAAATCCTTTGAGTGCAATGGTGGATTTGCCACAATCCGGGCAGGCATTAAACAACTCTCTTTTATAACCACAATAGTGACAAATTAACTTATTAAGATACTTGTGATACGTGAGGCTGACATCACAATTGGGGCACATGGCATGCCAGTGACAGTTAGAGCAATGTTGTTGAGGTGCATATCCCCGCCTGTTTTGAAACAATATGATCTGTTCTTTTTGTCGCAATGCCCGCAATATCGCTTCGTGTAAGACATGACTAATGATGAATGGTTCCTCCCTCATCTTGTGCTCGATAAAGAGGTCGACCAATTCAAATTCTGGCAAGGGCGATTCACTAAACCGATTATTAAGCATGGCATAGCCATATTTTTTATTCATAGCATGATACCAGGAATCAATAGAGGGTGTCGCACTGCCCAGGATTACTTTGGCCCCACATTGACTGGCCAGCCAGATAGCAGTGTCTCGTGCCTGATATCGGGGATCCGGGTCGTGCTGTTTGTAGGAAGGATCATGTTCTTCATCGACAATGAGGAGCTGCAGATTTTTAAATGGCAAAAATATGCCCGATCTCGCGGCTAATACTACAGGTGCCCCTTGCATGACGGCGTGCCAGGTCTCTATTCTTTCCCGTTGACTGATCCTGGAGTGGTACAAATAAAGATTGCTGCCCAACACAGCACGCAATCTATTGATCAGATGTCCGGTCAGCGCTATTTCAGGCAGGAGGTACAGCACTTGCCCTCCTTGCTCTACTATATCATGAATAAACTCACTGTATACCCTGGTCTTACCGCTACCTGTCACACCATGGAGCAGGGTTACGTTTTTGCCCAAATCAAAAGAGGTTTTGATTTCAGTGATAGCCTGGACCTGATCTTTTGAAAGTGGCGGCAGACTGGTATCCAGATGAGTGGCTATGTTTCGTTTGACTTTTCGTTTTTCTAATTGGAAAATCCCTTTTTTAACCATTGCTTTGAGCACCGGGGTCGTCACTGCCACATGCTCTGACAATACTTTGCGACTGATCTCATGATGGGGTCTGGCATATTGGATGAAGGCCAGCATCACCTGCGTCTGGGATTCTGACTTAGTCACCAGGTCGAGTGCCTGGACCAGAAAATCCGGATCTCCACGATATATTGGATCAAGTTTGATGAACTCTTCTTTTTTATCTCTTAAGCCGGATGCTAATTCCTCTTCCACCACGATGATGCCTTTGGCAGCCATCTGATCAATGACTTTTTTGATTGATTTTTTACTTAATATTTTTTGTACCTCTTTTACACTGATGGCCTTGTGCAGTGATAGTGCTTCAGCAATGAGATATTCCTGATCATCGAGTTCTGAAAAATCTTGCTCAAAGTCTGGATGCAAACTGATTTTGGACTCACTATCCAGTTTGAAAGCCGCGGGCAAGGCTGCCGCCATGACTTCCCCTACATTACAACAATAATAATCGGCCAGCCAATGCCAGGTCTTTAATTGTAATGGTGTGATGATAGGAGCCTCATCCAGTACAGAGAGAATCGTTTTATATCGGGCAGGCACTTCCAGCTCGTGATACACCTCAGATACCATTCCTGCATACAATTTACTTCTTCCAAATTGTACTTCAACCCTGATCCCCGGAGCCACCCTGTCTCTAAGATCAGCAGGTATATGGTAAGAATATTCGATATCCAGGTTAAATGGCAAAATCACCCTGGCAAAAAGATTGCTCCCGGGCAATTTGGACACTAGACTATTTATCGATGGCATGAAGCCTGCAAAATAACGAGAATCTCCGCTATCTTGAATGTAATCCCATCAATCCCGAGAGAATGATAGTGCCCCTTTTAATTTTTATCTTGCATCAATCTATCAATTGCAAATGGGCATTTTGAATTTCTGGGCGAGACTTTCTGTACTATTTTTTATCAGCTTTCATCTCTTTGGATGCAAGTCCAATACAGTGCCACCTCCATCTCCTTACTTTGAGCCGGGGATTGCCCACGGCACCCTGGACAATGACGAGATCCATGAGGCTTCAGGCATCGTCATGAGTATCAACAATCCTGGTAAATTATGGGTACACAATGATAGCGGCGACAAAGCCCGGTTATTTTTGATAGATGACAGTGCCCGATATCTGGCTACTGTACATCTTCCTGCGATTCATAACAGGGATTGGGAAGATATCGCTTTAGGCCCAGGGCCTAACAACCAAAAGTCCTATATCTATATTGGAGACATCGGCGACAATAACGCACACTTCCCTTCAAAATATATTTATCGGATCGAAGAACCTATGCTACAAGATGGCTGCACAGACACCAGTATCTTCCTCGTGGATACCATTCAGTTTATTTTACCGGATGGGCCACGCGACGCAGAAGCATTGTGTATAAACCATAGAACGCTTGATCTCTATATTTTTTCTAAGCGGGAATCAAGGATCAGCCTATACCAACTTAAGTACCCATATTCTACCACTAAAATCAATATTGCTTTAAAGATGATGGATTTGCCTTTTACCCAGGTAGTGGCTGCGGATTGGTCTTTAGATAACAAAGAATTATTAATCAAAACCTATAAGGAAGTGTATTATTGGTCATCGCAGGCCGATACTTCCCTGGATGCGATATTGCAGACTCCTGCCATTTCACTACCCTATATACCTGAACCGCAAGGAGAGGCCATCGCCTGGGACCATCAACGTGCCGGCTTTTATACCATCAGTGAACGAGTCGGCTTTACCAGGCCTGTTTTATATTTTTACAAGCGAAAATAGAAGGCTAATTTTAGGCTTGTTGAAAATAATACTCTTCATATTACTGACCGTGCCCTGGGGAGTCATCCGACATGGCATAGATAAGTCAAAAAGTTTAGCCCTGGCAGCACAGCCAGAATTTGCCTGCGTAGGCATGTTTACCCAGGATAGAAGAATAAAAGGGAGTTGTGTCCTCATTCATCCACGAATGGCTTTGACTGCTGCGCATACGCTGGACAAAACGCATGATCGTAGTCCTTTGTATGTAGAATTTGGTTCGACTGAAATATTGATCGACTCCTTTAGTATACATCCTTTGTACCGCCAGAACAAAGATGCTGATCTGGCCATACTATATTTGTCCTCCTCCAAATCTGATCTGCAACTACCCAAATTGAACCGTTCAAAAAAGGAAATCGGGCAGATAGGTACCTCGGTTGGTTATGGAAATTTTAGCGTAGCCAATAATCCCAAAGACATCGTCGAATCAGGTCGTCTAAAGTCTGCAGGCAATAACATGATTGATTCCTTGGCGGGAAGACTGTTGCCAAACGGACTATCACCTCACGTTTATGCCGACTTTGATTCTCCTGACGGGCCTGATTTTAATCGAAGCGGCAGTGCAGTGTGCCTTGACATGGAGTATGGGTTGGATGGAGGAGACAGTGGTGGAGGTATGTTCTATAAAATTAAAGGTAATGCAGTATTGGCTGGTATCAATGCTATTCAAAACAAACATATCGCTGATATCATTAGGACCAGGTCGTTTTATGGCAGTTCGAGCCAGTGGGTCCGGGTCTCTGTTTTTAGAAAATGGATTAAGCAACAAATAAAGCAATATGAGAAATTTAATCGTACCATTTAGATCACACCTATTAGCCAGTTGTTTGATCCTGTCAGTCCTGATGTGCCTGCTGGGCATTCAATGTCATGAGCAGCCCGGACCTCAAACGATAATCATTCATGCTAACACCTGGTCTGACGGAGTTATTCAGCCTTTTGATGCTGTTGCCATAGATCAAGGCGCCATCACAGCTACAGGCACTACGGAGGAACTATTAAAAACCAAGGGTACCAAAACCACCATCATCGATGCCGGGCAACAATTCCTATGTCCGGGTTTTACAGATGCTCATGTGCACTTTCTCTCCGGAGGGTACAATCTCTCGGCTGTACAGTTGAGGGAGGCGGCTTCCAGGGAGATTTTTATCAAAACCATCAAAGAGTATGCACTTACTTTGCCTAAAGGTGAATGGATCCTGGGCGGTGACTGGAATCATGAAAACTGGGGAGGTCAACTTCCTGAACGGTGGTGGATAGACTCGATCACTCCTGACCATCCGGTGGCTATCAATCGACTGGACGGCCATATGATCCTCTGTAATTCATTGGCCCTGAAGCTTGCAGGAGTAGATGATGCTGTCCAAAACATTGCTGGTGGCGATATCCCAAGAAACAATAAGCAGCAGATCATAGGAATCTTCAAGGACAATGCGATGGATCTGATCTCGATCAAAATCCCACCTTCTTCTGAAGCTACGGATGACCGATCACTCAAGGCAGCGATGGACTATGTATCCTCCCATGGTGTGACCAGTGTACACCATATGGGTACATTCGATGACTTAAAAGTTTTTATGCGCAATCAGAGCTCTTTGACCACAAGGATCTATGCAGCTACCCCCTTGTCTCAATGGCGCGAGCTTAAAATATTTATGGACAAAAATGGCCGGGGCAATATGATGTTGCAGTGGGGTATGCTTAAAGGATTTATGGATGGCTCTTTAGGTTCTCATACAGCCGCTATGTATCAGGACTTTACAGACAAACCAGGAGACAGAGGATTTTTGATCAACCCCCTGGACTCCATGCAGCGATGGATCCTCCAATCCGATGCTGCTGAACTAAGAGTGGCGGTACATGCCATCGGCGATCAAGCCATCGGCGACTTGCTCAATATATTCGATACTACCATATCAGTCAATGGGGAAAAAGATCGCCGGTTCAGAATAGAACATTTTCAACACCCTACCATGGACCAAATAGAGCATATGCATCGCTCAAAGGTGATCGCGAGCATGCAACCTTACCATTCAATTGATGATGGCTGTTGGGCTGAAAAAGTGATCGGACCGGAACGAATCAAATCAACTTATGCATTTAAATCAGTCTCTGATCTTAAGGTCAGCCTTGCATTTGGCAGTGATTGGTCTGTCGCACCTGCCATACCCATACTGGGGATTGATGCCGCAGTCAATCGAGAGACTTTGGATGGAAAAAATAAAGGAGGTTGGGTACCCGAACAAAAAATTTCAGTCAATCAGGCACTCCGGGCATATACCGAGGGAGGAGCCTATGCGGCTTTCAGAGAAAAAGAACTTGGCAGCATCAAAGAAGGGTACCTTGCTGACCTGGTTTTGTTGGACCAGGACATCACGACCATAGATCCTTTTAAGATCAAACAAACGCAGGTGCTCTGGACGATGCTAGGAGGCAAGATCGTTTACTCCCGAATAAAATGAAAGGTTAATAGACGATGGGATATCCCGCATAAATAAAATAGCTTATACATTTGCAGGTTCCATGATGAAGTTTAAATTAATTTTTTCGGCATTGTGCCTGGCTGCACTCACCAATCTTCATGCCAGGCCATTAAA
Source organism: Saprospiraceae bacterium (assembly GCA_016709995.1). Taxonomy (NCBI): domain Bacteria; kingdom Pseudomonadati; phylum Bacteroidota; class Saprospiria; order Saprospirales; family Saprospiraceae; species Saprospiraceae bacterium. The sequence goes on from JADJLQ010000001.1 coordinate 1,974,588, forward strand.
TTTAGCAGACAAAAGATTGCAGGAAGCACCACCAAGAATTATCCGTACGTGTTGCTCCTTTGGAGTCGATTTGAAAGTAGCCGCTATCCCCTTTATTCGATACAATGACATTACCGGCCGGGACTTGATAGGACCTCACACCTTTCTTGGCAGCAAACATGAAGGCAATGGGATTATATACACACATAAAGGTGGGTTCGTAGACATCGGCCATCTCAGGGATCAGGCGGATTGGACCGCTTATATCTATGACCTGATCGTAAAAAATAAAAAATCAGGCAATTCACTGATCGTAACCCGTCTCGGATATGAAGGCGGCCAAAAAATATTAAAAATCTTTGCTCCCGATAATTTAACGGAACAGGACCTGATCAAACTCTCCGGTCGTGTAGCCTATGATCTGTCTGTATGGCACGAAATCGGCACCTGGAATGGCACCTCCCTCATACCGATGGTGCCGGAGCGTTACTCTGCTTTTTCCGTAGAGGATGGATATTCTAATTTATTGGGCATTCGGCTGGGCATTGAAGCTTTAAATAGTGATTTGCCCTTTGAAGAAGCAATGACCAAACTGATTAATGAAACCCTCGACCAACTACAGGCACTTCCTCTACGGAGTCAAACTTATGACGCCATGATGGAAGTAGAAGGCAATTGGTGGTCTAACAGAGTAAAACTACCTAGCGGCAAAGTCATCAAAAAAAGACAATTTGAATTATACCCCTGCGTAGCGCCAAGTCTATTAAATGAAGATTTGGGGCAAACTGATGTCGCTTCTATATGCCTTCCAGAATTGACAGCACAAGGAGACCCTAATCAATATTATCGCCTCGAGATCCAACACAATGGCAAGTTCCCTATCAAAGAAATATTCCCAGGAGGTAAAAAATTCATTACTCAAAAAGATTTTCCTCTTTTGATTCAGTATGCTGCAAATGAGAGCATTACAAAGTATGATACCCTCGTATATAAAGAGGCAAAGACAAAGAATAAAGATAACAGAAGGCCCAAAATCTAAATATGATTTTCATAACCCAGCTGATTTACCTCCAGCCGGGAGGAGAGGAAAGTTATAATGAATTTGAGGCTATGGTGCTTCCGCTATTACCTGATTATGGCGGCCAAATCATGCTCCGTCTCAGACCTGATAAAAACTCGGTCATCGAACAAAACATGGATACTCCATACGAAATTCATCTGATCTCATTCGAATCGCAAGAAGGCCTGGACAGTTATATACAGGATGATATTCGCCAAAAATATCTTCCTTTAAAAGAAAAATCCATTGCAAGCACTGTATTGTACCAGGGTGTAAAAAAGTAACCCCTCCAGGGCTTATCTTACCAGGGTAATATCGCCATATTTCGTCTTTACCCGACCATCCACAGTCTCATACAAAACTTTGTAGACATAGACTGCTCCGGGTGCATCTGACCCTTTAAATTTTCCATCCCAGACTGGAATGCCATTAGATAAGGGTAAGTTTTTGAGGTCGATCATGGCATTTCCCCAGCGATCGTAAATTGAAAATCTTAGAACATTAAATACCTGGGGCGAAGGAAATATATTGAGATTGAGATTGGGTTCAAGGGCACTGTTCAAACTAAAAATATTAGGCACATAAAACTCGACCTCCGGATCGACATAGATGCGCAAAGTATCTCTTGCCGTACACCCGTTGACATCACTTGCCTCCAGGACATAGAGCGTAGTGACTAAAGGCTGTGTGACCGGTGTAAGGCAATCGGTACAACTGAGATAGTTTTGAGTAATCCAAGTCAATTTAGTGATCGTAAAATTGGCATTGATTGGGATCTGCGCTATATCTCCTAATTTGATCACACGGTCAGGTCCAAGGTCCAGCCTGCCTCCGGTATTGAGTGGGCTAAAAGCGATGGGAAAGGCAGCCACACAACCGGCTGCTGATTTGATCAATAAATTAAATGTATCACTCGGAGGATTGTTGATACGCAAGGGCAAAGCCGTTATCGGAGTAAAAGCTACCGCCGGAGAAAGTGCATAGGTGTATGCACCTGTTCCTCCTGTGATGGTCCTGATCAAAACCGATTTGCCGGACCCGGCAGTACACCCGGCAGATTCCAGGGTCAGACCTGCTTGAATATCGTCATACCGGATATCATAATAAACGATGCTGTCACAACCATTAGATGCCATATGGGTGTAACTCACTGTATCTCTCAGATGTCCGGCGTCAAACCGGAGTCCATCGATGACCACCGATTCACCGGCGCAAAGTGTATCTCTCACCATCCTGATTACCGGACCCAATAATTCAAGGTCAACGCTGATCACACTGTCACACCCGTTGGCAGAGGCATTGGGTAACCTTATAACCCCAGTCAGATTGTTTTTATCGAATATGGTGTTGCCTACTGTTATAAAATCATCTTCGCAAATAGAGCTTCGGATGAGTGAAAGTACATCCCTGGTAAATGTCACCACCACCCACCTGATCGTATCACAAGTGCCAATAGCAGCGGGAGGTATCGTATCGGATCCTGAAGGGTTATTGACCGTGTACCGCTTACCATGAATTTGAATTACATCATTTTCGCAAGCATTGAGGCGAACAGTATCTCTGATGGAGGTGCACGCACATTGATCTATCATATCCCAATGAAGGGTATCACAGCCATTTCTATGACTCACTGAGGCTTGATGCCGGGTGCCAAAAGGTATGGCCGGGGATATATATAAAGAATCTTGCAGGGTTCCTCCTCCGGACAGTATGACTAACGGGTCATTGTGATTGGGATTATGAATGCGCACCCGATATTGATAAGTTTGGGTACCAAAATCACATACTGATACTGTATCTATGGTATTGATATACTGGACAGCTCTGAAAGTGAGGGTACCCGCCATACTGGTGATCTGCATTTTGCATCCGGTAGCATCGACGATACTGTCAATCGTTATGGAGTCACCGATCAATCCAAAAGAGGCAGAAAGGGTAAAATTGGCTGCCCCGGACTGAAAAGTACTGGACCTGCCCCCGGCATAAGAATAATGAACTGTATATGGAGTATTATTTGTGGTGATCTGCATCCTGATATTAAATTGACGCTGACTGGGCGGTGCACACTCGACTGCTTTGTCATTGAGGATGATGACTGAGCCTTGCCCGACTTGGATGATGGTAGAATCGAAATAAACACAGGAGTCTCTGGTAGTCAAGGTATATCTGATGGTGTGATTACCCGGTCCAGCCAGGGAAGGATCAAACATATCGCCTACGATGCCTGGTCCAGACCATTTTCTTTGAAGGCCGATAGTATCTCCAGGCACCGGGTTGACAAAAGCTACCAAAGGTTTAGGCCCATCTCCACTGCAAAAAGGGGCTTCATCCACGATCGTCACAGTGATAGGCTCACAAGCATTGGTCCGGCACACCAGGCTGGCGGCAGTGCCATTGGCACAGGGTACAGCACCCAGGGGAGTGACCCTGACACCTACTTGCTGACCTAATGTAAGGTTATTAAAAATCATCGCATAAGGAGACCTGACGCCGGTAGGACCTGCCAGCAGTTCGATACCATAGTCCATCGCCTGAGGGGTGGCATCCCATTTAAACACGATTTTGTCCGGTCCTGCATCGCAGGTCAGGTTTCGAAGAGGTGTTAATTTAGGGACCACTTGAATGAACTGAGTCTGAGTTTGACCGACACAGCCCACGGCGGTAGCAGAGAGGGTTATTTGGTAGTCGCCGGTGTCAAGCTTGATTTGTTGTGTTGGCAGATTTGTAAACGTTGGCAGCGTAGCTGATCCGGGTCCAGCCAAATTCCAACTATACCTTGTGGCAGCGTTTTTCTTGCCGGTATGTATGAGATCAATCGGTACATCCGGACAAGTGATATAGGCAGAAAGCGTAAAAGCAGAAGTGATGCTATCCTGAATAGTTATGGATACCGATTGCTCCGCTGGACAGACAGACGAAGACTGATAGAGGTACAATTGGCTGGTTTTCTGAATGGTGTCACCAGGTTGGTAAGCTCTCCCCTGTCCGTCGCGCTGATCATAGTATAATGGTGTACTTAGATTAGATCCTGATGGGTTGGGGAGGATAAATGATTCGCAAGCAGTAATATTTGGGATGCCTTCGATCGTAGGTTTGGGAAGTATCGTGATCTTAAAAGGTTTTTCATCCCAACACCCATTAAGACTGCCATCCCAGGCATATAGTTGGATAGTCTGATCGATGATGGTTCGTCCATCGCCAAAATAGTCCGGACCTATATCTCCAGGCATATTATGATAATGCTCTCCACCTGATAAATTGGTTCCATTGATTTTTGGCAGCAAAAATTCGCCACACAAGGTCGTATCCCTGATACCAGTTATATGAGGAGCAGGAGTCACAGTGACTTCTATGGTCTCTTCATCAAAACAGGCTGCTGTGCCCACATAGCGAAATAGTGACGACGAAGATTTGATGAAGTCACCAGGTTTGAATGAAGCTCCTAAACCTCCTGCCTGGAAAAAATATTTCATAGTGGGATTGGCTGTATCTGCAGGCAAAAGCACTGAGTCACAACCAAACACATTAGCCATCGCCGACAATGAAGGTGCGCCAAGTACATTGACTTCTATCGTGTCCTGGGTGCATCGATTGGATAAGTCCAGAAGGTACAATCTGGTACTTTGTGAAAGAGTCTGTCCCACTTGATATCGGGTACCTGCCCCATTGGCCTGGGTAAAATAAAAGGTGCTGTCCGGGTTATAACCTGTACCACTGATAACTGGCAAACCAACCGATGCACAATTAGTCAAATCAGCATTATTTTGAAATACCGGGCCTGGAGTGATCAATATTTGAAAACCCTGCTCTGCAGCACATATAGGAGAAGCCTGGTAAGCATACAACCTAAGCGATTGTGTAATCACCTGGCCAATAGTATATTTATTACCTTGACCATTGGGTTGGTCATAGAATGCTACCGTAGGGATATTCTGACCCGTAGGAGCAGGTAGTATATAACTATTGCAGACAGAGATATCTGTGATAGGATCAATCAGTGGCTTGGGTAAGATTGTGACTGTAAATTGTTTTTCATCCTTACAATTATAACTATTCACATCAAATGCATATACCAGTTTTGACGAAGTTAGTATGCCGGTACCTTGATCTGAATAAGGAGCACCCTGTCCACCTTGAAACAAATAGTAAGATTGCCGACCTGTAAGGTTTTTGCCCTGAATAGGACGCAAAACAAAATCTCCGCAGACAGTTGTATCCCTTAAGTCATTGAGTTCCGGAGGCAATTCGATATCAATAGTGATTTTTTTTTGGTCAAAACAAACTGAATCTCCGATGAATTTATACAAAACAGTATCGCTACTGACTTTTTCTCCAGCCAACAAAAAATTTCCCTGACCACCGGACAAAAAATAATACCTGGCATTAGGACTCAGGGTATCTTTTGGTAAAACAAATTCTGAGCATCCTCCAAAACCAACCAACCTATCCAGTCGCGGAGGAGGATTCAATGAAACCTGGATCGTATCCTGCGCGGTGCAGGCACTGCTCACATCATATATATAGAGTGTAGTGGTTTGCCCGATTTTATTCCCTGGCCGATATCGGATGCCCGATCCACGGGTACCTGTAAAATAAAAGGTTGAATCCCGATTAAATCCTGAACCGCCAATCACAGGCAGCTGGATGGAGTCACAACTACCCAAATCAGCATTGCCGGCATACAAAGCCCCTGTAGCAAATGTGACCCTGAAAGTATCTTCATCAAAACAATGGCCGAATTCGTCATAAGCATAATAAAGACCGCCTGTGGTGATCATAGATCCGATTAATAATTGCTGACCGGATTTTGAAGGAAGGGTATAATATGATTTCAATCCGGTGGTGTTGGTTCCGGTGATTGGCGGCAGGCTAAAAGTATTGCCACAAGCTATGGTTGTGTCTTTAGGATTGTTGATGGTTGGGCCTGCATTAAATACTATGTCCAATCTGATTTCATCCTCACAGCCATTTGAAGATTTGTCATAAGCGTACAATACTTTATTGGTACGTATAGTATCACCAGAGGAATAACCAGTGCCACGCCCTTGCGTCAAGGTCCAATATTTTTGATTTCCTGTTAGATTATTACCAGTGATCGCAGGCAAAATATAATATCCACATGCCTGATCTATCCTCTGAAGGTTTCTATCGATCTGTGGACCAGGATTGATTCTAACAGTATATGTTTGTTCTATCTGAGTTGCAGCAGGGTTGCAACTATTAAAATCATTGGCATATAGTACGATAGAGTCAAACAAAATGGTTCCAATTGGATACTCCGTTCCTTGTCTGCCAGGCTGGGTAAAATAACTGGCGTTTCCTGTAAAAATATCTGACATCTCAGGAAGTTCATGACCAACTGCTTTGCAGGTCAAAGGAGAAAGTTTTGGAGTTATGAATTTGGGTTTGTCACAGGGGAGCGAAACAGGAACACAACCATCAGTACCTTCGTAAATTATTCTTGAATTATTTTGTATCGATATAAAGGCTCCAATTTCATCAATTACTTTATTTATTTCATATATAAATCCAAAAGTCTTAGAACCAATTTTTATCTCAACATTCCTATTACAATTTACACTGCAACTCATAAAATTTTGAAATAAGGCAGTTGCATTTCGACTTGTTCCAACTATAACAAAAATATTCGATTGTGGGGCCCCCGGCTTGCATAAATCACCATTTAAATTTACCCTCAAAGCTCCTGGTATTGGATCTCTATCAATAAAAGCTATTACCACACTGTTTGGAGGTATTACACCGAAATAAGGGCTTTTATATGGGTCAACAAATAACTTTGGATTACAGTTAGAAATTTTCGCATTTAGAGCATCTAGAAAGGCTTGAGTGGGACCTTGGAACGAATTCATTGAAATTGTGGTCGAACTACTAGGAACAGTTACCGAAATGGATGGGGAGGAACTTCCAATATTAAAAGATTGACTTCCAGTTATAAATTGAAAAAATTCTCCTTGAATTTCTTGCGTACCACAAGCATTGATCTGCAACCTAACCACCATTGGATCCTGCCCCCAAACCTTCTCTCCCTTCACGAGGCAGGCCATCACCACTATCATTAACAATAATCTCCTCATGAATTTTAACAAGGTCCAAAATTATACATATTGCACCAAACCATTATATATCCTATGCGGTTTAAGGTTTTTATTAATGAGATTTTAACAGGATCTGTCATATCCGGCAGAAAAAAATGAGGTGTAAGGAATAAGAGATAACACATAAGTTAATTAACATTATCTGAGAATGTAAGATATTCAGTACCAATTTTCTACATTTGTGCTTCTCGAAACAACTTACATGTCTCAAAATCTTAGTGAACAGGAAATCATTAGGCGCGCAACCCTTGCCGACATCAGGCAAGCCGGTATAGACCCCTATCCCGCTGCCACCTATCCTGTCAATACCACCTCTGCAGAGATCCTCGCTCTATTTGACACTACTCCAGAACGGTTTACGGAGGTAAATATTGCCGGAAGGCTGATGATGACCCGCAGTATGGGAAAGGCCTCTTTTGCAGTGCTCATGGACAGCTATGGCAAGATCCAGCTCTACCTCAAAAAAGATGAGTTGGGGGAAACCTATGATCCCCTTTTCTCCAAATGGCTCGACCTGGGGGATTTTATTGGGGTATCAGGCTATGTATTCCGCACCAAAATGGGCGAAATCACGATCCATGTCAGGAGCCTCACCCTGCTATCCAAATCACTGAGAGTATTGCCCGTGGTCAAAACCGATGCAGAAGGTCAGGTGCATGATGCCTTTGTAGATCCGGAACTGCGGTACAGGATGCGCTATGTAGACTTGCTGGTCAACCAGGGTGTCAAAGATATTTTCATCAAACGGTCCCAACTGGTCAGCGCCATGCGTCGTTTTTTTGACTCCCGGGGCTGGTTAGAAGTAGAGACCCCGATTCTGCAAAGTATCCATGGAGGAGCTGCCGCCAGGCCCTTCCTCACCCATCATAACACGCTGGATATGCCCTTGTACCTGCGCATAGCCAATGAACTCTATCTCAAAAAATTGATCGTAGGAGGTTTTGAAGGTGTCTACGAGATCGGCAAAATGTTTCGCAATGAAGGCATGGACCGCACACACAATCCGGAGTTTACCAGTATGGAGATCTATGTCGCATACAAAGATTACAACTGGATGATGGAGATGGTGGAGCAACTGATCGAATCCCTGGCCATCGCCCTTCATGGCAAGACCGATATCCAATACGGGGACCAGGTACTTCAATTTAAAGGTCCATACCAAAGACTCAGCATGCATGATTCTATCCGGGAATACACCGGTGTGGATGTATCAGAGATGGACGAGGCACAATTGATCGCTCAATGCAAACAGTGGCATATCCAGATAGATGCTTCCATGGGAATCGGCAAACTCATCGATGAGATTTTTAGTGAGAAAGTAGAGCATCACCTTATCCAACCAACTTATATCATCGATCATCCATTGGAGATGACGCCATTGGCCAAAAAACACCGGACCAAACCCGGATGTGTAGAAAGATTTGAATTATTCGTCTGTGGCAAAGAAATCGCCAATGCCTACTCCGAGCTCAATGACCCAATCGATCAGCGTGAGAGATTTGTTCAACAGCTGAGCCTGGCTGATCGGGGAGACGAAGAGGCTATGACCCTGGATGAAGATTTTTTGAGGTCCCTCGAATTTGGCATGCCCCCTACCTCAGGATTAGGGATCGGGATAGACCGGCTGGTGATGTTGATGACCGACCAGGTGTCCATACAAGAAGTATTGTTTTTTCCACAGATGAAACCCGAAAAAAAACAGAACACCTAGAGTATACCACGAAAATTAAAAAAAATAACCCTTTTAATTAACCATAGTGATTATGATAAGCGTGCTGAGGAGATTTATTTTAACACTGATTGTTTTTTGTCTCACAGGACTTGGGATCATCCTGGCTTCAAACTCTAAGGATTTTAACCCAACCACACCCGTCAAATTATTTACCATAGACCAACCGCAGGAGCTTGCATGGAACGCCCTTCGCTCTAATGCCCGGGTAAGAGTATTCGCTTACGACCAACAACAGTATCAGGAACTCAAAACCCTGCGACCAGCTATCATGACCATGGCGATTCCAAACCTGGATGGCACGGAGATGGAAGTGGAATTGATAGAAAACCAGGTATTGAGCCCTGACTTTGTGCTCAGTACTCCCAGAGCCCGCAATATTGCCTATACTCCGGGGTTATATTACAAAGGTAAAATCAAAGGTCAGGACCAATCGGTAGTTTTTATCAGCCTATTTGATGATGAAGTCATGGGTAGCCTATCCGCTCCGGGAAAAGGGAACCTGGTGATTGGTTCCAGCAAAGCCCTAAGACGAAATACTTTCCTCTTATTTGATGATAGCCAGATAGAGCCATTGAAGTTCGAATGTAATACCGAAGAATTACCAACCTGGAAAAACGAATTGAATGAGGTGCAAAAAGGTGGTTTCAGATCTGCCGCAGGATGCATCAATGTATATTTTGAGGCCGGCAGCTCGGTATTTGCCAGTAAAGGAGGAGCTACGGGAGCAGCTAATTTTATCTCAGGCTTGTTCAATGGCGTTTCTTCATTGTATGCTGCTGAAGGAATCAGTACTGCAATTTCTGAGCTAAAAGTATGGACCACTTCTGATCCGGAGCCTTATGGTACTGGAGTAGGATATGGCAGTACTCTGGGCTCAAGTTTTAATGGAAATCTTGCACACTATGTGAGGATAGTGCCTGGCAGCAGTGCCAGTGGTGTAGGCTATCTGGATGTACTTTGCGGTAGTACGCCTTTTGCCTATAGCGAAGTGTTTTCTACCAATGCTTCTTATCCGGCATATTCCTGGAATGTCAATGTACTTACGCACGAGATGGGTCACAATCTTGGCTCCCCGCATACACATTCCTGCACCTGGCCTGGCGGACCGATCGATAATTGTGCGCCACCTGAGGGAAATTGTTCCTCAGGACCTACCCCGCCCAATAATGGAGGTACTATTATGTCCTATTGTCATCAATCCGGCAATCCGGGTATATCTTTCAGCAACGGTTTTGGCCCGCTACCCGGAAATCTGATTAGATCCAGTGTGAGCGGTGCAAGTTGTCTTGGTTCATGTGGTAGTGCGCCACCTCCACCTCCTGCTACCACGCCTGACCTGACCATATCCGCTGTCACCCTATCTCCTTCTACTATCAGCTCAACTGCTCAGGCGATCAGTCTGGCTTTAACTACAAGCAATCTGGGCGCCAATGCAGGAAGTTCTATAACGAGAGTTTATTTTTCGTCTGACAATAGTCTGTCCACAGGTGATGAAAACCTGATTGATATCAACATTTCTTCTCTGACAGCTTCCAGCAGCCAGTCTGCTATTGTCAATATTTCCGTGCCTTCCGGCACCACACCTGGTACCTATTATTTTATCGTGTGTGCAGATGCTACAGGTTTAATTACTGAGTCCAGTGAAAGCAATAATTGCAGATCAGCTGCCATGACTTTAACTGCTCCACCGGCGACACCCCAACTATTTCCGGATCTTGAAATAGGCGGCATTGCGGGCATGCCTTCAGCGGTCACTCCAAATGCTGCATTTAATCTATCTGGCACAGTGACTAACTCAGGACTGGCCAATGCTCCTGCTACTTCAATGAGTATTGTTTTCTCTATAGACAATTTTTACTCTGCTAATGACATTTCACTTTATTCAGGAGGTATCTCCGCGTTAAACTCCAAAGCCTCCACCGGATTTAATACTTCGATCACTATACCAGCCAGCTTACCTTTAAAAAATTATTATATCATTGTTTGTGTTGATCCTGCTAATGCTATCTCAGAGACCAACGAAGGAAATAATTGCAACACCTACGCAGTAGCTGCCAATGTACCTACGCCTGATCTGAGCATTTCGACCATTGTACTTAATCAGAATCCGGTACCTACCGGCAATCCATTCACGGTATCATTTTCCAGCTTTAATGGTGGGACTGCTGGAAGCGGAGGCTTCAATGTGGGGCTCTATCTATCCCTCACTAATGCTACCCTTGAAGCCGGTGATCAATTATTAGGGCAAACGACGATCAATAGCCTTGGAGCTAATCTCAATGCTAATGGTTCCATCGATGTCAGCACCACCATCGCCCCTGGCACGTACAATCTATTGGTCTGTGCGGATAATGTCAATCAAGTGAGTGAATTAAATGAAAACAATAACTGTGCTTTTGTGACCCTGGTAGTGACCAACCCTCTGCCTGATTTGACGATAGACAAATTTGATGTTCCGGTTGATTTTATAGCCGAAAAGCCACAATCAATCCATATACGCATCAAAAATGCAGGTACGAAAAAGTCATCAACCTCGACCAAAGGGCGCTTGTATCTGTCCTCTGATGGCATCGCAGACTATCGTGCAACATTGGTAAGACAATTCATCATACCTGCTTTGGAAGTGGGGGCTTCATTGGATACCACCTTCGAGTATACTTTTAACAACAATACGCCTGAAGGCAATATTTATTTTGCACTTTGTATTGACGCGGACAATCAAGTGATCGAGGTAGATGAAACCAATAATTGTAAGTCCGCACTCACCAAGATCATCGTACCCTTGCCAGATATTGTATCCTTTTCCGCAGCACGATATCCCAATCCAGTAGGCCGTAGTACCAGTATTCATTACCCATTATTAATATCCAATATCGGCAGATTGGATGCTCCGGAGGTCCATACTGAATATTATGTATCCTACAAACCTTTACTCAAAAGCAGTGGAGGATTTAGATTGTTAGTGGACACCACGCGTGAAATGGCTGTGGGTGATACTATAAGAAAAAATGTTTTACTCAAACTCCCCACTGCGCTTACTGCCGGAAGTTGGTATCTCAATGTGTGCGTAGACTATGATTACAAAATAAAAGAAGTCAGTGAGATCAATAATTGCCAATCGATCCGATTAATTATCAGAAATCAAATGCCCGATATGGCAATAGATCATTTTGCATTTGAAGATTCAGTTTTGTATACAAGTATTCCAACCCCTTTAAATCTAGGCATAAAGAATCTGGGAGAGTTGTCAGCAAATGGCATTACTGCTAAAGTATTTTATCACGAACCGGAAGGTGACACAACGATTATCTCCCAGTTTTTAATTGATAGTCTGGCCCCTGATCAACAATTGGATACCACCATTCAGACCATGATCATTACAGCCTCTGGCAACCAAGCCATTGTTGAAGTGGTTCTGGATCAAGCCAATACTATCAAGGAAGCTTTAGAGAATAATAATTCAGCTGTTTTTTCAGTGACCACCAGGACACCTTTGCCCGACCTGGTGACAGACATCGTATCGATCTCAGATACTGTATTTCAATCCGGTTCACAATATACCCTTACCCATTCAGTGTCCAATCTTGGCCTGATCACTTGCGATAGTTTTTCTACAAAATATTTTCTGCAAGACAGATCCTCCAAAAAGCTGATTGCTCTAGGTAGTTTAGTCAATACCGATCTATCGCCATTGAATATCGATACTATTTCGTTCAGCTTCTTCTTAGACCAGGCTATAAGCAGTGACTCCTACCAACTCATCGTGACCTGTGATCCCGAAAATAAAATCAATGAATCAGATGAATCCAACAATCAAACTGAAGTAGCTATTAAAGTCCTTCAAAGTTTGCCTGATGCTGCCATTGAAGGATTGGCCATTCAAGACTCCCTGGCCAAAGGCGACACGGTGACCGCAGATATCCGGATAATAAATATGGGTAATTGGGTGATGCCATCCGTGCAGGACCCTATAATTTTATCCCTGGATTCTATTTTATCTGTGGATGATCTGGTAGTAGGACATATCCAATTGGAACCCCTGAATCCACAAGAAGAAAGACAACAATCTATACAACTCAACATACCCTCTGATATATCCAGTGGCCCACATTATATCATTCTGCAAGTAGATCAAAGCAATAATATTACTGAATCGGATAAAACCAATAACCTTGCTTATTTTCCCGTCGATATCCTGCTAGATGATGCTGATCTTGATAATGTCGGCATTCGATTGGATAAAGCCGGTGTAGAGCCTGGCAAAGCACTACATGTTGAATTAGTGGTGTCCAATATCGGCGAATCCAGTATACTGGACTATGAAGTAATGTTTGAATTGAAGAGAAATCCCAATGACAGCTTTTCAGTGGTCACCTTTCCATTGATTAAGCATTCAGGAATGATACTACCGGGTCAAATTTCAGAACTGTCCACTGTCTTAACCATACCTGACTCTTTGCCTTCTCAGACTTATTACCTTATGTCCTGTCTCGATCCTCGAAATAAAATAGCAGAGCTGTCTAAAGACAATAATTGTGGTCAGATCTTGGTAAAAGTGGAGACTAAAAATGCATTGACCACTAAGCTTAAACAGGATGCACCCTTGTTTTCCAACATCAGTTTATATCCCAATCCTGCAACCCAGTGGCTGACGATCGACGGCAAGGTGGCCTCTACGCCAACCCATCAGAAGGCCATACTCGAGATTAAAGATTATTTAGGTCGCACGATTTCCAGACAATCCTTACCTATCTCAGATCAGCTACATTATCGAATGGACATAGATCGATTGAGTCACGGTTGGTATCTGGTAGAAATAACCTCAACTCTAGGCACCTGGAAACAAAAGTTCGTCAAACAATAGCATCCCTCACAAGGAAAGACTCCAGGCTGCGGGGTACAGGTTTTCTATTGGTAGCCTTGGGTTGTATTTGGGGTAGTTCATTTATACTGATCAAAAGAATATTGCCTTGTTATACTCCAATACAATATGCTTTGTGTCGGATCATTATCACAGGTATTTGTTTTTCTCCATGGATACTCAGTTCCTTCAAAAAAGCAACCATTTCTCAACGTACATGGGTTTTTATCATTGGGGTATTGGGTTATTTTATGTCCTATCTGCTCATGGGTGTCAGTCAAACCCGGATCGATAGCAGTCTCGCCGGTATACTGACTTCGCTCACGCCTCTTTTTACTTTTATCGTAGGCCTGATGTTTTTTAGTCAACCATTTCGATGGAAAAGTTTTATGGGAGTGGGCATGGGTCTGATCGGCTGCCTGGTCCTGATCATAGAAGGCAATGAAGGACTTAGTGTTCAATTTTATAGCCTTTTTCTGATTGGTTCAGTGATTATCTCATCCTTTACTATAAATCTTGTACAAAAACATCTTAAAGGTCTCAGAGCTATTGAGATCACTTCCTTGTCTTTCGGAGGATTAGTGATACCATCTTTGATGGTCCTTCTGGTGGCGACTAACTGGCAAGATACGGTGGCCAATCCCCTCATGACCAGTTGCACTTTGGCTTTGATCGGCCTGGCTTTGGTCGGTACTGTCCTGGGCTCCCTGCTGTATTATCATATCCTGAGTCGAAGCGGGGCATTATACACAAGTACCGTAACCTATATCATCCCTTTGACTGCTATCATCTGGGGAGTCGTCGATGGGGAGCATGTAGGTTGGGAAGAGATTATAGGCTTTGCCTTTATTTTGGGTGGCATAAAATTAATCAGGAATTAATGAAGATCCTGCCACAGGTATACATTGCTCAGACTCCTCAAAAAGGTCGCGGAGTCTTTACAGCGCTGGAGATTCCTGCCGGAAGTTTGATAGAAATATGCCCGATCATCCTTATCCCGGCCTCTCAAACGCTGCTCATAGATCAAACCGAGATATACAATTACTATTTTGTGTGGGATGAGCATCACCTGGCGGTCGCCCTGGGCTTTGGCTCCTTGTACAATCACCAGGATCCACCCAATGCAAGAGTAATCTTTGACTATGAATCAGAAGAGATACAGATAGAGGCTATCCGTGATATTAATGAAGAGGAGGAGATCACGATTAATTATATCGATGATGATGAGCGTAAAGCATCCCTTTGGTTTGATGTCAAATGAATATTTAATTAATATTGCGGAATCAGGATTTCAATGGTATATTCAGTGGTATATGGAGATATTACTCATATCCAAGGTAATCTTTCGTTTATCTTTCTTTAAACCATTCCGCATACATCACGTAATTATTTGCAGTCCTGGTAATAAAAAATTCAAAGTTTTCTTTTGATAGTTCCTTTACTTTTTTTGCGGGAACCCCTGCATAAATATACCCGGATTCCAGGATGGTATTTTCGAGTACGACAGCTCCTGCAGCCACCAGGCAATTTGTAGGCACCACGGCATTATCCATCACAATAGCTCCCATGCCGATGAGTGCTTTATCATGAATAGTACACCCATGGACAATAGCACTGTGGCCGATAGACACATCATTACCAATCGTCGTCCCTGATTTTTCATATGTACAATGAATGACAGCCCCATCCTGAATATTGACCCGATCGCCGATTTTTATAAAATTGACATCGCCGCGTATCACTGCATTGAACCATACGCTGCAATCATCCCCCATACTCACCTCTCCGATTACAACAGAATTATCTGCCAGGAATACATTATTACCGAAACTTGGCGTTTGGCCGCGGACTGTTTTGATGATAGACATAATAAAAGATAAAGTTATAAATGTAACGTATTATTGAAAATATTAATACTTGGCACCACGGGTTATTTTGGTAATTCGATTATCAAGCGAAAAAGACCCCTGGAGAGATGCAACTCCAGGTCATCCATTCAAAAACACAGTCTTGTCAATTCGTTTATAAAAATTTTGTATGCTACCCGGGAGGAAATGTATCCTGTATTTGTGATAATTAATCGATATTGGCTTTCTGGTGGAAGCTAAACAAAATCATCTTAGCTTTGTTAAATCACTTAAACTAATAAATAAACAATAAAATTTATGGCTATCAAACGATCAGCAACCGCCCACTGGGCTGGCAATGGCAAAGAAGGCAAAGGTACGGTATCCACAGAAAGTGGTGTCCTTTCAGCTGCCAATTACTCTTACAAAACACGATTTGAAGAAGGCATTGGTACCAATCCGGAAGAACTCATAGGCGCCGCCCATGCAGGATGTTTTTCTATGAAACTGGCTTTTGTATTGCAGGCTGCCAACATCATCGCAGACTCTATCGAGACGAAGGCGCAAGTGATACTCGATCAGGGTGCTATCACTGAAGTAAAATTATTTACTCGCGTAAAAGCCGAAGGATTGGATCAGGCTTCTTTTGAAAAATATGCCCTGGAAGCCAAAGAAAATTGTCCGGTGTCTAAACTTTTAAAAGCGGAGATTTCGCTCGATGCTGAACTGGTATAAACAAAGTTATTTATAATGATTCGAGTGCTTGCTCAAAATCAGCTATCAGGTCATCGATTCCTTCTATACCTACAGATACCCTGAGTAAATTAGGGGGACTGACGCTATGCGTTCCTTCTGCAGAGCGTCGGTGATCCACTAAGCTTTCTACACCCCCCAGGCTGGTAGCATGCGTAACCATGTGGAGCGATGAGGCAAGTTTCAAAGTAGCAGCCTCCCCACCTTGCACCAGGATAGAGAGCATGCCTCCAAATCCGCCATGCATTTGTTTTGAAGCTACACCATGATATGGGTCGGAAGGCAATCCGGGATAATTGACTTTTTCTATTTTTGGATGCAAATGAAGGTATTGGGCTAAGGCCATGGCATTTTCTGCGTGGACTTTCATCCTGACGGAGTACGTAGCCAGGCTTCTGGATAATAACCAACAATCAAAAGCTGAAGGTACAGCGCCTCCCAGCGTCTGAAAATCTCTGATCTTTTGCGTCAGTTCAGGTTGATTCCGGGTCATGATGCATCCTCCTGTAATATCACTGTGACCACCAAAATATTTTGTGGTAGAGTGCATGACCGCGTCTACACCAAGATCAAGTGGTCGGGTAAAATAGGCACTGGCCCAGGTGTTATCACAAACTGTCATAATATGGTGCTGCCTTCCTATCCTGGCCACTTCGGCGATGTCGGTGATTTTCAGCGCCGGATTAGAAGGTGTCTCGATCCAGATAAGTTTGGTATTAGGTTTGATGCTTTTCCTGACAAGATCGAGGTCTGTCAAATCCAGGGCATCATATTCCAACTGCCATCGACCATATAAGGTTTGTAAAATCACTTTGGTTCCATAATAAAGATCATCTGGCAAGATCACATGATCGCCTGGTTTAAGGCTATGGATGATACTCATGGTTGCTGCCTGGCCTGAAGAAAAGGCAATAGCATCCGTCGCGCCTTCCAAGGCTGCTAATTTGATCTCAAGGGTTCGTCGGTTGGGATTGGATGCTCGGGCATACACATCTCTGCCTTCGACAAAGGCGCCATCCTCCCCCCGCTCAAAAGTGGTAGATAAGATGATCGGCATCGATACCGCTCCATAGGTAAGATCTATGGTATGGCCTGCATGAATGGCTTCGGTGGATAACTTATCGGAGGCATTTGGATTCATCTACCACGTTTTTGTGAAAAAAAATTATTAGTTCGGTATCAAATGTAATATTCATATGGAGTCTCAAGTGAACCGGGATGTTACTCTTAAGCACCAAGACCTATTTTAACCGCTTTTACTTTATACCCAGCTGACTTCAAAAGATTGATCACTCCTTTAGGACCACCCAGGTGACCTGCACCAACGGCAAAAAAAGTAGATTTGTCTTTCATCATAGCACTCATGAGTGGAATCCAGTTTCGATTTCTTTGAAATAGGAAAAGATCCTCATAAGCTCCCATGCCACCTTCATCACCCACAGATACTTTGGCCATGGTTTCTATGTCTTGCTTTTTATACAAATCGACCATTGCCTTGTATTCAATATTTTCTTTGTCGGCAGAGCGAATACTTTCTACCAACATCTTTGCCTGAAGTTCATAGGGAATACTGTCGAATATAGCCAGTTGGTCATCGATGGTCTCCAGTCCTTTAGATTCCTTATTTTGCTCATTCACCTTGTTAAAAATCTCCATTTCATAAGATTTGGAGTTCTCCATGCCGCCTTCTCCCCCTATATCCATGGTGGCAAAAGTAGAAAGCAACATTGGCTTCATACGATCCAGCATTTGCAAAGGCAATCCCTTTTCAGTAAAATGAGTCTCTATCTCCTTGTATTCCTCCCCTGTGACCAGGTCCTTTAAGGTCAGTCCGTCTCTCATAAAAGCTTTGCCTATGATTTTAAACATAGACTCCATAGAGGACATGTCATCCATATCGATTTCAAAAGTAGCTTGGTCTGCAGCGATGATTTTATCTTCCAGTGTTTTTGGAAAAAAGAAATCCTCACTGCCGATGATATGAATGGTTCCAAATAAATAGGACGACTTGGTCAGCCCGTTCCCACTGATCTCCCAGAGCAATGATTTCTCATTTGGTTGATATTCCGTCACAGCAGGTACTGCCTGAACTGCTTTTTGACTGGACGAACAATTAGCCAGCAGCAATACCAAAAGAAATGATCCTGCTACAGCCCCGTATCTAAAATTAAATTTCATGCGCACAAAGGTAGGAGAATCAGAAAATATGACTCCGATTAAAAAATGTACTGATCAATCAAGAATTCAATCCACTATAAAGGATGCCTTTGATTGTAAATCTCATACAAGATGATACCAGCTGCTACCGATACATTAAACGAATCTATCGTACCGGATTGTGGTATTTGGAATCGATCGTCGCATTTGTCCAATAAAGATGGGTGCACTCCTTCATCTTCTGAACCAAGGATCAAAGCGATCGGTTGACTGAAGTCTATAGCTCGAATGGGTGCAGCTGCTTTGGCATCAGCTGCCACTATCCTGATCCCGGCTGCTTTGAGCACATCAATCGTGGTGACCAGGCTGTTTTCACGGCACACAGACAGCTTGAGCAAAGCACCAGCAGAGGTTTTGATGGCTTCTTCGTCTATCCTGGCACGATGTTTTGATGAGACGATCAGTGCATCTACACCTAACAATTCTGCACTCCGGGCTATCGCTCCAAGATTACGGACATCAGTGATTCGATCGAGCACCAGGAACAATGGGTGATGATCCTGAGCCAGAATGAACGGCAGCAGACCTTTCAAATCCTGGTATTCGACAGGAGAGATGATCGCAGCTACCCCTTGGTGATTATTTCCCTTACAAAGTTTATAAAGCACTTCTTTGGGCACCTGCTGCATCGGGATAGACCGATCCTTACAAGTTTCGCGAAGCGTTTTTTCCAGCTCTCCATGTGTACCTTGAAGCACAAGGATCTTTTCTATTGGCAATTCCTCGTTTAAGGCTTCCAATACCGGGTGTTTCCCATAGATAACTTGCCCTTCACTCATACACTTCTATTATTTAACAAAATATTAGCTTATTTTAGATAGACCATTTGACAACTTTTGCACCTCTAATGTAGTTCCCTTTTTAGGCTTAAATATTGATAAATTTGCATTATAAATCTACAATTAATAATGAAGGATTTTTATAAAGGACTTTTAATCATTGTTTTGATTACTTTGAATCTGGCTTTCGCCAACGGTCAATCAGAGGAATTAAACATCATTAATATCTTAAAAAAAGACTGGGTTCAAAAGTCCTTTCCTTCAAGTGATCTTTCAAGTCTCAAAATTACTGATTCTTATACAGATGACCAGAATGGTTTAACTTATATATATATCCAACAATATTTGGGCGATATTCCTATTGAATCAGCTTTAGGCAATCTTATTTTAAAAAAGGATCATCCGCTGTACATCAACACCAATCGGTTTATAGTAGATATTCATAAAAAAGTAACTGCCACAGACAACATCATCACCGGAGTAGAAGCTGCTACAGTAGCGATCATCCGGTCAGGAGCTACCTCTTATTTGAGATCCAGGCCTACCGTTTTAAAAGAAATAAGTCCAAATCACCTTATTATTAAAAAATCAGACAATCTGCTGGAAGACATTCCAACCCAACTCATTTACAAAGAAGATCAAGGAATATTAAAACAATATTGGAAAGTAGGCGTCCATGAATCATCAGGTGATTATTGGGAAAACTATATAGATGTACAGACTGGTAATATAACCGTCCGCAATAACCTCACCCTGGCTTGTGGATCGGAGCCACAGCATACACCTGGTGCTAATCTGCCATCTCCGACCTTCAATCCAGGCTTTATCAAACAGTATAGAGTGTGGCCGATCCCATTGAGTGCCCCGAATGCAGGTCCTTCTCAACTGATCGCTGACCCTTCAGATTCAGAAGCTTCCCCGATGGGCTGGCACGACGACGGCACCACTACCTATACTATTACTCGGGGCAACAATACTCATGCTTTTGCAGACCCTGATAGCAATTATTTATCTGCAGGTGATGAACCAACCGGAGGTGCCAGTTTGATATTTGATTACCCTTATGACCCCAATGGCACCATCACACAAAACAAAAATGCCGGTGTAGTCAATTTATTTTATATGAATAATGTGATGCACGACTTTGCATACCATTACGGATTTACTGAGCAGGCTGGCAATTTCCAAACTAAGAATTTTTCAGGAAAGGGTAAAGGCAACGATGCGGTCACTGCCCTGGCTCAATTTGGCGCTAATGGAAGCAGGTTGCGTAACAATGCAAATTTCCTGACTCCGGCAGACGGGACTAATGGCAGAATGAGAATGTTTGTATGGAACCAAACAGGAACTAAACTTTTAAAAGTAATAGCCCCCGCCAACCTTGCCACTGGCTTTGAAACCGGCAGTGCTGAGTTTGGTCCGGCAGTCTCTACCACTCCAATCACCGGCAAATTGGCCATAGTGTCTGACGGGACTTCCAACGCTACATTTGGATGTAAGCCTCTTGTTAACGCCGCAGAAGTGAGCGGTAAAATAGCTTTAATCGACCGGGGAGATTGTTTTTTTCATGAAAAAGCTTGTAATGCCCAGGCGGCAGGGGCCCTTGCCGTGATAGTTTGCAATTTTGAAAACACACCTATGGGTATGGCTGCGATCGCCTCACCACCTTGTAATGTCACGATTCCTGTGATTTCATTAGGTTCTGTGGATTGTGCCTTTCTCAAAAAAAATATTCAGACAATCACCATTACGCTGCAAAAACCTGCCAGCACCAGTGCCCTTGAGCAGGATGGCTCTTTTGATAATGGCATTATAGCACATGAATATGGTCACGGCATTTCCACTCGTCTCACTGGTGGACCGGGCAATTCAAATTGTTTGTCTAACGATGAGCAAATGGGCGAAGGCTGGAGTGATTTTTTTACTTTGGTCACCACTATTCAGGCTGGCGATATTGCTACCACTGCTAAAGGAATAGGCACCTTCCCTTTACAACAAAGCATTTCAGACCGCGGTATTAGAAGATTTCCTTATTCGACCGACCTAAACATAAATAATCTGACTTACGAAGATGTGTTCACTACTGAGACTCCACACAGCCTGGGAGAGACCTGGGCTGCCATGCTTTGGGATTTGTATTGGGCATTTAGTAACGCCCAGGGATGGGATGCTGATCTTTATAAGGGTAAGGGCGGAAATAATAAAGCCATCCGCTTAGTCTTTGAAGGCTTGCGACTCCAACCTTGCGGCCCCGGATTTGTAGATGGGCGGAATGCCATCTTAAAAGCAGACGAATTATTGTACAATGGTGAAAACAAATGCCTGATTTGGGCAGCGTTTGCCAAACGGGGGTTGGGATTTTCTGCTCAGCAAGGATCTAGCGATAATCGTAGCGACGGCGTCGAAGCTTTTGATCTGCCTCCCGGATGTGTACCGACTGTAAAGATTCAAAAATCGGTGACCCCACTTATTAATGCTGGTGAAGACATCTCCGTCACTATTGTTGCACGCAATGATACCAAGTCATCCCTGGCCAATGTAACTATCAAAGATATTATTCCTTCAGGGGCCGGCTACAAGACCAATTCTTCCACCATCCCATTAGAACAGAATGGCAACGTACTTTCTTTAAAGATAAACCAATTGGCCGCAGGTGATACGATGACCTTTCAATACAAATTGGTTAGTAGTAAAACCCTTTTTTCAAAGACTTTTTTTATCGACAGTATGGAGACTACAGAATTTAATTATGATGTGTTTTCACTCCAGGGCAGCGGTATCTGGGAGCTCAGTGATATAGTGGCCCGTAGTGGCAAAAAAGCCTGGTTCGTGCCAGATCTGGGCACTGAGAATGATCAACTTCTCCAAACGCTTCGTCCATTTGATATCAAAGGCCTCAGTCAGCCTGTAATACGATTTTATCAGCGGTACAATACTCAACACGCTTTTGATGGTGGCACTGTAAAGGCGAGTATCAATGACGGCTTGACCTATGATGACCTCGGGTCCAAAATATTTAGAAATGGATATAACGGTCCATTATCCTATTTTGCCTTACCCATATTGAATCAAAGAGCTTTTTATGGTGATTCTAAGACCTTCATCCCAAGTTTTATAGATCTGGCTGATTATAAGAATACACCCTTCCAGCTACAATTCAGATTTGGGTCTGACGACAGTCAGGGCAAGACCGGGTGGTGGATAGATGATCTGGAGATCTTTGATATGTTTAATTACAATAGCCAGGCTTGTATCTCTTATGATGGAGGCATAGATGTTTGTGCGGAGGCACCTGCCAAAGGCACCATCGTAGAAAGTCAGTTTGTCACCGGCACCAAAGATCAGTCCTATTTACCTATCAATTTAAGTATCAGCCCCAATCCCGCCAATGACAGGCTGACCATCATCACCAATATACCGACAGCCGGCCAGATGCAAGGTGAAGTATATACTATCGATGGTAAACTGCTTCGATCTTTTAAGAATTATGTATCTGCTAATCTAAGCAGGACACAACTGGAGACCACTGCCCTGCCTGTCGGTATGTATATTTTGAGAGTTCGTGTTGGAAAATACCTGGGAGAAGAGAAATTTGTCATTCAGCGTTGAGTGTATTTTGATTCGCAATACCGAAGCCTTAGGAGACTCTAATAAAACAAAGGATTAGCTGAAAGTCTAAAAAAATAGTGGAGAAATTGGGTGGAACCAGACTTGAAAGCCTGTCTATTTAATCAGGTCTGGCATGCATCTCAGCTACCTCTTTGCTACTCCAGTCTAACTAAACAAAAACTCCACATCCTCCTCCGAAAGATTTTTGACAAAGCCTTCCTCAGCCTGAATCAATTCATCAGAAATCCATTGTTTCTTTTTTTGCAATTGTACGATGCGCTCTTCGATGGTGTTTTTACATACCATACGATAGGCAAAGACATGTTTGGTCTGGCCGATTCGATGGGTGCGGTCTATGGCTTGCTGCTCCACTGCAGTATTCCACCATGGATCTATAAGAAACACATAGTCAGCGGCTGTAAGATTGAGCCCGGTATTGCCTGCTTTAAGTGATATTAGAAATACGCGAGCAGTATCATCTTCCGCATTAAAAGCATTGACCATCTCCTGGCGCCTGGAGATCTCTGTATCGCCATCGAAGTGATAATATTCGATGCCTGTTTTGCGTAGATGTTTTGCAATGAGGTGGAGCATACCTTTAAACTGAGAAAAGACAAGTACTTTATTTTCAGTGAGCTGATTTTCCAGTTCGTCCAGGAGCATAGTCAGTTTAATAGATCCTTGTTCTACCCGATCATTCAGTTCCTGGATGAGATGCGGAGAGCAACAGATTTGGCGCAACCTCAGAATACCGGCCAGGATGCCCATCTTGCTTTTGCCCAGGCCTTCACTCTTTATATTCAAAAAGATATTGTCTCTGATGCTGTCTTTCACTTCCTCATATAAAGCCCGTTGAGGATCTTCCATTTCGCACCACATGATCGACTCGGTTTTATCCGGCAGGTCTGCTGCAACTTGTTTTTTAGTCCGGCGCATGATAAAGGGTGCAGTAATTTTGCTCAGCACTTGTATTTTCTCCTGGCTTCCATCTTTGTCTATAGGATTGGCATATTCTCTTCTAAAAAATTCCTGGGATCCCAATAGTCCGGGTACTAAAAACTCTAGCTGAGCATATAGGTCGAAGGTATTATTCATGACCGGGGTGCCGCTCAACGCTATACGATGATTTCCCCTAAGCCGAAGTATCGCTTTGGTGATCAGGGCATCGGGATTTTTAATATTATGGCTTTCGTCAACCACAATCGCACTCCACGCATGCAGCTCCAACAATTCAATTTGAGTCCTGACCAATCCGTATCCTGTGATCAGCACCTGATCTCCGGAAGTAAAAAAACTATCGAGCTCAGACGCCCCTCCCTTAAATATTTTAGCATTGAGGTGTGGTGCAAATTTTTCAATCTCTGCTTTCCAATTATAGATCAAGGAGGCCGGGCAACAAATGATAAACTTTCTCTTTGCATCCTGTTGGTACAACCAGGCCAAAAAACAAATAGTCTGCAATGTTTTGCCAAGACCCATGTCATCTGACAGACAAGCACCCGATTCTATCTCAGATAGCAGACACATCCACTCGAATCCTTTTTTCTGATATGGCCTTAGATCAGCTGAGATGGTATCCGGTATGCTATAGAGATCTCTTTCCTGCTGCTGCCATTGGAGCCATTTATTTTGCCATTCGATGGGGATTACTTTTTCTTTGAGCTCTTCTTCAAAAGTCAAATCAATACTTTGCATCAACCAGTTGGACACGGTGAGGACGGCATCGTCTATGCGGGCATGTTTGATGACGATCGCATACCTGGACAGCCATTCGTCAGTCAGGACTCCGATAGTGTTGTCATGCAAGAGGATACTTTTTTGTCCTGCCATGACGACTTTTTGCAGCTCCTTGTTCTTGATGGATTCTGCCCCAAACTTTACTTTAAATTCAATTTTGGTCCAACCGGCTTCCGAAGCGATCCAATGCATCTCTGTATCAGCTTTGTGGGATGAGTACCTGAAATGATCCAATAAATCCAAACCCAGGATCTGGACGCCACGATCTATCCATTCCTGGTATAAATTAAAAAACCAATTGTTTTTTTTCGCTTGGTCAAAGTGGATAAAAAAATTGCCATTAAACTGGCTTTCAAATGAAGCATGTTTTTTTCGGATACCCTCGATAAATAAATTTTCTGCTGTTTTATCACGATGGACCATATACAACTCGCCTTGCCGTTGCACCTCCAACTGGGCTACCCATGGGCCTTCAACCCTTATGCCTTCGTAATTCCAGGTAGGGATAAACTGTAAAAAAGTATTGCTGATCTCATTGACCAGTACCATAGCCTCGGGGATACATTTTATATCTCTAGGTTTAAAACATCCATTACGATCCAACTCATATCCTTTATCCTCCAGCTTCCAAACAATGTTTAACAAAAACTCTTTAGGTTTAAAGGCCATCTGGGCGATTTTTTGTTCTTCCAGCCAATCCAGGGTCATGCTATCGTTAGGAGAGAGTATAAAATATTGGTGTTTATGTTCCAAAAGGAATTTAGTCCTTTGAAAATCTTTAAGCAAATAAGGAGTATCTGTAATCACGGCATAAGGCTCCAGGCTTAGACCCGTATCCTCATCATCTATTACCCTAAATTTTAATGTAACCTTATTTGGCTGAAACTGGCAGGCCGTTTTAATAACTTTCCTGGTCTGCTCATCGGTAATCTGGTGGTACCAGGGTAGCTCATGCCAGTGTGTTACATTTTGAAGGAAGCATTCATTCAAATATCGCATGATCTTTTTTTGAATGATCACTTCAGGATGCTGGCCGGCACCCATGTTTTTCAATGCTTTGGTCAAAGATTTCCTGTGTTCGGCCAATGAAATATCAGCTAGTTGGGTGATCGAGTCTCTGGCCTTAGTCGATGCCTCTGGTATCCTGTTTTTTAAATCGGCCAACTTAAAGGCCTCATAATCAACATGTCCTGGCCTTTTTAGCACTACGATAAATGATAAAAACCCAAACCCATCCGGCAAATATTTTGGTGTAAATAATAAAATAGGTTTACGCTCTAACGACATCGGCGGCAAGATATAGAATTGCGCAAAATCCTGGGCAAATCAATCAAAACAGGAGTTGCCTATCGGAAAATAATTATAATCATCATCACCAAAATACGCCTGATCTAAACTGATCATCATACCTTTGCGCTCACATGGAAGAATCTATCAATGATCCCTCGACATTTAAGAAAAGGACTTTATTGTGTGTACTCGTAGTACTCACTATCATAGGCCTGGACCAATGGCTCAAAATCTGGGTAAAAACCCATATGGGTTATGGCGATGAGTTTAAGATTATGGGATTAGATTGGGCCCGGATCCATTTTGTTGAAAATGATGGTATGGCATTCGGCATTTCTTTGGGCGGTAGTATTGGAAAACTATTGTTGAGCTCATTTAGGATCATTGCAGTTGGATTTTTGATCTAAATCTTATACCGGCTCATCAAGTCAAAGGAAAATTGGGGACTCCTGGTGTGCTTTTCACTCATCCTGGCAGGAGCTATAGGCAATATATTGGATTCGGCTTTTTATGGCCTTTTTTTTACAGAATCATTTTACCAGGGTGGCTTGGCTGAGTATGCTCCTGATCGTGGATATGCTCCCTTTTTGTTCGGGAGGGTGGTCGATATGTTTTATTTCCCTTTGGTTGATACCAGGTGGCCCGATTGGGTACCTTTGGTAGGAGGGTCTTCACTACAATTTTTCAGACCAGTGTTTAATGTAGCAGATGCTGCAATATCTACAGGCGTGATCAGCCTCATCATTTTCTTCAGAAGTTTTTTTAAAACACAAACGAATACTCCGATCAATGCCACAACTACTGTCGAGCAATCCGTAACGAGCGAAATGACTGAATTGTCAGATGCCGCCGTAGAGGACTTGCCTGAACAGACGCAGTAAGGCTGACAGGTTAATCAGTTTAAGCTTACAAAAATATAATATCCGAAGGGCTACTATATAGGAGGAGCTTATTGATTAAAAGTCTTTGCAAGACCTGAGTAAAATAAAATCTGAAAATGGGGAAATTAGCGGGCTGAGAGTCTGAGAGATAGAGGATGGGAAAACTAAAATTTTTGGGTGTAACTGTTAGAGTCCTTTGACGATCAACCAGTGGGGTTGTTTTAATTTTAACGGAGAATTTATCTGCCAGTAAAATTATTGATGGCTTTGACTACTTTTTCCATTTTATCATAGTCAATCTGGTAATGCTTAAACTTCCCTTCTTTATTATTATCCACAATACCTACGTTTTTGAGGATTTTTAAATGTTGAGAAGTAATGCTTTGCTCTATTTTCATCGAATTATAGATTTTGTTGACATTGATCACTTCGTGACGATCAATGAACTCCAAAATCTTTAATCGGAGGGGGTGAGCAAGTGCCCGCATGAGATCAGAGGAGTATTGTAGTTTTTCCTGATCGAACGTTACTTTGGTTTTCTTCATACTTACATTTTAGTAGTCAATGAATATCTAGCGAGAACAAATATGAAGAATAGATTTAATATGTCCAAGTAAATATTAAAAAAAAATATTATTTGTAAGTAGTTGGACTTTTTTTGCAAGTGATTCTCATTAACTCAAGTTCAAAAAACAAAAAACCAATGAACACAATTCATTGGTTTTTAATACATTATAATAATGTATGTCAATTTTTAGTTTAACCCACTAATTCTTCGATCAATTTAGAGATTTGATTCAATCTTTCCTTGTCTAATGAATAATAAATGAATTTCCCCTGCCGGTCAGTGATGACCACACCTGCTCTTCGCAAGATGGCCAGGTGCTGCGAAGCGACAGATTGTTCCAGCCTAAGCTTGATATAAATGTCGGTCACAGTCATGTTATCACTCTCCTCAAGTACTTCGATGATCCGCTGACGCAGCTTATGGTTTACAGCACGTAATACCAAGACAGCACGACGCAAATCCGTGTAATCCAGCTGAATATCTTTAGGTCCCTTTTTCAGCGTAACAATTTCTTGTTTTTGTTTTTTCATACTCCCAGGTTTATGGTTCAATGCAATTGTGTTAAGAATATTGTCGATATTGCTAAAACCATACCAATTTTATAACAGCAACACAAATAAATTATTATTCGTTTGCATAAGGAGAATTTTATTATATAATTAATAGAAATGTGATGCCACAAATATTTGACAATCTTATGATTACATAGATTTTTTATATGCCGGGGCTTTTAAATAATCCGGCACCGCATAGGCTAAATTTTCAAAATTTTTGTTAATAAACTGATCTAACCCAGGCTTTATAAGGTATCTGGCCAGGACTTCGGCCGATCCAAAATGCAGGTGCGGATGTGGCTCCAGTAATTTTTCGGCCTTGAGGCTACCATCCCCTACTATATATATATGTCTGCCAGATGCTAGCCATTGCTCACCACTATTTCGGGTCAATATCAGGGGTTGTGCTGTTATGACTTCCTGAAACAAGGCATCATAACCTGCATAATATACTTCATCGCGACCTGCATCGATCATACCAAGTATCCATGCTGAGGGATCTACATGTTCGATGGAATGGCAGAGTGCCAGGAGTGTCGAGACCCCAATCAGAGGTTTTTGAAGGGCCAGGCAAATGCCTTTGGCGGTAGACAGCCCAACTCTTAGACCCGTATAAGATCCCGGACCTTTGCTGTAAGCCACAGCATCTATTTGCTTGAGTTCTATTCCTGCTCTATTCAATACTGGGTCTAACATGGACGGCAGCAAGGCTGCATGGCGACGGCCACCTGCCCGATCTATCTCCTCTGATATCAATTGAGTGCCTTGACCCAATGCCACTGAGCATACATCGGTACTGGTCTCAATGCAGAGTATGTATGGAGGTTGGTCTGTGCTCAATCGCTTATTTTTAAGTGCTACTTTCTGCTCTTTCCTCCTGCAGCGCTTTCTCCATTCAAAATGGAACGATATTTAGCTTGATCATCCAGGACACTGATGGCATCCTGGATCTCTTGATCTACCTGCAGCGATTTTTCTATTTTCCCTTTTTGGAGGTAGTATCTCGGTATGATCTCTTTCTCTATATTCTTCACTATCAATTCCTTATATTGTACCAGCAATTTATCAGGATCTTCTTTTATTCTTTTATTGAGATCATCAAAATCTTTCGACATCGCATTCCATTGTGGATGATCCATGGCTTTGGCTTTAAATGCTTCTAAAGCGCCTGTCAGAACTGATTTGTATTCAAATCCGGAGTGTTTCACAAATTTTAAGAAATCCTCAAACTCTGTGAAGCTGAATTCGCGCAATGGTTTTATCTCCTGATGCTTCAATTTATAAGCAGTAGCATATTTAAATAAGATATCATCCTTTATCAATTGTTCCACAATCTCCGGCATTTTCTCAGCATCAATCACGATGTCCGGCTTTACACCACCACCGTCCAGCACTTTTCTCCCCCCCTTGGTCTTAAACTCCGCCCGGAGTGAATCTGCGATATTTTTTGGCACCCCATTTTCATATTCTACTCCTTGAATACATCGGCCACTGGGAATATAATACTTAGCAGTAGTGAGCTTGACCTGGCTGTTGTAGCCGATTTCGCGGGTATTTTGCACCAGGCCTTTACCATAGGTCCTTTGCCCAATGATCACACCCCGATCAAGATCCTGCACCACACCAGATACTATCTCTGAAGCAGAGGCTGTGCCCTTATCAACCAATATAGTCAAAGGGATATTTTCATCTACCCCCCCCTGCATGGTTTTAAAGGATCTGTCCCATTCCTTTACTTTTCCTTTTGTGGTGACCACCAATTCGTTTCTTGGGATAAAGACATTGCATACGTTGACCGCTTCTCTCAGCAAACCTCCCCCATTGTCACGCAAGTCCAGTATGACTCCAGCCATATTTGGGTTCTCTTTTTTTAGTTTTTGCAGCGCAGCAGCCACATGGCTACCAGCTTGATCGGTAAACACAGTGAGATTGATATAACCTACTTTATCCGAGACCATACCGCTATAAGGTACATTGGGCACATCTACTTCTCCACGGGTGATAGAAAATGGCAGTTCAGTTGATTCACCGGGCCTTTTAATCATTACATCCAGGTTGCTGTCAGCAGCCCCTTGCATCAGGGTAGTAATCTCTTCTTTAGTTTTGCCTATGACAGACTTACCCCCAACAGACATAATCTGATCACCCAGCCTTACCCCACTCTTATACGCAGGGGATTCTTCAAAGAGCTCGGTGACTGTGGGCAGATCGTCCACCATACGGATGCCGGCTCCTATACTGTGGTATTTACCCTCAGTAGAAAAACGATAAGTCTCTACCTGGGCTTCAGAAAAATAATTGGTATACGGGTCCAGGGTATTGAGCATAGCATCTATACCCGTCTTCATCAGCTTGCCCGGCTCAATATCATCGACATAATAATAGTTGAGCTCTTTATAGATATTGGTGAATAGCTCAATATTTTTAGTGATTTCAAAATATCGATTAGGATCAGCAAATCTTGTGAAAGAGAAGAGTAAACCAATAAATACCACCAGGATCAACAATCGTTTCATAATGCTTATATAGTATGATTTATACGAAAAGTAAAATTAAGGGTAATATTTTTCGCGCTTCTTAAGATTCCCTTAAATGTAGCAGTATCTTTAAAACAGAAACTAGCTTATTCTACTGCTTCTTTTTGGTCCTTAGTTTGTACTTCCTGGGCTTCAGCTTTTTCGTGAAGACGATCATGTTTTGCCAGAAAGGTATACCATTTAACGACTTTTTTTATATCACCAATACTGACTCTATCCGGATCATAGTCCGGCAATATTTTTACAAAATAATCCAAAGTGGTCTTTTGGTCAGCCTGAAGGTCAGGAATATTCAGATCAGATTTTTTCATCGTTTCAAATATCTCTGCAATTGGAGTTGAATCACTTGAAGTATAAATACTGATCGTCTCTAACAAGGAAAATTGATGTTTTCTAAGTGGAGCAAATTTGGTTTGCCCGTTTTCTATGGACTTGACGATCGCCCCATCAGCTCTGTTAGCAACCATCTCATATAATCCCGGCAGGCCGGTCACGAATATTATTTTATTTAAATCTATCATGATGCAAAAATAGCCCGAAATGTGCAAAAGTTTTAAAAACCACTATTCGTTTCAATTTTTAGGCCCGCTTATCTACTTAACTGCTCCCTTACTTCATCACCTCTCCGATTAACCAATTAACCACATTATCCACTTCCCCACCTAACCAGTCTTCCTACTCCCGACATTTCGCCCTATTTTTGCGCCTCAGTGCAGTACGATTTAATCATTATTGGAGCAGGCCCCATCGGTATAGTTTGTGGCATTGAAGCTAAAAAAGCCGGACTGTCCTACCTGATTATCGAAAAAGGCGTATTAGTCAATTCTCTGTACCATTTTCCAGCCAATATGACTTTTTTCTCTACTTCTGTTCTACTGGAGATTGGAGATGTGCCCTTTATATCCCATACTGACAAACCTACTCGTGATGAGGCACTTGAATATTACAGGCGCATAACTGAAGCTTGGCAGTTGTCGGTGAACTTCTATGAATCAGTAGCGCAGATTACCAAAATCGAAGGATCCTTCTATATAAAAACTTCTAAGTCCGAATACCAAGCTTCGAATGTCGTGATCGCAACCGGATTTTACGACTTAGAAATCAAATTGAATGTACCAGGCGAAGAGCTACCAAAAGTCAGGCACTATTATGATGATCCCCATCCATATTTCAGACAGGATCTGGCCATCATCGGTGCCGGCAATTCTGCTTGTGATGCTGCCCTGGAGTGTTGGAAAAAAGGTGCCCGGGTCACGATGATTGTTCGTGAAAATGAGATCAAGGACACCATTAAATACTGGATCAGGCCAAACATTGAAAACCGCATCAAAAGTGGTGAGATCAAGTCATTTTTTAATGCTCAAGTTCAGGAAATCAAACCAAAAAGTGTACTGTTTTCTTCAGGAGGTGTCCTGCATGAGATACCTAATGATTATGTGCTCGCCATGACAGGCTATCAACCAGACTATGCCTTTTTAAGTGCTGCCGGCATTGATTTTGCGCATGATGAATACCATACGCCCATCCATGATGAAAACACGCTGGAGACTAACGTGCATGGTTTATATCTCGCTGGAGTCATCATCGGTGGGTTGAAGACCAACAAATGGTTTATCGAAAATACCAGGGACCATGGTAAAAAAATAATCGACCATATCCTGTTGAAAAAAAATCACGTTTTCGGAGCCAACACAAAATAACCCCACCCCATAAACCCCATTCAACTTCTTACCATGAAAAATATAGAATTAGTCATCTTCGATTGTGATGGAGTATTAGTAGATACTGAAAAACTGGCCAACCGGGTTTTTATAGAAGAAGTCACCAAATTTGGCTTTCAAATTACCGCGGAAGAGGCCTGGGAACATTTTCCGGGATCCAGATTTGCAGATTGTGTAGCTTATGTGGAGCACACCAATCAACGAAAATTACCGGTAGAGTTTACAGAGATCTATCGGGAAAAAAGTGCTCAGGTCTTTGCTGCTGAGATGGAAGCTATACCTGGCATCCTGCACCTGCTCAGCCACCTTGCTCTGCCCAAAGCCGTGGCTTCCAATGGACCTAAAACTACCATTATCGCTAACCTGCATTCTTGCAAACTCCATCATTTTTTTGAGGAGCAACATATATTTAGTGCCTATGAAGTTCAAAAATGGAAGCCTGAACCGGATCTTCATCTCAACGTATCCAAAGTGATGGGGATAGATCCTGCCAATTGTGTCGTAATAGAAGACAGCGTACCGGGTATCCAGGGTGCACTCAATGCTAAAATGAAAGTTATTGGATTTAGCCATGACGGCCGAAATCAAAAGATCATGAATCTGGACATTCCCATCGTAGACCACCTCGAAAGGGTCTTTGATATTTTACCAGACCGGGCTAAAATGGCTTCCCCGCTTTTTCTCTGAGCATCTCATTAAACTTCAGTCCGCGTGATAGAGCGCTTACTGCCAGGGCAATACGATCAGCTTTGGTAGCCTGGGTTTTGGCGGTTTGCAACCATTTGGTGAAATAGTTTTTGTGGCTTTGCGGCAATTGGTCATATGTCCTAAAAGCGCCTGGAGCTTCCATGAGACAGTCCAAAAAATCCTGATCAGCTTGTAAATCGGAAGGATCATATTCGACCTCTACCCGGACCTTGTCACCTGCCGCTTTTTGGATTTTTTTACGCATAATCCCATTGACAGGAAGGATAAAGTCACCATCACCCATGGGTACCAGGGCGACTTGATTGATCTCTACATCATCTATTTTGCCCTTCACTCTGAAAGCCGTCTTATGGGAACTCAGTTTTTGAGCCCTTGCCGAAGAAATGGGTATAAAGGTCCAGCCTGACTTCTCCTTATACTTGCCAAATCGATCTAATGTTGCTGTAAATTTAACCATGCAGTCCACAGATGTTATTCTGTAAAAATATTTCATTTGGGTTAAATAAATATCAAAGTCATTTTGCTAAAGTCAGATGTGTATATTTTTCTTTTATCTTTATAGCCTTTTAATTAACTCAGATTAGATACTATCCCTATGTATAGAGTATTGATTCTTATTTTTTTATTTGCCTTCAGTGGCAGTTTGCTCGCTCAGCCTTTGAGAGAAATTCCGTTGAGTATGAAAATCCTGACTGCAGAGGAGAGCCTTGCCAAAGGTGATTACTACAATGCCCTGGATTGGTATGAGCAGGTATATAAAGAAAAACGTGACCCAGAGATAGCCTATAAAATAGCCTTGTTGCATTATACACTCAGAGATTATGCCCGGGCTGAAACACAACTGACCAGGCTACTGACTTCAAATCTGA
This sequence comes from Saprospiraceae bacterium, assembly GCA_016709995.1. NCBI lineage: Bacteria > Pseudomonadati > Bacteroidota > Saprospiria > Saprospirales > Saprospiraceae > Saprospiraceae bacterium. The sequence goes on from JADJLQ010000001.1 coordinate 2,008,406, forward strand.
AAGGGGTGCGCCCTCCTGCCGCGGCTTATTATTACCTGGGAATGGTGCAAAAGATGAATGGCAAAACCAGGGAGGCGACAGAGGCTTTCAGCAAATTTATTACAGAGGGCAAGGATCAGAATATGATCACCTTAGCTCAAAATGAATTGGATGGCATAGAGCAGATGGGTAATCTTGCTACTAATAAAGGCATAGCTGTCGTCAATGTTGGCACCATCGTAAACTCCCCTTTTACGGAATCCAATGCAGTATTAAGCTCCGACAATACCTTATATTTTGTCTCTTTTCAAAAAAAAGCTCCAATAGTACAGGATGGTAAAGATCAGGACTATCATGCCAAGATATATACCAGTGCTAAAACCAAAGATGGCAAATGGGGCAAACCAGTCGCCTTATCCGACGCTATCAATAGACCCAATGTACACAGTGGGCATATAACTCTAAGCCCTGACGGTGAAACTATGGTTTTCACCAGATCTTTATTGGTCAGCAATGAAGTATCCGAGACTAAAATGTATGTCTCAGAAAAAGATGCCAGCGGTTGGGCACCTGCCCGGGAAATCAAATTGCCTACCGGTGATTTTCAAATCCGGTATCCTGCCTTTGGCAAAATGTTTGACCGGGATGTCCTCTTTGTATCCTCTAATAAACCAGGAGGTATGGGAGGCTTTGATCTATATTATGGCAATTTTGATGGCCAGACGCTTGGAGATTTGGTGACCATGGGACCACGGTTCAATACCCCTGGTGATGATATCAGTCCATTTTATACCAAGACTACTTTTTATTATAGCACCAATGGCAAACCAGGCATGGGAGGCTTTGACATATTTTCAGCCAATTTTACAGGTACAGATTATGAAGCTCCTCAGAATATGGGGCGCAACTATAACACGACCGTTGATGATATGTTCTTTACCTTAAATCCGGATGGAGGTACAGGATTTTTGGTGTCTAATCGTCCCGGTACCCGAAGCTTAAAAAGTAAGACCTGCTGTGATGATATTTTTTACTTTTCACTTCAACCTATCCTCGTCGATATGGTCGTAGATGTGTTTGAAACACCCAAAAAAGCACTCAAAGGCAGTTTAATAAGAATCAATGAGTATGTGGAAGAAAGCAGCTTCGAAAAGGAAAGAAAAACCAATGATCAGTCTAATAATTTTCAGTTTGACCTCGAAGTAGACAGAGCATACCAGTTTGTAGTATCAAGGGATGGCTATTACCCCGATACTTTTGAAGTAAATACAGTTGGGATACTCGAATCAAGCAATCTTAAAAAAGAGGTTATTCTCAGACCTATGCCTCCAGAGCCTACTACTGAAACCATCACCATCAATGAACCCATCAGACTGAATAAGATCTACTACGATTATGACGATGCTGCGATCTTGAAAGATGCTGAAGAAGATCTGGGTGCTCTGCTCGAATTATTAAAGGAATATCCTACGATGGTGATAGAATTGTCCAGCCATACGGATGCAAGAGGCAATGATGAATACAATAAACGATTATCCCAGCGCAGAGCCAACTCTGCAAAAAATTGGATCACCTCTCGCGGCATCGATCCTTCCAGAATCAAAGCGATCGGTTTTGGAGAATCCAAAATCCTTAATAGGTGTAAAAATGGAGTAAACTGTACCGATGATGAGCACAGATTTAATCGACGCACAGAGTTCAGAATTCTAGAAGGGCCTCAGACTATCACCATCAAAAAAGAAATATTCAAAGGGCAAAAACCTGCTCTCAAACCCGGTGACGGTGGCTCTGCAAGTTTACAAAATATACCTACCATAAAGAAAGGGGTCCCTATCCTCAAATGGGACAATCCATTTTTTGATTTTGGCCTGGTCAACAAAGGAGAAGATAAATTGCATGAATTTGGTTTTGTCAATGCCGGTGATGCTGACTTACTCATCGAAATAGCTACTGCCTGCGAATGTACTGACCTCGACTACCCCACCAAGGCTATCAAACCCGGCGAAAGAGGGGTAGTTAAAGCAAATTTTCATAGTAAAGAAAAAGATGGTGAAGCTGAAATCACTATCAATGTCATCGCCAATACAGATCCCATAGTAGTCGAGGCCAGATTCAGAGCTTTTGTGAAGTAGCTTAACTTTAACTTACAAGATTTCATTTGGCTCAAGATCTACTTCATGATGTTATAAAAGAAGCAAGGTCACTGGGCTGGGTACAATGGCTGGCCTTTTTGACTGGATTAGTTTATATCTACTTTGCCACACGCAGCGATGCCCGATGTTGGATTTGGGGAATCCTATCCAGTGCACTATGGGCTTACACCAGTTGGTTTCAATTAAATCTGTTGAGTGACAGTATATTGCAAATGATCTATGTGGTACTCGGTGTTTGGGGGCTATATTCATGGCGGATCAAAAAAAACAAAACTACCCTCCCTGTATCGCATTGCTCACCCAGCCAGTTGATATTATATCTATTTGTGGGAGCCATCTTTTCCATCGCCTTGGGGCAATTTATGAAGTCGACCCAGGCCGCTTTTCCTATGCTGGATGCTGCACTGACTGTATTTTCTGTGATCGCCACGATCATGCTGATCAAACAACAGATCGAAAATTGGATATTCTGGATCGTCATCAACCTGGTCTCTATACCAGTTTTCATCATTCGGGATGGGCATTTATTCGCCTTATTGTTTTTAATCTATTTTGTGCTGTCCATCAAAGGTTGGAAGGAATGGCAACAGTTGCTGCGAGTCAATGCTTCCTGATGACGCTACCTGGCCTAACCCACCAATATCATTGAAATTTGCATCTTTACACTGTATTTTACAATTTAATCTTTAAGTAAATACTTTAATGAAATACATATATTTTGCATTGATCATCAGTATTTTAGCACTAGCCTGTAGCTCCAACCCGTTTACAAATTCTCAGACACCGACTTCCACGGCTTATGGGGAGCCAAATCATATTGTCCTGGTGTGCAACCAATCCGATTGGGATGGAGCAATAGGAGATTCTTTAAGGTACTATTTTGGATCAGCTTACCCAATTCTGCCACAGCCTGAAGCTATCTTCGACATTAGGCAGATGAACTACTCTGATATCGTTGCCCTCAAAACATTTAGAGAGCTTCGAAATTATATTTTCATAGCCGACCTTTCAAAAAAAGACACATTGACCTACAAACTATTAGTTCAATTATTAGGTACCGAACGAATTAATGATCATCTGCAAGAATCACCCACATCCAATCTAATATCTCGTGATGTCTGGGCCCATGGTCAACAACTTATGTATATCTTAGGAAATGACCAGGATGATTTATTCAATAGGATCAGAAGAAGCTTCCCTGGGATATCCCGACAAATAAGAGAGTTTGACAGGCCCCGGATCAGAGGAACTGTGTATGCTGCCGGCGTCAGCAAATTGAACTCTGAGTCAATTGGTGATCGATACCATATATCCATCGAACTACCTTATGATTGGAAACTGGTTTCTTCTCAACCTGCAGGAAGCTGGATTAGAAAAGAAACTGAAAAAGCCAGTTTTAATCTCATTCTGAGTAAAATAAAATATGAAAACACCAATCAATTTTCTGAAGACGGGTTTAAAAAAATAAGAGATACCCTGTTAAGGCATTTTGTGACTACAGACTCCCCTGGTGACTTCATGAAAATCAATGATATAGATCTGCCTTTATTTACCTATCAAAAAAATATTGACGGCAATTATGGTATTGAAATGAGAGGCGTTTGGGAGACTGCCATAGAATTCATGGGCGGCCCTTTTCAAACCTATATGATTCAGACCCCAAAAAAAGATTCTATTCTTTTTATCGATGCTTTTGTCTATGCCCCGGAACAAGAAAAACGAGATCTTATCCAGCAACTGGAAGAAGTAATACAAACTGTTCATTTCAAATAAATATCCTAAAAAAGTGCAACTTTAATTGACTCCAGGCAGTCTGCCAGTTTATTGGATCAACATATATTTTTTGCCAGGCAGAGCCTTGATGACCCCTTTAAATTCTAATTCGAGCAACAATCCTGCGATTGCACTTGGAGCTAGCTGCAATTCGTGATATAATCTATCAATGCTCATATATTCATTTTCACGGAGTAATTGGACTACTTTCTGTTCCATCACTGTCAGATCCTGGAATAAACTCCTTTGGACAGGGTGATGGTCAGATTTTTGCCAGTTCATGTTGTTCGCCAAATCGGATGCTGATTCTATGAGGGCGGCTTTGTGTCTTTTGATAAGGGTATTGCATCCTTCTGAATTGAGATCAGTAGTCCTGCCTGGAAACGCAAATACATCTTTATTATACATATTGGCATATTCAGCGGTGATCATCGACCCACCCTCGATGCCCGACTCGACGACAACGACCGCATCACTAAGGGCTGCTACTACTTTATTGCGCATCGGGAAGTTTTCTCTATCGGGCTTTGTTTTCGTCATGAACTGTGTGAGTAGGCCCCCATTTGTCGTCATTCTTTTTGTCGTAGAAGCATGGGCGCTCGGATAGATCTTATCCAGTCCATTTCCCATGACTCCCACAGTGGGGATTTCGACATCTACGCTTTTACGATGCGCCGTGATATCGATTCCATAAGCTAGCCCCGATATGACCAATACATTATACTCTTTGAGCTCCTCTACCAGCTTTTCACACAACATCCTGCCTGCATCTGTAGGCGACCTGGTCCCTATCACAGATACTATGCGATGATGATCCAGATCTGCGGTTCCTTTGAAATACAATAACACGGGAGTGTCTTCATAGGATTTAAATCTGAATGGGTATTCTTTGTCTGTATAAAATAACATTTTGATGTCGTGTCGCTCGATAAACTTCATTTCTTCTTCTGCCCGATTGAATGCTTCTTTATGATTGAAGATGCTCACTGCTGTTTTTTCTCCAATACCGGGAATAGCTAAAAGATCTTTTTTTTTAGACTTAAACACCTGATCTATTCCTCCCAGGTAGGCAACAAGCTGACGGGTAGTTACTGGTCCTACCCCTTCTATCTGTGTTAGAGCTATTTTTTGAATTGCATCAGGCACCATATCACCTACACAAAATATCTATACCCAAATCCATTTAACAGAACTGCACTTCTTGAATTGAAGTATTTTTTAATTGACTTCAGGTTTTGGTTGCTCCTTCCTGGGTATTTTTTCATCCCGTTGAGCTGTATGAAAAATAAAGGAGGAAATGATCGTAGCTGCTTGCTTGAGGTCATCTGCGATCAGATGGTCATAATTATCCATATTGGAATGATGAGTTTTGGACATGTAGGATATTTCATCTTGAATAAACTGAAATCCCGGCACGCCCACGCCATCAAAAGACAAATGATCAGTACCTCCTGTATTTTGAAGTGTCAATGTATTTGCACCAAGATCTTTAAAAGCATCTAGCCAGGATCTGAAGATTTGGGACACCTGGTCATTGCCTTGCATATAGACGCCTCTGATCTTGCCGGTTCCATTGTCCAGGTTATAATAGGCAGAGATCTTTGCTTGCTCTGGCTTGATTTCAAGGATATTATTCGAGGTGTCTCTCCGCACCAAATGTTGATTGACATAAGCTCTGGACCCCAACAGTCCCTGCTCTTCACCTGTCCAAAGGGCTAATCTCAGAGTTCGGCGAGGAGGTATACCTGATTCCTTGATCGTCTCCAAAAGGATCCTGGCAGCCTCTATCATGACAGCAGAACCAGCTCCATTGTCAGTAGCACCCGTAGCACTATGCCAGGAGTCAAAATGAGCACCAAACATCACGATTTCATCTTTAAGATCAGTACCCGGGATTTCGGCTATGATATTGTATTCCATACCGTCCGGATTGGTATATTTAGTCTGCAAATCAAGACTTACCGTGACAGGAATCCCTGCTTTTAATTGTCTGAAAATTCGATTGTATTGTTCGACTGCGATCGTAACCTGCGGTATGACTATTGCATCATTATCTTGCACCCTTTTGCCTTGTATAGCTCTGGCACCACTCACGAATACGGTACCCTGGTCCCCTTTAAAACTCCTGTCCAGGACAGCAAGAGGCTGCTCATCATTTATAAGTGTCCACACATTTCCAGCCAGGGAAGCTCCAAAATTTCTAGGAAATCTGCCCCGACCAAAAGGAGTAGGCTGGGGAGCATTGGCCATTTCCAATAATTGCTCTGCTTCGTATCGCTTACCAGGTGCATCAAACCATTCTTTTACCTCCCTGAGGGTGTCCAGCAGCACGATTTTCCCTTTCAATTTCCCTTTATATTTTGCAAGCTCTGCTTCTGTACTGGCGTCTATATAGATGACCTGACCAGAAACTTTTCCCTTGGTAGATCCTGTCCAGGCTTTGGGATAGCCTATAATTGGATAGTAGGTGGGGGATTCATTGCTGATCTCAAAATGTTTTAGTTCCCATCCCCTGCCAAACGGGCCCCAGGACTCGGTATGTACATTCTGCATGCCCATTTTTTTGAGCTCGGTTACGGCCCATGCTACCGCCTGATCGGTCATATCAGATCCGGTTAGTCTGGGACCATAGACATCGGTCAGGTAAAATGCATAATCCATGACTTTACTTTTTTCCAAACCCTGATCTTTGATGATAGAATTGATTTTGTCATTGACCTTTTCCTGGGCTGTGAGCAGTGTTAGCGTGAACCCAAAACATAAAATAAGCAGGTAAGATTTTTTCATTTGAGACATAAAATTTAGTGAACAATATCTTTTGAAACAACCAAAATAAATAATTTCTGGGGCATTCAAGCCTTTAGTAAATTTGAATAGGGGCTTCCTGACTTGATTAATGGTTTAAAATAGGGTTATTCCGATCGTTTTTAACTTGCGTACTGGCTTAACATAGTAATTTTAACACTATTATATGCGTACACCTCCATCTTTTGATACCTGGACTGTAATTTTTTTATACGCTGCCCTGCAGGGACTTGCTTTGACCGCGATATTCTATTCTCATGGCAATCCCTCAAATAGATCTCAAAAATCATTTTTGGCTATATTGATGGTAATGTTTTGCCTCATGATTCTCGAATATGTGTTCTGGTGGACAGGTTACCTGGTGAAGGTTCCACATCTGATGGGGGTTACCGCACCATTCATTTATTTGTATGGTCCGATCTTATTTTTCTATTTCAGGCAGGTGTTTAGAGATCAGTTCATAGATTTTAGGAAAGACTGGCCACACTTCTTACTTTTTATTTTTTTTCTGATTTCCCAGGTCCAATTATATATCCTGCCAGGAGCTACGAAGGTGGCATACATGGTAGGAACTCTTAAAGCTTCCGCTGGCATTCCCTGGCCCTGGCTCAACATCATTCAGATGGCTCTCTATGTCATCATCTGCTTTTACGAATACAGGGCAGAAGCTCAAAACACGATGGAAGTCAAAAAATGGTTTCGATTGATTTTAACCTTGTTTACGCTTTTTATAGGGAGTGTAATGTCATATTATGTCCTGGCGAAAATGCCCTGGTTCAATACCCTGTGGGATTATATGATATCTGCAAGTATGATGGTTTTTATTTATGCTATTGCGATCTATGGCTACTATCATAATAAGGTCTTTAATGGGTTTGAAATTCTGGAAATCATCCATAAAGAAAAGTACCAAAACTCCTCTTTAAAGTCCGAAACCGGCATAAAGACCCTCGAACGACTCAACCAATTAATGGATCAGGAAAAATTATATGTTGACGATGAGATCAATCTTGAAAAACTAGCCTTTAGACTTCAGATCTCCCGTCATCAGCTTTCCCAGGTCATGAACGAACATGCTGGAATGAATTTTTTTGAATATATCAACTCCCGCAGAATAGAAGAGGCCAAGCATTTGCTCACCAGCACTTCCAAAAAAGAATTAAACATCATCGAAATAGCATACAAAGTAGGATACTCTAACAAAGTCACTTTTAACAATACTTTTAAAAAATACACTGGTATGACGCCTTCAGAATATCGCGCCGATCCCCGGGATCATCTTCAAACCCCTATTCTGTCCATTAGAAATAGGAAAAATGCGGATTCATAAGGTAATGTCCGATCCGATAGAACCTCCAAGCTGCTGTTTGACCGTTTCTTTGTTGAAATTTTATTACTTAATTATGAAAATCCTCACTATCTGCCTTATCTTATTTTTCTCTACCTCAGCCCTTGCCCAAATCAGTGGCCCGCCAGTGGTCGATGCGGCAGCCGATAGTTTGTATTTCAACAACAGGTGGAAGGAAGCCATACCCTTATACGTGTCTGCGATTCAATCAGGTCGTAATTCGCCCATTTTATTTTATAGATTAGGCTTGTGTTACCAACAAACCGGTGCTCCGGATAAGGCCATCCCTAATTATCGAACCTGTCTGGCCCAAAGCCCCAATCCTAATCTGGCTCGTGTGGCTCAAGTCAATCTGGCCAAAAGTTATTCCCAGATCAATCAATTAGATTCTGTCACCACTACGCTGAAGCTGGCTTTGAAAAATGGCTATGTCAATATCAATGACCTGGAGCAAGCGTCGGAATATGATAATTATAGAAAATCAAGTACTTATCCTGAAATAAAAGCTGAAATGTACAAAGCAGCTTATCCGTGTATGACGGAGGCCGAAGCCAGGTGGTTTGATTTTTGGGTCGGCGATTGGAAAGCCTATGTCACCGGGTCTACTAACCAGGCGGGTATCTCCAAAATTGAAAAAATCGCCGGTGATTGTGCCTTACTCGAAAACTGGACCAGTACTGCAGGGACTTTTAATGGCAAAAGCATCAATTTCTATAACAAACAAACCCAGAAATGGGAGCAGCATTGGGTGGGAAGTGCCGGCGGATATCAAAAATTTATAAATGGAGAATATAAAGACGATGCCATGAGATTTACTTTTAACAGGATCAATGCCGATAAGACCATTTCTATCGGTCGGTTTACTTTTTTCAATCAGGGACCAGATCAGGTCAGGCAGTTTTCAGAATCTTCTAATGATGAAGGTAAGACCTGGAATGTTGATTACGACTTTACTTATATTCGGAATAAAGAAAAAATGTAATCATATCCTGAGTTTACCGAAGTTAATTCTAGACCATAAATAATATATCAATTTGGTAGCTGGCGGCCAATATCATACAAATCTGTTAGTTATAATACATTCAGCAGGCCGCTGGCTTTTTTAATATGTCTCTATTCCTCTTCCAGCAACATTGTCCTCTTCCTTAATGATTAACTTTTTTTCAGGCCTTAATTTTCATATCGAAATCCTGCTTTTTTATCGCCGATGATTACTTCAAAATCACCGGGCTCCGTCACCCTTTTGGATTGAGCATTGATAAACGAAAGATCGTCTTTATTGATCTTAAAACTAACCTCTTTGCTTTCTCCTGCAGCCAGGTAAACCTTCTGGTAAGCCCTTAATCGGCGACCGGGGGGACTGATACTGGCAAACAAATCGCTTGTATACAAATCAATGGCATGATCTCCTGCTACTTTGCCTGTGTTTTTTACGGTGATTTTTATTTCAAGCGACGAGTTGCCGGTCATCACCGTATGATCTAATTTGATATCTGAATATTCAAAATCAGTATAGCTCAGACCAAATCCGAATGGATATAAAGGATCGTAGCCTGGCGCATTCACTCCCGGATCTTCTCTGAGCGCTTCCGTAAGTTTGTAATCATAGGTGAGCATCTCCCCGGCATATTTATTGTAGGTAAAAGGCAATTTTCCTGATGGATTATAGTCACCGTATAGTATATCTGCCAGTCCTTCAGCTGCTTTACTTCCTGTCCTGTAAGCCATGATGACGCCATGCATCTTCGGCTCAATGTCGGTGATGAACCTCGGTCTTCCTTCTACCAATACGAGGATGACAGGCTTACCTGTGGCAATAGCTGCCTCCGCAAGCATTTTTTGATCTGACGGCAAGTCCAACTCCCGGGTATTGCCAGGAGTTTCTGCATAGGCATCTTCACCCAGGCAGAGTATTATTGCATCGACCTGGTGGATCAGGGCCAGTGCTTTTAGTCTTTCGCCATCAAAATTATCCTTATGATTCCAGCCTTTGGACCCAGCGATGATCACCTGGTCACCACCTTTTTCCACTAAGGCTTGAGCTATAGTTTTGGTCTTGGTGGGATAATAACGCTCATCATTACCTTGCCAGGTATAACTCCAGGCACCATGAAGGGCACTCACACTCTGAGCACCGGGGCCAGCCAGGAGTATTTTTTTATCCTTAGTCAAAGGAAGGATAAGATCTTTGTTTTTTAACAGGGTGATAGCTTCATGAGCCGCTTGCAGCGCAACCTCTTCATATTCTGACTTTCCAAAATTGGCGATTGCTTCAGGTTCCGGATACGGATTATCAAATAAGCCCAGCCTCATTTTTAAAATTAATATTCTTTTGACTGCTTCATTGATTCTGGCTGTACTAACCTCACCTTTTTTTACTGCTTCCAGGAGTAGGTCATAAAACGAATAATCAGATGGCACCATACTCATATCGATTCCGGCATTGACTCCCATGACTACTGCAGCTCGAGGGCTCTCCGCCACCCTATGCCTGGAATGTAAGCGGATGATGTCTTCCCAATCTGAGACGACTACCCCATCAAAACCCAATTCCTTTCTCAAAATATCCTGCAGTATATATTTGCTTCCATGTACGGGCACTCCATTTACTTCACCACTGTTGACCATCACTGAGGACGCTCCTGCTTTTATAGCCGCTGCAAATTGAGGAAGGTAGTACTCTCTCATTTCAATATCGGACATGCTGGTAGGCGTTCTGTCTTTACCTGTCCTGGGATTTGAGTAGCCCATGTAATGCTTAAGACTGGTAGCTACGGCTGTTGGATGCTTGAGTCCTGGCCCTTCATAGGCTTGGATAGCAGCTTTACCCATAGACTGGATGATGGTTGGATCTTCGCTAAAAGTTTCTTCAAACCTTGCCCAGAGTTGTTGCCTGCCGATGTCCAAAACCGGAGCGAAATTCCATCTTACGCCAGAAGCTCTTAATTCTTTGGCAGTGACTTGGGAGATTTTGGCGACCAGGGCATCATTGCGGGTGGCGCCTATAGCCAGATTGTGAGGAAAAACAGTGCTATTGAGGGTATAGTTTTGACCATGCATGGCATCCAAACCGTAAATCACCGGAATCTTAAGTCTCGACCTATTGCATTCATCCATCACCATTTTAATGCCGGCATGCCATTCATCAAGAGATAATGCTCGATTGACATTATTGAGCATAGATCCTACATGATATTTTTGTACAGCTTCTTTTACTCGTTCCGGATCAAATTTGCCATTTTGATTTCCCCAGCCATTTTCGGCATACACGGCCATCGTGACCTGGGTCATCTGGCCCACTTTCTCTTCCAGCGTCATTTGTTTGACGAGAGCATCTACTTTTTTCATCTCTACCGTGGATAGTTGTGCTTGAACATGACTCAAGGAAAAAATCATCACCATCAAAATCAAATTTTTCATATATAGATATTTATGCAATCTCAAATGTCTGCATTTATATTAGCAATTGAGTGAGATAATTCACCTTTTTAGTTATTTGCATATCGAACATCAATAAATCTGAATTGGTAGCGGATGTTCCCTACATGATTTCGCCTTCGGTCTATATCCAGAACTATTATTATTTCATTGGAGTGATGGGCAATATTTTTATAAAAGGGGTTATTCTGCCATCCTAATCTGTGAATACAATCCATTAAAACAAAATACATCCTCATTTTTTTAAAAAATCGTTTTTTTATAGGCCTAATTATTATCATATATAATTGATTAAAAGATACTTACATATTAATTTAATAATTTATGCTACCAATTAAAAACACATTAATCAAAATCTTAATATATGGCATAGTTCTTGTCCTTTGAGGTTAGATCAGAAAATCTCAAAACTATGTTTAAACTTGAATCAGCGACACGAACTATTTCAGCAATTAGTCTTTTAGCTATTTCCATATTAGTATTATACTCGAGCAGAAAGAGCAATCCTGCACCTCTCAGTGCAGAAACCAGAAATAGTGCTATTCTTCAAATCAATTGCCCTCCAAGTGATACTGTGAGCTGCCTGGGCGAGGTGAAACCACCATTTACTACTATACAGGAGTTCGTAGATGATGGTGGTGTGGTAACTTCAGATTGCAATCTTAGCACACTAATTTTTGATGGGGTGTTCATGACGACTCGTTGTTTGTTTACCAGAACCTATATTATAACTGATGATTGTGGTGGAATGTCAGATTGCGATCAGACCATCAAAGTCAATGATGTCACCAGCCCATCGATCGTTTGTCCTGGAGAAGACTTGTTATGTAGTGATCCATTGCCTACTGCATATACATCTTATAATCAATTCTTCACACAAGTGACTGCTTTAGGCGGGTCGATATCTGACAATTGTGGTATCGATACTGCTTCTTTTTTATTTTCTGGACAAATTACCTCCTTTTCAGTCAATCGTCCAAAATGCCTGAACACTATTGAGTTCAATTATATTATAAAAGATTCTTGTGGAAATGGAAGCTTTTGCAGGCAGCCATTTACATTTAGAGATAATATTAAGCCTACATTCATTCCTGCCAGGGACACCACTCTTTACCTGGATGCAGCTTGTTTTGCTGATACCTCCGCGAATGCACTTGGGATGATTTCAAATCTCAGTGATAATTGTGGCATCGATAGTATGTGGTACAATGATCGAAAAGTAGCGAGTTGCAATATAGCAGCAGGAACACTTCAAAGGATATGGAAAGTCAGGGACAATTGTGGGAATATAGCAGTAGACACACAGTTTGTTCAAATTCTTGACACCATCAGACCTACTATCATGGGCCCTCGTGATACCGCCCTGATGTGTGCTGGCAACATTCCTTTGCCAAACCCAAACCTGATTATAGGCACAGACAATTGTTCTGCTCTTCTGATCAAAACATTTGCCAAAGACTCAGTATCAGACAGCACTTGTCTCAATAAAAAGACCATCATCAGGATCTATAAAGCCTCTGATCAGTGTCTCAATGAGACTACTTTCAGACAAACTATAATCATTAAGGACACAGTACCACCAAATATGGTGTGCCCCCCAGCATTGGGTCTGACTTGTGATAGTGCTATTCCTTCACCTGACCCTGCAAGTGTAACAGCTACAGATAATTGTGATGGAAGTCTCCTTGCAGTTTTTCAAAAAGATTCTGTGGGAATAGCAACTTGTGTAAACAACAAAACTGTATTCAGAATATTTACCGCCACAGATACTTGTCGCAATACGGCCAGATGTGTTCAAATACTCTCTGTAAAAGATACTGTGCCGCCAATATTAACGTGTCCTGTAAATCTAACTATCAGTTGTGCATCTGCCACTCCTGCGCCAAATCCGGGATCTGTGACAAGAAGTGATAATTGTACCGGTACAGTCGTAGTTAGTTTTGCCAAGGATTCTATCACCAACCAACTCTGTTCCAATAAAAAACTTATCCATAGGATATATACTGGTACTGATGAATGTCTGAATATGTCCAGGTGTATTCAGGTAATAAATATTAATGACACGATAGCTCCTTTGATCACCTGCCCGGCAGGCCTAAGTGTCGAGTGCATGTCAGAAATCCCTGTAGTGGATATCGCTACTGTCACTGCTTCAGACAATTGCGGTGCAACTCCTACCATCAGCTTACAGAAAGATTCTATAGTTAATCAATCATGTGTCAATAAAAAAGATATATACCGATTGTACCAGGCAGTAGACTCCTGTTTTAACCTCGTGCGATGTTTGCAGATTATCCATGTCAATGACACCACTCCGCCCACTTTGATAGGTGAATCCAACACAGTGACTTTGGACTGTAATGTCTCGTTTGAAGTGGAGATTCCTACAGCAACGGACAATTGTAATGAGAGCGTCCCTGTCATAACTTCTACAACTACCATAGATAGTCTGTGTCCAGGCACCTATAAAATTGTATGGAGTTTTATTGCCACCGACAGCTGTAATAATTCTGTATCCCGGTCAGATACCCTAAGTTATTTGGACGAAACTCCCCCTACGATAATGTGTCCATCTAACAAACAAATTGAGTGTACGGAAAACCCATATTCTGCACTAGATTCCTTCTTTCTGGCTGGTGGATTTGTTGAAGACTTATGTGGCTTAGATAGTAGTAGCTTCGAGATGTCAGATGAACAAATTGCCATAGTCGATGGATTGATTCAAATCACAAGAACCTATAGCATCACAGATCTGTGTGGGCTGACTGCTTCATGCCAGCAAATCCTCACGACTCCTGGTTGTTTTACTGATCTTGCCCTGAAAAAATATGTCAATGCTCAGACGCCTTATTTTGTACAGCCAGGTGATCAGGTACCGATCTGTGTAGTGATCTACAATCAAGGACTCGTGGCGGTAGATAGCATCAAACTCATCGAATATTTTCCTTCCAAAGCCACACATGTACTATCCGATGGATGGATTGACAATGGCAATGGCACTGCCTGTAGATATCTTTCTCAGGAAAATGGATTGATCCCAATGGGTGGATTTTTGCCCGGTGATACCATACTCTTCTGCTTTGATATTCAGCTAGGCCTTGATGTAACACTGCCTGAGTCCATCAATAGAATTGAAATTAATGAAGTGCGCAATTTAAGTGGCAACCCACTCCCTGACATAGACAGTACACCGGATGATGACCCAAACAATGATAGTGGAGGGGTACCCAATTCACCTGATGACGACAAAATCGATGGTGACAGCAGGTTGGGAGAAGACGAAGATGATTCGGATCCAACTGTGATCTATGTATGCTTTCCACTCAATTGTCTTGCTCAGGCAAATGTATCATTTGATGCTCTGGGACTTATGGGAGAAGCAGGTGAGGCCGGTACATGCACTCATTGTCTTGAAGCCAGCGAAATTCTCAAAGGAAGACTGCTACCAAATGAGTTTTATGAAATTGAGATTTTCAATTCCTTTGGCACCCAACTCCCTTCGAATTGTATCGGCAGAGAATATTTAGGCCAAAGACTCACATACAGCGTAAGCGCCCCAGGATGCTCTAAAAACAAAAACAGTTGTTGGGGTTATATAACTATGGAAGATAAATCACCACCAGTATTAGATTGTTCTGACCAATTTATTTATTGCAATCAAATCACCAGCCTTCCTACTCTACCCAATGCTCCAGATAATTGCAGTGGCGCAGTGCCAGTCATCACAAACAAATCAGAATGGATAGATTATGGCTGCGACAGTGTTTATTACGGAGTTGTAGTGAGGACCATCTCTGCCACAGATACCTGGAATAACCGATCTACCTGCGAAAAGAAATATTACATTAGAAAAATTAATCTTGACTCTGTCATATGCCCGCAGGATGTAGTCCTAGACTGTACATTCAACTCAATCACTGCTGCATCGACGATTCATCCTAATCGTACAGGTACACCAACATATCAGGGTGTCAATCTTTGGCCTTCGGGACCAGCTTGCCATTTATTTATTGATTATACCGATCAGCGCACCAATCTTTGTGGTAAAGGAATAGAAATATTCAGAACCTGGATCATTGGGGATCATTGCACCGGAAGAGAGCGCAAATGTAGCCAGATTATTAAAGTTACTGATCTCACTCCTCCGGTCGTATTCGGACTCAATAGGCATCAGGTTTTAACTGCCGACCCTCACGATTGCATAGGGTTACTCAACCTACCTGCCCTATCTGTATCTGATTGCAACAATACCACCCAATCATTTGTCTATACCTATATTAATCCGGAAAATCCCAATATCAGCGAGACTCAATCCGGTGCACTACCAGCAAAAATAAAAATTCATATTGGATTGAATAACAAAGTGAAGATCCTTATAAAAGATGAATGCACCTTATTTACCCAGGATTCAATATTGGTAGATGTATACGACCGTACGCCTCCTACTCCATTATGTCTTGAATACACCCAGGTTACTTTGGATCCAGATGGATGCTGGGCGCAAGTCGCTGCGAGTTCGCTCGATGTAGGGAGCCACGACAATTGTTGCCAGCAACTTCATTTTGCTGCAGCATTTATGGATGACATAGATAAAGCTAAGACCGATTATCTCGCAAAATTAGAATCAGATTGTGGCAAAACGGAATACTGGAATAATAAAGACTGGTACGATAAATATATTGATGACTGGATCAATTGTTACGTATTTAAAGATACCATCCATCTTGGGGAGTGTGGTACCCGAAGGGTCGTATTAAGAGTATATGAGGCCTGTGACTTGCCTTTATATGACCCACACGTTTTCCCTTGTAGTCCTCATGCCTGGTTTTGTTACAATACTTCCTGGAATTACAGAATACAATTCAACAAAAACTTCAATAAAAAAGACTCCAACAAAGATTGTGGCTTTACCGCACCTTGGGGTTGCAAATCTATTCTGACGGACAGCATAAATGCTTCAACGGTCCATGCTCTGGGGTACTATCAATCATTTCCGCTAGATCGAAATTGTAATTTCTTATTTGGGTCTTATCCTGATTCAATTATTTGCCGGCCTAAACTTTACAATGATTGTATGATTGAGGTTCTGGCAGATGATAAGACTGCCCCTGCATGTGAATCACTGGAAGACATAGAGATATTTTGCGATATGGTCCCCTATAATAAATACAATCAAGCCTGGTCAGCATGTCCTACCAATGAAACCTATGCTTCCTGGCCGTTGGATATCAAACGAAGTGGTGATCCAAAAATCTATGGCTATTATGGAGGTAGTATTATTAGTAATCATGACGATCATAACTCACTCTCACCTGGATGTGGATATAGTAATAAGGAAGGAGATTGGGCGCCCATTTATTGCCGCAAATGGTTAGAGCTGGATACCTTTGATACCGGTCGCAAAGTGGACACCTCTTTGTTCAGCAGACCAGTGATAGTAGATAAAAAACACCTCCGCCGAGCACTGATGTCAAACGAGTTTTACATCAAGGACAACTGTATCGTCGACTCTTTGACTTACAAAGATGACGGTTCTGTCAATACTTGCGGCGAAGGCTGGTTACTACGCACCTGGCGTATAAAAGACAAATGTGGTAACATCACTTATTGCAGCCAAAAAATTATTGTCAAACATCGCAGCGATTTCGAAGTATTGTTCCCAGCAGACAAAGTCATCGACTGCACCAATGCAAATCAAACCGGACCTGACCAGGCAGGCAGACCTGTGATCATGGATGATGATTGTGAGCAAGTGGGTGTCGAGTTCAAAGATGACACATTTGAGGTAGCAGATGATGCTTGTTATAAAATAATCAGGACCTGGACCCTGATCGATGCCTGCATCTACGAGTCCAGTGCCCATGTCAAATATCCGGATGTCATCGTGGATGACAGGCGCCGTGCTGATGAAGCCAATGATGGAAGCGACCGGTATTGCGTATTTAGAAATCTTAAGGATAATGGCGATGGCTTTATGAGATATGTCCAGATAATCAAGGTGATTGATACCATCGCGCCAAAACTGACCTGCAAAGACACTACTATTTGTTTTGATGGGGCAAATTGCTCAGCCATTGTAAATCTTCCACTCAAAGCGACAGATAATTGTGCCACCACGATTTGGTTTGATATCAAAATAGACAAAGATGCCAATGGTACAATAGATGGCATCCTTACGCATGTGGATCACCTCAGTGGCTCCTTTAGTCCTGGTAAGTATGCCATCGAAGTCAAAGGATATGATCATTGTAGTAATGTAGGCACGTGTACATTCACTATGACGATCAAAGATTGCAAAGCCCCGACTCCATACTGTATAAATGGAGTTGCTACCGTGATCATGCCTAGCAGTGGGACTATCGAGGTCTGGGCTTCAGATTTAAATCTGTCCAGTTCGGACAATTGTACTCAAGCTAACAAATTGTTGTATAGCTTTAATCCCGAAGGGACCCTTAAATCGCAGCTATTTAAATGTACAGACCTCATCAATGGTAGATCGGCCACAGTATCGGTAGACATTTGGGTTATAGATGAGGCAGGAAATAAAGATGTGTGCAAGACATATATTTTATTGCAAGACAATGGCAATCCAGGCATTTGCCCGGACAACGAATCAGTACCGTTGTTGATCAACCTTTCTGGCCGTTTAGCCACAGAAGATGGCGAAACCATTGAAAATACTGACCTGGTATTATCCCCTGTCAAGTCAGGTATACCGCTCAAAGTCAATTCAGCCGACGGTCAGTTTCATATCCCTGGAGTGCCCAATACTACTGGAGTCATCCTGGCTCCTCATAAAGACAATGACCCAATGAACGGTGTAAGTACTTTGGACCTAATACTGATAGAGAAACACATCAAAGGTGAACAATTGCTCAACAGCCCCTTCAAAATGGTGGCGGCAGATGTAAACCGAAGTGGCGATATCGATATCATAGACCTCGTAGAACTGCGCAAGTTGATTCTCGGACTATACGACAAACTACCTTCCAGTGAAAGTTGGAGATTTATACCCAAAAACTATACTTTCAAAGATTTGCAACATCCTTTTGACTATCCCATGAGCATGAATATCATCAATGAACCTGATGACCTGGCAGCTGATTTTACCGGCCTCAAAGTAGGTGATGTCAATAGTACAGCGCTTGCACACCGATGGATGGGCACTGAGATTAGAAGTGAAGGTCCAGGCCTGATATTGCAGGCCAAAAATAGCCTGGTCAAAAAAGGCGATTTCATTGACCTCGTCATCACATCTCCTAACTTTAGAGGTATCAGTGGGTTACAAGGCACGCTGCATACCCCGGGGTTACAATTTATCTCACTGGCTGCTGGAGATCTGGATTTGTCCGAAAGCAATATTGGCCATCTCAATGAAGATCTGTTGACGATAAGTTGGCATCATCTGAGGTCTGTGGATCTTCCTGGTGACGGTGCTTTATTCACCTTAAGATTTAAGGCCACGCAGGACCTCAACCTTAGCGAGATGATCTGGATAGGATCTGATCATACAAGAGCAGAGAGTTACCAAGGCATCGGAGAAATTCAAAATCTCAGTCTGGAGTTTACAGATCCTTCAGGTACTTTATTGACCAAAGCGTCAAATCTCTTACAAAATTACCCCAACCCATTCAACAGCCAAACCACCATAGGATTGAGGCTGGAGTCAGAAACAAAAGGAGTGCTCAGCTTATTTGACATCAACGGCAGAGTAATCAAACGAATAGAAAAGACCTGGACCAAAGGATACCAGGAGATCATGATAAAAGACCAGGAAGTACATGCCCCCGGCATTTATTTCTACCAATTTGAAAGCAATATTTTCACCGAAAGGCGAAAAATGATTTTCAAACCCTGAATACTAGATTAACATTTTTTTGATTTCTGAATAAAATGTCGGATGGATAAAGATCCCTCCGGCATTTTTTTTTGCCTTCTACTGTTTGAGTCCCATATCCAATACGAAGATTAATATTATACCCATTTAGAATGAACAATCCATATCTGCATACACCACGCTTGATTCTTGCTCCAATCAATCTGGCTATATTAAGAGCATTACAACAGGGTCCTGAAGCTTTTTTCGACACTACTTCCTGGATGTTACCGGATAGGTATACTGAGTTTCCAGAATCTATAGAATACAATATCGAATTAGTCTCATCCTCTGGCCAATCGTACCCCTGGGTGGGTTATGCTGTGGTCCTCAAACAACCAGCTATCTATATCGGACAGGGCGGTTTTAAGTCATCGCCTACAGAGGACGGCAGCATCGAAATCGGTTATGAAATTGCATTTGAGTTTAGAGAAAAAGGTTATGCAGATGAGGTAATAAAATCATTATTAGAGACCGCGTTCAAAGAAGAAAGTATCCAAAAAGTAATTGCTCATACTTTGGCTGAGAAAAACCCCTCCAATCATCTTTTGATCAAAAATGGTTTTACCTTTGAGGCCTGCATACAGGACGAAGAGGATGGATTATTGTGGAAATGGACTTTATTAAAAAAGGCTTATTTTTTCAAAAACCTATCCTAACAGACAGGCCTTCCCACCTACCTCATCCAATTATTAGTTTAATAAGTTTGCAATCATTTTTATTATGTCAAAGTAACAATGTACTTTGTAGCAGTTTTTTATTTGTATGACCCCAAAGATCAATTCGCTGCACCATCTGTTGCGACATTTTGCCGATCACCTGATCGATGAAGAAATGCGCATCTATAAAGAAATTGGCATTGACATCCCCTATCGCTGGCATGCCATTTTACAAATCCTCCATCAGGAAGGCCAGGCATGTTCTATCTCAAAATTGGCAGATATCCAGGATAAAACCCACCCTGATGTAGTGTATACCATCAATCAAATGCACTCCCACGGATTGGTAGAAGAGGAAAAAGACAAAAACGATCTTAGGAAGAGAATGGTTTCTCCATCATCCAAAGCACTGACTCTGATCGAAGACCTCCAGCCTTCCTGGCAGGCTGTTCAGGATGCCACCAACCAATGGGTAAGCGAAATCGCTCCAGATCTATGGCTCAATGTAGAATCATTGAATAGTTCACTAGAAAATAAAAGTTTTTTCCAGAGAATAAAGAAGGAAAAAAAGAAAGGGGATTTAAAGAATGTAACCCTGGAGAATTTTAATGCTACGCGTGATAGCCAGTTTTTAATTCAGAAATTCTGGTCGCAATATAAAAGCAAATATTTTGACAATTTCCTGATGGACAAATATTTCAACGATATGACGGCCATATTGACTAAAAATGAAGGGGATGCTTATTTCGCCTTTTGGCAAGACCAGGTCGTCGGTTGCATTTATACCTTAAGAAGAAGTTTTAATTACTGCGAGATCATTTTACTTTGGGTAGAAGAATCATTCAGGCGAAAGTATATAGCCACCAAACTTATTCTACAGGCTATAAATGCATCCAAAGCCATCGGTGTCAGTACGCTTTTCGTTCAAAGTCATCCTAAGTTAGTGGCTGCCAATACCTTATTTCTACTGATGGGTTTTAGTTCAATTGAACACTTTCCCAAATCCTCCGAAGAAATACCGACTATGACACTTCGATTGGCCAAAGAATTGCATTGAACAAAATGCAGGATGCGACATCCTGCTACCTCTAGACAGGATACCAATGTCCTTCCACTGCGAGTACAGTTTCAGCAAATACCGACCGTGCTTCCTCCAATAACATGTCAAGAGACTTGTATCGGGATGAAAAATGGCCTATGATTAGCTTTTTAGCTTTCGACTTCAGTGCTATGTTAGCTGCCTGAATGGCAGTACTGTGAAAGTTCTCCTTTGCTTTCTCTAAGTGTATCTCAGCATAAGTAGCTTCATGATATAAGGTATCACTACCCTCAATATAAGCCACCAAACCTGGCTCATAAGCTGTGTCTGAACAATAACTGTACTTCCTTGATGGTCTGGGTGGTAGCGTAAAATCTTCATATTTAAAAAGCTCCCCATCATCTGTCAACACATTCAGGCCTTGTTTGAGCTTGTTGATAACTTTGTAAGAGGGCAATTCAATAAATTTATCTGCATCGAATGCTCTTTTACCCGGAGCCTCCTTTATAACAAATCCATAGGTGGCGATTCTGTGCTTCAAAGGGAAAGCCATTATTTTTTTTACCCCGTCATCGAGCAAGATCATCGACTCATCTCCGGTGAGATTTTTCCAGAAGATTTCAAAATTAAGATGACCATCAGCCAATCCTATGATATCAATTATAAGCTTATCAAGTCCAGGCGGAGAATAAATATGAAGTGGATCTTTTCTTCCGGTAAGGTTGAGTGAAGTGATCAATCCGGGCAAACCAAAATAGTGATCCCCATGCAGGTGAGAGATGAAGATATGATTGATTTTATGGGATTTTACCCGATGTTTGATCAGCCGATCCTGGGTACCTTCCCCACAGTCTATGAGCAATAATTGCTCGTGAATATTGATTAATTGGGCAGACGGATGTCTATTATAAGCAGGAAGTGCAGAGCTATTGCCAAGTATAAGTACATCAAATCTTGACATCAGCTTTCTGATTTATTCTTCACTACCCTGCTCTAGCTCTTTTTGCAGATCTTCCATCATAGCATATTCTATGGATTCCTGAGTAGTCGGTAATATTGTCAGGATAGTTTCTAAGCGAGAAATCTGAATGAGCTTTTGTACAGGAGGATGCACAATACCAGTGATAATAAATGATCCAAAATCTTTCCACAACCTATTGGCAGTGAGAATGGAGGACAATCCGGAAGAGTCCACATACTTCACATGATTGAGATCCAATATTAGATTTCTGACACCCTCATTTCTCAAAAAAATGAACTCCGATTTTAAATCAGGAGCTATCAGGGAGTTGAGATTCTCCTCATTCAACCTAAAAATCGCGTATCTGTCTTCCTTATCTATTGAGTATTTCATGTCAATTCGTCATTAATAATCCGCAAAATTAGATTTTTTTAGCCATAATTAGGGATTGGGCTCAAATTTGATGACTTAATTTTAATACAAGGTCAGATTTAATCCAAATGTTATGAATTGCTTAATTGTATCATATTCATGAAATTTATTACAACTACTTTGTTATTCAATAAAAACAAGCATATTGCAGCAAAATAAGATTTGCGCAACTGTGCTGAAAATCGTATACTTGTTTGACCATTTAATTTATCTAGATGAGTAATAAAAGATCACCACAATTTCAAGATGTCATTCGTAAAAGCCGAGAAGAAGCTAATCGGTTGCGTCACGATTTCGTCGGAACCGAACATTTCCTGCTTGGCTTGCTTAAAGACCGCGACAATCTGGTAGTCAAAGTTTTAGAGAGCCTGGAAGTAGACTGCACAGAATTAAAATATAAGCTCGAAAAAGTACTGCAAAAGGAATTGGCCAGCAATCCACCAGCGCTTACAGTCAGAGAAGACCTACCTCTCAGTAAACATGCTGAGAGAATATACAGGCTGAGTCATTTAGAGGCTAAAGAAATGAAACAAGACACTGTAGCTCCCGAACATCTCATGCTTTCTATCTTAAAACATAAAGACAGTGAAGCTACCCGCATATTGGGAGAGCTGGATGTAGATTATGAGACTTTTAGATCCGAACTACAGTATGTAATCCAGGAGCAAGACCTGGCTAATAGTGATTATTTTGCGCAGGCTCAGTCAGATTCTGAGTCTAATTATGATGAAGAAGGTGCTTCAAAATTTCCCAGGAAAGGAAACACTAAATCCCGTACCCCAGTATTGGACAATTTTGGAAGAGACATCACCAGATTGGCTGAAGAAGACAAGCTCGACCCTATCGTAGGTCGTGAAAATGAAATCGAACGGGTTTCGCAGATATTAAGTCGTCGTAAAAAGAACAATCCTATCCTCATAGGTGAGCCAGGCGTAGGCAAAACAGCCATCGTAGAAGGACTGGCCTTGCGGATCATACAGAGAAAAGTCAGCCGCACCTTGTTCAATAAACGCATTGTGATGCTGGACCTTGCAGCACTGGTAGCCGGGACAAAATATCGTGGCCAGTTTGAGGAACGCATGAAAGCCATCATGAATGAATTGGAAAAATCACGGGATGTGATTTTGTTTATTGATGAAATTCACACCATTGTTGGTGCTGGAGGAGCTACGGGTTCTCTGGATGCCTCTAATATCTTTAAACCAGCTCTGGCTAGGGGAGAACTACAATGTATCGGCGCATCTACCCTGGACGAATACAGACAATACATAGAGAAGGATGGTGCCCTGGACAGAAGATTTCAAAAAGTAATGGTAGATCCTCCTTCTGCAGAAGAAGCAATATCTATCCTGCACAATATCAAGTCCAAATACGAAGAATACCACAATATCACTTATACTGACGATGCCATCAAAGCTTGCGTCAAACTCAGTGATCGATACATCACTGACCGGTTTTTGCCTGACAAAGCCATAGATGTTTTGGACGAAGTTGGTGCCAGAGTACATCTGAAAAACATACATGTTCCAAAACATATTGAGGAGATCGAGCAGAAAATAGAGTCTATCAAAGAACTCAAAAATAGTGCTGTCAAGAACCAACAATATGAGAAAGCGGCAGAATATCGGGATACTGAATCAAAACTTCAGGCCAAACTTGAAACTGCCAAAGAACAGTGGGATGAAGAATCTAAAACTAAAAAATATCCTGTCGATACTGATGACATTGCTGAGATTATAGCTATGATGACTGGTATTCCAGTCAAACGCGTAGCCCAAAGTGAAGGCAAACGACTCATCAATATGAATGAGGACATGCGCAAGGTGATTATTGGGCAGGATGAAGCCATCGAAAAAATCACTAAAGCTATTCAGCGTAACCGCGTAGGACTTAAAGATCCTAAAAAGCCAATAGGGACCTTTATATTTTTAGGCCCAACAGGTGTAGGCAAAACAGAATTAGCTAAAGCATTGGCAAGATATTTATTTGACAACGATGATTCGCTCATCAGAATTGATATGAGCGAGTATATGGAGAAGTTTTCTGTAAGTAGACTGATTGGTGCTCCTCCAGGCTATGTAGGATACGAAGAGGGTGGCCAGCTTACTGAAAAGGTAAGGAGAAAACCCTATTCTGTGATTTTATTAGATGAAATAGAAAAAGCGCATCCTGATATTTACAATATATTACTACAGGTATTGGATGATGGGCAGTTGACAGACGGCCTGGGCAGAAAAATTGATTTTAAAAACTCCATGATCATCATGACTTCCAACATCGGAGTTCGCCAATTAAAAGATTTTGGCCAGGGAGTAGGTTTTGCTACTAAATCCAGAGTAGAATCAGCAGAGGCTGATACAAAATCTGTGATCCAAAATGCACTTAAAAAGACTTTTTCACCAGAATTTTTAAACCGGATCGACGATGTAGTCATCTTTAATAGCCTGGATGAAGAACAAATCTTCAAAATCATCGACCTTTCACTTTCAAGCCTCACTAGTAGACTTGGAAATATGAACTACGAATTGAAACTTTCAGAAGAAGCTAAAAAATTTGTTGCTGAAAAAGGATTTGATCCTCAATTTGGTGCCAGACCGCTCAACAGGGCCATTCAAAAGTATATAGAAGATCCATTAGCGGAATTTATACTGAATGAATCGCCGGAAGAAGGGTCCATTTTAGAAGCAATTTTAAATGATGATAAATCAGGCCTTAGAATCATGGTCAATAAAGTGGCTGAATCTTAAGTTACCCTGATTGTTAAAAATTTTTTAGTTTTGTTGTATTGTAAACACAAAAAATAGATTTTATAATTTAGCCTTCGTTGGCCAATAAATAGCACTTAATATTTAATTTAAAACAATAATTCTTGCAGGCAAAAACACCATTCAGGCCCAGATACCCAAATCAAAGAGGCCTCCCTTTCAAAAAAGACATTGGATTTAGGATCAATTTTGAAATTAAAGCTCCTGAAGTCAGGATAGTCGGCGACAATCTCCCCGAATTAGTCATTGAAGATGAACCACCGATCGAAACAGGTGTTTGTCCGATAAGACAAGTGCTCAAATGGGCAGAAAAGCTAGGTTTGGATGTGGTTGAAATTTCTCCAAATGCCAATCCTCCTGTATGTAGAATCATCGATGTTAACAAATTTCTTTTCCAGAAAGAAAAAAAGGAAAAAGAACTTAAGGCCAAAGCTGTAAAAGCGGAAATAAAGGAGATTCGTTTTGGACCTAATACAGATGACCATGATTTTGATTTTAAATTAAATCATGCCAAAAACTTCCTCCAGGAAGGCTCTAAAGTAAGGGCATATGTGTTTTTTAAAGGTCGTAGTGTGGTTTTTAAGGATCGTGGTGAATTATTATTATTAAAATTCATCAAAGAATTGGACGAATTGGCTGCGTGCGAATCACTTCCTAAATTGGAAGGAAAAAAAATGTTCATCTTACTATCACCAAGGAAAGGCGTCGTAAAGACTAAATCTTAATATTACTTTTTTTATAATACACATTCTATTGATTTAGATAGTATTATTTGAAATCACTGAAGATGGCCGCTGGCTGAATTTTTTTACCAATTGTTGGACTTAAACTCAGAATCCTACATTTCATCTCAGGTTCAAAAGTTTCTTTGTACTAGATGAATATTATTGTATCTTTGCCGCCACTTTTTAAATAAGTAGGAATTATGCCAAAAATGAAAACTCATTCCACTGCGAAGAAAAAATTTCGCGTCACTGGATCAGGTAAAGTCAAGAGATTTCAAGCGAATACCTCTCACCGGTTAAGACAAAAGTCCAAAAGGGCCAAATTAGCCAATCGTGACATGGCTCTCGTGAGTCATGCAGATGAAAAAAGAGTACTTCGTATGTTGTGTCTTAGATAATTAAACAATTTTTTAAATCCGGCCCATCAGGAGCAAAGTATCTGACAAGATCCCTGGAAAGCTGAAAATCATCATCAAATGCCACGTTCGGTCAATCACGTAGCTTCACGAGCAAGAAGAAAAAAACTGCTCAAAGCCACCAAAGGATTTTGGGGCGCAAGGAGAAACATCCTCACTGCTGCCAAGCACACACTCGAAAGAGCCTGGAAGTATGCTTACAGAGATCGTAAAGCCAAAAAAAGAGCCTTTAGAGCGCTTTGGATCGCCAGGATCAATGCTGCAGCCAGGTTTGAAGGATTGTCCTACTCCAAATTGATTCATGCACTTTCACAGAAAGACATCACTTTAAACAGAAAGGTGTTAGCTGACCTTGCTATGAATCATCCGGAAGCTTTCAAAGCGGTAGTAGCGAAGATCAAGTAATCTACCTCTTCTTTTAGTTTTTGTATAAGAGCTATACTACCTTTCCTTACAGGATTGGTCTTTAAATGTCATTGGTCAATTACCTTATAATTACAGATTATCCATTCACCAGGATCCTCCAGATCGGCGATTCCATTGAGATATCGGATCATTTTGTAATCTTATTGACTTAAAATGTCACCTATTGACTGCCCTGCGCTTTTTTTTAATCGTCCAGCTATACTTTATAAATGTCCGGTTTATGTGACAACAATAATGGACTACCGGTAGTCATATGAAAATAATGACAAAAAAATAGAATGCCTCAAACCCTATAATTCCCCAGCCAGGTCTTTATTTTCTAATAGCTTCTACGGGATCCATTTTAGCGGCTTGGAGGGCAGGGATCAATCCTGCCAAAATCCCTATAAATACAGAGATCCCAACTCCCAGGGAGATGTTTTTGAGACTCAAAAACATGGTGTAGCCAAACACTGAAGACAAGATTTTTAAAATCACATATACCAGGCCTAGTCCTATCAATCCACCGAGTAAACACAAGATGATAGCTTCTATTAAAAACTCCAATAGTATAAAATATTGCCTGGCTCCAAGCGCTTTTTTTATACCTATAATATTGGTTCGTTCTTTTACACTAACGAACATGATATTAGCCACGCTAAACATGCCCACCAGGATGGCAAAAAAACCAATCACAATACCGACCAAATTAAGTACTCCAAAGAATTTATCCAGAATATTGGTCAAGATAGACATTTCATTTATGGAGAAATTAGCTTGCTCATATGGTTTGAGTTTTCTTTCAGATTTGAGCACAGAGGTCACTTCAGCCTTCAAATCTTCCAGGTCGGCACCTGATGCAGCTTTTACCATTAGATTGGTGCCAAAAAGTCTGTTATTTTTAACATTTACCAGCTTTTTGGCGGTATTGTAGCCTACCAGTACTCCTCGATCAAAATCAGCCGGATTAATCAAATCCTTACCTGATTTTTTTATAACACCGATAACTTCCAGATGTCGATCTTTTACCTTTATTGTTTTTCCAATTGGATCCAATGTATTAAATAAATTAAGGGCAATCTCCGAGCCTATGACCACCTTATCTGCACCAGATTCAAATTCAAATGGTGTAAAAAATCGGCCATAGTCATATTCCATTTTATAGATTTCATTATAATCATAGCTGACCGCTAACACAAAGGCCCCATTAATACTACTAGACTTATATTTTAGATTGCTACTACCGATATACACTTGAATAGCCGCCAGGGAAGAATTTTGAACCCTGGCCTTTACAGCTTCTAATTCCTTATACGTAGCATTGGGTCTCCTTAAATATTTGAAATAGTTTTGGCTAGGGTCTTCATTCCACGGCATTTTGGTGATATAAAGCACATCATTGCCCAGTTTTTCAAAACTACCTTTAATATTATCCTCAAGTGAGTCTACCGCAGAAAGTACTGCAATTATACAAAATATACCAATTGTAATGCCTAATAGTGACAGAAATGTCCTTAGCTTATTGGCGGTCAGCTGGCCCAGGGACTGGACAATTCCTTCGTATAAAAGTTTAAAAAACATGTCGATCTACAGATGAACTATAAATATACAATCCCAATACCCAATTAATTCAAACATTCGATCAATCGTAGTTTTTAGACTTTAAATGACCACAAATATCTGATTTGAATTTTGCAACCTGACAGCCCGAAGGAGTAATATTAGCATATCATTTAATAAAAAGGCTAACATCCCTGCCATTAAATTGTTATATTTGCGACCGCTTTTTCCGTAAAAAAAGATTCAAAATGCGTACAAAACTATCTCAGTTTAATTTCGTTCTTCCCAAAGATGCTATAGCCCAATATCCTTCCAAAGAAAGAGATGGAAGTAAATTAATGGTCGTCCATAGAGATACCGGCAAAATAGAACACAAGAATTTCAAAGACTTATTGACCATATTCGACGAAGGGGATACATTTATATTCAATAATACAAAAGTATTTCCTGCAAGGTTATATGGAAAAAAAGAAAAAACCGGGGCTAAAATTGAAGTTTTCTTGTTGAGAGAACTCAACAATGAAGCCCGGCTTTGGGATGTGTTGGTCGACCCTGCCCGAAAAATAAGAGTTGGAAACAAATTGTATTTCAACGATAAAAAAGGCAATGAAATCCTGGTCGCCGAAGTCGTGGACAATACCACCAGCAGAGGTCGAACCATCCGATTTTTTCATGACGGAAGTGATGATGACTTCCAGGCCCAGTTAAAGATATTGGGTCATACACCACTTCCTAAATACATCAAAAGACCTTCAGAGGCTTTAGATGAAGAACGCTATCAGACAGTCTATGCCAAAGAGATCGGAGCCGTGGCTGCTCCAACTGCTGGATTACATTTTACTAAAGAATTGATGAAGCGCCTTGAGATCAAAGGAGTTCATTTTGCTGAGATCACCCTTCACGTTGGCCTTGGTACATTCAGAAGCATTGATGTTGAAGACTTATCGAAGCATAAGATGGAGGCAGAATATTTTAGAGTGCCTGAGTCTGCAGTCAAAGCTGTCAACCTGGCCAAAGAAAATAATAAAAGAATCTGTGCGGTCGGTACCACAGTGATGCGTGCTGTCGAAACAGCAGTATCGGCTCATGGTCTCATGAAACCACAAGAAGGCTGGACAAATAAATTTATATATCCTCCATATGATTTTAGTATAGCCAACAGCATGCTGACTAACTTTCATTTACCAAAATCCAGTTTATTGATTATGGCGGCTGCTTTTGCCGGCCAGGAGTTAATCATTGAAGCTTACGAGCAAGCTATAAAGAAGAAATATAAGTTCTTTAGTTATGGCGACGCAATGTTGATCCTATAATCAATATAAAGTTTTATCTCCATTGGCAGCCCACCAGGTAAATGGCTGGTTACTTTCAGGCAGTGGCAGATGTAATGTGGTAATTTTCTGCTTCTCTGATGTATTATGGGCCCTGACTAAGATTTGATCATTCTTTACTATCACAGCACCAAAAGGACCACCTTCACCATTTTGAATACCTTTCATGGCTTCCTCTATTGCAATCTGCAGAAAATGTCTATCGTCCGCTTCCAAAGTATACATTATTTTATCTATTTTAAATCTTACCAACTCTAAATTACATTTTTTTTAATTTGTCCAATTCTTTATATGTGATTGATTATGAGTGATTTTTAAGCAAAACAAATAATATTACCAAGGAAAGTATTTCTTTAATACTTTTGTGCAAATTTTTTTGGAACTCTTGTTTCAAAATTTCAGTTTAACAGACAAATAAATAACTAATATGTATTGGACGCTAGAATTGGCACACCACCTGGAAGACGCTCCCTGGCCGGCAACCCGAGATGAATTGATTGATTATGCTATTCGATCGGGAGCACCACTGGAAGTAATTGAAAACTTGCAACAAATGGAAGATGAGGGCGAGATATACGAAAACATCGAAGATATCTGGCCTGACTATCCAAGGAAAGATGATTTTCTTTTCAATGAAGACGAGTATTGATTTAAGAATCTACTCTTCATCTGTAAAGATTATAACTTAAGGTTACAAGGAGGCTATACCGGAGTACGATATAGCCTCTTTTAATTGATAATTAGTGCAAAAGGGCAAAAACATAAATATCGCCATAGATGGGTATTCTGCTTGCGGCAAAAGTACGCTCGCCCAGGGGTTAGCGCGATCGCTTCGCTTTGATTATGTCGATAGTGGAGCCATGTATCGTGCTGTGACCCTGTATGCTATCCGACTTTATATTTCAGAGGAAAATATCTTTGACATTATACCACTTTTAAAAAACATTTCTATTGAATGCAGATGGACACTCCAGGGCAATCTAACGTTTCTAAATGGTGAAGATGTGACTGACTTAATCAGGAGCCCTGAGGTACAAAACCTGGTAAGCCAGATAAGCACAATACCTGAAGTCCGGTCATTTCTTGTCAACCAACAAAAACAAATGGCTAAAAATGGCAATGTTGTGATGGATGGTAGAGATATTGGTAGTAAAGTAATACCTGATGCTGAATTGAAGATTTTCATGACCGCAGATATGGACATTAGGGTGCAAAGACGATATAATGAACTTATGTCGAAAGGCATCTTGGTGACTAAGGCTGAGATCAAAGAAAATTTAGAATTAAGAGATCATATCGATTCGACACGAGAAGACTCTCCTTTAATCTGTCCTTTGGACGCAAAGACATTAGACAATAGCTTTTTAAGCCAGCAAGATCAGCTCTCCATAGCCCTTCAATGGGCTCATACGGCTATATCATCCAACTCAAACTGAATAAATCCTCGTAATTTTCATCCTATGTCACATAAATCATTTTTAAAAAATCTACTTTTTTTAATTTTCGCTATAACCAGCATCGTCTCGGTAGCACAAGTCTCCAGTCGATCAAAAAAACCAACAACCCAACAGGCTAAAATCACTTCTTTTGCTGACCATCTCTGGTATGGTGGAGGATTTGGGCTCTCCTTCAATGGTGGAGGATATGGTGGGGTAAGTGGCAATACATTCAGCATCGGCTTGTCCCCCATGGTTGGTTATAAATTAAATAATATTTTCTCTATCGGCCCAAGGCTGGAGTTTCAATATACCAATGGTCGATTCCGGGAGTATAGTAATAGTCCTATCGTCAAGTTTAATGGTCTTGATTATGGAGCCGGCGTTTTTGCCAGGGCCAAAATCATCCGATATATTTTTGCACACACCGAATTGAGTTATATCAATCGTGTCTACCCTACCGGATATGCGATAGGTAATAAACTGGAAACTGAGCGGCAAGGTGACAACCAGTTTTTGGTTGGTTTGGGTTATACAAGCAATACCATATTTAGCTCTGAGATCTCGTTATTATATGATCTTCTGGGGGACACTCAAAGCACTCAACTTCCCTTAGTTTATCGATTGGGCTTCACTTACAAGTTTTAATTATTCACCGGTTTGCTGCGAGGATTGAAATAAATCCTTACTGATATCAAAAAATTTCTTCCTGCTTGCGGGTAGAGTCCTTTCTGATGATACCATCCGTTTTCGCCTTCTGCCTCCGAATAAGGATCATCATTGATGGGATTATAAGCTGATGATCGAAATCTATAGAGCCAACCATTGGAGGCGTAGGCTGTATTGAATATATTGTTGACGCTGGCACGTATATCCAATATTGGTGTTGAGCCTTTTACCAGTTGATAAAATAGATTTGAATGTACCAGATTATATCCATCCAGTGTCGAATATGGCAATCCCGTCCCATCCAGATATTGAGACCCTATAGATTGGAAACCCGGCTCAAGGTCAAGGATATGACCACTCGTAGCGCGATCGTGCTTGATCAAATGTATGGTACTGCTCAGATTGATTACCCTGGAGGGTGAAAATGCAATCGGTTTGTCTTGATGCGTACGGACTTGTTGTACTCCAGTATCCCAGTTATCAATATATTCAATTAATTGATGTGTCCGATTTTTTGAGAGGTTTAGATTGCCGTTAATGATAAAATTTTGCGACAGTTGAAATGACCAGGATGTTTCCAATCCAAGCCTGTACGAACTTGGCACATTACTCCTGATATAGGCGCCTACATCATTCAATTGGCCTGTTGGCACCAATTGATTCTTATAATTCATATAATAGAAGTTCTGCTCAAGCGTCAAGATCTTGTGGTTCCAGCGGAAACCTAATTCATAATCTTGCAACTGTTCGGGTTTAGGCAGATTCAGATCTGCCTTCACATAATCTTCGCGATTAGGTTCACGAAATGCCAGGCCACCAAAACCATATGCTTGCAGATTTGTATCGAAATTGAAGGTAAATCCGATCTTAGGACTTACAAACAAATGGTGAACAAGATTAAACTGTTCATTCTGGCTCACTTCGGATGAGTATTTATATGAAAGAACCCTGGCTTGAAGGTCTGCCAACAGGCTTCCTTTCTTTGAGCCCAACTCAGCTTTTGCAAAAACCATACTGGTCCATTTGGAAGCATCTTGATCGTAATAATTCTCCAGGCCGGGAAGAGTCTTATCATTTATCTGCACTACCCTCCCAAAATGCCTGCCTGCATAGTGATTCCAAGATGTGCCTAACTGTATTTCCTTGTACTTGTTTTTATACTCCAGGTAATGAATTGAACCATAAAACTGATTAGACAAATATCTCCTGCGGACAAGGTTTTTAGCATCATTACCTGGTAGGTTATATTCAGCTGGTATTTGATCTGCCTTGTATTCTTCATAGTATCCGGAGCCAGGGGTAAAGTGCAATGTATTTTGCAAGGTCCATGAATTAGAAAGCTGCTCGAGATGTAAAAATTGAATATGGGTCTGTCGGTAGTCATCAACCTGGTTTTCATATGGTGACCCTGGTCTTTCAGTCCCGGCAGAATTGAATTTGCGATTACCATTGATCACATATTGAATCGGCACGCCATACCATGCCTGGTAGGTTTTTTCATGGCCATCAAAAAGGTGCAACCTAAATGATCTTTTATTGCTGATTTGTGATATTGAAAGGCCTCCTGACAATAAGGCTGCACTGGCACGATCTATATATCCATCTGACCTCAACCATGATAATCTTCCCTGGATGCTTAGATGATGCTTCATCAATCCTGTACCGGCATTTATGCTCGATTTAAAGGTATTGAATGAGCCGATCGTGGACTCCAGGTTGAGGTAAGGGTCAGTAGAAAAACGGTTGGTATTGATTAAAATAGACGAACCGAAAGCTACCTGGCCAGCCCCGGACAATCCCATGCCCCGCTGCACCTGAATCTCAGAAGCGGAGGCAGCCAGATCAGGCAGATCCACCCAAAATACTGCCTGAGACTCCGCATCATTGAGCGGCACACCATTGATCAATACATTGGTCTGGGTAGGATCAAGGCCCCGGATCCTCATGCCCGTATATCCAATACCATTGCCAGCATCGGACGAACTCACGGTAGATGGTAGTGACTGGAGTATATATGGAATGTCCTGACCTAAATTTTTGCTATCGATATCACGAATATCCAGAGTGGTATGAGTGATAATCGATCGGGGTTTAGCCCAGGTAGAAATAATTTGAGCTCCCTCCAATTCATGAATAGCCTCTTTCAGTACGACCTGGATAGTGGTTTGGGGTTGAGCATCAATAAAGACATGGGTAGATTGAAAAGCTATATGTCTCAAATGAACGGTGTCCTTACGCGATGGGCCTGGCTCCCAATAGATCGTGCCTGAATCAATGGAAATTTTGAAAGCAAGACTTGCACTTGAAGCTGTAACTCCTTGTATCGGTTTACCATTAGCATCTTTGATGACAAGAGTCAACACCGACTGACCCGAAAGATAAATACAGAATAGAAAAAAACTTAAACCCAAAAAAAATCTAAAGCTCATAGAATCAAAATAAAATAGATATTCGGAGCTTTATCATCCATTCCTCTCTGGCATTACCCAGCAGGTTCGACGGGTATCATCTCAGCCTTGATCCTTGATCAGTAGGCACCCCGAATATTTGTGAGATAAGCAAAATTAACCCAAAAATTCATTAGGGATGAATTTTTTATCCTCAGACTCCGTCAGAGGTTAATCCTAATATTGATTACGAAATAAATTCTTTCATCAAAAAATTCACAATTCATTCATAATCAATCATCAGATCGTTCATAGAAATTCAAATGAACGATCTCCGATTAATTCTAATCTCTAATATGCGCCAATATTTGCATGCCAATAGCAGTCCTGGCAGGTCCATCCCCTTCGATAATGGTAAATGGACTGCCTATCAATTTTAGCATTTTGATGTACTCCTGAAATAACCTCTCCCTGTCAAAAGGATTTACTCTCAGCGGATCAGGTGCCCAGGGTATATCAGGTGTACATACAAAAGTATGAGTGTAGCGATGATGGTTTGTTAAAGCAGTTAAGGCTTGTGGTACAAAACCAAATTTGTCCTGACTCCAAATATTCAACACGATCATATCAGTGTCGCAAATGATATCTGTCCCCATCTGCATCGCTTGATTCTCTAGTTCTATTTGCCGCTGGGCCAATAAGATCAAATCCCTGGCACTATCAATAACATTGCCAAGAGAAAGGAAGGTACGGGCATACTCCTCTACCAATGGCAACTGACTAGAGAATGAAAGCTGACTGGCCAGAGTAGTCTTACCACTCGATTCAGGGCCGGTGATGCTATATCGATTGATTTTATTTGATTGTTAAAATGTCAACAAAAATAATCGTGAATCTCTTCATTTTTTCTTCCATTTTTACAGTTTAAATTTTTATGCAAGATATAGAACCATTTTTTAGATGGCGTGACCAGTATATCACCTCAGAAGATATGAGGTCTCCTTTTTATGGTACACAAAACAGTGAGTTCCAGTATACCAATGCTATATACAATTATTATATCCACCCCCAGTGGGATGATATGGACTCTGAGACTTTATACCTCAAGATTCTTTTCGTTGATTATATAGAACAATATGCTATTATCGAATTTATAGGTGAATGGAATGACGCTATTCAAAACGATATTATGTATCTTAAAAGGAAAGTCATCGAAAAGCTAATGAAACACCACATTAAATACTTTGTTCTGATCCTGGACAATGTGCTTAATTTTCATAGTTCTGATGATTGTTATTATGAAGAATGGTATGAAGAAGTATCTGAGGAAGGTGGATGGATCGTCATGCTGGGGACTATGAATCATGTAGAAGATGAGCTTAAACAATGTGGGCTCCAACACTTTATACATTTTGGCAGTGACCTGAATGACATTGTGTGGAGACGGCTTGATGCTCCCGGCTTGATCTATGCGGTCAACAAAACATTGCAAGCTCAGGTCAAAAGGCTCAGAAACTGATACCCAACTTGCATATATAACTGATTCTCTTGATACTGTCTAATATGACTATCTTTGCACCGCATGTCATCAACTCAACATTTTTCAGGTTTTATCCATTTATTTGGCAATCCTAATGTCGGCAAGTCCAGCTTAGTGCATGCATTATGTGGGCAAAAGCTCGCCATCATCACAGAAAGACCTCAAACGACCAGGCATCGGATATTCGTGATATACAATGACGATACCCACCAGGCTATTTTCTCCGATGCTCCAGGCCGTATAAAAGAACCTCAGTACAAACTACAGGAAAGGATGAATATCCACGCTCATGCTGGAATATATGATGCCGACCTCATCCTATTCGTCACTACTCCGGAGGAAAAACTGGATCCTGATCAGGTCGAATCGATAAAAAAAACGAAAGTGCCTGTATTATTGATAGTTAATAAATCTGATCTGTTTAGCCAGGAGAAAGCAGAAGCTGCCAGGCAGGCATGGCTATCTTTGTATCCGTTTAGCCATAGTTTTATCGTCTCCGCATTAGAAAACAAGGGCACTCCGGAATTGTTAGAAACCTTGCTTAAATCACTACCTGAAGGTCCAGCTTATTTCCCAAAAGATGAAATGAGTGATAGGCATGAGCGGTTTTTTATCGCAGAGCTGATCCGTGAAACCATATTCGAATCTTATTATGACGAAATCCCTTACTCCAGTGAAGTACAGGTGCAAGATTTTAAAGATTCCGAAAAAGACAATAAACCCTTTGCCAAAATCTATGTATACATCTTTGTAGAACGCGATAGTCAAAAAGCAATATTATTAGGTCAGCATGGAAAAAGCATCAAAGAATTAGGCATCCAGGCACGAAAAAAAATAGAGGACTTCTTAGGCCATCCAATATATCTTGATCTACAGGTCAAAACAGAAAAAAACTGGCGCAACAATCCTGAAGTGCTTAAAAAATATGGTTATTAATAATTTTAGACGAAAAAATTCATGAGTAATATAGTTGCAATAGTAGGTCGGCCCAATGTAGGAAAATCAACCTTATTCAATCGTCTTTTTGGCGAAAGACAAGCTATTATAGACGACACCAGTGGAGTGACAAGGGATCGTATATATGGATTTAGCGAATGGAATGGTAAATCATTCACCATCATCGACACCGGAGGATTTGTTCAACACTCTGATGATGTATTCGAATCCGCGATAAGGCAACAAGTAAAAATGGCCATCGATGAAGCCAATGCCATCATCTTTATGGTTGATGTGACCACAGGTATCACGGATTTTGATGCCCAGGTAGCAGATCTGCTCAGGCGCACCAGGAAAAATGTCTACCTGGCAGTGAATAAAGTGGATAACCATCAGCGCATGTTGATGGCCAATGAATTTTATGGACTCGGCTTTGACAATACTTATTTCTTGTCATCCATCAGTGGTACTGGCGTCGGAGAGTTACTGGATGATGTGGTAGAAGTTTTTCCTCCAACCGAAACAGAGCCTGATGCCAATGCATTACCACAGATTGCGATTATAGGGCAACCAAATGTCGGCAAATCAACTTTACTCAATTCACTCATTGGTGAAGAAAGGAATATAGTGACAGATATACCCGGTACTACCCGGGATGCTATCCATACGGTATACAACAAATTTGGCAAGCATTTTTTATTGATCGATACCGCAGGTATACGAAGAAAAACTAAGGTACACGAAGACCTTGAGTTTTACTCGGTGATCAGGGCGGTCAGATCATTGGAAGACTGCGATGTATGCTTGCTCATGATCGATGCCACCACAGGCATGGAAGCTCAGGATTCCAATCTATTTAGCCTGGCCATCAAAAAACATAAAGGCATCGTGTTATTAGTAAACAAATGGGACCTTTTAGAGAAAGAAACGAATACGATGAACCAAATAGAAAAAGAGCTCAGATTTAAACTAGCACCTTTCAATGACATTCCGATATTATTTATATCGGCTCAAAACAAACAACGGATTTTCAATGTGGTGGAAGTAGCCATGGATGTATACGAACGACGAAATCAAAAATTTAAAACATCTGAACTCAATCAATTTCTTGCTGATGCTTTAGCAAAAAGTCCACCTCCTGCCTACAGAGGCAAAATGATTAAAATTAAATATGTCACACAGGTGCCAAAAGCTTACCCTGCTTTTGCTTTTTTCTGCAACAACCCCGACTATATGCAGAAAAACTATAAGCTTTATCTCGAAAATCAATTAAGAGAGAAATTTAACCTAACAGGAGTACCGATTTCTATGTTTTATAAAGAAAAGTAAATGATTTTTGAAGCTGAATATTTTGAAGTACAGGGTCCTGTACTGATCAAACCTAAAGTATTTGCAGATGAAAGAGGATATTTTTTTGAGTCCTTTGCTCAAAAAGATTTAGCAAAAATTGGCATCGATCAACCATTTTTGCAGGACAATCAGGCTTATTCGCATAAAGGCACTTTGCGTGGCCTGCATTTTCAAAAAAATCCATATGCCCAAAGCAAATTGGTCAGAGTCACTTCCGGCAAAGTGCTGGATGTAGCTGTTGACCTACGAAAAAATTCACCTACCTATGGCGCTCATGTTATGGTTATGTTAGACGCTGTAGACCATCATTTGTTTTATATCCCACAAGGGTTTGCCCATGGCTACCTGGTCGTATCTGATACATGTACCTTCCAATATAAGTGTGATCAGTATTATACCCCCGCTTCCGAAGGCGGTATCCGGTTTGATGACCCAAACCTTAAGATTGTGTGGCCAGACCTAAGTCTCGACTACAAGGTATCTGACCGTGATCAGCATTTACCCTTATTAGATCCTGACATCCATGCCTTTTAATATACTAGTCACAGGTGCGCATGGTCAGGTAGGAAGTCAATTGGTACTCAGGTTAAAGCAAGAGGCAGATATCAAGGTACATGCCTACGGCCATAAACAGCTTGACCTAACAGATGCCAATGCCATACTCCATGTGATCACGGATGAAATCCATGCCGTCGTCAATTGTGCAGCTTATACTCAAGTAGACCTGGCACAATCCGATCCTTCGGCAGCCTGGAATATCAATGCTGTGGCTCCGGAATTAATGGCCAAAGCTTGCCATCAAAAGAATATTCTATTTCTGCACTATTCTACAGATTATGTTTATGATAATGATCAGACGAGGCCATTAACAGAGACAGATCCATGCTGTCCTAAAAGCATTTACGCAATTACCAAGTATGAAGGAGAACAAAAGGCCTTGTATTATAACCCTAAAACGATAATTTTAAGGACTTCGTGGGTATACTCCCGGCAAGGGCAAAATTTTGTTAATACTATAATCCGTTTAGCACAAGAAAAATCTGAGCTTCTGGTGGTAGACGATCAACTAGGAGCACCCACCTATACTCCGAACCTGGTCGATGCAACCTTAACTATCCTACGGCGATATCTGGAATATGGTTCATCAAATATTTTTGGTATTTACAATTTTGCCAATGATGGCGCAATATCCTGGTATGAATTTGCAAAAAAAATTGTAGCCATGCGCCTTATCGACTGTAAGGTACTGCCTACATCCACCCAATCCTTTCCCAGGCCAGCTCCAAGACCTCGATACAGCATCTTTGAACTGACTAAAATACAAGCCGTG
The DNA here is from genome assembly GCA_016709995.1 of Saprospiraceae bacterium. Classification (NCBI taxonomy): domain Bacteria; kingdom Pseudomonadati; phylum Bacteroidota; class Saprospiria; order Saprospirales; family Saprospiraceae; species Saprospiraceae bacterium. The sequence goes on from JADJLQ010000001.1 coordinate 2,047,719, forward strand.
TTCGGTATCAAGCCTGTGCCCTGGGAGATAGCCCTTCAGGAATGCATTCAGCCAGAAAAATCATATCCAACCTTAGATTAAAAAAAGGCCTAATTTTGTTATAATCGAGTTTTAAAAAAGCGTTACAGTATAAGTGAGGGTTGTTTTTAAAAAAATATTAATTTCTGCCGGCCTGATATTATTATGTGCTGCAGCTCACGCTACGCACAATAGAGCTGGGGAGATCACTTATGTTCAAATAGGTCCTTTGAAAATCAGAGTGACTGTCACCACATATACCAAAACCAGCAGTACAGGTGCAGATAGAGACAGCGTAAACGTATTTTGGGGTGATGGTCAATCTCAATATGTATACCGTGTCAATGGCCCAGGTGCTAAGGGAGAACCCCTTCAGAATGATATCAAGAGAAATTTTTATGTTGCAGAGCACACCTATCCAGGTGTAGGCTCTTATGAAGTTTCGATGACAGACCCCAATAGAGTTGGAAATATCCTAAATCTTAATTTTCCAAATTCTGTGGGCATCCAGTTTCACCTGGCTACTACTCTTACCCTGTTAAATTCCACTATTCAGGGGTATAATAATTCCGCCATCTTATTGCAACCTCCGATTGACTTTGGGTGTATTGGTAAAAAGTTTATTCATAATATCAACGCTTACGACCCTGACGGTGATTCCTTGGCCTATGAACTCGTTGTACCATTTCAGGCAAAAGGATCTGAAGTACCCAACTATCGGTTCCCGGATCAAATCTTACCAGGTGCAGATAACAAAATATCTTTGGACAAGACTACCGGCAATTTTGAATGGCTAGCTCCACAAAAAGAAGGTGAGTATAATATCGCAATCCTGATTAAAGAGTATCGCAATGGCATCCTGCTGAATTAAATCATCAGAGATATGCAGATCACCATAGAGAATTGCAATAATGATCCACCAATTTTAACTGTACCTCAGGATATCTGTATCGTTGCAGGATCAAGAATAGAATTTGAGGTGTCAGCTATTGATTCAGATACTGCACAAAAAATTTCCATTAGTGCACTTGGTGGACCATTGAATGTATTTGTAAACAAAGCTGTTTTTAATGTCAAGCCTGGATTTCAATCTCAACCAGCCACCGGCAAATTCGTCTGGCAGACTTCTTGTGAACATATTTCGGATGTTCCATATGCTATTGTATTTCGAGCTGTGGACAATTTTAAAGATTCCACAGGGCTTGCTGATCTAAAGTCTGTTAGAATTAAAGTGGTAGGGCCTCCGCCTACTAACCTAAATTCGATCACCAGTGGTAATAACAAAGTCAAATTGACCTGGGAATACTCAAATGCCTGCGCAGTCACTGTAAATGATTATTTCAAAGGATTTTCGGTTTGGAGACGGGTCAATAGCAATCAGTTTAATCTTGATACCTGCATTAATGGCTTGGCAGGCAGGGGTTATATCAAGATCGCTTCCAATGTCAATACCAAATTAAATAACCAGTACACCTACGAGGATGAGATGGTAGAAGGAGGCAAAACCCATTGTTACAGGATTCTTGCAGAGTTTGCCTTGACCTCACCAGGAGGTAATTCTTATAATCGTGTAGTAAGTCTACCTTCTGAGGAGACCTGTATTCAATTAAAAAGAGATTTACCTTTTATCACAAAAGTTTCAGTTAATGCGACTGATCAGGTCAATGGCTCCATATCCGTGGCCTGGATTTTGCCTTTAGCCGATGATCTGGATACCTTGATGCACCCAGGGCCTTATAAAATCATTGTAGCAAGAGCAGAAGGTCTGCCTTCGACCAGTACAGTATATACACCCATCCCTGGTGCTATCTTTAGTTCCGGAAGCTTTGCCAATTTTAAGGATACTTCATTGGTAGACTTAAAATTAAATACAACCGAAAAAACTTACAGTTATCAATTGCAGTTTTTTACCGGCTCCACCTCCACTGCATATGGTATATCTGCTTCTTGCAGTAGTGTGTTCCTTCAAGGGATAGGCGCTGATAGAATCGTTAAATTGTCCTGGAAAGAGTCAGTACCCTGGAATAATTATAACTACGAGATTTACAGAAGTAGCATCAATAACCCGATCACTTTAATCGGCACGACGGCCGCTAGGTCATTCATAGATAACTCTGTAGAAAATAATCAAACATACTGTTATTCCATTCAATCGATAGGTACATATGGAATCAATGGCTTGCCGACACCGCTTACCAATTTTTCACAAGAAGTGTGCATTACCCCGGTAGATTCTACCCCACCTTGTTCTCCGGTATTTACCATCAATCGGGATTGCGTTTTAAAGGATAATTCCGGAAGTGTGACGAATGAACTTCAATGGAGCAACCGGGGTAGCGACACTTGTTTTGTGGATGACCTTGCCTCTGTAAATATTTATTTTTCAAAAAATAAAGTCAATCCGACTTTTATCAAACTAGCCAGCATCACAGACCGATCTATAACAACCTTTCTTCACACACCTGATTCCTCTTATACAGGCTGCTACATTTTGACGGCTGTTGATCACAATAACAATGAGTCCAAATTAACAGGAGCCATCTGCCCTCCCAATTGCAAATTAGAATATGATCTCCCAAATAGTTTTACCCCAAATGGAGATGGAGCCAATGATTTATTCACTCCCAGGGTCAATGCAGGAGTAGTAAGGGTTCAATTTGAAGTATTCAACCGTTGGGGTGAATTACTATTCTCTACTCAAGAACCGGCATTAAATTGGAATGGTCGGGATCGAAATGATAAGGAGGTAAGTCCCGGTGTTTATTATTATGTTTGTGAGGTCCTCGGTTTTCAGGAAAACGCATCTACACCTTTGGAAACCAGGAAAGGATTCATTCAAATACTTAGGTAAAATCCAATGTTTACAGGAATTATAGAGACACTTGGCGAAGTTGTAGATATTCATATTGTACAAAAAAATGTAGAGATATATATTTCTTCGATATTCAGTACAGACCTCAAAATCGATCAAAGTATTGCTCACAATGGTGTCTGTCTTACGGTAGATCAGACTGCACCATCATGGCATAGATGCACACTCATCGCAGAAACCCTGGATAAAAGCAATTTTAATAATCTTCAAAAAGGTGATCTTGTCAATCTTGAAAGGTCCGTCATCATTGGAAGCAGATTAGACGGGCACTTCGTACAGGGGCACGTAGATACTACCACCACTTGCCTGGAAATCAATGATTCTGATGGAAGTTGGGTTTATAAATTTTCACTACCATCCACATCCAGTCAGCTTGTAGTGCCCAAAGGCTCTATTACTATCAATGGTGTAAGCCTCACTATCTCTGACCTGAAAGAGGCTTATTTCGAAGTATCCATCATCCCTTATACCTTCCATCATACTAATTTTCACAAGCTTAGACCCGGAGACCTTGTCAACCTTGAATTTGATATATTGGGGAAATATATCCATAGAATTTGGACTATTTCAGGGCTTCCCTCGATAAAACTTTAATCGATAGTCTGCTTCAATTTGACCCTTACGAATGGCTTCAAGTCTTCTTTGGACCATGCGCTTTTTCAGAGGCTTTAAGTGATCAACAAACAAAACACCCATGGTGTGATCGTGTTCATGCTGAATTACCCGGGCATTGAGTCCAGTAAAAGTCTGTTTCCGAAGTTCGCCTGTTAGATCCTGATACTCCACAAGGATATCTGGCTGTCGTTCTACTTCAGCCCTAAGATCAGGGATGCTGAGACAGCCTTCTTCAAAAGCCCAAATGTCGCCGGCCTCCTCCAGGATCGTGGCATTAACAAATACCTGTTTTAAGCCTTTAAACTCTTTTCCTTCTTCCTGATACGGCGTCGAATCGACTATAAATAATTTAAGAGAATGTCCTATTTGTGGTGCAGCCAATCCGACACCTTTTGCAGCATACATGGTCTCCCACATATTGCTAATTAATTCATCCAGGTCAGGGTAGTTTAATGGATCCAGATCACTGGCTTCTACTTTTAACACTGGCTGCCCATACGCGTATATAGGTAATATCATGTTTTATTTAATAATGATTTAAATATTTTTGTAAAATCAAGACAGCACTCATGACATCGATAGCACTTTTGTCTCTTTTGTTTTTTGGTGTTCCCTTTTTTATTAACAAACTGACCGCTTCCTGACTGGTGAAGTTCTCTACTTGATATCGGATGGTTAAATATGGAAAACGATTGAGGAGGCTATTGCCGAAAGTATGAATATCAAAGTTTAATTCAGTGGGGGTGCCATCTTTGTGAAAAGGATCACCAAATACGACCAGATCAACTTGCTCCCGGCCAAGGTAATTGATTAAAAAAAGGTCCAATTCATCAGTAGCAATGGCAGTCAACGGATTGACTATCATTTTTAACGGATCTGTGACAGATAGCCCAGTCCTTTTTTTGCCATAATCTACACCCAGTGCCCTAGCCATTTTAATGCAAAATTACTCCATTTTTAAAATGTAAATGTGTATGAAGATCTTCACTTGGCTTTAGGGCACAAAAAAGACCCCCTTTGCCCTTTGGCAAAGAGGGGTCCCATCCCAAAAACAGTATATTTTTAAAAATAATGGCTACTCTACCACCACCATTTTTCGAGTTGCACTAAAACCATCTGACTGGAGTTGATAATAATATACTCCTGCAGACTTTAAATCCGATCTTTTCAATGCCACTTCATTGTATCCTTTTTGATAGGCTTCTTTGATCGTAAGCACTGATCTACCACTCACATCAAATACATTGATTATTGCTTGTCCAGCCGCTGGCATAACAAACCCAATCCTGGTAAGTTGATTAAATGGATTAGGTATGTTTTGCAGAAGAGTATAACTCTGTTCTTTTATACCAGTTGCTACATCAAGCCGCACAGACATGACCTCGTTAGCAATATTGTAGGCTTCTGCTGCAGTCAGCTTCGAATTTAGATGAATGACTTCGCTCAATTGATTTTGCATTTTTGATTTGAACTTCAAGGTGAATAGAGCTATGCCGTCAGTAGTCAAAGGCCTGATAGAATTATAACTCGTCGTGACGATACCTTGACTTAGCTTTTGAGTTCCAAAATTAACAAGGCTTAAATCAGCGATATTGGGTGTAATATTTACTAACTCCATTGTATGCGGATCAAATGATATAGTAAGCTGATAGCCTAGTATTTGTTCTTTTGAGCTTGCATAAAACGGCACTTCAATAAATTGATTTGCTTTAAACGATTGTTCTCGAGTAGAGAAAACCATTTCTTTCCCAGGAGACCTAACTTCAGCTCCCATCAATTGATTGGGTGTGACTGAACCATTGACATCGCCTACTTTGATACCTACAAAATTGACAGAAGCATCTTTTGTAAATCTATCTATCGTACTTGATTCAGGAAAACTTGCATCAAATGGGTTGGAGGTCTTGAAAGTAAAGTCGGAAGGAACAAATCTCCATGAATCATTTCCAGGGAAATTTTCATATACTCCCAGAATTAATTTTCTCAGTTCTACCAGATCGATGGAAGAAATATCATTTGATTTATTGATATCAGCAGCAATCAACCTGTATGGAGAAGTGATGGGTTGTACACCGAGTATATGCTTTTGAATTAATAAAAGATCTAAAGTAGATACGCCATTCATTGGGTTGATATTCTTTTTAGGCATCACTTTATACGAACCTCCTAATTGCATATTGCTGAATGCAAAGGCACCGTCAGTCTGAGTGATGGAAGGAAGGGCATTACTGCCTTCCAAAGAAACCTGGACTTTTTCGATATCCAATTTTTCTTCAGTTTTTACCAACCCTTTGATGTTAGCCACCAACGCTTGTGTACCTCCGGTACAAGCGTGGTTATTGTCCTGGATCAGGATATAAGTACGTGCGAAATCCTGGTTGCCATAAGTGTCAGTGACCCAAACATTGACAAATCGCTGCCCCAAACTATCACAAGTGAAGGTGATGGATTTTTTAGTGGTATCACTAGAGAATGAAAAGGTTGCGATTTTTTGTCCGCATCCAGCAGAGCTGCCCGCATCAAAGTCTTTTGCCCAGATGACTAAAGATTTGGTGCTTGGCATAAGATCTGCTGCAAGGCCATTCAACAAATATGGAGTAGGTTTTTTGCACAAAGTGACATTCACTATATTCTCCTTTCTCGTTTCATTGCCGCACAAATCTTTCAATATAAAGGTGATCTTATGGGTACCTGTTTGGATATCGGTGTTTAGAGTAGCCATAGATCCTGTGACATCCTGTACTTTATCTACAGTGCCATTATTATCAAAATCTACCAGTATAGTCCACTTTAATTCAGCAGCACTTGTACAATCATCACTACCATTCATCTTTAGATTTACGTGACCAAAACATGTCAGTGGATCGCTGGCACAGGTGATGATGCTGTCTACTTTAGTGATCGTTGGTGCTTTTTTATTTATCACTTTGATCACCTGTGTGTAGATAATGTAGCCGTCTCCATTATCTTTCAACCATCGATAATTGCAGTAACGGCTGTGATTGGCATCCATTACCGCTCTATATCCTGCTGATGTATCCACGATATAATCGAGCTCCCGATTGTGCTGATTGGGGTCGTACACACACCAGTCGATCAGTTTCCAGGTACGAATAATCTTATAACAAGCATCTGTAGCAATCTCATACCTGGTGTCTTGGAAAGAAATACCTACCTGTTCACATTCATCATCAAATATCTTTGGATAATTGTCACCAGTAGGATGATTAAACTGAGCAAGATTTTGTATACAATCAGTCTCTATATCTTTTGGAAATAATACTTCAAAATCCGAACGATGGATCATTTGTAGTTTTTGAGAGCATGAGGTGGATAATTGTCCACACTGATCGGTACCCGTCCAGGTTCTGTTAAGGGTACCAGCGCCACAATTATTTACTGACCCTGAAGTGGAAGAAGTAACCGTTACTGAACCACAATTGTCTTTAAACACAGGTACATCAAATTGGGAGTAGGGATCTATTTTCGAACCTACATACCATTTGTCCAAGTTTAAATAAGCAGTATCATAGATACCATTTGCTCCCGGACAATTTAACAATGATGTGTTATGATTAAATGACCAAAGTGCAAGATTAGCGATATAAGGTGTGCCATCACAGTAAGCATTCTTGACAGGGGCCACAGCACAGGTAGGTGCTTGTTTGTCGGCCACATTGATCCATACCATACAATCATTGTAGTTCTTCGGAGCCAGGCCAAAACTATAGTCCCCAGGATTAGCAGGAACCTTACTCATCAATGCCTTTACAAATTCTGTGACATAGCCGAGCTCACTACCATAGGCTGCTTTACAATAATGACTTTGACGAGAATCCCCATTGACATGTGGATCATACAATGGTACATTACATGCTTCATAGACTCTAAGCACTACCTGGAGCCTTCCGCAGGTCCCCAAATCAACATATTCATTGAAATAAGTACAATTAATATACTTATCTACTAACAAATCAAAAAAGCTCCTTTTGCTGTTGTAGACTGATTCGCCATACTTAGATTTAATTTTATTAATTAATAAAGTTTGGTATTTAGTAAGCGTATCCATCTCCACCGCAGCAAAGTATAAGACACTACAACAATTGTCATGACTCCCTTTGTTCAGATCTTCTGCATAGACTCTGGCCCAGCATTGTGCTGGGTCCAGGGTAGTGGCCGTATTTTCGATGCATACAGGGGTCGGGGGGATAGCGTCAATGACCGTCACCTCCTGTATAGATTCTCTGGAAAGCCCACAAGAATCAAGGATAAAATAATGTATGTTATGCACTCCAGATGGAAGTGTAATCACTGCGGTGTTACCATTAAAGGTGCCACTTACAACAGTAGGAAATGCTCCTCCTTTGGATCCAAAATAAGTCACAGAATAATTTATGGCTTCAATGCCAGAACAATCGGAGGCTATTGGCTTTGTAAGTTTTATAGAGGTGTTACAATCATGAGCACCTGCCGATGCAGTAATGGGAGCAATAGGCACTACGAGTGTCGGAGGTGTGGTATCCATAATTTTGATCCATTGCAATACCACGGTATCTTTTTTGGTACACCAATCCGTGACAGTCCACTGGCGCCTGATTTTGCGGCTTTTACCACAAATCGGATAGACCAAATCGTCATACCTGCTGATTATTTTACAGACACTATAGTTAGGCCAAACTGGATTTCCCTTAATAGTAGGGACTCCAACTCTTTGCGGTATTGGATTGCCTTTGGCATCTTTAGCAATGGTGTCAGCGATATGACAGTTGAGCATAGTATCTCTTGGTCCTACTAAATTGCTAATGGTATCTCTGGCTATCCAAAGACTATCAACACAAGTACTTGTCAGGCCCCATCTATCTGTTGCAATCACAGTACGTTGACACAAGGCTACAAATGCTGTATTAGTACAAGGATATTCAGTACAAACTACAGAGATAGATACGGGAGCACTTACTCCACAATTGTCACTCGCTACCCCAAATGGGAAACGATCCAATCCCTGGCTATAACCATCCAATTGGAGACAAGAAATGGTGTCCTTGACACAATTTAAGTTTGGTCCAGATTTATCTTCAATTTTGACTTTCGACCAACAACTATTATTAGATATCGTATCAGTCACTTTTGCAATGAGCGTATAACCGACCCAATTGCAATTGATCATATTACCAATTTGATTGCCATATGGGTCATACATGGATACGACATAGCTACCTCCGGGACATGAAGCAGGATTAGTCAGGATATTTTCAGGGACCATCATCGTTTGACCTCCTGCAATAGTATCTAGCGATAAATTAACATTGGTACAGACCATCGGGCATTGGCCCTTCGCCTGGAATAAGCCAGCGAAAAATACCAGCATTAGCAGTACACAGTTTTTGCAGTATCTCGCTTTGCTTGCTGCATCAGTGCGTTGAGTTTTCTCCATGAGACTTTAGTTTTAGTTTATAAATTAAATTGGGATGGGATGCCTTTGCAGCCCTTTTGGTACATCGTTTTATCTAGCAAATGGGGAGCTACATAAAAAAAGGTCCTATCGTTACTTAATCATCTACTCAGGAGGTTCATTGTCCAGGCTTTAAAGAGACAAATTGTGCATAATAGGGAAAGTTAAATATTAACTTATTCTATTATCTACTACATTCTCATTCTCTGCTTATCACATATTATCATATTATACTATATAATAATATGTCACAAATATATTTTAGTGGTATAAACATTGACTACCCTGTAAATGGTATTTTTAATATTACATTATTATATAATATCTATTAAATTGTATAATAGACTAATACAATGTGCATTCTTTTATAATATGTTAAATACTGATTGAAATAATATTACAAATAATGAATAAAGTATATATAATGCAAAAAACCCTGCCCGAAAAGATTCGGACAGGGTCGGAAATAAAACAATGAAATTCTTATACTTATTCCAGAAGGATCATCTTACGGACTTCCGCATATCCATTATACTCTAGTTTATAGTAATAGATACCTGAAGATTTTAATTGATTTTTATCCAAAGTCACTTGATAATCACCTTTATCCAATGCATTTTCCCATACCTGTATTAATCGCCCGGTCATGTCCGTCACTGACCATCTTACCTTACCAGCAGCAGGCAAAGTATAGCTAATCATAGTTGAATATGTGAATGGATTTGGTGAGTTTTGCATCACTATGGCTCTTGAGAGATTACTACCTTGATGAGCCTCTGCAGGCAAGAATTTGAATATTAGGTCATACACTGTTCTGTCCTGACTATAAGCTTCAGCTGTAAGTCCCGTATTTTTAAAGTTGATGAATTCAGACAATTTTCCATTTTCCTTTGGCCGCAGGTAAATTGAAATCAATCTTTGAGACCCACTGCGTACATCAGCATAAGGTTTTATCCAGGATATATTGATGATTCCTTTTTCAAACATCCTGTCATTGATGCTTGAAGTGTTATCGATCAGAGCCTGGTTGTAATTGATTCCTACTATTTGCATACCCTTAAATTCAATACTTGCTTGCAAGCCATACAATCCTGTAATGTCCAAACTAAAAGGCACCTCTACCAGGTTGCCGGCTTTCACCAGGACATCTGGAATAGTAACCTCTTTGGCACTTCTGTTTCTACTTTGAAGATTATCCAGTTGTGGTGCAGCACTTTGGTTTACATCCCCAATCTTAATTCCTGTAAAGTTTTGCTCACTTTTTTGTTTTTCGACAGCCTCTATGTATGGATTTTCAAATTCGGCCATAGCAAGATGGTCCGTGGTCCTGGCCATCAAAGTTTTATCAAAAAACCTCCAGGAGGTGTTTTGAGGAAACTGAGTATAAATACCAAGTATCAATTTTCTTAATTCAATCAAATCTATGCTGGTGATATCATCGTCTTTATTGACATCTCCTGCCACAAATTGGTCCATCCGCTCAAACCGCTCGATCCCTAAAATGTGTTTTTGGATCGCAATGAGATCTGAGGTACTCACACCTAAAGTAGGGTCATCATTTTTATAGGGGAATATTTTATATAAACCAGGTAACATATTGTCAAAAGCAAAATCACCCGCTTTTCCGGTCTGTTTTTGATATTGCTCTTCTCCGATAGCAGATAATATTACGTTAGGTATCGATTTACCGTTTATCATAGTCACTTTTCCTTCCAGGGCTGCAGTATTTCTAATAGCATTCTTACCACATACATTGAGTGTGTCGAAAAAGGCCAGGAATCTATTGCCGACACAGGTATCCTGATTGCCACTGGCGTCCGTCACCCAAAGGATAAAATTCCTTTCAAAAGGAAAAACTTTGACACTGTCCAATAACAAATCACCACCTGCTCGCAAGATTTTTAATTGAGTACAATTGACTTCTAATATGGTATCCGCTATGTTTTTAGTCCATGAAAACCTTAAGGATGCAGGTGCTGTACAATTGTCCACACTTCCTCCGTCAAACTGCCTCGCATGAATCCTGACGAAACCCTGATCGTTGAGATAATTATTACTTTTTTTACAAGCCGCACTAGGCTTAATTGTGTCTTTGACGGTGATGACTACAGTATCCTTTGCTGTATTACCACATATATCGCGGGCAATAACCAATACATTGGTGACCCCGAGACCATATCTGCGCACCAGGGATGCTCCTGCAGTATCTGTCCTACCCAAGATTACATTTTTAATAGTCACACCAGCATTGCAGTCTGTTGCGGTGGCACTTCCTAGAAAACTAAGCAGGGTATCGCAGCTAGTTTGAAATTTGAGATATACGCATGTATCCTTTGGTACGGTTAGAACCGGTGCAGTATTATCTATCACACTTATGATCTGTGTATCCCGACATACCTGCGGAGGAATAGAACATGTATCCTGTATAGTCCAAACCCGTCTGGTGGTACTAGTACATCCGCCAACTCCTATCACCGCCAGGGTAGTGTCCTGGAAGGTCGTGGTGATTCGTGCGCAATTACTTTGAATAAAGGTGATCACTGGTTTTGAATTGAGACTATCCGGATGAATACTTTTACCACAGGTGGTTAAAGTAGTATCATTTGGCCAGGTGATCTGATTACATAAGAGCGTATCTGCAGCTCTGAAAGTCACCATAAAAGTACAGGAGTCCTTTCTACCGGAAGTATCAGTAACGATTCTCTTAAAATTGATTTTGGCAATCGAACATTTATTGCGTATGGTATCAGACTGAAGTATATTGGTAGCTATCTGTGTACAGGAAGCAATCACTTCTGCAGCGCGCGGAGTAAAGGTAGCACCGCAAGCTACTATCGTATCATTTTGACAGATAATTTTAAATCCGGCAGTATCAATGACGGTCACTTTGATAGATAAAGAGTCTTGATTGCCACATTTATCAACAGCTTTGTATTTGATGGTGGTCATGCCCCTGGGGAAAACTACTGGACCTATGTCTGCTCCTTGAGCATTTAAAGAATTGGTGATCACTACATTGGGATCACAGTCCGTAGCTACAAGTTTTGGCAGATCCACCGTAGCATTACAGGTGACTCCGGCATATACCGTAGTATCTCTCACCCCAGATAGAACAGGCTTGACCGTATCAATAATATTTATATTTTGAACACAGTTGACCACAAATCCAGGTTGTAATGCATCTGTTATCGTCCAGGTTCTTCTTATTCTGAGACATGGAGTACCAAGATTGGAGAAAGTATCCAATATTAAATTGACAGAGACTTGTGCACAAGGGCGTGCAGTATCTTTTAGTATGATTCCGGGGATTGAATTCAGATCCGGAAAGTTACATCCTATGACATTTACATTTGCATCAGGACAAGTGACATCATCGGCGCCAAATGCGTTCGCACCAATGCCAATGATGAATACTGTCTGACATGAGTCAACTAACCCTGTTCCGGTAGTGACGATATACCTTTTGATGAGTGTGCCCTGACCAGCTCCATTCCTGTTGTCGAATACAGTTTTACTGATTACACTAAATGCCCCACAGTAATTTATGTTGGGAGGGGTATTAGGAACCGGAGTTCCGCAACTCAATCTTACTGTATCCTGACATTCTATGATTAAAGGCAATTTGCTGGTCACTTCGACCTCTGTAATACAACGGCTGACATTGCCGGCAAGGTCCTTGGCCTCAATTTCCACCAATACAATGCTGTTGCCTCCGGCGCAACAAATAGTCACACTGTCCTTGAAAACCAGGTCATCGAACGGGCTGCCACACAAATCTTCCAGTTTTCTGATTTTCAGACCCACTGTCGACAGACCAGAACAATCGTCCCAATACTCATAAACAAATCCATTGGGCCCAACGCGAATGGAGTCTGTCAGCAGGCAGACTTCGATGGGTGAACAACTAAGCAAAGGTCCCTGGCCATCTATAACAGTGACAGGCAATGTACAGGTGGATGCATTGCCACATCCATCAGCTACTGTATACTTAAATGTATGATTACCAATAGATAATATGATTTTCTGTCCTGGTACGTATGCTCCTGCCCCATCTACCATAACCGTAGTAGTCAGCTGTAAGGGATTACAATTATCCGTAGCAGTGATACCAGGAATGAGCTGATGTGAATAACATTCTTTTACGTTGGTGCCATAAGTGATTGGTGCCGGACAAGTGATCACCGGCCTGGTGGTATCGTGATAATATATGTCCTGGTCATAATTTTTGGCATATAAATTACAGCAATCAGTGACCGTCCAATGTCTGCGGATATGGATCGAATTGCCACACAATACATTTGTAAAATCTTTAAAATCAACTGTCAATCCACAAAAATGATCTACCGGCTCCCCTAAATATGTAGGTGCCCCTGCAGCTTCCTCTGAAAGATCCAAATTGGCAGGACAATAAACATGTACAGACGCAGGAAACTCAATGTTTTTAAGTTGGACGCGGTTTGTATATAATTCTTGTACTACAATAGTCTTATTGCCTGCTCTGTCTACTACACTCCATTTTCTAAATATCAAGATCCCAAGACCATTGCAATTTTGATCTACCGAATCTTTATAAGTGACCTCCAGAGAACTTGTCGAAGTGCAATTATCCCAAATCGAAATAAAATCACTCCAGGGCTTTTCAGTGACCTGCGTGCAGTTGAGTTCAACCACTTTATACAATCGTACCCCTGGAGGAGTCTTATCTGCATAACAGGGTTCGTCCATCTGAGCTATCCATAACTCAGGATTTGAACTGTAAAAATTATTTGGCGAAATCGACATCGCCAGTACGTTCGTTTGTACCTGAATTAAAATGGCCATAATCAATATCATCATCGACCGATGAAAAAGATTAAAGGAGGAAGAGGTAGTTTTCATTGTTTTGAATTTATTTTATTCCCAAAAATTATCAATCATTTATATATAATACAAAATCATAATGCGAATATATTACAAATAATTTTAATTTGTATACATCTGAGTTACTTTTTTTTACTCCACTTTCGAAATGATATGCCTGGTCATCGTATTTTTTCCGTATAAAACTTCGAGGTAATAGATGCCTATGCCCAATCTGTCGGTTTGTACTTTGATTTCCTCACCTGGCTTCACATGACCTGAGCCTACGCGCACAGTGGATCCCATTTGATTGACAAGTCTCCACCTTACAGGGTCGTTTGAAGCTGCTTCTAACTTAATATTGAGATAATCTCTGACTGGGTTAGGGAATACAACCACAGAAGATGAAGCTTCAATTTCCTGGACCGCCTTTATTTGAATAGGATGAGACAGATCATCAGCACCATACCATTGAGAAATTAATGAGCCTTGTTTTACTGTTTTTGGATGGGACCCCTTAATTGTGAATAATGCTGTATGATCTGCTATTGTTATGGGTTGTGTAGTGACCCAGGAGATTCTGAGTTCATGTCCAATAATGGAATATTTTAAATCACGTAATGCATCAGATGCGATGCTCGCACCAGTCCAACCATCAAGGGATACCAGGCTGAGCTGAAGGCCATTTATTGACCGGGTTGCATTCATCGAAACCGTCATGCCTTCTTTAGAATTATTGATTAAAAGATCGTCGGCGGTATAGTTTCGGCTTTCGAGATTAATTGAAGCCTTTACTATAGCATCATGATTTACATCACCCATTCTAAATCCTACAAACTCTAACTTTTGATCCTTGTTATCCGGCCAGGAATAAGCATTGGGCACTTCGCGTCCTGCCTGCATGGTGTTTAAGACAGCTGGGGTAGTGAATACCCAGGGCAAATGGGTTTCACCTTCAGTCAGGCCTAGTATAATTTTCCTGAGAAGGATCAAATCGAATATGTTGATATCTCCATTTTTATCAATGTCTGCAGCATATTCCTGCAAAACAGATTCAAATCGACTGGTGCCGGAGATATGTCTTTGTATTTGCAATAGATCCAACGTACTGATGCCATTGAGCAAATTAGATTCTTTTTTGTCCAAGTGGACGCTCGTGATGTTTAATCCCTGATTTTCCTGAAACGTACCATTTCGATCAGTCATTTGATGAAAAATCATCTCTGCTTTTTGATTTTGACCTTCAACTTGAACAGCTTCGATCGGTTGTTGAATATAGTTGAGCACCTGGCCGGCAATGGTTCCGACCAAAGGAGCAAAAGCAGTAGTATCCTGGATAATAATTTGGGAAAATACTCGGACAGGTGTCAGGCTGAAACAGGAATCTCCAACTCGCCAAGTCCTTTTAGTGATTCTACATCTGCTGGTGCCGGCAGTGCTTCTAAATGTATCGACATAAGTGATGAAGATCTTGTTGCATCCATTTGGATCAATATCTACAACAGGAGGAACATAACTGGTCTTACCAGGTAACAAGGAATCCAATGAGCAGCCTACTATTTTTATCGTATCATGAGGCAAAACAATATCATCTGCGGTAAGTGTGTCCGTGGCGAAAATCGTGATTTGTTGAAAACAGGTATCCTTATTATTTGCCAGGTCCGTAGCTATGATTCTTCTTCTAATTTGCCCAATACCGCATAGATTTATGCTATTTAGCAAAGTATCTATTTTAATTTTTACGCTATCGACACAATTATCTAACAATCCGACTTTGGGATTGTGCCAAACTGGTCTGGCACTAGTACATAATAAGGTATCGTCTTGTGCACAATCCAACCTGGGAGCAGTTTTATCCCCCACCATAATCCTTACTTTACATGAATCCTGATTACCATAAATATCGGTAGCCAGAAATACCAAATTAAAAGTATGATTGATATCGGCGCAGCATATGCTGACTTCATTTTTGTACGAGGTCACATCAGTAGGGTTCCCACACCTGGTGGTCTCTCTCCGAATCAATACATTGAGCAGTCCGCAATTGTCATAGGGTTGGATAGATGAAAAATTTGCAGCACTAATGGTCAAATTGTCATCCGGTACAACAAGCTGCATACTGTCAATGCATAATAAGGTAGGAGGTTGTCTGTCTTTGACCGTGACAGAAGTATTACAACTAGATTTATTACCACAGGGGTCTGAGACTTCATAAGTCAAAATATGAGTACCTACAGGTAATAAAATATCTGCTCCTGGTACTGTCAAAAAACCATGATCTACCTGGACTAATGTGGTCAATAGATTGGTTGGATGACAAGCGTCGGCCGCTGAATCAACTGGTCTAACATGAAAAAAAGATTCACATTGGCCGAATGAGGTAGAGACGGTATCCGCTGCCCGACAAACAATCGTAGGTCTGGCAGTATCGGAGATAATGATATATTGCATTACGGTCGTGTCCGACAAAGCACAACAATCGAATAAACTCCAGGTCCTGAGTATTTTCTTTGTGATACCACATTTATTATACTCCAAATCTTTATGGTCTACAATCCAGCCACAAAACTTACCCAAGGCTAACCCACCGATAGTCGGCTGTCCCAGGTCTGCCGGCGAAGTACTGGTAACCGGACAATAGATCGTGGTATCTGAGGGGAATACGATGTCGGCCTTTGCTGGTCTAAGCAGGTTGATTTTTTGTGTGCAATATCCAGCCCTTCCCCAAGGATCTAATACCGTCCATTTGCGAGTAACTGTTGAAAAAGTGTCATTGGAACAATCTTTCTGCACAATCTGATCAATGTGCGAAATCTTTAAATATTCATAAGGCGTACAATTATCGCCAATGACCACCAAGCCGGCTATGCTGTCCAAATCACTTAACATACCTGTACAAAGCAAGGTTGTATCGCGGCACATCACGGATGGTGGCAATTTATCTTCGACCATGACAAAGGTCCAACATGCGTTATTGGTCGCATTTTCAGTGACTTGAACTTTTATTCTTTGACCAATAGATTGGCAAGTAATCGTATCTGTATTTTTACCAACTACTATTGTGGTGTAATTGGCTTCCGGTCCATGAGGCTGCTTCAGAATCATGCCTGGGGTCACTTTTACTTTACCCGTAGCATCCAGAGACAATTGACAACTTTCAAGACAAATCATGCCACTGAATGCTTGCTTGGTCAAATAAGAAGGAGACCAGTTTCCGATTGAATAATAGTTAGTCGTATTTGGAGTACTAGCAGCATTTGCAACAAACATTGAAAATAAACCAATGCTTAAGCATATACTTTTAAATAGAATACTTTTGGCGTATTGCTTTACCTTGAAAATGATTCTTTCTGGATTCATTTTTATTTTTTTGATAGTGAATAGGAGCAATAGACTTATTGCAGTAAGATCATTTTATTGGTACCGGTTCCGTAGAGTGACTCCACTCTGTAGTAATATATTCCACTGGTTTTGAAGATTTGGCTGGTGATCGTCCAATTGTTTTTGCCCCCTACAGCATTTATTTTTTGTTCAAAAGCAATCGGCTGTTGAGATCAAATATCTTCAAGGATACTTTGGTGTCGTGAGGCAAATAATAGCTCACGATGGTCTCATTATTAAATGGATTGGGTTGGTTTTGAGTCAATTTTAAAGTAGGAATGGATGCATTATCTGTCCATTGAAGATTGATCGGATGACTGTTCAATTGACTGTCATATAACTCTGACGACATATCACTTTTCGTATTGAGTGATATAGATTCAATTAAACTACCAGCCTGAGTTGCCTTGAACACCAGAGTATACCATGTCATCTTCGGATCCAATCTCATCGGATCATTGTTGGCAATACTTATTTTCAATTGGTGGTGATCTGTGTGAGTGGCGATGACATCATCACCTAACAATTTGGATTCAATACCCATATATTCCAGGCCCGGATGATTTAAACTCATTTGCAGTCCATAGACCTGGCTTTCATTCTTAGCTGAGACATCTACTCTGATCACCTCGCCAGTCACAAAATTTTTATCGCTAAAACTTAGTTGGAATGGGGTGACATTTTCTCTGCCTTCAAGGTTATTCAATTCATTGCTGAGGCTCGAACCATTGACATCACCTACTTTAACCCCGATAAAATTTATTTCCATCGGACGCTCCAACTCCTGAATATTATAGGTCTCGCCAAATTTGTCCTGTAAAGTACTAGATACATTCGTAAATTGATGAGTAGCATCTATGAATCTCCAGGACTCATTATTAGAAAAATTCTTATCGATACCTAAGATGAGTTTTCGCAGTTCAAGCAAATCGATCCCATTGATATCACCACTGCGATCAATATCAGCGGCTATCATCTTATAGGCTGTAGATAAAGGAGTGATGCCCAGGATATGTTTTTGCATCATGATGAGGTCTACGGTACTCACACCATTTAGCGGATTGATATCCTTTTTAGGAATGATTTCATAAGACTGACCTATCAATAAACCATTGGCTGAATACTTGCCAGGGGCTATATAGGGGTCTGGCAAGGCTACATTATCCTGCATGATCTTCAAATGGACCAGATCTATATCCTTGCCCGTCTCAGTAATAATTTTTCCTTCGATTCCGACTGTCCTTAAGCTGGGCGTAGGTGCAGGATTGGTACAGGCTCCCATATTGTTTTGAATCAATATATAGGTAGCTACAACATCCTGGTTGCCTGCTTCATCTGTGACCCAAAGTCTGACTGCCCTGGTACCGATGCTATCGCAGGTATATATTCGCACTGTATCATTCGTATTGGTGCTGTAAGAAAATTTCAATTTATTAAATGGGGTACAATTGTCGGAAGCGCTACCTTGCAAAAAATAATAACTGGCAAATACTCTGGCCATTGCGGTACCATTCATCAATGAAAGATCTGTTGCCAGACCATTCATTGCGACAGGGGTTGGTTTTTTAGAATCCTTTACAGTGATGATTGTTTTACCGCTGGACACATTTCCACACTTATCACTCACTCTGAACTCCAGGGTATGGATGCCATTGGGCATCATTTGGCTGGCATTTTTACCTGCACCATTTATCAGTTGGAGACCATCGCTGAATAAATCCAGTACATATGTCCATTCAAGATCAGCTGTAGGTGTACAATCAGTGGCACTAGGTACTGGTACATTGACCAGGATGGGTGCACAGGCGTCATTGCCGTTATTAACCGTAAAATTGGCAGGTACGGTGATGACAGGTTTGATGGTGTCCATGACCACGATCGCTTGCGTTCTGACCCACCTGCCTGATTTTGGTACCGTCGGTTCTACCTGGCACCAGTCGACGACAGACCATTTACGAAGTATTTTTTTGCAAGCCCCGGGAGCGAATTGATATATTTCATCTACAAAATCGAAGGCAACTTTCGAACATCCCAGGTCTTTTATTTTAGGCATACCTGTCACACTTGGAGTAGTCACGGCTGCACATATAAAGAAGGTAGTATCTCTGGGCCATTCAAAATCGGCCGTATCATATGGGTCGAATGGATCATTGTTGACCACTTTGATGATTTGCTCACAACTGGATACATTGCCCGCTTTATCTTTTGCATTTATTTTCCTGATAAGGTCTCCAACCAGGCATTGACCAAGCATAGAGATACTATCTATCCATACTGTATCGAGACACATATCCTGGATCGTGGCTGTACCATAATCAGTCAAACTCTTGACTCTTTTGGCTCCTAATTGACGACAATCAATCTCCACACCAGCAGGACAGGTGATAGTAGGACCTACTTTGTCCAGAACCTTCACAGAGGTCATACAATCTGTATAAGGTAAGTCAGTGTATTGATCGAGGCTTACAACTCCCCAGGGTACTATTCCCTGATAGACCCTCATAATGACCATGACCTCTTGACCAGCGTCACTACAACAAAACTTCACTTCATCTGCAAATCGGTTAAATGGATTTGGATAAAGAGATGGAGTCCCTATCGTACAGGGAGGTGTATTCGTCATTCTGCGTACCTTGATGGAGACAGGACCACAATAATCATTACTTCCATCATCAAATGCAGTGGAAGGAAGGCTGACCATACCTAATGCAGGTATTTGAATTATTTTTGGCCCTTTGCAAAAAGCCAATGGAGCCTGACCATCATAGATTTCCAACTCGGTAGTCACAGATTTATTATTGCCACAACCATCAGATGCAGTATACGTGACAGTATGAGTCCCCAGAGGGATATTATCAATCCGTCCCCCATTGGTATTAATGGTAATGCCAGCAACTTCAACAGACACCGATATTTGAGCTGCTGTGGAACAATTATCAGTGACGACAACAGCAGGCAAGGTAGCGGATGCCTGGCAATGTGTACCTGAAACGCTAACATCTGGTAATGGCCCCGGAGAAATAATAGTTGGAGCTACAGTATCTCTGACTTCAATAGTCTGAGTACATGTCATCATAACGGCGGGAGAAGTACACCAATCTATTAGCTTCCACTCACGGGAAAACTTAAAACATCCTTTAGATCCAGATGCCCATAAAGTCACTATCGGAGCAGGTTGCAAAATATTACACGGTATACCCTGGTTTTTTAAAGGTGATCCCAAAATAGCTGTTGTAGTATCGAGCGTGGCACCAGTGATACAATATATTATAGTGTCACGAGGACAAATGACATCAGCCATAGTGATCTTAATAAAGCAAATGGTATCCAGAAAAAATGTATCTGCCAGTCCCATCCTCTTTACGGTCCACTGCCTGAATTCTTTTGAAAAACAAGCAGAATCACATGCGGTACCTGGAGTCATCACTATCCTCACTGGTAACACTTTAGACACAGAAGTCACCGGCCCAAAACAAACCAAATCACCAATCACAGGCTTGGGTATTAAAGAAGTATCTGTATTGCAGGGAAGCGGATAACTTGTCTGCGGAGGGCATGCAGCAAAAAGCGGATGTGCCAGGCAGATTGAAGTTACTAGTATCAATCCTGTCATTTTCAGCCCATAAAGAAATAATTGTTTCATATCAAACTATTTTTTGATTAAATGCAATAAATAACTGTCAGTCAAATACTTACGTATTGACTTATCTGTATACTGCTTGTTTGATATTCTGGTACGGGGCTAAATCAAATTCCACAAAGAATTTTTATAGCATTCCAGTCGGTGGAAAATCAAAATTTTGGGATGGGACTTTATTCTTTGCAAACAAATTACAATAAAGTGTAATTTATATATAATTGTATTTACATCAAATAAACATTACAAAAATATGTAATATGTAAGGGCTTGATATACCTTTAAAGTGGTATTTTATTAATATATATTTAACATATTATTAATAATGAATAAGTGTAACTAACTTATTAACAATAATTTATACGCTTATTCGCAAGAATACAGGCAAATAAATAGCGCTTGTATTAATCTAAAAGATGCACTTTACCAGAGAAATTGTTGAATTGATCCTTGATATTATAAAAATATATACCTGGATATCTGAAAACTCCTTTTTCTACCTTTAGTTGATTGATTCCTTTATTGACCATAACTTTTTGGGTATTGAAGCTTTTACCACTTATATCATACCAGGTGACATTGATCTCGGTGTGTTGTTCACTATGATATAATATGGTCAGATTTTCTCTAAACGGATTTGGATATACCTTCACTCTGCCATCAATGGAATTAGATACCCTGGCTATAGGCTGCTTATTATCCCTTGCTTCCAATTTGGGTATGGTAGATGTCAATTTTGAAGTATCAAATAAGCTCAGATTGATATCGCCGATTTTTACTCCAATGAAATCTGCATCAATACAAATAGAATCCAATTTTCTAAGTTTTATAAAATCCGGCACTGAACTAATATTTTTACCGAGTATATCCAAAGAAGCCAGATTAAAACTTTTAGGGAAAAATCTCCACGCTGGCTGGCTTCCTAAATTATTTTGCCCTTTGGTGAGTAAATAATAACCGAGCAAAAAAGCATCATCCATATCCACTGTATCATTGCCATCTATATCTGCAGCAATCAGCTGATAAGGGCTAAATAAGGAATCGTCTCCTTGAATATAATTTACCAACAGATCATAATCTTCATCTGTCACCCCATCAAAGAAACCTTTGCTTTTATAGGCGGATACTGAATAGTCAATGTCCTTTTTCAACTGTTGGAATTTATATTGACCATTGACCATCAGAGATTTTGATTTGGCTGAGTCAGCGAGTGTCATCATCACACTGTCTAAAGGTGCTTCATACATATTCCACAAAAAACCTGCTATTAATAGAGAATCATGGGCCGCCACAGGCGGTGCAGGTGGTGCTGGCGGAGCTACCGGCTTAGGGCACATCCCTGAGTTGTCTTGAAGATTTAACTTCACTGTACAATAATCTTTATTGCCTGCTTCATCTTCTACCCAAATCTTTAAGGTTTTTATTCCGATACTATCACAAGTATATCTTGAGGGTACTGCAGTAAACTTGAGTTTTTCTTTCGGTGTGCAATTGTCATAAGACCCAGCGTCAAATTTTTTAGGATCTATCACAGTATATATGCCATCTGAATGCCAGCCTATGCCCGCTACTAAGGTGCCCAGGCAATAGGGAGTTGGTGCCGTTTTGTCTAATACGATGACTTTGGTAGTGCAAGTTGAATAATTAGCGCAGCCATCTTTGACAGAAAATATTACTTCAGTAGTGCCAATCGGATATTGACCACTGGCATCAGCAGAATACGGATTAGTCGCATATTTAGAATTGTGCGAAATCACAGATTTTCCATTGCAAGAAGAGGTTGCTGTAGGAACCGGTACATCTACCCATGCGGTCTTACCATAAAGTTCCTGACCTACCTTAACCTCTGGCGTGCAAGTGATGGATGGTTTAGATTTACTAACTAGTTTGATTAACTGAACATGCTCCCAGCGACCCTCTGTCTGATAGCCGTATGCATTCGGATTATAAGTACACCAATCAATTACACTCCATCGCCTGGCTATTTTTCTACAGATACCCGGATCGTTGGGAAAAGTATATTCTTCGTCTTTATAACTAATACCATAATGGCTACAACTATTCTTGCTTGAGATGTCAGGATAACCATATGGATAACTGAGATATTTAGGGTCGGTACTACCAACACAAGCATCCGCTTCAAAGTCTTTAGGCCACCAGATATTGGGATAGCCCCCTCTCGCTTTGACCCAGATCACACTTTTACAAATAGTCGTTTTACCACAACCATCGACAACTTTCCACTCTACCCAAACGCTTCCAATACCACAATCATTTAAAGACTTAGACACATATGGTCCATAGATCCAATAATTAGAACCAGAGACTTCAGGTTTATTGTACTTGATATAATCTAGTTGATCACAATAGATCCATTCTTCTTTTGGGCACCAAACAGATATGGGAGCAGAGCCATAGTGGTTAGTGACCCATATGGTCTGCGTGCAGTAATAAGATCTGGCATAATGATCCACTATCTCCCACTTAATCTCTACATAACCAGCACCACAATTTAGATTAGGTTTGATCCAGGGTCCATACAAAGTATGCGGTCCCCAGACTGAAGGCTTATCCCAATAATTACCGGCTTGATAAGTTTGGTAAGTAATGTCTTTGTCCTTTGGGCAAAATATCTCCAAAGAAGCATATGCATTAGAACTCATACCAAACAATATGATTCCAACCACGAGTGTAATCCATTTTTTCATAGCGACGGCTTTCAATAAACACAAACTTTTATCTTTTGGGGGGAACATAAAAGTAAGTAAAGGAAAACTGTGCGGTAATAGATTTTAAGTTAAAAATTTGGGTTACACTATTATAAAATCAATATTTAATTAAATGATCTATTAACTCATGATATCCGATCACTTAGATATATCAGTACATTGTAATATCAATACGGCTAAAAACAAAAAAGCCCGAAAAATCTCCGAGCTTTATTTTTTAAGTTAACTTTTGTATTAATGATCTTATTTGGCAGACCCTTTTAGGTTAGATGGGATGTCGAAGGATAGAGACAATTCGTGCGCTCCATTATTATATTTTTGAAATTCTTCTAAGGCTATATCATAAGAATAAAACAATTTAAATTTATTGATTCTGGCTCCCAACAGAAAAGTGGTTTTGCTAAATCCACCGATGGAATAAGACACACCACCATATAATTGTTCTTCTAAGAAAGACATTTTTACATTGAGATCAGTTTGAAAAGGCACATTCCTCAATCTCTTGATCATGATGGAAGGCTCTACGGTAAAATTATAATTCTGCACATCAAATTTATATCCTACCCATGCATTAAAATATTTGAAAAAACCATTGTCACTGGTGGTAGTTTGTATCTGATCTATACGAGTTCTAGCCAGGTCCACGATAGAAACCCCAAATTTAAATTTTTCGTTTTGCTCCCCATATATTCCAAGCGTAGTACTAAAAAAATTAAGACCATCTGCAGCTGCTTGAAGTAATGGATCAGGCGACACTACCAGTGGATCAAGTACTGCCCCATTCGCTAATTGCATTCTATAAAATTGCGCTGCCAGACCTGCGTTCATCTTGACCGATCCCATATCAAACAAATAAGCCAAACCAGCCTGAGCTTTAAACTTACTCAAGTCTCCAGCTATGTCATTGTATATCTGACCCACAAAGCCCAATTTAGGGGCGACTGGTCCATCAAAACTCAAGGTATAAGTCTTAGGGGAACCTGGAAAAGAGGCATAAGCATTTTTAAAATTAAAGATCAACTCGTGCTGTTGCTTAAACCCTGCATAAGCCGGATTGACCAATATCGGATGAAATATATACTGAGAATATACTGCCTCATCTTGCGCATGAATACTGATCCCTATAGAAATCATTATTATTAAGGAAAGTAAAACTTTTTTCATGGGTAAGGTTTATTGAATAATTATAGAGTATATCAAAAATTAATTAAGTGTGCGAATTAAGGTTACATATCCTTTATACAGGGAATTTGATTGGCCACTGGTATCCTTTAGTATCCAATAATAGGTACCATCCGGCAGCAAGAACCCATTTTTATCTACTCCATTCCAATCGTTTTGATAATTATTGGTGCTATACACGAGCTGATTCCAACGATTGTAGATAAGCAGTTGATTGGATATATTCCCTGCACAGTTGATGACAAATAATTCATTGAATCCATCTCCATTAGGCGTAAATACTCTGGCAGAGGTATAACAGATTCCATCCGTAGGTTGTAAGTTAAAGGACTGGGATACACTGCATCCCTTGGAGTCTCTAGCTACCACAGAATAGGTACCTGAGTTCAAAAAAGTTCTACTGCCACTGGTACTGCCATCATTCCACTGATAGGATATTGGTGGTGTGCCCCCTGCAGGAGTGATTGAAATTTCACCGTCACTGCCAGCTTTAGTTGGCTGCTTAACTCTAGCGCTGATAGTCAGAGCTGTTCCGGACTCTGTCAGTATGATATCCGCAGAGGTCTTTGTAGCATTTACTGCATCTTTCACAGTCACTTTATAAGTACCTGCCTTCAGGCCCGTTATATCTTTTGATGTGGCTGCAAAACCTCCTGGACCAGTCCAAGCAAAAGTATAAGGTGCTGTACCACCCACAGCAGAGATATTGATAGACCCTCCTGCCAGACCGGCACATGGTGGGCTAACTGGAGTGATATTAGTGATGTCCAAAGCCACACTACCAATCGTGACAGAACCTGTCAATTTACAGTTATTACCATCTGTGATGGTATAAGTATAAGATCCTGCAGCCAGGTTGTTTATATCTTTAGTCGTAGCATTATTGCTCCATAAATAGGTGAGTGTGGGATTGCCTCCGGTCACTGTCAAGACGATCGCTCCATTGCTTTGACCTGCAGTTGGGTCAGTACCTTGAGAGGTAGCAGCCAAAGCTGAGAGGACTACAGGAGATCCCAAGGTCGCCGTTTTGCCCCCACCATCAGTTACCGTTACGTTATAAGATCCAGCTGCCAGGTTAGCAGGATTCTTTGCAATAGTGCTATTTGTCCACGCGTAAGTCAAAGTTCCTGTACCTCCAGTGGTAGTTATTTCGATCGCACCATTGGTTTGCCCTGGGCAAGGATGTGTAATTTTAGAAACAGTCACGCCTAACTGAGACGAACAACTGGCTGTCAAGGTACCAGATTCTTTGGTTGCTGTCAACGCGCCTGTGCTTGAGTTGAATAATACTTTAGTGGGATCGTCTGTAATATTTATAGACGCAGAACCCGGACATGCCCCTGTATATTTATAACAAATTTCAAAAATGGCTTGTCCATCGGCCACCGTTTGGCCGGTAGTGTTCTGATCTATCCATACGCAGGTCATTTTACCCAATGGTGCCAATGATGATCCGAAGTTTCCAGCATCAAAACTGGTAAGACCTTTAAAATTCTGAAGTTTTGTAAATTTAATTTTAGAAGTATCCCAACCCAATGAAAACTGCATTGCGGTAATGCTTTTAAAACCTGTCACGGTCACTGGTACGCAAATTTCCTGATCTTTGTCAACTGCGCCGGATCCTACCTTCATAGTGAGTCCTACCGGTGGCTGGATCACAGTTCCGATATTGACTTTACCACCTGTAAGCACCGCATTGGTACACTTTTGGGCATTTTTGTCAGATATTTCAATCTGAAGTGGACTGTTTGAGAAATCAATATTACTTGATTTGCCATCCGCACCGACCAGTTTAAATTTGATCGTAAAGATTACGGTCCCATTACTTTTGGTAACCCCTTGTTGGTTGTACCAAGAAGTAGTAATATATCCCTGAGCAACTTTGGTAACATTAAATGCGCTTTGAGTCAATTCCGGAAGGTCAAAATCCTGGAGACTCACATATTCTAAAACTGCTGGGTCCCAACGCATAGTCCATTGAACACCTCCGATATCTGTAAAATTTTCAACGGTAATTTTAACCGTAACGATTTCATTGGTTTTACCGCCTTCCGTGGAGGCAGTAAATTTTGCACTACATTGGGCATAACTTTCAGAAACATTGATGAAAGCAACCAATGAAACAAGTAGGCATAAAAAGAGGGTTCTAAATAAATTCATGGATTAGAATTTTAAACACTTGATTGATTATAATTATCGAATGGCCGCAAAGGTAATTGCTTTACAGACACCTGACAAATAACGATTTCAGCCTGATTTTAATTGTTAATAACGCATTGATTTTGAGTTAATTCGTTGGTTTTAACCCAAATCTTACTAAACGTACTGCCAAAATCGTTCCAATTTTTAAAATTAGTACTTTATTATAAAAAAAGAGTCCTCAGGACTAGCCTGAGGACTCTTTATATTAGAAAATTAAAATCTTTCTTAAGATACTAATGGTCTTTCATTTAGTCTACTAAGATCATTTTCTTAGTAGCGCTATAATCTTTAGTTTCGATAGTGTAATACATTACACCAGCTCCACCTACCTCATTGCGGTTTACAGTCTTCTGATTGAAGCCTTTTACACCGTCCTGAGTATATACTCTTACTACTTTACCAGTTACATCTGTGATCTTCAAAGTCACTTTGTCAGCTTTTGCTAATTCATAGCTTATCACTGTAGTTGCTTTGAATGGGTTAGGTGTATTCTGATGTAAAGCATAACCTGCTACTGAATTCTTACCTACTTCTAATGCTACTCCTAAGCTGCCAGCTCCATTATAAGCTTCTGCTCTGGTGTATTTAGAATTGATAATCAAACTCTCGCTTAAGGTCAATGCTTTGGTAGCTTTTACTTTGATGCTGAACAAGATATCATTGCTTCCTGCGCTGATTCCCTTGCTGTCATTCCATGAAGTAGTCACATAACCTTCGCCCAACTTAGTCATACCAAAGTTGCTTTCGCTGACTTTAAGTATTCCACTGTTGATTGATTTTAATTCAAGACCTCTTACTGCCATGCTGAACTGATATCCTTCGATATTGCTGAAGTTTTCTGCTGTGAATTCTATCACTGCTTCTTCTCCTGCTTTCATCTGACGATCTGATGTTCTGAATTTCAACGATGCACCTGCTTCACGAGCTTCTGCTCCCAATAGACTGTGTGGAGTCACTGTTCCGTTGACATCTCCGATTTTTACACCTACGAAGTCACGGCTCAATTCATCTTTGCTCAATCCATTGATATCAATCTTCTCTGGGAAGCCCCATGGAGTAGTGATATTGCTGAAGTTATAAGTCTTAGGTACAAATCTCCATGATGTATTGTTTGGCAGTTTGTCATATACTGTAAGAATCAGTTTACGCAATTCTACCAGGTCTACTGCACTTACATCATTGCTACGATCTACATCGGCTGCAATCACTTTGTATGCGCTGTTCAATGGTTGTACTCCTAAGATATGCTTCTGGATCAATACTAAGTCAATCGTACTTACTCCATTGGTTGGATCGTCATCTCTCTTTGGAGTGATGCTGTAGTCACCTTTCATTGGCAAGCCACTGAATGAATAAGTTCCTTTTGAATCAGTTTTGAATGCAGGGATTGCATTGCTTGTTGTTTTGCTTTCTAAGATTACATTCTCTACCGGCTCTGTGCTTTCGGTGGCTACTTTACCTCCGATGACTGCTGCTACACCTGCCTGATCTTGACAAATATTGCCATTGCCATCCTGGATTAATAAGTAGGTTCTACAGAAATCACTGTTGCCTGCTTTGTCTGTTACATAAATGTCTACTTCTACAGTAGCACTTACACCATTTGGTACATCTGCACAAGTGAAGGTATCACTCGCTGCGCCTGTGGCACTCGCAAATGTGTATGTAAGATCTGCTTTCTTAGTACAGTTGTCATAACTACCTGCATTCAGGTCTGTCGCCCATACTACTACTGAACCATTGCTAGGCATGATCACTGTTGCGATGCCATTGTAACAATATGGTGTAGGTTTTTTGCAATCTTTTACTTCAATGATACATGATGCTGTATCTTCTTTTCCGCAATTGTCTTCAGCAATTACATACAGTTTGTGTTTACCTGGAGTAAGATCGCTGGATACGAATCTCTTCATATTTGGTCCGCTCTTCTTATCTATAGATTTTGTACTGGTATAGTTTAAATCTAATTCCCAACGGAAAGAGATCAAATTAGCTGGAGTACAATTGTCTGTAGCTGCGAAATCAGGACTTGTATAAGTAGGTACAGTACACATTGGATCTGGTTCAGCTCCTGCGCCTGCATATCCACCATAGTAACAGAACAAAGTGTCTTTGCAAGTCACTGAAGGAGGTATGGTATCGATAACTTTGATGATCTGAGTATAGGTTATAAAACCATCACCGTCATCTTTCAATTTTCGATATACACAATATCTGTCAGCACCTGCTACAAATCTGTCATCTATGATCACATCTGCATCCCTGTCATGTACGTTTGGATCGTATTTACACCAGTCAATCAACTTCCAGGTACGAATGATTTTGTAACATGCGTCTGGTATAATGTCATAACGAACATCTTCGTAATTAACACCTACTAATTCGCACTCATCATCCATCACCATCGGTCTGCCGGTTACATCCGGGCTGAAAGCTGCATCAGCTTCACATGCTACCGTTACATCCTCTGGGAACATAACTTCAAAGTCTGATCTGTGCTTGGTATAAATCTTCTGCGTACAAGATACTTTTGAATTATCACACTTGTCACCAACTGTCCAGGTACGGCTGATCCAACCATTTCCACAATTGTCGATGTATTCTTTGTCTTCAACTGTTGGAGTTCCTATCCAGCAATTGTCCCAGATTCTAAACTGAGTACCAGTAGCTAATGGTTGAGGTCCAGCACTTTGGAAGTCAGGCTTCCAGAAGTAATCTTTTGGATTTACTTTGCCTGCTCTGTCATTTATATCTAATACTAACCAGGTATGGCAGTAGATCGGTGTCCATGCATTACCTCTGTTTCTGTTTTTGAAATCAGCGATATCAGACATGCTTTCTCCGTAAGCACTGTTACAAGGATCTACATCTCCACCATGCTCATCCTGATGTACAGGTCCGTAGATACTGCAACCATACCATCCGTATGATTTAACACCAGTACCATCTAAAGTATCGGTAAGTACACCGTCGTTTTCTTTTGTGCTCTCAATATTGTTATAAGGAGCTCCTTTTCATCAACGCATCGGTAATCTTTTGCATTGGCAGTTAAGCCTGAAGTCCAGGAGAAATCACGGCATGCATTTCTAGCATACTCGTATACACCACCTTCAGTGTCGCTTACTCCGTCACAATACCAGAAAATATCATCCGGTCGCTCACATACTGGAGGAGTCTTGTCATCTACTAAGATATTGACCATACAGTCATTATACAAGAAGTCTGAACATCTATTTCCTGGTGCATATGGATCAGTTCCATTGTTAGCAAGAGGTCGTGGGAAATAGAAAACACAATCAAAAAGATAATCAATTGCTGCGCCATCAGTTCCACCTGCATAGAATGTATTGTACAATTTTGTAGATACAGCATCTAAACTCACAGGATTTAGCCCAGGAGCATTTGATGGGAATCCTCCTTTATATTTTGTGGCATCTTTTGCTTTGGTAAACCAAGCTTCCCAATCTGTTCTGCACCATTTTGGAGCAGGTTTGGATGTGCATGACTTAGCGCCATCAGCATGGAAGAAGTGATAGTTATGCCAAGCCCTACATAATTTAGAGGTATTATAAGTATACCAATCATGCTCAGAGCAAGGGAAAACATGTGGGTCATATCTTGGAACACCGCAAGCTTCGTATACTCTAAGTACTACCTGATTGGTACCACACTCGGTCAAATCTATATAGTCTTTGAATACGAAACAATTGATGTAATCAGATAAAAACTTATCATATTGTGGTTTGTACTTCCAATAGTCAGCTTTGCAAGTAGCATCCCAATAAGATGTCCATGTATTTGTATAATAAGTAATGCTATCCATATGAGCAACTGCAAAATGCAATACATTACAGCAATTGTCGCGGCTACCATGATCTAAATCCTGAGCATATACACGTGCCCAGCAAGTCGCTGGATCTACTGTAGTCTGAGTATACTCAATACATACCGGAGTAGGGGGTGTAATATCGTATACGCATACATAATAAGCGAATGTACTAAAATTGTAACATTTGTCTACGACTCTAATATCAACTTCATAACATCCTCCAAAAGGAGATGCGGGCAGTTTAACTTTACCAGGTAAAGTACCAACTTCTACGATTGTCTTACCAGGATGAGAATTGTCTGCGTAAGTAATAGTATAGTTTTGATCAACCGGGCTACAATCATCAATATTCAAGGCTGGCAAGCTAACTGTAGCATAACAGTCATGAGCACTTGCATTATATCTTGGGATGTCTGGATATTCATTATCTACCAATATTGGATTCTCTTTGTCTTCAACCTTGATGTATTGAACACATACAGTATCTCTTCCTGTACACCAGTCAGCTATGCGCCATTCGCGACGGATCTTGAATCCAGCGCCACCTTCGCATATTTTGAGTGGTTTGTCCCAATAGCCTACTGTAGTCTTACAAAGACCCCCGATAGCCGGGTACATAGGTACGCATGAATCGCGAGGAATACAAGTAGGTGGAGTAGTGGCAGGAGTAACAGGTACCCAAACTACATCTTTGATGTAAGGAACCACAAACCCACCATCCAAAGCACCATCAAGTCCATTGATTTTAATTGCTGTTCTGCAATTTTTTGAATGTACAGTAAAAGATCTGGAGAAGGATAGAAAGTTCCGCTTACAGGATTTTTTAGGATCAAACTTTTTAGTCCCATCCTCTGTAAATGAAATTTTAATATTCTTCGGAGTACTGGATAAATCTTTGCAAACTATCCTGCAATTAGCTTCAACCAGATCAGCACACTTGATATTCTTCAAGGAATCACGGGTGATAGACAATATATCACTGCAAGTACCCGTGTTGCCCCAATCATCCCATGTACGGATGGTGCGATATACAAGAGCTATGTACTGTTGATCACAACCATTGCCTTGAGTCTCGAAGCGCATACTTTCAATTTTAGTAGCTCCTCCCTGAGAACAATTGTCTACAGTAGTTCCAAGATCAGCATTGATCTTAGCTACCTGAAAACAAGTCAACGTTCTGTCTTTACAGAATGCTTGTGGTGGTGCTTTGTCTTCAACAGTGACATAACCCCAACAGGAGTTATTACTACCATCTGTAAGCCTAACACTATACACAAATGTGTACCCAATCTGACTGCGATTGACATCGGTACCATTACCTGGTACAGTACCATAAGGATATGATAATGCAACGGTATAAGAAGTACAATTGGCATCAGGATTTTGAAGAAAATCTTCAGCTTGAAAGGTACGGTAACATCCAGGGTCAGCTGGCATACTGGCATTTACATGGTCATTACAGACCAAGTTACAAGGTATTTGTGGATTATCATCTCGACCAGTAGTTTTGACTATTATATC
This sequence comes from Saprospiraceae bacterium, assembly GCA_016709995.1. Classification (NCBI taxonomy): domain Bacteria; kingdom Pseudomonadati; phylum Bacteroidota; class Saprospiria; order Saprospirales; family Saprospiraceae; species Saprospiraceae bacterium. Next base: position 2,079,996 of record JADJLQ010000001.1, read on the forward strand.
TGCATCCCATCCTGCTGCATTGCCAATTGAAGTTCCGTGAAAAATAAACGTAAGGCAACCATTTAAAGCAGTGCTGGTGTAGGTGGTACCATCTGACAAATTGCCATAAGCATTCAAATTGGCAACCTCAAGGGAATCTTCCCTGAATACAATTGAATCTCTTGAACATAAGGTCTCAAAGCCGCATTACCCAAGTCATGCTATTAAGGTAGATACACAAGTTATTACCTTGATCTAATTGTCGTACTCCAACATTTCTTATAGTTTCTGCCGGATCTTGGATCTAGGCTTACCCGGTCCCCACTATCATAATATTTATCACCGTTAACTACGGTTACATTATTAGTAGCATTATCATTTCCATGCAAAACATCTTTGGCATTTAAGGTGCCGAAAGCTAACATGAGAAACAAAACAGCCAATGAATAAATCGTTTTTTTCATGAGATTTGAATTTTCTAATTGTAAATAAAAATGTAAGTTCTTCGTCTTTAAGTGAACAAATATAATTTTAAGAGCCCGCAAGTCTTATACCCTAATAGTGGTAATTTTAACATTAACTATTTATGTAATCTATAAACTCCTTATTTAAAACACTATAAATGAGGCGATATAGGTTTTACCATTTGAAATAGTGGTAAAATAAAAAACTCCGGAGGATCGTAAATCACTTTTATTCAATAAGATACGATTTTCACCAGGTTGCAAGTCAAATATAAATTGATTGAATATCACACCGGAAGTGCTCGTTAAAAAAACCTTATCATGCAGCGGATCGTTCACAAAAAATTTGATAAAAATCTTTTCTGAAGAGGGATTGGGGTAAATCGTAATTTGAGGATCAGGCACCTTCAGGCTTATACTAAAAATAGCATCATCTGCAATAATGGTGGAACGCCAAAGCCTGCGAAGGATGTCAAAATCACTGGAACGGGCAGACCTGGAAGTTACGATCTTAAATAAAGGATAAGCAGGATTAAGAGTAACGCCAGTGACACTTGTCCAAACTATGCGCAAATGGTCATCTGAAATATAAAAATTTTCATTTTCGACTATTTTTAAAAGTCCAGTACCCAAAACCTTAGAGCCTTTTGGAACCTTAAGATCAACAGCGAAGGCGTTTAAATTGGTCAGCCTTTTGGGCAGATAAAATCCCCATTCAAGGTTAGATCCATCAGATATTGGTCTTAAGTCAAGCGAAATGTCTGATTGGCTTCTTTCTTCTAATCCTGTCAAACCTACTACGGCAGAATTATTGACATCACCTACTTTTACCCCAATGAAATCTGCATTTTTCATAGAAGTAACCAAAGGATCGTACTCTATGGTCTGAGGGTAAATCCAGGGATTTGCCAGGTCCTGAAAAACAAAAGATTTGGGAATAAATATCCAGCTTTTATTATTTGGAAAAGTAGTGCTGGTGCCCAATATAATTTTTTGAAGAGAAATAAGATCTGAAACAGTAATAGATCCTGAATTATTGACATCAGCAGCGATCAGCAAATATGGATCCGTGAGAATAGATTGTCCTTTGATGTGCTTTTCAATCAATAATAAGTCTATGGTACTCACTCCATTGAGTATGTCATCATCTTTATAGGGTATCAATTTTACATTGGTTCCGCTGTTTAAACTAGAGATGGAGTATTCACCGGTAGGTGCTGTTGTAGAGGATACATTAATAATGTTGGTAGTTATTTTTACCCCGCTAATGCCTGTGGAAGCAGAATTCATTACTTTGCCATCAATAGAGAAATCCAAACTTGAAGTACAAGCTAAAGTAGCTGGCACGACTTGCAGTGAAATTTGACAAGTAGCCTGATAACCAGCCTGATTGGTAATCCACAATGTCCTTGTCCTTACGCCTACACTGTCACAGGTAAAAGTTGCGATACCTTCCTCAACAATGTCAGAAAAACTATATTTTAAATTTCCTCCGCTGCAACCTGGTAATGTCCCTGCATCAAAATCCTGTGCATGGACTAAAACACTTCCTGAAGATGGTATAAAAACCTGGGAGGGTGTCGTCACACAAAAAGGTATTGGACTACTCCCATCAATAATGTTTAAATCAGAAAGGGAGCTATCTCTATTACCACAAAGATCAGAGGCAACCACTTTAATTTTGTGATGACCTATAGGTAATCCTTCCGGAACGATGATCATGGTTTCATGCCCTAACAATAAGTCTTCACTTTCATTGGCTCCAAGATCCAAATAGGCGGTCATCTGAAGCCCTGAAGTAGGGGTGCAATCATCTGACAATGAAACATTCAAACTAATAGACGGCGACAAACATTCATTGTCAGAAAAAATAGTCGAATCACCTATGCTGATCGATGGAGGCCGAGTATCTTTAAACCTAATCAATTGTCGATACTGCATAAAGCCATCTCCTCCATCTTTAAGTGAACGGTATACACAATATCGATCTGTCGGGTCTGCTACTATGGTATCGTTGAGTATGATATCGGGATCAACCCTGTCCGGTGAAAATCGACTCAAGCAAGTATCTAAAATATACCATGACCTCATAATAGCCAGGCAGCTAGCCCCATCAGGCACAATAGAATCGCTATGAGTCACTCTAAGGCTGTTGGACTGAAGCCCTTTAATGAATGGATAGCCAGCCAGTTGAGCCCCCAATGTGTCAAAAGAATTAACTCCATTGCAATCCAATTGGAGGTCTGCTGGAAAAATTACTTCAAAATCTGATCGCTTTTTAACGGAAAGTATTTGCGAAAAATGGATAGTTTGACCACAAGTAGAAGCCAGGTCCCAATAGCGGATTACTGTGAGATCACCACATAAGCCGGCAGTCATACTATCCTTATGATCGACTGTCCAGGATTGATCGCAACCTAAACCAAGGCTAAACTCCATGGCCGAACCTGGTGATTGAAACACAGGTCTGTAGAATATTGAGTCATAATCCAAAGCAGAAACAGCTATGTCCTGATCCACATATCTACTGCAATAAATAGGTCTTACATAATTGTTTTGATCATATCCACTGCAATCACTTCGATAATGGTAGATGCCAGTAGAGTCATAGGTTACATCGTCGTTTACCGGTCCTCCATAAAATCTTGCAATCTGAGATGAGTCACAATTACACCCAATTGCTCCAGGCCAAGATCCGGGAAGATAAGTTTCGCCAACACAAGATGCACTTCCGCAACAAATGATTTGACTATCCTCTTGCGCGCCATCAGCATAAATAAGGAGATCAGGTAAAGCTGGAATAGTGGGAAGTGTGGTATCCTTAACTATAATATTAATGTCAATCTGTGCAAAAGAAGTACCAGAAGATTCAAACACATTGCGCAAATATTCTCCTTTACAAGAAGTCGAATCATTTAACTCCTCTGAAAGTCCCAGACGAAATTCTGCTTTCTTATCGTTCAGGGATTTAAAAAATACTGAAAAACAAGATATTGGGTATCTTTCAATACAAGGTAAAGCTGCCGGTACAAAAGAATTGGCCCATATCCTGAATGCAGGGAACATTAAATAATTATACCAGCTCTGTTTGTCACAAGCAAAGCTTTCACTTTTTGCAGGAAGGTCGCACAATGAAAATCCCCGCAAAATCAATGCCTGGCTACCGCACGAGGACAGATCTACATAAGGTTTGAATACAAAAGCATTGATCCATTCATCGATCTGTTGGTCATACCAGGCAGGATGAAAAGTATATTGATCACTGTCCTGGCAAACGGAATTCAAAGTCGTTCTTAAATAATTGGAATAATGATCTACGGAATCTTTGACCGCAATCGTCATCAAGAAATTATTACAACAATTACTCCGGATCATAGGTAGATAATCGGAAGCATAGATTCTGGACCAACAGGTGGCTGGATCTATAAAATGGCTTTGTAAGGAATCAATTAGAATGGATGGCTTTAAAATGCCATTGATAATAAGGCACACTTCTTCTCTCCTGGCATTAAAACATAAGTCTGCAAAAGTATAAACAAGGTGATACCCACCTTTGGGAATGGTTAGATTAAAAGGCAGTAAACTATTGACCACGATGAGCTTGCCGGGGTTTAACAGATCTGGGTAAGAAAACTCCAGACGCTGAGATACTGCATTGCAATCTTCGATGTCGGGCAATAAATCGAAATTAACATTGGTTGTGCATTGGTCAGATTCTAATTGAATGTTAAAGCCATTCAAGTTTTTCACTTGAGGAGGTGACAAGTCTTCGAGCGTGATATTCTGAATACATACCGTGTCCAGTCCTCTGCAACTACTTTTTAGCCTCCACTGTCTTCTAATCTTATAGGTCGATCCACAACCGGCTATTATTAAGTCATCATATTTTATACTACTCAGGCAAGCTCCAAGAGAATCAGGAATGATCTGACCATTGATCATTGGATAAATGAGCACTGATGGCGCAAAATCCAATCGATTGTCATGATTCAGATCAAAACGGACACTTAGATAATTTGGGGTAAGATCTTTGGCGACAATACCGGGACTCAGTAGTTCGCAAGAAATTTTGAAGTCTTTTGGGCAAACCAGGGAATCCAAAGTCAGGGCTCTAACATAAAGGGTATCAATACAGGTATCTCTAAGACCGTTTTTGTCCTTAGTTTCTACAGATTGAAAAATCAAGCCAGAAAAATGATTTTCGCAATCCATGGTTTCAAACCTGGTAGAAAGTATAGTATATTCAAAGCCAGAGCAAGTATAAATATGATCAATCCCCCGAAGATTTTTCTCCCAATGGAGGCAATCTACTGTATCATTTTGGCAAAACGAATATGGAGATTGTGATTCATTGACTTTCAGATATCCAAAACAGGCAGCTTTGCTGGCAGAGTCCGTGACTTGATATAAAAAAGTCTGCCCAAGATGGCTCTGATCGAGTGCTACACTGCCCAAGTCAGAAGTGCCTTCAGGGTAAAAAAGTTTTAAATAAAATTTGCATGGTGCATAAAAATTGTCTACAAAACTACTCACCTCCGTCACTTTATAACAAGTATCTGAAGGGAGCTCAATAGTGACCAGTGGCTTACAAACTGGGGCACAGGCACTTCCACCTGGCATCGATTTTTTATAGATGATGATATCTGCTTCCCACCCAATTGAATTGCCGATGGTGGTGCTGAACCATTCGAAAGTAATACATCCGTCGGGAGAGTGACTTTTATGCAAGGTACCGGTGGTAAGCTTCATCCCATTGACTGAAACACCTTGATTCTGGCTATTATATAAGATCGGTCCTGATGTGTTTTTACCAGAAAAAATCCTAAGACGATCGCCCGTCACGATTAGATACTCAATAAAATTGACTGCTACAGTATCTCCCTGACTGCATAAAGTATAAATAGATGTACAGTTGGTAGATTCGTTAAATGGATCACTGCAATTTTTATAATTGCCTGGCTGATCGGGAATTCGACTTCCACCCTGACCACCTGAGTCATAATATTTGTCACCTGTGGACACTTGGATGGTAGCAGAATCTTTGTCTTTGCCCTGGAGGATAATCTTGGATTGTGCAAAACTGGAAAATCCAAATAAGAAAAAAGCAATAAAAACCAGGAAAGAGGGCATATGCCTTCTTACGATGTGTAACACAGGATATGAGTGAAAGTATTGCACTTTACTCTATTTGTCTTTAAAAAGTTCTGGTTCTAAAAATTCTCGGTGATCTTCTTTGCAGAAAATCAACACAAAAGTAGAATGAAAAAATCAGGTAATCTGCCTGATTTAGTTAAATTTTCGAATATAAATTTATTTAATCTATAACAAGGGTATCAGCCTCTTTTCTCTGGCAGCCTGCATCAAAGAAATGCTGTTTTTAACACCCATTTTCCGAAACAAATTCTTTCTGTGCACTGCGACGGTCTGGTCAGAAATAAATAATTGTTCACTGATGGTCCGATTGTTAAGCCCTTTGCATATGAGCGCTAAAATCTCCTTTTCTCTAAAGGTAAGGTGAAAGTCCAGACGGCCGGCGGCTCGTTGATTGGCGACCATTTGATTGAGGTCAGGATGTATTCGAAAACCATGAGGCATCACTACTTCGTTGGAAATAATTCTGGTCAGTGCATCCAAAAACAAGTCTTCGGAGCTATGAACATAGACTAAACCATTAGCCCCCTTGATAAAACATTTTCTGGTGACTTCACTATACTCCGGAGTAGAAATCAATAAAATCTGGGATTTTTTGGATTTTTTTTTGATGGCTTCGACCAATTTGATTTCGTCATTCCCTTTAGAAAAAACACCTATAAAAATCAGTTCTCCTATCCAATCACTTATTTTTAATAGACATTCTTTTGGATAAAGCCCTGTCCTAATGCAAGCAGTCTGCCCGGGTTTAAACTTTTCCATCAAAGAAACCAAACCTAGATTGTACAAAGGATGAGGATAGACTATACAATAGGAAATCATGCAGGTACGTAAGATTTAGAATCAACCACCATATGAGTGCCGCCCTGATACATCGCATAACTAAAACCAGGCTGCAACGCAAATGAACCTATCTGACCCTTTTGATTAAAGGCAATAAAAGCCACTTGAAATTCTTTATAATTATTGTTCTTTTTAACGATTCTTTTTATAGCCTCTTCGCAGGCTTTTTGGGGTGTATACCCTTGCCTCATCAACTCAACTATCAGAAAGGTAGAACATTGTCTTAATACTACCTCTCCCAACCCTGTACCGGTGGCAGCCCCAATTTCATTATCCACATATAGTCCAGAACCAATAATTGGGCTATCCCCTACTCTTCCTGCCATTTTATAAGCCAGACCACTGGTGGTGCAGCCCCCTGCGATGCGATTTTGGGTATCCATGACCAACATGCCTATAGTATCGTGATTCTCTACGTTAATTTTTGGAGCATATTTGGAGGTGATTTTCCATTTTTCCCATTCCTGACGAGAAGACTCAGTCAATAAGTTTTCTTTTTCAAAACCCTGAGTCACTGCAAAATCCAAGGCGCCTGCTCCGACCAAAATCACATGAGGGGTATTTTCCATTACTTTCCTAGCCACTGAAATCGGATGTTTTATATGTTCCATAGCACATACAGACCCGGCCTTTCCTTCATGATCCATGATACAAGCATCCAATGTCACTCGACCATCCCGGTCTGGTAATCCACCATAACCCACACTGGTATTGGTAGGATCTCCTTCAGGGATTTTTACACCTGCTTCAACGGCATCCAATGAACTCATACCCATCGATAAAGCATTTGCAGCAGCTTCATTCGCTTCCTGACCAAAGCCCCAGGTCGACAAAATTATTGGAGGTGCATATTTAGGTACCTTCGGACGAGCAATATTAAATAAAGGCAAAGTCGCCAAACCAGTCACCTGGCGCAAGAATTTTCGCTTGTTTTCTGTTTTATTATCCAAAATCAAGAATATTTATTTTTAATGTAGACAAGGTAATTATTTTTGAGCATGCTGAAAAGTTTACTGTACTATGTATTTAAGGTGATCATATGGTTCTCATCGAAGTTATCGGACAAAAATTTGTATAGGTGTTCCAATATAATAAAGGTAGTATTGTATAACCTACTTGGATACAGAAAACAAGTAGTTATTAAAAATTTGAGAATGTCATTCCCTGTCAAAAGTGCCGCTGAAATCGCATTATTGGCAGAAAAATACTATCAACATCTTAGCGATCTTATCATGGAAACCCTGGCTTCCTACAGCTGGTCCAGGGAAAAATTAGCTACTCATTTTAAGTTTACCAATTTGGGCGTTTTACAGCCTTACCTGGAACAAAAAAAACGGATGGTGGGCGTTTCAGCTCATTTTGGCAATTTCGAAATCGGTGCCATACTCATCCCGTCACAACTAAAAGTGCCCGGGTATGCCATTTACAGGCCTTTGGCCAACCCAAAACTGGAGCAATGGATGTATAAGAAGCGTACAAGGTCCGGTCTAACCATTGTGCCGAGTAAGGAACTAAGACCAATGATCGAAAAGATGTCATCACCCGGTATACTGTTTTTGCTGGCTGACCAAAACCCATCCATCGTTCAAAAAGCATATTGGGTAAATTTTCTGAACAGGGATACTGCTTTTGTACATGGTCCTGCCAATGTAGCCAAAGAGCATAATATGCCAATACTGTTCTTTGATTCAAAAAGGGTAAAGCGTGGTTATTATGAGTCCGAGATATCAGTCCTTGTAGATGATCCTACGAAATATACGCATCAACAAATCACTGAAATGTTCGCAAAAAAACTCGAACATATACTGCAGGAGCGCCCGGATGATTGGCTGTGGTCTCATAAACGATGGAAATGGGCTAAAATCAATGAAGAAATAGTCAGAATTTGATAAGAGGCGCGTTTGTAAAAATCAGTTCATCCAATGTAGAGTATTTTTGACTTGGGAACATGAACTGTACGTGGCGCAAAAATATAATTCCTTCGTTGGTATTGCTGCTGTCAAGCTGTTCTCTTTCGATATGCATTGGTCAACAAAATCCTTATGTAAGAAATATAAAGATTGAAATAAAAGATTCTATCAAATTGGTGGATACATTGTATATCATACCCGAGTCTGTCACGCTGCTACCGGACCAACTGTCTGCATTCAGGTATGTAGTTGAGGGAAAAGAAATCACTGTATACAATCTAACAGAAACGCCAAAAGAGATAAACTTAATCTACAGCGTATTGGCAGGCTCACCTGAAATCAACATCACTGGAGTCGATACAGGTATGCTGAGTGATATCCTTGAAAATGTACCTATGGGCTACCGGTATCCGCCGTCAGAATACAAAAAAAACAAAGAGTCAAACAATGAAATACAATATATAGGAGCCTTTGGCAGGGGGCTGAGTTTTGGGAATAATCAAAATGTAGTACTCAACTCTACACTTAACCTCCAATTGGCCGGAAAACTGGGTGACGATATAGAAATCAATGCAGCCATAACAGATGAAAATCTGCCAATCCAGGCAGATGGTAACACTCAACAATTAAATGAAATAGACAAAGTATTCATCGAAATAAAAAGGAAGAATCAGACCTTATTGGCAGGCGATCAGCAACTCAAACCTGACGATACCTATTTCCTAAAATATTATAAAAAATACAAAGGGTTACAATTCCTGACGAAAAATGATTTATCCGACGGAGGCACTATAGAGACCCAATTTGGCGGGGCGATAGCCAGGGGAAATTTTAAAAGACAGACACTTGATGTGCAAGAAGCCAACCAAGGCCCCTATCGATTGACTGGCAATGGCAGCGAAATATTTATCATCGTATTATCCGGTTCTGAAAAAGTCTACCTGGATGGACAGCTCCTCACCCGTGGACTTGAATATGATTACGTGATGGACTACAACCGATCAGAGATCAGTTTCACCTCAAAAAGGTTGCTGAATCGAAACAGCAGAGTGATCGTGGAATTTGAATTTTCAAATCAATCCTATTTGAAATCAGCCTGGTCACTGCAATCAAGATATCACAAAAAAGATATCACACTACAGTGGAATAGTTACACCGAAGGTGATAATAAAACTTCAAATATCCTTCAAACATTGACGACAGAAGACAAACAACTTTTGAATCAAGCGGGAGATCAGCTCAATAATCTGAATAAATCAACCATCAGGAAAGTGGAACCTGGAGTAGAACCAAATACAATTCGATACAACTTAGTGGACACGATCGTGAGCGGGGTGCAATACCTGGAAGTGCTGATACTCGCACCAAATACCAGCACCAATAACTATACCGCGCAATTCAATTATGTTGGCCAGGGGCAGGGAAACTACATCACAGAACATGAATTATTCACCAACGGAAGAGCATATCGCTGGGTATCGCCTGATCCAGGTACAGGCATCAAAAATGGAGCATACGAACCTACAATCAGTTTGACAGCTCCAAAAAAACAAATGCAACACTCTATGTGGTTAGAGTACAAACCATTGAATGGACTATACAGTAGGTCGGAGATCAGTCTTAGTAATCTGGACAACAATCTGTATTCTTCAAAAGACAAATCCGATGACTATGGCCTGGGCTGGAAGCAACAATTAGTTATAGAAAAACAATTGAATCCAGCTGGACTGACCTGGAAAAACGAATTTTCGATTGAAAAGATATCGCAAAATTTTAGCATTATCGAACCATTTAGGAACCCTGAGTTCAATCGGGACTGGAGCCTGCCTTCCAATAGCTCTTCAAGCGGAAAAAGTCTACTTTGGGCACTCCAAAGCGGACTCCATCAAGATCATTTTGTAGCCAATTATAAATTGCAGCGATATACTCAATCTTCTTTTTATCAAGGTATGATCCATGGGTGGAATCTGGCCTTTGACCATGCGGGCACCACAGTCAAAGCTTCCGGATCAGCCATGTTCAACTCATCTATGATCAGCACCGGATCTTTGATCAGACCTAAAATGGAACTCAGGCAATCCATCATCAAAAAAGGGCATCATACTGCCGGAATCAGCCTCGACCAGGAAACTAATAAACAATCATTTGAACCCAACACTCCTTTGTTACCCAATAGTTTTTCTTTCAAAACTTTGAGGGCATTTGCGGAAGGCAATCTTGCCAATAACAAATCTTCCTACCGGGCTGAATATGCTATCAGACAAGATGAAAAAATAAATGGGGAACGTTTTGAGAAACACTATCATTCCAATGAATATGCGCTCGAACACCAATGGAGGATCAATGAATACACTCAATGGAACTTCCGGGCTGCCGGCAGGAAATTATCGTATGATCAGGTCATAAATCCTATACAAGAAAAAAATAGCACCAACCTACTTGTTCGGCAGGCATTTGTCACCCGTACCAAGAACAATGCTTTTCGATTCAACCAGACTATCGAAACAGGCAGAGGACAAGAACCGAGTATCGAATACACTTATATTAAAGTAAATAAAGGACAGGGATATTATACCTGGATAGACATCAATAAGGACTCTACTATCCAGGTCACAGAATTTGAGTTGGCTCCATTCAGCGATCAGGGAGAGTATATACGCTATGCGATCAGCGGCAATGACTTCGTAAGTACCAAAAATTATCTTTACTTACAAAATTTTGAATTTGATGGTATAAGGCTACTGCAGCCTCAATTGCAGAAAAAATGGTTTCACAAACTAACATTTGCTTCCAGCTGGAACTTCAATTGGAAACTCGCTGATGAAACCGCCTTTGTACTGCCTATCGATCCGAATCCAGACCAGTTAATCTCACTCCAGGGCATCATGCGAAATCAACTATATTTAAACAAAGGAGCTCAAAAACTTGAGCTTCAAGCCGGCCAGTTGCTGAGTACCAATAAATGGAGACTCACTACCGGATATGAAATAAGAAGCAATAAAGAATATTTCTTAAGGTCCCGGCAAAGAATAAATCAATCACTCAGCTTTGAAAGTTACCTTGCATCTACCGCTCAATCAAATCATGCAGCGTTTTTTAAAGAAAAAAATTTCACTCTTCAATCATGGATTATTGAGCCAAAGCTTCACTTTCAATATAAAAACACCTTGCGCTTGTCCGGTTCCTATCGTTATAAGACAGGCAATGAGCAAATAGCCAAAACCCATACGATGGCCCACGAGACAAAACTTGAGATCACCTCACAACCCTGGCCCACCTGGAGCTTGCGCAGCTCTATATCTTCGATCTGGGCCAGCCTGTCCGGTCCATCCAATCCTTGGACAGAGTACAGCATCCTTCAAGGATTGAGGCCTGGCAAAAATTTATTATTACAACTCAATATCGACAAAGAAATCAATGCAAATACCACGCTTAGACTGGGATATGATGGCAGGCAAAGCGAGGGCGGAAGATATATCCAGACAGGCAGGGCACAAGTATTGGCTAGTTTTTAATTTTGTATTCTATATTAAACTATATTGTCTAATCATCTTATGCGAATCATCCTCATATTAATCATTTTAACGGCTCTTATAAAGCCATCTGCGGGACAAGAATATTGGCACTCTATCGAAATGTCTCATTCCCCGAAGTCTGGAGGTAAAATCTATCAACTAAATATTGAATCATTTTTGACAGCCATCAAGCGCAAGGAGTATGTAAGCATCCCTACTGGTACAGCATTTTCAGAAAGATTGGTTTTTGAAGAAAGATCTAATTTTTCAGCTGAGCTGGCGGCAAAGTATCCAGCGATCAAATCATATGTAGCTCAGGGCGCGTCATCCACATTTTACCTGGATATCTATAAAAACAAAATCCATTTATTTTCATTAGCGGCAGCAGAGGCCAGTTTTATCGAACCCATTGAAGAAAAACCAGACACTTATGAATTTATTCAGTCGAATAACTTACAAAATATAAGCTCTTCCTCTGAAATATTTCAGTGTCAAAATCAAGATATAATGCTCACTCCTTCTACTTTGAATCAAGGATCATTTGGAAATCTGCCACCCGAAAAAATTTCACTGCGGACTTACCGTATGGCCATAGCTACAACTGGAGAGTTTTCGAATAGACTAGGCAGTACTAAGGAAGAAATATTGGCTGGGCTCAACGGTCATCTCACCAGGATCAATGCAGTGTATATCAAAGAAAGTGCCATTCAATTTAATCTCGTAGCCAATAATGATACTTTGTTCTTTACTGATCCTCTGACAGACCCATATACGAATGGCAATACCGGTATCATGCTCGACCAAAACCCAACGGTCTTAAATGATAGAATAGGTCTCAATAACTATGATATAGGACATGTATTTGGCACCAATGCCGGAGGCATCGCGCTATTGTCCAGCGTGTGTACAGCTAACAAAGGTGCAGGCGTGAGCTGCTCATACGGACCTTTTACGGATCTACTATTTTATACGATACCATGCCATGAAATCGGCCATCAATTAAGCGCTACTCATATATTCAATCTTTGTGACAATTCTAATGAAACCTCTTCAAGCGGATTTGAGCCCGGTAGCGGAAGCACCATTATGAGTTATGCTGGAGCCAGCAATTGTGGCCCAAATTATGTGCAGGCTCTACCCGATCCATATTTTCATGCATATAATCTCCAACAAATAAAAACATACTCCAAGCAGAGTACCGGATCGCTTTGTGGAACTAAAACAGATCTGACCAATGTCACACCGGTCCCTGTGATTATGAATAAAACAAATGGATTTATCCCCATTGGCACTCCCTTTGAGTTGTCAGGCACCGCCACGGACGATCTCAGTGTTCCTGTTTATACCTGGGAGCAACTCGATCTTGGCCCCAAAAGCATCTTAGGAAGCCCTGTGAGCACTGCTCCATTGTTCAGGTCATATACACCTTCGCTTTCCGGGGTACGAATCTTCCCAATATTGCAGGACATTTTATTCAATCGGGCCAGCATCACTGAAGTCCTGCCCACGACTACCAGACCATTGACATTTAGATTTACAGCCAGAGACCTCGATCCCTCCGGAGGAGGAACACAATGGCTGGATATGGGCCTTCAGTCGACTACAGCAGCAGGTCCTTTTAATATAATTGACTTTAACAGAGATACCACCTTAAATCAGAGCAGTCTCGTCAAAATCAAATGGAACGTAGCCCATACAGATAAAAGCCCCGTCAGCTGCAATCTGGTCAATGTATTTTGGTCAGATGATGGAGGTAATACATTTAGACAGAGATTGGCTAGTGACATTGCAAACGATGGCGCTGAATGGATCACAATGCCATCGACTGCAACCGACAATGGAAGGATAAAAATAAAAGCCAGTGAAAATGTTTTTTTCGATATCAATAACGGCAAAATAAAACTATCCCCTGAGCTACCATCCTTACCTATGTTAGGTGCTCAATCGGATTTACTAACCATATGTAATGGAGAAACCCAAAGTGTTAGTTTGATAACTTCCAATTCGTCGAATGAAGATTCAATCAGACTTTTGATTCCTGATTTTTTCCCCTTCCTATCATTCAAATTTGGCAATCCATGGATGACCCGGGCAGATACTACAATGCTTTTAATATCGGTAGATGAAAATGCCCTTTCGCAAATACTGCCCATCATGATTAAAGGCATCAGGAAAAACCAGGATACTGTCGATATAAGCTTTAACATCAAAATTCTTTCTGGCAATCAGCACCTATTATCCCCAATGAACGGCGCAGACCAGGTCTCGACCAATACCCTCCTGAAATGGCAAAAAATATCTGCAGAAGGTAATTATGTCATCCAACTTTCAGAAAATGCATCCTTCGACCCTACCGTTTGGTCAAAAATCATTACCGAGCAGGATACGATCGGTGATCCAGACATAGAACTCGCTCAAAACATGCTCTATTTTTGGAGGATCAGACCGCAAAGCTTTTGTGCGAATACTGATTTTAAATTCAATGTGTTTCATACCCAAAGCCTGGCTTGTAAAACGTATTCTGCCACAGACCTGCCAAAGTTTATCTCTGCCACAGGAACGCCCACACTCTCGTCGAGTATCAATGTCCCTGATTCGATTGCTTTAAATTTGATCACTTTGCCGATAATACGAGGTGCCCATGATTTTGTGGGGGACCTTACACTGAGTTTAAAAGCCCCCAATGGAGACAGCTCCATTTTATGGGCAAGACAATGCAATAACCTCAGTAACTTTAATTTAGGACTCGATGATCAGGCCTTGATAGACATCACCTGCCCGTTGACTGATCGAAAGCTGCACAAACCATTAAATCCTTTGAGTGCTTTAACCCGATCGAATTCCAAAGGAATATGGTCTTTGAAAATCCAGGATGGCAATAGTGGAGCCGGAGGCAGCATGGATGAATGGTCACTCCAACTGTGTGGCGCGGTGCCTGGCAATGGCCCCATTCTTAGTAATAACAAGCCCATTGAAACATTTGAATTCAAAACGGTCATTGTGAATAAAGCCTTCATAGATGCTACCGATCAGGACTCAAGTCCGGATCAAATCACCTATACCCTATTGGAAACACCATCGTTGGGTGTCTTATTAAAAAATGGAGTCGACACGATCAAAATCGGGAGCTCATTCAAACAAAGTGACCTCAACAGTGGCAGCATAAGCTTTACCGGACATTCGGTCATTGCAGACACCACCGAACATATTAAAATCATCCTGGTCGATGAAAAAAATAATTGGTCCGGCATCCAGACGATTACATTAAAAATCCTGAATGATATCGCTATAGCTGTGATTAACGATACCCCACAGGATGATTTGAAGGTATTCCCCAATCCATTTGGCTCTTACCTCAGGTGTGAAAACTCCGCACCGGAGCCTATATCTATAAATATCTTTTCAATACAAGGCCGACTTCTGCGAAAGTTCAATCTAGGGCCAAATGAGCACAGAACTGAATATGTGAATCTACCAACAGGCCTCTATATTTTAAAATACATTCCTCGTGGGTCAGGAGCCAAAACCCTGAAGATCATATGCCTAAAATCTTAAATTCACTAAAGATTTGCAATAATTGTACTACAGAATAGCTATTACTTGGGTAATTTTGCCTTCTTTTATAGAATCACTGGCGCGTGGATAAAAAACTTCCTATTTATAAAGATCCTTTTTTATGGCGGAATATTTTTGCCATGATTTTATTTTTGTTGACATTATTGATGATCACCTCCTGGTGGCTCAAATGTTACACCAGGCATGGGCAAAGCATCACCCTACCTGACTTTGTGGGCAAAAGTATGGAGGAAGCTGCTCAGATGGCCTCCAAACACGATTTTGTATTGGTAAAAGTGGATTCGTTGTTTAAAGTGGACCAGCCTGGCTCTATGATATTACAACAAACGCCTATAGCCGGATCTTTCGTCAAAGAAGACCGAAAAGTATACCTGGTGGTGACAAAGCATGGTGCTGATCTTGTCCCGGTGTCTTCTCTTCCTAAGCTGTATGGGCAAAGTTTTGAAGTAAAAAAATCAGAATTGCAACGAGGATTTGATATCAAAAGCAATATCGCAGGATATGTCTACGATGCAGGTCCGGTCAATTATATCATGATGGTGATCTACCAGGGGGATACCATCCTTAGTTCTAAAATCAATAGGCAAGAGTACAAACTACCAAGAGGGGCCACCCTTGATTTTATTCTTTCTACAGATACAGGTGCAGACATACCGGTGCCCAATGTGGTATGTATGACTTATGACGCCGCCCAGTTTTTGCTTTCCAGCATGGGCTTGATCATAGAACAGATCGAAGAAGATGTGATCGATGACATCAATGCCAGCTACATCATCCATCAGGAGCCGATTTTTGACCAGGACAGTAAAATGAAAAGTGGCGACACTATTAGAATATTTCTCAATAATAAAAAACCGGTATCTTGTCCAGACTAAATTATGGATATATCTGTAAGCGAATTAAAATCAAAAATGGAGGACAAAGAAGATTTTGTGCTTCTTGATGTCAGAGAGCTCTACGAATACGATGAGTTTAACCTTGGTGGCAGGCTCATTCCACTGGGCGAATTAATGAGTCAATTAGACACTATTTCGGTCGACAAAAACAAAGAAATCGTGGTTTATTGCCGATCTGGTAACCGCAGCGCCATGGCCAAACAAATACTTCAGCAATCCGGGTATACGCAAGTGAGAAACCTGTTGGGTGGAATCATGGATTGGGAGGCTTCTTTTGGACAGTCAAGACCCTAAAATTTATTCTTCCACATCATTGACTCGAGTGGCTTAGGGCTTCGGGTAGTGTATTTTGCATCGGTTTTGGTGTTATAGGACCTTAAAATCTCACCGTCAACCGCAAAATAGATTAGTTGACCGATCGGCATACCTGCATATATACGTACAGGCTGCACGCAGGAAAGCTCCAAAGTCCAATAGTTACAAAAACCTACATCCCCTTTACCCGCGGTGGCGTGGATATCAATGCCAAGGCGACCTATGCTTGACTTTCCTTCCAGAAAAGGTACAGCATGGTGCGTCTCCGTGTATTCCTCAGTTACACCCAGGTAGATTACCCCGGGTTGCATCAAAAATCCATCTGGTCCTATCTCTGATTCAATTACTTTATTGTGTTTTTTGGCATCCAACTCATGCGAATCATAAATGGATAAATATTTACCAAGATGCACATCATAACTATTAGTACCCAGGCATTCTTTACGAAAGGGTTCGATGACAATCAATTTGAGCTCAATAGCCTCTAGTATTTTGTGGTCAGATAATATCATATATTGTGAAAAAAGTGCCCAAAATTAGGACAAACTTTATTTTTACGAAAATATGCCTCAGATATTTCACTTTCAAGACTTAAATCAGACTGTAACGGTGTGGAAAATTCTCGAGCCAATTTCATTTTTTATAGACCATCTTCCGTCGGAGCTACATTCTCTTCCATTCAAAATAGAAGCAAAAAACCTGGAGTGGCTGGCTGCAAGATACCTATTATATCAATTACTAGACAGCCCCATTATAAAGAAAGATGCTAACAAAAAGCCAGTGCTGGTTGGAGACCAAAGGTATATATCTATCAGCCATACCAGCGATATCGCTGCTGTCATGGTGGCCACCAAACCCTGTGGTATAGATGTAGAAAAAGATCTACCTCGTATTCATCGGATCGCTCACAAGTTTTTAAGCCCTGAAAAACTAAGCTTGATCAAAGGTCCCAAAAATCAAAGCTTATTATACCAGGTATGGTGTGCCAAAGAGGCTATGTATAAAGCCTATGGGTTGGGCGGACTTGATTTTAAACATGACCTCACCGTAGACCTTAACGCACTATTAAAAGGGCAGGCTTCGTTTAATGGGCAATTGAGCAGAAGTCAAATACTAGTTAAATTTCTATTGAAATATGAAAAACCAGCTGAAGAGTATCACCTTGTCTACGGTACGGTCGTATAATATTCTGTACTGCTTTTTTCTATTGACAATCATTTTATCTTGCCAAAATCAAAAGGGCCAGCAACCACCAATCATTGAGTCCATACCCACCGTCAACCATTTTGATGAGTTTTATCAGGCTTTTCATGAGGACACTAATTATCAACTTGTCCATATCAGATTTCCATTAGCCGGAGAACCTGAACAATCTGATCCTGTGGTGTATAACGACACCTATCACTGGGAGCAAGATAATTGGGTATGGCATAAACCATTTAATGACCAGGACACCCTGTTTACCAGGCACTTTGATGTATACGATTCATTATTAATTAAGGAGACCATCTTTCATAAGTTGAGTCCGATGCGATTGGAGAGAAGGTATGCATACAATGGATCATCCTGGTTTTTAATCTATTATTCTCCCTTGCGTATGCCGGTATCTATTGAGATCAATTAAAACAAAATCTGACCGCAATTCCGGTTTCAGGATGACTCAATGATATTTTTATTCATGGTTAAATAGATATCACCAAATCGATGAGGGAAGGGCGAATGCTCCAGTATGTTCGTAAACTCATTGACAGGCACCCACTGGCTATACATCCAACGCTGGCTTTCTCCCGGGGAAAAATTGCAGTGATAGCTACCTAATGTGTTTAGTTTTTTCAAACAACGTATGATTCTTTCCAGATCAAAGGCAAGATATTCTAAAGAGATGGTCTCAATGGCATGATTCAACCCCTGGATAACTTCCCATTCAAACCCTTCTGTATCAATCTTGCAGAATGAAGGCATCCCATAATCTTGGATCATCATATCCAAAGTGACTACCTGTACCTGCAGCTGTTTGTCCCAGGTGGATGGCTTCCAGGAGTATTGGTTGATACTATATTGCCAATCAAGTTGTCGGGCTGTAGAGATCGTTGGGCTCCTGGCGCTAATATTAAATATGGTAGTGCCAGCTTCTGCGCCAACCACGGCCTTGAGTAAATAAAAATGCTCATTGGATAAAAATCGTTTTTGCAGATACTGCACACAAATCGGTTGTGGCTCTGCAGCGATGACCCGAGCTCCAAGAGCTAACCAGGCTTCGGATCGATTACCTAAATGGGCACCAATGTCGAATACCAGATCACCTTTGCCAATGAAGCCGGAATAAAAACCTTTGAGCCGCCTTTGGTTAAATGGTTTGCCGTAGTACATCAACCACGACCTCCATAATCCATATCGTTCAGCCCAGCTCAATGTGTGATAAGTTTAGTGAATAGTGCTTTCCAGTTTTTACCATCCAAAACAGAGGGTAATACATGCTCTTTTAAAATTGCTAAAAAATATTTTCTATCAACATTTTGAGCCCCAAGGCTCGAGAGGTGATCCGAATAGACCTGGCAATCGATGATCTCAAATCCGTTGGCATTTAAAAATTTAACACCTTGAATAAACGCAGCTTTTGAAGCATTGTCTTTTTTGGCAAACATGGATTCCCCAAAGAAAACTTTGCCTATACCGACGCCATATAGTCCACCCACCAGTTGGCGGTCAGACCACACTTCAAAAGTATGTGCGTAGCCAAGACGGTGCAGCTCTAAATAGGCAGACTTAAAATGCGCATCAATCCATGTAGCCTGCTGTCCTTTTCTTTCAATGGAGGCGCACTGAGAGATCACCTGCTCAAATTCAGTATCACAAGAGTATTGAAAAATATTTTTATTGAATACATTACGCATACTTTTAGATATCTTAAGCTGATCTACAAAGAGAACCATTCGGGGATCTGGACAAAACCAATAAGGCAGCTTGTCCTGAATAAACCATGGAAACAACCCAGAAGTATAAGCGCTGATTAAAGTTTCAGGATAAAAATTGGCTCCAACGGCTACCAGGCCTTCTTCATGATCGTATTCTAAATTGTATGAACCGAAATCGACCGGATATCCATCATGCTGGATAAGAAGAGGTGGCATTCATCAATTGGTCTGCTTTACTCCTTCTATTACTGCCGACAGACCTCTGTCGACCAAGGCGTCTTTCAACGGCTTGAGCGAGTCTAGTGGAGCAGTCTTTACTGTAGCCTTGCCTTTAAAATGAATGATTAATGACAACTGCTCTGATTGCTCAAATGAATGCCCGCAGATATCCATTAGACATTCTATGACCCAATCAAATGTATTTACATCATCATTGTAGACGATCAAAGCTGAAGGATCACCATAATCGAGATTCAGATCATCGACTAAGACTTCTTCATCCTCATGATATTTAGTATAGGTATTCATTATAATTTAAATTGTAGGATTAATCAATGGTTTCTAAAGCTCGCTTAAGCGCCTCAAAATCCGGTAGGTGGCCTGCATTCTCCAACACTTCACGGTATTGGATCGTTCCATTACTGCCAATTACAATAACGGCCCGTTCTGCAACTCCGTGCATATCACAAACAAAATCCTCCCGGTATACATCATATGCTCTGATCACGCCTTTGTTAAAATCACTCAACAAGGTATACTGCAAGTCTTTATCTTCTTTAAATCGTTTGAGCGCAAAAGGAGAATCTACAGAGATGCCAATCACTTCAGCTCCCAGTTTTTGATAAAAGGACAAATCGTCGCCTACAGAACACATCTCCTTGGAGCATACACTGGTCCAGGCAGCAGGGAAAAAAAATAAGATAATTTTTTGTCCAATTTTGTCTGAAAGATTGACCAATGATCTATTGGTATCAAAAAGAGAAAAATGAGGAGCAACCTGACCTATATTCATCAATTACAAAAATATCCACAAAATTAAAGAATTATATAGCATTCCAAGTGCTTTTAACTATTAATAAATGCCCTTCTAAGGAACTCTATTTTGTCAGCATCGATCTAAAAAATAATATATTTAATCCTTTAGATACAGCTACTAATCCGAAATGAAAGAAGAATTTAAAGCTTATATATCCATCCATCTTGCAGTCATATTGTTTGGTTTCACAGCTATACTGGGTGCTGTGATCACACTTCCTGCCATGATCCTGGTGTGGTGGAGAGTGATGATTGCAGGCATTGGACTTACTTTTTTTCTAAGAGACTTCCACTTTTTAAGGACGATATCCAGATTACAACTCCTGCGATTCATCGGAATAGGTAGTATTATCTCAATTCATTGGGTCTTATTTTTCTTATCTGTCAAATTGGCTGGCGCCTCGGTGTGCCTGGTATGTATGGCTACCACTTGTTTATTTGTCAGTTTTATCGAGCCTATACTTTTGAGAAAGACTTTTAGAAAACTCGATATTGGAATTGCCCTCCTGATAGTACCTGGTATGGCGATGGTCGTGCAAAGCCTGGAGGTCTCACGATATCCGGGAGTATTGGCAGGATTGTCCAGTGCCTTTTTAGCAGCGATTTTTTCAACTTTAAATAAAAAATACATCCGAAATATCACTATTTGGCAATTATCATGGATCGAAATGTGGAGTGCATTTCTGACCCTCAGTTTGATCCTTATCATCAGTATACCATTGGTAGGAGCCTGGGAGTGGTGGCCAGCAAGTACCGATTGGGTGTACCTATTGATACTGGGATTTGTGTGTACCACTCTAGGGCATGCTATGTCCTTATATGCACTCAAATCCATATCTGCATTTGCGCTCAACCTGGTGATCAATCTTGAACCGGTATATGGAATGGTCCTCGCTGCACTTATGTTAGGAGAAAACAAAACTTTAGCTCCTGGTTTTTATGTAGGAGCTACTTTGATCATATTATCTGTATTTTCTTACCCCATCATTCAAAAAAGATTAGCCCATGCTATTTCATGAACGCCTGTATAATTACAGCGATACCCATAGTTATTCGATGCCAGTATATCTTGATCAATTGGATCGTGAGACCGGACTTACTACCGTCAATCCATTTATGTCCTGTGGACCCGTCATGGGAAGATGGCTGATCCAAATCAGTGAATGGATTCAACCAAAACACATTCTGGAGATAGGCACTTTTACCGGTTACTCTGCGCTATGCCTTGCTCAAGGTTTGCAATCAGATGGCATTATAACTTGCCTTGAAGTCAATGAAGAGTATGAATCTATCATCAGGAAATACTTTGCGATAGCAGAAAAATCGAATCAACTAAATTTAATTATAGGGGATGCGATAGACACCCTGGATCAATTGATTGACCAATACGACCTGGTCTTCATCGATGCCAACAAACAAATCTACGAAGTGCTATATGAGAAAGTCGTCACAAAAATGTCTCCCGGTGGCATTATATTGATAGATAATGTATTATGGTATGGTAATGTCCTTTCAGAGCATATGGACAAAGAGACCCAAGCCATCCATGCATTTAACCGCCATGTACATCATGATCCGAGAGTGAAAAGTTTCATTTTACCTATCCGTGATGGAATCACTCTAATCAAAAAGCTTTAAAAATAATTGATATACCCTATATGGAGCTTGACTGCCCTTAAGTCAAAGCTTCCTGGAAAAACCTTGCCGACGGAAGTCGAGACGGATAATAATCCCAGTGAGGTATTGACGACAATGCCTGCCCCGATACCCCATTGTGTAACGTTGACAAAATCTTCAGCCAACATTTTGTGAAGTCTTGCCAAATCAGAATGTGCGTAGATATATGACCATTCTCCTGTGTGCAATCTCCATTCATTGACCCATAATAAATAATCTTTGGCATAAATCGATTCTTCATCAAATCCCCTAAGTATGTTAAATCCTCCCAAACGAAATAATTCATTTTGCTTTAAGCCAGGTGAGGCTGATTTAAAGCCAGATTTTACAGCACTATACCATGTACTGAAATTGCCAATGGGTCTATAACTTTCTAAGTCAACACCCCAATTGATTGAATATCCATTTTTATTGAATGGACTGTAAAGGCTGGAGAATGAAAACAGGCTATCTGCCGGGTCCCTTAATGCAGTGATGGCGGGATTGCGGACTACGGTTCTTGCAGCACCAGTGATATTTCCCCGTAATACTATGCCTCTTCGGGGATTTCTTACAACATCAAGTTTCCTCCATTGGAAATTGGAACCGAGGTAATTATTGCGAATATCAAGTGCCGAAGGCAAGGTCCGGGTAGCCATGATTTTTTCCAGATCAGGTTTAAGCAAAGATGAAGTATAAGTGCCCACATTGATCTTGAAATCGCCGCCTGATCCAATATGCCAACTAGCACCTACTTCTGCACTGACATCCAGAAATAATGAATCTCTTTTGTACAGATTAAAACTGGCAGTAGTACCAAATGGCAAATTCAATAAATAAGGTATGCCAAGATCTATTTTTAGACTTTGACTATTATTCTGAAGACTTTGGAAATTTATCCTGAAGGACTCTCCCTGTCTAAATTGATTCAGAAAAAGAGCATTGAGCGTACCATTGATTTTCAATCCACCGCCGGAACCGGATGCAGGTAAGAACCCGAGTAATGCGTCAAGATGGTTTAGTTTTTTTTCTTTGATATAAAGCCTTATTCTGGCTTTATCCCTGTGGTAAGTGACCAATGGAAGCGCATATGATTCCAAAAATGGATACTCTGCCAGTGCATTAGAATAAGCCAATAATTTTTGTTTGCTAAACAATTTTCCGGGTACAAGCTGGATCGCATTGAATATCAAGTGTGGCGATAGTTTGATATCATCATCCCAGGTGACTGTGTCTATCATTACTACAGGACCGGTGATCAGTTTAAATTTTCCATTCAAAGTACCCTGAGAAGTCCGTATGCTATCGATATATATTTGGGCAAATGGATAACCTTTTTGATCCAAAGCTTCGATGATATTATTCATAGTTTCCCGGCATTCCATAAAGGTCCAGGTAGTTTTATGATTATACTTTTTATACAATTCTGCAAATAAAGATTGGTAGCCCTTCAGATCATTCAGGTTGATAGTAGTCCAGGTGTATCTTGGGCCTAAGTGAAATAAAAAAGCGGCTGCACTGTCAGGAGTATTGATATCCAACAAATGAGCCTCCAGGTAACCATCCTCGTGTAAAGTGTCTAACCATCGAGTGGCATTGTTATGGAGGGTCTCAGGACTCAGCAGAGTTCCAATATGGATTGGTAGATTGGGAGGGGGAGTTTGCTTGCCGATGCTGTCAAAGTATACCAATGCTATCGGCTGATTCTGCGAGAGAGCAACAAAGGAAATAAAATAAAATAAAGAAAAGCATTTCCATTTGATCGGCATAGATGGTGCTAAATTACAAGGAAGCAGCTATTTTGTTGCCAAATAGCATGGCAGGCATCTACATTCATATTCCTTTTTGCAAACAAGCATGTGTCTATTGCAATTTTCATTTTTCTACCAATATGAAGCTAAAAGGTGTATTGCTTGATGCCCTTCTCGAAGAAATAACGCTTAAATCAAACTACTTAAATGGAGCCTTGATCCAAACCATCTATTTTGGCGGCGGGACGCCATCGCTACTGACTGATTTCGAAATCAGACAAATACTCGATCGAATAGCAAAACACCACCCTATCGACCCGGGAGTAGAAATCACTTTTGAGTCCAATCCTGATGACCTTCATCCAGCTTATCTCAAAGAACTCTATGAGATCGGTATCAATAGATTGAGCATCGGCATACAATCTTTTATACCTGAAGATATGACCTATATGCATCGGGCGCACACTCCTAGTCAATCCATTGAAGCAGTTCTGTATAGCCAGGATGCTGGTTTTGGCAATATCAGTGTAGATTTGATCTATGGGGTGCCCCACTCTACTATACAGACCTGGCAGAAAAACCTCGCGAAAGTTTTTGAATTAAAAGTGCAGCACCTATCTTGTTATGCACTCACCATTGAGCCAAGGACCGCCCTCGCCCATAAAATTAAAATGAATCTCGCGCCGGCGCCTGATGATGAAGAGACGATCTCCCAGCTAAATCACCTCATGGACCTAAGTCCTCAATATGGATTTGAACAATACGAGATTTCTAATTATTCCTTGCACGGATTTAGATCCAGGCACAACAGTAGCTATTGGCACGGTGATCACTACCTCGGGCTAGGGCCTTCGGCCCACTCCTATGATGGCAATTCCCGACACTGGAATGTAGCCAATAATGCAACCTATATTCAAAATATCCGGGAGGGTCGTCCATATTTTGAACAGGAGACACTCAATGATTCTATGAGATACAATGAATATATCATGACCAGCATCCGAACCAAAGAAGGGATATCATTTCAAAAAATTGATGAACAATTCAAGCCTCACTTCGTAAGTTTGATTTCAAAGTGGCTAGAGCAAGGCTTCATTACCAAAAAGTCAGCGTTTTATTCGCTGACAAGAATGGGTGTTTTTATAGCGGACAAGATTAGTGCTGACCTGTTCATTTAAGTCATCAAAGCTAAGATCTTACAAGCTGCCTCAGCCAAATTGGTACCAGGCCCAAATATAGCGATGACTCCCTTATCAAATAAAACCTGATGATCTTGTGGAGGAATAATACCTCCAGCAATCACCAGTATATCTAAGAAGGGATATCGTTTCAAAAAATTCAAGAGCAATTCAAGCCTCACTTCGTTGGTTTGATTCCAAGGTGGCTCGAGCAAGGATTCATCAGTGAAAAGTCAGCGTTTTATTCGCTGACAAGAATGGGTGTTTTTATAGCGGACAAGATTAGTGCTGACCTGTTCATTTAAGTCATCAAAGCTAAGATCTTACAAGCTGCCTCAGCCAAATTGGTACCAGGCCCAAATAAAGCGATGACTCCCTTATCAAATAAAACCTGATGATCTTGTGGAGGAATAATACCTCCAGCAATCACCAGTATATCTTGCCGGCGATATTCTTTCAGTTTAAGAATCAGTTCCGGGATGAGGCTTAGATGGGCTCCCGCCAGGGTAGAGATGCCAATGAAATGGACATCGTTTTCGACAGCTTGTCTGGCAGTCTCCTCAGGGGTTTGAAACAAAGGGCCGATGTCCACATCAAAGCCAATATCAGCAAATCCGGATGCAATGATTTTGGCACCACGATCATGCCCATCTTGCCCTATTTTAGCAACCAGGATCCTCGGTCGGCGACCATTTTTTTGTTCAAATGCCAGGACTGCAGTCATTGCCTTCTTAAAGTATTTATTTTTCATGCTGTTCGTGCCATATATTTTACTTACGCCTGATACCGGAGCACGATATCTGCCAAAATGATTTTCAATAGCTTTGGATATTTCTCCCAATGTAGCCCGCATCCTTGCAGCTTCGATAGCGCACTCCAAAATATTTTGACCTTCTCTGGCACAGGCTTGAGTAATCTTTTTTAGTGCTTTTTGTACTGCTTTTTCATTACGGGCAGATTTGATTTCTTGAAGTCGCTTTAACTGGGTGGACAATACCTTCTCATGAGATACACTTAAGGTCTCAGGCCAAAATTCATTTTCCTGATTTAAAAAATTGACTCCAATTATTTTTTCGTCGCCTGCATCTATCCTTGCTTGTCTTACCGCAGCCGCAGATTCAATTTTGTTTTTAGCATACCCTGTTAGTATAGCTTTGGTCATTCCACCTTGATCTAGTACTTCTTCTATAATTTTCTGACTCTTTTCCAGTAATTCATTTGTTATTTGCTCCACATATTGACTCCCACTCATGATATCAGCCCATTGTGTAAGTCCAGACTTTCGTTGTAGATAAAGTTGTGTATTGCGTGCTACTTCGGCAGTTTCGACTGTGGGTAGCGCAATAGCTTCATCCATGGAATTGGTATGCAGTGACTGCGTGAGACCACCTATAGCTGCCAATGCTTCGATAGTCGTGCGAGTGACATTATTATCAATATCTCTCTGGGTCAGGGACCATCCAGATGTCTGGCAATGGGTTCTCAATAATTTAGATCTCTCCATTTTTCCTCCAGCGTTGGTGACCAGCCGGGACCACAACACTCTGGCTGCCCTTAGCTTGGCCACTTCTAACCAATAATCCATCCCTATCCCGAAAAAAAATGAAAACTGCGGTGCAAACTCATCGATTTCGAGAGCTGCTTTTTTGCCATACATCAAATATTCATAACCGTCTGCCAACGTAAATGCCAATTCAAGCTCAGGTGGAGCGCCTGCTTCAAGCATATGGTATCCACTTACACTGATGGTATTAAATTTTGGCATATAATCATTGGCATACCGAAAAATATCGGTCACCAGTCGCATGGATCCTACGGGAGGATAGATATAAGTATTGCGGACTAAAAACTCTTTGAGAATATCATTTTGAATCGTGCCACTCAATTTTTCTTTTGAGACACCTTGCTCATCAGCTGCTACGATAAAAAATGCAAGAATCGGAATGACTGCTCCATTCATCGTCATGGACACTGATATATTATCCAGCGGAATATTGTTGAAGAGAATTTTCATATCCTCTACGGAGTCAATGGCCACACCGGCTTTACCTACATCACCACTGACTCTGACATGATCTGAATCATAACCTCTGTGAGTCGCCAGGTCAAATGCAACACTCAACCCTTTTTGTCCTGCAGCAAGATTCTCTTTATAAAACTGATTACTCTCTTCTGCTGTAGAGAATCCTGCATATTGTCTGATAGTCCATGGTCTGGCCAGGTACATAGTGGCATAGGGGCCATTGGTGAATGGCTCAAATCCGCCATATTCCACGACATGCTCTCTCGAGGATAGCTCTGGGATAAACAAATCTGATCGTAACGGAATGGATGCAAATTTAATGGGTCGATGCATTGGTTAAATTTAATGAATTATCCGGGGTATGATCCACATAAAAGTACAGAATGCCTATAGACACCCAAACTGAAGTATAGATAAGATAAGGGTAAGGGATCACTATGAAATTATAAAATACGACAAGCGTTAGTTTCAGCCAGGCAAGTTTATACCATTGGTTGTTTTTCTTTAAAGTCAATATCATCACGACCGCTACGAGTACCAAAAGTATGATTTGCAGCCAATAGACTTGTGTATAATGATCTACGCCTGCCATAGATGAAAATCCTAACCCTTCTTCCATTACAGTCAGGTATTTATTTGGATTGGTTGAAATAGCACTTAGATAATTTCCAGATAGGTTTATAAAACTACTAAGATTACCCCATGCCCCGGTGACCGTTATCAACAATACCACTGTAGTCGTCGCTGAGACGGCATATTTAACAAGTTTGCTTTTATCATCCCACTTCAAATAATATAAGAGGAGTGCAATACTATAAAAAGCTATACCATATCTACTCAACATGCATAGTGCGACCAAAATACCGGTAGCCATTACATTTTTTTTATAGAGGCTGATCACCAAACCAATATAATAGGCATATACCACGCCCTCCTCAGCCAGGACAAGGGTTTCATTGCGCACATTCAGTACATAATCAAACCAAAGGCCGATCAAAATAAAAGTCATCAGTGTGCCCAAGAAAGTTCTATGACTCAAGAGCATGACCAATATAGATATCAGAAGCATCCCATAAGTAATCCATCTCAAATCAAAATCAAAGAGGATAGCAGGTACAAATGGTATCCACATAGCAGGCAGATACACCGGCATCACTCCCCCCCAGATCTCCGGGATCAAGGTGTATACTCCAGATGCTGATATCCATCGCTGACACATTATCTTGATGACCGGCAACATATCTGCATGGGTGAAATCAAGTGAGTTTAGCAAATAGAGATGATTCAGCTTTGGTATACTCCAGGCACATAAAATCAATAATAAAATAAATGATACCCAGTGATATTGAGTCAATCCTTTACCATAGTACACGGTCTTTGAAAATAATAATATCACTACACCAATGGCACTGACAAAATGCAGCCATCGACATGCATTCATGGATAGGGTATTTTGCCAATAGGTCGAGGACAATACCTCCATCAACACCATTAAAAACAGTATAATCGATTTTATATTTTGACTTAAACCCATTTTTACAGGCCAAATGTAGAATTTAGTATTGACTTAAACATTTGATTTTGATATGCTTACAACAGGTTGACTCTGTTGTCAATCACTGTTAGCTTATCGTTTGGACTTTTTAAGCTTTCTTTAAAAGCCTCGGGATCATTTATGGTTACCTTTGTGCTCATTCTACAGACAATTAAATTAAAATATTTATATGTTATTGTTGGAAGGAAAAGAAGAAATCTAAATTAATTTTAGTTTCTTAGCATCAGATTTTTTAGACAATTAAAGTTCCAAATGCAATTAAGCAACATTAGACTAGCCATTTTATTTTCTGCAATCTATTTATTTAGCTCGTTTTCTTTCATGTCAGCGGCCCCTACTCCATCAGTGGAAAATAATATTGTTGAAAAAATTTATAACGATCTGTTTGTAGACATCAGCGATGAAGAATTAGAGAATCGTATCATGTCTGTCACCAATTTATTAGAGCCTAAGTTCACGGCTGAAGTAAAAGGATATTTAAGAGTTTATCTTACTTCCAGACCACAGTGGACACAGATTTTATTAGGTCGTACTTCTATCTATTTCCCAATCTTCGAAAAGAAAATTGAAGAAAAAGGGATGCCTAATGATGTCAAATTTATAAGCATCATAGAGTCTGCTTTACGCACGGACGCGCGCAGCCGCGTTGGTGCACAGGGATTGTGGCAGTTTATGCCTGGTACTGCCAAAGACAATAGGTTAGTCATAGACAAATATGTGGATGAAAGAGATGATCCATATAGAGCTACCGATGCTGCATTGGAATATCTTTCGAGCTTGTATGGCCGATACAATGATTGGGCACTGGCCATAGCCGCTTATAACAGTGGACCGGGCAGAGTCAATCAAGCGATTGCCATCTCCGGTTCCAGAAATTTTTGGCAAATGCGGAATTATCTGCCAAAAGAGACAAGAAATTATGTGCCGGCTTTTCTAGCTGCTGCTTATATGATGAAGTATTATTCAGAGTACTACATTTCCCCGGAGACCCCAAGGTTGGACTTTCAGATTAACAGGCCGTTTAAGATTTATGATGAACTAACTTTTGAAAAAATATCAGCTATTACAGGGTTGTCCATCAGTGATGTCAAATTTTTAAACACTTCATTTAGAAAAGATGTAATACCAACCAATTCTATAGGTTACACCTTGTTATTACCTTCAAGAGTAGCTAATAAAATGGATCAATATCTGAACAATGTAGAGAAACCTGATCATTCAAAGACTGAAGATCCTCAGCGGGAGCTTATAGATAGCAGTTTGATGGACCAGGTCTTTTACGATCATGTATTATATGACGCTCAGCCTGGTGAAAAACTCAAAGACATCGCTGATATGTTTAAGGTGGACAAGTACAATATCAGACATTGGAATTCCATGAGTTCAGATGATATCAATCCAGACCAACCCATGGTGATACATTATATCAAGAACGAAAACCATATCTCCGTAAATAATATCTCCAGGAAATTTGTGAAGCGCAACAAGGTAGCCATCACTAAAATTCCTTCTAAAATCCAGAAATTAAATGCATTGCAAAAAGCATTTCCTGCTTTTTATAATAAGGTGAATGTAAAGACCAATGAGTTTCAAAATCTTGATTTAAGAGATCATTATAGATTGCGCAGAGGAGAAAGTTTTCAGGATGTTATTCGCAAAAACCCCAACCTGTCACTGGAGGATATGCAGGCCGGTATGATTAGAAACACCAATCCTGCTGCGACCATCGTCATCCCGATCAGCAAATAGATTATTTAAAAAAAATCGTTAGGATTTAATTTTTTATCCTACGGATTGACGAAGGCATTGCAAAGTAATTTCTTGCCAGGGTTAATTTTATTAAATGATCACGTATTTATTATACTTATGACGGTCTAAGCTCTCATGTAAGCTAAGCTTAGTTTAACTCGTAAGCTAGCTTACGGATGTACGTTTACCCCACGCATTAAGCCATTTACAACATATTAACAAATAATTTAATATGTTTGAAGCCTTTTACTACTTACAGTAAATCAATTAGTTAGCATCTTATTTGACGATTGTTATCAATCGATTAACAGACATTGGCACAAGTTTGGCATTCTACCCATTAACTAATTTATTTATATGAAATTTTATCACGAAACCTGAAAAAAACAATTGTAATGATTCTGAGAATGACAAAAATCGTGTTGATCCTACTTATGTACTCTTATGCCTTGCACGCAGAGCCTGCTGAAAATGTCCGTATGATATCTTATATCGAACAATATAAATATCTGGCCATACAGGAAATGCATCGTACCCAGATACCAGCGAGTATCAAACTTGCTCAGGCTATCCTGGAATCACAAGCCGGTTCCAGTTTACTTGCTATCAAAGCCAACAACCATTTTGGTATCAAATGTGGTGACCGATGGACTGGAGGCACTTATTATCTCAAAGATGACGACTATGACAAACATGGCAATCATATCCAATCATGTTTCCGGGCATATAGTGATCCGATGGAGAGTTTTATGGCCCATAGCAATTTTATTACCGGGGAAGGCAGAATGACCAATAGGTATGCTTCATTGTTTTTGTTACCTAGTGACGACTATAAAGGATGGGCAGAAGGATTGCAAAAAGCAGGTTATGCCACTCATCCTTTGTATGCAAAACGGTTGATCAGTATCATTCAAGATTATCGATTATATGTCTATGATAAGAATGCCAGCCAACCTACTCCTGATGCTCCTCCCGGCTTTTTCATGGATAAAGAAAAATCACCTTTTACCAAAGTCAATGGGTTAAAGAGTGTATTTGTAGATCATCAGGCTAGCCCTGCAGAGATTGCTATGGATTTTAACCTTCCGGTTGAATTGGTCATGAAATACAATGAAATATTGACAGATGAAAATGCAGCCATCGGCACGCCTATGTATGTATTTCTGGAAAAAAAGAAAAAGAAAAGTTCTACACAAAAAGAATATCACCTTGTATCCAAGGGTGAAACTATCGAGTCTATATCCCAACTCTATGGCATCCAGGCTAAATATCTTTATCGTAGAAATCGTATAAAATCGGGGAGTCAACCATCTGTTGGCTCCAAGATATATCTTTCACGTAGATCAAAATATGCTCCAAACCTACAAATGGCCAGCACGAATCAACCACAGATGATGGCTACTACTACTCCAGAACAAAATCTCCCCGTAGTACCAAAAGAAAACAATGAAAACAAAATCATTCAGTCAGTTCGTACTCCGTTAGAACAAACCCTCACCTCAATCAATGAAAACGATGCTTATTATACTGTACAGGAAAAAGATACCTTATTCAGCATAGCCAAAAAATTCAACACCACAGTAGCTACCTTAAAGTCTTTAAACCAACTTGAACTAGACACCATCAAAATTGGCCAACAGTTGAAAACCAAATAAAAATATACAAATTATACTTTCCCAAGACGAGAGTATTTAAAACCAACCTGATAAGCTTTCACCCCCAGTGAAAGCTTTTTTTATGTCATTTTTGGTCGTAAAACACCAATTAACCTGCCATATTGTCGTCCATTTTGACCATTTGCTGCCATTATGACTTGCATTTTCACTTGGAACGCGATTTGATTTAATGAAAGTCTAAACAATTAAATCAAATCACAAAATGAATAAACATTTTAAATTCCCATTTTGGAATCCCGAACTTGAACAAGTTGTAGAGGATTTTATCAAATCAGTACAAGTAGATAATACCAAAGATTTTGGCTGGTCCTGGACACGCCCTTTGGCCAATATTGAAGAGTCCCCGGAAAGCTACATCATTTCTTTAGCAGCCCCTGGATTGGAAAAGCCAGACTTTAATCTATCTGTCGATCAAAATATCCTGAAAGTCACCGTCGACAAACCTAAGACCGAAAACTCCAACAAAAAGTTGAAGTCAGAGTTTAGCTATCACCATTTTACCAGAAACTTTAAAATAAGCCAGGATGTCAATAAAGAAAGCATCAAGGCTGCCTATGCTAATGGTGTGCTAACAATCACTTTACCAAAGAAAGAAGGTGCTCAGGATAGCCCAAAGACAATCAACATTCTTTAATCACATTTTTAAAACATATTTAACTATGAACTTAATCACTTATAATCCATTTTTCACCACCAAATTTAATAATCGGGTGAGTGACACTGAACAGAGTTATTCTCCTTCAGTCAATATTCTGGAAAAAGAAAACGGCTTTTTTCTCGAAGTCGTAAGCCCTGGAATGGCCAAATCAGATTTCAAAATTGAAGTCAAAAACAAACAATTGACGATTTCTGCTGAGAAACAAAAAGCAAATGAAACAGTAGAAAGCGATAAAGTTTGGCGAAAAGAATATACGCTAGATTCTTTCAACAGAAGTTTTTACCTGCCTGCTTCGGTAGAGGCTGACGCTATTGAAGCCAATTATGATCAGGGTATTTTAAAAATATTTATCCCTAAAAAGGCCGAAGCCATCCCTACTGTCAAAAACATCGAAGTAGCCTAACGGAGGGATCATACAAAATATTAAGGGTCAGAAATTTTCTGACCCTTTATTATTTCCAAACGATTCATTTGCTATTTTGATGCGTTATAAAATAAACATTGCGAACCGATGCAATCCATTATTTAACTATTGTTAATTAATTCATATGAATAATAAATATGTAAACATTTAACACAGTAAATACGCTTAATTAACATTACCGTTATAAATTTGTATAATATGTAATCAACCAGCTACCAATTGAAGTACATCTTTATTATATCATTTTTCTTTGTTTCGATGTCAGTCAATGCTCAGACGATGCTGACACTCGAGCCCAATCCTGTCAGCATGGTGGTCAAGTCCAATGATCTGGATGTGGCTGGTAAAGCTTCTTTAAAAAATAATTCAAAGGATACCTTAATCGTAAAATGGTCTCGCAAAATAGAGAATATCACTCAAGGTTGGTCTAGTGCAGTAT
This sequence comes from Saprospiraceae bacterium, assembly GCA_016709995.1. NCBI lineage: Bacteria > Pseudomonadati > Bacteroidota > Saprospiria > Saprospirales > Saprospiraceae > Saprospiraceae bacterium. The sequence continues at coordinate 2,113,704 of JADJLQ010000001.1, forward strand.
GTGACAAAAACTTTTGTTACATCCCCACCATCGATACTATGAAACTGGTCCTGGCTCCGGGTGAAATCAGCAATATGGATATACATGTTTATCCAATGGGGATATCTGGCTCTGCCAAAGTCACTTTGCGTATCGAGCAAGTCGGCAGTCCGGACAATTTTGTTTCAGGCGCTTATTTTTTCAATCAGACGACTCCTTTAAAGAGCGATGTTGAAAAAGATGCGATTCAGCTCTACCCTAATCCCGCACAGGAATATTTTATGGTGACTTCACCGGTAGTGCTGGGTAAAATAGAATTGTATAATATCACTGGCGACAAAGCCAAAGTCTATTATGCCTATAAAAATAAACGCTATTATATCGACGATGTACCCTCCGGCATCTATATGGTAAGGCTATTAAATCTTCAGCAAGAAATAGTCAAAACAGTCGTCCTGAAGAAGAAATAATCCTTAAGCAGGATATTCCACATAATTTCTGGGTGTCTCATACAATCTAACTGTAATGTCATATTTGGCATCCAGCACAGATTTTAATATACTCCAAATAACATAACATACATTTTCTGCGGAAGGCAACAAGGCTTTAAATTCTGGGCAGTCTAGATTTAAGTTTTTATGATCAAATCTATCTTCGATTTCACGACCGATGATAGCCTTTAAGTCAAACAAATTTATCACAAAACCCGTATCCGGGTCTACTTCCCCGACCACCTTTACTTCTACTTCGTAATTATGCCCATGAAAATTGGGATTGGCACAGATACCAAATACCCTGTCATTGCGCTCGGCATCCCAGTGTGGATTATACAATCGATGTGCGGCATTAAAATGACCTCTTCTAAAAACTGCTACTTTCATTATGGAAGGTCAAAGTTCCTAAACTTTACGCGGAGTAAATGATTTTATTCAATTAAATTTTTAAAAATGGCAGTTTCCCAGGAAATGGTAATTCTTGAATTTGTAATGTTTTAACAGCTTAGCTGGCTGCCCCGATCTTAGTTATATTTGCATGTACCCAGTTCAGTCAAATCCTGCTTATGAAGTTTTCAGACATTCCAGGAATGGAAACGGAGAAAAAAAGACTAGTCGCTTTTGTGCAGCAAGATCGGTTGCCCCATGCTTTATTGATCCATGGGCCAGAAGGTTCGGCCAAATTGGCTTTAGCCCTGGCTTTCTCGTCCTACCTCATGTGCGAGAACCCCCAAGATGGGCAAGCTTGCGGAGAATGCCTGGCCTGTCTAAAGACCTTCAAACTCATACATCCTGATATCCATTATTTTTTCCCTTTGTCAGGCAAAGACAATAAGTGTGATGAATGCATGCCTGACTGGCGCAGAGCTGTATTGGAAAATCCATATTTGACTGCCCCACATTGGCAAGAGATCATTGCGAAAGAAAACAAACTCCTCAATATCTCAGCAGATGAATGTCGGATCATGGTCAAAAAACTATCGCTGACTATCTACGAAGGGAAGTACAGGATATTATTGATCTGGCTACCCGAATACCTTGGAACACAAGGGAATATCTTATTGAAACTCATCGAAGAGCCTCCGGCCAACAGTCTTATATTATTGATTACCGAAAGTGTACAATCTTTGATAGCCACCATCGTATCAAGATGCCAAACCTTGGCTATTCCTCGTTTTACAGATGAAAATATCAAGGTCACCCTATCAAAATTTGGCCTTAAAGACGATCTGTTGATCACCAATATCGCCAGAACTGCTGAAGGTAATATGTATGAAGCTATCCGCATGGGTAGCGATCAAACCAACCCCCATAGCGAACAAATGATACGCTGGTTGCGGCTCTGTTTTAAAAACAAAGCCAATGAGCTAATCTCCTGGTGCGAAGACTTTGCCACCGAAGGCAGGGACACTCATCGCCAATTTCTCAAATATGGATTAAATTTTTTAGATCAAATACTGAGGTACAAAGTGACCGGCCAGGAAATATCCGGGTTCAATCCAGATGAATGGAAAGGCATCAAAGGACTGTCCACACAATTAGAGATTGAAGATATTCGCTTGATGTCCGAGTTATTTAACGATCACATTGTATATATAGAGCGAAATGCCAATCCCAAAATATTATTCAGTGCGCTGTCGCTGAATATTCACCAATTATTTTCTAAACAAAAAGTCCATCAGTTCAGATTGATTTAGAAAGTTGGAGTTTCCACTGATGGCTGGCTCATTCCGATTGATCGTTTTCCGAGGCAAATATGCTATGTCCTGAATGATCAGCAGATATCCGGGTGTCCCGGCTCACCAAGGTTATCTACTTCTAAATAAACCAGTTATAAGTAGTTATATTCAATGATATAAAATTGTACCTTTGTTCAATGGCATGTGTAGGATGTTCGACCGGCGCAGACGGCAAAGCTGCTGGTTGTAAAAGTAATGGAGGTTGTTCGACAGGAGGCTGCAATAGGATGAACACCTATGATTGGATATCCGTATTGGATATTGATGATCCTGCACCCTATCCCTGGGTAGAAGTCAGCTTCAAAAATGGCTCCAGGAAGGAATTTTTCAAAAAAGATTCTCTAATTGATTATAGCACCGGTGATTGGGTGGTGGTAGAGACTGCTGCCGGTCAGGATGTTGGCAAGATCACACTCTCTGGTGACCTGGTAAGGTTACAGATGAAAAAGAAAGGAGTCACCGAGGATAGAATACTTTTCAAAGTTGTACGACAAGCTTCTGACCGCGATTTGGATCATATGACCCAAGCCAGAGATATGGAAAAAATGACCCTGGTCAAAGGTAGGGTCATCGCCCGAAGTCTTGGATTGGACATGAAGTTAGGTGATGTAGAATATCAGGCTGACCTTCGAAAAGCAACCTTTTTTTATACCGCCGACAGAAGAATAGATTTTCGTGAGTTAGTAAAACTTTACGCCAAAGAATTTCATATTAAAATCGAAATGAGGCAGATTGGCGCCAGGCAGGAGTCAGCTCGCATTGGAGGTATTGGTTCCTGCGGAAGAGAGCTTTGCTGTTCGACCTGGCTTTCAGATTTTAAGACAGTAGTCACTTCCGCAGCAAGGTATCAAAACCTGGCGATTAATCAAACCAAGCTTTCCGGTCAATGTGGTCGACTCAAGTGCTGCCTCAATTATGAACTGGATGTATATATGGAGTCCCTCAACAGGTTTCCTATGGAGATAGAGACCCTGATGTCAGGCTTAGGTCGCGCCAACCTTCTGAAAACGGATATTTTTAAAGGCATTATGTATTACGAGTTGGAGTCCAGTGGTAAATCCAGAGAATCTTCCATATTCGGACTTACTCCTGAGCAAGTGAGAAACCATAAAGAAAGGACAGACCGTGGTGAAAGACCTGCTGATTTTGGTATCACGATTCCCCTGGGTGGACCCACTACAGCCAACCCTCTGGAAGCGGATGCAGGCTTTGTCGATGTCACTGGCGAAATTGAATTGCCTGAAGAAAAAAGAAGAAAAAACAAAGGGCGAGGTAGAAATCAAAACCAGAAGAATCCTTCCTCCCCCAATCCTCGAAACCAGGGATCTCAGGACAACCGGCCTCCCCAAGCTGATCGTCGACCGTCTTCTGGTCAGAGAAATCCTAATCAAAACAATCCCAGATCGAATCAAAGAACTGACAGACCAGGTACTCAGGGTTCTGACCAGGGATCTCAGCCTCAGAGACCTAACCGTAACAATAGAAACAGACCACGACCTGACCGACCTCCAGGCACTGATAGACCGCAAAGACCGGATACTCCACCCTCAAATAATTAATACATGAAAACCCAGGTTTTAATCATAGGATCAGGACCAGGCGGATATGTAGCTGCAATCAAATGTGCCCAGCTAGGTATGCAAGTCATCCTGGTAGAAAAGTATAACACCCTTGGAGGTACTTGCCTTAATGTAGGTTGTATTCCCTCAAAGGCTTTACTCGACAGCAGTGAACATTACTATCAAGCCTCGCATCAGTTTGCTATACACGGTATTCAGGTCAAAGACCTTAAGATCGACATGCCCCAGATGATCAGGAGAAAAAATGAGGTAGTGGACCAAACTTGCAAAGGAGTTCAGTACCTGATGAAGAAAAATAAAATAGAGGTGATCACGGGGACAGCTGCGTTTCTAGACCCTCATTCAGTAGAAATCACGCTCCCCGATGGCACCAAATCACAAGTCAATGCAGAAAATATCATCATCGCCACCGGGTCCAAACCAATCACTCCTCCAGCCTTTAATTATGACAAAAAAAGAGTGATCACCAGTACCGAGACACTGCAGATACAGTCAGTTCCTAAGTCTATGTTGATCATCGGCGCCGGAGTCATTGGGCTAGAGCTTGGTTCAGTGTACTCCAGGCTGGGGACACAAGTAGATGTCATTGAATACCTGGACCATATCCTCCCAGGCATGGATAGAGACTGCTCCAAAGAACTGCAAAAGGTGTTGGAGAAAAATGGCATAAAATTCCACCTGAATCACGCGGTGCAGACAGTGACCTCCACAGCTAAAACGGTTACCGTAAAATACAAATCAAATGAATCTGACGAATTAAAGTCAATGACCGCTGATTATTGCCTGATCGCCATCGGCCGAAGAGCCTATACAGAAGGATTACATCCTGAACGGGGAGGCCTCACGCTGGATCCTAAAGGGAGGATCGAAGTAGATGATCATTACAGGACAAAATCACCGCACATCTATGCCATAGGCGATGTCATCACAGGCCCAATGCTGGCACACAAAGCTTCAGACGAAGGTCTGGCAGTCGCTGAGATTATAGCCGGCCAGAAGCCGCATATTGATTACAACCTGATACCTGGCGTAGTATACACCTGGCCTGAACTAGCCTCTGTAGGTAAAACCGAAGAAAAGCTCAATGAAGAAGGCAGGGAATTCAAAATTGGAAAATTTCCATTCAAAGCACTTGGCAGATCACGGGCCAGTATGGACTTAGACGGTCAGGTCAAAATAATTGCGGACAAAAACACAGACGAAGTCCTTGGTGTACACATCCTCGGCCCCAGAGCAGCAGATCTGATTATGGAAGCAGTCACCTTGATGGAATTTCGAGGCAGTGCCGAAGATATGGCCCGAATCTGTCACCCTCATCCTACCTTCTCTGAAGCCATTAAGGAAGCTGCTTATGCTGCCTGGTCAGGCAAAGCTTTACATCTTTGATCGATCCATGAGTTCGGGCTCACTGTATATAATTCCAAGTTGGCTTCACGAATCCAACCCCACCATATTACTTCCTCGCGACCTGGAAGTGCTCAGTTCTTTAAGATATTTTGTGGTGGAGAATATCAGGACTACCAGGCGATTTCTCAGAGCAGTGATCTCTGATTTTGATATTGATCAATCCACTTTTATAGAAATAGATAAGCATGCCCCTTCCCAATCCTTTGATGAAGTTTTTAAATTTATTAATTCTGGCTCGTCAGTGGGCTTGATATCAGAAGCCGGTTGCCCGGGCATCGCTGATCCGGGTAGCAAGCTTCTAGCCCAGGCCCATAAGCTCGGGGTAAAGGTCATACCGTGGATCGGACCCTCTTCCATTCTGCTTTCCTTGATGGCGAGTGGGCTCAACGGGCAGGGATTTACTTTTCATGGTTATCTGCCTAACAAAGCAGAAGCAGAATTGATAAAGAGGCTAAAACAAGTAGAGAATGACTCAATCAAAACAGGGTATTCGCAAATTTTTATTGAAACACCTTATAGGAATGTCTCACTCCTGGACACGCTGTTGCGTACACTTCGCGATGATACACTCCTTTGTATGGCTATAGACCTCACTGCTCCGGAAGAATACATTCATACTGACACCATTAAAGCCTGGAGACATCGTTCCATCGGTGATATAAAGAAGAGACCGGCGATCTTTATCATCAACCAAACAGCCTTAGGATAAGAGATAGTATCTTTGTGGAGAATTCTCGTCTAAACAAAAAATACATTATTTATGGCTACGAGTAGTATATCCACAGAGCAATTAAACAGGGATGGATATTTACACATCCCGGTAGATCCGACGGTAGATCTTGAACAAGAAATAAAACGATTAAAAAAAGAAAAAAACGCAGTGATCCTGGCACATTATTATCAGGAGTCTGAGATACAAGACCTTGCTGATTATGTCGGTGATAGTTTAGGGTTATCCCAGCAAGCTGCCAAGACTGAAGCAGACATCATCGTATTTGCGGGAGTCCATTTTATGGCAGAGACTGCCAAGATATTGTCCCCACACAAAAAAGTCTTGTTGCCTGACCTCAAAGCAGGTTGTTCCCTTGCCGACTCCTGTCCTCCTGATTTATTTTCAAAGTTTAAGGAAAAGTATCCTGATCACCTGGTAGTCAGTTATATCAATTGCACTGCAGAAATTAAGACGCTCACTGATATCTGCTGCACCTCGACCAATGCCGTCCATGTGATCAACAGCATCCCTTTGGATCAAAAAATCATTTTTGCCCCGGACATCAACCTGGGAAAATACCTGGTCAAAAAAACCGGCAGAGATATGGTATTGTGGAATGGTTCGTGTATGGTCCATGAGATTTTCTCCCATGAAAAAATTGTAAAGCTCAGGCTACGGCATCCCAAGGCTAAGTTTATAGCACATCCGGAGTGTGAGCCTCATATCCTCGATATGGCAGACTTCATCGGTAGCACGACCGGTTTACTGAAATACACTATATCAGATGACTCTGAAGAGTATATAGTCGCCACCGAGGCTGGCATACTACATCAAATGGAACAAAAATCACCTCATAAGACTTTCATCCCTGCACCTCCCAATAATCACTGTGCCTGTAATGAATGTCCTCATATGAAGCGCAATACTTTGGAAAAATTATACGTTTGCATGCAGTATGAATTGCCTGAAATCATCCTACCTCAGTGGGTGATCGACCAAGGAAGATCCAGTATAGATCGCATGTTGGAGATCAGTAAACAGGCCGGGCTGGGAGGATAAATTAATCCACTGAGTCGCTTAAATTCTCAAGCTTTGATCGAAAACCGCAACAAGACGATTGAAATTGTAAAGCATACCTCTGCCGATTTAAGAGCACATTTTACCCGCCATCCTTCTTTTGGCAATTTAGATGCCTACCAATGGACACTGAATGTATCAGCCCACTACAATCGGCATGTAGAGCAGATCCTCGAGATCATTGAGCATTAAGATTTTCCCAAGAAATAACAGGAATTGAACTAATAACCCCACTACCATCCCAGCACCCAGGCAAACACCAAAGGAGCCACTATCGTAGCATCACTTTCGATGATAAACTTTGGAGTGTGGATATCAAGTTTTCCCCAGGTGATTTTTTCATTGGGTACTGCACCGGAATAAGAACCATAGGAAGTAGTCGAGTCACTGATCTGACAGAAATAAGACCAGAATGGCACATCATGCCACTCCAGATCCTGGTACATCATAGGCACCACACAGATCGGGAAGTCACCTGCGATACCCCCTCCGATCTGAAAAAAACCAATCCCTTTCCCAGCACTGTTTTTTCTATACCAGTCAGCGAGATAGACCATATAATCGATACCACTTTTGACCGTGGTAGATTTTAATTCATTTTTGATCACATAGCTGGCAAAAATATTGCCGGTGGTACTGTCTTCCCAGCCCGGACAGACGATCGGCAAGTTTTTTTGGGCCGCCGCTACCAGCCAGCTATCCTTCGGATCGATCTCATAATATTGCTCCAATTCACCAGCCAGGATGATTTTGTATAGATACTCATGGGGCAAGAAAGATTGACCACTTTGTTCCGCTTTGACCCATTGTGCATAAAGATGTTTTTGCAATCTTCTAAAAGCTTCTTCTTCAGGGATACAGGTGTCAGTCACCCGATTATAGTGATTTTCAAGTAGATCCCATTCTTGTTGCGGTGTAAGGTCCCGGTAGTTAGGGATGCGCTTATATTTGCTATGAGCTACCAGGTTCATGGCATCCTCTTCAAGATTGGCACCAGTACAGCTGATGATATCCACCTTGCCTTGTCGTATCATTTCAGCCAGGGAGATACCCAATTCGCCCGTACTCATCGCCCCTGCCAGGGTAACCATCATTTTACCACCTTCAAGCATATGCGATTCGTACCCTTTGGCAGCATCCATCAAGGCCGCAGCATTAAAATGCCTGTAATGATGTTCCATAAACTGACTGATGGGACCTCGTTGCATATTCTTCTATTTTAGATTGAACAAATAAATTTTAGTTGAGTCTAATAACCCAGGATTTTAAGCATACCCTCAGCTTCTTGCTCATCCAGGTATATTCTATCTACAAGATTACCTTGCTCGTCGCGATCTACAAGGATATGTTTTGGACTTGGTATGAGACAGTGTTTGATGCCTCCATATCCGCTGAGCGCATCCTGGTATGCTCCTGTGTGGAAAAATCCCAGGTATAAGGGTTCAGGATCTTTCATAGAAAAAGCTGGCAGATAAACCTGGTTTTCATGCACCTCGCTATTGTAAAAGTCAGAATTGTCGCAGGTGATACCCCCTATATTGACCCGGGTAAAATCATTGTACCACTTATTGATCGGTAGCAGGATAAATCGTTCGGCCATGCCCCAGCTATCCGGTATCGTATTCATGAGTGAGTTATCTATCATATACCACAGCTCCGAATCATTTTGTTGTTTTTGTCCGATCACTGAAAATATAGTAGCCCCGCTTTCCCCTACAGTATACTTACCAAACTCAGAGAAGATATCAGGTTCCGGAATGCCCTCGTCCTGGCAGGCAATTTTGATTTGCTTGACGATCTCATTGATCATATAACTATAATCATATTCAAAGCCAAGGCTGTTGCGGATCGGAAGTCCTCCTCCAATATCAATCGCTCTGAGGTCAGGACATATTTTCTTTAATTCACAATAGGTCTTAAGCACCTTTTTGAATTCTCCCCAGTAATAGATAGTGTCTTTGATACCTGTATCTACAAAAAAATGAAGTACTTCTAATTTAAACTTAGGGTTATTTGCCAATCGATCCTTATAAAACTGAATGACTTCGCTATTTCTGATACCCAGTCTGGAAGTATAAAACTGAAAGTTAGGCTCCTCTTCGGTCGCTACTCTCATCCCGATTTTGCATCCGTTCTCTACAAGTTCTTCGTAAATAGCCAATTCCTCTTTGTTGTCCAATATTGGAATCACATTCTTAAATCCTTCGTTGATGAGCTTAGAGATCTTTTTGCCATAATCTCCGGCTTTATAACCATTACACAGGATGATTTCGTTTTTATCTACCTGGTTTTGCAGATGTAACTTCCTGATCAAATCGATATCAAACGAACTTGATGTCTCCAGGTGAGCCCCATTCTGCAATACTTCTTCCAGAATAAATCTAAAATGACATGCTTTAGTACAATAACAATAATAATACTGTCCATTGTAGCCGACATTTTTCATAGAGCGATTAAACAAGTTTCGGGCTCGTTTGATTTGTGCGCCTATGCGTGGAAGATAAGTAAGTTTTAAAGGGGTGCCGTATTTCCTGATTAAATGAATGAGGGGAATTCCATTAAAATCAAGGTATCCGTTTTCTATATCGAAACCTTCTTGTGGAAAATAAAAGGTTTGTTCGATAAGGTCAAAATAACGGTTTTTCATCTATCCAAATTGGTTCTTTTTTGTTACAAGAATTCGCACAAAGGTAGTTTAATTCTTATAGGATGATCAAAACAAATAAAAAATTTAAAGTCCTATCAAAAATAATTATTCCTGCCTCTATAGATTAGGCTTTCCCGCTCATTTCCAGATCTCTTTGAGCAATTTTTTCGAGTAAAATCGCAGCCAGTTTATATTTGGATTGAACAGTCCACCCTGCTATATGCGGTGTAAGTACTACGTTAGGTAATTGATAAAGCCTTTGATACATCAATTTCTCTTGTGATGTAAAAGTGCCCGGCTTTTCATTTTCAAATACATCCAGACATGCTCCCGCCAACCTGCCCGCTTCCAAAGCCTCTATCAGTGCTTCTGTGTGCACTACATTCCCCCTGGATGTATTTATTAAAATTCCTTCCTGTTTCATCGACCACAAAAAAGAATGATCTACCAGGTGAAAGGTGTCTTCTCCCAGTGGAAGATGGATGCTGATGATATCACTATGCTCTAACAAAAATGGCAGCGGCACTTCTTTAATATAAGGCACCTCCTTCTCCAAATCATGTAGATATTTGTCATAGACAAGGATATTCATCTCCATACCGGCAAGTTTTTTGGCAAATTGGCTGCCGGTATGTCCAAATCCTATGATGCCAATCGTTTTGCCCGAAAGTTCCCATCCTCTCCGGGCTTCGCGTTCCCATATACCTGCACGCACTTGCTGATCAGCCAGCAAAATCTGGTTGGCCAGTACGAGCAACATACCCAAAGCTTGCTCTGCGACTGCATTTTTGTTTCCTTCCGGCGAAAAATATACACAGATTCCTTTTGATTCGGCATAATGGATGTCGACCACTTCCCTTCCAGAACCTAAGCGAGCTATAAATTTCAATTGTGTCCCATGGTCTATAAAGGATGCATCACATAATATCTTGCTATTGATGATCAGGCCATTATACTTCGCAATGCTGTTTTTTACCTTATCATAGCCTACCTCCGGCTCATAATCGACTTCATATCCATTTGCTATAAGCCCATCGATCAAGACTGGATGGACCGCATCTGTGATCAAAACTTTCCGTTTTTGATTCGTCATGCATCAAAGGTAGATAAATGTAATTTTTCAATATATTAAAAAACTATATTTCAACTGCTGCAAGGTGCCTTCAAATGAGGGTATATGTGCTATCTTTGCCCGATTTTTAAACCAGAATAGAAAGAGAAATGCCTCGTGATCATTCAATTAAATCCGTTCTCATTATAGGTAGCGGTCCCATCATCATAGGACAAGCCTGCGAATTTGATTATTCAGGAACCCAGGCTGCACGATCCCTTCGAGAGGAAGGAATCATCGTCACGCTGATCAATTCAAATCCTGCCACCATCATGACTGATCCGGTGACTGCAGATAATATCTACTTGTGGCCTTTGACTCCGGAGAGCATCATCAAAATATTAGAATTACACCAAATAGATGCTGTATTACCAACCATGGGTGGACAGACAGCACTCAACCTTGCAGTGGAAGCCGATAAGCAAGGAATTTGGGAAAAATACAATGTCAGGATGATCGGTGTCGACATAGCAGCCATCGAACTCGCAGAGGACCGTGAGCAATTTAGAAATCATGTCAAGACCCTGGGCATGCTTACTCCTCCTTCTTATATAGCCAATTCTTTTTTGGAAGGTAAAAATGCGGCCCAAAAAATAGGATTTCCGCTTGTGATACGATCTTCTTTTACTCTGGGTGGATCCGGAGGAGGATTTGTAATGAAAGAAGCTGAGTTTGACGAAGCACTCCGGCGAGGATTGGATGCTTCCCCTTCACACGAAGTTCTCGTTGAAAAAGCTGTACTCGGCTGGAAAGAATTTGAACTCGAATTATTAAGAGATAAAAACGATAGTGTCGCCATCATTTGTACGGTCGAAAATATGGACCCAATGGGTATCCATACAGGTGATAGCATTACAGTGGCGCCTGCAATGACTTTGTCTGATACTGCATTTCAAAAAATGAGGACAGATGCAATTATCCTGATGCGCTCCATGGGCAATTTTGCAGGTGGGTGTAATGTACAATTCGCCTTACATCCAGAGACTGAAGAAATGATCGTCGTAGAGATCAATCCCAGAGTATCAAGGTCTTCTGCCCTGGCAAGTAAAGCCACCGGCTATCCGATAGCCAAAATCGCCGCCAAACTGGCTATAGGATATCACCTGGACGAACTAAAAAATCAAATCACTAAGACTACCTCTGCTTATTTTGAACCAACCTTAGATTATGTGATCGTAAAAATGCCTCGATGGGATTTTGAAAAATTTCCAGGGGCTGACCATAAATTAGGCCTGCAAATGAAATCTGTAGGTGAGGTGATGGCTATAGGACGCAATTTTTTAGAAGCCTTGCAAAAAGCCTGTCAATCTCAGGAAAATCGCAGAATGGGGCTCGGTGCAGATAAAAAAGAATGGATCCAGACACAGGATATACTTAAACGACTGGAAGTAGCTTATGATGATCGGGTCTATCGCATCAAAGATGCCATGAGACTCGGAGTACCAGAAAAAACGATCCAAAAACTTACGCTCATCGATCCTTGGTTTTTGAAGCAAATAAAACGGCTCATTAAGATCGAAGATGAACTCATGAAATACAATGTTGCAGAGGACATCCCTGCACACTTTCTTAGAGAAATGAAAGAACTTGGGTATGCTGATGGACAGATCGCCTGGCTACTTCGAATCAATGAAAAAGAAGTGACCCGTCATCGAATGAAACTCGGTATCAAACGAACTTATAAAATGGTCGATACCTGTGCTGCTGAGTTTGAAGCTAAGACACCTTACTTTTATTCCACTTTTGATCAGGAAAACGAGTCTTTTGCGTCTGACAAGAAAAAAATAATCGTACTTGGCTCCGGTCCTAACAGGATCGGACAAGGTATAGAATTTGACTATTGTTGTGTACATGGTCTCATCGCAATTAAGGAGGCAGGGTATGAAGCTATTATGGTCAACTGCAATCCCGAGACCGTATCTACCGATTTTGATATCGCAGACAAACTCTACTTCGAGCCCGTGTATTGGGAACATCTCAAAGAAATTCTGGAACTTGAAAAACCTGAAGGTGTCATCGTACAATTAGGAGGACAGACGGCGCTGAAGCTGGCTGAAAACATGCACCAGGATGGGATTAAGATCATAGGCACTTCATTTAATAGCCTGGATATCGCAGAAGATCGGGGTAGATTTTCAGATTTGTTAAAAGAAATGGGCATACCCTATCCGGAGTATGGTACAGCCAGAGATGCAGATGAAGCACTTATAGTGGCCAAAAGAACCGGTTACCCTGTGCTTGTGCGTCCATCCTACGTGATTGGGGGGCAGAAAATGCGTATCGTCATCAATGATGAAGAACTTGAACATCATGTATTGACCATTTTTAAACATATGCCTGAAAATAAGGTCCTGATAGATCAATTTTTGGAGCGTGCCAAAGAAGCTGAGATTGATGCCATCTTTGATGGCGAAGACTTCCATATTATGGGAGTCATGGAGCATATCGAACCTGCCGGCATCCATTCTGGTGATAGCAATGCCGTCTTACCTCCTTATAGTCTTACTCAGACAGAGATTGATACGATGTCAGCCTATGCCGAAAGGATAGCGCGGGCCATGAATATCAAAGGATTGATCAATATTCAATTTGCGATCAAAGATCATAATGTGTATGTGATCGAAGCCAATCCAAGGGCTTCACGTACTACTCCATTTATAGCCAAAGCTTACAAAGTGCCCTACCTTAATATTGCAACCCATGTAATGTTGGGAAACAAAAAATTGAAGGATTTTGAGATTCTCAAACAACTGGATGGATATGCGATCAAAGTACCGGTATTCTCTTTCGACAAGTTCCCCCACGTCGCCAAACACCTTGTGCCTGAGATGAAAAGTACCGGCGAAGCAATACATTATATAGAAAACCTTAAAGATCCCTATTTTAGAAAACTGGTCAATGAGGCTAGTATGTATCTGAGCAGATAAAAATTGGACGGCCTTGAGGTATATTAATTTTAAAAGTTTATTTTTGTGCCTCCAAATAAAAAATTGGGGCATTAGCTCAGCTGGCTAGAGCGCTTGCATGGCATGCAAGAGGTCGTCGGTTCGACTCCGATATGCTCCACTGATAGTCAATATTTTCATTCAGTCTCGACCTGCCGTCGGGACTTTTTTTTGCCTACACAGCTATTTTGTTTTGGATGCCAGCATTGATTCGTATGAGTAAATAGTCTAACCATTAGAGATGAGATAAGGCAAAAAAAAAGCCGATCCTAAGACCGGCTTAATTAAGACTTGTTTATTTTCTTTGATCAATATCCAGAATTCACATTACCACTGTATTTAACACCTGGTCTTGATGAGCCGGGAGTGTCTTTACCTGCATCAGGACCTGCTGGTCTTTCCATATTTTGATCTGTAGCAGTAGCAATTTTGAATTCTACCCTTCTATTAATGTATTGATTCATTTCTACTTGCTTAGGTATGTTATGAGAATCAGGTAAGTTGGCCACTAAAGGCAACTCTTCACCCCCATACTGCAATATGAACCGATCTCTGGATATTCCATATTTAGAGATAAGATAATTGATGGCTGCATCAGCTCTTTTATAAGCCAATACCTTATTGTAATCACTAGCCAATCTTACATCAGTATGACCTACGGCTACTACTTTCAGCTCAGGATGTGACTTCATGACAGTGGCCACGTGATGCAATTGACCATAAAAATCAGGTTTGATATAATATTTATCAAGATCAAAGTGGATCATAGGTAAAAACCAATCAGTTTTGATATTGCTGATTCTTTGATTGATCAAATTAACGACATCATCTTCGGTGAGAATTTTTTCCTTTTCTACGCTAGCCACGCCTACTCCATCTACATTAAATCCTGGAGGAGAATATGGTTCTTTGTCTAAATAATCCGGCACACCATCATGATCACTATCAAGGCTCACCCCTTTAGTATCTACCAAAGCTCCAGGGGCAGAATTTTTCTCCTGATCGATCATATCAATGACTCCATCGCCATCCGTATCACTAAGATCCAGGATAGGTCTTTGTTTAAGATCAGCTACATCATTGAGCACTCCATCTAATGGATTTAACCAATATAATGGCTCAGTCTTTTTATCGAAGTCACCAAGATTGATACCCAACCTGATAGAAGTATAATGAGAAACATCATTATTATTCGACTGATCAACTACAGATCTGTAGACAAAACCATCCAACAAATCATTATCAGATGTAAGCAATTGATGCTCTATACCTAAATTAACTCTTTTGCTGATTTTTCTTGAAATGCCTGTTCCCGCAGAAAACAATGCATGTACATTGGTCTTGTCGCCCAATCTGAATATTGCAACCTTTTTTCTGGCTTCAGTCTCATAGACTCCATCTAATATACCTCTAACTTGTTTCTTAATTGATTTTCTACCACTTTTAGTGTTTACATTACCGGTTACGGAAGAAAAATCATACGCTGTATTACCCTTTAACACATCAAGCTTAGTCTTATTAGCATCGAATCCCACCCCCATAAAAGCATACCAGTTCCATTTGTTCCTTTCTTTGTGAAATAAAAGGTTACCTATATTCACAACTCCATTGAGACTTACCATGACATCGGACATTTTAAAGTTGCGGTATATTCCGCCGTGCTTGCCGGCTGCAGTAGTTTGAGATAAATCCTGTGCTGCAATCTCCTGGCTGGTAAATTGTGGATCCAAACCTCTGGTTTTGCCATAAGTAATATCTCCCCTTAAAGAAAAAACATAATGTATAGCTTTGCGTAGGTGTAATCCTATACCATAACCACCAGGTTGAGTAGGATCGACATCACCATCAACAAAAAAATGACCGGTATGTATTCCTAGTTCCCACATATTTTTCGGCTTAGCAGAATATTTGCCTTCACCCATTCGCCACTTCTTATTTTGCTCTGGATCTACCGTCATATTGTCGGTAACCTTTGGAGCTGTCCAAGTATCGTTTTGAGCAGAAACTGTATAAACTAACGTAATAATAAATAGGCTTAAAAACAAAGACTTCTTCATAGAGGTATTAGAATTAATTATTGATTAATCAAAAAACTGACAAACAATTGGTAAAGTAGGATTTAACATCAAAGTTAATATAAATATTTAATTTTATGTTAATTGGCTATTGTCAAATTTTCAATCTTAACCTTAATTAAACATTACTAAAACTGGATTATATGTTCGAAACGTGGACGGAACCTTCTTTAATTCGCTATCCTGACTTTCATGACACTTTTGGCACATATGTGATCAGCTCATTATCTGATTCCGAAATATTGAACATTCCCATTATTGGCTTGATTGGCACTGATAACTCAGCTGATAAAATTCGTAAAGAATTGTACGCCTTAGCGTATCCATTTAGCAATTGCAAGGTCTTGGATCTTGGCAATTTAACCAAAAAAGGCACTGATGAATTAGGTGTTTTGCTGCAGGAAGTCATCAAAAAGGGCATCCTACCAATTTTAATTTCGTCTGACAAAGGGGTTATACTGGAACAAGTACAGGCCGGGACTCAACTCGCTCCATCAAGTTCGTGGGTTGTCATCCATCCAACATTAGGGCATGATATTCATTTATTGTCTAAAATCGAACCCTTGTGCCTGTCAGGAAGTATAAAAGTCAGGTTTTTAGGACACCAAACACATCTCACACCCGCATCCGCTATAGCCACCTTGCATGATTTAGATCTTGAATCTCTGAGGCTTGGGCATGTCAGACAAAATTTGGACAGGGTCGAGCCTTGGTGTAGGTCAGTCGATCACGCTATATTCGATGTCAATGCCTTGCGCAAGACTGACTTCAATGCCAAAGCTGACTCCAATCCAGGTGGATTTTTTTATGAAGAAGCTTGCAAAATCGCCCAGTTTATCGGTGCATCTTCACACCTTCAGTCATTTGGCATTTATGGATATCAAACGCAGCTTGATCATGACGGTATCAGTGCAGCAGTCATCGCTCAGTTGATCTGGTATACTATTGACGGATTGAATAATTTTCGCGAAGAAAAAAATATTCAAAAACAAAAACTGACTCAATACATCGTACATGCTTCACACAATGACATGGATATCAACTTCTGGAAAAGCCAGGATTCCGGAAGATGGTGGATGGAAGTGCCTGGACACGAACATCATTGGATTTCATGTACCTATGATGATTACCTGGAAGCCTCTCACGGTGATTTTTCTCAAAGACTGATCAATGTGTTGAATCGAATGTAGTGGATTGCGAAATCCATTTTTCCAATGCCACTCCCCTGCTGCCTTTGACTAAAATAAAAGCATTTTCGAAAGGCTGAAGTGACTCCCAGGATTTGAAGGCATCAACATCTTTGAATAATTTTAGGTGGGAAGAAGTGTCTACAAAGTTGAATGAATCCCCTATCAGGCAAACCATAGACCATGGAAATCGCTGTACCAATTCGATGATTTTTTTATGTTCTGCCATTTCATCGACTCCCATCTCCCTCATCTCTCCAAGGACTAAAATTTTATTTTTATCTGTTACCAAATCAGCAAACGATGAGATTGCTTCGGACATACTCAACGGATTGGCATTATAAGCGTCCATCAAATAATCATTGGTCCCTTTTTTTATAAGCTGCGATCGATTGTTCGAGTTTTCAAAAGTTTCAAAAGCTATCTTTATCTCCTGCAGACTTACTCCAAAATAGGACCCCACTGTGGCAGCCGAAAGCAAGTTTGAATAATTGTATTTTCCTGGTAGCGAAGTATTGACAAACACCTCCTTTTTGTTAGATGCCAGTCTGAGCTTCAGTAGATGTGAAGCGTCAATTAATTCCCCATTGATCAAATCAGCGTAAAAGACTTTTTTCATATCAAAAGCCTTACTGACATTGAAAACAAGGGCATCATCCTGATTGACAAATATTACTCCGTTTTGTTTATTTAAAAATCGAAAAAGCTCAGATTTGGCAAGGATGACACCTTCTAAGCTTCCGAATCCCTCTAAATGCGCTTTTCCGATACTCGTGATCAGGCCGTGGGTAGGTCTTGCGATCTCACACAGTGCTTCAATTTCATTTATATGATTGGCGCCCATTTCAACTATGCCTATTTGAGTTTGAGGCGTGATACCCAATAAGGTCAAAGGGACACCAATATGGTTGTTCAGGTTACCCTGGGTACTAGAGACCACATATTTTTTTGATAAAACCTTGGAGATCAATTCTTTCGTAGTCGTCTTACCTGCAGAACCTGTAATCCCAATTATCGGGATCTGAAGATGGTTTCTATGGTGGATGGCTAAGTTTTGCATAGCGAGTAAGGCATCCGGGGTGAAAAAAAATTTGCTCTCATTTTGTGCCAAACCTTCATCTTCTACCAATGCTAGCCTTGCTCCTTTATTTAAGGCTTCTGAGGCATATTGACTACCTTTTACTTTTGTGCCAGGTAAGGCAAAAAATATTTGATTGGGCTTTATGCTCCTCGAATCTATACTGACTCCTGAGCTTAAAAGATATTCCTGATAAAGTGTATTAATGTCCATAAAAAAAATCCCCGCAAGATAAGTCTTACAGGGATGTTATATATATTAAATTCTATTGATAGGCGTTAGTTATACCTTCTTTTAACAGCTTTTGGCTTTACCCCAAAATCATTGCCTTTTTGGTCATTCATTGATTGAGAGCCCATTCGGGACATAGCGCATCTAAAACCAATAGTCTTATCACCTCGGTCTTCGTCTTTGGATCTTCTGGCGCCAGGCGACAGCCAATAAGCACGATCTGCCCAGGATCCCCCTTTAATAACACGGGATTTATTGCTGATCAGGGTATGTACTCCATAATCATAAAACGCACCAGCAGTATCATCACCGTCTTTATAATTAAGGACATTTCCCCTGTTGTAATTGTCTCTCTGAGATGCTTCTTCAATTTTAACCATTCTATATTTAATTCTTCCTAGACTATCTTTCTGCACATTGCCGGTAGAATCAAGATCAATTACCCTAAACTCATTACCCCGGTATGGGTTGAGGTCTTGTTGTTCTTCATCTCTTAATGTAGTACTGGTCAATGGTCTGAATACATCCGCTACCCATTCATTGACATTACCAGCCATATTATACAAACCAAAATCGTTAGGCACATAACTCCTTACACCAGTAGGTATATTGCCCTGGTCATTGAGTTTTCCTGCAGTACCCATATAATCACCCCTGCCACGTTTAAAGTTGGCCATCATTTTCCCCTGGTTTTTCGTATGCTTTTTATATCTGACCGTATTGCCATCCCAAGGATAAATTCTTCTTTCAGCAATCAATTCATCATTTTTAGAGACCTGTTTGCCATTAAGTGCCAGGGCTGCATATTCCCATTCTGCTTCTGTAGGCAAGCGATAAGCAGGCAACACAATACCGTCTTCCATCTTCACCGCTCTTTCACCCCCGCTCTGTAGGTCTTTCAAATTTTTCCTGACATTTCCAGCATACTGGCCTGTCATATAAGCATCTGTATTGAAGTTTTCTCCATCTTTTTGCTCTGGGTTTGGATTGAGAATACCCTTTTCTATTAATATCATTTCATTGACTCTGTCGCTCCTCCATTGACAATAAGCATTGGCTTGTAACCAATTGACACCGACTACAGGATAATCATTATAGGAAGGATGTCTGAAATAACTTTCTACAAATGGCTCATTGAAGGAAAGCTCTTCTCTCCAGACTAAAGTGTCGGGCAAAGCTTTCTTCGCAATTTGAGGGTAGGTCACATAGACTCTACTCAGCCAGTATACATATTCTCTATAGTCGATATTGGATACTTCGGTTTCATCCATATAAAAAGAGGAGACCGTCACTCTTCGACCTTCATTATTCCATTGAAAGGGTACATCTTCCTCAGTCAGACCCATGACAAAGGTACCACCTTCGATAGGCACTAAATTAGGTCCGGTGACTTGCCCTTTATAATCCAATTTTTCAAAACCGCCCCATTTTTGATCATTATATTTCCAACCGGTAGAAGAAGATCGTTCACCCCCTTTTTTAGAACAAGAAGCCAGGAGCGAAACCGTGAGTATGAGGATTACAATTCTATTCATTTTCTATACTTTTCTATAATAGTTTTATGTCTGCAAAAAGACTGCCAAATATACGACAATTCAATCTTACACGTGATTAAATGTAAAACAGCTGTTAAAAATTGCTTAAGGCCTGATAATATTATCCTAAATCTATCAGTTTTCGGACTCCTCACCTAAAAAGCTGAAAACAATCATTGTAATCCGGGGTTTTACGCGGATTTTGATCATCCAGATTAAAAACAATTCCCAGCTCATGAGCACCCCCGGAATTGAGGGTTAGTTTTGAAATAGTGGCATCAAAACTATAGGAGATTTTCATTTTACCTGTCTTGATGCCGATATTCATAATCAGGGCATCAGGATTATTTGGAGTCAACCTGGCCCACACCCCCGTAAATAAAGGTCCTAAGCCAACATAAGCACCTCCCAATAATTCGCTAAAATTGTTTTGCCTGGTATACAAAATATTAGGACTGATGAAGATGTCACTTTTGCCTGGTTTGGCATCAAATATAGTAATCTGACTTCCAGCATGCAATGTCAACCTTAAAGGCAGCCCACTGCTGGTATTATCGACCGACCGGGTAAATCTAATATCTGGATTATTGATATGGTTGATACTCAGACCTCCATAGAAATGTGGGTTGTAGATCATAGTCCCCATAGCAAGGTCCAAATAAAGCCGATTGGTGTTGTCAGGTCTGAGTTCGCCACTAGGCAATGGACTACCTCCCGGACCAACTTCGCCGTACAGTGGATCAAGTTGGTCTGGGAATATAAATTTGTCCCATCCGACGGTCGCTTGCACTCCAGCCAATTCAAATCCGGTTTTAATAAAAGTTGATTTGCCTACTTTTAACCGATAGGAATAGATGGCAGCCAGTTTGGTGGTTTTGTACAAACCCTTACCCTGATCGTCGGATAGGACTGAGATCCCTATTCCACTGTTATAGTCATCAAAAAATTGATCATACGACAATGCATATGTCCTATATGCCTGAGCCAATCCCGGCCATTGGTTGCGATAGTTGATAGCAAATCTTGGCGAACTGGTATTTCCTGCAAAGGAGGGGTTGAGTAATATGGGAGAACTATAAAACTGGCTTAATACAGGATCCTGACCTCTTGCCACCAAGGCCACCAATACAAATAATATAATTTTAAAATTTGTCAAGTTTTGCAGAATACTTCGTGTCGTTCTATTTCGTTTATCCAGATATAAATATAACCGTAACTTTGAATTAACCAATGTTTAGATCCTTTCTTGTCATTACAGGCATCCTCCTTTTCAGTAGTTTTAGAGAGTATTCTTTGAATCATTTTAATCATTTTATAGAACCCTCTGTGTTGGCCGAAGGTGATATCTATCAACTATCTGTTACCCATGAAGGTATATTCAAATTAGATTATAATTTCTTAAAGAACGAACTGGGTGTCCCAAATATTGATAACAGAGATCCTAAAAATATTCAACTATATGGATTGGACGGTGGAATGCTCGATGAAGTAGTGCCTTTTGGTATTAAAACCGGTTTAGAGGAAGTAAGCGTCTTAATAGATGGAGGTCAAGATGGAAAATTCGACACTAAAGATTATATCCTCTTCTATGCATCAGGTCCGGACGAAAAATCGTGGAACCAGGCAGACCATATGCTTCTGGTCAAAAAAAACCATTATAGCCGGACTGCAAATTTTCTTTTGAAATGGGGCAACACTGCTGGAAAAAGAATTGCTTCAAAAACCGATGAGCCATTTGGTTCGGCCAATCCAATAAGTCAATATCTCGAGGTACAACACTTTGAAGATGAAAAAGTCAATTTGTTGGCTGGAAGAACGGTCACCTATGGCTCCGGCAAACAATGGTATGGTGATTACTTTAAGACTTTGAGAAAGAAAGATTATTCTTCAGCTTTTGATTTTCAAAACAGTCTACAAGGTTCGACTGCATTGTTTAAAATAGGATTTGCAGGGAGATCCGATGCTTATACAGACTTGATATTCCAGATCAACAATCAAAAAACTAAGCTGACTATCCAATCCACACTGACAGGTGATGTGGAAGATGATATAGCTCGGGAAACACATCAAGTAGTGACCACGGAGATGTCCTCGCCAATGTCTATAAGTATCGACTACCCTAATTCGGTTCAGCCCAGTGAAGGATGGTTAAATTACATAACTGCCAATTTTTACCATCCTCTGACTTGGGCAGGCAGGCCTTTTAGACTTTTCAACCCCGATGCCACTAATAAAAAGAACATATACAGTATAGCTCAGGCAATACCTACTTTATCTATTTGGAATATTGCTGTTCCCTTAAACCCTATACAGACCGGGTATAATATCGTCAATGGAAACGCGGAATTTTATCATGATGCCAGCCAAAGCCAGGGCATATTCATGATATTTGATAAATCTGCGGCCATAGAAAGCCCAACGAAAGGGCCAAAAATAAAAAATCAGGATCTGGCTTCTATTTCTGGAGTGTCCTCTATCATCTTGTATTATCCGGATTTTGAGGACGCAGCAAAAAAACTCGCGGCACATCGTACCCAATATTCTGCAATTAATACTGAACCTATATCCATCGATAAAGTATTTATCGAATATGCCGCCGGGCGACCTGACCCCACGGCCATTAGAAATTTTGCCAGACAGTGTTATTTGAATGATCCTGATTTTAAATATTTAGTACTCCTGGGAGATGGATCTTACGATTATTTAGGGCTCAATAAAGACTTAAAGAACGAAAATTTTATACCCGTTTATGAGACAGACGAATCCCTATCACCCATATTTGCTTTTCCTTCAGATGATTATTTCGGACTCTTGGAAGAAGGAGAGGGAGGAACAGATTTATTAGGTGATCTTGATATTGCTGTGGGTAGAATTCCGGTAAGATCCAAAGACGAAGCTAATACCATCATTGATAAAATAATCCACTATGATCTCCTGGGATCTGAAAATGATTGGAAGCTTCGCATAGCTTTTTCTGCTGATGATGAAGATTCGAATATTCACCTGGAACAATCTGAAGAGGTATCTTCCGGCTTAGAAAAAGCCCACCCTGAATTCAATGTTCAAAAAATATACCTGGATGCGTTTAAGCAAATATCCGGGGCCGGTGGAGAGATTATACCCGGGGCCAATGAGAGCCTTAGCAAGAATATTTTTCAAGGTTTATTGGTATTTAATTACCTGGGGCACGGTGGTCCCAAAGGACTTTCACAAGAAGGTTTGCTGCGTAACTCCGATGTAGAATCCTGGTCAAATAAGGATAGACTGCCTGTAGTCATTACTGCGACTTGCTCTTTTGCACCTTTTGACGATCCTAATGTCAGCTCCACTGGAGAAGCACTGTTGAGAAGTACATATGGAGGGGCTGTTGCCTTGCTCACGACGGTCAGAAATGTCTACTCCTCCTCCAATAGGATCCTGACCCTGGCGGTTTTTGACAATCTATTTCTCAAAGATGATGACGGCAGGCCTTTGACTCTCGGTACGATCATGCAAAAAGCAAAAAATACAATTTCCAGCAATGGATTTGACAGAACCAATGCCAGAAAATTTGCCTTGATAGGTGATCCAACACAACGATTGTCAATACCGTCTAACAAGGTCGTTACTACCCATATTAATAGCAGAGCTGTGGTCAATGGAGTACGGGATACAATTAAATCTCTGCAATTACTGACCATAAAAGGAATGATAACTTCAGAACGACAACAATTACTTGAAGACTTCTACGGTAATGTTAGTGTGACTCTTTATGATAAAAAATCTGTAGTCAAGACTTTGGGGCAAAATGATAACAGTCTGCCGCGGCCATTTCAGGTGCAAAACAGCGTATTATTTAAAGGGAATGCCTCTGTAGAAAAAGGTCGTTTTGAAATACAGTTTGTCGTGCCCCGGGATATAGATTATAGTTATGGGCCTGGTAAAATCAGCTATTTTGCCAACAGCCTTGATAGCGTGGAAGCCACCGGATCTTACAGCGACCTTATCATCGGAGGCTCCCAAAATCAAATCAGTGATCAATCAGGACCAGAAATCAAACTCTATATCAACCACTATCAATTTATCGATGGAGAGGAGACCCATCCCAACCCCTTACTACTGGTTAATATCTATGATGAAAATGGCATCAATGCCACAGGGAATAGTATAGGCCATGATCTGATAGCAGTACTGGATGACAACAAACAATATGTGCTCAATGAATTTTATATAGCCAGCCAGGGAGATTACAAATCCGGAAAAGTAACTTTCCCATTCACCGGATTGGCACCCGGATTACATCATCTTAAAGTGAGAGCCTGGGATGTGGCCAATAATTCTTCAGAGGCTGTTATAAGTTTTGTGGTGATAGATCCAAATGCTCCAACTCATATATTAAGTTTGACAGCATACCCCAATCCGTTTACTGATGTCATCAATGCTCAACTTGTACATAATCTTTCAAGCGTAAGTACGGCCACGGTAAAAATTTCTTTGCTTACTTCTTCCGGACAGATATTATATAGCAAGGAGCAGTTTTTGAGCCCTGCACCGGTAGTAGACATTAGACTCCAATTAAACAAAAACCTTCCTGATGGCTTGTATGTACTGATGACAGAAATCCTACAAGGAAACAAAAGGATTGATACCAAAGGCATTAAAATTTTAAGATTTCCTTAGGCGTTAACTGATAATATTTTAGCTTTTTATTCATTTAAGATTTGATTGTCGGATCGAATAAATCCTTCTTTAATCTATATCTTATGCAAAAATGTATACTCCGAGTCCTGATTTTATTTATTTCTTATAATAATTCTATTGCGCAATGTATTTACGATCCATCCTGTAAATGTATGAGGGATCTCGCTGGAAATGAGTGCGCCAATACTGTAGTCACCGCTGTGCTCTTCCTTAGAATCACTCCTGATTCAAGATCCGGAGGCATGGGCGATGCAGGTATCGCCATTGAAGCTGATGCAGCGTCAATGTATAACAATGCCTCCTTGATAGCTTTTGCCAAAAAAAACAAATCTTTGTCAGCCAGTTATTCTCCGTGGTTGAGAGGGCTGGGTTTGAGCGATGTTTTTATGGCATACCTGGCTGGATACTCTAAGTTAAATGATCGACAGGCTATTGGAGGAAGTTTTAGATATTTTTCTTTAGGCAATATTGATTATTTCGATGATAATGCCCAAAGTACCGGATCTGGAAAGCCCAATGAATTAGAACTCAGCGGGGCCTATGCGAGAAAACTGAGTGAAGAATTTTCAGCGGCAATAAGTTTAAAATTTATTTACTCATATTTGGTATCTGATCGTAATATAGGTGGCAATGATATAAAGCCGGGAGTGGCGGCAGCTACTGATATAAGCTTTAGTTATAAACATCCTGTAGGTAAAAACATGTTTGCAGCAGGTTTGGCGCTCACCAATCTGGGAACAAAAATATCTTATACAAAAAGCAGCCAGGAATACATACCGGCAAATATTGGCCTCGGATTGGCTTATACCTGGAACTTTGATAAATTTAATTCTCTCACCATCACCTCAGATGTCACCAAACTTATGGTGCCTTCTCCTTATGCTCCTTCTCATCCTGATTATGATAAGAATAATAACACGATAGCAGACTATCGGGAATATAATGTAGTGTCAAGCTGGATAAAGTCGTTTAATGATGCTCCAAATGGTTTCAAGGAAGAACTACAAGAATTAATGTATTCTTTTGGAACTGAATATTGGTATAACAACCAATTTGCCTTAAGGGCCGGCTATTTCCGTGAAAATCCATATAAAGGGAATCGCCAATATATGACTATGGGATTGGGTGTAAAATACAATGTGTTCGGCATGAACTTATCGTACTTAATTCCAACTTCCAAATCAATCGTAAATAGAGATCCACTTGCCAATACATTAAGGTTTTCACTGGTTTTTGACTTTGAATAAACGGCTGGCCAAATCGCCGGAACGACTAGACCATCAGAATTAGCCTATCAGATATGTAAAGGTGAGATCTCGGGTATTTGTTAATAACTTCTAAACTATTAAGAATACCTTAAGAGTAATCAGATAATAATTTGGCTATTAAAGCATTAAAGAGGTATTCGTATATTTGCGCAACTAAACTTATACCTGATCGAATGAGAAATCTTTTATTGAGCACATTATTACTCTTTGCCATCTTCGGAATATCTACCGCCGTATCTGCACAATGCGTCTATGATCCTGGCAGTAAAAAAATGATCGATCAGATTACGGGCAATGAATGTATTAATACAATTGTCACTGCAGTACCTTTTTTGAGGATTACACCTGACTCAAGAGCTGGAGGAATGGGAGATGCCGGTATCGCTACAGATGCTGATGCAAGTTCAATTTATAACAATGCTTCCTTGCTCGCTTTTGCTAAAAAGCCAAAATCAATCTCAACTACTTACTCTCCCTGGTTGCGTGCTTTGGGTTTGACGGATGTATACATGGCCTATGTAGCTGGGTATACAAAAATCGGTGATCTTCAAGCACTTGGAGGGAGTCTACGCTATTTTTCTCTTGGCAATATCGATTATACGGACGACAATGGACAACCTCTTGGTTCGGGCAAACCAAATGAAATAGAGATTACCGGTGCTTATGCGAGAAAACTGAGTGAAGAATTTGCAGCCGCTGTAAGCATAAAATTTATCTACTCCTTTTTGGCCTCCGACCTAAACATTGGAGGCAATGACATAAAACCCGGTGTAGCAGGTGCTACCGATATCACGTTCAGCTACAAACACCCTGTCGGCGAGAATATGTTTACAGCTGGTCTCGCACTGACCAATCTTGGAACTAAAATATCTTACACTAAAAACAACCAGGAGTATATCCCCGCCAACCTTGGTATCGGCCTGGCTTATACCTGGAATTTTGATGAATACAATTCACTCACTGTGACTTCGGATGTCACTAAACTACTGGTTCCTACCCCCATCGTGGATAAAAACCATCCCAAATACGATGTAAGTCCCAAAGACGGGATTCCCGATTATCGACAATATAATGTAGTATCAAGCTGGATTAAATCTTTCAGTGACGCTCCTAATGGGTTTAAAGAGGAACTTCAAGAGTTGATGTTTTCATTTGGTACCGAATACTGGTACAACAATCAATTTGCTCTTCGGGCGGGCTATTTCCGTGAAAACCCGTTTAAAGGTAATCGACAATACATGACTATGGGCTTAGGGGTAAAATACAATGTGTTTGGTATGAATCTTTCGTATTTAATACCTACTTCAAAATCACTGACTAACAGAGATCCTCTGGCCAATACGCTTAGATTTTCGTTGATTTTTGACTTTGATGATATAAGTCAACAGTGAAAATAGCCATTTGGCCTTAGGGTAAATGAAAGTATTTTTTACTTAGCAGCCAGCAGCAATCGCATGGACTCTCCGATATCGGCGGGAGATTTGACGACAGTGATGCCACATTCCTCCAAGATCTTCATTTTGGCTTCTGCTGTATCGCTAGCTCCACCAATGATCGCACCTGCGTGACCCATTTTCCGACCTTTTGGTGCGGTTTGGCCTGCGATAAATCCTACTACTGGTTTGGTGCCGTGTTCTTTTATCCAATATGCAGCTTCAGCCTCCATACCGCCTCCAATTTCACCGATCATGATGATCCCTTCAGTCTCAGGATCATTCATCAATAATTTGACGGCCTCCATAGTGGTAGTACCCACGATTGGGTCACCTCCTATTCCGATACAGGTAGATTGGCCGAGTCCGGCCTTGGTCACCTGATCTACAGCTTCATAGGTAAGCGTACCAGATCTGGATACAATACCCACATGGCCTTTTCTGTGAATAAATCCTGGCATGATACCTACTTTAGCCTCATCCGGAGTAATGATTCCGGGACAGTTAGGGCCTATGAGAACACAATCAAAATCTTTTATGTATTCTTTTACTTTTATCATATCCTGTACAGGAATGCCTTCAGTGATGCATACGATCACATGAATACCTGCGGCAGCGCTTTCCATGATAGCATCAGCAGCAAAAGCAGGAGGAACGAAAATAATAGATACATTGGCTCCAGCATCGCGGACAGCACTGATTACATTATTAAAAACAGGTCTATCCAAATGTCGCTGTCCACCTTTACCCGGGGTCACTCCTCCGACGACATTGGTGCCATATTCAATCATTTGAGTAGCATGGAAGGTTCCTTCCTTTCCAGTAAAACCTTGTACGACTACCCTACTATCTTTATTGACTAATACACTCATTGTTTTTTATTTAAAGATTCTTCGAAGATGAACAGATCTTCATTTGATTTGTGCATAAAATACTTTTCCCTGGCATATTTTTCTTTGTTTTGATCCAGGTCTGCTTTGTCTTCTTTGGCTTTTATAATCAGGCCATTGAGACTTTCTCTTTCATTCTCTAACCTATATATAGACTGTGAAAGCTGCCATTGATTGATCCATTTGTTTTTATCAAAAAAAATCATCCAGATGAAAAAGGCTATGCCTGTTATGAAAAATTTATTTATCAGTGTATCCGGCAAAATTTTACTGATTGAAAGCTTGACCTGAGACCAATAATTCATGATAATAGATTTGAATATGAGATACAAATATATTATAATAAATCATTATATTATCATAAAAGCTTTTCCAGGATAAACTGCAGACTCACCCAATTCCTCCTCAATTCTCAGTAGTTGATTGTATTTGGCCAACCTGTCGGATCTTGAAGCAGATCCAGTCTTGATTTGTCCAGTATTCAGTCCCACAGCCAAATCAGCTATAAAGGTATCCTCTGTTTCACCAGATCTATGGCTTATAATACTGGTGTAGGCGTTTCGATTGGCTAATTGTATGGCGTCTATCGTCTCAGATAAAGTGCCAATTTGATTGACTTTAATCAGGATTGAGTTAGCTGCATCAGTGTCGATTCCTTTTTGAAGTCTATCCACATTGGTGACGAAAAAATCATCGCCAACTATCTGTACTTTATTGCCGAGTTCTTTTGTCAAATTAGTCCAACCTGTCCAATCATCTTCATGGAGACCATCTTCAATAGATAGGATGGGGTACTTTGAGCACCAATCTTTCCAAAAGCCAATCATCCCATTTGAATCAAATTCTTTTTTGTCCGACTTTTTAAAGACATATCGTTGTTTAGTCTCGTCCCAAAATTCAGAAGCAGCAGCATCCAGAGCAATTGCTATATCTTCTCCAGGTTTATATCCTGCTTTTTGGATGGCTTCCAGCACCAACTCTATCGCCTCTTCATTGGTATTGAGATTAGGAGCAAATCCTCCTTCATCACCTACATTGGTACTATATCCTTTGGATTTAAGGACTGTTTTAAGGTTATGAAATACCTCAACACCCATCCTCAATGCCTCTGAAAAAAAATCTGCACCAATTGGTATGATCATAAACTCCTGAAAATCAATCTTGTTATCTGCATGTGCACCACCATTGAGTATATTCATGAGGGGTACAGGCATCACATGAGCATTGACACCACCTAGATATCGGTATAGCGGCTGTTTGCTCTCCTTGGCAGCAGCTTTAGCCGCGGCAAGTGAAACACCTAAGGTAGCGTTAGCTCCCAGTTTTGATTTATTAGGAGTGCCATCCAGTTCAATAAGGAGTTGGTCTATATATTTTTGATCCTGTACTTCAACACCTATCAATTCCTCTCGGATCATTTCCTCGACATTCTGGCAGGCTTTCAGCACTCCCCTGCCCATATACCTATCTTTATTGCCATCCCGTAACTCTACCGCTTCATGTTTGCCAGTAGAGGCTCCAGATGGAACAGCGGCTCTGCCGATGACACCTTTTTCCGTCTCCAGTTCCACTTCAACTGTAGGATTTCCGCGAGAATCTAAAATTTCCCGTGAACGAATATCTACGATTACACTCATTTTATGATTATGATTTTTTGTGATTACTTAATTCCTCTATAAACTGGTCAAACAGATAATGCGCATCATTCGGTCCAGGAGAAGCTTCCGGATGGTATTGAACAGAATAAGCTGACTGATTTTTAAGTCTTATTCCTTCTATCGTATCGTCGTTTAGATTAACATGGGTTATTTCGATCAGATCTGATCTGGATTGAAGAATTTCCGGATCGACACAAAAGCCATGGTTTTGAGAGGTAATCTCGCATTTGCCCGTAAAAACATTTTTGACAGGGTGATTAATACCTCTATGACCATGATGCATTTTATAAGTCGGTATCTCCAGTGAAAGTGCGAGAATCTGGTGTCCCAAACAGATCCCAAATAGCGGCTTTCGAGTCTCCAAAATAGCCTTGGTGGTCTCTATTGCGTAATCCATAGCTGCAGGGTCACCCGGGCCATTAGATAAAAAATATCCATCTGCTGGCCAATCTAAAACCTTATCAGCAGGCGTTTTGGCTGGAAAAATGTGTAAATAACAATCCCGCGCCAATAAATGATTTAGGATGTTTCTTTTAATCCCAAAATCCATAACAGCCACTTTATACTTTGCATTGGAGTCTCCCAAGAAATACTCTTCGGTAGTAGTCACTTTACTGGCCAGTTCTAATCCGTTCATGTCCGGAGTTTCTTTGAGCTTTTGTTGCAAGACCTGGACATCAAAAATATCAGAAGAGATTACAGCATTCATAGCACCTTTGCTTCGGATATGTTTGACTAAAGCACGGGTATCGATTTGATGAATCCCGACTACTTTTTCTTTTAAAAAATAGTCTTGAATCGAAAGATCAGCCCTTGCTCTGGAGTATTCATTGGTAAAATTTTTACAAATTAAGCCTGAAATTTTCATTGAGGAAGATTCTGTCTCCGTCACTTTGGTTCCGTAATTACCAATATGTACGTTGGTCGCAATAAGCAGCTGACCATAATAGGAAGGGTCAGTAAAAACTTCTTGATAACCCGTCATGCCTGTATTAAAACAAAGCTCTCCAGAGGTAGTGCCTTTAATACCGATAGCCTCTCCCTGGTAAACTGTACCATCTTCTAACATTAAAATTGCGGGGGCTGCTTTTGAGTATGCTTCTGTCATTCTATGACAATTGATGTTTTTTATTGAGGACAAATATAAAATTTAATCATGAGCATTAGGGTGTGATTGATCATGTAAAATTTTATAAAATAGACATTCTATTGTATCGTCCAGCAACAAAAAGGGAGACCAAAGCCTCCCTTTTAAATAATATATAATCTTCAAGATGATTATTCCTGAGTATCAGCCTCCGTAGGAGTCCCTTCAACTTCAGTGATAACCTCAGCAGTGGATATAGCTTTTTTGCCACTTCCCCGTCTGGTTTTCTTTTTCTTTTCAGTAGATTCCGTTACAGCTGGCTTGGTACCATTGACATATACTTCATTGAAGTCAACAAATTCTATTAACGCCATTTCTGCAGCATCGCCACTTCTCCAACCGGTTTTGATCACCCTAAGATATCCACCAGGGCGATTCATGATTTTTGGAGCTATCACTGCAAACAGTTCTTTGATAGCGTCTTTGCTTTGTATATAGCTAAAAATAACCCTTCTGGAATGGGTCGTATTATCTTTAGATTTGGTCACGAGAGGCTCCAGGTATTTTCTCAGTTCCCTCGCTTTGGCAAGCGTGGTATTTATTCTTTTGTGTTCAATTAAAGAAGCAGAAAGATTCTTTAACAACGCAGACCTATGACCATGTTTTCGGCCAAGGTGGTTGATTTTGTTACCATGTCTCATGATTAAAAAAATTTAGCATCGCCACAGTGGAGCTAAGTAAAAGCTCTTGACACTAATTGGCAGATTAAGTTTATTAAAATAATTATTCTTCGTCCAATTTATATTTGGCCAAATCCATGCCAAAGCTGAGGCCTTTTGTCGCCAAAAGCTCTTCAATTTCGACCAAAGATTTTTTACCAAAATTTCTAAACTTCAACAACTCGTGGGTGTCATATTTTACCATTTCTCCCAATGAATTTATTTTGGCAGCTTTGAGACAATTATAAGCTCTTACAGATAGGTCAAGATCTTCCAACGAGGTTTTTAATAGCTTACGCATATGTAAAATATGCTCATCAACTATCGTATCCTCTTTTCGGGCTGAATCATTGAAAGTAATATTTTCATCTGTAATCAACATCAGATGTTGGATCATGATGCGAGAAGCTTCTTTGATAGCCTCTTCAGGGTGAATCGTGCCATCTGTACGCAATTCTATGGTCAGTTTTTCGTAATCAGTCCGCTGTCCAACCCTTGTACTGGAAATAGAGTAAGCAACATTCTTGATAGGCGTATAAATAGCATCTAAGGGTATAAGCCCTATTGGTGCATCTTTAGGATATACATCATCAGCAGGCACATAACCTCTACCTTTGGTAACTTTCAATTCAATCTCCAGGTTTACGAAAGGCTCCATTCTGCAAATCAGCAGATCTGGATTCATCACTTTATAGACATTAGTAAATTTTTCAATATCACCAGCTCTGAATTCATCTTTTCTGTTAATAGTAAGATATACGGTATCTTCATTATTGTCATCAAGATTATTTACCTTCTTGAGACGGACTTGCTTAAGGTTAAGGATAATGTCAACCACATCTTCTACTACCCCTTTGATTGTCGAAAATTCATGATCTACGCCCGCAATTCTAACACCGGATATAGCACTGCCTTCCAAAGAAGATAAAAGTATCCTCCTGAGAGAATTGCCTATAGTTTGACCAAATCCTGGCTCGAGAGGTTTAAACTCGAACACACCATCGAAATCATTCGCTTTCTGAAGGATTATTTTCTCCGGTTTTTGGAAATTTAATATACTCATATGTTTACGACTTATTCTTAAATTAAAAAAAATGAAAAGTGAATTGTTTAAATCTCTAAAAAAATTACTTAGAGTACAATTCCACAATCAATTGTTCATTAATTCTTTCTGGAATCATATCGCGTTGAGGGTAAATTAAAAACTTACCTTCCAATCTTGCTGGATTCCATTCAAGCCAGGGTGATTTTCTGATATCTGATTTAGAATGAATTTGATTTTGAATGTGTTCTAGATTGGCAGATTTACCTCTCACTGCAACCACTGTGCCCGGCTTTAACAATGCAGAAGGTATATTGAGAATTTTGCCATCTACAGCGATGTGTTTGTGAGAAACTAATTGACGAGCTGCCCTACGGGTAGGAGCAATTCCAAGTCTATATACTGTATTATCCAGTCTTGACTCTAATAATTGCAATAAAACAGTACCTGTAACACCGTGTTTTCTGGTAGCCAGGTCAAAAGTTTTACGAAATTGGCGTTCTAACAGACCATAGGTATGCTTTGCCTTTTGCTTTTCTTTAAGCTGCACAGCATAATCCGATTTCTGTTTTCTTTTACGAGAAGTGCCATGTTGCCCAGGGGGATACTTCTTTTTGTCGAAGGATTTGTCATGACCAAAAATTGGTTCACCGAAGGTTCTTGCTATCTTGGTTACCGGTCCTGTATATCTTGCCATAAAAATGTATAAATCTGAAAGATTAAATTCGAATAAAATTAAACTCTTCGTTTTTTCGGAGGTCTGCAACCATTATGAGGGATTGGGGTAGTATCGGTGATGGTCACCACTTTGATACCAACATCATTAATTCCTCTGATAGCTGCTTCGCGACCATTTCCAGGTCCTTTAACAAACACATCGGCAGACCGAACTCCAGCCTCATGTGCGAGAGTAGCTGCATGAGATGCTGTCTTCTGGGCTGCAAAAGGTGTATTTTTTTTAGATCCTCTAAATCCTTCCCTTCCCGAAGAAGACCAAGCGACTACCTGACCTTGTTTATTAGTAATGGTAACTATCACATTATTAAAGCTAGCTAAAATATAAGCTATGCCTTCTGATTCAACAATTACCTTTCTTTTCCGTGCTTTTTTTACCTGGGCCATGCTACTCTGAGTTATCTGTTATTTAGTTACTTTTTTCTTATTAGCTACGGTTTTACGTTTTCCTTTACGTGTGCGAGCGTTTGTTTGAGTATTTTGCCCTCTGACCGGCAAGCCTTTTCTATGTCTGATCCCCCTGTAACAACCAATGTCCATCAATCGCTTGATATTCATTTGGACTTCAGAGCGGAGCATACCTTCCACTTTATAATCATCCTGAATGATTTTAGTGATTTTATGAACATGCTCATCCGTCCAGTCAGAAACCTTCATCTCTGGATCAATATCTGCCTTAGACAGGATGTTTTTAGATGAGGTAGTACCTATTCCAAAGATATAAGTAAGGCCTATATACCCTTTTTTGTTTTTTGGTAGATCTATACCGGAAATACGTGCCATAAATTATCCTTGTCTTTGTTTGAATTTTGGATTTTTCTTATTGATTACATACAACCGGCCTTTACGGCGGACGATCTTACAATCTACAGATCGTTTTTTAATTGAAGTTCTTACTTTCATAACTTGTTAATAAGTTTTACTTATATCTATAAATAATCCGACCTCTCGAAAGATCATAAGGTGACATCTCTACAGCTACTTTATCGCCAGGTAAAAGTCGGATATAGTGCATCCTCATTTTGCCAGAAATTGTAGCTAAAATCACATGATCATTTTCAAGATGGACCCTAAACATAGCGTTGGACAAAGCCTCTTCTATGATACCATCCTGTTTGATCAAATCCTCTTTTGGCATCCCATTAAAATTTCGGACTGCAAATATCTATATTTTTAATGAAATTTCGCTTAATTCTTTATTATTTTTAATAGCTTCTTCCATTACCTCATGATTAGTGAGGATTTCAGCCTTCTGTTTTCTCACTACGATGGTGTGTTCATAGTGAGCACTAGGCTTGCCATCCTTTGAGACAATAGTCCAGTTATCACTTAATGTTTTGATTTGCCTGGTTCCCAGGTTTACCATGGGTTCAATAGCAAAAACCATACCTTCATGCAACAATAAACCGTTGCCTCGTTTGCCATAATTGCTTACATCAGGTGCTTCGTGCAGCTCCTTGCCTATTCCATGGCCAACCAACTCTCTTACTACCCCAAATTTTTTTCTTTCTCAATATAGTTTTGAACCGCAAAACCTATATCACCTAATCTATTGCCTTGTATGGCCTGATCTATGGCCAAATAGAGAGACTTTTTGGTCGACACACAAAGATCCATGACCGGGGCACTGACTTCCCCTAAAACCACGGTATAAGCCACATCACCATGATAACCATTTAAATATGCTCCGCAATCCAATGAGATCACATCCCCCTCTTTAAAGGCTACGCTGGTAGGTATCCCGTGTACCACAGCAGCATTGACAGAAATGCATAATGAGGTAGGAAAAGGTGGACTTCCATACCCTTTAAATGAAGGATATCCCCCTTTAGATACAATATAGTCTTGAGCCACCAGATCCAGATCTTTACCTGAGGTCCCTGGCTTCAATATTTTTATGGATTCTGCTATTGCTTCACACGCTAGCTGACAACTCTGGCGAATCAGATCTATTTCTTCCTCAGTTTTTAAATTGACTTTTCCTTTCGCCATAGCAACATTTCTAGGGAAATCAGGGGTAGTTTAAGAACTAGCTCCAATTGGAGCCAATCCGCTACCAGTACGACCTTTAATATTGCCTGATTTTACCAGACCATCATATTTGCGCATCAATAAATAACTCTCGATCTGCTGTAACGTATCCAAAGCAACACCCACTAAAATGAGTATGGTAGATCCTCCGAAAAAAGCAGCAAAAGAATTATTAATGCCAAAAGTTCTTGCCAATGCGGGAGTAATGGCTAATATACCTAACATAACTGCTCCCGGTAAGGTGATTTTAGAAGTAATCATGTCTATAAACTCAGCCGTTGGCGAACCAGGCTTAACACCAGGTATAAAAGCGTTTTGTCTCTTAAGGTACTCAGAATACTGATTGCTATTGACGATAAGGGCTACATAAACGTAGGTAAACAGAATGACCAATAAAAGGTAGATCAAATTATATGGCAGCGAAGTATAATCATTGAGGGACCTTACGAAGCCACTGGTCGAGGCAGCATTACCCGCTAATGATTGAATGGCAAATCCTGGCAAAAACATAATTGCCTGGGCAAAAATGATCGGCATTACACCTGCAGCATTCAATTTAATAGGTAGGTAATCACGATTGCCACTGACAGGAAGACCGGTGCGTCCAACCATCCGTTTTGCAAATTGAATAGGAATCTTTCGTACTCCCTGCACCAATAAAATGGATCCGAGGACGACCAACATCAGTGCTGCTAACTCAAGAATGAGCATAAAAGTCCCACCTGAGCTAAATCGAGATTGAATTTCAAATATAATGGCCTGAGGCAATCGAGCTATGATACCAATCATGATCAACAGGGACACACCATTACCTACACCTTTGTCTGTGATTCTTTCGCCTAACCACATCGCCGTTACGGTGCCGGTAGCCAGCAAAATCGAATTGACAAAATAAAATATACTCTTTGGCACGCTTGGGTCTATTGCATTGGAAGCATTTAAATACGCCAAATAAGTACCACCTTGAAGCAAGGTAATCACCACCGTAAGAATCCTGGTGATTTGATTGAGTTTTTTACGGCCAGACTCCCCTTCATGTTGTTGTAATCGCTGAAAATAGGGCAATGCAAATCCAAGAAGTTGAACGATGATAGAAGCAGTGATATAGGGCATGATACCCAAAGCGAAAATGGAAGCATTGTTAAAAGCTCCACCAGTATAAATGTTAACAAGATTTAAAAGGTCATTAGCGCCTCTATTTTCAGCAGCAGCCTTCAATTGGCTAGCCACTACACCGGGCATCACTATATATGAACCAAAGCGAAATACCGCTAATACCATCAAAGTGAAGAGTATACGCTTCCTCAGCTCTTCAATCTTCCAGATATTTTTTAAAGTCTGTATTAAACTATTCATTAATGGAGGAATTAAATTATTGTGATCGTTCCACCTTTTTCTTCGATGGCTTTTTTGGCAGAAGCTGAACAAGCATGGGCAGATACTTTAATCGGGCTGATCAATTCACCTCTACCTAAAATTTTCATTTTTTGTCCAGGGTTAATTAAACCTTCTTTTGTAAACAAAGTGATATCTATTATATCCAGATTAGTCCTGTTAGCTATACTTTGGAGTTGATCCAGATTAAGAATCTCATATTCCTGACGCGCAGGATTCCTAAATCCTATTTTAGGCAATCGCATTTGCAAAGGCATTTGACCACCTTCAAAATTGCGTTTTGCTTTATGGCCAGATCTTGATTTATGACCTTTGTGGCCTTTTCCAGCTGTTCCACCTAATCCGGTAGCAACTCCCCTACCCCTTCTCTTATTATTTTTGGTAGAGCCGCCGGCTGGTTTTAAATTACTTAATTCCATGATCGATTCTTTGTTAATTGAGTTAAATATGTTCTACAGTAACCAAATGGGGCACTTTTTTTAGCATTCCGTCAATTTGAGGGGTAAGTTCTTTTTCAACTACGTGTCGAATTCCTTTTAAACCCAAAGCTTTGATGGTGTTTTTCTGGCGCTCTGTTTTTTCAATAACGCTTTTGATTTGAGTGATTTTTACCTTTCCCATGAGCTTATAAAATTAACCGTTAAAAACTTTGCTTAATGATACTTTTCTTTGTTGTGCTATCTCCTGGGGAGATCTCATCTTAGACAATGCGTCAAGGGTAGCTTTGATCACATTATGAGGATTTGAAGATCCAAGAGATTTACCCAATACGTTATGTACACCTGCCATATCAAGCACAGCCCGCATTGCACCACCAGCTATGACACCCGTACCTTCTGATGCAGGCTTGATCAAGACTTTACCTGCACCAAACTTTCCAGCTTGAATATGAGGTATAGTCCCTTTATGAATATTGACACGAATTAAATTCTTTTTGGCATCATCTATGGCTTTAGCGATAGCTTCCTGAACATCACGGGCTTTTCCCAAACCGTGACCGACTACACCATTGCCAT
Source organism: Saprospiraceae bacterium (assembly GCA_016709995.1). Taxonomy (NCBI): domain Bacteria; kingdom Pseudomonadati; phylum Bacteroidota; class Saprospiria; order Saprospirales; family Saprospiraceae; species Saprospiraceae bacterium. The sequence goes on from JADJLQ010000001.1 coordinate 2,151,455, forward strand.
CACCGACTACTACTATTGCAGCAAAGCTAAAAGTACGACCACCTTTGGTGACTTTAGCCACCCTGTTGAGTGCTACCATTTTGTCTTTGAGCTCGGCCTCTGAAGGTTTTACCCTTTTTAAATCTCTTTTCGCCATAATCTTCGAATAAATTATATTTCTTTATTAAAATTTAAGCCCTCCTTCACGAGCGCCTTCGGCCAATGCTTTGATCCGGCCATGATATAAATTACCACCTCTGTCAAAAACCACGCTTTCAATATTTAAAGACTTAGCTCTATCAGCAATTAATAATCCAACGGCTTTGGCTTGCTCCGTCTTGTTCTTTGCTTTATCTATAACATCTGCATGAGCAGAAGCCGCAGCCAAAGTGATGCTTTTTGAATCATCTATCAATTGGCAATAAATGGATTTATTACTTCTATACACCGCCAATCTAGGCCGATCAGCAACTCCAGATACTTTTTTCCTGATTCGGAATTGGATCTTTTGTTTATTAGTGGTTTTTGTCGATTTCATTTCAGATATTGTTTATCTTAATAAGTATTGATTATTTGGCTTTACCAGCAGCTTTTCCTGCCTTTCTTCTTAGGATCTCACCTGCATATTTAATACCTTTTCCTTTGTATGGTTCAGGCTTTCTCAACTTTCGTAATTTGGCACCTATCTGTCCAATGAGCTGTTTGTCAGATCCACTTAGTTTAATCATGGGTGGCTTACCTTTTTCAGTCAGTGTCTCTACTTTGAGCTCATCAGGTACATACATCATAATAGGATGCGAATGTCCAACACCAATCTCCAAAAGATTGCCCGTATTGGTAGCTCTATACCCCACCCCTACCACTTCGAGGTCTTTCTTAAAGCCAGTACTTACTCCTTTGACCAAATTGGCTAAAATAGCCCTGGTGGTACCGTGAAGTGATTTATGTCTTTTCTGCTCTGAAGGTCTTATAACTGTTAGATGTCCATCCTCAAGGGTCAACTTCATATCATGGTCTATGACCTGAGTGTGTGTGCCAATAGGCCCTTTGATGGTTACTCTGTTTTTATCAATTTTCACCTCTACTCCTTTAGGAATGGGTATTGGCAATTTTCCGATTCGGGACATAATTCTTTTGTTTGTAAAAGATTAAAATATATAACACAAAACTTCGCCACCCACATTTTGAGATCTGGCCTGCTTGTCTGTCATGATTCCTTTATTGGTAGATACGATAGCAATGCCCAATCCAGATCCCACTCTTGGGATGTCATCTGCTGCACTGTATTTTCTAAGACCTGGTCTGGAAGCTCGTTGCAACTTTTGTATAATTGGCTGCCGGGTCATAGGATCGTATTTTAATGCGATGAGTATCTTCTCAAATTCGCCTTCTTTCTGGTCAAACTTATATTTGAGGATATAACCATTCTCATATAAGATTTCGGTCATTCTCTTCTTCATATTAGAAGCAGGTATCTCTACCATTCTATGACCTGCAGATTGTGCATTTCTGATCCTGGTCAAATAATCTCCGATTGTATCTGTAACTGCCATACTAAACTATATTAATTAAATTCATCTAATAATTACCAGCTTGCTTTTGTGACACCTGGTATTTTACCGGCAAGCGCCATATCTCTAAATGCTACACGAGATAATCCGAATCTACGAATATACCCTCTTGGTCTCCCAGTCAACTGACAACGATTTTTAAAACGAACAGGAGATGCATTTCTTGGCAACTTGTCCAATGCTTCATAATCACCTGCAGCTTTAAGTTTAGCTCTCAGGTCAGCATATTTTGCGATCAACACTTCGCGCTTTTTTTGTCTTGCTACTACCGATTTCTTAGCCATAATGTATGTTGCAGATTAGATTTTTTGATTTTTGAAAGGCAAACCGAGACTAGAGAGTAAAGCATGTGCTTCCTTATCTGTTCGAGCGGAAGTGATAATGGAAATATCCATACCTGAGATTTTGCTGATTTTATCTAAATCGATTTCAGGGAAAATAATTTGTTCTGTAACACCCAGGGTAAAATTACCTCTACCGTCGAAACTTTTGTCATTGATTCCTCTAAAGTCACGAACCCGGGGAAGCGCTACCGCAATCAAACGATCCAAAAATTCATACATTCTATCACCACGAAGAGTCACTCTGGCACCAATGGCCATATCTTCTCTAAGTTTAAAGTTAGAAATTGCTTTTTTAGATTTGGTAGGCACTGCTTTCTGGCCGGTAATCAAAGATATTTCAGCACAAGCGATATCCACAGATTTACGATCCTGGGTAGCTTCTCCAACGCCCTGATTGATGCAAACCTTTAACACTTTAGGAACCTGCATTACGGTCGTATACTTAAACTGCTCAGTGAGTTTCGGTACGATCGTGTCGAGGTAATACTTTTTAAGTCTCGGTGTATATTTCATATTCTTATCACTTAATCGTTTGACCAGATTTTTTTGCCACTCTCACAGATTTTCCATTCTCTATTCGCCTACCTACCCTGGTTGGTTCTCCAGATTTAGGATCAATCAATTGAAGTTTGGACAAATATATTGCAGCGGGAATCTCACGAATTCCTCCTGGATTATTATTAGTTGGTTTAGTATGCCGCTTTACTAAATTGACATCAGTGACTATGGCTTTCAAGGACTCTTTAAGCACTTTTTGTACTTCACCTTTTTTGCCTTTTTCATCACCGGAGATGACCATGACCTGATCGCCTTTTTTAATATTCAGCTTAGGTGCAAACCTTTTCACTGTTATTTTATTCTTTGTAATCATCGTTATTATCTTTCAATTAAACTTTACCGCTATTATGATTAAAGCACTTCTGGTGCAAGAGAAATAATCCTCATATAATTTTTATCACGTAATTCTCTAGCTACGGGGCCAAAGATACGGGTACCTCTAGGTTCGTCTGCGTTAGTTAAGAGCACCACAGCATTGTCATCAAAGCGAATATAAGTACCGTCTTTTCGATGGATCTCCTTAGAAGTACGGACAATAACTGCTTTGGATACAGTTCCTTTTTTAATACCACCGTTAGGCGTAGCATCTTTGACAGTAACTACAATCACATCTCCCACACCCGCATATCTACGCCGAGTACTGCCTAAAACCCGTATACACTGTACTATTTTGGCACCACTGTTATCGGCCACATTCAATTTTGATTCTGTCTGTATCATGGTATAGTTACCTTTTATACTAAATTTTAATAATTAATTATTTGGCCCGTTCAATGATCTCCACTAATCTCCAGGATTTATTTTTACTTAAGGGACGGGTTTCCATAATTTTCACCAAATCGCCAATATTGCATTCATTTTTCTCATCATGAGCCATATACTTAGTCGTCTTATGCATGAATTTTCCGTACTTAGGGTGTTTTACTTTACGATCTATAGAGATTGTAATAGATTTTTGCATTTTATTGCTGGTCACTACACCTACCCGGGTCTTTCTATTGGCCCTTACTATTGCTGCGGATTCTGTATTCTGCTCCATAATGAATGAATATTTTTAAGCTTCTGATGCTTTTGATTTATTGTTTTTTTCTTCTTGCTCTGATTTTAGTTCTTTTAGAAAGTTCGGCTTCAGTCAACTTACTGACTTCGCGACTTCTTTCCTCTGTCTTCAGTCTTGCAATTTTTTTACGCATTACTTTTAACTGAGAAGGATTGTCCAACCCTTTAACTGAATGAGTAAATCGAGCTTTTTGCAAATCCATGCTGATTTCGATCAACGTATTTTTAATATCCGTCTCGGACAAGGCTACGATATCCTGATTTTTTTTATTTGCCATGGTAAAAATATTTTAAAGATCGTGTCGGGCAACGACTTTGGTTTTAATTGGTAATTTTTGTGCGGCCATATTGAGAGCTTTTGTTGCTGCCTTTTCTTCAATGCCTTCCATTTCAAATAAAATGCGACCTGGCTGAACCAAAGCAACATAATATTCTACAGCTCCTTTACCTTTACCCATCCTTACTTCAGCAGGTTTATGTGTAATAGGCTTATCAGGGAAAATCCTGATCCAAACTTGACCTTCCCGTTTAGTCTCGCGGGTCATAGCAATACGAGCGGCTTCTAATTGACGATTGGTAATCCTACCTAACTCCAAGGCTTTCAGGCCATAAGATCCAAAAGATAAGGTACTGCCTTTTAGAGCTATTCCCCTATTTCTTCCTTTTTGTTGTTTTCTATATTTCTGTCTTTTAGGCTGTAACATGGCTTATTTTTGAAAAAAGTTTGGCAAAGGTACAATGTTTTTATTAATCACTTTTGGTTATTTGGGTCTGGGTCGTGCGCCTCTATCTCCTCCGCGATCTGATCCCCCGCGGTCATTACCTCCTCTGGAACGATCCCCCCGGAAACTTCCGCCACCAGGTCTGCGACGACCACCACGGTCATCTCTTCTATCCTGGCCACCTCCTCCTTGAGCATCCTTTTTAACTAACCCGATATTGGGAGATAAATCTCTTTTGGTCAAAACCTCACCTTTGCAAATCCAGGTTTTGATCCCAATTTTCCCATAAACTGTTTGGGCTTCAGCCAAAGAATAATCAATATCAGCCCTGAAAGTATGCAATGGTGTACGGCCTTCTTTGTATTCTTCTGAACGGGACATTTCCGCACCGTTTAACCGACCTGAAATCCTTACTTTGATACCTTCAGCTCCTGCCCTCATGGTTGACTGGATGCTGGATTTTATAGCTCTTCTATAGTTTATCCTTGATTCGATCTGTTTGGCGATAGATTCACCAACGATAGTAGCTTCTAACTCCGGTTTGCGGATTTCCATGATATTGATTTGAATATCGCTACCCGCTAATTTTCGTAATTCTTCTCTGATTTTATCCACTTCAGTCCCCCCTTTACCAATGATGATACCAGGTCTGGAGGTATGTATGGTAAGGGTGATTCTCTTCAATGTTCTTTCAATCACTACTCTAGCCACTCCACCTTTTTCGATTCTGGCTAAAAGGTATCTACGGATATGCTCATCCTCAACGACTTTTTTTGCCATCGTTCTACCGCCGAACCAATTAGAATCCCATCCTCTGATGATTCCCAGTCGACTTCCTATCGGATTTACTTTCTGACCCATTTAAATTAATTGTATGGTTTTATTGATTAGATTGAATTTCGTCTTCAGTAACGCTTTCAGATGGTAGCGGAACAGAGTTAGCGACTATTAAAGTCAGATGATTGGAGCGTTTACGAATCCTGTGTGCTCTACCATGTGGTGCAGGCTGGAACCTTTTAAGTACCGGTCCACCCCCAACAAAAGCTTTGCTTACTATGAGATTGTAGGTATCTGTATTGCCAGTTTGCTCACTTTTCACTTCCCAATTGGCTACGGCGGAAATCAAAGCTTTTTCTACCCAGTATGCTGAGTCTTTTTTGGTAAACTTCAGGATATTCAAGGCATCTACTACCTTTTTACCCCGAATATTATCTACCACCAGTCTAATTTTCCTGGCCGAACCATGTCCATTTCTCAAATGGGATACTGCTTCCATGTTATAAATTTTTCTAGATAATTGGTTAATAAACTATACGTATGATTATCAGTCTTTTCTATTTCCTGAATGTCCTCTGAATGTCCGGGTAGGAGAAAATTCTCCAAGTTTATGACCCACCATGTTTTCCGTGACATAGACAGGTATAAATGTTTTGCCATTATGCACTGCGATGGTTTCTCCTACCATCTCAGGTATGATCATAGAAGCTCTGGACCAGGTTTTGATCACCACCTTCTTATTAGCTAGTTTGTTTTCAGTCACTTTCTTGAGAAGCCTGTGAAAAACATATGGTCCCTTTTTAATTGATCTTGCCATTGTATTCTAATTTTTACGACTTATTTCTTTTTAGCATTTCTGTGAGAAATAATCAGCTTTTGAGAGCCTTTATTGGTATTTCTTGTTTTAGCTCCTTTAGCCTTCTTAGAGTTTCGGGATCTTGGATGTCCTCCAGAGGCTCTACCTTCACCTCCACCCATTGGGTGATCTACAGGGTTCATAGCCACACCCCGGTTACGAGGTCTGATACCACGCCATCTGCTTCGGCCTGCTTTACCAAGGATCTGAAGACCATGATCTGGATTCGATGTAGTACCAATAGTGGCTCTGCACTGAATCAGTATTCTTCTAACCTCACCTGAAGGCATTTTAACCACGGCATACCGACCTTCTTTTCCAGTCAATTCCGCAGCAGTACCGGCACTTCTAACCAGGGCAGCACCTTGATGTGGATGCAATTCGATGGCATGAATACTACTACCGAGAGGAATATCTCTTAAATACAGTGTATTGCCAATTTCCGGCTCAGCATCTTTACCTGAATGCACTTTCTGACCAACTTTGAGTCCATTAGGTGCTATCATATATCTTTTTTCACCGTCGGCATAATGCAACAATGCTATGTATGCTGTGCGGTTTGGATCGTACTCAATAGAATGAACTACTGCTGGAATACCATCTTTGTCTCTTTTAAAATCAATGACGCGATATTGTCTTTTATGACTTCCCCCTCTATATCGGACGGTCATACGACCTTGATTATTTCGACCGGCTACTTCGTGAAAAGGCTTTAAAAGGCTTTTCTCCGGCGTTGACTTGGTCACTTCCGCAAAGGTATTGGCGATTCTAAATCGGGTACCCGGGGTGACTGGTTTAAATTTTCTTACTGGCATCTTTTAATCAGTTTATTAGATTTCACCATAAATATTAATGCTATCACCTTCTGTAAGCGTGACAATAGCTTTCTTGTAGGAAGGCTTGAGTCCCACACTTACCTTTCTCTTAGTAGATCGAGACTTTTTCTTGGAAGGATTGATCATTGTATTAACATCTTTGACATTTACGCCATAATGCTTTTCTATAGCTTTTTGAATCTCAATCTTGTTGGCTTCCTTGTGCACTAAAAAAGTGTATCGGGGAAGACTACTGCTCAGCTTCTCAGCCTTTTCAGAGATCACAGGTCGAAATAATATCTTCTTTTCCATTTTAATTATTATTTAGAAGATGGTGAAAGGGTTTCAACTAATTTGGCGATCGCACTTTCAGCCAGCACCACCACATTGGAATTCAATATGGCGTAGGTGTACACATCTTTGGCATTGAGCATATTGGTCTTTGGCAGGTTTTTACCAGACAAAATCAATGTCTTGTCATGATCTGCTGTAACGAATAATGTCTTTTGGTCACTCACTTTCAAGTTTTTGAGTACCTCCAGAAAGCTTTTTGTTTTAGGCTTGTCAAACGAAAAGTCTTCTACAACCATCACTTTGCCACCCGCTGCTTTATCAGATAAAGCTGATTTTCTAGCGAGTACTTTTACCTTTTTATTGACCTTTTCAGTATAATCTCTTGGATTAGGGCCAAAGACTGTTCCTCCGCCTCTAAACATGGGACTTTTGATATCTCCTTTTCGAGAGCCCCCTGTACCTTTCTGTTTATGTAATTTTCTGGTAGACCCAGAGATTTTATTTCTCTCTTTGGTTTCAGCAGTACCCTGTCTCTGATTGGCCAGGTATGATTTGACATCAAGCCATACAGCGTGTTCGTTTGGCATGATACCAAATACAGTTTCTGGCAATTCGATCTCACGGCCAGTGTCAGAACCTTGTGTATTATGAACTGTTACTTTCATGGCTTTACTTTTTTTCTATGATTACAAAAGAACCGTTGTGCCCAGGAATAGCTCCTTTTACAACCAATAAGTTTTTATCACTAAAAATCTTAATCACTTTAAGACCTCTGATTTTGACTCTTTCACCTCCAGTACGACCGGCCATTCTAATCCCTTTAAAAACTTTACTAGGGTAAGAAGAAGAACCAACAGAACCCGGGGCTCTTTGTCTATCATGTTGACCGTGGGTAAGTTCGCCGACACCACCGAAGCCATGTCTTTTCACCACACCCTGAAAACCTTTACCTTTAGAAGTCCCGATTGCACTGACGGTATCACCAGTCTTAAATATTTCATCGATGGTGATCAATTCGCCAGCTTTTTTCTCCAGGGAGAAATTTCTGAATTCGACGACTTTTCGCTTTGGAGTAGTACCTGCTTTTTCAAAGTGACCTTTGAGGGGTTGGGAGGTATTTTTGATTTTAGCATCACTAAAACCAAGCTGCAAAGCATAATAACCATCTGAATCATCGGTTTTGACCTGAGTCACTACATTAGGACCCGCTTCGATGACGGTACAGGCGACATATTTGCCAGCATCGTCATAGATGCTTGTCATGCCTATTTTTTTGCCAATCAATCCGTTCACTTTACAGTGTTTTAATTATTTAAAAGAATAATATATGACCAAGAAAGCAAATCCAACAAAATTAGACTTGAGTTCAAGGACAGTTTTTTTTTAATTACTTTCCAGAATTAGACCCAGATCAGGTAAGTTTTACCTGAATATCGACACCGGACGGGAGCTCTAATTTGGAAAGCGCATCTACCGTCTTTTGCGTAGGCGTATAGATTTCGATGAGGCGCTTATGGGTCCTAAGTTGAAACTGCTCCCGAGCTTTTTTGTTTACGTGTGGTGATCTTAGCACCGTGTAAACTTCTCTCTCGGAGGGCAGCGGAATCGGACCCGTAACCACAGCACCGCTGTTGCGGACCGTCTTTACGATCTTCTCCGTAGACTTATCAACCAGATTGTGGTCGTAAGAGCGGAGTTTGATTCTAATCTTTTGATTCATTTCCCTTTTTTAAAAATTACTTTATTATAATATTATGCCTTCACGGCACCTTTTGCTTTTTCTATAACCTCTGTGGAGATTCCTGCAGGAACTTGTGCATAATGCGAAAACTCCATGGCAGAACTTGCGCGACCCGAGGTGATCGTTCGCAATTGAGTCACATAACCAAACATTTCTGAAAGTGGAACATCTGCTTGAATTGCAACTGCCTTTCCCGTTCTCAGCTCTTGTCCTTTAGGCAATCCCCTTCTTCTATTGAGGTCACCAATAACTGGTCCCACAAATTCTTCAGGAGTAACCACTTCTAACTTCATGATAGGCTCAAGAATGACAGGACCTGCTTTCGGAGCAGCTGCTCTGAAACCTTCTTTAGCACACAATTCGAAGGCAATAGGCTTAGAGTCAACCGCATGGATTGAACCATCGAATATTCTAACCTTCATGCTGTCAATATTGTAACCGGCTAATACTCCGGATTCCATCATAGCCAGAAACCCCTTTTGAGTGGGAGGTATAAGTTCACGAGGAATAGATCCTCCAACTATATTATTAACAAACTGCATCTTCGTCTTGCCGTTTTTAAAATCATCTGATTCTAAAAACTCAGGATCTGCAGGACCTATTTCAAATTCAATATCAGCAAATAAACCTGAACCACCGGTTTGTTTCTTTAATTTTTCGCGATGAGATACTTTCCTGGTCAAAGCCTCCTTATAGTTGACCTGAGGAGCACCTTGATTACATTCTACTCCAAATTCTCTTCGCATACGATCTACGATGATCTCCAGGTGAAGTTCACCCATACCGGAGATAATAGTTTGATTTGTATCATCATCATATCGCACTTTAAAAGTAGGATCTTCTTCTGCCAGTTTATTTAAGGCGATACCCATTTTATCCAGGTCTTTTTGAGTCTTAGGCTCAACAGCTAAACCAATGACTGGCTCAGGGAATTTCATGCTTTCCAAAATGATAGGTCTATCAGGGTCACAAAGAGTATCCCCTGTACGAATATCTTTCATACCTACAGCTGCTGCAATATCCCCTGCCTCCACCGATTCAATAGGGTGTTGCTTATTGGCATGCATCTGATACAAACGTGAAATACGCTCCTTTTTATCGGATCTGGTATTGAGTACGTAAGTACCGTTTTCTAATCTACCAGAATATACTCTCATATAAGATAAGCGGCCTACGAATGGATCGTTAACTATCTTAAATGCGAGAGCGGCGAAAGGTTCAGTATTTAAAGGTTTTCTTAACTCCTTAGCGTCAGTCTTAGGATTGATACCTTCTACGGCTTCAATATCCGCTGGCGAAGGGAGATAAGTGCAAACAGCATCCAACATTGCCTGAACGCCTTTATTTTTGAAAGCAGAACCGCACATCATCAGTACGATCTTCATATCTATCACTGCCTTACGCAATGCAGCCTGGACTTCTTCAACTTCCAGAGAATCCTGATCTTCAAAATACTTCTCCATCAGTTTGTCATCGTATTCTGCAGCAACTTCCATGAGTCGATCCCTCCAAAGCTTAACCACATCCACTAAATCATCAGGGATAGGAATTTCAGTATAGGTCATCCCCTGATCTGCTTCATTCCAAACGATGGCTTTGTTGGTAATTAAATCAACTACGCCTCTAAAGGTATGCTCAGCTCCTATAGGTACTTGCAGAGGAATAGGGTTAGATCCAAGTTTGTTTCGCACTTCTTCAACCACGTTGAAAAAATCTGCCCCTGATCTGTCCATTTTATTGACAAATCCAATCCTAGGCACTTTATATCGATCAGCTTGACGCCAAACAGTTTCAGATTGTGGTTCTACACCAGATACAGCACAAAAAAGTGCGACCGTACCATCAAGAACACGCAGAGACCGTTCGACTTCTACGGTAAAGTCTACGTGACCCGGAGTATCAATAATATTAATGGTATACTCCTCCCCTTTCCAAGCCCAGGTAGTTTTGGTAGCAGCAGCAGTGATAGTAATACCGCGCTCCTGCTCTTGCTCCATATGGTCCATGGTAGCAGCGCCATCATGTACCTCACCAATCTTATGGTTGATACCTGTATAATACAATATACGCTCCGTGGTGGTTGTTTTGCCGGCATCAATATGTGCCGCAATGCCAATATTTCGAGTATATCTTAAATCTTTCAGTGCCATTAGATGGGTCGTTAATACTATTTATTTTATCTAAAACTTGCAAAAGCCCGGTTGGCTTCTGCCATTTTATGAATGTCTTCTTTCTTTTTTACGGCAGCCCCTTCACCTTTTTGAGCGGCTATAATTTCAGCTGCCAGTTTTTCAGCCATTCCTTTGCCAGCTCTTTCCCTGGCATAGCGGATCATCCACTTCATACCAAAAAATACTTTACGGTTAGGTGGTAATTCTGAAGGGATCTGAAAAGTGGCTCCGCCAATACGACGACTTCTCACTTCTACATGGGGCATCACATTGTCAAGGGCTTTACGCCAGATTTCCAGCTCACTTTCTTCGCCAGACTTAGCTTTTACGATGTCCATGGCATTGTAAAAAATGCTTTGAGCTCCTGATTTTTTGCCACTCCATTGCAGATTGTTAATAAATCTGCTGACTAAAGTGTCACTGTATCTTGGATCGCCCTGAATGGCTCTTGCTTTTGGTTTACGCTTCCTCATGCATTAATTCTTTAATCCGTTATAGATTTTATTTCTTTGGTCTTTTAGTACCGTATTTTGATCTTGATTTCTTTCTATTATTAACACCAGCAGTATCTATAGCACCGCGAACGATAGTATAACGTACTCCGGGAAGATCTTTGATCCTACCCCCGCGTACTAATACCATTGAATGCTCCTGCAGGTTATGGCCTTCTCCCGGGATATAAGCAATGACCTCAATACCATTGGTCATACGAACCTTGGCTACTTTACGGAGGGCTGAGTTAGGCTTCTTAGGGGTAGTGGTATATACACGGGTGCATACGCCTCTTTTTTGTGGGCATCCATCCAGAGCACGTGATTTGCTCTTAGCCTTCACTACTTTTCTACCTAAACGTACCAGTTGATTAATGGTTGGCATATCAGAAATTCATTTATTACTTATTGATTATCAATGATTTTCAATCAAAAAAGTGTTATTTTTTTCAAAAGTGTCTGCAAAGATATGATTATTTTTGAATTGAAAAAAAAAGTTTTGTAAAAATGAATTCGTTAACAAAGATAAGAAAAGCAGTATTCGAAGACCTGGGGGCCATACTGGACCTGGTCAGAGCGTTGGCCAGATATGAACAGGCAGAAAACGCGGTGACCGCTACGCTCCAAGATTATGAAAAAAACTTCCTGGAGGGAGTTTTTGAGGCCTTGGTAGCGGAGGATAAAGACCAAAGAATCATCGGTACTACTATATATTATCTAACGTGGAGCACGTGGAAAGGCAGGATGCTCTATCTGGAAGACTTTGTAGTGGCTGATTCAGATCGAGGTCAAGGAGTGGGCAAACTATTATTTGACAGTTTGCTCCAGGAAGCGATCTCCATGGACTGCAGGCTACTCAAGTGGCAGGTGCTGGACTGGAATATCCCTGCTATTAACTTTTATAACAAATATGATGCGATTATAGAAAAACAATGGTGGAATGGAAAATTGATCCTGGATCAGCCAAATTAATCGCCACCTAGGCCAGTTTAACGTAGTACATATTTATACTACCCTTGTTTTTAGCTTGAATTTTACCGCGGTATTCACATGGTAATTGGTCTTTGACCATTTGATAAGTAGACTCTGACAAATTGATTTTGCCGGATGCGGAAGAGGATTCCAGCCGTGAAGCGGTATTGACTGTGTCCCCCCAGATATCATAGACATATTTCCTCAAACCAACTATACCAGCAATGACAGGACCACTGTTGATGCCGATACGGATATCAAACAAACAATTGTTATCAGGGTTTTTGACCCAATTTAATATGTCAATAGCTGCATGACATGCTTTGAGAGCGTGGTCTTCGAAGATTCTGGGCAGGCCGCTTACTGCCAGGTAGGCGTCTCCAATAGTTTTGATCTTTTCCAATTCATGTTTATCGATGATCTGATCGAAAGCAGCAAAACACTTATTGAGTTCATAGACCAGCTGGATAGGAGATAAACTTTCGCAGATGGTAGTAAAATTGACAAAATCAGTAAAGATCACAGTGACATTGCCAAATTGTCTAGCTTCACTTTCACCTTTTGTCTTCAATTCTCTCGCTACTTCGTCTGGTAAGATGTTGAGTAACAGAATGTCTGATTTTTTACGCTCACTTTCGGCCAGTTGTTTTTGTTCAAGAGCAACCTGGGTTTGAGATTCGGCGATAAGTTTTTGTTTTTCAAGATCTCTTGTGCGTTCGGTTACCTTGGATTCCAGGTTTTCGTATAACAAAGCATTGTCAATGGAAATACCAATCTGCCCCGAAAGCATATTGAGCACCTCAAGTTTATTGGCTGTAAAAACGCCTTCTAAAAGCTTGTTTTCCAAGTAAATAAGTCCAACTTTATTGCCCTTATTGGAAAGTGGGATACAAATCATGGATTTAATTTGATGGTCAATCACATAATCGTCTTTCTGGCTGATTTCATCCCGAAGGGCATTGTTGATCGCTCTGACTTCCTGGGTCCGCCAGGAATAATTTATCAAAGTTTGCGGCACTGATTTGCTGTCTGAAAGCGGGATAGAGATATTGCTTTGGATTGGATCCGGACCAGCCTGACCCTCTGCGACTATATACAATTCTGCCTCTTTAGGTATGAGGAGAACACCTCTTTGAGCTCCGGCATTTTCCAAAAGTACACTCATGAGTCTTTGAATCAGCTCATCCAGTTTGATTTTGCTGGAAATGCTATGTGAAGCTTTGATTAAAGAACTATAATCCAGGGCAGCTATGGAGAAGTTAGTTCTGGTAGAACCTGACTGATTGATGATCCTCTCGTTGAAGAGATCGGGTCGTGCGATCATCATATGTCTGCATTTGCCAAAGGCAGCCCATTGATCGTACAAGTCATAAGCATCTTTCAGATAATAATTGCTTTGTTTAGTGACCCCAGATAAATGTTGGGCAATTCTTTCATTGGCGAGGGCTGCAAATTGGGTAAAGCCATGTTTGGTCGCTGCTACAATCGCCTGCTCCAATAACTTAATGGCTTCTGCAATGCGACCGGCCATATAGCTCTCTTCAGCTTGAAGGATTAATAATTGTTGTTGAAAATTTTCAGGACAGCCTTTAATCCAATGATGGAACCACTTTAGATTTCTTTTTAATATTTTTTTGTACTTCCGTTTTTGGGCAAGGTCAAATGTGTGAAACTGCGACGATATCAACAGGCTATAGTAGAAGTACCATTCTGAAAGGAAATAATGGCCCAAAATAAATACCTGTAAATCATCACCTTCATCAGCCCATTTTAGTCCCTCTTCGTGCCTGAGGAAATAATAATAATAAGGGAGCTTAAAATTGTAATAAAAAGCAACATTAGTTTGATTGCCAATCTCCTTTATATTTTTCAAAAAATCAATCTCTTTAAAATCACCACTGTCCCATTCGCCAGTAGCATCAGTCGTCCCAGTCAAAGCCCTGGCTAATTGAATGGAAGGGCTAATAAAATTGATACCGGCATCGATTTTATTGTCTTTAAGATATTCGATGTATTCGGATGTGCTCTCTAAAGAATCTGTGAGCCTAAGGCCACCACTTAATTTTTTCCAAAAAAACAATGAAATGGCATAGCCTGCAAAATTGGGATCGCCATTCATCAGACAAGCTTTGACATTGTCAACGATGTCACCCAAATTGTCTGTCAAAGGATGTTTCCATTGGTTATAAAACGCATTGACTGTATAATCCAGTTTCGTTTTAATTATAGAACTCTTTGTGCGCTGGTGCAGTTTTCGGGTAATATCCCAAAGGGCAAACCCTCTTTTGGAGAGCCCGATTCCTGAATAGGCAATCACCGAAAAGCCGGAAAAACCCCAGCCTGAGGCATCTGTAAACCCAAACTTTAAATAATGCCTGATAATCCTCAATACTACTATGACCATCAAATTTTGATCGACCTGGTAGGCACTGGTGGCTATATCTATCAAAAATTGGTTGATAGCGATGATTTCAGGGTCATTACATTCCGGAAGGTTGTATAATTTTTCTTTATCCTTATACCTGGTGGAGAACAATAATAGATATTTGGCTACTTCCAAAGATGCTTTGGTCTGAATAGCCCATTTACCTTCAGGAAAGTGAATATCATACAGACTCATCGCTTTTCTTCCGAGGGAAAGCGATTTTTGAGTGTTGCCTATTTTTAAATACAGCGCTGCATGGATATAATATATTTTGAGCTTTTCTAGGTTTGTTCTGGCGTATTTCAAGAGCTGTCCGAAAAGTTCTTCGGCACCTGTGTGATTGCCATTCAGGGATTCGCTTTCACTTAACTGTGAGAGTATATCAAAAGTGAGGTTGTAATCAGACTGCCAGGATTGGGTGGGCAAAAAATCTCTGGCTGCAATCAGGTATTTGATGGCAACATCATAAGAAGTAGAATCCTTGGCTTTTTCACCTGCTTTTAGGAAAAGCTTTGCAACGGATATTCTTTCAGCTGGGTTGGTAATAAGATCGAGACACTGGATGTAGTGACTGACTATATCAAATAAGGCATCGTTTAATTTTTCAGGTAATATTCTGGAATGCAATATTCTGGCTGTCTTCAGATGGATATCGTTACGTTCGTTGATCGGTATCAGAGCATATGCAGATTGCTGTACCCTATCGTGAAGAAATTTAAAACTTATACCCAGATTTTCTGATTCGGACTCAAAATCACTATTTATTCCCTCATTGAAAAGCGAAAATGTACGATACTTAAGATCTATAGAAAGCAGATAGCCGGTATTCAAAGCTGGTTGTAAAGCCTGGAATACATCTTTTTGCCTGATCTGCATGGCCGCTGCGAGGGTGGCGATGTTAAATGAATTGCCCTGGACAGCTGCAAATTTTAGAGCCTCCGTCGTTTGAAGAGGCAAAGCGATCAATTCTCTCGACATCAGATCTATGACATTGTCTGTGTACGAAAGACGCTCTATTTTATCCTGATCCCAGGTCCAACGATCCTGAAGATCAAGGTAGACCAATTTGTTTTCATACAATGACTGCAAAAAACGATTGATAAAAAATGGATTGCCCTGTGTCTTAATAAAAACATGTTTGCCGAGCTCATTTGCCTGATCGAGACTCATACCAAAAGAATCAGCGACTATCTGGATGGTGGTGTCTTCATCCAAAGGCTTCAGGTCAATCTCTACAACATTGACATTTTCTTTTTTGATCTGTTGAATGGACAAGGACAGTGGATGCATTTCGCTCACTTCATTATTGCGATATGCGCCGACGATCAAGATGTCACCAACCGACCTCCTCAAAGTTAGGATCCGCTCTATCAAATTTAACGAAGGCAGATCAGACCACTGTAAATCATCCAGAAAAATCACAAGGGGATGATCTGAGGAAGTAAAACAATAAATAAAATCCAGCAATACCAATCTAAACCTATACTCCTGTTCTGCCGGCGGTAATTTTTCAGACGGGGGAAGACTACCGATGATATATTCGAGATTGGGCAATACCTCATTGATCAACACTGCATTGGAACCCAGGACATCTAAAAACTTTGCTTTCCAGATCTGGATACTTTCATCACTTTCGGCCAGGATGTTTTTGATCAGACTATCAAAGGCTTCAATGAATGCGAAATAGGGTATGTTTCTTTTGAATTGATCAAATTTGCCTGAAATAAAAAGACCATTTTTTTCTATTACCGGTCGTTGAATCTGTTTTACCACCGCTGACTTTCCGACGCCGGAATATCCTGCAACCAAAGCCAACATGGACCTGGAATGCGCCAAATTGGCATAACTAGCTAATAATTGAGCTATTTCTGTTTCTCTGCCATATAAGCGCTGGGTTTTACGAAATTTGCCTGCTTTATCTTGTAATCTTGTTTTAAACGAATTAGTAAGCTGTCCTGATTCAATCTGGCTTTCGAGGATCTTGAGATCGTGGCGGATCCCGGCAGCACTTTGATACCTGTCATCGGGAATTTTTTCAAGCAACGTAGAAACTAAAAGATCCAATCCAATTGGAATATTCGGGATAATTTTTTTGAGGGAGGCCGGTATCCGGGATAAATGAAAATGGATGACCTCCAGCGCATCTGCCGAATCAAATGGGGGTTTGCCACTCAGCATTTCATAAAAGACAATGCCTAATGAATAAAGGTCACTGGCCGGAGTAATCGAATAACTGGTGCGTCCTGTTTGTTCCGGAGAGACATAAGTCAGGGTACCTTCGATACTATCGGGCAGGAGGATCTCTTGTTCTTCATTCATAAAATTGGTGCTGATACCAAAATCTATGAGTTTGACTTTATTGGCCTCGGACACCAGAATATTGTTAGAATTAATGTCTTTGTGAATGATGCCATGGGAATGAATATAGGCTAAAATATCAGTGAGCTGCAGGGCAATATGGAAAAATTCACGAAGTGATATCGGCTTTTTAAACAACCTCGACTTAAGCGATTCGCCATCAAAATATTCTTCAACTATACAGACTGATTTGAGCTTAGAATATAAATTGTATACTTTGATCACACCATCATGATCGAGCTTCTTTAGTGTATTGTATTCATGACTAAGCTTTGAAATTTTGAGTATGTCCTTGTTCTCCGGTCTATTTATTTTAAGGACTACTTCCTGATTGGTTTTTAGGTCAATGGCTTTAATCACTTCATGCCCTTCGTCTTTGTATATAGTGACCAAGGGATCAAATCCTTCTGGAATAAATAAGCCGCTTTCGTTCATAAGGGTACGGTCGGTTTAGTAGCAGAGTAAATACAATAATACCAAAGATTCCTGGACAGTGCTTCAAATTGTGCTACCGAAGCCACTTGATTGCCATGCATGACATCATTCCTGATTTTAGTAAAATGAAGAAACTTACCCAAACCAAGGAGGCTTTTGGACATTTTAAAGAGTTTATTTAGAGAAGGCGATACATGCGCTGTGACATCTTTTGGGTCAATGTCAGTGAATCCTGCCTCCTGCATGGAACTCCAGTGCTCATCCCAGGTATCCAGATCTGGCATGGACCAGCCCGAACACCATGTCTGCAGAATAGCTTCATCTTCTACTGCCAAGTTACGGCCCCGTCGGATGTATTCTGCGATTACCAATCTCCCTCCGGGCTTTAGCAATCGATATGCTTCCCTGTAAAAGTCCTTTTTTCGTCCTGCGTGGCATAAGCTTTCGCAAGCCCAGACTACATCAAAGCTTGCGTCATCGAAAATAGTTTGAGTATAATCTTGTATAGAAAAGTCAACTAAAGAGGTCAGCGCTCTACTTTCAGCTTCGCGCCGGGCTATCTCCACCTGATGCGGCACCAGGGTGATACCCGTCACCCGAGCTCCAATATTTTCAGCGACCCAAAAGGTACTTCCCCCTTGCCCGCACCCTGCATCCAAAACATGGTCGGCAGCCATAATATTGACCTTTTGGGCCAATATCAAATTCAATTTTTTTAGTGCTTGAGAATGCGTCTCCGTAAAGGTCTCATAATATCCAAAATGTACCGCCCGATCTCTTTTATTAAGCCATAGTACCCGGTAATCAAACCAGGTATTGTCGTAATACGAAATGATACTTTTCTGTAGATCAGTCATTTATACAATAAAATTGCTTTGGCAAATCAGGCCTAAAACTCAATACTACAATTATAGTGCCCAATGTTCTTTTAGGTCGACTGGGATGCGAAAACCAGATTGTTTTCCTTCCCTAAAATATTTGGCTAAAATACCGACGACCACGCCACCGATGGAGCTCATTGCTTTTTTGATAATCTCCTCTTTTATGCCCCTGGAATTGGGATTGTTTGGATCGAGGTCCTGCAAAACCTCATCAAATACATCGAGCTGAAAATCGACTAAATTTTTATCTCCATCCCCTCTTGAAGTGGTAGGATCGGTCAGTTTTTGATCTGTCCGATAGTTTTTGACAGATTCGTTGTATTTCATGAGCTCTTCATGGAATTCACCGTTTAATTGCTCTTCAGTTTCACCGTCTTCTGCCTCATCCCCTCTTGATTTTTTAAACAAGGAAGGATATTGTGCTCCAAAGGAGGGGCCCAACACTTCAAAGAACAAATCAGGATAATTATCATCTTTGATCATCTTTTTCATCAGCATGAGTGTAAACTTGGTACTGATCAGAAAGGTAGAAATGCACTCTACCAACGCTTTCGCGAGGGCGATACCGGATGCATGATCTATATCCAAAAAAAGGTGTTTGTAAATGGCCAGCTGCAAATCCCAGGCTTCCGGCACACTATTGGCCAATAATCGATCTTCAATCCCCATGATCTTACCGATAGCCTTCCAGGTATGAAACCAGGCTTCCTGTTGTTCTGCATTGAGGGGCTGGCCCAGCATGTCCAAGCCTTTAAAAAACTCAAGGGAAAAACACTGATTGGTAGCGATGAGGTCTTCCTGGCTGATGGGCATACCCCAGGCTTCTTTGTTCCAGGGCTCTCCTTCGGGGTTGGTCAATAGGTTGTAGCGCATAGCAGCATGCATGATGCGTACTTTGAGCGCGGTGAGGATACCGCGATGCTCTGGATCCCACCAGTCTTTGTCCATGATATCAAACACGAACTGGGCTGTCTCGAATACTCGTCTGGTAGGCTGATCTTCCAGGAGTTTGGTCAGTCGCAGGACATTGGCCGGTTTCTCCGCCATATAAGTGTACGGGAGTGCTCTGAAGAACAATATGAAGATGAACTGGACTCCATTTTCTTTCCAGATTTCGCGGGTCATTTCAAATTTGGAGATGTCGTCAGCTGTGAACGTGGTAGACAATTCTTTTTCTACAAATAGTCGCAAATCATCCGGCAGATCGGCCGGCACAAAAGCATCATTAGCTGCCATGGCTCTCAATTCATCCCGGTCCGTTTTGAATCGAACGGATTTATATAAGGATTGGACTGCTGCATCGGCATCAGGGTCCATGATTTGTCGGAATTCATTTAAGTCTGAGTCATTCCAGGAGTTTGCATTTATTTCGTTTTCCATAATTTGGTTTTTTAAGTTGGGGTATAAATTTAGTTAAAATATTTCGATGTGTTAGCTCAATCCAAGCCACTCTAAGAGTTTCAACCATTTACCATAAAGTGAATTATCACTGGGTTTTTGGAATGTTTTATTGGATTTAAAATGACCAGTTTGAAGCTCATAGATATTTAAAGGAGTTTATTCTAATTCAAGTGATCATGGTTCTTATCAAATAACTGATTATCCTGTATCCACTTATACACCCCGAAAGGCGTAAGCCACATCCGTATCGTGCCATCGTCAGAAGCCGAATAAATATGATTGATCTCCCTATCCATGGTAGCGCTATTGATTTGCGCCGTATGACCGGTATAAGCGTTGATTTCTGTTCCATGAAGGTCCCAGAGACGCAGTGTATGGTCGGATGAAAAAGAGTAGATCATGAGATCATTCGGGTCGAAATAGGCATCCACGACGGCATCGGTATGACCTACCAGTGTGGCCAGGAGATTTCCCGATATACTCCAGATCCTGATAGTCCGGTCAGAAGAGGTAGTGACGACCATCTGACCATTATTGGAAAAATTGGCGGAGATGACCTGGCAATCATTATAGGGGGCACAAAGAATCCGCTGCAGCCTTGCGATCTCCTTTTTAGTCTTCAAATCCCAGATGATGGCCGATCGGTCCCTGGATGCGGACACCATTTTCATACCATCATTGGAGACATCTATATAATTAACAGCATCCGAATGACCTGATAACATGCCGGCCTCATTGCCATCGTAATCATACAATAAAATATGTCCATCCTGACTCCCGGCGGCTACCAGGCTATCCTGTTGAGAAATGTCCAGGCTGAGGAACTCGCCATTTTTCGAGTCAATAGTCTTGAACGGCTTGCCGTCCTTATTCCAAAAGATGAGGCGTCGATCCTTGCCGGCTGTGATGACATGATCACCAATCACCCCAGCCCATTCGATCGATAGTTGATGACCGATGAATTTGACCAGGTGACGGTCAGAGAGTCGATATAAATATGCTTCATTGACTTGATTTATCCCCAAGACTTCGTCTTCATTGATAAAGGTGGCATATTTGGCCCCCTGAGCCCCCAAATCGATTGTATCTATTTGTTTTTTGCTTTTGACATCCCATAATCGCATGGTATGATCTGCTCCTGACGAAACCAGGTATCGCTCTGTAGGGTCCAAATCGATATAATTGACCGGTCCCTTATGCCCGGACAATACTTCTAGCTGATAATTATTTAACTGCCATCGGCGGACCGTGCCATCCAGAGAAGTGGTAATGACCTGTTGGCCGTCTGGTGAAAAAAAACCATCGGTGACATCATTGGTATGCCCTTTCAATTTATAGAGCTCTGTGCCGTGCAGGTCCCAGACAGATGCCGTATTGTCACCCGAACAGGTTAATATCCTAAGCCCGTCTGCAGAAAAAGATGTCGAAGTCACTACATATTGGTGGGATAAAGACATCGGGAAACTTTCATTAAACACATTATAAATCCGGGCTTCATTGCCACGAAATCCGATGACAATCAGACTATCTGTGGGTTGGAAAGACATATCGAGTACTTCATTGGATTTAGTCGCTAACCGGCCAGGAAATGACATGTTCACTGCGGGCATAATTTTTTTGATCAGACTGCCATTTTTGTCCCAGACCAGTATACCGGCAGGGGTAGCTGCAGCGATCAAACTCCCATTAGTGGATGTCTTCACTATACTGATCGGGCCTGGAATAGCATCGAGCATCACCTGCCTGTGACCGGCAAGATCCAGCACTTCCAGTTGGTTAGTGACTTGAGATGAATCGTTAGACATAATAGGAACCCTAGCAAAAGGATTAGCAAGTGCCTGGTCCATAGAAAGGATGACAATTTGCTGACCATCAGGAGTAAAGCTGATTTGTAAAATTTTGGAGGATACCTGAATGCTATCCTGAAGGCCTCCATTCATATCAAATGTCCGGAGGCAGTTCTTAGCTCCCTCAAAGTAGCCGCCCTCAGAATAGGCGATGAAAAGGTTACTGACTGGCGATACATCCATCGCATTGTATTCCCGGGCTGCTCCTATCTGCCTTAATATTTTTCCGTTTTGATCATGGATTTGGAGGTAGCCTTCATTATTCAGTGCAATGATATGCTGGCCATCCTGGCTCCATTGAACTTTAGTAAAAAATACATTCTGCATGAAAATGGCTTGTTTGAACATTTCTCTCATATTATCCTGCTCAGTCCGCTGGGTACTCATGCTGCCCATGATGTGCCCCTCAAAATCAAGTATCAGCAATGAATCCGTCTCGGAAAAGGGTATTAGCCGTTTTTGCCCCTGATGAGCTATAAGTGCTGTATAACTCAATCCTGAGTCGGCCAAGGTGCGGTACCAGGGTGTGCGGTAATTCAGCGAGCTGTAAAACGCATGAGCTAAAGATTTCTTGATCTCAGCATTGGATTTTTCTTCCTTTATTTTCAAACCATCGGCTGCCTGATGCAGTGCCAGGGTTGGGTCTTTGTTCAGATTGGCCGCAGAGGCTGCCGCCATATGGTTGATGTATGAATCCTCCGCAAGCCGTTTAGACTTTATCCACAATCTTACCACGATCAAGGCTCCAATGATTGAAATCAGAATGATCGCAGTTTTAAAATAACTCAGTAATTTTTTCTCCCGTTGTTTTTTGAGAATCTCTTTATGGCTGGTTTCTATTAATTTTAATTCATCTGCCGCCAAGGCAGGCAAGAATTTTTTTACGCCATCTATCAATTTCAGGTCCCATTCATCGAGGGTAGAAAATTCAGATCCGCCGCGGACAGCCTCCATTCTGGATGCGAGTACCCGCCTGGCTTGTTGCAGGGGTTGGGCGGATCGTTGCTGCATTTTGGTCACCGACTTAGCCAGGGTATCATGCGCCAGCATCGCGGTATACTCAGTACCGCCCAGGTCGGTGATCAAAAAATATTCCTCGCACAGATTTAACACGGTGCTGGCCTCGTCGGTAGCCGAAGGATAATGTTCCATCAATTGTTTTCCAGTTCGTGCAGCCGAGGTACTGTTAGGCGTACAGTGAAAATGGAGCAAGTCCAGGACAAAACCCTGTTGATAAATCTCCGGCAGTTTCTTTTTGATGAAATTCAGCTGGTTTTGCAGGAATTCGTCCATGGCCAGGCCCTCTTCTTTGAGATCACGGTAGATCTGATGACTGAACACGGGTGCATCAGGATTGATGGATATAGCCTTGAGCCACATTTTTGTCAAGAGAATTTGGAGCATCGGGGCGATCGGAGAATCTTTGTCAGCTGACACATCCGTCGAAATACCATCAGGCAACCCGTCTTCTATGGTTAGATTATAACGGGCCTTTAGTCTGGGGCTCTCACTGAATCCCTTGAATACTTCTGACACATCCTCTTTCGTAATATGTTCGATAAATACTTTGCTACGCGGTAGCTCGTAATTCTTACAATATTCTTCTATTTCTGGATGATACTCTTTGCGAAAACTGAGGATGATTTTACCTTGAGGCACATTACCTGGGTGACTAAACAAGCTTTTAAGTTCTATAAAGAGCGCGTTTATTTCGTTGCCCAATATTTCGTTGGGGCGTGTATATGCTTCTTCTACCTGGTCAAGGATGATGAGAATGGGTTTATTTAATTTTTTCTCAAGTTCTTTCCAGGCTTCTGTCATTGTAGCTGGCGGGGCAGGTGTGACACCAGCGGGCGTTTCCGGCACCGTAGTACCAGAAACAATTTTGTCGATCAAACTATGAATCTCCGTTTTATACTGTTCTCCGAGATCCTGACCTAAACTTTTCAGCACATCGATCACATGGTCTGTTTTGTTCGGCAAGTCCTCGATCATGGTGTCGAACTCAATAGGATATCCGGCAGCCTTCAGCAGCGCATAATACATGGTATTGCACAGACCGATCTGCCCATTCCTGCGCAAATAAAGAATCTCGTACGCAGTCTCCAGGCGCGGTTGAAGGCCTGCTTCGAGCAGGCTGGACTTGCCTACGCCCGACTGTCCATATAATAATATAATAGGTGGAGCCTGGCTATCCCGGACAGAGTAATACAATGAACGGATATAATTGGACCTTCCAAAAAAGACCTCAGCGTGTCTGCGCTCATACCGGTTGAGGTATAAAAACGGTGATTCCGGTAGATTAAATGTTGCCGGGATGGGGGGAAGGCCATATAGTGGATTGCCTGAGATGTCGGGCAGGTTCCAGGCCTTGGTCATCTCAGCTCCGGGCTTAAACTGAATCACCCATGGAAAATGATCTGTCGTTTCTTTTTTGCCTTCCCAAAAAAGCGCTCTCGTATCCGAGGTGCCACTGGTAATTTTAACCTGATCTGTCGCGTCAGCCCAGGCCCTTTCTATACCAGACCCATCGGCCAGGCTACCATAAAACCGGACGGCCAGCCCAGTGGCAATGGCGTCATTTATAGCGGTGGTGGTACCGATGACGGCAGGAATGCCCGCTTTTAATAAATCGGCTGTCTGGCCTTCGGAAGAGCAGCCGTTTAAAAATACTAATTTAAGATTTTCCTGACGGGCCAGGAAAGGCACTAAGCCATCTTTATGGGTCAACGTTTTGGATCCGTCGGAGGCTTCCAATAATAAGGAGAATCCATTGGCATGGCCGCCATAGTGAAATATAGAAATTCTGGATTCATATCTTGGATCGGTAAATACATCCACAATATCATCCACAGATGCGGACGATTTTTCTACTACTTCGCATAAGCCGCTGCGGGCTGCAGCTTCCAGGGCTTTATTGATACCATGTGATTCGATAGATAGGTTGCGCAGGTACAAAGCATTGTCTACTTTATCATTGGCAAAGGCGAGGAATATGATGGGTTTGAAGCTCAATAATATGCAGTTTAAAATTTATTTGTTTTGATCATATATTGAAAAACCCCTGTCGGAGTCAGCCAGACCCTGATGGTTCCATCGTCAGAAGCAGTATATATTTTTTCATTTCTGTTATCCATTATTGCATGATTTATGGCGCCTGAGTGTCCTTTAAAAGTGTTAATTTCTGAACCGTCCGTATCCCATAACTTTAGTGTCCTATCATTGGAAAAAGAATAGACCATGGAGCTATTCGGTGAATAATATGCATCAACCACCAAATCACCATGACCTGTCATACTGGTAGCCAAATTGCCCTTCAAATCCCAGATACGGATCGTGCGATCTGAAGAAGTGGTGATTACATACTTGTTATCAAAAGAAAAACTGCCGGTATTGACCTGACAATCATAATATGGAGCACAATTGATTCTAGCCAAACGAGCAATGACCGAAGATGATGTCATATCCCAGATAGCAGCGGTCCTATCTTTTGAGGAGGACACCAGGTATCTACCATCTGGTGAAAAAGAGATATAATTGATGCCATCTGTGTGCTTCCTTAATGTGTCTATTACTATGCCCAAGTCATTATACAAAATGATGGCACCCGAATTTGTAGCAACCGCTGCTAAAGTGTCTACCGAAGATAAAGCAATATCCATCAGCTCCACAGAGGAGGGCTGTGCACGGATTAATTTGCCATTTTTATACCAAAACCTGGTTTCATTTTCAGCTGTTGTGACTATATGATCATTTAAGACTCCAGCCCATTTGATCGGTGAATTATGCCCTACAAAATAAATAACCTTTGGGATAAATTTTTTATACAAGAATGCCTGGTTCGAGTTAGTGATGCCAAGTACTTCTTCATTATTAATAAACATCACGTATCGAACACCCTGGGCACCAAGGTCTATCATATGAGCTTCGCGATTGTTTTCGAGATCCCACAGTCGAAGAGTATGATCGGCCCCTGCAGAGACCAAATATTTTCCTGAAGGGTCTATATCCAGATAAGTCACCGAACCAGTATGGCCTAAGAGTTGAACATCCTCATAATTTTGAAGCTCCCAGGACCTAACTGTCCCATCCAGCGAACAGGTGAGTACCTGATCGCCCTCCTCATCCAATGCCCCATCCGTCACATCATTGGTATGTCCTTGCAATTTTCGCAATAAGGTACCCTTCATATCCCAGACCGAAGCAGTATTATCCGAGGAGCCTGATAGGATGAACCGATCTTCAGTTGAAAATCTGGTAAAAGTGACTAAATTATTGTGTTTTAAAGTCAAGGGTTTATTATTATTATAAATATTAAAGATTCTTGCCATGTCATCATGAAAACAGATTGATATAAAGCTATCAGAAGGATGAAAATCTACGTGAATTACATCTTTGGTCCTAAATGACTTTATCCCAGGCATTGATTCGTCGGAAGGAACTATATTTTTTATAAACCTGCCTGCTTTGGACCATAATTCTACTGTGCCAGTGGTTCTCGCTACAGCAAGTAAATCGCCTGATCGAGAGGATTGAACAAACTTAACTACTCCATTTTTTGAATCCAAAAAAGCCTGATGAATTCCTTCCCGGCTTATAATCTCTGCTCTGGGGTCCAAGTTTTTTGTGAGGAGGATGTTTTGCCCACCTTGCAGGTAGTACAGTAAATGAATATCATTGACCGGCACTGTCGTTTGATTATTTACTACTGCATTGATGGTTTTAATAACCTGTCCCTTGAAATTAAAAATTACCAGTTTTTTTGATAATTTACTATAGCTCAATACCTCATCCTGGTCATTGGAAATATCAAAAAATTCAAATTCGTCCTGCGCCCCGATGACCGTATCCGCAATGAAGTCCTGATCATAGAATTGCAACCTACCACTGCTATTAAGTGCCACCAGGCGATTACCTTTTGCGCTCCACTCAACCTTTTCAAAATAAATATCGCGCACCGCCACAGTTGTGTCATGTTCATGTATAGGCATCTTTATAACCCCCAAGGCACCAATTTTTTTTCCAGCAAAATCCAGAATCTTAAGCGAATCTGATTTTACAAAAGGAATCACTAATTTCTGACCATGATGTACAATTAATTTTGAGAAACTCTCTCCTTTGAGCAATGTTTTATACCATGGTGTATGGTTATCAATCGAACTATAAAAGGCCCGAATCAAAGATTTTTTGATCTCCGGATACCCTGGATCATCTTTCATACCCTGGTAAGCTAGCTTTAATGCATTGGTAGGATCACGGGACAAACTGATGGTTGAACTCAGAGCTTGTTTATTGATATTTGACTGTTTTGCATTGATATTAGATTGCTTCTGGTGCTGTTTGGCATTGTAAAATAACCCAAGGGTTAAAAACAAACCAGCCAATACAACTGCGGTCATAGATTGTTTTAAATATTTATACCTTTGCTTATCCCTTTCCTTTTTTGCAGCTTCGATTCGACTTTTATTGATCAATGTTAGTTCATCACTTGTAAAAGCAGGCAAATAATTTTGTACACTTTCGATAAGTCTTAAATCATACAGGTCTAGCGTAGCAGTAGGAGAACCTCCCCGTACCGCTTCCATCTTCGAATTTAACAATCGCTGTGATTGTTGTATCGGCATGGTGGACAGAAGAGATCGTTTTATTACCGATTTTGCAAGGGTATCATGGGCCAACATAGTTGAATGGTTATCGCCTCCCAGTTCAACGATCAGGAAATTTTCTTTACAAGCTTCTATTACTTTTTGCAACTCTTCCGTTGAATTGGAGTATCTCTGCAACAAAGCCTGCTTAGATTGAATAGCCGCTGTACTATTGGGAGTACAATGAAAATGAAGTACATCCAGCACAAATCCGGTTTCTGAATACTCCGGGTATTTATTGTTGATATTCTCTAGCTGTGTATGGAGCAGTTCGTCTATTGCCAGGCCTTCCTTTTTCAAGACTTGATACAGTTCAAGGCTAAATGAAGGAGCCTCCGCACTGATGCTTTTGGCTCTATTCCACATTTTGGTAAGGAGTATTTGCAACATGTGGGAAGTAGGTGATTCAAGGTCGACTACCAGGTCTTCAGCAACGATAAGCGGCAAAGCATCTTCTACCTCGTGATTGTAGGTGTCTTTGAGCTTTTGAGATTTCTTAAACCCATTTAAAACTTCAAGGACATCCTCCTTAGTGAAATTATCCAAAAAAACTCTGCTTTTCGGCAGTTCATGGATTTTACAATATTCATCGATTTGAGATTGATATTCACTACGAAAACTTAATATAATTTTTCCCTGAGGTATTGGTGTACCAGCACTGAATATGGATCTAAAATTGACAAATAATTCATTTAACTCATCTGCATTTTCTTTTAATGGTCGGGTGAAAGCTTCTTCGATTTGGTCTAGAATGATGAGGATGGGTTTGTTTAGTTTTTGTTCGGCCAGGTTCCATGATTGCAATATGTTTTTCGGTGGATCAATTTTTTTGATTATTTGGTCCGTCAATTCCTCCTGCTCGTTAGTTATTTTATTAATGATGGTTTGGATATCTGATTTATAAGGGTCGCTGATCACTTCCTCAATTTCTCTAAGATCATCTACCACAGTGGCGTCGGAAGTTGCTTCAGCGCCTAATGGACTCACCTGTGGTGTGAATCCACACAATTCCAATAAGGCATAATACAAAGTTGTACTGAGAGTGAGGGAGTCCATTCTACGCAGGTATAATATCTCAAGACGGTTCTCGAGTCGCGGTTTTAATCCTGCATCCAACAGACTTGATTTTCCTGCCCCAGATGGGCCATAAAGTAGAATTATCGGAGGGGCATCTTGGTTTCTGACTGCTACGTATAATTTCCTTATGTATTCAGACCTGCCAAAAAAAACCTCTGCATGCTTGCGCTCATATCGATTTAATGACAAGAAAGGAGAGTCCGGCAAATGACTGGGTGGTATATCAGGCAAACCGTACAAAGCATTGCCCGATACATCAGGGAGGTTCCACCCTTTAATACTTTTTGCTCCATCTTTAAATCTAATGACCCAGGGTTTTTTTTCCGTGAGCTCTTGTTTGCCTGACCAATACAAAGCTCGGGTATCCGAGGTACCTTTAGCGATATTAATCTGATCCTCAGCAAATGACCAGGCTTTTTCAATTTGGTAGCCATCGCCAAGACTGCTATAAAATCGAATAGCCAATGTTGAAGCGACTTCGTCATTGATAGAAGTAACCGTACCGATGACCGCTGAGATACCGGCTGCTACCAGTTCTTTAGCCTGGCCTTCGGAAGAGCAGCCATTTAAAAAAACCAATTTCAAATTTTCCTGCTTTGCCAGAAATGGCACAAGTCCTTCTTTATGGGTGAGTTCTTTACTACCATCGGCTGCTTCTAATAGTAATGAAAATCCATCTGCGTGCCCCCCATAATGAAATATAGAGATCCTGGGCCCGTATCTTTTATCCTGGAAAGCATCAATGATATCCTTTATCGAAGCGGATGGCCTGATGACGACATCGCACAAGCCGGATATCTCTGCCTTTTCCAGGGCTCCCCTGATACCATGCATTTCAGCAGACAGATTCCTAAGGTACGCAGCATTGTCTACTTTATCGTTGGCAAATGCCAGGAATATGACCGGTTTGAAGCTCAAAAAATCGGCATTTTAAATAATTGGTAATCGAAGGAAATGACATCGTAAGACACTTGCAAACAATATTCACTCCAAATTAATGACAAATCTGCTGGTACACCACTCCCCTGTAAATTTTGTATTGCGATTCAGACCGGGTATAGCTCTATTTTCAGGCTTTAATTCCCCAAAAACCAATTCCTCTAATTGAAAATAAATATCATCTGTCCGCTCTGTGCTGATGATGATTAAAAAATTGTCGTTGGAGACCTTTGCATCAGCAGGAACTATAAAATAATCGTTTTCACCTCCTCCCCAAAACAAGGTAGGCGCATCTGCTTTTTCTAAGGGTTCATTTTTTAACGGAATAGCCCCGTAATGATCGGAAAGGTAGATCAACAAAAAGTTTAAAGGTTGGGTAAATTGATTCTGGATCCATAATTTGTATGGTACCTTCTGATTGTTTGTCTTGATATTGACTTCTCCTGGGGTATAATTCTGAGCACCTTCCTCCAATTTAACTTCTAGGGAGACTTTAAATGCTGTATCGCTCAGGATGGATTTATTATTCTGCAAAGAAAAAATCCTGGTCCAGGAAGAGATCTGAGTAAGTTTGTCGGTAAGTAAATACATTGCGGTAGGCTCTTTGATTTTGGCAAAAAACAGGACCCGATTTTTTATTTTGTCGTTGAGCTCGAAATTATCTCCATTCTGAATAATAAAATACGGTTGCTCCTCCACCTGATCTGTGGTGTACCTGACATTGGATACTTTTGACGCCTCTTCTTCAAATCTTTTGAGGTATTGATCTTCCACTTTTAACCCAACTTCAAATGGCAGCGGGAGATTAATGGGTACTGCCCAATAGAGTGTCGATTTATCCAGCTCTTTTTCGGGAATAATGATCGAAGACTGGGCTGTTGATTTACTGACTTTTGCCTTGGATATGATGTCATTCGACTGGTCATGATAAAGTACCAGTTTGAATTCATCAGATATTCCCAGTATTTGACCTGCTTCCATCATCCAGGTTTCGTCGATATATTTGACAGCATACTTTGGAGCATTGGGCACCGGTGCACCGTCTAAAAATTGAGAATAACTATTCATTTCACCGACGATCTCCAGTTGAGGATCCTGATCCCATTTCATCGCTACTACTTCCTGTCTGAGTTTTATGAGCAGCTCGGCATAAGAAATATCTTTTTTCGTTTTAGATAATGTTTTGATCAAAACATCCGTAAAGAGCCCTCCTCCTGTAAAAGTCTCTTTGGCACTTTGAAATCTATTGCAAGCAGCATAAAAAATATATTTGGCCTGAGGAACATCAGTACCCCTGGTTTTATAGAATCCATTGAGGTAAGAGTCAATGGTCCTGATATCTCCCCGATCGACAGAAAGTCTTTTTATGTATTCATCTGCTCCGCGGGTACCGGATCCACTATGACAACAATCTAATGTCACCAGGATATGAGGATTTTTGGTGCTCAGTTCATTGAGTAATACAGCCAGCTCTTTGTCAGCCAGGTCTACTCCGCCAGGCCGGCTATCGTGCAAGACTAAGGTTTCGTCCTTCTTACCTGAGTTGAGCTGCACAAACTCCGGAGCAGAAAACTGCCGGGAGCCATGACCGCTGTAATGAAACCATACCACATCGTCAGGACCTGCCTGCCCCAGGTGGGACCTGAATTGTTCTATTAGCTGACTGTAAGAAGCTTCTTCGTCTAACAGGGTTTTGATATGAAGCGGCCTGTCACCAAAATTACTTTCGAGATAAGATTTGATTTTGTGCACATCTTTTTTGGAGCCACTTAATTTGGGTACGGCAGGAGGGTAAGTATCGATACCTACGAGCAAGGCGTAAATTGGTTTCATAAAGTATAAAAATTGAATACACCTTAAATTTAGATAAAAAGAATGATTTAAAAGAATCCCTGAAAATGGTAGCATTTTATTCCAGCTCTAAACGATACTTTTACAATCAAAACCTAAATTGGATGTCTACCAATGTTCAAAAAATAGCAGCCCTCCACCAATACCTTAGCCAGGATTTTTTAGGTGGTCCCAGATTAATTAAACTATCGACCGTAATTAATTTTCAAAAAGGCAGCACCTTTCTTTTCGTGATATGGTTGATGTGGATATATGAAAATTATACTACCACTGCATGGGTATATGCCGGCCTGCATGGTTCTTATGGTTTATGCTGGCTGATCAAACATTATCACTTTCCAGATCGACGGTGGGAGGTACCTGTGACGATTGGGGGAGCTTTACTTTCCTTTATATTGGTTTTGGGACTTTACTGGTTAATCCCATGGATACTGATCAGTCCCATTTTTCATGGGCCTAATATTGAATGGCCTCCCTATTATCTGGCCCTTTGTATCACCCTTCACACCTTGGGTGTAGCGATAATGATGGCCAGTGATGCACAGAAATATTATACACTCAAATACAAATCAGGTTTGATCATGGAAGGGTTTTTCAATCGTACCCGAAACCCAAACTATCTCGGTGAAATGATGATCTACGGGTCCTACGGACTTATGGCCTGGCATTGGCTTGCAGGATTGATCCTGGCCTGGGTATGGCTGGGACTTTTTGCGGTCAACATCATACTCAAAGATGAGTCTCTCTCAAAAAAAGAAGGATGGGAAATGTATAAAAAAAGGTCAGGTATATTGCTGCCTAAATTATTTCGTCACTAAAAGATCTCTTATCTTTCACAATTTATTAGTCCAAATATGCTACGCATGAAAAAAGCAAATGTCCCCTTCATAATTTCTTTGATCATTTTTGCTTTGATTCAATGCAAAGAGGCTCGACATCAACCATCAAGGCAAGCCATCTCACTCATCAATGGTCAGGATCTAACAGGCTGGCATATAGATGTACCGGAAATGGATACCAATCCTGCTGCACGCAATCCATTCATCATACGACAAGGCATGTTGGT
Organism: Saprospiraceae bacterium; assembly: GCA_016709995.1. Lineage (NCBI taxonomy): Bacteria > Pseudomonadati > Bacteroidota > Saprospiria > Saprospirales > Saprospiraceae > Saprospiraceae bacterium. The sequence goes on from JADJLQ010000001.1 coordinate 2,183,730, forward strand.
GAGTCTGGGGACTCCAGGAGGCCACCTAATCACAGACAGCTCTTTGGAAAATTACCAGATTGAGCTTGAATACAGGTTCGCCGGGGAGCCTGGCAATTGTGGGGCATTGGTATATGTATCCACTCCCCGCAGGTTGTATGCTATGTTTCCACAATCTATCGAGGTCCAGATGATGCATGAGAATGCCGGGGACTTTTGGTGTATTGGTGAGGATATCGAAACACCGGATATGGAAGCTCGCCGCGGACCCAAAGAAAAATGGGGCGTCGACGGTGACAAAAATCGTCGCATTAAAAACCTTACTGACTTTACTGAAAACCCGGTGGGTGAATGGAACCATATGACCATTGAATGCCTGGGGAGAGAGATAAAAGTTTGGCTCAATGATACTTTGGTTAATTATGGATACAATGCTACTGCCACCCAGGGCAGCTTTGCTGTGCAATCTGAGGGGTCAGAAGTAGAGTTTAGAAAAATCTTGATGAAGCCAATAGTTACTTTTTCCAATTGAATCGGCTCGAAAGGCTTTCTACCATACTCATACAATTACAATCCGGTGGATGGGTCAGGTCTCAAGACATCGCCGATAGATTTGAGATCACTGCACGAACTGTCTATCGTGATATTCAATCATTGACTGCTACCGGTGTCCCGATATTGAGCGAACCGGGAAAAGGATATCGAATGGTGGATGGATATCGGCTACCTCCAGTGCAGTTCTCCTACAAAGAAGCTGCCGCGTTGATCACGGCAGATAAATTAATAGAGCTTCATACAGACAAAAGTCTCGATCAGGATTATAAATCTGCTTTGTTTAAAATCAAATCTATCCTCCGACAAACAGATAAAGAATATCTACAAGCACTGGAAGACAATATCCAGGTTTTACCCAATCCATATCTTCCTGTCAAAAAAGATCAGCAACACCAGGCAGGTTATATACAGTCGATTATCGAAGCCATTGCACATAAAAAAATAATCCTGCTCAGCTATAAAACGCGCGACCAGGATCAAAGTCTCCATCGCAAAGTAGAACCTATCGGTATTTTTCAACTCATGAATAATTGGCATATCATAGCGTACTGTCAGTTGCGCCGTGACTATCGTGACTTTCGCATCGATCGGATAGATGCTTTGACCTCGACTACTGACTGTTTTACCAAATCACACCCGACGCTAAAAAAATATCTCAGTAAAATAGTACGCAAAGAAAATCTTACTCAAGTGATTCTCCGTATGAAAAAAGAAGATGCAAGGTACCTCGGAGACCAAAAATATTATAACGGCTATGTTTCGGAAAAAACTAAAAGAGACGAACTTGAAATAACCTTTCTAACAGGATCATTGCGGGGGTTTGCTCATTGGTATATGATGATTGGACTTTATGCAGACATTCTAGAGCCAGCAATATTAAAAGACGAAGTAAGCAAAATGGTGCAAGGATTTAGTGCAAGGTTAGGAAATACGCTATGTTAAAACAACCTCAGCTTTTAATCACTGCGCCTGAAATCTATTACTTTTTTTTGGTTGTTTTATCCGGGGTCAATGTCACCTTAAAAGGAAAACTAACTTCTGTCCACCCTGTGGGGATATCTATTTGTACCGAAGTGATGTTTCCCAGGTAATAAGAATAATCCAAAGACTTTTCATCTTTAAATTCGGAGCTGGAATAGCTGTCCTTTTTCAATGGAAACAAGGGTGATTTGCCATAGACTCTTAAAGCCTGGAGCTCACTGCTGCTTAGAATATCTTCGATCCCGCTCAGTGCATCTCTGTCTAAGGTAAGTTTATGACCTGCCATGGCAAGTATGCCTGCCTTTTTGTCTGGCTTCAGAAATGTCTTGGAGGCTATTGCTTGTGGGTAATTGACAGAGACCGTTCCCTGGACTTCGTCAAATTCCAATGCATTATACTCTTCATTTTGAGGAGTACAATAAAGGATACATTTTTCAGAGTCGTAAAATCCGTCTATTTCAGATTCTTTCACCAATTTCTTTTTGTTGAAAAATTTCAAATTAAGAAAGGATCCCTTTGCATATTTGATCAATAAATTATCGGATGGCAGCGCGTATTCAAGTCTGTAGCTGACCGTTTTATCCCAATCACTGACGAGGCGCCGTATTTTAATCCTGGTCTTATCTTTTATTTGGAGAGAGTCTACGGCAACCTGATTAGAAAAATCCTTTGGCAGATAATTTTCATATTTTTCATTGGTGACTGTACCTACGCCATTGATTAATATGGGTGTTGGCAGAATGGTAAATTTGTTTTTTGACTCTGAGGTCAATGCCATTTCATAGACATCGACGCGATGGATTACCCCATTGGCTTTAATATACATCAATGATCCCGGTCCCAGATCTTTGGGAAGCTTCAATGACTTGATGGTTTCTTTATCCGCCATATAAGCAAAAGAAGTATTGCTGGATACTTCAAGCGCCTGACCTCGGGCATTAAAAGGAATTAATTGAAAATTTTCGTAGCCGGTATTTATCCATATACTGGCAAAATCATTTTCCAATCGCAATAACCGGCCGGTGGCAGTGCCAATAGTAAATGTTTTATTGAGTTGCGATTTTTCTAATTTAACGATATTCAGTTTCGAAGGAGTTTTTATGGAAATTTCAGCTTCTATTTTTGTAATCTTATTTTGGAACGTATCCTTTAATTTCAAAAATGTTTGACCGCCATAGGTCATCGAGGACCACCTGTCTGAATTGGTATTTTCATCCACTAATAAATGGTCCTTATTGGATTTGTCCAATGCTTTCAGCCATTTGATATTGTATTCAACTATATCAGGGCCAGGAAAAAAGAAATTGTCAAATTCGATTAGTAACTGGCTTGATTCTCCTGAAAATGGGGATGGTCTGAATCCAAAACTGGATAGAAATAAATTAGTTCGTTCTTTTGCCACTGATTCGTTGATTTCCACGGGCAAAGCATGGTCTGCCAGTTGATCATTTTTTATTTCAGCAGAAGGTTTGAACTCTTCTTCTATGGCTTTGAGCATTTCCTGCTGAAATTCTTTCATCATAGCTATGCTATCCACAGCAGGCTTAGCAGAGCCTTTGTTATTTTGAGCAAAAACTAAATTACCCAGAGTGCAAAATATTAGACAAATGAATATTTTTTTCATATAAAAAAATTAAAGCTTATGATATTAAGCTACAAGGTAAAGCATATTTTGGCCTGAATTTTACATTTTTTGCCCTGGATCAATCTTATGTCTACATTATTTTAATGACTGAATCACCTTAAAATCAGAAGATCAAAACACTGGTCAAACAGGATGACCCATAGAAGGTCTTTTTGAATATTGAGTACCCAAATCAGCTCTTAGATATTGACAAATCAGCTCTTAGATATTGAATTATATAAAAAGCCCGGGCAAAATGCCAGGGCTCCATAATATAATTTTTTGCAATGACCATTACCTGCCACACCTACCATCCTTCTGGCTTACCGTGCCATTCCGATTGGAAGTAGCTTGTCTGTTATAGTTCCCTTCATTTTCATTCCTGCCATCACACTTGCCATTGGTTGCGGAACCACCATGTTCGCGGGTGCGATCTTTTTTACCGGCAGAAGCATCATCGGCTCTCCGTCCTGGTCTTTGGTCATTTTAGTATTAGGATTTCCAGCGCGATCCGGATATTGACTAGATTTTCCGGTTGTGGAAGTGCCAGCATTTTGGCCATCAAAAGAAGTATTGGTAGTGCTGGTAGTCGCCGGAGTAAAACTGGCGGTATTTACGATCACAGCCAGGTACGCTTTATGAATCAGTGTCTGCAAGTATTGTGCATGGCTCATATCTTGAGCAGCGACAAATAAAATAACCATCAGGAATGATTTGAAGATCAAGTTTTTCATTTTCATTTATTGTTTAATTGTAAATATTACGCTGTGTTTAGCAAATAGTTACATCACTGCATATCCTTCAATTCGCTAAAAAAATTATTTACCATTCATCCCTACTGACATACCTTTGACACTCGTCTCAGCTTACTTTGTGACTAAAACAAAACATCATGATCACTTTTATCGAATCTTTCAAAAGAGAACTGGAGTCTGAAGCGGCTCAGACTCGTCGCATGCTTGCCATCGTACCTGCTGACAAAATGGATTGGCAACCACATACTAAAAGCATGAAGCTCAAACCACTGGCCTCACACCTTGCAGAGATGCCTTTGATGATAGCTATCGTGTTAAAGCATCCCCGGTGGGACTTTATCAACAGTCCTTATCCAGCAGCAGATATGAACACGGCTGATGAACTTTTAGAGCGACTTGATTTTGCAGTCAATGAAGCCATAAAAGCCCTGGACGAATCCTCAGATGATATCCTGGAGGAACCCTGGTCTTTGGGTGCGGGTGATGTCACCTATCTGGCTCTGCCAAAATGGGAGGCAGTGAGGCATGCCTTCGGTCAAAATGCCCATCATCGGGCACAGCTCCAGGTTTGTATGAGATTGTTGGATATTCCTGTACCAGGACCTTATGGACCGAGTGCAGATGAGATGGGGGGATAATCTTTTCAAGTGAATTGAATAGAAAAAAGCAATTCATTACTAAAGCCGCTTACTTTTTTTGTTATTCACCCTATCCATATTGCCCTCCATAAAATTTCGTGCACCTTTTTCTTGCGAAAATTTTTCATCATTATATTGCTTGCTGGCATGACGCGCTATGGACAGGCTATTCCATGAACAGGACTTAAGCTCTTTTGCGATGTGCACCATTTGCCCGATATGATATGGATAGTGGGCCAGTTGCCTCAGAATGGCTTCCTGCACGGTCTGACCTTCATTTCGAATATATATGACAGTGTCGAGGTCTTCCGGTTTCAGTGAATCCAGGGCACCAAAAAGACACTCCCACCCGTTATTCCAAAGCTGCAAGAGTTCTTCTTTTGATTCAATGATTTTTTCAAACTCCTGATCTCGATTGCGCCAGGGTTTTTCTCCATCGGTGCTGAGAACATCTGTCCAGCGCGACACCATATTACCGTAAAGATGTTGGACGATGATCGCGATGCTATTGCAGTCTTCATTCGCCTGAACAAACAAATGTGGTTCTTCTACCTGATCCTTGGCTTTTTCACCCAACTTTTTGTAGTATAGAAAAAGCTTTTGAACAGAACCTACAAAGTCCATTATCTACATTATTTATGATTAATACGGATAGGTCTTTTTTTGACCAAACCAGGATCATAAACCGCACCTGAAGCCACCTGAACCATGGTGATTCGGACCTTTGTAGGAAAAAAATGTTCTGAATCTGCGCGTTTGTGGGCATGCCCCTGACCACCACTATCGTCTTTGATGACCAAATCCATCTGCTTGATACCTTCAGTCCAGATGATAGATTGATTTTCCCAAAAAGAATTCATATCGATATCTCTTTCGTAAACCCCTTCTTTCGTATAGATTTGAGTACCTGTGCATCCATAATTATTGCCCTGGCCTTTATTTGGGATATAACAGAGTGTCCAAACTGTTGGAGCATCTCCCAGGGGCCTTCTCGAGCACTTCTAAGCGGATGTGAACCGTGCCATTGCGAAAATCTACAGGATTGGTCCAGTCTTTGGGACGGTCGGCATTAATCAGATCACCCTTGACATAAAAATGGGATTTGCTTGGTTTGGAGCTATCCGCATCAGCTTTGGTGTAGGTAAATTGTACATCGAACAAGGTAAACTGATTAGCTGATCCAGCTTTGTATTTTGACTTATTGGTCTGTCCAAAAAATAAGGTCGGTATCCCCACCAAAACAAATATCATCCATCGGTGCATAAAGTTGAATATTTAAATTTTTTCCAAAATTAGTTTTTTTTTAAAAGGAAATATTCGTTATTCTTAGAAGAAAAAGATCAGATCACTTACTAAACATTAGATGAAATTTGGGATTACATTCACTTTAATGATGATAGCGCTTTCATTAAGCTCGCAAAGCTTTACGGAAGATATCGAGGTAAAACATTTTATTTCCGTGAAGTCCAATCTGATTGCTTCTGACAATCTGGACCTCACAACCAATCTTTCTATTGACCAACTCAAAAACACTGCTTTTACTATCACCCCGCGTCCGATCCAACTAAATGGTGCTACCCCTTTCATCAGCGTATCTGCAGCCTGGTATGAGACCAATGACAAGCCCGGCAATACGACCCTCGCTATACGATTCTCTACCAATGGCAGTGCCTGGGATAGCTGGACAGATTTTAAGCTTTATGATCATTTTGAAAAAGGAAGATTCACCGAAACCTCTACTCAGATGTATATTGATAAAAAATACACCTATTATCAATTACAAGTCAACAGCAACCTTCTTCACGAACGGCTCAATATACATGCCATATTAATCAATTTTTATAATCCCGGCTATGACTTAAAGGCCTGTTCGAATTCAGTCAATCGATACGACCAACGAAGGGTATCAACGGAGTCATGCACTTGCTTTAAGCCAAATTATGTGAGCAGGGCTAAATGGAATTGCCTGTATGTAGCGACACCAACTGCCAAACAGGCTATCACGCATATCATCCTTCATCACTCCGGCGGTCCTGCTTTATCTGCTAGTTGGGAAGCAACCGTATTGAGTCTATGGAACACCAGTACCATCACTTATGGATATACAGACATCGCCTATAATTGGTTGATAGCCCCTGATGGTACTATCTACGAAGGAAGAGTATATAACGGCATAGAGTCACCGGGCGATCACTTTTGCAACGCAGATGCTCAGACAATCGGCATATGCTTGTTAGGCAGTTATGATGATCAACAAATAACCTTAAAAGCAAAAAGCGCTCTCATCCAATTGTTGACCTGGAAATCATGTCTTTGGGAGCTCAATCCGGAGGAAATCACCTACCTGGCATCACTTGGATCTCTCCAACGCACCATCGAGGGACATCGGCTAGGGTGCCAGACAGCTTGCCCTGGCGACAGTCTACAGTCACTGATACCGCATTTGCGATCAGCTGTGAATACAGAGTTGAAACGCACTTGTTTTTCGACCCCCATCTATGATCAAAAGGCTACTTTGCAAATGACTTGCTACCCTAATCCATCCACCCATCAGCTATATTTAAATGGATATGTTCCGCAAAACCAGCTGAGCTACTACCAGATTTTGTCCATGGATGGCAGAATATTAAAAAGTAAAACCCTTACTGTGTCCGGGTCATTTAACGAAAAAGTGAAAGGTTGGGATCAATTTAAACCCGGGGTATACTGCGTACTCTTGACTGAGTCTAACCATACCATTCGCCAAAAAGTCATTAAGTTGTAAATTGAAAACTAATATCATCGAGATCAAATAGGCTAAAACCTTCTGACTTAAATAATTTATGAAAGGGATCATTTTGGGCATTATAGCATTCAGCATTTCGACGCAATGCATTAGTCAACAAAGCTTTGTAGAATATTTTGAGCTCAAAAATATGCTACCCAACTCACTAAAAATAGCAGATCTTACCAACCTGGACCCCCAGACCAATATACCAAGGAATGCCCAAAAACAAACTGGGGTATTGTTTGCGCCACAAAAGATTAAGTTGGATCATGTTGAACCCTTTTTGAGTTTTTCGGCAGCCTGGTCAGAACAAAATGAAGATCAAAAATCAATCTGCTCTCTTAGTCAGATTTTCGGCCAATGGCCTCGACTGGGATCCGTGGCTGCCTTTACATATAGAGAACCACTACGAAGGTGGTCGATTTACTGCGGTATCTACCTTAATGACCCTGGACAAATCCATATCTTACTATCAACTGAGGTGCATCAGTAATCTCAAATCAGATAGCACCAGTATTCAAGCTATTCGATTAAATTTTTTCAATCCTGGTTCTGTCAAAAAAATAACACCTCACCGGTTTTATCATCAGGCTTACGCGAAAAATCGTCTTGTGCTTGCATGAAGCCAAAATATGTCAGCAGATCTGGCTGGAACTGTCCTCAAGGGGCCTGGCCCGTTGCGACTACTTCACCTGTGACACACCTTATAGTACACCATTCCGCAGGTCAAAATAATTCACCAGACTGGGCTGCTACTGTGCTCAGTATTTGGAATTTCCATGTAGCATCCAATGGATATTCAGACATAGGGTATAATTGGTTGATTGCTCCCGACGGTACTTTATTTGAAGGAAGATATTCTGACGGAGCAGATGCCCTTGGAGCTCATTTTTGCAGTAAAAACAGCAATACTATGGGAGTCTGCATGTTAGGCCTCTATACTGATCAAACTGCCAGCCCAGAGGCATTGAGCACTTTAACTCAATTATTAGCATGGAAATCCTGCGAATTAAACATCGAACCCAGAGAAAGAGCTCCACATTCATCCAGCGGCCTCGATTTATTGCGCATCTCCGGGCATCGGGATGGCTGCTCCACCGAATGTCCGGGAGAAAAACTATACCAGGACTTGCCAAAGCTTAGGACCACCGTATCCGATCTGATCACTTCTGCGTGTTTGGCCACAGATATAACACTTCACCAGGACCGCTTACAGATATTATTGTCACCCAATCCCACAACGGGCTGGTCAGAGTTGACCCTCAATCCTTTACCATCCTTCACCTTGAACTACAAAATATTTAACAGTCAAGGTCAACTCATCTTTAAGTCTGACAACATCCTAACACGTAGCCCGGATCCATCCTACCTGCTAAATCTCTCCGGCTATCCAGGAGGGGTCTATCACCTTATAATCCAGGCAGGACCTGACATTATGCATCGGAAAATATTAAAATTATAGGCTTAAAAATAAGAAGCAAAGATCATTTTGTTCAAAATGCCAAAATTCATATCTTTGCACCCGCTTCCACAAGCTATTGACCTATAGTGTAACGGTAGCACACCAGATTTTGATTCTGTTTGCCTAGGTTCGAATCCTAGTAGGTCAACTAAAATGCCCTCTAAGTCGTTGATTTAGAGGGTTTTTTATTATGCCTGTCAAACATCTGTCAAACAAATTTAGGGATCCCATAGGCTTTTGCATAAACTTAGGTCATATATTGATGTTTTTACTTTTTGATCCTCTTGCGCCAAGTCAAATACTCACTTGGATCTACTATTGGTTCAGGCAGGTCACCAGTTCATATACTTATCTTTCTCCCCTAGAGGCACGATGTTATTTTAAATTATTCAACGCCTTCAGTACCAATACCCTCCAGGTGATCTCTCTATAGTCATGAAGCACTAGGTTCACGCGAATAACTACTATACAACAATCAATTATCTACCCAAAAATCTCCATACTTCTCCAGCTCCTCCATCGTAGGTATATGCCATTCGCTGTATACTATCTCATTATTATTTTCTCTACCAATACATTCTAGGTAAAAATTATGAACCAGAAGCAGAGAAAACGTGTATGGACCTTTCTTGAGTTCAGCTATACACCTACCAGAATTGCATACATTATCTGAGATATCAAATTCCTCAGGTAGATTAAAAGGATCATACTGCTTTATTCCCATTTTTATAAACACTTAAGATTAGCCAAATACCCACTACCAGATCTACAATATTCCATAAGGTCCGGCCTAATGATATCTTGATTATAGGTTGAAAAAGGATAGCAAGTCCAATATATACCAAAAGCATATTACTTTCCCCTGACTTTAGATTATAGGCCAGGTAAGAGAAACCTATTGCAGATCCTAATCTAACCATCTGATAATATCCGTAAGGCATTGGTAATAAGCATATTAACATAGCAATAGCCATGATTAATTTTATTATCCCTTCAGTATTTAGTTTGATATCCATATTTCCCAATAGAGGTGATAAAAGGTCTCAATAACCAATACGATATTAATAATATTCTAAATAATCGGGACAGTCTAATAAAAAATCTTTCAATTTGGAGCTTAAACAATAGATATTCAATAGAGTACATCCAGCCTGTTTATGACCAAATTTTTATGTAGCCAGATAGCCATACATAATAATAATATAGCTAAAGTTTAACATCTCGATGTCATCTTATCAGTACTGTTTCCCCTATAGGAAAAGAATTATATGATGGTAGAAATGCTCATACCTGGATAAAATAAGAATTTCTCCTAGGTAATTTAGGAGCTGACCCTGATATCAAATCTCTCCAGGACAACAATACAGTAGCCAAGTTTGCTCTTGCGAACACTGAAATATATCGGATGAAAAATGGAGAGACAAAATCAAATACTATTTGGCATACTTTAGTAGCCTGGCGTGGATTGGCCGTTTTTTGCAGGCCAGTACTTGCACAAAGGAAGCCACTTATATATCGAAGGGAAGCTCAATTATCGTCAATATGAGGGCAAAGACGGCCTTACAAAATACATTACTGAAATAGTCGCAGATCAAATCATTCTCTTAGATAAAAATTCAAAAGAAATAACCCCTGATCTTATAGAGGAAACCGACTTACCGCCTCCCTTTTAGAAAAATTTAAAAAAGTGAATTGTCCTAACGACAAATACGCTTTGTATAACGATAAATCATTGATAATCAGGTGTTATTATTTTTTGAAAGTATCATATAATATCATAAACTTATGTGTTACATGTCACTTTAGATTCGAGTAAAAGTTTAATCATAAGTGCTTATATTTGATGAACAAATGATAATAATTATGACAAAACAATTTAATGCGGAACAAAGTCTATCGAAAATTAAAGAAAGAATTTTAAAATTGGATTCTACTAAATCAGATGTAACTGAATTGGAATTTCTAATTCAAAACGCAATTGAAATTTTAAATGAAAATAATCAGTCAATTGATCAATTGTTTCATACATACTATGAAAACCGAATTAGAAATTTTAAACTTGTTCAACAGTTTTGCAAATCTGAAATTCCCGACACTGATTTTCAAATTGACTCGATTCCCGAAGAGTGGTCCACGCCTCTTGTAAACCGAGATTATTAGAAATGCTATATGCAAAGTTTGTCACCACTTCTTGGAAACATTTTATCTGATTTTGAAGTAATATTAAACCAAGTCGCTTGATTTTTATAAATCCAAAATGTCACCTGGTGTTTATCAAAATCTTCTAATTCACAAATATGACATATTCCAGTATTTAATAATAACTTATAACCTAAGCAGGGGTCATCACTATGGTGAATACTCATAATTTTAATTAACTTTCTAAATTAGCGACATGTAACATGTATTTTGTGTAAGAGTGGCATGAGATCCCGTTTTAACTCATTACTTTTTCTCTGTGATTACCGTTTGTGCCTGAGTTAAGTACTTTTATTCCACTCCTACACAAAGTCCTGTAAGTTGGCGGGCAACTGTAAACAAACACTCTACTACTTTTAAACATGAAATCAGAAATTAGGATAATATTAGGAGAGGATTCTTCAAATAAAGCAAAAGGAAATTGTTTTGAAGCCCTGGTCAGGAATTTATTGTCTCTTCATCAGTATGACATACGTGGCAATATCAACTTTGCTGGAATGGAAATCGATTTAGTAGCGGAACAGAAACATACTAAAGAGAGCCTGTATGTAGAATGCAAAGCGAAAGAAAAAGTGTCATCGGATGAACTTTCGAAATTTGCTTTTAATGTAGGTTTCAAGAAAGTCGATAAAGGGTACTTCTTTCGCACTCAAGAATTAGAAAGTCAGGCCGGAGCTTTATTAAGGGAAATGAAGGATAGAACAGAGTATAAAAACTTAACTTTTTTCGAGCCGACTGAAATTATTGAAATGCTTGAAGTAGGAAAAATGATTTATGAACCTCTGGCTAGCCTTGCAAATTTTGTAATATCAAAACGAATACTAGCAATAACCTTTTTGGGTGATTACTTTATATATCTCATCAATGAATCCAATGCTTTACCGACAAAATTTATTGCGGTTGACGCTAAACGAAATGAGAAAAAAGTTGCTTTAGAACACATCATAATGCTTCAAAACTCAATCGCAGAAATAAGCAGTTTATCTCTAATTGATAATTATTCTGAATATTTAATCAACAGTAGTAATGAAAAAAGCAATCAGCCAATTTTAGAGACAATTTCTGAAGTTCAGGAAAGTGAAAACTGGTATGATTATTTACCTGCTTCCTCCCGGAGAAATCACTTTGTTGGCAGAGACGATATTAGAACAAAAATCCTAAGCTATTTCAAAGAAATCAGAGATAAATCCTCTGAAAAAAGAATTTTTTATTTAAACGGAAAGTCGGGATGGGGAAAAAGCTCTTTGGTTTTGGAAATAAAAGAACGATGTTCAAACAAACACTACAAAAACAAGTTCTTTGGAATTGCAATTGACACACGTAGTGCGATATCGGACAACTTTGTAGCATTGTCGTTTAAAAAGCTTGTTAATTCTGCAATTGAAAGGGGATTTCTAAAAAAAGACATTTTTCATCAAGAAGTTAGCTTCACTTCCAACGTTGATTTGCTTTCATCAGAAAGTATTAAAATGCTTTTGGAGAAATTAAAATTATCTGGAAAATTTTTGGTGCTGATTTTCGATCAATTTGAAGATGTGTTTCGTAAGAAGGATTTTTTTAAGACCTTTTATAAATTCTTGACCGATGTAACTGACAGTAAACCTAACTTGATTATCGGCTTCTCATGGAAATCGGATTTTTTCATTCAAAGTGATGATCCTGCATATCATATATGGCAACAAGCTAAAGAACAGGCAAGAGAGTTTACGATAGGTGAATTTGGTGAGAAGGAAATTGATGGTATTATCAAGCAGCTTGAAGGTTCGATTGGTGAATTAGATAAAGGATTTAAAGATAGAATTAAAGAAAGTTCACAGGGATTGCCGTGGCTCACAAAAAAACTTTGTATTCATATTTTTGATCAAATTCAATCAGGGTTATCAAAAGAAAATCTTATCGAAGCCAATTTAAACATCTTAGATCTTTTTAAAAAGGATGAAGAGCGGTTAGAATCCCAAGAACTCAAGGCTCTTAAACTTATAGCCAAAAAGGCATACGACGGCAATTTTTTTGACGAAACAGAAGTAGGAGACATTATAGAGAGTGAGACCATTATGTCGCTCTTGCACAAAAGATTAATCATAAGGTCGGGCGCTAACTACAATATTTATTGGGATATATACCGAGATTATTTGGTTACAGGTATAATACCTCTAATTGGCGAAAGTTATTTACTCCGGCAACCTGTAAATATTTGTTTAGAGGTTTTGCTTTTGTTTCAAGCAAATGAGAATGTCACTATTGAAACAATTTTGAAAAAACATCCCAAGGAAATTAGTGGAGAGACGTTATACAATATATTAATCGAATTGAGGAACTTAGGAATTGTTCAAAAAAATGGAGATTATTATTCGATAACTAACCAAATCGAGATAAGCAAAGAAGGGTTCATTATTTTCATTACTGCAAAATTTCAAAACTACACGCCCTACTTAAAACTAAAAAATTTAAACAAAAATAAGATCGCTAAAGCGGACGTAGTTCAAATTTTAAAAAGCACATTCAAACAGGAATTTCAAGATGCAACTTGGGAGTATTATGCTAATTATTTAATAAGTTGGCTTTTGTTTTTAGACTTAGATGTTAAGAGTAAAATTATTAAGCCAGTTAAAGGAAGAGGTAGGGGCCATTCAAATATTACTTTGGGGACAAATCCGAAATGCTTCCAAGAAGTTCATCAAAAGAAATAATTGAGCAAATTCCGCTGTTATTAAACAATGAATATATCATAAATAAAAGGTTTAAACGTGATTTGTTACTACTCGAAATTATAGACGACCAAAATAGATTAACTGAGTTTGGAAAAGTGTTAGCACTTGATAAAGAATTGGTTCTCGAACAAAAGTTAAAGAAAAATGCTTACAACTTTCTAAGATGAAAACCATCAAGGAAATCATTGATATTTCATCTAAAGTAACTTCAAAAAAATTGCTCAATTTATTGCCAACAAACTTTTTCGATGGGGAAAAGGAAAGTTCAAAAATAATCTACGCATCAAAGGTTTTAACTTGGGTAAAATAACAGCAACCGCCAACAAAAGTATTGGCAAAGGCTGGGCAGACGGAAGCTGTGTCGCATCATTTGTAACGCTGTGCAGCAGTGATTCGGGCATGACAAACAACTTTGGGCTAAATACAAATCATCAACTTTTATTTCTATTTTCAACATAGGTTAGCCTGGGCAGGACAAGCAACAAATTCCCAGCCTTCGCCAATACTTGCCCGTTGAACAAACCTTATTGCTAAAATCTGTTCCGTCATCGCTTTATTCATCAACTGTAGATTCCGGACCAATTTGTCCCCCAATTCCGTTACAAGCTGACCCCTAAGTTATAGATAGATTAAAGTCTGTGTTAGTAGTTAGGCAACAAATAGTCTTTAAATATATTGAATTACTAAATGTTGCTAAGTTTATAGTACATTTTCGTTTTGATGACTAGAAGACTGAACGAAGCAGTCAAGCTGACCTTATAGAGGTTTCTTTAGCCAAATATTAAATGGTTCAGAACGAGAATATAGTCTAATTATGGATTAAAAATTTGGGTTTAAACTATTTATTTTTAGTTAAATTATGAAAAAATATAAGGAGGATCAGTATCGAATTAAAAATAAAAAGCTGATTGTCAGTACAAAACACACCACTAAAGGCAACACATTAACCATAAAAAGACACCAATCCAGGAAAAAAGAACCTGTTTACTTAGCGGATGTATTTCTTGAAACCCCATCAGGATTTATATATAAAGATGAGACCGGTATGGGTGCAACCTCTCTTGAACTGACTACTGAGCGAAACTCTATCATTGTAGAGCCTATTAAAATCACTGCTTCATCAAAAGCTTATAAACACAATGCATTATACGTTGGAAGCAGTACTAAGTATCATCCCGACAAGACCACTAGCAATGCTCAAATTTTAAGTTACATTTCTGATACCTCAATACCCTATAAGAAGATTCTTGTAGTAGCAGATAGTTTGCGTAAGGTGATTGATGCTATTGGCCCAAACGTTTACAAAGATTACTTTTTATTGATTGATGAAATAGATTCCTTCCAGCTCGATAGCACTTTTAGAAGGAGCATGGAGATGACTTTGGATTACTATAAGCTTTTTAAGCTAGATAGCAGGGCAATGATCTCAGCTACCAGAATAGACTTCACTGACCCTATATTAGCCAAAGAGCCTATAACCTTTATTAAGTACGATAAACCAAAACCAAGGAACATTACAGTAATCACAACAAACAGATCAAGCCTTCAAGGTGTATCCATAGATGCTATTAATAAGATAATAGTCAAAAGTCCTCAAGACAAGATTTTCGTAGCCTATAATTCAGTTTTAGGCTCACTCAGTTTAGCTAATCATTTGGTCAAGAATGACCTTGTCTCAAAAGATAGGATTAAAATCTTATGCAGTGGTGCATCTTCAGGATCAGTTGGGGATTATTATCATGAGCTTGATAGTGACTTACTGCCTGGTCAAATTAACTTCTTTACTTCAGCCTACTTTACTGGTTTTGATCTCAAAGAAAGCTATCATCTGGTATCTATTTCAGGGAATACAAATGAGATTCAAGCTCTTTCAGATCGTAGACTTAAACAAATAGCCGGTAGATGCAGAACAGGCTTGTTGTCAGAGACCATTATCCATGACCTCTATAGTTTTGATGAGAAAGACCAGGAGCTATCTAGAGATAGTCTAATTGAAACTTCTAAAATTCAAGCTGATGCAATGGCATGTAATAAAAAGCATTACAGCAAAAGTCTGGTCCTAAAGGAAATCTTACATGAATTTAATAGTAAAATGCTAGCATTTCTGGAAGCTAAAAACCTAAGATATGTAAGAGAAGATAAAGATGGAAACATCGTGACATCCTACCTAAATATAGATGCTCACCTGGAATCAATCAGAGTTAGAAATACACTATATAGGACCAAGGTAGCACTAAAAAATAAATTAATATCTGAAGGTAATTCTGTAAAAACATATGGTTCTCTACAGTAAAACAATAGTTGAAAAGCCAGATTCTAATCTTATTGGTAGAAAAGCCCAAGTAGAGAGCATAATAACACTATTAAAGAACAGTGATAGTGAATCTATAATATCGACTCACCTGTTGGATGGAGGATTGACGAGATTTCAGAAAATGATTATCAATGAATTTTTAAAGATTTACAAGTATGTAGATTCAAATAAAATGCTTGATCTTATAAAGAACAGCCTTATTAAAAGTAGAGACAATAGAAAGTTCAATTTTTTAATGCAGTCGGCTATATTCCATATTAACCCAAAAGGACATATTGCGGTAGATAGGCTGGATTATTACTTTCCAGTTCAAAAAAGTACCACTTACAAAGTAACCAAATTGGATATTAGAAATAATATGCAGATGTATTTGTCTGAATTAGGGACTCCAGCGCAACAAATAACTGAAGCAAAGGCAATTAGACTCCTGAAGTGCTTTCGAAAATTCTATCGGAAAAGAGATCCTAAGACGAAGTTAGATTACTATGTCATAACTGGCTCTAATCACTTAAAAATACCTGTAACAAGACAAAAATCTTTGGCTCATGAGGAAAATATATTCTCCCTTGCCTAAGATTAGCAACTGATAGTCCCTATATATACTAATTAACTAAATGTTGCTAAATAATAACATATAATCATAATAGTGGCCTATATAGAACAAAATTATTGAGAACCAGCAGATGTACATTTACTTTTGCCTATAGAGGGAATGCTATGGATGGTTAAGCTATAATCTTACTCATAGATTGATAAACTACCAGAGAGTACTTTTGATGTTCAATTGATGTGACGGAATGTCAGGCCCTCAGATCCTAGAATTAGACTTTCGCACGATTTCAAGGATCCTAGAATGCCATCCTGCACGAAGCTTTATATTCAGTATCAAAAGCCAATAATGAGGAGTCAGATCCAGCGGAATTTACACTACCCTTTTATCGAAAGCCGCATTATCACATTACCTAGGCCAACATTTTAATAGAAAATCAAAAAGCATGACAATCACTATTTTACCATCCAACAGGAAAAATATATGTTTAACACCTTCATATACAGGTTGTTAGTCGATTTAAATCTTAAGTAGATCTTTAATACGTGGGATTTGAAAAAAAAAAGGACAATGGACTCATAATTTGTTAACTTTAACTAGTAAGGTCACTCTTTACAAAATGCTTAAATTCTGAATCAACTAAATGCTATTCTATGGAAAGAAAGAATTACGATGACCCCAATTTTGCCAATTCATATAATCCTAACCTCAATCAGGGCACCGTACAATTAAACACCAATGTGGCTTCAGGAGGAGCCATATTAAGCGGCGGCACAATCGTAGGCACTGAATCTCATGCTCCATCTATTAAGCACAAATCGACGTTAGCGGGCTTTTTAGTTACTTATTCCAGGAGCAAAAACGGGGATTTCTTCGAGATTAGAGAAGGTAATAATAGTATTGGAACAGGTAAAAATAATACCATAAAGCTAAATGAACAGCATGTAAGTTCTGATCATGCTAAGATAAATGTTTCATTGGTTAATGAAGGCAAAGAATGGAAAATTCAAATAGTGGATCTTAGTAGTGCCAATGGAACTTTTGTCAATTCCAAAAGGCTAGACATCTACTCTGGTTTTACACTTAAAAACAACGATGTGTTGAAATTCGGAGAGTTTGAACTTTTACTGATGGTTATTGACAGGAACCTAATAAATAGTCAAGCAAATTCAAATTTTAAAGAAGCAAGTAAAATACCCGATTATCCTGTGAGTCAAACTTCAGGTGGACCTGGTACCACTAATGTATCATTGTAAATTTCCTTAATAATGGCACTCGTAACGCTAAGAGGGACTCAAAACACCTATGTATTTGATGACAATGATCTTATTGGAAAGGGGGGTACATCAAATGTCTTCAAAGGTAGAGAAGTCGGCAATAATAAAATTGTAGCGGTAAAGGTTCTATTTCGTAATCTTACTATTGATGATTCGATTTTATCGAGACTTAAACAAGAGGCTTCATTGCGATTTGATCATCCAAATTTACTTAAAATCTACGATTTGATCGTGGACGAAGAAAGTAATATTTATCACTTAATATCAGAATACGTAGATGGGGAGAATTTGGCTGGATTAATTCAGGCAGCGAGAAAAAGGAATAATAGTATTCACTTCTCTACAGTTAAGAAGATCGCTTTTGAGATTGGGTCTGCCCTTCAATACCTTCATAATATCCAACCCTCAATCATACATCGAGATGTAAATCCTTCAAATATAATGATCACCACTGAAGGATCAGCCAAGCTAATGGATCTTGGAATTGCAAGAGTCAATGACCCTTTGTCACAAAGTCATGGTATCACTAGGGTAGGTTCTATAATTGGAACATATCATTATATTCCCCCCGAACAAATCAATTCTTCTCAATACGGACCAGTTGGGATTCAAGCGGACATTTATAGCTTAGGTATAACACTTTATGAATCCTTAACTGGTGAATTACCCTTCAACGGCGACAGTGAATACAAACTCTTTCAGAATATTCTCAATACACCACTTAAGGAACATCCTAATATTAGTAAATATTTTTTTTACTTTTTGCAAAATGCAACTGCCAAAATTCCTAAAGATAGATATAAGGACGTTGCCCAATTTCTAACTGACTTGAATAAGTTCAAGGATAATGGGTCTTTAGCAGGGGAATTATTATCAATTAAAAACAGGACTACCTTACCGATGTATGTCAGTTTTGCAAGTATTTTTCTATTAGGCTTTTTTTTTTATTATTATAATCATAATAAAGTTCCTAACCCACCTCCAATAATAATTGATTGTCCTAAATTTGAAAGAGTTACGATTAATAAATCAATCCTTAATAAGGATACTATAAATCTAATTCAAGGCTATAAGAAGAATATCTTGAGCCTAGTAGAAACAAAGAACCGCTGGACATATTGGTTATCAAACCCTAGATATTTTAATGGGAAAGTAGATTTATCCGGTATTACTAATACTGATATTAACCTCAATAACCCTGTCTGCCTCTTGCTATTAAAACTAATTCGCGAAACACCCATGTATTCTTTTTCTAAAGAACTAGACCTAATAAACAATCAAATAGATTGGATGGATGAAATTAAGCTCGAAAAAGCTTTGAATATTGATCTGGATGAAAGCAAAGCATTATTGACTAAATTTTCTAATGAAATTAAACGTAACAGGAACAAATTCAGATATTTTGTATCATCCTTAGAAGAAACTTTAGTAAGTACAGGTAATTTAGACTATTTATTGGATCTAGCACAAGAAACTGAAAATGATAAACTACAGGCAAGGGCCTATTTCTTAAAAGGAGAATTTAATGAAGCTCATAATGCTTTAAAGCGACTCGAAGATAAAAAAGAACAAGACCGACAAACTCTATTGTTAAAAGCTGACCTTCTTTCTTTTAATAGCGAATATGTACAAGCTACTAATCAATATTTATCGATTTTGGACACTTGGAGTTCCGATAGTTTGGCAATCTATGAATTAAAGAAATCACATAGTGACTTGGACTTTTTAATTTCAAAAGAAAATTTTTTATTTGATACATTATTTATTCGTTTCGTAAAAGGACTAAAATATAGTTTTGATCTAAAATCTGACACGCTTGCAATGCAGAAAGGAAAGTTGTGGTTGGAGTGTTTTACCAGTTCTGCTGGAGAAATCGACAGATTTAAAAATTGTACTAGCATTGCAAATTCCAGGCTAAATGCTATAAAATGGAAGTAACCCTATTCGGTAATATAGATAAATATACATTTGATCCAGATGATCAAGCTTCTTTCATTGGCCGGGGGGGAATGAGTAATGTGTTTAAAGGATATCGAGTATCTGATTCTCAGGAATTAGCAATAAAAGTACTTCATCGTAATATGGCGTCCAGCGCCTTCGTGCAATTTCTTACAGTTATAGCATCTACAGTACGGATTCAACACTCAAATGTTATGAAAATGTACGAACTAATTTATCAGGATGGCATTTATCATGTTATCTGCAAGTATTACAGGGGTAGTTTATTAAGTGATTTGATTGAGTCAGGGGAAACCAAAAAAATGCATAAGACGACAGCCTGGGTAATAATGTCTGGCATGTTAGATGGACTTTATGCCTTGCATTCAAATTTTCCAAAGATTATACATCGGGATATAAAGCCAAGTAATATCCTAATCACCAAAGATTCATTACCTGTTATTTTGGACTTTGGAATTGCTAAAGTAGATGTTCAAAGAATTGATGAATATGGAAGTATAGTTGAAACAAACAGACCATTAGGTACACCGGATTTTTCTTCTCCAGAGCAACTAAACGGAAATGTAATAGACGCAACTTCAGATCTTTATGCAGCAGCAATAACCTTTCACAGACTATTATCTGGAAGTTTGAAATCTTCTATCTCCAGTGCAATTGCCAGTTCGGAGAATGATAAGCCCTTAATTAGGCACCCAAATATTCCCGAATCCGTATATAAGATTTTGAAAAAAGCGACCGATCTAAACCCTCTAAATCGATTCCAGGATGCTTTATCTATGAAACAAGCCCTTGAATCTGAATATATTAATTTTTGGTCAAAAATATTTAAATCCACATGAGCTTAGGATTAAATTATATAGTTTCGGAGATAAGTGATATTGGTGGGCGGAGCAATCAACAAGACTATTTTGGCAAGGTAAGGACCCAACATGGTTCTCTATTTGTTGTAGCCGACGGTATGGGTGGTAGAAATGGTGGATCTATTGCATCTGAGATTGCTGTTAAAATAGTTTTAAATGAATTTGTGTCTCAAAAAAGTGTCGATATACTGGACAGTATCAGGCATTCTTTGCATTTGGCAAACCGTATAATTCTTCAGAGAGGACAAGAGGATGAAAATTTAATAGGAATGGGTACCACAATTGCAATCTTATTCCTTAACGATATTTTTGCCAAGACATTTCATATTGGGGACAGTAGGGTGTATCAATTCCGCGATGAGGATATTGTTTTTTGCACTACTGATCATAGCAAAGTATCGGAGTTGGTAATGAATGGTATAATAAATCCAGAGAAGCTAGAGTTCACCATGAATCTAATATTTTAACACAAGCCCTAGGTAGTGGTAATCAAATATTTATTGAAGAATCCTTAGAATTCGCTTATAAGAAATTTGATTGTTTTTTAATCTGTAGTGATGGAATCTGGAATCCTATTCCTGAACCACAATTGAAAAAACATTTTAGGTTTTTTGATGACCATTCTGAGCGAATCAATCTAAATCTTCTTTCAGAAGTGAAAGAATCTGGGTTGAAAAGGTCGCAAAATTTTGATAATTTAACATCTATAATAATAAAAATGATGGAGAACAGTAAAATGAAAGTTAATGTGAGTGTGGTGGATTTGATTAGGAGAAATATTATAACGATAATTTTATCAATTATAGGATTGACTCTTTTTGGAATGATTTTCCTATCACTAAAAAGTATTAAAAGTGAGCTGAAAGAAATAAGAAATCATGCAGCAAGAAATGGTACCACAATTGATTCTCTTACTTCCCAGATTTTAATAACAAAAAGTCAAATCCAATCTCGAACTGAAATTCTTGCAGTGCAATCAGTTGAAAAAAAAGTCTCTAATGAAAATACTCCTGGAAGTCCAAAAACAAGAGATAAAACAAAAGAAACCGTTCCTTCTAAGTCAAAGGTCGTTGAAAAAAAACAAGGTATCCCTAGATTAAAGGACCAAGAAAATGTAAAGACGAAGCCAAAAGATCCAAATTCTGTTCCTGATTCCAAACAAGCAAATACACCCCCTGATGCCAAAGGAGTAAAACCTGTCATAGATACATCAAAACAATAATAATTGATAAACTAAAATATTCCAAAACAGATGATAAAATTCACAATTGGTCGCGATCCGGATAACCGATATGTCATCTTTGATCCTAACTGTGTTATAAGCAGTCACCATATTACCATAAGTCAGTATCCTGATGGACGACTTACCATACAAGATACCAGTACAAATGGAACAACATTAAATGGCGCAAGATTGCCAAAAATCAAGAAATAAGTATCCGTCGAGGTGACAATATAACTTTAGCTGATATAGCTTCTCTAGAGTGGTCGCGAATACCTCAAATTATTTTTCCATCAAACATAGACAGAGTAATTAACATAGGTCGTGCCCCTGAGAATGCATATGTTACCAAGTCTGAATCTACAGGAAGAAATCATGCTTGTTTAATTATTACTAGAAACAATAAAATCTTTATCTTAGATCAGAGCAAAAATGGCACCAAAGTAAATGGTGACCGTTTGCCAGTTTATCAATTTAGGCAAGTTAATAAAGGTCAAAAAATAATTTTAGGTAATGACGAGATTTTAGATTGGACAAAGATTGGGGTGCCAGGTCTAACTGGTAAACAAAAACTTATGCTTGCTGGAATTGGGGTCATTACTCTACTATCCTTATTAATGTGGTTAAACTGGGATAAGATTATTATTCCACCACCTCCCGAGCCAGTCAAGACAGCTCAAGATTTTAGTAAGTCCATTGTGATGGTGTACAATCAATTTTTTTTATACTTTAAAGGATGCCAAAGGAAATACATCTTTCCTAGGGCAAAATAAAGAGAGGGTTAATGATGAAAGGGATTTATATAAGATTACGCCATTTGAGTTATTTGGCACGGGATTTTTAGTTTCTGATGCAGGACATGTAGTTACAAATAGGCATGTTGCCGAGCCATGGTTGGAAAGTGATTTAAAAGAAACACTTTTTATTCATGATGGCTCAAATTATATAAAATTGATTTATGGTGGCAAATCAATAAAATTAGGTATTATTGCAAATCAACAGACTATTAACAAAAATGAGTTGGCGTCAAGTATAATTCCATGCAACGTTAGCAGTGTCCGTTCATCCAATGACCCAACCGTCGATCTTTCTATTATTCAATTGTCAGCAAAAGTTGTTCCACCTGGTTCCAGCTATGTGAGCAAAGAAGACATCATTTCAAGAGACTCATTTAATAAAGTTACTGTTCTTGATGATGTGGTGGTTCAAGGTTATCCTTTTGGTATTGGTCTATGGGATAACACAAAACCGTATATTCAGACTACTTTGGATAAAGGGAGTATAAGTATGATAAGGAAACCTCATGAAATTCAATATAATGCCAATAGTGCTAAAGGTGCAAGCGGTTCTCCGGTTATTCATGTAAAGACAGGTAAGATAATTGGAGTAAATACTTATGGTACGGGTGCTGACCACAATGTTGGTATTTTGGCATATTTAATTGGTGATCTAATGGTACAGTGATGTTTAAATCTATACTTCGGTCAATCATTTTGTATTCCGTTGTGATTTCAGGAATCACATGTAATAAATTTGAGGACAATCATGATCAAATTTGCTTTAAACCTTATATTGATTATATCACATATTTTATTGACCCAATTGAACAAACAATTAAAATTGATTCAGTAACATTTTTAAATGGATCTAGACGGCAAATACGATGGGATTTCGGAGATGGAGGTTATAGTACACTGGAAAAACCAACACATAAATACCAACCTAAATCAATTAATGAAAGCTATAAACTTAGCCTTAGAGCGAGCAATGAATGTGGTGAATCCATTTGGTATAAAACAATTACGATTGGACCATGTTTAGCGATTCCATCTTTTGATTTTAACGTAGTTAAAGACAAAGTCACTTTCAATAATACTACTAAGGTTGCGGGTTTAAATATTTTAGGATATAAGTGGGAATTTGGAGACGGACAAATTATTCGTACTGAATCTCCCGGAACGCATACCTTTCTAAAACCAGGAAAATATATCACAAGCCTCACGGTATCCACAGATTGTGGAGAAAATACTATTCCGAAAGAAATTATAATTGATTGCTTTAAGGACGTTGTATGTAATAACTGTATCAAAATAATAGAAAATGGATGGAACAGTAGATCGTTCTCATTAACCTCTTATACAGGAGTGATTGGGGTAGAATGGAATTTCGGTGATGGATCAAACTTTGTAAAATCCTTATCACACACTTATACTTATCAAAATGAAGGTAGATATACAGTTATAGCAACAATTTCAAATGAATGTACTTCACAAAGTTTCAAAGACACGGTTTTTATAGCTAAACCTAACAATGAATATAAAGAAATTAATTTGCCGAATTTGTATGGTTCAAATAGTTTTCATCAAATAGTTTATTTTAATGGTGGCGCATATGTCTTAAATTCTGTAGGATACTTTTATGCTTGTGCATTAAGCTCTAATAATGTAACACCTTTGCCCTCAACTCTTTTTTCAATTGACCCTAGCAATAAATTAAAAAAAGATGCTATTGGAATGACTTTATGGAATATAGGTTCAACAGGGTCAAGAAAATTAGAATCTAACAAATGGGAAGATATTGAGTGGAACGGACAATTTATTACTACAAAAGTAAATGATTTAGATTGTAACATTGAAGGACATTATTTGGCTGTGGGATTATCTAAATCTATTGTTTATAATACCATAAGTAAATATTTCTTTAGAATTAGAAATGGTGAAAAATATTTAGCTTATTATACTTATGGTGACACTAATGCAAAAATTGGACCTACTATCAATCTACTCGACGATGAGAGTTTTGGATTAATTCATAATAAAATTAGTGGCGATATGTATTTTATTAATTCATCAGGGATCGTAGTTACTAATTCAACCGGAGTGTATAAACGGCTTCTTTCAAAAACAAATGTAAATTTATTACTGTCAGCCCCTAAAAAAATATTGGTTGATTTTAATGATAATATTTGGTCTCTTATGAAAGACGGTTCTTTATTACGAACTAAATTAAGTACATTAGATAGTAAAATTATTTGGTCGGATTCAATCAATGATTTTGATGTTTTTCCTAATTCCAAAAATGAAACTGAGGTACTTATTGCTGGTAATGGCATTTTGAAGCATCTTTCCAAAAACTAGTTAAATTGATTCATTATTATTCATATAATTCTCTGAGACTAAGGATTTGTCTATTATTTATTGGATTTGCCCTTTCCTTTGATGCTAAAGCTCAGATCGGCAGCATATTGAATAAAGATTCTACTAAAAATGTTAATCCAACAAAACCAACCCTAGCAATACAACAAATAATCCCTTCAGCCAACAAACCAAATAATTTGACACAAATTTTTAAGAAAGATTCCATTCCTCTAAATCAAAAGCCAATCGCCAAGTTAAAAGATTTGGTTTTGACAGTTGATGTACCTCTGTCAAATTATGAAATAATTTCTCAATCTTATGATAACGAGGATGGAAATAATATTTTATACATTTGGAAAGAAGCACTTGGAAATAAAAACCATTTAATAATCAGAACCGACCCTAGATCTCCAAAAGCCTACTTTGATATTCAATTGCCTGGATTGTATTCAATAAAACATGTAGTAAAGGACAAGGGAAACAAATTAGATTCCATTCAGTTTACTATCATTGCAACCAAACCTGCAATTGAAATCAATTATTCACCCATTGCAAAGATCAACATAGTAGGGGCCCAATTATCTATCCAAAAGGACAATCTACCGTTAGTCTTAAATTCTGGATCAATTGACCCTGAAGGTGATGCGCTCACTTATAATTGGACAATTATATCTGGGTTTCCGGGAGATATTGAATCTAAAAACTCATCTCGAACTCGAATTTTAAACCTTACCGAAGGACCATATACTTTTAAATTAGACATAATTGACTCTAAGGGACATTCAAGCACAGAAATTATTAATATTATAGTCACACCTGAAAGCTCTTTAGTCGCGAATACTAAGTTAGCAACGGAGAATAAGGCACCCCTAAATCCTATTTCTTCTACATCAACAGCTAAAAATCCGGAGAAAATTCCTGGACTTAAAGGAGGACCAGAGTATGCCCTATTCGATCTTGTCCTTCCGGGAGTAGGTCATTATTATGCTTCAGGTGATTATACCGGTTATGGAAGAAAAAAGACTCATTTTTTTACAACTGCCTTAGTAAGTATAATGGTTGCTTCCGGATTTTACTTAAAATTGGATTCAGAAAGAGATTTCACAAAGTATAAATCATTTGAAATTGAGTATCAAAAGAATGACCTAGGGGTTTTAACAGGAGGGCAAAGAGGAGGAATTGAAGCGGAAGCACAAAAATTCTATGATCGAGCAAGGCAAAAGGATTTGCTATTTAAAGGGCTCATAATAGGTTCGGGAGTTATTATAGCTGGGGATGCCATTTTAACTTTATTTAAAGGCCTTAAAAACAAGAATGAATATAACCGAAGATATAAGCTTGGGAAATTTAGTCTAAATATTGACCCTTTCTCGAATCAATATTCTGGTATGGTAGGTTTCAATTTGAATAAATGAATTGTTTGTTAGTTATTGCCATACTACTGAAGTCCATATGCCTTGAACACTCTTACCCAGATGCTATTATTCTAGTTTACACTGCCCAACCTGTAGATCCCAGACTATTGTGACCCTTAAGTTTGGATTTTAATTGATCTTATTTTAAGGACCTAGCAACAAATAGTCCCTATATATACTAATTAACTAAATGTTGCTAATCCAACAGTACTTATTAAACATTGAGTATTTTGGAATCCATAAATTCAGTTATGCTTTCCCTATAGGGGAAAATATATGATAATGTAAGACATAATTTCTCAACAGGCCCAAAATATCAATGATCAGAATTCATTATTGCCCACTTGAATCCCTTCTAAAGGAAAAGGCATAAGTATTTGTACTTTATCCTCCCCCATCTAGACAATGGGAGGAACTTAAACCTATATATAGATATACCCTCCTCCCATCGTTAATTGTTTCCTCTAAAGGCCACAGAACCAATGCTTTAAAGAATTTATACCAAAGTATAATTCCTTTATACCAAATATTCTTTTTTGGTATATTTTATGCTTTTCCTGTATAGGCCAAGGATTCAGAATACCAAATAAATCATACCCATGTTTTGTTTGAATAATAAATCTGTTACGTGGTTAGCAACACTTAGTCACTATATATATTAATTGACTATCTGTTGCCATTTTTGATTGCAAGTCTGATATAAGATCTCAAATTGTAGCACCTATGCACTTATATAGAAAGATATGGATATCAAAGTCCTTATCCTGACTCATGGATTGTATTAATGATCTGATCTCAATTCAAATATCAATACATCAGCCTCTAAAGGGAAAGGGCATTGATCTGGTTTAAGGCTATTGTTATTTTCCCCTATAGGCCACAGTACCTGAGTCAAATAAATAATTTTTGGGATATTTTTCCAATTTTCCCTATGGACATAAAAGCCTCTATACCCTATTGATCACCCCCCCTATGATTGGGTAGAGAAAACATCTCTCCCCCTCTTATGAGGGATTTTCTAATTTCTTAATTCATTAAAAATGGTAACAGTTAGTGGTTATGCCGTAAGGCAGAATCTGGAAGGAGAATCATTTGTGGTTCTTCTCCTACAAGGAGATATGGATGTAGTCCAATCTCAGGTAACAGGTCGCTTTTATGCTACAGCAAAGAAGTGTACTATTTCATCAACTTTCTCTGAACAGATGGCAGCTCTACAGGTAGGAAAACAGCTCCCTGGTAGTATCATCAAGGAGGAATGTGATCCGTATGATTATGTAATCCCAGAGTCTGGAGAAGTCATCAGATTAGGTCATTCATGGACTTATATACCGGATGAAGTTCCTAAACCTGTGAAAGCATTTATGAGCAACTTTAGTAAGAATGGCAAACCAGTTGAAGCTTAACTGTTGCCATTAAGATTGGGGGTATACTTAGGTATGCTCCCTTTCTTTTTTAATTAATCTTTTAAAAATTTCAACATGAATATTCGAAAAGCTGAACGTAAACAAGCAAAAATCAAAATGGCCATTCAAGGTCCATCTGGATCTGGCAAGACATATTCTTCTCTATTACTGGCAAGAGGACTAGTAGGAAGTCTTGAGAATGTATGTGTCATTGATACAGAAAATGGTTCATCTGATCTCTATGATCATCTGGGTCCTTTTAGCAACATACCATTATCTACGCCTTATACCCCTGAAAAGTATCTCCAGGCTATTGAATTGGCAGAAAAGGAAGGTATGGAGTTTATTATTATAGACTCCTTATCTCATGCCTGGGAGTACCTCCTGGATTATCATTCAAGCCTTAGTGGTAACTCCTTTAATAACTGGTCTAAGGTTACTCCACGGAATAATGCTCTTTTTACCAAGATCCTAAGCTCACAGGCTCATATGATCTCTACACTGAGGGTAAAACAGGATTATGTACTCACCGACAAGAATGGAAAAATGGTCCCAGAGAAGGTAGGTCTCAAATCAGTACAAAAAGATGGAGCTGATTATGAATTTACCTTAGTCTTTGATATCAATGTCAAACACAAAGCATCCTGTAATAAGGACCGGACAGGTCTATTTATGGATTGTCCTGAGTTTACCATAGATAGTAGTACCGGGGATTATATCAGGAACTGGTGTAATAATGCCAATATCGAGACCAGGATTAAATCGGCTAAGTCACTCAAAGAACTACTGGAAATCTACAACTACAATCACGACGCTGAACTGGTAGGTCTATTTACCGAACGAAAAACAGAATTATTAAATAACGCAAAACATCTTCAAAATGGAAAACCATAATTCATTTATTGTAGCTAATACACTACCAATAAGTTTACAAGAAATCCATGATAGACACATTATACCAGTGTTTGCCAAGGACAATTCAGCTTTGATCTCTCAATCTCAGATTATTGAGACTACCCAGGATACTTTATCTGCCTTAGGGTATTCTCCTGATGCAGCTGAAATCAGAGTATCACACCCTATAATGGGTAGAACTCCTGAAGCCAGGTTTAAGCAGCCTAGTGAGCTTTTACCACATGAGATCACCCTTTACTATGAAAGAATGATGTTCCTGCTTAGAATACCTACCATAAGGTCTACAGTCAATGGACATGAGTTATCATTGGTTGTAGGAGGTATAAAATCCTACTCCTGGGATAATCTAGGCAGGGATCATAAAGCTCAACAGCATTTTAAGTTCTTTGTAGGCTTCCAGGTCTTTGTCTGTTCTAATCTATGTGTATCCTCTGATGGAGCAGTTTTAGAATTAAAGGCTAATTCATCTCATATGATCACATCACAAATCAAGGAGATGATGGAGGTCTATAAGCCAGAAAAGCATCTCCATTGGCTTGAAGATCTTGAAAACTATAATCTGACTACATCCCAATTTGCCCATTTTTTGGGTAGAGCCTCGATGCAACCATATGTAAAAGATTCACCAGATTATTCTCTGTCTACTACTCAAGCAAACTCAGTAGTCAAAGGATACTACTCAGATCCGCATTTTGGACATAATGATGATCAAATCTCACTGTGGAATCTGTATAATCTCATCACTGAATCCAGTAAAGGAGCTTATATCGATGGCTTCCTGGATAGGAATGTAACAGGATCAAAGATCGTAGATGATCTCTGTATTAACCTTAAACAAGGATCACCTAGCTGGTACTTGAACTAGTGCACATTGTGCACATCGTGCACTGTCGCAATATTCCAATTAAAGGGTAGGTAATTCCTACCCTTTTTTATTTTATCAATTAACTAATTCAAAATCAATTATTTATGAAAACAACTTTCATTTTTCTTTGTATTGCCTTAATACAAGGCATTACCTATTCTCAAAATTATCTTTTTGAATCCGGCTCTAGTGGATTCCATATTGCTGGCCAGATTGGTACATCCAAATCTAGTACCATTCTAGCTATATCCCCTGGGTATACTATGAATGGCAAACTTACTTTTGGATTAACCATAGGCACTGAAAACGTAACGGACTTTGACCTAAATTCTACTTCCTTTAGACCTTATTTGGATGTCATGCCTTTAAAACAAGGAGACAATGGATCACCTATCAGTCTTAACTTGGGAGTACATTATCAATATAATACATTTCCAAAGCTATCAGATTTATTTATAAGTACTATTGGATTCAGTATCAATGGATTACATGAATTAGGTCTCAATAAGTACAATAAAATAGTACCGAGTATTGGATTAAGTTGGGATAGGTCTACAATAAATCTACTCGGTATCAAGGCAAGTACAAATTATCTTGGAATAAATTTATCGTCGGCTTTTAGGTTCAATAATTTGTATATCCAGCCATTGCTTTCTATTAGTAAAGGGAGTACGCTTTTGACTTTATCATTTGGAGTAATTTTTCCTAATTGAAAATACTATAGAAGGAAGGGGTATATGCAAGGGTATATCCTTTCTTCCTATTGTTGTTTTATTTGCTTTCGAGCTTTAGCCGCTCCAGTTTACTCTTTGAGCCTAAAATTTAAAAAGGCAACAAACTTGGATAGTTACTTCGACAGATTTCAAAAATTTAGATGTCGAAGTCCGGTAGATAATTTGGATATTCGTATCTAATTCAGCTATACAATATATCTGTGGTAAGATTTTAAAAAACTCTATTTTATGCAACTAAGACAAATTCAAGATGGTGTCGAATCTTTGGAAATGAATAATAGCGATCTTCGCGGACAAGAAATAGTGAAATAAAAATAAACCATGAACCAGGCAGTACACAATAGATTAGTTTCCTTCATATGGTCCATAGCTGACGATTGTTTGCGGGATGTATACGTGAGAGGAAAATACCGGGATGTCATTTTGCCCATGGTAGTACTACGTAGATTAGATGCATTGCTTGAACCCACTAAAGCAGCAGTGCTAGAGGAGTTGATTTTTCAAAGGGAAGAAGCCAAGTTTACTGAATGGGATGAGAATGGTTTAAGACAGGCCAGTGGGTATGTTTTTTACAACACAAGTGAATGGACTCTCCAACGATTACACGATACTGCTACTAATAATCAACAAATACTTCAAGCCAATTTTGAAGATTACCTAAATGGATTTAGTGGAAACGTAAAAGAGATCATCGAAAAATTCAAACTCAAAAGCCAGGTAAGGCACATGGCATCGAAAGATGTTTTGTTGAATGTGTTGGAGAAATTCACATCACCTTATATCAATCTTACCCCTATTGAAAAGAATGATCCTGAAGGTCGCAAACTACCTCCATTAACCAACCTGGGTATGGGTTATGTGTTTGAAGAACTGATACGTAAATTTAACGAAGACAACAATGAAGAAGCTGGAGAGCACTTTACACCTCGTGAGGTTATTGACCTCATGACACATATTATATTTGAGCCTGTAAAAGACAAGCTCCCACCTGTAATGACCATCTACGATCCTGCCTGTGGTAGTGGTGGTATGCTTACCGAGTCTCAGAATTTTGTAAAGGATGAAGAAGGCGAAATTAAAGCAAAAGGTGATGTGTATTTATATGGCAAGGAGATAAACGATGAAACCTATGCCATTTGCAAATCGGATATGATGATTAAGGGCAACAACCCTGAAAATATTCGAGTAGGCTCAACATTGAGTACTGATGAATTTGCAGGAACAACCTTTGACTTTATGCTGTCTAATCCTCCTTATGGTAAGTCCTGGGCAAGTGAGCAGAAGTTTATAAAAGATGGTAAAGATATTATAGACCCTCGTTTCCAAATCAAACTGAAAAACTATTGGGGCATTGAAGAAGATGCAGATGCTACGCCTCGTTCATCAGATGGACAGTTACTTTTCCTCATGGAGATGGTCAATAAACTGAAACCATTAACCCAAAGTCCATTGGGTTCCCGTATAGCATCAGTACATAACGGGAGCAGCTTATTTACAGGTGATGCTGGAGGTGGTGAAAGCAATATCCGCAGATACATTATTGAAAACGATTGGTTGGAAGCCATTGTGCAAATGCCCAATAACTTGTTTTACAATACAGGCATTACTACCTATATCTGGATTTTGAGCAATAATAAAGCAAAGGTCCGCAAAGGCAAAGTTCAGTTAATAGATGCTGGTTTATTGTTCCGAAAATTACGTAAAAACCTGGGAAATAAAAACTGTGAGTTTGCACCAGAACATATCCGTGAAATAGTATCTGTATATGAGAATATGCAAGCGGTTGATCGTGATATTCATCCCGAAACCCAGGAAGAACAAGGCATAGCAGCTCAATTATTTGACAATACTGACTTTGGCTATTACAAAGTAACCATTGAGCGACCAAAAAGATTGAAAGCACAGTTTACAGCTGATCGTATTGCAGAATTGCGTTTTGATAAAAGCTTACGTGAACCTATGATTTGCGCTTATGAATCTTTTGGTGAAAAAGCATATTCAGACATAGCCAAGCACGAGAAGGAAATAATCGAATGGTGTGAAAAAAATGAGTTAAACCTCAATGCCAAACAAAGTAAAACATTGGTGAGTGAATCCCTATGGACAAAGCAGTTGGAGTTACTAAACACAGCTACCAAATTGATGCAAGCCATTGGCAATGACGAGTACAGTGACTATAATCTCTTTAAAGAAAAGGTAGATGCAGCATTGAAAGCTAATAAAGCCAAACTCTCCGCTTCTGAAAAAAATGCTATATTAAATGCTGTTAGCTGGTACGATGCCACAGCCGAAAAAGTGATTAAAGGAACTACCAAATTAACTGGAGATAAACTGGAACAACTGCTGGAGTATTTGGATTGTACAGAAACTGAACTTGCTGACTATGGATATTTTGCTACCAACAAAAAAGGCGAATACATTGATTATGAAACTGAAAGTGATTTACGGGATACCGAAAATGTACCACTAAAAGAAAACATTTACCGCTACTTTTTGCGTGAAGTAAAACCCCATGTAGCTGAGGCTTGGATAAACCTGGATGCTACCAAAATTGGTTATGAAATAAGTTTCAACAAATACTTCTACCGCCACAAACCTTTGCGTACTATTGAAGAAGTAAGTACCGATATTTTGAAGCTGGAAGCATTGAGTGATGGTTTAATTCGTGAAATTTTAAATCTGGCTTAATGGAAATGGTATTAGAAAATACGACAGTCAAAAAATATTCTGCCTATAAAGATTCGGGAGTGGAATGGTTGAGGGAGATTCCAGAACATTGGAAAGTACTACCTGGACTAAGTTTTATTTTTGAGAATAAGGATAGAAATAAGGGAATGATTCGAAATACCATTCTTTCTTTAAGTTATGGAAATATAAGAGTTAAAGGTGAAGATGAACTCACAGGGCTAGTTCCTGAATCATTTGAAACTTATCAATTTGTCAATAAAGGTGATTTAATTTTCAGACCAACAGATTTGCAAAATGATACAGTAAGTTTGAGAAGCTCCATATCAGAATTTGAAGGTATTATTACCAATGCTTATCTTAACTTGAGATTTAAATCAAAAGCTAATTCAAAGTTCTTTCATTATTTTTTTAGGGCAATCGACAATAATAAAGTTATTTATGGTTTAGGTTCTGGACTTAGACAAAATATTAGTTATCTGGATTTTAGAAGATTTCAATTTCCATTCCCACCATTTGAAGAACAAACCGCCATTGCAGCCTTTCTCGATCGCAAAACAACCTTGATAGACCAAGCCATTGACATCAAACAAAAACAAATAGAACTACTCAAAGAACGCAGGCAAATACTCATACACAAAGCCGTTACTCGTGGACTAAACCCCAAGGTAAAAATGAAATATAGTGGTGTGGAGTGGATTGGGGAGATACCGGATGGTTGGGAAGTGAAGAGGTTGGGTATCCTTACTGATATAATTGATCCACAACCAGATCATAGGGCTCCTAAAATGGATGATAATGGGTTGCCTTATCTAGGGATCAGAGATATTAATGATGATGGATCAATAAATATACATACTGCAAGAATGGTAGATGTTAAGGCAATAGAGAAGCAGGAAAGGTCATTCACGCTAAATGATGGAGATATATTGTATGGGAAAGTCGGTACACTTGGCAATCCTAAAAGAGTAAGTTTAGGTGGTGAAAGAGTAGCATTGTCAGCCACTCTTGTAATAATAAAAAACAAAACTGAATTATTGACAAGATATTTAAAATTTGCACTTGATAGCAATATGCTATATGATCAAATTGAAAGAATTATTACAGGTGCTACAAGACCAGCTCTAGGTATTCAGCAGATTAGAAAATTTCAAATTGTGATCCCATCTGAATTTGATCTTGTAGTTATTGTTGAATATTTAGAAACCTCTTCATCCAAAATCGCTAACGCCATTTCCCTCAAAGAGCAAGAAATAGAAAAGCTAAAAGAATACAAAGCCACATTGATTAATAGTGCGGTAACGGGTAAAATAAAAGTATATGACGATGCCAAGTAAAACCAACGAACAGGCACTAGAAGCCACCATCGAAAAAAAACTTACCGGCAATTGCCTTGAAGAGCTAAAGGAGCAAAATGTCTCTTTACATACTGTTCACGATAGAGCAGAATTGTATCGTTCTGGCAATGGCTACTTCATTGGTTTACCCGAAGATTTTAATACAAAATATGCTATTGACGAACATCGTTTATGGGATTTTTTGCAAACCACTCAAAAAGATGAGTTAACCAAGCTGCAAAAACAAAGAGACTGGAAATTAAAGATACTCGAACGCCTGGATCGCATGATCAAAAAATATGGTATCCTGCGTATGTTTCGCAAAGGATTGGATGTGGATGATGCTCATTTTACATTGCTATACCCATTGCCTTTGGCAAGCAGCAGTGATACCGTAAAAGCTAATTTTGAAAGCAACCAATTCAGTTCTACCCGTCAGTTACGCTATTCTTTATCCAATACAGGTGAAGAGATAGACATGGTGCTTTTTGTGAATGGTTTGCCATTTGCTACCATGGAACTGAAAAATCATTGGACAGGTCAGAACGCCAAAGTGCATGGGCAAAATCAATACAAATTCAAAAGAGACATTACACAGCCATTATTAAACTTTGGTCGTTGCATTGTACACTTTGCAGTGGATACAGATGAAGTGTATATGACTACCAAACTCAATGGTGCAAGCACATACTTTTTACCATTCAACTTAGGTCAGCGTGAGCCATTGTTTGGAAAAGGTAATCCTCCGAATCCGTTTGGCCATAAAACATCCTATTTATGGGAAGAGATATTTACCCGAAACAGTGTAGCCAATATCATTCAGCACTTTGTTCGCTTTGATGGCAAAGACACCGATCCTTTAAGCAAAAAGACCTTGTACTTTCCCCGTTATCATCAATTAGATGTAGTTCGAAGACTGATTGCCGATGCCAGCAAAAAGGGAGTTGGTCAAACGTACTTAATTCAACATTCAGCTGGTTCTGGGAAGTCAAATTCCATTACCTGGGCAGCTTACCAACTCATTGAGACCTATCCTGAAAGTGATTCTATACCAGGTAGCAAAGGCATTTCAAATCCTTTGTTTGATTCCGTGATTGTAGTTACCGACAGAAGACTATTAGATAAACAACTCCGTGAAAATATCAAAGAATTTTCTGAAGTGAAAAATATTGTTGCACCAGCTTATAGCTCCAAGGAACTAAAAGAAAACTTAGAAGGTGGTAAGAAGATCATCATCACTACTATCCAAAAGTTTCCATTTATCGTAGATGGTATTGCCGATTTGAGTGACAAACGATTTGCTGTAATTATCGATGAGGCCCATTCTAGTCAAGGTGGAACAGCCGCAGGGAAGATGAATCAAGCCATGGGCAATATATCTGAAGAAAATGAAGAAGAGGATGAAGAAAACACACAAGACAAGATATTAGAAGCCATGAGGTCACGTAAGATGCGTGGCAATGCTTCATACCTGGCATTTACAGCTACTCCAAAGAACAATACCTTGGAACGATTTGGTGTAAAACAAACGGATGGCAAGTTTAAACCCTTCCACCTATACTCCATGAAACAAGCTATTGAGGAAGGATTTATCTTAGATGTTTTGGCTAACTACACTACGTATAAGAGCTATTATGAGATAGAAAAGTCCATCCAAGAAAATCCGTGGTTTGATACAGTAAAGGCGCAAAAAAAATTAAGGACCTACGTTGAGCAGAACAAACAAACGATTGCTACCAAAGCTGACATTATGCTTGAGCACTTTGTAACAAAATTGGTAAATACCAAAAAGTTAAAAGGCAAGGCGAAGGCAATAGTCGCATCACAGAGCATTGAATCAGCTATCAACTATTATTTTGCTTTGAAACAATTGCTGGAGGATAGAGGTAATCCATTTAAAATTGCGGTTGCTTTTTCAGGCATGAAAAAATTAGGGGCATTGAATATACAGAGGATAGCATAAATGAATTTCCTGCCAGCTTAGATAAAGCGAAACCATCAGACCCGGGTTACATCAGCGACAAAATTGCTCGTTATCTAGACATGGATGAATACCGAATATTGGTGGTGGCTAATAAATACTTAACAGGTTATGACCAACCCAAATTAACCGCCATGTATGTAGACAAAAAACTACAAGGCGTAGTCGCCGTTCAAGCCCTATCAAGGTTAAATCGGTCATCGGACCTATTGGGGAAGAAAACTGAAGATTTATTCATCCTCGATTTTTACAATACTACAGAAGATATACAAAAAGCCTTTGATCCCTTTTATACCGCTACCTCTTTAAGCAAAGCTACTGACATCAATGTGCTACATGACCTTAAATCCCATTTGGATGATGTTGGTGTCTACGAATGGATTGAGGTAGAAGATTTTGTAATGAAATACTTTAAAGGAGTAAATGCTCAAGAATTAAGTCCAATCATTGACATCGCAGCAGAACGCTTTAATACTACGCTGCAATTGGATGACAAAGAGAAGGCAGATTATAAAATTAAAGCGAAACATTTCGTAAAAATTTATGGACAGATGGCTTCCATTATGCCGTACGAAGTGCCAGCCTGGGAATACCTTTTTTGGTTTTTAAAATTCTTGATCCCTAAGCTTATCATCGTAGATAATGAAATTGATGTATTAGATGGCTTATTGAATTCTGTGGACCTATCAACCTATGGTTTGGAAAGAGTAAAACTAAATACCAGCATCGGGCTTGATGCAACAGAAACAGAAGTTGACCCACAAAACCCAAATCCAAGAGGTGCACATGGTGGTGATCCTGAAAAAGATGAGCTTGATTTAATCATTATGAGTTTTAACGAACGATGGTTTCAAGGTTGGGAGGCTACACCTGATGAGCAACGAGCAAAGTTTGTAAATGTTGCACAGAAGATGAAAGAGCACACTGACTTCAAAGAAAAATATGCAGACAATACCGATATTCAAAACAGAGAAATTGCCTTTAGTAAAATCTTTGATGATGTTATGGGTAAGCAACGCAAAAATGAACTTGACCTATATCGAATGGTCTCCCAGGATGAAGGATTTAAGATTGCAATGCAGGATACGATTAAGCGAATGTTGAGGGTGTAAGTAAATTTCTACTAAAAAACAACCTAATCTAAATTGTACTTACTTGATGTAAATCTTCCAGACAACGAAAATATTCTTACTATGAATTGTACCTGTTCTGGTAACTCTCCAGTCTTTGATACCTTATTCTTCAATATATGTTCATAAACCTGTTCTGATCCATCAGCAGTTATCAAAAACAATCCATGTCTCGTTATATTTGTCCTAGACTTACCCTCACCTTGGACATGATTAACTTCAATGACGAACTGCTTATTGATATCATCATTCACGAAGGCTAAATGGATCTTCAGGAGATCCTTTTTAGTGGGATTGAGATCTGGGAAATATTCGATTTGAGTAATGTGAGCCATTTATAGGAGCCAAAATAAGTAAATCACTGCTTATGAAAACTATAAAGATCGAGTCAGTCACCTTAGATGATCTACTTCATGCCATTGATAAACTGATAGGTAAAAGGCTATCAGCACTCATAGTATATAAGGATACAGCAAGACTTTTAACTCGAGAACAGATTAAAGATCAATTCGGTATTAGCCTTTCAACTATCCATAGATATGTTATCAGAGGTATCCTGATACCCAAAAGGATAGGTGGTAAGGTCTATTTTGACCATGCGGCCATACTTGATGCAATCAAGTAGGTCTCACAGTATAAATCCCTTTGACCAGGGTAGAAAAGTTTTGTACTGTACTTCATAGGTACATAATAAAAAGCCGGAAGATATTTCTACCCTCCGGCTTCAATCTATAATACAACCAAAGTTATATTGGAAACTCCTGAATTTTGATATTCTGAAGCTCTTTAGGCCATTCTTTTAGGTTTTCACCCTTCCAGTCACGTAGTCTAAGCTTTTTAGCCTGGTAGCTGCCCAATTGCTTCACAAAGGATTTAATATTAAGATCCTTCTGCTGCTTAACCAGATCCTCGATCCATGATATCTCACATGGTCGATATCTGTACTTACCATAGGCATAGCCGCTCTCCCCTCCGATTATCCCTTGGTGAATACCTTTGATGGCTCCTGATTCAATTTGAGGACTAAGATCTATTGGACCTAAAAGAGGCTCATAAGAAATAAATCTGATTTTAGCCGGTATACGAGCCAGCTCATCCATCCTATTGATATAAGCCTGACTTTCGATGGATGTTCCCAACCATACATTATCCCAACCATCTCCCCAATCTGGAGGTAGATGATCTTTTACTCTGTCGATCCTTTTAGTAAGTATCTGCCATTTATGCTGTGGTGTCCTTCTGATGATATCCCACGCATTTTGACGCCATTGATCAGCCTCTTCGATAAAGAAATCGGACATACTATTAGTGAAGATCATCTTTGGTTCCTTCCAAGTTAAAGCCTGATTAAAGGTAGCATCCGAAGTTCTTCTGACTAAATTTGGATTTACTCCCTTATTGTCATAAATACGATGCATGTAACAGTACTTACAGCCAGGTGACACCTTGGTACACCCGGTCCAAAAATTGACAGTGTGATCTGTCCATGATATATTTGAATTTAACATATATAATAATATTTTAATGTTTTAAAATAAGGAGAGGTAATATTTTGAGATTACCTTCCCCTTTAAATGAATAAATAGTTTTTGTTTTTAATAATGTACAAAGTGTATTTTGGGCACACTGTCGATATTAAACTTGCTCGTATAGACCTTGCTTGATCTGAGATAAAATCCCTTTTTGCAGTAATCTTTCTAGGTATTTTTTGGACTGTCGTTCATTGAGTTGCATCGTCTGTTTGCAGCCAGTCACAAATCTTCGTGTCTCAAACTGTTTCGGTAAATTATCCAAGACTTTTTGAACTCTAGGCTGTGCCATCGATTGCTGTTGTGTTAACAACTTATAAAATTCAGCCCCGTGGCACCTAAATGTATCTGCAATCGATAGAGCTATTTCGAAAATGTCATCCTCACAATAAATGATTGAGTCTTTATTCTGATCATCGAATTTTCTCAGTGCTGTTAAGATCATCGCCAACCTGACGGTGGCAACGCCCAATCTTTTGAGATAAGCAAACTCATTTCCGCTATCCAATTGCTCAGTCCAATCTCCGAATGTATCCGTATGCTTCATTTGTTGGGACTTGGTTAATTTTAGTTCAAAAGGATATTTCCTATTGAATTCGAATATTGCTACTAATTCTGCTGATTTAGTACCTATGAAGCTATGGATCTTGGATGATTCGTCTGAAAATTGGTTTTGCCATGTCATAGCTGCACTAAAAGAATATGGTAGTATTCTCGAAGTTAACCCTCCTTGGATTGACCCACTAAAGACTTTGGCATCTTCGACAGTGCCAGTGATAAGTACGGATATTCGCGGCTCTCGGATCGTGATAGTTCTATCTTTTCGAGACACTGAAATTCGTTCAAAATGATAGGCTTTTCGCAGATGTGGGTCCAATTGTGCCCAGTCATTTTTTCTGGTCTGACTTAAAACTACTGCTTCGGTATCGATCAATAGATTTTCTTTTCCTTGATCTAGTAACTGTATCATTGCAATTGAAGATGAATCTGCATCTAAAAATAAGCCCTTACACTTTGGTTCGTCAAGTTCATCCATAAGCACGGGGGCAACATTTATTTGAGCTCTATGCTCTCTTTTGGCCTGAGCACATTCCTCAGACAACATCTGATCTAAACCGTCAGCCAATCTTGATATTATGCCCATCAACCCTTTATCAGAGGCAGGAGGAGCGTATATTAAAAAGTAAAGGTTTGAATACATCCTAGACCCTCTATAGATAGAAAATACATTAGGAAATGATGCAGAAAGAATGCCTACGATCGAAATAAGCACAATATCCCTTTGGGTTTTGTTGGTAGTTATCTGATCCAAACCTTGTAAAAATGAAGGTAACTTCGGGAATATCCAGTCTTCAAAATTGTTATTGGCTGCTGCTCCAGCATTTTGGGGTAGTGCACGTTGTGCATTATGTGCACTAAGTACACTTTCATGCCTAACTTCATGGTCTACATTTTTGTAACCAGACTCAATGGTAGTAATCATCTCCCGTTCAGGGAAATCCTTTGCCATATATCTTGGTATACAGTATTGTTTTAACTGACCGATTGGTACATCAGCTCTGGCACAGTTGCAGCTCAGTTGATACAAAAAAGTATTCCTAGAGCCTTCTTCCATAACTTGTATTTTCTCAGTAAATTGGATCTGTTCAAGTATATCTTTGAAGATCCCAGGGTCAATAACATTGAAGGCAGCTGATTGTGAGTTATAATATATGTCTGGATCATAAGACATATATCGCTGACGAGCTATGTCCTTGCAGCTCTGATCAACTTTGACTCCATATTTTTTCTCTATGTAGTCAGCTACCTGAGCATAGGCAGAAGCATGCATTTTCGGACCTGAGTCTACCTTTATGAAAACTGCTAAACCTTTGCCACTCACTGAATAGTGAACAACTGATACAAACCTATCTTCGGTAAGTAGCGATTTTACCTGGTGCATATCTACTCCCATATTGTGTTTTTGATCTATATCCGGATTCACCATTCCGCTATAGACTGAATGAGACTCATTCTCTCTTATTTTACCTGTATGTGTCCCACATGGAGTAATGGCAGTCATTCTCTTTTTCCGATTCGGCGGCAGCAGGATTCGTAGCTAAAGTCTCTCTATAATTTTTGACCTTTAGGGACGGCTGTTTGATGCGAGCAATATACGATTCAAGGTCAATTTCCCCGACCACTAAACTGTTATTTTCAATAATACTAAATTTCATAATTTACGCTTTTATTTTTATTAAATTTTGTTTAATTATTTTTCTCTTTGATCTAATTTTTCTAATTAAATCGTTACCCATAATAACTTTTGTGGTTCCATCCCACACTGCGGCTGTCAGCACTGGAATGTATTTTCCATATGCCCGTACCCCATAAAGTTTGATCAGTCGCACACGAATGACCTCGGTACTTTTTTTATACTCGGTGTCGATTAACTTACCCTCTCGAAGCCACCGTTCATACATGTCTTCTGGTATGATTAGTTTGTCATAGCCCGGGCTTAGGATACAATCTAATCGACCTATTCCGGGAATATTCAATGGAAAGTGAACTTTGCCATCTGATAAATTCTGAATTTCATTTTTGTTTGGATTAAACTCCATTGCATTATTTTTTTTCATGATAAAATATTTTAAAAAATTAAATAATTGGTTTGTGGTTAATTTATTTGCTACTTAGGGAGGATGAATAGTTTGCACATAGTTGTGCATGAGGAAGGCATCGAGGTCTTCTTTTCGATAGCGG
Source organism: Saprospiraceae bacterium (assembly GCA_016709995.1). Classification (NCBI taxonomy): domain Bacteria; kingdom Pseudomonadati; phylum Bacteroidota; class Saprospiria; order Saprospirales; family Saprospiraceae; species Saprospiraceae bacterium. The sequence goes on from JADJLQ010000001.1 coordinate 2,225,456, forward strand.
ATCAGTCTTCCATATTGGGAGTAGGATATGGCCTCTTTGAGTCTAAGCCTATAGAGGGTTGTCCTGGATATCCCAAGATAGATACATGCTTGATGCTCTGTCAACCAAGATGTATACGTTTCTGAATTTTTTATGTTATTCATGTGATGAATGATTTTCGCTACAAAAATACATCTACTTGAATATCAATATGTTACGCTAAATCTTATAGGGACATAGGAAGGACAATAACCAACACAATGCATTGATTTTGAATAAATGTCCTAAATAAAGAATTTGAAAAAAAATTAGTGGGACAATGGAAAAAGGAACTCAATAGCTTGATCTAATTGCTCAATAATAGTTACATCACGCAGATCTTGAGCACCACTTAAAACAGCTGCCTTACTTATGGCTTTCCCATCGAGATTAAAAAATTCGATGGCAGTTATCCATTTTTTTGACACTTTCATTTTTCCTATACCGGTCAAGCTTTTAATGAAATATTTTAATGCTGCTACACTACTAATCCAATTTATTTTGTCAGAACCTTTACCTGAAAAAACATTTTTAAAATGCTTGTATTTGCATTTTACCAAGCCGGAATCAACTAAGAGTTGATAACAACTCTTAATATCAGCCCTACCATCAGCAACTTTGAATCCTCTTGGTTTTTTGATCAGGCCAAGCCTTTCCAAAAATTCTTGATGAACATACAGAACCTGTTCTAGAAAAGTGAAATATTCTGAGTAAGATTTTATCATTGCCCCTGTACACGAAGGTTCATGGATCTCTGCATAAATAACCTCTCCACCTTCTGTTGAATGTACAGCTCTTAAATCTATTTTGTAAGGATGACTTGATTCAAATTCATTTGGATCTAGGTTGGAAGAAAGCCATGTCACCATTGGTGCGTTTCTGGCCTCAATTATTGATTGTACTTTTGATTTGTCAAATAGTACAAACGACTCCAGTTCCAAAATATATTTTTTGATGCATTGCTCATAGGTTGAGATAAGATCGGTAGATTTTACACCGTTGATAAGACCAACACAAAGTTCATTTCCACCCATATCGACAAAGATTTTGAGAAATGTAAATCCATTTCCAAATAATTTTTGGATTTCACCCCAAGCTTGATTCATTTTAATTCCATAAACTAGTTAATTCATCTTTACGTTTATCCACGGCTTTGGCGTACAACTCTGTGGTAGACAATGAGTTATGCCCAAGAAATTTTGATAATACATATATGTCAGCACCCATGGTCAACGAATTTACTGCAAAACTGTGTCTGCCACAATGCATTGAAATATTTTTTGTTATTCCGCACTCCCTGATTATCTCCTTTAGGTAGGCATTCAACATGGCATTATGAGATCCGATGATATTTTCGATTATCCGGTTACCCTTTTTACCTCGGAGCATTGGGAATACAAAATCTTCTCCTTCAGAAAGGTATTGGTCTACAATGGAATTTGCCAGTTTGCTCAGGTTGAAGGATATGATCTCTGATGTTTTCCCCATCCGTATCGTCATCCGCCTGGTACTACCTGCTGGTTCCAGATTATCCTTCGATAAACGGCAGATGTCACTAAAACGTAGTCCTGTATGACAAGAGAAAACAAAAACATCCCTGGCCAGTAAAGAAATTTTATTGTCCGAAGTGTATTGGATTACAGTATGAAGCTCGTCTTTGGTCAGATAAGCCCGATTTCCTTTGATTTGCTTCAAAGAAATATGCTCAAATGGATTTTTATCTAATAGACCCTGTTTCATAGCTCTGCGGATCATTTTACGAATCGTTTTCATCTGAGAATAGATCGTATTGGTATGTTTTCCGGATTGCAAAAGATATTTCCTAATTTCAATCAGGTGTTCCCCTGTGATATCGGCAATTTTGACTTCAGGACAGACAGCTTTCCATTTGAGTAGAGTTGACTTATACCCTTTTATTGTACCATATCTTAATTCATCCGGATTGGTCTGGATATAAGTTTCAAAATAATGAGTAAAGGTTTCAATTGGCGTTTCGTTTTTTGGATTAGCTAATTCCAGGATATCACGTACTTTAAAAGGTCTCCCAGCCATCACCAGAGCGTCATGAGCATCTTCAATTGATCTCATGGCAGTTTTGATTGAACTATTGATCACAGCAGCCCTACGGTGACGATTTGGATGTACTCTTTGGTTAGTTTCATCCCATTGATTTTCCTGGATGCGAAAGTTTTCAACTTTTACTTCTGCTGAAGCTCGATTATGAATAACTCTGATTACTATAGGATACTCGTCCCCGGATATCCCTCGTGTTCTGATTGCTGCATTTATTGTTCCCATCTGTCAAACATCTGTCAAACAAATATACTGCTTTGGATAACAAAAATCCAAGTATTGAAACAAGTATAATTTATATTTAACACATTGTCAGTTAATTAGAGTTAACGCTGGTATCTGGTCGTTGCAGTATTCGAATCCTAGTAGGTCAACTAAAAGAGCTCTCGTCAGAGGGCTTTTTTTGTTTGAGCTACTACGGTGAGAAGTTTATCCCGAGCGCAGCCTCGGGAAATCCTAGTAGGTCAACTGAAAGAGCTCTCGTCAGAGGCTTTTTTGTTTGAGCACTACGGTGAGAAGTTTATCCCGAGCGCAGCCTGGGAAATCCTAGTAGGTCAACTAAAGGCTCTCGTCAGAGGGCTTTTTTTGTTTGAGCTACTACGGTGAGAAGTTTATCCCGAGCGCAGCCTCGGGAAATCCTAGTAGGTCAACTCAAAGAGCTCTCGTCAGAGGGCTTTTTTTGTTTGAGCTACTACGGTGAGAAGTTTATCCCAAGCGCAGCCGCTGTTTTTCTTTTATTTCTATTGTCCCACACTAACCTAGCCCTCCACAAAATCCTTTTGCTAGGCAAATCACCTTCCAACTTTGATATTTATTTTAATTCATATTTAATATTATCATATATTCATAAATATGATAATCTGGGAATTATAAGCAAATCATTTGCTTTCGACACACCGACCTCCACCCTAGTCCTCTACTTTTTTTACTCCCATTTGAATCCAAAAGATCCATGCACGCCGTAAGTATACTGTAACTCTTAAATATTTTAACATGGATCAAAACATCAATCTAAAACCTCGTCTTGATATCCTCAGGACATTTTTACTCTGCTTTTTGAGTGTCTTATGCGCTCAATCTTATGCGAGCAGTCATCGTGAAGCGCCTTTAATCGCCAACGATCCACTAGCTGACAACACTGACCTGTATGCTTTTCGAAGCCCCGACGACCCCAACACTATCACCATCATAGCCAACTATATCCCCGCGGAGTTGCCTTTTGGAGGTCCTAATTATTACACCTTTGGTGAAAATATTCGGTATGAGATACATATCGATAATGATGCATCTAAACCTGGTGATGAAATCATCTATCGATTCGAGTTTAAACGCGTCAATGAAGACCCTTCTACTTTTTTCAACATTCGATTAGGCAAGCAAAACATCAAAGCTACTTATACCATGAGTCGATCTACTGATGGAGGTAAAACTTTTATAGCGGTGATTATGGATGGTCCGGTACCACCAAATAATATTGGTCCCCGGTCTATCACTACAGGTGTAGGGTTAAACACCACCTATGATGCGCTGATCAGTGCATCTATCGTGAACTCCAGCACCGGTGAAAAAGTATTTTGTGGTCCTGTAGATGACCCATTTTATGTGGATCTCGGTGGAATTTTCGACTTGGGCAATTCTCCAAGGCAAGACAAAAACAACCGCGATGGAATCGCCAAATTTAATGTCCACACGATTGCTATCCAGATACCTATAGCCATGCTCCTCAAAACCGGCGCGAGTGCTACTCCAAACGGGATCCTGGATCCTAATTACGTGATCGGGGTATGGGCAAGCGCTAGCAGAAAATCTATCCGAACCCTGGGTTTCAAAGGAGCAACTTCAACTTATGATGGTGAATGGGTGCAGGTATCCCGATTGGGTATGCCCCTGACCAATGAAGCGGTCATCGCCATTAAAGACAAAGATCTATGGAATTCAATGACTCCTTATGATGATTTTACAAACACCAAACTAGATGAATATTTTTACAATCCGGAATTGTCATTGTACATGGATGATGCACAATTTGGAGGCGCTGTACCAAGTTTTAGTGCGCTGAGAATCCAAAGAAATAGCCTGGGAGCCTTTGATTTTGGTAATGGCAAAGATGGATTATACGGACTCAAGGGCAATCCTGCTTTGGCAGGAACTGCATTGGATGATGCAGTATTTGGCACTTTGTTATTGCCAGGCAAGGGCAAACCAAGATCTGTAGATTTGTGGCCTATATTCCATACAGGGGTACCCAATGTGATACCCTACCAATTGGCGACAGGCAAAAATGGTAACCCTTTGGCTGCCGGCAAACCATTCATCAACAATTTTCTGCCAAACGGGGGCGATATGCTCCGTCTCAATATGGCTACACCGGTCACTCCAAGGACAGACCCGGCCTTCAGCTCCCTGGGTATCGTCGCTGCTGCTGTAGCCGGCCTGACGGATCCTGCCTTTAATACTACTACAGATATCCAGGCTATACCCAATATGGATGGATTCCCTAATGGTAGAAGGTTAGAAGACGATGTCACCAGGATCGAACTCCAGGCTGTAAGCGGTATTGCACTGGCTGCTATTGGTCTTTGGTATGATGATTACAAGCCAGGTGATGCCAATCCGGTAACGGCCAAATTAGTTAATGTATTATCATATTCTACCGGTGTAGAAAAAAATGATAAAGCTTTCAAAACAAGCTTTCCCTATCTCGCCAACCCCTGGGGTGGACAGGAATAATTATTTATCAATACTTAAATAGAAATTAACATGAAACAGATATTTTCGATATTCATCTTTTTGATAGGATTGAGCAGCATGACGCTTGCTTCCTCACATAGGGAGGCTCCTATGATAGCCGACGATCCACTGGCTGACAATGTAGATCTATACGCCTTCAGATCACCCGGCAATATGATTACACTCATAGCTACTTATGTACCCGGACAGTTGCCACAAGGCGGACCGAATTATTACAATTTTGGTGCTAACATTCGGTATGAAATACATATCGACAATAATGTCAATACCCCTGGTGATGACATCGTCTACAGGGTAATATTCTACCGAAAGGATGAGGATCCTTCTACTTTCTTCAACATCAGATTAGGCAAACAAAACCTTCGCATGTACTATGATGTGCTCAAAAGTACGGATGGAGGCAAATCATTCATCACGATCTATGCTGGTGGCTCGACAACCCCTCCAAATATCGGCGAACGGTCTATCAATTCTGCTGTAGGACTCAACTCTTCTTACCAAACGCAAGTCAATAAAGCGATACATCAAACCCATACTGGTGAAAAAATCTTCATTGGTCACTCCGATGATCCATTCTTTGTAGACCTGGGAGGTATATTTGACCTGGGTGACAGCCCTAGACAAGCAGGATCATCTATAGATAACCTGGCTTGCAAAAACGTAAGCACAATTGCCATTCAAATACCAATGGGATATTTGTTGAACAATAATTCTGCGAGGACTCCTACCTCTATCCTGGATCCAAATTATGTGATCGGTGTATGGGCTTCTGCCTCAAGACAAAAGATACAGACATTATCCAAAGGAAGTATATCTAATAGTGGAGATTGGGTACAAGTATCCAGATTGGGTATGCCATTGACCAATGAAGCAGTCATACCTGTGGGTTACAAAGATTATTGGAACTCTATCACACCATACGACGAAATCGCCGATACTTTGCTGGATGGCTTTTTTACAATCCTGAGCTAGGGCTATATATGGACGATGCATTGTTTGGCACTGCAGTACCTTCATTAAAAATCTTAGAATTCAAAGAAACAGTCTTGGATCTTTTGATTTTGGAAATGGTCAAAATGGTCTTTATGGCCTGAAAGGAAATCCTGCCCTGGATGGTACCGCTCTGGATGATAAAGTATTTGGCACCTTATTATTGCCTGGTCCTGGAAAACCCCGATCAGTCGATCTGTGGCCTATCTTCCACACAGGTGTACCCAATGTGATCCCATATCAACTTGCAACAGGCAAAAACGGCAATCCTCTCGCAGCAGGCAAACCATTCATAAATAACTTTTTACCTAATGGTGGTGACATGCTCAGATTGAACATGGCAGTGCCTCCTACTCCACGTAACAGCCCTGAGTTTAGCTCTATGGGTATCATCGCTGCAGCAGTAGCCGGCTTGACCGATCCAAAATATGCAGCTTCTACTGATATCCAGTTTATACCTAATATGGATGGTTTTCCAAACGGCAGAAGACTGGAAGATGATGTGACCCGCATAGAACTACAAGCTGTAGCAGGCGTAGCGTTGGCCGCCATTGGATTGTGGTATGATGATTATGTAGCTGGCGATAGTCCGGTCACACCCAATCTGGTCAATGTATTGAGTTATACCACCGGAGTAGAGAAGAATGATGCTCCGTTCAAAGCAGCTTTCCCATATGTAGCATTGCCCTGGGCTGGTGATAGTCAGTGTGGAGGAGAACTTGTACAGTTTGTGTCCAATAAACCGGAAGTTCGCAGTTCATATCTGGGATTTAATACACCTTCTGTAAATAGCCAGCACATCAAGTTTGAGATAAAATCTTATCCTAATCCTTTTGTAGATCAGCTCAATATCAATCTGGATGTCGACAAAGCCGGAGATTATTTGATAGAAGCCTATGACCTCGCTGGAAGATCCGTGGAGAGAATATTCTCAGGTCGATTAGGTGAAGGCAAACACTTTTATCGATGGGACAATGCCGGCCGTCATCCTGCAGGCCAGTATTTTATCAAGATCTCAGATTTAATTTCAAAGAAATTTGAAGTGGCAAAAGTTACTAAGATGTAGCGAGTAGATTCACCCTTAATCCCTTGAATTTCAAGGCCCCGACCGAACAGTCGGGGCCAATTTTAAAACCTTCAACCATCCACTAATCATCCAATTAAAAACCTAAAACATGAAAAATTTTATCATTTTAATAGCATGTGCTTTCTGTATCGGCTCTTGCCAACAAACCCCCAGGGACTTTACCCAAACCTATCCATTAATCGATCGAAAAGAAACCTTAAAAAATGGGAAGGAATGGGAAAACATGCACAATTTGTATACCCGCCTCGCGGAATCTATTCGAAAAAAACCTGCAGTAGCCAAACCCTATTTGGAGATGGCCGAGCTTTTTATGGTGGAAGCCAGAGTCACGGGCGAACATGGACATTATTATCCCATGGCACTAAAACTCATTGAAACGGCTCAGTCAATCAATCCCGAAGACCCAGATCTCAAGTTTCGAGCCCTGTCTGACAAGGCATCGGTGTTGCTGTCCTTACACCAATTTCAAAATGCAAAAACTACTGCCGACGAAGCAATAAAATCCAACCCTTACAATGCACAGATCTATGGAGCTTTGGTAGACGCCAATGTGGAGCTTGGCAATTATCCGGAAGCTGTGGCCAACGCGGATAAAATGGTCTCTATACGACCGGACCTCAGATCCTATTCCAGAGTGAGCTATCTGCGGGAAATCTACGGTGATCTTAACGGTGCGATTGATGCGATGAAGCAAGCAGTTGAAGCAGGATACCCGGGATATGAAGAAACCTGCTGGACCAGGTTACAACTCGGTAATCTGTATAAAAAACAAGGCAGAAATGATCTGGCTGAAAATGAATTTCAACAAATCCTGAGTGAAAGACCCAATTATGCATTTGCCTTGTCAGCACTAGCAGAAATGCATATGGACAAAAATGAATTGGCTACAGCAGATAAACTACTAAGCCAGGCCATTGCCATTATGCCGGAAGTACATTTCTATATTTTGAAGGCCGAAGTACAACAAAAATCGGGACAAGTCAAGGAAGCCATGACTATAGCCCGGGAAGTTCTCGATATGCTAAAAGACGATGAAAAAGCAGGTCATAGAATGGATCTCACCTACGCTCAAGTCTATCAACACCTGCTGCAGGATCCGCAGACCTCCCTGCAATATGCGATGAAAGAATATGAGATCAGACCGGACAATGTAGAGGTAAACAAATATTTGGTGGATTTATATACACAAATGGGGATACTCAAAATGCGATCTTGCACAAAGCCAAAATGACTCCCGCAAAGATTTAAATAATATTATATTAATTCAAAAATTAGGTTTTTGGGGTTTTTAGTTGATAAAGGGCTGGAACTAAAGACTCCGGCCCTTTCACTTCTTGAAGGACAGATGATATTACCTTTTATAATTGAATCTGTAAACTTAAATCTTACGTATATTACCTATAAATTTTAGCCAAATCATGGAAGCAAATAATCAATCTTCTCAAAAAATAGTTAAAATCATATTTGCAAGTTTGTTTAGCCTGGTTATCTCCTCACACCTGGCTGCACAGGAGTCGATAATTAAAGTACTTGACGAAAATAAATCTCCTCTGATCGGGGCCTCAGTCCACAATGGAAGGAGCAAAATGATTGGCATCACTAATGAACAAGGTGAGTACCTCTTTAAATTTGAGGGAGAAGACACGGTTACATTAAAATACCTCGGCTATAAAGACCTGGCAAGGAAAATTAATAGCAGTAGCGTAGGGATCATAACATTCATAATGGAAGCACTGCCCTTCAGCCTGGAGCAGGTGACGGTTACGCATTCTGTCAAAGCGACCAATATGATCTCAGACATTGATCTGAATATCCGTCCCGTGACCTCCTCTCAGGAAGTACTCCGCACAGTACCTGGATTGTTTATTGGTCAACATGCAGGAGGCGGTAAAGCGGAACAAATGTTTTTACGTGGTTTTGATGTGGATCATGGAACTGATGTAAGTGTTTCAATGGATGGGATGCCAGTCAATATGGTCTCACATGCCCATGGTCAGGGATATGCAGATTTACATTTTATCATCCCTGAGTTGATCGACAAAGTCGACTTTGGCAAAGGACCTTATTATGCTGACAAGGGAGATTTCAATACGGCAGCCTATGTCAATTTTCAGTTGAAACAAAAACTTGATCAATCTCAGATTAAACTGGAAGTCGGACAATATAATAGTCTTAGGACCGCAGCACTGGTCAACCTGTACAATACTATAAAGACACAATCTTATATAGCTGGTGAATTTAACCAAAGCGATGGTTGGTTTGAATCTCCACAAAATTTTTATAGGACCAATTTGATGGCCAGATGGCAAACAAAATTGAACGATCGTAACACGCTTTCTATACTAGCTTCAGAGTTTGACAGCAGGTGGAACGCTTCCGGTCAGATCCCGACCAGGGTAGTAGAGTCCGGTAAGATCTCCCGATTTGGTGCGTTGGATTCTACTGAAGGAGGACAGACTGCGAGGCAAAATATGCTCGCTCGCCTGGATACGCGCCTGGGTCATGGATTGAGTCTAACCCAATCTGCCTTCATCAGTCATTATGATTTTGATCTGTATTCAAATTTTACTTTTTTCCTCAATGATCCAATCAATGGTGATCAGATCCGCCAGAAAGAAAATCGAAATCTTGCCGGATACCAGACGACTCTAACCCGTAAAAGATACACTGATGACAAATCAGATGTGTGGAATCTGGGTTTCGGCTTCAGATTTGATCGAATCAAAGATATCCAATTGGATCATACTGTGGATAGAAATGAAATCATAAGCACAGACAAATTAGGCAATGTGCATGAATCCAATGCTTACCTGTATTATGACTATCACAAAGATCTGGGCAAATGGTTAATCAATCCTTCACTTCGATACGACTATTTTCTTTTCAATTATAATGATAAACTATCCGGGAGGGATTTACAGAAACAAAAAGGCAGGTTGAGTCCAAAATTGAACATCATCTACCAACCGGACAAATCCATTCAGTATTATGTCAAATCCGGAATAGGATTTCACTCCAATGATGCACGGGTCATCCTGCAGTCCGGAGCAGACAAAGTCTTACCAGCAGCTAGCGGTATCGACATAGGTACCATCTGGAAACCAACTCCTCATATTTATTTTAATGCAGCTGTTTGGATGCTTGATTTACAACAGGAATTTGTATATGTAGGCGACGAGGGTATCATCGAACCTAGTGGTCGTACACGCCGCCTGGGTACTGACTTTAGTGTTCGCTATCAACCTTTAGATTGGTTATTCTTCAATGTAGATTTTAATTATTCTAATGGTAGAAACAGGGATAATGAACCTCAATTTAAATATATTCCATTAGCCCCGGTCCTAGCAGGACTGGGTTCTGTGACTATCAATAAAAAATCGTGGAATGCTTCGGCCAGTTTCCGACATTTATCTGCCAGGCCTGCTACTGAAGATAATTCCATAGTTGCCAAAGGTTATTTAGTCAATGACTTATCAGGCAGATACCATTTAGGCAGATTTGATTTGCATTTCAGGATCGAAAATCTATTTAATGTAGAATGGAATGAAACACAGTTTGCCACTTTGTCAAGGTTGAAGAATGAAGTAAATCCTATTGAAGAAATTCACTTTACACCAGGCACACCCTTTTTTATAAAAACAGGATTATCGTATAATTTCTAACTTTGACCTAAACTGAGCCACACTTTGCCACTTAGAGAAGAAAATATAGTCACCTTGATGCTGGAAGGTAACGAGCAAGGTCTCCGTTTGCTGTACCGAAATTATAACGAAGCCATCTATGGTATCATTCACCATATCGTCAAATCAGAACAGCATGCAGAAGAAGTATTAAATGATGTCTTTCTAAAGTTTTACAATGGGATCAAATCCTACGATCCATTGAAGGGAAGATTATTTACATGGATGGCAAGAATCGCACGCAATGCAGCAATAGACAAAATCAGAACCCTCGACTATAAGTCTTCCCGCTCTGCCGTAGGCGATATCTCTGTTCAATTAAATGCACCTGCCCAGGATGTCAGCGTCGATCATCTTGGCCTGGCAGCTGTTCTCAAAGGGCTGGACTTCAATCAGAAAAGAATGATTGAAATGATCTACCTTATGGGCTATACTCATCAGGAATGTGCCGATGAGCTCAATATGCCGCTCGGTACAGTCAAAACCAATGTGCGAAGGGGTATCCTCAAATTGCGAGAATTCTTGGGTAACGATCTGCAAGCTTTTATCAGCGTGATGATCCTAATTTTAATTTATATCATTATTAACAATTAAAATATGGATATAAAAGCATATATAGAATCAGGGATCCTTGAACAATATGTCATCGGCACTTTGTCCCCAGCCGACCATGCCGCCGTTGAAAAAAACATCCTATTATATCCAGAACTTGCCAGCGAAGTCGAATCCATTGAGATAGCTTTAGAGACCTATGCCAAACATCAAGGCCGTAAACCCAAGCTCACTGAGGATCAATTGATCCAAAATCTGCATAAAACCCATCCCGTTTCTTCAAACCAAGCCAAATCAAGTGTATCAAAGTCATCCTCCTGGCCGACCTATCTTTTAGGAATATTGGCTGTAGGTCTACTGGGATATATTATTTTTCAGAATAATCGCGTGTCCGAATCGCGACAATTAAATCAAAGGCTGCAGTTTACCCTGGACAGTTTACGCAACCAATGTACACAAACGGAGTTTCAAAATAATATCCTCCTCCAAAAATTAAATCTCTTAAACGATGCAGGTTCCAAATTTCTCAAACTTCCCGGGACTGCCCTCTCTCCACAATCTTTTGCTTCGGTGATTATAGACAGCACAGGAAAAAAATTATTTTTCGACTTTGCCGGATTACCCAAGCCACCAACAGGCAAGCAGTTTCAGCTCTGGGCCATTCAAGACGGCAAGCCGGTCGATATGGGTGTCGTCAGTGATGATTTAATCGGATCTGTTAATTTTTCGGAAAAGACTTTCATCGATCACGCCCAGGCATTTGCAGTGACATTGGAAGATGAAGGCGGCAAAGCTTCACCCACTCTGGAGCAGTTATATGTCATAGGTAATGTGCTTTAGCGTCCGGATCAACATTTTTGAGGATTCAGGAAAAGCTTGATTTTGGGCCAAACTATCGATGAAAAGTTTAACAATTAAGCCGCAAAGGGTTTTAACTCCAGGAAGCGCGTAGAAACTACCTGTCCTGGTCCTCTCTGGCCAAAGACTTACATGTAATAATAAAAAAATTATCCTCCGATCTATACTGAAAATCAACCAATTGATTTAATTTCATGCCCCCAACTTACCATGAAGATTATTCCAACTGTATTAAGTATCAGCATAATTCTGATTTTTGCTTGCGATCAGCATAAAATAAACAAACCTTATTTACAATCAGCCTGGGCTTTAATGGATGGCCACCAGATCCTCAATTTTAACAGTGATAGCACTGCCCAATGGATTTTTCACGAGGAGACGCTGTCTGATACATTCCTGGTAAAGTATAAGCTCAATGAGGCCACCCAACCATATCAATTGGACTTATTTGATTTTAACCGGGGCATCCTGAAGGACAAAATCCTCACCGGTATCGTGCAATACCTGGGCCAGGATACGATATTATTGGATTTTGAACCCATTGATGATTGGGGAGCTGCAGATACTATCCGGCCAATCACTTTTAGTGTCGATCAGCAGAAATACTTTGTCCGAAAAAAATAGCCCTATTTTTTGATAGCAGCAGGGTCGTACCTCTTCACTACATGGAGCGCAATCGCACGCGATAACCTGATGACATAAGTAAAACTCAATAATCCACACATCACTGCCAGGAAAATAGACATATCGATCCCAAAATGGAATAACAGATAAAATACTGCCACCAGGATCAGCATGCCCCATGAAAACAATGCATAGGACACAAACATGGAACCCATATAAAAGCCGGGTTCCGGCATGAATTTAAGCCCACAATACTCACATTTCTCAGGCATATCCAAAAATTTTGAAAACTGGAATAATCCGCTTGAAAACATTTTACCTTTTTCACATTGAGGACATCGCTGCCCAAAAATTGCGCTCATTTTGTTTAAAAATCTTGCCATAATAGTAAGGTACAAAGATAGCCAATTCCTTCATATGAATCGCAAAGCAAACCACCATACAATGAACGCTTCAGAGCCCTCTCGATAGGCACAAAGAGAATATTTGATGTATTCTCCAATCATAATGGAGAAGTGAAGGCTCAATGAATATATTTATGTACTCGGTACTTGTATTGCAAAGTGGCTATCTAAACTCCAGACAACTTCCATCATTCCCGATATAAATCGGATATTTGTATCCAAAATTTTAAATCACTTTATCCATCCATGACTAGCATGCCTTCTCCAAGCGGACTCATCTTTAAATCCTCAGACATCGACATCCCTTTTAAAAAATATATACTTTCCAATGGACTGCGTCTAATCGTCCACGAAGATTTTAAAGCGCCTATCGTAGCGGTAAATATATGGTACCATGTAGGATCCAAAAATGAAAAGCAGGGGAAAAGTGGCTTTGCCCACCTTTTTGAGCACCTTATGTTTAATGGCAGTGAAAACTTTAACACGGACTATTTTCAGGCACTGGAAGCGATTGGTGCAACAGACCTCAATGGCACTACCAATAATGACCGGACCAATTATTTTCAAAATGTGCCCGTAGGCGCCCTGGAACAGGTACTTTGGCTTGAATCAGATCGCATGGGGCATCTCACAGGCGCTATCGACCAGGCCAAACTTGACGAACAGCGGGGTGTAGTCATTAATGAAAAAAAGCAAGGCGAAAATCAGCCTTATGCCAAAGAAGATGATCTTTTCACAGAAGCCATGTTTCCAAAAGGACATCCGTATTCCTGGACTGTCATTGGATCTGAAGAGGATTTGATAGGAGCCACAGTAGCTGATGTACATGAGTGGTTTAAGGGATATTATGGCGCGGCCAATGCCATCCTGGTGATCGCCGGAGCCATCAAAGTGGAAGAAGCTCTGGAAAAAGTCAAAAAATACTTTGGTCATATACCGAGTGGACCGATGATCGCTCGTTCCGAAGTCGATATCCCGATAAGACAAAGCAATACGCGACAGGAATTTGAAGATCGTGTCCCTGAATCAAAGATTACTATCGCCTGGAACATTCCACAGTGGGGCACCCGGGAAGCTGCCATCTTCGACCTGATCGCTGCTATCCTGGGGTCAGATAAAAACTCCCGATTATATAAAAGACTTATCTATGAAAATCAGTGGGCGACTTCTGCCTCTGCTCACAATTATTCCAGGGAAATCTGTGGCAATTTTTTGATAGAATGCAAAATCAAAAAAGGAGTAGATGAAAAAATGGTTGAACAGGAAATCTATGCAGTTCTATCCGATTTTTTGGCCAATGGACCCACCAAAGAAGAACTCCTGAGAGTAAAATCAAAATACTTTGCCGGTTTTATTAAGGGGATCGAGCGGATTGGAGGTTTTGGTGGCAAATCCGATGTCCTGGCAGAAAGCGAGATTTTCGGAGACACACCGGAATATTACAGGACTTATAATGAGTATATAGAACATGCTTCGCTCCACGATCTCCAAAATATAGCTTTTGAATGGCTAAACACAGGTTCCCATACGATCCTGGCCAAACCATTTCCTGAATACGAGACCGAAGCCATCCTTGCAGACCGTGCCGCCTTACCCCCTGTGGGTCATACCCCAGCCTCGGCTTTTCCCATTTTACAACGGACTGCTTTGCCAAATGGCCTGGCAATCTCGCTTGCTCCTCGACCTGAATCGCCAACTGTGGTGATCACTCTGATGATGCAGGGCGGTTTTAGTAGCGATAAAGTAGCAGGAAAACCAGGATTGGCAGCCCTGGCCATGAATATGATGGATGAAGGCACAAGACATCTTGATGCCTTACAGATTAGTGAACAACTGAGTTTATTGGGTGCTTCAATCTCCTCATTTGCTGATTTGGATCAGAACTATATCAAATTAGAATGTCTGAAACTCAGCCTTGAACCCAGCCTGGATTTATTGATGGAGATACTTTTGCACCCGTCTTTTCCAGAGGCCGATTTTGAACGACTCAAAACCTTGCAGATATCAGGCATCCAAAGAGAAAAAATGAATCCTGTCCAAATGGCTCTTCGGGTCATGCCCAAGTTTTTATTTGGTACAGATCACATTTACAGTCTGCCTATGTCCGGAATGGGATTTGAAGAAAGCGTAGCTTCTATCACCTTAGAGGATGTCAAAGATTTTTACTATACCTGGATTAGGCCAGGCAGCAGTAGCCTCAGTGTAGTTGGAGACCTCTCTATGGATGAAATACATTCTATGCTGGATGCCAGGCTGGCCGAATGGACCGGGTCATCGATTCCAATCCAACCGGACGCGGTCGTCACCCTACCTTCCTCAAAGATCTTATACCTTATGCATAAACCTGAAGTCGAGCAGACCGTGATCATGGCCGGGTATTTAATAGCCCCATATGGTGAGCTGTCAGAGATCGCCAAAGAACCCCTGATCAATGTGCTCGGTGGTGACTTTACATCCAGGATCAACCTCAATCTGAGAGAAGACAAACACTGGACCTATGGAGCCGGGGTGTTTATTCGGGAGGCCAAAGGCCCCAGACCATTCATCACTTATACACAGGTACAAATAGACAAAACCAAAGAATCTATCCAGGAGATTATTAAAGAATACGATTGGATCGTAGGTGAAAAACCGTTGACCTTTGCGGAATTCGAAAAAACGAAAAATAATCAAGTCATGTCCCTGCCCGGTATCTGGGAGACAAACGCTGCTGTGGCTGGATCACTCAATCAACTCATCAAGTATCAGCTTGCAGATGATTATTGGAGTACCTACTCTGATCAGGTTAAATCCCTCTCTCTCGAAGAGGTTCAGTCTCTGGGCCATCAATTGATAGATTCATCCAAGCTGATGTGGTTTTTAGTCAGCAATAAGGATATTATTCTGGAGGATATGAAATCACTCGGGTTTGATCGGATTATCATCGTGGACAGTGACGGCACTACAATGGACACGATCTTTTAGCACCAAGTCATGGTCATTGGTTTTGATGCAAAAAGGCTTTTTCACAACAGTACTGGACTAGGATATTATAGCCGCACCCTGGTGCATAGCCTGGTAGAGACTATTCCTGATTTTAAGGCAATGCTTTTTGATGCTCACCCAGTCAAAACCGAATTGACTGATAAATATTTTTCTAATGAAAAAGTAACTGTCGCAACGATTGGATCTCCAGGATGGTACTCCCGGAGTGTCAACATGGACCCTTATCTGCTTCGCCATCAAATAGAGGTATTCCATGGGTTGAGCAACGAACTGCCATTGACTGGCGATACGAAAAAAATACCCAGGGTCGTGACTATCCACGATATATTGTTTAAATCTTTTAAGCAGGATTTTCCCTGGCATGATCGCTTAATTTACGATCGCAAGACCAAATCAGCCGTTCAGAAAGCTGATATCATCGTTGCTATCAGCCAGGCGACTAAAAACGATTTGATTCAATTCTACAAAGCCGCTGAAGAAAAGATCAGGATCATCTACCAATCTTATGATCCAATATTCAATATCCCTGTTGAAGAGGCGGAGTTGGCAGAAGTACTAAGCACTTTTAAGCTTCCCAAAACCTATCTTCTGTATGTCGGTTCTATCACACATCGAAAAAATCTTAAAGTCATTATAGATGCTTTATGGATGCTGCCTGCCAAAGACCGTATTCCATTGGTGGTAGCAGGCCAAGGCACAGGATATGAAAAATTCATCAGGCAGTATATAGTGCAGCGTCAGCTTCAGAATATCATCCATTTTCTACCTGGCCTTCCGCGCATGACACTGCGTATTTTATATTCCGGGGCACACCTCCTGATCTACCCTTCACTCGGCGAAGGTTTTGGGTTGCCTGTTTTGGAAGGCATAGCCAGTCATATACCCGTCATCACTTCTGATAGATCATCCATGCCGGAGGCTGGAGGGGACATTGCAAACTATTTTGATCCATCGCAGCCTGAACAATTAGCTTCCATGATTCGACAATCACCTTTCGGAGATGCCAACAGTAAGGTGCCAACTGCCCGGACTATTCACCTGGAAAAGTTTAATAGAAACAAAATAGCACTCCAATATTTAGACGAAGTCTATCGTCCATTGTCGAGATAAGCCTCCATTTACCTTTGTACCCCAACGATGAGTCTGACACTTCTTTGACTAAACCGTGGCCTACTTGACTACATTTATTACCTTTAGCCTTCAATCCACAGAAATGGTAGTTAAAGTATTTTCAGGTACCGGGTCACGATATTTATCAGAAAAAATCATGGAGGCCTATGGTCAGCCATTAGGTGATATGTCACTTCAGAGATTTAGTGATGGCGAGATGCATCCTATTATCAATGAATCAGTACGAGGAGCTTTTGTCTTTTTTATTCAATCTACCGGTGCGCCTGTGGACAATTTATTCGAGACTTTACTTTTCATAGATACCGCGCGACGCGCCAGTGCAGATTATATCACGGCTGTCATACCCTATTTTGGATTTGCAAGACAGGATCGTAAGGACAAAAGCCGGGTACCGATCACTGCTAAACTCATAGCCAATCTTTTGAGCACCGCAGGAGCTAATCGGGTCATGACTATGGACCTGCATGCCGATCAGATCCAGGGTTTTTTTGATATACCTGTAGATCATCTTCGAAGCGAAGCTATTTTTAAGCCATTTTTAAAAAAACTGGTCAATGAAAATACCGTTTTTGCGTGTGCTGATGTCGGAGGCGTCAAGCGCGCCAGAAATTATGCCAAATACTTTAATACCGAGTTGGTCATTTGTGACAAATCCAGATCAAAACCAAATGAAATTGGATCAATGATGGTCATTGGTGAAGTCGAAGATAAGCAAGTCATATTGGTCGATGACATTGTGGATACAGCCGGTACGCTTTGCGCAGCGGCAGAGGCTCTCAAAACCAAAGGAGCCAGTTCTGTTATAGTGATATGTACGCATCCTGTGCTTTCCGGATCGGCTTATGAAAAGATAGAGGCCTCATTTATCTCTCAACTCTATGTGACAGACACCTTGCCGTTAAAGAAACAAATTGATAAAATCAAAGTACTGTCCTCTGCAGAGTTATTCTCCAAAGCCATCCTTACAGTCCACGAACACAGGTCTATCGCCGCGCTCTACGTGGATTGATCAATCTTTTTATACACAAATACTTGATTATTAACAGATTGATACTTAATGGCCGAAAAATAAAAGAATAAGTCGCTGACAATAAAAATAATTTTATCTTTGCAGCCCAATATTAAAAGCAGACCGTATGCAAGTAGTAGAATTAAAAGCACATGCACGTTTACTTAATGGTACTCGTGGAGCCAAAGATGAAAGAGCCAAATCATTGATACCCTGTGTCATGTATGGAGGCAAATCCACGCAACATTTTTCTGTGGAGCCTACCGAAATAAAAAACTTGGTGTACACACCTGAGTTTAAAATAGGTCTGTTAAACACGCAAGATGGTCCTATCAAGGTCTTCATCAAAAATATTCAGTTTCATCCGGTCAGTGATGCCATCTCCCATATTGATTTTATGGAGCTGGTACCTGGCAAAGAAGTGCAGGTTGAAGTCCCTGTTAAATTAGAAGGATATTCTGTGGGTGTTAAAGCTGGTGGTAAATTGATCCAACGCATTCGTAAAATCAAAATTAAAAGTACTCCCGAAAACCTGGTCAACCAGATTGGAGCGGATATCACTAATATCGAGGTAGGTGGCGTGATGAGGATCCGTGACATCGTGTTACCAAAAGGTGTTCGAAGTATAGCAGATGGCGCCATACCGGTTGCCAACGTATCAGTTACCAGAGCCCTCAAAGAAGAAGAGAAGACAGCCGCTGCAGCTGCAAAGGGTGCACCTGCTAAAGCTGCTCCTGCCAAAGCTGCCCCGGCGGCTAAAGCAGCTCCAGCTGCCGCTCCTAAAAAATAAGCAGTCGAGCAGTTCATCATCTCTTGAATCAATAGAAAGCGAATAATTTTTTTAATAAAGATGAAAAAGAGGTCTTGCGCAAGTAGGATCTCTTTTTTATTGATGCTTGCCTGATCCATTGGTAGAAGCTCAACCTACCAACCCACACCAGATAAGGCAATCATTGAATATTACTCCAATCGTGTTTTGTATCTGCCAAAGCTAGATTTTGGTGAGCTTTTAGCGGGTATCGCGCTCGGCCATATCCATATTGACTGTCGACAGGATAGCAATCCCAATAGCAAAAAATACGATCAATATCAGTACGCTGTTGCGCATTCCTCCACTAATCAGATCGATATATCCAAAACTAAAAGTGCCCACTACGATCGCGATTTTCTCCAGGACATCATAGAAACTATAATAAGAGGTAATGTCTAACTCATCCTCATCCAATAATTTACCATAAGTGGACCTGGACAAAGCTTGTATGCCCCCCATCACCAGCCCCACACCGGAGGCAATGAGATAAAACTGGGTCTTTGTATAAGTGTAATAGGCAAAGACACATACCGTGATCCATAATGTCAGCATCACCAACAATGAAAACTTATTGCCTTTCCAGCGGGAAACCAAAGCAAAAAAATTGGCCCCCACCAGACCTACCAACTGTAATATCAGGATGATGATGATGAGCTCGGAGCCTCCAAAATGCAATTCTTTATCTGCAAACGTGGCGGCCATATATAACACAGTTTGTACGCCTGCACTGTAAAAAAAAAACGCCATTAAAAACCGTTTGAGGTGAGGCTGATGTTGTAGTCGCCTCCATACGCTTCTCAATTCCTGATAGCCTTTTCTCCATATCGCCTTTCCAAACTTCCCCACTGTATCTGCAGGCAATTTTCGAAAAGGGATCTGCGCAAAGAAAAACCACCACAATCCTACCATGACGAAAGCCAGTCTGACTGCCACGCTGGTCTCAGTGATCCCAAACCATTCTTTTTTTTCGATCACAAACAAATTGACAATCAGCAAGATGACACTACCTACATATCCGTAGGCAAAGCCTCTGGCACTGGTTTTATCATATTTATCTTCCGTAGCGATGACAGGCAGATAGGAATTGTAAAAGACCAGGCTGCTTGTAAATCCGATACTGGCCAACATAAATCCCGCAGTACCGATCCATAAGGTGTTCATGTCTCTAAAAAAATACATGGAAATACAGGCGAGCGAACCTATGATGGTAAACAAACGAAGAAAATACAACCTTTTGCCACTATAATCAGCGATCCCACTCAGTATAGGCAATCCAATCGCCACAAAAACGTAGGCAAGCGATATGATGAAAGAAAAATAAGAGCTATTAGGCATATCGGTGTTGCCTACATGGATGGTTGCATTAGTTACGCTCAGAAAATAAGTTGGAAAAATGGCTGAAGATATGACCAAAGAATAGGAGGAATTGGCCCAGTCAAACATCGCCCAGCTTTTAATGACTTTGGCATCGTTTTTTACAAAAGTGGTTTGCATGCGTCAAATATAGTGATTGCCTGACTGTAAGGATCTAACTCTCACGTTTTATAGCAGAAATGCAATTACAACCTTCTAGCAATTCAAATAGCCCTTGGCGCTGAGTGCGCTTCTTTGCAGTTCTAAAAATGAAAGGAGTAAGATTTTTCCGGTTTACGTTCTGGCATTCTTTTTTCTATTAAAAATTGAATACATGGCTATCTTTCAAGCCTAATCACAAATTGTAGAGATCGCATTCATCCCAAATTCATTTCTTATTTTTAATCCATGATCATAGGCATCCTATCCCGCAATCCGGGTTTATACTCCACTCAAAGTCTTGTCATCGCTGGGAGAAAAAGAGGTCACAGAATCCTGGTGCTCGACCCCTATCAATGCTCACAATATATCCTCAATAGTCAACCCAGGATGTATTATCAGTCCAAGCCGCTCACCAGGTTGGATGCCATCATCCCCCGCATTGGAGCTACCGCTACCGAGATAGGTGCTTCTGTGATAGATCATTTTGTTGCAGCAGGTGTATATACTACAACCACCGCTGCTTCCCTACTCAAAGCCCGAAACAAATGGGTATGCAGTCAATTCCTCTCTACCAATGGTATTGCTGTGCCAGATGCCTGCCTTCATTTCAATTCAGAATTTAATGATCATGTACTGCGTAGATTTAGTTTCCCCTTGATTATCAAATTGCTCAAAAGTACCCAGGGCATGGGTGTGGTCAAAGCCAATGACAAAAGCCAGGCCTTAAATATCCTCGAGGCTTTTCAGAGACTTGACGAACAGGTGATCATCCAGGAGTTTATTCAGGAGGCCAGGGGCAGCGATATCCGCGTGCTCGTAGTGGATCACAAAGTCGTCGGCGTCATGAAGCGCCAAGCTAAAAAAGATGAATTCAGATCCAATCTACACCAGGGAGCTACCGCCAAACCCACCAAACTCACTGCTGACGAAGAGTTTATTGCCTTAAATGCCAGCAGGCTCCTCCAACTCAGTGTAGCTGGGGTAGATATTCTACGGTCGGACAAGGGGCCACTGGTGTTGGAAGTCAATGCCTCACCCGGTTTGGAAGGGATCGAACAAACCACCAAAATCAGTATCTCTGAAAAAATAATTGAAATGATCGAGCAAAAAGCCCACCATGGAGCAGAGTTATAAAATCACCATATTGGATTCGGAAATTATAGAACCGGGTGAAAAAAAACTCATCAAATTACCAGTAGGCTACCTTCCTTCAGGTAACAAAATTTATATCCACATCTTCGTCAATAAATCTTTACTTCCCGGGCCCACCATCTTACTCATAGGAGGCATCCATGGCGACGAGATCAATGGAACCGAGATCGTGCGGAGAGCGAGTGAATGGGTTAAATCCAGGAATATACTAAAAGGGACAGTGATCACCATTCCCCTGCTCAATGTATACGGATTTATTCACTTCACCCGGGAAGTTGCCGAAGGCAAAGATGTCAACCGCAGTTTTCCTGGTAGCTCACGAGGATCTCTGGCCTCCAGGATTGCCAATATCCTTTATAAAAGCATTTTACCTGGCATCGATGCATTGATCGATTTTCATACGGGTGGGGGCCAGCGCTATAACTATCCTCAGGTTAGATTTACAAAAAATGATAAGAAAAGTTTTGCATTGGCAAAGGCCTTTGGTGCCCCATTCCTCATCGAATCAACTATAAGGCAAAATTCGTTGCGACAATATGCCCACAAACTCAAAATCGCCAATCTCACCTTTGAAGGAGGAGAAGCCAGTAGATTTGACGGATTTAGCATTGATAAAGCACTGATGGGCATCAAAAATGTACTGCATGATCTTGGGATGATAGAGGAGATGATCCTGCCACCTCATAAGACCGTCATCATCACCGAGGACAAATGGATCAGAGCCCCCTATAGCGGGATCTTTGTGTGGAACCGTGCCTCAGGCGTGTATGTGAGCAAAGGTGAGATATTAGGCACTATCTCTGATCCGGACAACCTCCGCCTCCAATATGTCAAAGCTAAGGAGAGCGGGTACCTCATCGGTCATAACAATGCTCCTGTCGTCCACGTAGGTGACGCATTATTTCATACGGGTCAGCCCTGACCAAGAGTGGCAATGGCGGTACGAATTACTTCTTAATATTCACAAGGTTAACATTAAAAGGTACCGATGGAAACTATTCCGATTGGTCGCCGGATTATCCCTGAGCTTTGCTTCCATCATATCGCTTTCAATCATTGTATGTCGTTAAGTCCAATTCTTACCCATTTTAGATTTCTTCTTACCGATACCACGCCGTACATTTGAGACCATCTCATGCAATCAACCCATCGGATATATTGCTTTCTTTTATATATATTTGCCTGTCTACCCATAGGTTGCATTGATCGTAATGAAAAACCCCTCGAAATCGTTGAAGCACCCGTCAAGGTCCATGACACGAATGTCGCTCCGGATACAGAGCCGATAGTACCTATCATGAGCCGGGTCGCCTGGCAAAAACCGAGCCTTATCCTAGATAGGTTGTCAGAAGAACTCAGCCACAAAAAGATCGCCGATATTGGAGCCGGACCCAATGGGTTTTTTACTTTTTGGATGGCCCAGGAAGGTGCTGATGTCATCGCTGTTGATATCGATCCTGAAGCTTTAAAATACATCGAACAAGAAAAAGCCAACCTCGATAGTACCCGCCAATCACGCATCACTACACGACTAGCCCGACCCGATGACCCAAATCTGCGAGCTGCCGAAGTCGATGGCATCCTCATCGTCAATACGATTGCTTTCATTCAAAACCGGTCCAAATACCTTAACCTCCTCAAAACTAAACTCAAAGAAGGTGGCAAAATAGTCATCGTAGATTTCAAGATGAATCGACTCCCTGCTCAGATTGCGCCTCCCAAATCCCAGCGTATTGCACCTGATGTGGTCGAAGAACTGCTGTATCAGGCCGGCTATCACCATATAGTAGTGGATGACCAGGAATTGCAGTATCAATATATCGTGACAGCGGAGAAGTAGCTGTGACTTTAGATTGTCAAATCAAATAAGATAAATTGTCAACCTACGTGAGGAAGCGTATTGATCTTCGGTGAATTGAAGTTGCATATATTAATCGTAATGGTCACGACGCATACCTGCCAGCACGACCATCATATCAATGATCATACCCATATGATTCGATTTCGTTGTTTTTTATACTGAATTAAGCAAAGCAAGATGAGCCTCTATACGACTACGCAGCCAAAAAGGTGAACAAAATATTTGTTATCTTTATTTAATCATAGTTAGGTGCTGGCATTTATCATTTCAATTGCCCCATTTCTTCCGGCTTTTAATTCAAAGATGTAATCAGAAATATGTTGGACAATTTCGAAAATTTAAAAAACTGGATGTTGAAAAATCCAACGGCCACTAACTTCCTGGAATATTTAATATGGGTAGTATTGATCGTTTCTCTGATCGCTTTTATCAGACGGTTTCTAAGGAACAAATTTCCTGACTCATCATTGAGATATAAATCGCAAAAAGGAATTGAAATAATCGGATATTTATTTATCATCATTATTACCATTTCTTATTTCACAGGCAGTATTAATGACTTTGGCTTAGCTATTGGGTTATTGACTGCTGGTATCACCATCACTTTGCAAGAATTGATTCTTAGCATTGCCGGATCGTTTTATATTTTCTTTGTAAGGGTATATAAGCCAGGCGATCGAATTGAAATTAATGGCATCAAAGGTGATGTCATCGACATTGACAGTATTTATACGAGTATGATGGAAATAGGAGAATGGGTTTCAAGTGATAATTACAGTGGGCGAATCGTAAAATTGAGCAACTCCTTTGTTTTTAAAGGACCTGTCTATAATTATTCCCAGGACTTTCCTTTTGTTTGGGATGAATTCAATCTTCCTATCAGGTATGGGTCTGATATTGACTTAGCAAAATCTATAGTCATCGAAATAGCCAGCGAAAATCTATCTCAATTCGTAGCCGATTCCAAAGCAGATTGGCAAAAAGTAGTAGACAAGTATTATATTGAAAATGCTCAGGTTGATCCTACACTGGCTATCACCATGACTGATAATTGGATAGAATTCAATCTTCGTTATATCGTGGATTATAAAAAACGCAGATACACCAAACATATTCTCAATGAACTTATTGGCAAAAGATTTCTTGAATCGAATGGAAAAGTCAACTTTGCTTCGACAACTGTCGAAATAGTTCGAATACCTTTAATAGATATAACACAAGACACATCCAGTCACGACAACATTTAAACATTATTAAAAAAGCATAAGAATAAAAAAGACCTAAACAGTCAGACTTTGGTCAAAAAAACCGTTCTCTACTGTCCTGATTGGTTAGTTTCTAGATGTCCGAGTCTCGATTGTTCATAGGGTGCATGGTCAATATTGTGGTTCCATGTCTTTTCACTATTTTAGCTCTCCAAAATATATTTTACCAAAAACAACAAATAAATCATCATTATGAGCAAACTTTCAAATGTCAAAGGACCGGCCATCTTTCTCGCACAGTTTATGGGAGATCAGGCTCCTTTCAACTCTTTGGACACTATCTGCCAATGGGCTGCGGATCTTGGTTATATCGGCATCCAAATTCCCTCCTGGGATGGCAGGCTCATAGACCTTCCGACAGCGGCGACCAGCCAAACCTATTGTGATGATCTAAAAGGTAAAGTAGCCGCTCACGGACTGCAAATCACCGAGCTCTCAACCCACCTCCAAGGTCAATTGGTCGCCGTCAATCCCGCCTATGACGAACTTTTCGATGCCTTCGCACCTGATGAAGTGAAAGGCAATCCCAAAGCCCGCACAGCATGGGCGGTTAAAACATTAAAACAAGCTGCCCACGCCAGCAAGAACCTCGGGCTTAATGCCCATGCGACTTTCTCCGGGGCACTGATATGGCATACCGTATACCCCTGGCCACAGCGACCCAAAGGTCTAGTAGAAGCCGCTTTCAAAGAACTTGCTGCAAGATGGGTACCTATCCTCAATGAATTTGATGCCTGCGGCGTGGACCTGTGCTACGAAATACATCCTGGCGAAGACTTGCATGATGGCATCAGCTTTGAGCGCTTTTTGGCAGCTACCGGCCACCATAAAAGATGCAATATCCTCTATGATCCCAGTCACTTCGTACTCCAGCACCTCGACTATCTACAATACATCGATTTCTATCATCAACATATCAAGATGTTCCATGTCAAAGATGCTGAGCTTAATCCTACAGGTCGATCAGGCGTCTATGGCGGCTATGCTGATTGGGTAGACCGTGCAGGCAGATTCAGATCATTGGGCGACGGACAAGTAGATTTTATGGCGATCTTCTCCAAATTGGCTCAGTATGGCTATGATGGTTGGGCGGTACTCGAATGGGAGTGCTGCATCAAAGACTCTGGCCAGGGAGCTGCCGAAGGCGCACCGTTCATCAGTGATCATATAATAAAAGTGACTGAGCGGGCCTTTGACGACTTTGCAGGAGCAGGGGCTGATGATGCATTTAACTGGAGAGTAATGGGTCTGTGAGGAAGTAGAAAGAAAAAGCAGGTTTTTCATAAAGTAAAATTTAAATGGCCGCCCTTAGACAATTGCTTAATACAGTTAAGCATTTTTTTGGAAGTAATAGGCTGTTTAAATGCTGACCTACACCAAATATGATTGCAGGTGATACTTTTGTAGAATTAGTACTGTCCTTTTCCGGTACAGAACAAAGACCACATTTCGATAGGTTAGGCTTTAGTATCATCGGGAAACGGATGTTTGCTACCTACCTGGCCAAAAACAATACCGCAAACATCTTTTTAACTAAAATAGAGCAAACAGTATTTTGTGAAATGGATCCCCAAAACATCTATCCTGTGCCAAACAAATGGGGGGATAAAGGGGCAACTACTTTTGATCTGAATGGAGTATCACAGGAGATAGTGATGGAGGCACTGATTTCTGCGTATCATGATGTGTTGAGAAAAAAATAAGATTTAACTCTTCAAGGCATACTTTTAGCGTAACATTTTAGCAAATCGCCAAAATAAACTCTGAAAAATTTAAACTTTTTACATAGAGAATGGATCCTACGCTGACTTATCACCTACTGAATGGCGACGCATTAGCTGATAAATTAAACCAATCTTTTCCTCTCAATAATTTTATTATCTGTAGAGAATGCCTGATGGATGGTGTGGTACAAGCACCCACTCTTGAAGCGTTCTGGATCAACCGCGCTGATTTTATTGCAGAAACCTTTCATCTTCCGCAGGCAGAATATTTTGAGAAGGTCGTAAAAGAACTGGACAAACTGGCCAGCATACCTGATCACGCAGAGGTATGCCTATGGTTTGAAAATGATTTGTTTTGCCAGGCCAATATGTGGTTCATGCTGTCAGTTCTTTCTACAAGACCCAATCTGAAAATATATAGAGTGTTCCCAATTATAAAAAACAAAGGAGACTTTTGGAAAGGATTTGGAGTAGACGATACTGAGACCTTGGTCCTCGCCTACTCGTCAAAGATATTGTTTCAACCTGATGACATTGACTTAGGCCAAAATCTCTGGAAGGCATTTAGAAATGGGGACTTATCAAAACTGAAATCTATTTCTCCTACTCCTTCACCTTGTTTTGAGCTATTAGAAGAAGTCTGCCAGGCCCATATTGATCGATTTCCCGTTGGCAACGATTTGCCCAGGCCGGAAAAAATATTGCAAGGTATTATTAAATCCAAGCCAAATGACTTCTATCAAACATTTAATGCATTCTCTGCCATGGCAGGAATTTATGGTTTTGGTGATACCCAGGTAAAAAGGATGTATGACCAACTAATCATTGAAGCCAAAATTTCAGAACGTGATGCAAAGTGATAAAAGTGGCAAATGATTTAATACAAATCAAACTATACCCAGGCAACCCTTATTTGCCTAGCGCGCTTTCTATGCTACACATCTCCAGTCCTTCTGAGTAGATGAGAGTAAATCCAGATAATATTAGACCAAAAAGTCATATATTTATCGTAATATTGCAATATTAAATTAAAGTAATGGGGGCAACCAAGACTGATCATTTTACAGACAAACAAAACAGTATCGCCAATCTTGCTAAAGCGCTTGGTCACCCCGCCAGAGTCGCTATCATCGAATACCTGCTCTCGGTCGATACCTGTATCTGTGGCGATATCGTCAATAAATTGCCATTGGCACAACCTACTGTGTCTCAGCACTTAAAAGAACTAAAAAATGCTGGACTCATCAAAGGAAATATTGAAGGAAATGCTATCTGCTATTGTTTAGACGAAAAAGTGTTTGAAAAATTGAATAGTTATTTTTTAAAGGTCTCCGCCAAAATTGAAAAGAAAAAAAATATTCCTTGTTAAATATCACTTAACCCAATCTTATGAAACTATCAGAAATAAAACATCATTTGAGCACAGCTGAATCTGTAAATTTTAGATTAGCCCATGGCGAGTATGTTCCAGAACATTTCCATGTGACCGAAATAGGCCTGGTGACAAAACATTTTATAGATTGCGGCGGAACTATAAGACTTGAAAAAGTAGTCAACTTCCAACTTTGGGATGCCAACGATTATGACCATCGGTTAAAACCCGGCAAATTGCTGAATATTATAGCACTCTCTGAACAAGCCCTTGAGATCGATGACCTGGAAATCGAAGTGGAATATCAAACAGATACCATTGGAAAATATGGATTGGAATATAATGGTAAAGATTTTGAGCTCATATCAAAACAAACTGCCTGTTTGGCGGATGACCATTGTGGCATACCAGTCAAAACTTCTCAAAGCCAATTTGTTGAATTACAGACGCTATCCCCCGGATGCACACCTGGAGCCGGATGTTGCTAAGCAAAAATATATTTAGCGCTTCATTCCAACTATTGCTGTTTGGAAAAGGCCAGGCACCAGATCAGTAACTGGCTTATTCAACATATATAACTCGGGTGAGCACAGATCCTATCAAGCTTGGTCTAAAAGAAAACTGGCCACAATTCACCATCCTGGTGATCATCAATGCCTTTGTAGGAGGCATGATAGGGATGGAGCGGACGATTATCCCTCAATTTGCCACTATCGAATTTGGAGTGGCTTCTAAGACTGCCCTATTGTCTTTCATCACTGCTTTTGGCTTGACCAAAGCAATTACAAACTATTTCACGGGACGACTGGCCAATCGATTTGGTAGAAAAAATATGTTAGTATCAGGTTGGCTGGTAGCTATACCGATTCCTTTTATATTAATTTATGCCAACCATTGGAACTGGGTTATACTCGCCAATATACTTTTGGGCATAAGTCAGGGCCTTACGTGGAGTAGTACTGTGCTGATGAAAATCGACCTGGTTGGTGAAAAAGACAGGGGACTTGCCATGGGACTCAATGAATTCTCCGGTTATGTCGCAGTAGGGTTGGTGGCATTTCTGTCTGGGTGGATCGCTGACAAATATGGCATCACCCCTTATCCTTTTTATATAGGCATTTTTATTTCTATGGCTGGGTTGCTACTTACGTTAATATTGGTGAAAGATACCCGGGCATTTGTGCAACATGAGAGCTTAACTGACCATACCGGGCCATTACAAAATATTTTTATAGAGACCAGTTTCAAGAACAAAACTTTGAGTGCAGTCACACAAGCAGGCTTGGTCAATAATTTAAACGATGGCATGATCTGGGGATTGCTGCCAGTATTATTATTGTCGCTCCACTTCAATACCAAAGACATTGGAATCCTAGCAGCTATCTATCCTACCATTTGGGGCATCGGACAACTTTTTACAGGTAAAATGTCAGATATCTATTCAAAAAAACGAATGTTGTTCATAGGTATGCTGTTGCAAGGCCTGGCCATTTTAATGATTCCCCAGACCACCTCTTTTATCGGACTCGGTAGTATATCGACTGCACTGGGTCTGGGGACAGCGCTTGTTTACCCTACATTTTTATCGGCCATTGCTCAAGCTACCAGCCCCATACAGCGTGCCGAAAGCATAGGCATCTTTAGATTATGGAGAGACCTGGGCTATGCGATTGGAGCCATCATCTCGGGTGTGACGGCTGATTTATTAGGAATTGAGTATGCCATTTATCTGATCGGCGGACTCACGCTGGTATCAGCTTTGGTCATAAAATCGCGTATGCCTGCTACTCCGCCAGGATAGACTTATCGGCTCCACAACGAAATAAAAAAAGCAGAAGTCATTAAACAACCTGACCTCGTTATTTGTTTACATTGTCCTCAATGGGCTTAAGCTTGCTGCTAAATACAATGAAATAAATTAAATTATCAAACTATGAATGATTCAATGCAGATGACCTCGCCTCCACAACCTTTACGATATCTCGTTTTCTCTGCTTCTTTACGCGAAGATTCACTCAATACCCGCCTGGCCAAATTAGCAGCCGGTGTCATCACCAAAAATGGTGGAATCGTAGATTATGCCACTATGAGTGAGTTTGACAGCCCATCCTTCAATCAAGATTTGGAGGTAAAAGGCATCTATCCGGATCAGGCTGAACGGTTTCGTCAAAGGATAGAGTCCAATGATGCTTTTATCATATCATCTCCTGAATACAATGGATCCCTACCTGGAGTGCTCAAAAATGCAATTGATTGGGTATCAAGGGTCAGACCTCAGCCATTCAATGAAAAAAATGCCCTCTTAATGTCGGCTTCTCCTTCGATGGCAGGTGGCAATCGGGCGCTCTGGTCACTTAGAATGCCATTGGAACACCTCGGTACCAGGGTGTTTCCCAATATGTTTTCCTTGGCGATGGCTCACAAAGCCTTCTCTCCGGAAGGCAATATCGCAGACGAAACCCTACAAAAACGATTTGAAGAAAACCTGGTGGCCTTTATGAGCCTGGTAGAATCATCAAAACACTATCCTTGTATCAAAAAGGCCTGGATAGAGTTTATGGGTGAGAAAACTGATCTGATGGCGGAAAGGACTAACTAGATTTGGTTTCAATTTTTATAAACCTTAGTTGCGAATAAAAACTGCCTATCCTGCTCCCGTCAGACTACGATTGACTTTTCACCGGCAGGACCCAGCGTCTCCAAGCATACCATATCAATGCCATCCAAGGTAATCCATGCATCATTAAATCTCCCCAGTCGAGCCATTGCATGCCATGAGCTCCACCCAGGACCCATCTCAACTTTCCCCAGACATGAGGTTCTGGAAAAAACGGTGCCAACCCCAGGGTGGCACAGGCCAGGAGAATAATCTTAATATCTGGCAGTTTTATCATGATTAAATATAGAATAAAAGACTCATCCTGCTACATATCAGAACATGGCATATCAAACTTTCACCCCATAATTATCCTTCAAACCCTTGATATGATGGCGCTCATGCCCGGCTATCAAAAATGCAAATGCACGAACACTGATCACATTGTTGGCAGCTTTTCCGGTTCGATCTAAAGCTTCTGCAGGCAGATTTTCAAATAAGGTGATACTCGCATTTCTAACTGCTTCGTATTCTTGTATAATGCCCGCTATCGTCCGGTCATTGGCCCTGGAAGGAAGGATATAGTCATCCTGTTCAAACCCGGGCAAAGGAGTCTCATCCGCACGACCAAATCTCAAAGCCCGGTAGGCAAATATTCTTTCGGTGTCCATCACATGCACCCATACTTCCTTGATCGTCCATTTGCCATCCGCATACCGATGATCCCACTGGTCTAGAGAAAGTGAAAGCATCATGTCCCGGGTATCTGTTTTTAACATTTTTAATACTTCCACGGGGTCTGATTCAGGTACCTGGCTGACATATCGTTCAAAATATCCTGCCATTTCATCCTTGTTTGGTCTACGCCATTTCATAATTCTTAGTTTTTGTTGCTGCTAAATTGCAGACCTTTGTCCAATGTTTGGGTATAGACATTTATTTTTTTTGTTAATTCTGGTTCAACTGGCTTGTAAATCAAATAATTCCATTCAAAAAGAAGTCACCCCACAACTTGAATACTTCAATCAACTCATTGAACAGTCCCCTTTTGTGGATAGCTTATATTTTGCGAGGGCTACGTATTACTACGCTCAAAATAGCTATGACGAAGCGATCAAAGATCTTAGCTATGCTATTCGCCTGGATTCCTTGCAGGCAAGATATTTCCATTTGTTGGCAGATTGTTATATGGAGCAAGGCAATTCTTATGAGGGGCTGTCTACGATGGTCAAAGCCGGCATATTGTTTCCAACGCGCATCCCTACCCTGCTTAAATTGAGCGAATATCAAAATCTTCTCAAACAGGAATCCAAATCTCTCGCCACGATCAATCGTATTTTGACATTCAATCCTTTGGAGTCAGAGGCTCATTTTATGGCCGGCATCAATTATCGGGACCTGGGGGATACGGCACAGGCGATCACAAGCTTTAAAAAAGCAACCTCCTACGACGATCACCTCATAGATGCCTGGATCATACTCAGTCAATTAGTACAATTTACAGATCCGGTATATGCCAGGCAATGTATAGAAAACGCCCTGAGGGTCGACTCTACCAATACCCAGACACTCCACAGCTATGCTGAGTTTTTTCATGAGTCCGATCCGCTCCTGGCGCTATCCACCTATCACAAAATCATCCTGCTGGATCCTGCTTACAAAGACGCTTTTCTCAACAGTGGTATTTTGTATTTTTCCATCGACAGTTTTGCTCAGGCGTTGCAACATTTTGATATTGCCTGCCATCAAAGCCCGACCGAGCCGACCTATTATTATTATCGCGGTATAGCCAAAGAGGCTATCAATGACATCGAAGGTGCCCGATCCGATTATAATCAGGCCTTGCAACTGGATGCGAATTATACCGAAGCTAAAAAGGCTTTAGAAAAGCTCGGCCAATAGATGGCCCTCCTCTGCTCAGGAATTGTCCTTAACTTTGGGCTAAATTCTTTTCTACTATGCGTTTAATGTTTCTTTTGGTTGTGGCCGTTTTTTGCAATTGCAAGTCTAAGGAAAATCCTAATTTGACATCGATCGGGAATACGGCAGATCTTACAGTAACCTTGACTTCTCCAATGGAGCCACAGCAAAACCCCACTACTGAATATCCTTACGCAGTCACGGTCAAAGATGACCAAAACAAGGCGCATAGCACAGACCATATTTTGCCCCAACCCGATAAACCAACCGTGATGATGTTTTGGCTGACTACCTGCAATCCTTGTGCAAGAGAATTAAAATCAATCACACAGCATTTTGACCAATGGCAACAAACAGTGCCTTTTCACCTGGTAGCCATGTCAGAAGATCGGGAAGAAAATTACCCTGCTTTTGTCGAAAGAATAGCCAATGAAAAATGGCCTTTCGCCGCTTACTGGGATTTTAGCCGCCAGTTTAAAAGCCTGATGCCTGGCAGCCTGAATGGCTTACCACAAACATTTATTTTTGACAAACACGGCAAAATGACCTGGTCCAAACGTGGCTTTCTTCCTGGTGATGAAGCTATGCTTTTCGAACAAATTAAAGAAGCAGCTAAGTCCTGATCATAAAAAATGTTAACTTAGTGCATGTTGTTTTAATCATTCAAAAACTAATAATATGGCAGTCCTTAAAGTAATCGAAGTGCTCTCCAGCTCCAATAAGAGCTTTGAAGATGCGATTGAAAAAGCAATCAAAAAAGCTGACAAATCCCTAAAAAATATTCGCTCCGCCAATGTACATAACATGAGCGTTTCGGTAGACGGTGGAAAGATAAAAGAATATCGGGTCAATATTAAAATCACCTTTGAACTTACTTAAATTATGGCTACAGTAAAAGTTATCGAGATACTTTCGAGCTCACCCAAATCATGGTCAGATGCTACCGATCAGGCTATTAAAAAAGCCAGTAAATCTATAAGAGATATTCGTTCTGCCAATGTGGAAAACATGAGTGTCACCGTCGAAAATGGCAAAATCAAAGAATATCGGGTCAATTTGAAATTGACTTTTGGTCTGGAGTAATAGTCAACAATAACTCAGCCTTACTTTTTTGTTTGTTTGATCAGTCGTTGATCCAGATTCAGTGTACGGATATTGCTAATATTGACTTCTTTCATCAATGGGTGCATCGGGTTAATGATATAATTATACTCTTCAGGCATGATGGCAGAGGGGACCTGGAGCAACAAAGTCAGGTTTTCCATAAGGAACTGGTCACCCAGTTTTTGAGTGAGTGATTGATTTTCGGGCTGCATCCATAAAGCAGGGAGATCTTTTGTTTCCAATTTGGTCATGCTCTTGGAAGCCTGAACAGATAAACTTAAGATGGCCATTTCGTAGACGCGTTCCTGCAGACTATTTAAATCCAAATGAACCAACACCTCTAACAAGGCGAGCGAACGATATGAAGCAGCGTAAATGGCACGGTGGCCTTCACTATTCCAGCGACCTCCATACAATCGGGCACCTGTGCCAGTCAAATCCCTGGCATACTGCGCCTGGGCTATTCTAAAGCACTCCATATATTAGGAATAAACACCATACTCCAACCTGCCAAGCAACTTGAGCAATAGCTGAATACCAAATGAAGTATCCAAAAACTCAAGGGGTGCCTTGCCACCAAGAGCCAGAATCGGGCTCTGTAACCAACGCTTAAAACCAGCGTGTGACCCGATCACCTCCACGCCACGCTGGGCAAAAGTGGCTATTTCAAGGACTTTTTCAGTTTTATATGAGTCCAATAAATCACTACCATCTTTGCGCGCCAGATTGCGATAGGAGCTGTGCAATAATATAGCAAGCTGCTCAAGCGTGACGCCGAGAAATTTGGACAATGAACTCAGCACATCTTTGGTAAGGCCCTCTCTGGTATGAAAGATTAAGCTTAAATCACTATCACTGTCGAGCTCGGTCGAAATCGCTTTTGATCCTAATATAACACGCAAAGTCGGCGTATCAGTCACGGTAGGCAAGGGACTGTAAGTCGCACTCAGATCTTGGGCCACGAGCCCCTTATCTGGATCAATTTTAGAGGGATTGATGTATGATTTGATTCTTTGTTTTTCTTTCACACAACAAATATATGCCTTTTTGGCAATAAAAAAACCTATATGTCACCTATTCTGCAATTATATTTTTTATTCGAAGACCGATGAATTCTATAAACCGATTATATAAGTGATATCCTATGGCTATTTCTGATTATCAAACTAACTTTGCACCTCTTTTAAGTAAAACTATGATCAATATTACCTTACCCGATGGAGCTGTAAAACAGTATCCAGTTGGAGTGACCGCTTTAGACATAGCCAAATCCATTTCAGAAGGGTTGGCTCGCAATGTATTGTCCGCCAAAGTAAATGGGGAGATTTGGGATTCGACCAGGCCTATCAATACCGATGCAAGTTTGCAACTTTTTACCTGGAATGATAAAGAAGGAAAATCCACATTTTGGCATTCGTCTGCTCATCTTTTGGCTGAAGCCCTGGAGGCATTGCATCCGGGCACCAAGTTTGGTATCGGTCCTCCTATCGAACAAGGATTCTATTATGATATAGACACAGGTGATGAAGTACTTAGTTCATCAGACTTACAAGCAATTGAAAATAAGATGCAGGTACTGGCTCGTCAAAACAATGCCTATCAACGAAAAGAGATCTCTAAAGCCGATGCCATCGCATATTTCAAAGAAAAAAATGATGAATATAAACTCGAGTTATTAGAAGATCTTGAAGACGGTCAGATTACTTTTTATAGCCAGGGCAATTTCACTGACTTGTGCCGTGGACCGCATATTCCGGACACTGGATTTATCAAAGCCGTCAAACTCACTGCCTTGGCTGGTGCTTACTGGCGCGGGGACGAAAAAAGAAAACAACTGACGCGGATCTATGGCATCACCTTTCCCAAGCAAAAAGAACTGACAGAATATCTTACGATGATCGAAGAAGCCAAAAAGCGTGATCATCGTAAACTTGGCGCAGAGCTCGATCTGTTTATGTTTTCGGAGAAAGTAGGTGCAGGGTTGCCTATCTGGCTCCCAAAAGGTACAGCCTTGCGCAATCGGCTTGAAGATTTTCTCAAAGCAGAACAAATCAAACGTGGCTATCAACCGGTTATCACCCCCCATATCGGACGCAAAGAACTATACATCACCTCAGGTCACTATGCCAAATATGGCAAAGACAGCTTCCAGACTATCCATACCCCCAATGAAGAGGAGGAATTTTTCTTGAAGCCTATGAACTGACCACACCACTGTGAGATCTTCGGCTACAAACCCAGATCCTACAAAGAACTTCCCATTCGGATTGCAGAATTTGGTACAGTCTATCGATATGAGCAAAGTGGTGAATTACACGGTTTGACCCGAGTCCGGGGTTTTACTCAGGATGACGCTCATTTATTCTGTACAGCTGAGCAGTTAAAGCAAGAATTCATTGGAGTGATCGATTTGACAAAGTTTGTTTTGAATAAATTAGGCTTCGACAAGTTTACAGCTCAGATTTCATTGAGAGATCCCCAAAATAAAGAAAAATATATTGGGACTGATGAAAACTGGGATAAAGCAGAGGCTGCAATTATAGAAGCAGCTGCTGAGGTAGGTCTGCCCACCGTAACTGAATTGGGTGAAGCAGCTTTCTATG
Organism: Saprospiraceae bacterium; assembly: GCA_016709995.1. Lineage (NCBI taxonomy): Bacteria > Pseudomonadati > Bacteroidota > Saprospiria > Saprospirales > Saprospiraceae > Saprospiraceae bacterium. The sequence goes on from JADJLQ010000001.1 coordinate 2,261,541, forward strand.
GTCCTAAACTTGACTTTATGGTCAAAGATGCCATTGGTAGAAACTGGCAGCTCGGCACCATCCAGGTGGATTATAATCTGCCCGAACGATTCGAACTGGAATATATCGGTGCTGACAATACCAGTCACAGACCGGTGATGATCCATCGTGCACCATTCGGCAGCATGGAGCGCTTTGTTGGTGTGTTGATAGAGCATTGTGGTGGCAATTTCCCGCTTTGGTTGACTCCGGAACAATATGTGATTCTCCCGATCAGCGACCGTTTCAATGCACACTGTCATGAGATCAAAGATCAATTGGCAGCTGCTGGACTACGCGGATCAGTCGACGATCGCAGCGAAACCATTGGTAAAAAAATCAGGGACAATGAATTAAAAAAGATTCCATTCATCCTCATCGTCGGTGAAAAAGAAGTGGCCAACCACAATGTCTCCCTACGTGAACATGGTAAAGGTGATCAGGGCAGCCTCACTATAGTGGAATTTGCAGATAAAATAAATAGCCTGGTGGCATAAATTCCAGCTTATCAGGCCAGATTGAATAAATTTACGCTGTGATGTCTGCATGGAAATCTACCCTCGTAAAACCCTTTGGTCATTGGATACACCGATCTGTCACTTCCATGGCATCCAATGCCTTGAAGGATCAACAAAAGATATTTGACCAACTGCTCCATAAAGCTGCCAACACTGCTTTTGGAAAAGACCATCGATTTCAACATATTAAATCATATGACCAGTTTAAGGATGAGGTACCGATTCGGGACTATGAAGGCATCAAAACCTATATCCACCGGATCAAAGATGGTGAGCAGGATGTACTTTGGCCAGGCAAACCCCTCTATTTCGCTAAGACCTCCGGCACTACCTCCGGAATCAAATACATTCCACTCACCAGGGAGAGCATGCCCTTCCATTTTACTACAGCACGCAATGCAGTGATGAATTATGCCAGTCAATTCAATGATTTTTCCTACCTGGATGGCAAACTTATATTTCTGTCAGGCAGCCCTGAGACATCGATGGCTGGGGAGATCAAGGCAGGACGATTATCAGGCCTGGTTAATCTGCATATCCCGTCCTTGTTTAAAAAAAGTCAATTGCCTTCTTTTGCCACCAATTGTATAGAAGACTGGGACACCAAGGTCGAACGCATCATCGATGAATGTATCGGCCAGGATCTTCGTTTGATCAGCGGTATCCCTCCATGGGTGCAGATGTTTGCAGAAAAGATTTTAGCCAGAACCGGCCGAAACCATATGCTTGATGTTTTTCCTAACCTTAAGATGCTGGTCAGCGGAGGTGTCAATTTTGCCCCTTATAAAAGTCATTATTCCAGGTTGTTTGGTCCGGATATGCCTAGAGTAGATACCTACCCTGCTTCAGAAGGGTTTATAGGGTTTCAATATAGTCAAGCTGACGCAGCTTTATTATTAAACACACAGGGTGGTATATTTTTTGAGTTCGTCACCCCGGATGAATTATTAAAAGACCATCCCCAGCGACTCAAACTCTCAGAGGTACAGCCAGGAGTGACCTATGCCATCTTATTGTCTACCAATGCCGGAATGTGGGCATACAATATCGGGGATACCATCGAGTTTGTCAGCCTGGATCCTTATCTATTCATAATTAATGGGCGCATCAGCCAATACATTTCAGCCTTTGGGGAGCATGTGATTGAAAAAGAAGTGGAGTCTGCTTTGCTGCAAACCTGTGAAAAACACCTATGCTCAGTCAATGAATTTACTGTTGCACCACAGGTGAGTCCTCAGGATGGAGGGAAGCCTTACCACGAGTGGTTTATCGATTTTGAACATCACCCACAGAACCTGACCACCTTCGTCAGTGATCTTGACACCGCCATGCGCCAGCAAAATATCTATTATGATGATTTGATAGTAGGGCATATTTTACAACCCATCCAATTAAATGTCATGCGATCGCTTGCTTTTAGGGATTATATGCGGGAAGTCGGCCTTTTAGGAGGTCAGAACAAAATCCCCCATTTGCGCAATGATCGGAAACTGGCTGATGGTCTGATCAAATACATTTTGAGAAGTTAAGGGTAATCCCCTATAGTCCTTCCTTGGATCCCCACTATTATTTGGATTAAAATGCTAAAATGTGCTGGCATTTGATTAGATTTAGCAATCTTTTAATCAATCATTTAACTAATTTAAAATGAATAATTTATCCTGGCTTTATCCCATCATTATTGGCGCAGTGGCTGGATGGCTCGCTGGCCTGATCAAATCTGGCTACGGTTTTGGCCTTCTGGGTAATATTGTAATAGGCATTATAGGCAGTTATATTGGCGGGTGGCTTTTTGGGGCATTAGGGTTGTCTCTCGGAGGTGGATTATTGGGGACTATACTGACTGCAGTGATCGGAGCTTTGGTATTGCTTTGGATCATAGGCTTGGTCAAGCGCGCCTGAGCTTAACCTACATCAATAATGGAATACCGGTCGCAAGGGCAGCTTTTTTATACCAAAGCCCTTAATATATCCACCGGAGTAACCATGCCTACTAATTCGTCACCTTTTACCACAGGTAGACAATGAAAATTATTATTTAAAAATATATCAATAGCAACCTCGATTCTATCATCAGGTTCAAGTTTGCCCAAGCGTGTACGCATCACATTTTTGGCTTTGATCCAGGTGGTATCAAACACGGCGGCTTCCAGGCTCCCTAGTTCAATCACCGACGGATCGATCAAAAATGAAATATCCGAAAGACTGATCAAACCAATCAATTTCTTGTACTGCACCACCGGAATGTGATGAAAATCATAAAGATTGAATATTTCTTTGATCCGCTCCAGGCTATCCTCTTCAGAAACGGTGATCAGTTCTTTTTTCATTAAAGTCGATACGCTTGCTTTTAAATCCATGTTTTATAGTTTATCCGGTAAATCTAATCTTTACTCCATCTTAATCAAAATGATCTAAGGCATTAATTAATCTGATCACGATCAAACTTGTATTTTTAACATATTGGTAAAGATAAACTACAGAAATTCAAGCCACTGTGAGTAGAAAATATCGTTTTAAATGTGAAATAATCGTAAATTTGCCGCCCATGTTTAAATCCTTTATCCGGGTACTGTTGGTTTTTTGTGTTGCTCTGACCATTTCGTGTAAAAGCGAGTTTGAAAAAATCAGGACCAGCAATGACACTGATACCATGTATAAGAAAGCAGTGGAGTATTTTGAAAACAAAGAATACTCCAAAACTCAAACACTTTTTGAATTGATAGTCAGCTCTTTCCGCGGCAAAAAAGAATTTGAGCAACTCAATTATATGTTTGCTTATACCTATTATTATCAAAAGGATTATACACTTGCAGCTTCTGCTTTCAAAAACTTTGCTACCACCTTCGTCTATAGTCCCTACAAGGAGGAGATGGAGTATATGCACGCCTACTCTTTGTACTTACAATCGCCCAATTTTAGATTAGATCAGGAGCCATCCACAAAAGCGATGGATGCGCTGCAGACATTTGTCAATACTTACCCCACTACTGACAGAGCCAAAGAATGCAACAAACTGATCGAGGGCCTGAGGAAAAAACTGGAGACCAAAGCATTTAGCCAGGGTGAGCAATATTATAATATGGGACAATATCAGGCGGCTATAACCACATTCAGCAATGTGCTCAAAGATTATCCTGATAGTAAAGATGTGGAGCAGATTCGTTTTCTTATCTGCAAATCAAGCTTCTTATATGCTGAAAAAAGCATCTTTGAAAAGAAAGAGGACCGGTACAATGACTGTATTACTTTCTCCAGCCTTTTTATATCTAAGTTTCCTAAAAGTACCAACAAGCAGGAAGTGCAGGACTATATTCAAATTTCTAAAAGTAAATTAAAACAATTAAAAAATGTCGGACATCAAAAACAAAGTGCAGGGAGTGGATCCTAATGTAAGAGCCCGGGATATAAAAGCCATGGCAGAAAAGACTGGCAATTTGTATGAGACGATCAGTATCATTTCAAAGCGAGCCAATCAATTAAACATGGAGATAAAAAAAGAACTCCATTTTAAATTGGAAGAATTTGCTGTCAGTTCAGATACCATTGAAGAAGTACATGAAAACAAAGAGCAAATCGAGATTTCAAAATTCTACGAAAAACTTCCTAATTCTGCCATCCTCGCAACGGAGGAATTTCTTGAAGGTGCTCTCAACTATCGTTACGCTGACCTGCCTAGCCGTGAAGATATAGCTGGCCTAGCTGAAGGTAGTTATAAAGAATAATCTTAACCCATCCTCCCCATGGGTGATCTGTCAGGTAAAAAAATACTGCTTGGTGTCAGTGGAAGTATAGCTGCTTATAAATCTGTATTTTTGGTAAGGTCCCTGCAAAAACAGGGAGCCGAAGTCAGGGTAGTCATGACCGCCAAGGCCATTACTTTTGTGACACCACTTACTTTTGAAGCCATCACCCACCACCCTGTTTATTGGAATACTTCTGATCAACAGTCCTGGAACAATCATATCGAATTAAGTTTATGGGCTGATGCCTTCCTGATAGCACCGGCTACTGCCAATACTATTGCCAAAATAGCCCATGGTATGGCTGAAGATATGCTGACTGCCTGCCACCTGGCTGCCAGATGCCCTGTGATCGTGGCGCCTTCGATGGATATGGACATGTGGCATCATGCCGCCACAAAGCAAAATGTAAAGACCCTTACAGAACGTGAGGTAAAGATCGTCCCGGTAGGAGATGGCTACCTGGCCAGTGGCTTGACTGGTGAAGGCCGAATGGCAGAACCAGAGGAGATCGTAGCCTATTTGGCAACATACATTTTCAAAAAATCCTCCTCCTTCTCAAAAAAGCATGTTCTGATCACGGCTGGTCCCACCTATGAATCCATAGACCCTGTCCGCTACATCGGCAATGCTAGTTCAGGCAAAATGGGAATAGCCCTGGCGGATTCAATGGCTGATCAGGGCGCGCAGGTGACCCTCGTATTAGGTCCTTCTTCGTTAATGCCTGCTTCTCCTCGCGTAGAGGTGATTCGAGTCAGGTCCGCACTGGACATGTTACATGCTACTTCTACACATCATGCTACCGCAGACATCTGTATTTTCGCCGCCGCCGTAGCAGACTATAGACCTGTCACCACCGCCAGGGAAAAAATTAAGAAAACAGGCAATGAACTTGATCTTAAACTCATTAAAAATCCTGATATCGCTTATGAGCTTGGCAAGGTCAAAAACCCCGATCAAATTCATGTGGGCTTTGCGTTAGAAAGTACCTCAGGAGAAGCCTATGCAAAAGCAAAGCTTAAAAAGAAAAATTTTGATATGGTGGTGCTCAATTCACTTTTAGATCCGGGAGCTGGATTTGGTGGTGACACAAATAAAACCACCTTCTTTTTCAAAAACAATAAATCCAGAAAATTTAAGTTAAAAGCTAAATCAGCAGTAGCGGAGGATATACTCCAGGCCATCCTTACCTTATTAAATGAAAAAAAATGAAATTAAAATCTTTTCTGGCAATAATTTTAATGGTTTGTGGCCTGGCAGGACATTCCCAGGAGTTTAGCGCACAGTTCAAAGTCAATACGCCCAAACTCCAGACCACTGATCCAAAAGTATTCAGGAGTCTCGAAGACGACGCAAAAAAATTTATAAATAGCAGGGCGTGGACAAACGATAAATATCAATTGCATGAGCGGATCAAGTGCAATTTTATACTTACCATTCGCGAGGAAGTCAATGGATCTACTTTCAAAGCCGACTTGACCGTGTCTGCCTCCAGGCCCACTTTTGGCAGCACCTACGAAACGACCATCCTCAATTATATGGATCGTAACGTGGTCTTCAATTACGAACCAAACAGGCCTTTAAACTATGTGCAGAATGCTTTTTCTGATCGATTGACCGCTTTACTGGCTTTTTATGCTCATCTGATCCTTGGACTTGACTATGATAGCTTCGCTACCAATGGCGGCAATGATTATTTATTGATTTGTCAAAATATAGTAAATACCATACCCAGCACGATGTCTGGAGAAGGGTGGCTACCCGGTGACGACAATCGCAATAGATACTGGCTCTTGGAAAACATCATGAGCCCCAGATTAAGGTCTATGCGCACCGCCTGGTACGCTTATCATCGTCAAGGGCTGGACATCATGTCTCAGAATAGTACTGAAGGTCGGGCAGCAATAGCCAAAGCACTGGAGACCATCGATATTGCCAAAAGAAATTATCCCACCTCACTATGGATACAAATATTCGTAGATGAAAAATCGACCGAGATCGTGGAGATCTTTAAGAAGGGAGATAAACCTCAACAACAGAGCATTCATAATATACTCAGCAGGTTAGACCCATCTTCAGCCTCTAAATTTAAGCCTTTGCTGCAATAGGTACCTCCTCTCACCCATCCATGAAATCAATAGCCATATTTGCCTCAGGCAAAGGAAGCAATGCTAAAAAAATCATCGACCATTTTAAACTGCATCCTACTATAAAAATAGGACTTATCGTGTCCAGCCATAAAGAAGCTGGCGTATTGGACATAGCCAAATCAGCAGGTATACCCTACCTGGTGCTGGATCGAAAATCATATTATGGATCAGGAGAAAGCCTACTAAAGAAGCTCAAAGAACATGCCATCTACGGCATCGTTTTGGCTGGTTTTTTATGGTTAGTGCCGGAATATTTAATAGCCAGGTTTGATAAAAAAATAATCAATATCCACCCTGCTTTATTGCCTAAATACGGCGGTAAAGGCATGTATGGCATGCATGTGCATGAGGCAGTATGGAAAAACGAGGAGCGATATACCGGCATCACGATCCATGAAGTCAATCAACGATTTGATGAAGGCCGCATCATCTTTCAGGCAAAATGTGAAGTGGATAAATTAGACACGCCTATCGACATCGCCGGTAAAGTACACCTACTGGAGTATGAACACTATCCTACTGTGATTGAGGCTTATTTTAAAGCCTAAGACTTGATCACCAATAATCTTTTGGTCGAAATCACGTGATTTTTATCCTGTTCCAGCGCTATGAAATATGTGCCTTTGGACAATGCAGTGAGATCCAAATCAAATGTTTTATTCGCTTCGAGATAGTAGTTTTCTCGCTTAATTTCGGTCCCCACTAAATTGACAATCCTCAGCGTGTACAATCCTGCTGCAGGTATATTGAGTTCACATCGAAGCGTACCCACCGTATAAGGGTTAGGAAAGAAGTATAATCCTGAGTTAAAATCCTGGATGATCGTCAAATCTTTAAATGTATCTGGTGCCTTATAGATGATACGATCAGGCTCTGTGAGCGATTTGTAAAAAATGGTGGCCACATGCTCTTGAGTGGCTTGAGTATAAAAAGATGATTTTCTAATCGTATCTGATTTAAACAAGGAAGGATATCTTACAAACCTGGTGATATTCTGCCAGTCCAGATTGGATTTGCGGGTCTCGAGTATGGTCGTTAACACGATGAGTTTGTGATATAGAATCGTGTTGTTTCTTTCCAGATTGAGATCAAGCGTGATGTCTTTAAAGCTTATAGTTCTTTCTTCAATTGAGGTGATGACCCTGACCGAATCCGGAGGATAAGGCAGCTGACTTTTTAAGGAGGGTGGCAGGTTGGTCAAATCGATCTGGTAGATTAGTTTATTGGATAGCAAAGTCGGTTGGTGATCCGGTGCGGTCTCCAGGGGTCTATAAATTCTTGGTGTTATATATTTTCCGTAGTACTGATGACCATCACCAAACAGATCTATACGATCCAATCCAAATGACGATACTGAGTCTCCTCCAATCTTTAAATACTCTACTGCATTTTTCCCGATAGCGATAGTGCCTGTCGACCCAAAAAACAGGCTTGAGGGTTCCTCCACTTGATTGACCACAGTCTTTCGGATATAAGGCGCTTTGACTCCATTAAGGTCCCACTTAGTGCTATCGCTGCCAAAATTGTCACAGCGTACACCTTTGGGTAAAAAATCAGTCATGTATAACAAAGTATCATTAGGAAAGGGGACCATATATTCATTGCCAATGTTTTGGCCCAGGACGATCATATTGCCCAGGCATACATGGAGTACCCCTATCAAAAGCCATTTAATTTTATTGCTTATAATCACCTTCATTCCGGACAATAATTTAAGACAAATATAAGCTAACAGAAAAAACGAATATGCTTAACACAGCGTCAGACTTGCTGTTCGAGCATTTTATGATATACTCCGCCTTGCGTTATGAGTTCATTGTGGGTGCCTACCTGCGCAATTGCCCCATCCTCCAGGACGACGATGAGATCTGCTTGCTTGATCGTATTGAGCCTATGTGCGATCACGATGGCCGTTTTATCAGGCAGTACTTTATCCAGGGCATTTTGAATGAGCTTTTCTGATTCCGAATCGAGAGCAGAAGTAGCTTCATCCAAAATGAGCAATGGTGACTTCCTCAGCAAAGCCCTGGCCAGGGTGAGCCGTTGCCTTTGACCTCCTGAGAGTTTTTGACCCCGATCACCGATCTGAGATGCATACCCACCTGGTGCGTGTCCTATAAATTCTGCGGCATGTGCTACCTGGGCAAACTCCCTGATCTCGTCAGAAGGCGCCTCACTACCGAACCTGATATTGTCCTCAATCGACCCATGAAACAGGATCGCTTCCTGAGTCACGATAGCAAACATTTGTCGGAGCGCACTCAAATCCATTGATTTTATATTGACTCCATCGATCAAGATCTCACCTTCAGTTACATCGTAAAACCTCGGGAGCAAATCTACCATAGTGCTTTTGCCGGATCCCGATCTACCGACCAGTGCAACAGTTTTGCCTTTTGGTATCTCCAGATTGATATTTCTCAACACCCATGATTGATCTTGCTGGTATCTAAACGAAACATTTTTAAATTGTATAGCGTGGTTAAACCCATTAGGTACGATAGGGTTGGACTGGTTTTGAATATCATTCGGAGTATTCAGTACCTGCTCTATCCGGTTGAGTGCTGCACTCGCTTTCTGAAGATTAAACCATGCCTGGGATAAAGCTTTGCTGGGATCGATTACACTGTAGAATGCAAAAATGAAGGTTAAAAATATTTCAGGTGAGATTTGATGGGCAAATACTTGTTTGCTGCCTACATATAACAAAACGATCACTGCGGTCACCCCTAAAAACTCAGACAAGGGTGATGCCAAATCCCTACGCTTGAGCATATTCCAACTCATGACCCGATACCCATCATTTTCCTTTTTAAACCTGTTCATCATAAAGGGTTCGGCATTAAATCCTTTGATGATCCTCACACCACCGATAGTCTCCTCCAGCGTACTATTGACCAATCCTAGTTGATCTTGAGCTTCCTGCGATTGTTTTTTTAGTCTGCGGGAGACACCTCCGATGAGATATCCGATCACGATCATCAGCAAAAAAACTATACCTGTCAAAGCTGGGCTGACATAGATCATAAAGGCCAGGCTACCTATTAATATGATAGGCTCCCTAAATAAGGCTTCTACCGTTGTGATCACAGACCATTCTATTTCCGTCACATCATTGGTCATTCTCGACATAAGATCACCTTTTCTTTCGTTGCTAAAATAGGTGAGCGGCAGCTGCAGTATTTTGTCATACAGCTTTTCGCGGATGTCGCGGATGATCCCAGTACGCAAAGGACTCATCATATACTGCGATAGATATTTGAAGAGATTTTTAAAAAAAGTCGCCAGGAGGATAAAGAGACATACATACACCAATGCTGCCGGTTTGCCCTGGGTCAGAATCATATTGCCAAAAAAAGATTTTATTTCCTGGAGGATTCCGGGAGCACTCACGGAGGTTGTAGACGCTTGTGTATCAAACAATATTTGAAAAAATGGAATAAATGCCGGTATGGTCACTACAGTAAATATTGCCAACAACAAATTGAACAAAGCAGCCAGTACCAGCCTGGACTTATACGGCTTGATGTATACAAATAGTTTGACCAGTGTCTCCATATCTTATAGCCTTGCAGGCGCGATGAGCCTGGCACCCCCAGATCATTTGAGATTCTTAAAGTCCCAATTGTTTAAAAAACCTGTATTATAATTACCCTTTTTAAAATCTTCATTATCCATGAGTAATTGGTGGAAAGGTACTGTAGTTTTTACCCCTTCGACGATAAATTCATCAAGTGCTCTGTCCATTTTGGCCAATACTTCCTCACGGGTATGCGCACGGCAGATCAACTTGGCTATCATGGAATCATAATAGGGTGGTACAGTATATCCGGCATACGCATGGGTATCTACCCTCACTCCATGTCCTTTAGGTGTATGGAATGAGGTGATCTTACCAGGGCTAGGTCTGAAATCATTAAATGGATCTTCTGCATTGATGCGACATTCCATCGCCCACATCTTTGGAAAATAAGATTTACCTGAGAGCTTGATGCCTGCGGCTACTTTGATTTGTTCTTTGATGAGATCATGGTCTATCACTTCCTCCGTCACCGGATGTTCTACCTGGATGCGGGTATTCATTTCCATAAAATAGAAGTTCTGATATTTATCGACCAGAAATTCTATGGTGCCCACTCCTTCATAATTGATGGCTTTGCCGGCGGCAATGGCAGCTTCTCCCATTTTTTTCCTCAACTTATCAGTCATAAATGGAGAGGGAGATTCTTCTACCAATTTCTGATGTCGTCGCTGGATAGAGCAATCCCTTTCTGAGAGATGGATGACATTACCAAATTGATCGCCGATGATCTGAAACTCAATATGCCTTGGTTCTTCAATAAATTTTTCGATATAGATCCCATCATTGCCAAAGGCTGCTTTGGCTTCATTGCGGGCGACATTCCACATATTCTCCAGATCAGACTCTTCCCAAACTACCCGCATGCCTTTGCCACCACCCCCTGCAGTCGCTTTGAGTATGACCGGGTAACCAATATCTTTCGCAAGCTTACCGGCTTGTTTCAAATCTTTGAGCAAGCCATCACTGCCGGGCACTACAGGCACTTTCGACTTGATCATAGTTTCTTTAGCTGTGATCTTGTCCCCCATCGACCTTATCTGGTCCGGGGTAGGACCTATGAATTTGATCCCATAATCGGTGCAGACTTCTGCAAATCTTGCATTTTCGGCCAAAAATCCATATCCCGGATGTACAGCATCGGCATTAGTGATTTCTACTGCTGATATGATCTTGGGGATACTAAGATATGATTCGCTGCTGGCCGGTGGTCCGATGCAAACCGCTTCATCTGCAAATCTCACGTGCAGACTATCCCGATCGGCTGTAGAATATACTGCCACGGTCTTAATCCCCATTTCTTTGCAAGTTCTAATCACCCGGAGTGCTATTTCGCCCCGGTTGGCTATCAATATTTTATTGAACATATGAAGCTGGCTGTGGCATTATGCCGGTTCTACCAAAAATAATACCTGATCATATTCTACTGGAGCAGCATCTTCTACCAGGATTTTAACTATAGTACCTGAGATCTCACTTTCAATCTCATTGAATAATTTCATTGCTTCGATCATACATACAACCTGACCGGTCTCCACCTTGTCTCCGACTTTTATATATGGAGCTTTGTCTGGTGAAGGTGACCTATAAAATGTACCCACCATAGGGCTCTTGATCTCTACATAGTTATTGGAAACCTCTGGCGTACTTGGTGCTGCTGCCGGGCTGGTACTTTTCGTATCTTGTTGAGCTGGTGGAGCCTGAGTGGTAGCTGCCGGAGCCATGACCATCGGGCTGGGTGCAGATGCGTAGGTGATAGTATCTCTGGCCATATCTGTTCGGAGTACCAGCTCAAAATCACCTTTTTTCATTTTAAGCTCAGCCAGGCCTGATTTACTCATCATCCTGATAAGTTCCTGAATTTCTTTAAGCTCCATATGGACTAGTTTTTTACTCGTTCAATATACGACCTATTCTGAGTATCTATTTTTATTTTATCACCTTCATTCACAAATAAAGGGACTTTGATTTCTGCTCCGGTTTCCAATTTAGCAGGCTTCAGGGCATTGGTTGCCGTGTCTCCTTTTATCCCCGGCTCTGTATACACGACTTCGAGTATCATAAATGGCGGCAAACTGACACTGAGTGGGGTCTCATTTTCGGCATGAAACAAGATTTCGACATCCATACCTTCCTTTAGAAACTCGATGCCATCGATCATGCCATCCTGGATCAATACCTGGTCATAATTTTCATTATTCATAAAATTGTAACCCTGGTCGTCTTTGTAAAGAAACTGGTATTTGCGTCGCTCCATCCGCACTTCGTCATATTTGGTTCCTGCTGAAAAGGAATATTCAATAGTCTTACCGGTAGTCATACTTTTGAGCTTGGTGCGCACAAAAGCAGCACTACGGGCACTTTTGACATGTTGAAACTCGATCACAGACCACAAATCATTGTTGTGATTGAGACACATACCATTTCTAATTTCTGTAGTAAAAGCCATATTTTTTTATCTTTTAGCGGCCGCAAAGATAAGAATATGATTGGTAATTATCCAATTAGCTGGTGGAATAAGCCTATAAGGTAATAAATTGAATAAAGTATTAACTTACAAATACTTACACCTGATTCGAACAGTAAAACAGGTTTTTTTTATTGCTTTTTACCATCATAAGCCCAGGTCAAAAGGATGGCTCCCCAGGTGTATCCCCCTCCAAAAGCAGTGAGCACGAGTTTATCCCCTTCTTTGAGCTGCGATTCATACTCCCACAGACATAATGGGATAGTAGCGGCAGTCGTATTGCCGTATTTGTGAATATTGATCATGACTTTTTCCAGGGGAAAATCCAACATCTCTGCCACTGCTTTGATGATACGCTGATTTGCCTGGTGAGGAACTATCCAATCGATATCTGCAGACTGATGCCCGGCTTTGCTGATCACTTCCTTCACTGCCTCCGCCATGCCTTTGACCGCAGCTTTGAATACCACTTTGCCATCCTGCCACACATAATGTTCTTTATTGGTCACCGTTTCGATAGAAGGTGGTCGCAGTGAGCCGCCTGACTTTATACGCAACATATCTTTGCCTCCTGCATCACCATGGAGCGATATCTCCTCGATCCCAAAATCATTGAGCGAAGGCTCCAGCAATACGGCTCCGGCGCCATCTCCAAACAAAATACAGGTGGATCGGTCGGTATAATCGGTGATGGTAGACATTTTATCACTGCCCACCACGATTACTTTGCGATGCATGCCTGATTTGACAAACTGTGTACCGGTAGCCAAAGCAAACAAAAATCCTGAGCAAGCGGCATTGAGGTCAAATCCATAGGCATGGTTGATCCCACTCAGCTTACAGATTTGATTGGCCGTATCCGGGACTACATAATCTCCGGTCACGGTCGCGCAAATCAATAACTCCACATCATCAGGATTGGTATTGGTTTTTTTGAGCAAACCTTTTACCGCTTCGGCTCCCATAAATGCAGCAGCCTTGTCCGGGTCTTTCAGGATCCTTCTTTCGCGGATACCTACCCGCTCCATGATCCAGGCATCATTGGTGTCTACCAGGGTTTCGAGGTCTTTATTGGTCAATATATCATCAGGTACATACCCTTCAATGCCAGTGATGGCCACCGTAATATCTCCACTCATGTCACAAATGTATAAAATATTCGGATTCGCCGGCTATCTGATAAAATAATATTAAATTATTTTATAACTTATATTTTATTAATAATCAGCATTTTATAATTGTATTAAAATAAATATAACCAAAACTGGTACGCTAATTGCTGATATAATGTCGATGAGGTTTTTATACCTATACGATCATAATTAATAATTTAAACCAAAGGAGGCAATCATGAAAACAATTAAATGGATAGGATCGGTGATCTTGATCTTTATATTTGTAGGCCATCTGGCTGCAGAACAAGCAGAGGTCATATTCTTCAATGGGACAGTAGAATCTGCCAGGGAGAAAGCCAGGAATGAATCCAAGCTTTATTTCATCGAATTTTATGCGAAATGGTGTGACCCATGTAAGTGGATGGATGAACATACTTTTAAAAATACGGCCTTGTCATCCTATGTTGATGCCAATTATGTACCCGTCAAAGTAGATGTAGAAAACATCGATGGCTTTGTGTGGAAACAAAAGTATAAAGTACAATATCTGCCCACGATCATCATACTCAATGGGGAGGGCAATATGCTTGGCAAATATGAAAAAAGCCTGGCTGCCAGTGATCTGCTTAAAATATTACAAAATCATAGGTCTGCTTATAGGGAGGCTGAGTCTTTATCTGGTGTATCCGGCACGAACAATGGCACTGCTACTTTGGCTTCCAGCCAGAATGCGGCTAATTATTCTGCTGTACCTGTTAAAACCACCACCACCGAAAGTGCCAAGCCGGCATTTATCACGGTACACAGAGAGCCTGGTCTCCCTAAAGCAACTGAAGTGGCTAAAAATACCAAACCAACTACGGCAACGATTCCTGCTAAAACTGTCTCGCCCAAAAAGAAGGTAGCCTCAGCTCCGGCTGATGGCGGCAGTGCAGACCAATATCGAATCCAGGTAGGGGTGTATTCTGATGCTGCCAATGTGTTTAATGAAGTGAATAAATTGAAAAAAGAATTTAACCAGACTGTGCAGGTTTTTAACCAAAAAAATAAAGAAACCAATGCGGTCCTTTATAAAATCACCGTGGGCAAGTTTGCGACTCGCGAGGAGGCGGCCTCTTTTGTAGAGGTGCTCAAAGCCAAAGGGGTCAATGGCGTGATCCGACACATGTCAGATCTGGAGCCAAAGTCTTAAAGTCTAACAAGGTTTTACTAACAAAAAATTTAAGATCGCTTTTATCATAATAAGGTAAAGGCGATCATCGTTTAGAAGAATACTGTGTTAAAATTGGATCTAGTCTGGGTGCTTGATTACCTTTGCGGTTCTAATCCCAGCGACCCGATCCACATTATATTTAATCCAATGAATAGCCGTCCAACTTTTTACCTATTATTCATTTTATTTTTTTGTTTTTTTTCTGTTTCCGCCCAAAGACCTGAAGCCATGCGCTTTGAAGGCATCCTCGGCACTTCCTCCGGTTTTAGGTCTGCCCCTTGTGTTGGCACCAGTGCCGGCACCTTCAAAATCACCCCTAACACACTAAATAAGTCTAATAATATTAAGTATCTCTGCTTTGGAGATCGATTGAATATCGTACATAATCAGGATGTTTTGTTTCAGGGGGATCCAAAACCCTCAACTACGCCTGGAATCGGTTATGCATTCTATGATTGCAAGCCCACTATAGATGGTCCAAGCCTTACAACTGTCCTGACTGATTTATGTCTTAATAAAAAATCGCCCATCATCGTTAATGGGTCACCGGTAAATCAAAAACAAGGAATGTGGATTTCGAAAGGACAAGCCAATGGTAATATAGAATTTAATAATGATGGCTTTCTGCAAGCAGCTTATAACAATGGCAAACCTGTGCAATTTTGGTTTGCCGCTATCACTTTAGACAATTTTGCTAACGATACCATTTTTGGAAAAAACGCTGCCGGGGTAGCTGGAGCATGTATCGCAGTCAACAAAGACTCTGCATTCTCCGTGGTATATCTCAATGCCTTGGCCCTGACCAATGTCACCGCACAAAACAATGGAACTAATAATTACACCGGTACTTTCACCATCACCGGTGGTCTGCCTGAGTTTGATCCTGCTGCCAACTATACCCGAATCTCTATCCTCAATAACAAGGACGCCAATCTCATCGGTCGCCTTACCAATGGACCAGCCACCAATGGCAAACCCATGACTTTCTCCGTACCTCAGCCTGGCACCTACGACATCCTCATAGAAGACATCAACGGCTGCTCCATCACTGAAAGGATCACCATCATGGAAGATCCCGGTCTGATCAAACTGGGATGTATGGATGGAAATATCGGCCAGGAGGTATGTTATCCGATTTCTATTGGCAGGATACCTGACCTTACCGCCGCTCAATTTACTGTAGGTTTTAATCCCCAGGCTTTGGAGTACGTTGGTGCAAAAAACTTAAACCCTATTCTACAGACTACTATAGATAATGTAATCGTAACCAATTCCCTGGCTCAGGGATTTATCAAATTTTTCTGGGTAGATTTTAACCTTAACTCCTACGATTTTACCAATGAATCTCCACTGGTGGAGCTATGCTTTAAAATAAAAGGTCCTCCCGGCCCTAATACAGTGAGGATATTACCCAATCCGGGCCCAACACTACCCAGGCTGGAACTCTCTGATGCAGATGGCAACTCTATCCCTTTAACCACCGCTACCGGAAGTGTTTTTGATTGTACCATGAATATCAATCCTTCTTCTAACCTGGATGCCTATTATTCACAGTGTGGACAGACTTTGTTTGGCCAGGTTTTTGGAGGTACCGGCCCCTACTCCACTATCTATAAATTGATCGCTAATCCGACTGTCACGGATACCGTCAATTTTGCCCAAGCTACCGCACCAATGCAGATATTTTCTAATCTTGCTTCAGGTGCCTACGAGCTTATCTCCAAAGATGCGACCGGCTCATCCGTGATCGACACATTTACCATCAGTTCAGCCATTACAGATATTTCGATAGATTTCAGTAATCGGGACAATATCTCTTGTAAAGGTAAGGATGGTCGCATTTTGGCCATAGCATCTGGCGGAACTCCTGTGTATCGATTCGAATGGTCTACCAATAGTGTCAGTGATCGCATTACCAACCTCACACCAGGCACTTATACTGTCAAAATCACCGATGCGCAAGGATGTGTAAAAACGGACAGTGTGACCTTAATCAATGAAGGCGTACAAGCAGCCTATACCATCGATAGACTGCCCCGGTGTAGCGGAGTCAATGATGGCAGAGTCCTTGCCAATCCTTCAGGTGCATTTCCTCCCTTTCTAGCCAATTGGGAAGGACCAGGGACACAAATCGGCAATTCCTTTACATCGGTGGGTGAACTTCCAGTTCGCTTAATTATCAATGATGCCAGAGGCTGTTCAGACACTACCGCCTATTTTACCCTGATGCCGCAAAAACGTATAGATCTATCACTAACTGTAGACAATCCTCGATGTTATGGCAATACAGATGGTCGACTGAGAATAGGAAGAAGCTTTTCGGATGGCTCTACCATGACCGGTGACCAGGTGACCCTCTCTACTCCCTCCGGTAGCGTCAAAACGGATAACCTGAGACCAGCCATCTTTAATGATCTCCAGGCAGATATCTTTAATGTCAGGGTGGCAGAAAGTTCAGGCTGTTTTGTTGACACAGTGATAAACCTGGTGCAGCCCAATCCACTCGACACCATCAATGTGGTCGTCAAACCGGAGTCATGTTTTCCTGGCAAAGACGGTCAGATATCTATACCACTGATTGGTGGTACCGGACCTTATAGATATACGTGGAATGACATTCCTGATGATGTAAGTACCAGGACCGGGCTTACCTCAGGATCTTACAGCGTCAATATCACAGATGCTAATAATTGTGTGGCCAATTTTGATGCTACCAACCTGCTGGCATTTTCTTTCACGCTCCCCACTTTCCCTGTCACCATTGATACGACCAAAATCTTGTGTTTTGGAGGCACTGCTACCCTCACTGCAAGGCCTATAACCCAATACTCTATCAAGTCGTATGTCTGGAGTACCGGTGATACCCTGCAGACAGCCAAGAATGTACCTGGCAATATCAAGACCTGGGTCAACGTATTTGACTCGGTCGGCTGTAAAGGCACAGACACTATTATTTTATCCCAACCCCAACGACTTTCACTCATAGACTCTAATATCTTTAACAATCCATGTCCCGGACTGGATCAGGGCAGGATCAATCTGCTGGCTGACGGGGGTACTGGCCCCTACACCTATACGATGAATAATGGGCCTACACAAAATTTTGGCACTTATACACGCCTGGTGTCTGGAAAATATACCATCACCATCACAGATGCCAATCAATGCCCCAGCCTGGTAGTGAATACTGAGCTTATAGAACCTCCTAAAATAGTGGGGGTCTTCGACACCACTGCTTTCAGGGGAGTCAAATGTGCTGGCACCGGGGATTGTACCGGTCAGGCTCGCCTCCTGGTATCAGGTGGTACTGATCCGCAAAACAATTTTTTGATCAGTTGGGCTTCGGGAGAGAAATCACTTGGTGCTGTCATAGCTGTAGCAGATAGCTTGTGCGCTGGTAATCAATCCGTTCGCATCACCGACGGCAATGGTTGTAGTACCTCTCTTTCGTTTAACATCTCCTCACCCACCGCTATCATACGTGATCCGATACGGACCGCAGTCAATGATATCATCTGCTTTGGACAAAGTAACGGATCCGTCAATTATATTGCTTTTGGAGGCACTTCTCCTTATAAATATCTATGGAATGATAGTGATACCAATAGCATAAGGTCTGGCTTAAGCGCCGGCAGGTATGCTATCCTGGTTACAGATCTTAATAATTGTTCTTTTTTAGATTCCTTAGTCATCACAGAACCACCGGTATTAAATGTGACCCTCGATTCGATCAAGACCAGGCCGATCACCTGTCCCGGCTCTGATGATGGGCAGGTAGGTGTCAAGGTAGCCGGTGGCAACGCCGGCGCAATCGTTCACACCTGGACACCAAACTATCCCGATACCAATTTTATTCGTGGCGTAGTGCCTGGTGTATACGCTGTCATCGTCAGTGACAGCAAAGGATGTAAGGACACCTTGAATAATATCACCATGGCTGCTCCTCCTGACATCACTGCCAATCTTGCCGTTAATTTTATGCCCCGATGTGCAGGAGATACGGCCAATGTTTTCGTCACTTCAGTCAGTGGAGGCAACGGAGCCAGCTATTCTTACTCCATCAATAATGGCGGCAGTATACCTATAGCCAACTCTATTCCGCTCAAAGCCGGGGCGTATCAACTAACTATATTCGACAGAAAAGGATGTGCGCTGGATACCACGATTACCGTGACCGATCCCACCCGATTCAATGTTGACTTTGGGCCCGATAAAACAATTCGGCTTGGCGATAGCCTGGTGATCACCGTGGTAGGTAATAGCCCACTTTCAAAAGTCAATTGGCAAGACCTCGGCGAAGTCAATTGTCTTAATGCTGACTGTTCACTCATCAGCGTCAGTCCAAGCAGGAGTACTGTATTCAGTGGTACTGCTATCGATCAATCAGGCTGCAAGGCTACCAATGAAATCGCTATCACCGTAGACCAGCGGCGATCTGTATTTATACCGAATGCTTTCAGACCAGACCAATTGAGTGCCAACCAGGATTTTAGATTCTTTAGTGGGTCCGGAGTGATCGCGATCCGCGCAGGCCGCATCTTCAATCGTTGGGGTGACCTCGTATCATCTGTTCAAAACCTGGGTCCGGATCCGGGAGGAGTGGTCATTTGGGATGGAAGGTTCAAAGGATCATCTGCTGAACCTGGGGTATATGTATATATGATTGATGTGGAGTTTTCTGATGGTGTCAGATTGATCTACAAAGGTGATGTAACTTTGATCAGGTAATATGCAGCAACCTCCCGCTTATACCGGCAGGTCTTTACTTCCCATGTCGACACTCCATTGAAATAAGCCTATAAGACTACCCGCTGTTCTTCATGAAAATTAGCTGCCATATGCATAAGGGGGAGTTCGATAAAAAACTCAGTGCCTACATTTTCGTAGGTATTGAAAAATATATGGCCATTGCATGAGTCGATGATATCCCGCACGATAGCCAGGCCCAGGCCGGTACCGGAGTTTTTCGTTGTGAAATTGGGATAAAATACTTTGTCTTTCATCGAATCCGGGATACCGCAACCATTGTCAGATACTTTTACGATCGCACGTTCATCCTGTTTGTAGAGCATGATCTCTATCCTACCCCGCCGGCCAAGCGGGATCGCCTGGATGGCATTTTTGATCAGATTGGTCAATACCCGGATGATATGGTTTTTGTCCGCAAACACATAGATCTCGTCAATCGGTACCCGCAGGTGGATATCCATATCTTCTCTTTTACGGAATAGATCGTGGGTAGAGGTGACTACTTCGTTGAGGGCTAATTTTTCATTTTCAGGAGCAGGCAGTTTGGCAAAGTTTGAAAATTCAGAAGCGATCTTGGATAGATTTTCGATTTGTTCGATCAGGGTCTGTGTCACTCGTTTTACCAAGGCCGGTATTTCATCCTGCTCCGTGCGTTGAATCGAATTTTGGAGGTGCTGCGTGATCAACTTCATCGGCGTGAGCGGATTTTTAATCTCGTGAGCGACCTGTTTAGCCATTTCTCTCCAGGCGGTCTCCCGCTCTGTCAGGGCCAGCATGCGGGTACTGCGATCCAACTCCTGGATCATTTCATTATAGTTCCTGATCAGCGCTCCGAGCTCGTCCTGATGATTCCATTCAAGTCTTTGGTTGGTACCGCCGATCTGGATTTGAGTCAACTTCGAACTGAGTATCGTCAGTGGTTTGGCGATTGAATTGGCCACGATCATGGATATCAGCACGATCAGTACCAGTAAGAATACATATACATTGAGTAAGGCCCCTAAGAAATCGTTTAATCTTCGTTTGAACTGCGTCCCGATATAAGGCGTATTGTTCTTTAAATAATATGTCTTATGGTCTACCAGGATGGTCTTGTAGCCCTCAAGGTCGCGTGCCTGTGCCTGCCTGACATTTGCGAGTTGGTTATATGGCATCCGCTCCGACTGGTCAGGCTGCATGAGTCCCTGCGCATCATATACCTGGATCTGATTGTTATAAGAATTGCCGGAGGTGAGGATATCTCGCACGACATATTCATCGCCTTCGACCAATTGATTGAGATCCGGCTGCCAGACAGTAGCATTTTTCTTGATATAAAATATAATGACCACAGCGATGAGTAAAAACGAACAAATACTCATGACCAGCATGGATATCTGTATCCGGTACCTTAGCGTCTTGTGTGAGGGGAAAAACTTGAACACTGAAAACGAAAACCATTTCAGTTTTTTATTGAGCAGGGCTATTCCAACCAATAGAATATTGAATAAAATAAATATGTAAGAAAAAAAAGACAGCGCTTTAAATAATTGATTTGATTTTTTATAGAGGTAAAATCCGGTATGGTCGTCCAGGCTCGTGTAGACAGCGTGTCGGGAAGGATCTGGTATATGCCTATTGGCCTGGGTAATATTTTGATTGGCTTCAGCATCGACATACTGCAACTCATAGAGCGCCAGGTAGGCTGAACTCGATTCTTGCTGATTGAGTTGTTTTCTCAAAAATGACTCCTGGTAAGAAGGAGGTATATTATTGGCCTGGTATAGTTTTGTTTTTAAAGCATTGGCTAGGTGTATGCGTTGATCCCACTCTTTCTCCATATGAAACTGGTACAAGAGTGATGAAATCAGGATCGAACCGGTCATGGTCCATATCAGGTACCATGCAGCATGAGGTTTAAAATAATCTATAAAAAGATCCAGCAAGGTCAGATAGGCAGCCAGGCCTATTAATAATCCCATTGGAAGCTTTACAGGCAATACCCACAATAATCCAAACACCAGGGATAGGGCAGTACTGTTGATCAACCATCTCTCTTTGGCACTGAGACCCAGGTGCCGGATGATGCGCAGCAGATGCAAGTCCAGTACAAACAATGCTATCGCCAGTAACAGGATGCCCATCAAAGCCAATATGCTCCGCACATCCAGGTAAAAGATATATTCAAAATCAAAGGAAAGTCCGGAGCCCATCACCAACTGTCTGAATGCATGCAGCATGACCACAGCGGACAGATAGACCATACCATAATTGAGCAAGGCTATACCAAGGTTGGACTTACCTACTTTATGAAAATAATTGGGCTTGACAAAGGATCTGATAAACCACACCAGGGTGCACAACATTCCAATATTGATCATCAAATCTCCCAGCGTAGGGCTCAGCAGAGATGGGTTCACCCGATCATCAAATAAAATCACTTTATTTAGGGTCACAGAACGGAGCAAGTATAGACTGCCGAGCCTCACAGAAAATATCGCTCCTGCCAGTATCAACAGGGAGGATATCATACCTTGCCGTGACAATATATCTAAGCTGATATTTTTAATCCCCGTGACTGCAAAAACCAAACCCAACACATAGAGGAGGACCACTATCCATTGTAGCCATTCTGGCAAATCCTGATTGATGTCTACGAGGTGACTTTGGCTGCGATCCGGCGAAAAGATCTGATATTTTTGACCAGGGTTGTTTTCGTTGACTATGGTCCTCATTATTGGTATGCCGATGATATGCTTTAGATCATTTCTGACAGTGGATTGAAAAAAATACCAGGAGTCCTTATGAGGCAAAAAAGAAGATGAAAGAGAGGCCCCTGTGATCTCGCCCGGAGGAGTGATGTCATTCCAATAAATCATTGAATCATGGTCAACAACATAATACAAGATGGATTGACGACTATACCATTCTCCTAAAGTAGCCGGATCACCAAATTGATTCAACGCCTCCATAGCATGCAGGTTGGTCTTATCCAAATCCAATTGAATAGACGCTGTACTTTGGCTTATGGGCGACCTGGATACCACATATTGTTTTACCAGGAGGATCCCCACCCAACATGCCAATGAATAGAGCAGATACCTGTATTTGACGATCATGACTGTTAAAATCGAATGCAATATATTAAATATTATCAATATGTATTAGTCTTTATAAATCAATTATTTATATTGTTAATTTATATATACTTTTTAAATCAATATGTATCCATCCTTACCAAGTGCTTCGAGGGGTGTACTTTTGTGTCTTGCAGGCCGATCTATCGTCCCGACAGCAATGGCGGGGAGGAAAGTCCGGACAACGCAGGGCAACACACCACGTAACGCGTGGGTCTCAAAGCGATTTGAGAACAGATAGGGTCACAGAAAATAACCGGCCTGGGGTAAAACCCGTGCTAAGGGTGAAAATGTGTGGTAAGAGCACACGGTCTCGTCAGGTAACTAATGAGGCGGATAAACCTTGTGTGTTGAAATGTCATGTATACCATGGTTGGTGGCGATACCGGGCAACCGGGGTCGCTGCGAGTTGGGCGGCCCGTTCAACTGTGTCTGACACATCCATGGAGGGTAGGCAGCTAGAATCCCGATCGTGAGGCCGGGATCCAGATAAATGATAGATCAGGGGCGAGGTAAACTCGCCTTGGACAGAATCCGGCTTACAGGCCTGCAATTTTTTTTTCTTCCAAATTAAATGCTCATACCACAAATAGTTATTTTGCGATATACCCATTTAAGCCAAATCGATTCAGATCGATAGAAAAGTGAAGCATTTAGCAAAAGTTTAAGTTTGCTTGACTAAAATAACAAGAAAATTGACCTCTGATTACAAGGGTAGATTTTCAATTTTCACCATCTGATCATTAGGCATTCTGATATTGATTTCCAACTTACAGCCCAATGCTTCCACATATTTTTTAAGTGTAGAAAGATGCATATCATGCCGCTTTTCAAGGTTAGAAATGTTTACTTGTTTTACTCCTTGCTTAAAAGCTATATCTGTTTGAGTAAACCCAAGATCCTTTCTCAATGCTTGCAGTGTTTTGTATTCACTGATCATTTTATCGGCCTTTAGTTTTATGACTTTTTGCCTGTCTTTTGGAAGGATTTTGATTACTTCATTTAATGTAATACTCATGATTTATTCCTCTTTAAATTGGTTATGTATTTCTCAAATCTATAATCTGCTACCTTAATTAGTTTTTTATAAAATCGCGTCTGGTTCTTCCCTTTTTTATCGCCGCCGAATAATAAGATGGCTTTACGTTCTGGATCAAAAGCAAAAGCTATTCTTCACACCCCTGGATTGGCATCGATTCTCAACTCTTTCAAATTGGTATGAGAAGCGCCAATCAAAATATCAACATGAGGCCTTCCTAACATCGGTCCAAATGTTTCAAGCAGTTTTGCTTTCGCTACTATGTTATCTTGCACATCTTCTTCAAAGGCCATAAACTCCTTAAAAAAATCTTCTTGGAATTCTACCACCCACTTCATAGTACAAATATAGCATTAAAGTTATATAATGTCAAGACTATAAAAACAAAGTGTGGATGCCAATATGGTTCCTTCCCTACCATGTGCTTTGGGGGGTGTATTTTTGTGTCTTGGCAGGCCTATCTATCGTCCCGACAGCAAGAGCGATTGGAGTAGCATAGATAATTGATTTACATAGAAATAAATAGCCAATGGACCTAATTATACGCCATCACAAAACTTCTGAACTTCCCCAAATATTTGCGCTCATCACCGAGCTATCGTTCTTCGAAAAAGTGCCTGATCAGCTGACCAATACCCTTGAATTAATGGAGTCAGAAAAAGACCATTTTTATGCTTTTGTCGCAGTGACGCCTGATGAGGAAGTGGTCGGATATGCCACTTACAATACCGTATACTACACCTGGTCAGGCAAATCTATTTATATGGATGATCTGTATGTCAAGTCAAGTCACCGGAGTCAGGGTATAGGATCACAACTGATCCAGGCTGTGATCAACCATGCAAAAGGTAGTGGTTGCCACAAAGTACGATGGCAGGTATCCGAATGGAATGCTCCTGCTATAGCTTTTTATAAAAAATTAGGTGCCGAGATCAATGCTGTGGAAAAGAACTGTGATCTGATGTTGAAGTAATACCGCTATGCGAGGTACTCATAGCAATTTATTCGCCAGGTTAGCCAGTTCTGATCGCTCTCCTTTCTCCAGCTTGATATGCGCAAACAAAGGCTGCCCCTTCAATTTATCAATGATATAAGTCAGGCCATTACTCCGCTCATCCATATAAGGCGTATCGATCTGGTGTATATCCCCTGTAAACACGATTTTGGTGCCCTCCCCTGCGCGTGTGATGATCGTCTTGATCTCGTGTGGGGTCAGATTTTGAGCTTCGTCTACGATAAAAAAAACATTGCTCAGGGAGCGGCCCCTGATAAAGGTCAGTGCAGTGACTTCCAGCTTGCCGGATTCTTTAAGTTGGTCCATCACAGCGCCTTTTTTGCTGGTATCCTTGTGTTGAGATTTGATGAATTTTAGATTGTCCCATAAGGGCATCATGTAGGGTGCGATCTTATCATCCGCATCGCCAGGCAAAAAACCGATCTCTTTATTGCTCAGGGGCACAATCGGTCTTGATAATATGATTTGTTCATATTTATTCATTTGCTCCAAAGCGGCTGCCAATGCCAGGATCGTTTTTCCCGTACCGGCTACTCCCTGGAGGGCAACCAACCTGATATCATCATTGAGCATAGCGTCGATGGCAAAAGCCTGCTCGGCATTTTTGGGTTTGATACCATAGACATAATTTTTTTCGACTTTGATGATACTGTCCGATTGTTGATCATATCTGACCAGGGCACTGTGGGTGCAATTATTGAGGATATAATATCCATTGGCTACTTTATTGCCCAGTAGGATATTGTTTTCCTTGATAGAAGTTTTAGCATAGATGTCCTGTATGATCCTGGCATCAAGGTTGCTGAGGGTATGTGATCCTTCGGACACCGCATTCAAATCTGCTACTTTGCCGGTCCGGTAATCTTCTGCCTCGAGGCCCAGGGCCTTAGCCTTGATTCTAAGGTTAATGTCTTTGGTCACCAGCACGACTTTCGATCGTTTGCTACTTTGAGCCAGTACGATCGCAGCATTCAGAATTTTGTGATCCAGCTTATCCCCTCCATAGATCAATTCTGCATCGATTGCTTTATCGACATTATTGCTGTTGAATATTTTTAACCTCCCTACCCCTTTGCCTCTCGCTATCCATTCAGTAGGGTTCCTGTTTTCTGACAGTTTGTCCAGGTACCGGATGACCTCCCGGGCTTCAAAATTTTTTGTGTCGTTACCTATCTTAAAATTATCCAACTCCTCCAGTACCGTAATCGGGATCACCACATCATTTTCTTGAAAATTAGACAGTGCATTGTGGTCAAAAAGCAACACGGAGGTATCCAGAACATAAATTTTGGGCATGTAATTTTAGTTTTAGATGAAAATAATATTAATGATAAATATAATGTATTATTAATTATATATCAGCTAAAATTTTGATCAAATAATACAAATTTAATAGTGGGAAATCTTTCGGTGACTATTCCCTCCTGACCTACCCCTGACCCCTAAAGGGGAACCATTGTTCCTGGCAGCAGTTGAAAATCTTATTTAACCCACCCAGGCATACCGAAATTTATTGCAATTATTTTTTCAAGCCATGTCTGACTATCAAACTTTTGTACTCTGATTTGCGGGAGGTCCCCCTTTAGGGGCTCAGGGGTAAAGAAGACAATTTTTGAAACCTTACTTCACACCTTTCTTTCCTGACCTACCCCTGACCCCTAAAGGGGAACCATTGTTCCTGGCAGCAGTTGAAAATCTTATTTAACCCACCTTGGCATACCAAAATTTATTGCAATTATTTTTTCAAGCCAAAGTCCGACTATAAAACTTTTGTACTCTGCCTTGAGGAGGTCCTCCTTTAGGGGCTCAGGGGTAAAGAAGACAATTTTTGAAACCTTACTTCACACCTTTCTTTACAACTCCCCCTGACCTGCCCTCAACCCTAATTAAAAAAGATCTTAATTTTAATCACGATAAAAAAATTACACACATGACACAGTCCATTTCCAAAGTAAATCTTGACCAAAAACTATCCCTATTCTCTGACTACTTCAATCCCAGAATCGTGGGTGAACTCAACAACCAACAAGTCAAACTGGTCAAATTTCAAGGCGAATTCGTCTGGCACAAGCATGACCACGAAGACGAACTTTTCCTGGTGATTCATGGGTCGTTTACGATGGAGCTAAGAGATCAGTCTATCGAGTTATATCCAGGCGAAATGCTGGTCGTACCCCGTGGTGTAGAACACAGACCCGTGGCAGAACACGAAGTGTCGATCTTGTTGTTCGAACCCGCTACTACACTCAATACCGGCGACGCCTCGAGTGAGCTGACCAAAGTAGTTTTAGAAAAAATCTGAACTTAAAGAAAGGCATCCTGATCCTTGCCCTGCAACTTAAATAGCTGACATCTGTCTAAGGCACTTACTTTTGCATCACGTAAACAATGACAAACATGACCATATTATTCATTTTGATTTCTTTATCCTGCAATTGGATAAATACTGCACCTCCCGTCCAGCTAGACAAAATCATCCTGCCACCTGGCTTTAAAATAGAAGTCTACGCCGAAAACATCAAAAATGCACGGTCTATGGCCCTCTCTCCGGATGGTACCCTTTTCGTCGGTACCCGGGATGGGGATAAGGTCCATGCCATCAAAGATCTTAATGGCGATCATAAAGCGGACAAGATCTATACCGTGGCAAGTGGATTAAAATCACCCAATGGGGTTGCCTTTAAAGATGGCGACCTATACATCGCTGAGATAAGCCGTATCTCTAAAATCTCCAATATAGAAAGTAAACTGGACAATCCCGGAGCCACTGAAACGATCTATGACAAGTACCCGACCGAAGGACATCATGGATGGAAATACATTGCTTTCGGTCCGGATGGAAAACTCTACGTGCCGGTAGGTGCTCCATGCAATATCTGTGAGCCCACCGAAGAAGTTTTTGCATCCATCACCCGCCTGGATGTCAAAACCAAGAAAATGGAGATTGTACAAAAAGGGATTCGCAATAGTGTCGGTATGGCCTGGCATCCTGATAATAAACAACTTTGGTTTACAGACAATGGTCGTGATTGGTTAGGAGATGATCAACCCTCCTGTGAATTAAATCATGCTACCGGCGATAATCAAAATTTTGGTTATCCCTATTGCCATCAGGGCGATATCGCTGATCCCGAATTTGGCCCCAAACATAACTGCAGTGAATTCATAGCTCCTGCTCAAAAACTAGGAGCTCATGTGGCCCCGCTTGGACTTGAATTCTATACCGGCAAACAATTTCCTTCCAATTACTCAAAACAAATACTGGTAGCAGAGCATGGCAGCTGGAACCGAAAAGTACCTCAGGGTTATCGCATCGCGCTCGTCAATTTGGATAAAAACCAACAGGTAACTTCTACATCTATCTTTGCAGAAGGCTGGCTTCAAAACGGTAAAGCCTGGGGCAGACCGGTAGATATAGAGCAAATGCCCGATGGCAGCATCCTGGTATCAGATGATTATGCCAATGTGATCTACCGGATCAGCTATCAGCTATAAAACACTAGTCTATCCTCAGACCACCATAAGACAAAGTCGCCGTGATGCGTCCGCCGGAATTTTCATTTTTGGTATAACCTCTGACCGTGGTAGAGGATGATTTTTCGACCAGGTAGGTGCTGTTAAAATTGCCGGTAGTTTTGACATCAGCATGACCACCATTGGCATCGAGTCTGTAATCAGCTCCGCCCGAATTGATGCGCACATCAGTATAAGATGATTTGATATCAATGGATTTGAATTCGGGTGACAGATCACGAATGATAATGTCGCCATAAGAAGTCGTAAAGGTAGATTGTCTTTTTACTTCACCGATGTCAAAATCACTATACGCCCCATTAGCATATATATCGTCTACCGCCCTGATGACGATATCATCATACCTGCTGTGAATGTCGATGGTTTTGATTTTGTCAGCGTGAAGATCCCCATAAGCACACTCAGCTTTGATGTCACCAGCCTCCTTCATCTTGATGTCTGAGTATTTAAAGTTAAGTGACCCATCTTGCATGCCTGCCATAGTGATATCTGAATACCGGAGATTGATTTTGCCATCTTTGATGTCCCCGATAGTACCGTCGCTATAAGCCAGGTCCAGATCCAGGTCGGCATTGACCCCTTCGAGACGGAGATGGCCATAGGAGACTTTGATATCTGAGTTGCGGTCCATGCGGTCCACGAAGGCATCTCCATATTTATGAGATAGTTTAAGATACTGATCTGTAGGCATATATACATCATAATTGATCTTATACGAAGAACTATTGGAATTGTCTATTCCAATCCAGCTTTTCCAATCCCACCAGCTTTTTGATGGGTTATTGATCACGGTCTCCGCTTTTATATAGGTATTGGTAGTGGTAAAATTGATATTGATTTTGTCAAATATTTCTTCCGCTCTGTCTTTAGAGTTGGTATTCGCCACAATATTGACATCAATGGTGACGATGTGTTTGTCCCAGGCATGTACCTTGGTAAATCCGTATTTGTTGATGAGCTCTACGGTGGCATCTGAGGGTACATCATATTCTTTGTGGTAGTTTTTGGTAAAGTCACCATCACTATCCCAAAGAGGTACAAACAGTAGCAGTAAAAAGGTTTTATAAACGAAGTGTATCATCTGTCAGTTTTTTTTCTGTTTTATTTAAATTTGATTGTTTCGACTCCTGTAGCTTTTCCAGGATTTTATTTAGAACATTTAGTTTTTGTTGGTATTGACGCATCATCTGTTTGATGAGGATATCCTGATCCTGGTCTGTATTTTTAAGCATCTCTAGCTTGAGCTCTGAAGAGACCTGATCTATCTGATTAAAATCCTCCAGGATAGTACTGTTAGGCTCATATTGTTTCAATTCCAAAAGTTTGGAATCTATCTGGCTGGTAAAATAACTGGTGGCTTCCTGAAACTCCCGACGCTCGGTTGGATTGTGAATGATAGCCGAGAGGTCTTTGTTATGACTGCTAAAATAGACCCCCATGCCAGCGCCAACAGATAACAAAATGAAGACAGAGGCTGCTATTTTAAGTATTTGTGGCACAATACGCTTCCAGGATATCACTTTGGCAGATCCGGACGGAAGACGCTTATCCAAAGCCTCCCAAATCTGCTTTGGAGGACCTTCTTCTTCGAATTCCTGGCGGTGATGCTTTATGTAATCTTTTAATTTGTCGTTTCCCATTTTCATTTATTATTTCAAGACATTAATTCTTTTAATTTGACTTTGGCTCTACTGTACTGAGACTTTGAAGTTTCTTCGGAAATGTTCAGAATCTCCCCTATCTCCTTGTGATCATATCCTTCAAACAAATACAAAGTCAATACAGTGCGATAACCATCTGGCAAGGCAGTCATTGCTTTTTTAATCTTTACTACCCTCAGATCCTGATCATCAAAATCAAATGATGGATCAGGCTCCGGATCGGGCTCTTGTGAAGTCAGCTCTATGAGATGCATCCGACGGCTCTTCAGCTTGTTGATACATCTATTGACTACTATGCGCTTTATCCAGGCGCCTAGTGTAGACTCGTACCGATAAGAATGCAAATGGGAGAAAACATCCACAAACGATTCTTGCAGCAGATCTTCTGCTTCTTCGGGCATAGTCATCATGCGCAGGCAAATATTGTACATCGCTTTCGAATATCGATCGTACAAAGCAGCCTGTGCTGAACGAAGACCAGATAAGCAGGATTCTACAAGAGCCTTTTCATCTGGTCTATCTCCCCAAGAGAAAGTGGACATTTATAATAATAAGGACGATAAGTTTTTAAAGGGGTTGCATCTACCCAAAAAAATTATTCTTCTTCAGAATCAGGAGCAGATTTGGGCTGGCCATCTTCTACCCTTTTATCCTGAAGGTGTTTGTTTAGAAAAGCATTGATATCATCTATATTCATATTGCTTTTAAGCTCTCCAAAAGGATTGATCTCTATATCAAACCCTTTGATTTCTTTGTGGACCTTATGCTGCGTTTTTTTCTTATTCATGCTTTAAATCATTAGAGTTTCTAAAGATATCATTGTTTGGTGATTTGGAGCAATAAATTAAAGGAGAGTCAATTACAAACTACTGACTGTCAATGCTATGCAACGGTATTACTTTGGTCAAAGATATCTTTCAAGTATTTAATCTGATGGCTGCTGATTCGGAAAATCCATTTTTCGTGGAATAACCATTTAACCCCATCAGGTTTTATAGAAACTGGTTTTGTGATACCGAATGGATCTTATGTCACCTTCCAATTTCTATCCTTTTCCACGTATCACTATGCAATTTAGGAAACTATCCGGCCAGGATTATTTAAGGGAGGCTGTCCATCAAAAGACCGATTCGCGTCAATCCATCCTGCTCCAATACCTCCAGCATCTGAAACACTGTAGGTCCCTGAAGACTCCCACATAGTCCCAATCTGAATAGCGGAAACACTTCCCCTGGTTTGAGCCCTAATTCTTTCATCATCTCCTTGGTGGAGGCTTCTAAAGTGACGGATTCATAAATCCCAAAAGAATGCAGTTGGGCCAATAATTGTTTTATTTTACCTTTTAGCTCTGGTCGCCAATGCTTTTGGATCGCTTCAGGATCTACATGTTGGGGCACCTCAAAGAAATAAGCTGCCTGCACAGCGATCTCATTTACTTTATATACCCTCTCTTTATAAAGCGCAACGATTTTAAGCAGCGTGTGATCATTTACCTCCCATCCATTGGCTGCAATATCTGATTTTACCCGATCGGCAATAGATTCATTGCTAAGCTGCCTCAGATATTGTTGATTGAACCATAGCGCTTTTTCAATGTCAAATCGAGCACCCGATTTGTGCACTTTATGTAAGTCAAATGCTGCTACCAATTCGTCCAGGCTAAATATTTCCTGATCCGTGCCTGGATTCCAACCCAGGAAGGCCAAAAAATTAATCAGGGCTTCAGGTTCCAGTCCAAACTCCCTAAATCCTATAAAACTATCTTCAGCGGTAGCACCTTGCCAGGACAATGGAAATACGGGAATGCCAAATTTTGCACCATCTCGTTTACTCAACTTTCCTTTGCCATCCGGCTTCATCAGCAAGGGAAGATGGGCGAAGGTTGGTGGACTCCATCCAAAAGCAGCATACAATAACAGGTGATGGGCAGTGCTGCTGAGCCACTCTTCGCCTCTGATCACGTGGGTGATCTCCATCATGTGGTCGTCTACGACATTGGCCATGTGATAGGTAGGCATACCATCGCTTTTGATCAAAATTTTGTCATCCAGCTCGGTACTATTAAATGTCACCTCGCCGCGGACGATGTCTTCAAAAGATATCAATTGGTCAGGCTCTACCAGCAATCTTACGACATATGGTGTCTTAAGATCAAGCAGAGCATCCACCTCCCCTTGGTTCAATGTGAGGCTATTACGCATAGTGCTTCTTACTGATGCATCATATTTTGGGGCCTGGATACCTTCATCTGTCAGACGCTGGCGCATCAGATCAAGGTCAGACTCTGTATCAAATGCATAATACGCTCGTCCTGATTGGATCAATTCTAATGCCTTTTGGTGATATATTTCCTTTCGTTCCGACTGCCGGTAAGGACCCTGATGTCCCCCATAACTTAACCCCTCCTGAGGCTCTATGCCACACCATTTTAATGATTCAAGGATATAATCTTCAGCCCCTGGTACGAAACGACCCTGATCGGTATCTTCGATTCGCAGTATAAAAATGCCAGAATTTTTTTTGGCAAATAAGTAATTATAGAGGGCAGTTCTTACACCTCCTATATGTAGAGCACCTGTTGGAGAGGGTGCAAATCTTACGCGAACAGACATCTATGAAAATTTTAGTTAAAAAATATATTAAAAAAATATTTAATATGAAAAACGAATTATACTTTTGTTGCAGTATTAAAATTGATAGTTTGAGGCAACGCATTTTCTTAACGGAGCGTTTAACCTATGACAAATTTAGTTTTTAATCCTACGATTGTAATCTCATTATCTCATGAACATATAATAGACAGTTATGTATTTGATCAAGACACCAAAATTAATTCAAAATTTTTTCCCCAATTTTATCTGGCATGTGCCCACAAAAGAAAAGGTCATCTTTCTCACTTTTGATGATGGGCCTATCCCTGAAGTCACTCCCTGGGTCCTGGAGGAGCTTGCCAGGTATAAAGCCAAAGCCACTTTCTTTTGCGTAGGCAACAATGTAAGACAACATCCTGATATCTTTCAAAAGATTATAGACCAGGGACATTCTGTTGGCAATCATACTTTTAATCATCTGAATGGTTGGCAGACTGACCACTTACCTTATTTCCATGATGTCCGCCATTGTGCTAACCTGGTACTCTCCTCCCTTTTCAGACCGCCCTTTGGCAGATTAAAACCTGCTCAGATCCAGTTTCTTCAAAGACATTATCGCATCATCATGTGGGATGTACTCAGTGGCGATTTTGATCAGGAGATCACTAAAGAGCAATGTCTGAGAAATGTAATCGATAATACAGTAGAGGGAAGTATTGTGGTATTTCACGACAGCATCAAAGCCAAAAAGAATCTTAGCTATGCTTTGCCTAAAGTTTTAGACTATTTTTCAAGGTTGGGCTATACATTTGAATGTCTTAGTCAGCATTCGATTCACCAGGGCATCTTCAAAAAACAAGAATCAGAGGTATCCCACTCTTAAGGCTTATCACCTGATCGATATTAATTCATATCTATTCGAAGGTGATTATCAGGCTTTTGTCCTGACACAATTGTGAATGTTTTATTAATTCAAGTCCTGTCACTCAGGCGACAATAAATTATTTGGTACATTAGCTTTATATGACAGAAGGAGGCTCCGTGCAAGCCGTACAACAGCTACGCAATCTTGAGCATCAGCTTTCACTCAAGCAGATGCAGATCCAGCGTCTGCTCAATATCACACAGGCTATCAATAATAATATGGTAGCCGAGGACCTCTATGCCATGTATCGCGAATTTTTGAGGTTTGAGATGGACATGTCCAAAGTACTCCTGCTGATCAAAGAAGGTCAGGACTGGCAGGTGGCTGTACAATTCAACTTAGAATCAGAATACGATATCCCAAAATTGTGTCCACTGTTAAATAAATTTCATTCTTTATATACTGTCAAAGACATAGATGACCCACAGCTTCATGAGTTTGACATCGTCATCCCGGTCTATCACAAAGAGCAAGCGATAGCGTATGCGCTGGTGACGGTATCCAATAAAGAGGACCTCTATCATAGGATTCAGTTTATCCAGACCATCACGAATATCATCGCTGTCGCTATTGAAAACAAACGATTGTTTCGTAACCAGGTGGAGCAGGAGCGAATGAATAAAGAGATAGAACTGGCCAAAGAAGTCCAAAATCTGCTCATCCCCCAATCTCTCCCCAAAGGCAAAAACTTTGAAGTGTCCAGCATCTACAAACCTCATTTTAATGTAGGTGGTGATTATTACGACTGCCTGACTATCGATAAAGGGCGGTACCTGATCTGCCTGGCAGATATCTCCGGCAAAGGAGTGTCTGCGGCACTGCTTATGTCTAATCTACAAGCCAATCTAAGGCAACTCACCAAACAATACTCTACACTAGAACATCTGGTCACTCAGTTGAACGAAGCTGTATTTTCAATAACCAAAGGAGATCGGTTTCTGACCTTTTTCATTGCAGAGATAGATCCTGCCAGAGGTGAAATACACTATATCAATTGTGGTCACATCTCCCCACTGCTATATAGTCACAAAGAAATCAAGCTGCTGTCTACCGGGAGCACTGTAGTCGGAGCCTTTGAAAAGCTTCCTTTTATTGAGCATGGCTACGAGCATGTAAATGAACCCTCTTTGTTATTGATATTTACGGACGGATTGACGGATCTGGTGAATCCTGCGCACGAATATTTTGAGATAGAGCAAATCGAAGCTTTTGTCCAAGAATATCATCATGAAGGAGCCACAGAGTTTAATCGCCAATTGATGGAACAGTTAGAAAAATTCAAAGGAAATCAGACTTTTCCCGACGATATCACCGTCCTTACCTGCAAAATTGATCCGAATGCTGTATCTTGACCCCTTGTTTTAAAGATGAAAAACAGAATTGTAGCTGGCCTTTTGGCTATATTTGGTGGCGCTGTTGGGGCTCATAAATTTTACCTGAGGAAGCCCGGGACTGGGATCTTTTACTTTTTTATGTTTATGGTTTTTCTCAATGCCAGGTTTCCTGTAATGTTTATGATCGGTTTGTTAGAAGGTCTGGGTTTGCTGATGATGTCTGACAATGAATTCAACAGGAGATATAATGGCGGTACTGCCCCTCAGGAAGGCCAATTTCCGTGGCAAAGACAGCAACAACAAGGAAGACAATTTCCGTGGCAACAACCTAATCCGGCGAGAACCCAATCCGCCCCACAGAATAGAACCTGGAAAAATGTAGAAGTGCCTGATTATAGCAACAGCCGTAGGAATATATTCAAAGAAAGCGCTTTGCGTAAGTACAAAGAATTTGATCTGGACGGTGCTATAGAAGATTTTCAAAAATCTTTGCAACAGGAGCCTCGTGATATTGCCACTCATTTTAATATAGCCTGTGCCTATTCTTTGACAGAGCAGGGAGAAAAAGCATATACCCATCTTTCCAAGGCAGTAGAAGCAGGGTTTACCGATTTTGAAAAAATCAATTCACACGACGACCTGGCTTATGTAAGAATACAACCTCAATGGGATGCATTCAAAGACAGTGGTTATCGTCGATTTGAGCCTTTTAAAAAAGATCCTTTTGAAACTCCAAAACCAGAACCGCAAAATGATTTACTTCTGGACCAACTAAATAAACTCAACGAACTAAGGCAAAAAGGCCTGATCTCTGATGCAGAATATGCTTTGGAGAAGAGAAGGCTAAATGAATAAATAACAAAACATTAATATCTGTCATTTGATGGATCTCGTCAATAATCCATAAAACCACGACATGATAGCATACGAATTAATTTCTGAAATCATCGAGCCTCTCACTCCGGACATGGATGGGGAGAAGGCCTTGCAAATGATGCAAAAATATGGGGTTCATCATCTTCCAGTGGTGGGGGATGAGGAATATTTTGGTTTGCTCAGCGAAGAAGAGATTTTAAAAAACAATATTGAGACCCAATTGGAAGCTTACCTCGGTGTGCTTTATGGTATCTACGCCAATAGAAATGAGCATCTGTTTGATGTAATGAAAAAAATCACGGAATCAGATTTGACTGCCATCGCAGTCCTGGACGATCAGAAAAAATACCTGGGTACTATCGTTCGTTCTGAATTATTCGAATATTATCATAAAAGTTTTGCCTGGTCGGAGCCGGGCAGCATTATTGTCCTCGAACTCAGCGAGGCGCAGTATAGCCTATCTGAGATATCCCATATTATAGAGGCAGAACAAGCTATGATCCTCAGCAGTATCATCAGCAGACCCACTGAAACTACGATTCTGCTCACCATCAAAGTAAACAAGCTGGATGTCTCCCGCATCGTAGCAGCACTAAGGAGATATGACTATGAAGTATCAGCATCTTTTTCAGAAGACGAAGTGGGAGATAATTTTAAAGAAAGATATGATGCCTTTATGCGTTATCTAGATGTCTGATATTGACACCAGATGAAGTATTTAATTTATTTTGTTTTTTTATCGTGTTGCATGGATCAATTGACCGCACAAGTGCTGCATATTGACTCCATCCTGTATACTGGCAATAAAAAGACTCAAAATTATATCATCCGCAGGGAGCTGGACTTCAAAGCAGGAGACACCATAGCGTCCACTACTTTAACGGGTATGTTTTTACAAAATCGCTCCCGAATACTCAATACAGGCCTGTTTAAAGAGGTAGCCCTTAATATAAAATCATGGGATACTGAGTCAAACCATATCAGTATAGAGATCAAAGTCCAGGAGGCCTGGTATATATATCCAATACCAATTTTTGAATTGGCAGACAGAAACTTTAATGTATGGTGGGATGAGTTCAATGGATCACTTTCACGGGTAAACTATGGTATCCGCTTTACCCACAATAACCTTACAGGGCAGCAGGATGCTTTAAAACTTACTGCACAATTTGGTTACAGCACAAAATTGGAAATGAACTATTCGTGGCCTTTTTTTGGCAAAGACCGTGCCTGGCGATTTACCACGGAGGCACTGTATTCTAAAAATAAAGAGTCCTATTTCAATACGCTGGAAGACAAATTGGTCTTTTACAAATCAGAAGAGGACTATCCATTACAAAGGTTTAGATTGGCCACCAGCTTGCAACATCGCACCACCCTTCAATTGTTTCAGAGCCTGAGGCTGGAATATGTGTATAATCAAACAAGTGACCAAATTAGCAAGTTCCTCAATCCTAATTTTTTCCTCCCCAATCAGAACAAACAACAATTTATTGCGATCAGATACGAATTTAAATATGATGATAGGGATTTAAAGTATTACCCTTCTAAGGGGAGGGCAGCTGAAATCGTTATTCTAAAAGAAGGCATAGGTAATACCGGTGATGTAAACTCCCTTACAGCCAGCTTTCAAATAGATCAATATATACCCTGGAATACCTGGCACAATGCCGGCTTCCTCATCAAAGCAAAAGGATCAATCATCC
The DNA here is from genome assembly GCA_016709995.1 of Saprospiraceae bacterium. Lineage (NCBI taxonomy): Bacteria > Pseudomonadati > Bacteroidota > Saprospiria > Saprospirales > Saprospiraceae > Saprospiraceae bacterium. The sequence continues at coordinate 2,298,891 of JADJLQ010000001.1, forward strand.
GCGATCAGATACCCTATTATAACAGCAGGGCCTTAGGTTATGGTGAAAACTACCTCAAAGGCTACGAATACTATGTGGTAGACGGTATGGATTTTATATTTTTAAAATTCAGAGAACGTTTTATTTTTTATGATCGGACCTTCTCCCTGCTTCCTGAAAAAAAACTCGGTATCCGAGCACTGCCGCTCAAATTAAGCGTCGCAGCACACGCCAGCTCCGGTTATGTCAACAATGTCTTTTATGCTGAAACCAACCCTTTGAGTAACCGATGGCTGTATTCGTCCGGCATGAGCCTGGAAGGATTATTTTCTAATACCAGCCTGATCCAGTTAGATTGGAGTATAAATCATCGCAAAGAATCTGGATTTTACTTACATTTCAAAAAAGAATTCTAAGCTATGAATGTTCTCGTATTTTCAATGGAGATTAAAGAAGAGGCCAGGCCTACGTATAACGCACTGTTGCAGGCTTTTTTAGACACTCCCGGCGTACAACTATACTATCATAGCGTGCAGGAAATGGATCTGTCATCTTCTTTCCCCGATATTACCCACCTTGCTTCCCGCATACAACTCAAAGAAGAAAAAATAGACATCATCATCAGTGCAGGCGGAGATGGCACTATGCTCAAGGCTGTATCTTTTGCAGGTGATGCAGGCATCCCCTTTTTAGGCTTTAATCTTGGTCGTCTAGGTTTCCTGGCAGTGATAGAAAAAGAAGAAATCAATAATATGGTCGAGGCTTTAGTCAATGGCAATTATATTCTGGAATCGCGCTCTACTTTAAAGATGAATGCCTCACCTGAAGTGTTTGACGCTGATGCATTTGCATTAAATGATTTTACGATTCTCAAAAGGGACAATTCCTCTATGATCCGAATCCATAGTACCATCAATGGAGAATATCTCAATACATATTGGGCTGATGGCCTCATATTAGCCACCCCTACAGGATCTACTGGCTATTCACTGAGTTGTGGTGGACCTATCATTTTCCCTCAGTCTGGCAATTTTGTGCTCACTCCGATAGCTCCCCATAACCTCAATGTGCGGCCTATCGTGTTCTCTGATGACTCAGTGCTGGAATTTAAAGTGGAAGGTCGAACAGAAAATTTTTTATGTACGCTGGATTCTAGATATGGCCTGGTCACCAGTGACCATAAACTGACTTTGCAAAAAAATAATTTTAATGTCAATCTTGTCAAACTCGAGGGTTACACCTTCCTCAAAACACTTCGGGACAAATTGATGTGGGGTTTGGATCAAAGAAATTGAGTAGCTGTTAACCCCCATTTCCGTTATTTTTTTCGTCTTTTTATTTCTCTAAGCTCGTCGAAGAGATCATGCCCTTAGTCGCAAAAGCGTCCATTGGCCTCGCATCAATGCAACTATAGGCGTTTAAGGTTGGTCTCTATGTATATGAAAAATTTTTACAAATTCCCCATTGCCATATTTTTAATGGCATTATGCTCTTTACCAACTTTCGGGCAAAACATTATTACTGGAAAAGTAATAGATTCAAAACAAGTACCATATGAATTCGCTACTGTCCTGTTATTAAATCAAAAAGACAGCTCTTTAGCCAAAGGAGCAATCACAGATCCTGATGGAAAGTTTGAATTTGAAAATTCGAAGCCAGCCAATTATCTTTTAAAAGTGTCTTATGTCGGTAAATCTGATTTTTATACTTCCGCATTTGAATATTCTGGTGGCAGTCTCGAAACGGGTGCTCATGCTTTTTTCGATAATGCAACAGAATTAAAGACAGTTACCGTCACGGCAGTAAGACCGGTCATTGAAATCAGTGCTGAAAAAATGATTCTAAATGTGGCAGACAATGTCAGTTCAGCTGGAAGTGACGGCTTGGAAATTTTAAGAAAAGCCCCTGGAGTGGTCATCGACAATAATGAAAATATCACCTTAAAAGGCAAAAATGGAGTCCAGGTATATATTGATGGTAAGCCTGCACGATTGGGTGGCAGAGATCTGGCCTCCTTACTCAAAAGCTATAATGCCAACAATATCGAAGCGATAGAGGTCATCCTCAATCCATCAGCTAAATATGAAGCGGAAGGTAATGCGGGCATTATCAACATTCGGCTCAAAAGAAATCTTAGCCTGGGTACAAACGGTACTGCCTCTTTCAATTTCAGAATGGGTGTGACCCCTAAAGGCAATGCATCTTTAAATCTAAATAATAGAACTGAAAAATTTAATTTTTATACCAATATCACCGGGGGCATGGGAATCAACCATGAAAATGTCAATTTCTATCGTGAACAGGGAGGATTGTTTTTTGACCAGTCTTCTAAAATAAAGGACGATTCCGTCTTGTACCCAAGGATAAATTATCGGGTTGGTGTGGATTATTTGCTCAATAAAAACCATACACTTGGAATTCAATTTAATGGCAATGCTTATGATGGAGTACAGAGCAGTAATGGTCGTACACTAATAGGAACTCTCAATAATAATGGCAAAATAGATTCTGTCCTCAATTCTAATTCACGTTCGCTGGAAAAAAGAAATAACAACAATTTCAATGCAAATTATGCGTACAAAGATTCGTTAGGGCGCACCTTTAATCTCGATGCAGATTATGGAATGATCGGCTCTAAAAACGATACTTATAACCCTAACTTGTATATGAGCCCCAATGAGTCTTCGCTATATTCAAGTACCATATTTGGATCTCTGACCAATACCGACATCACTATTAAAACCCTAAAAGGTGATTATGAGCAAAATCTGGCCAAAGGAAGGCTTGGTCTGGGTTTTAAACTCTCTGAGGTAACCACAGAGAATGGATTTGATTTTTTTGACTTCCCAAATAATGTCAAAACTCCAAATACAGAGAAAAGTAGCGATTTTACCTATAACGAAATGGTGTACGCAGCTTATGGTAATTATAATAAACAATTCGGCAAAAAGGTGGCCCTCCAGGCCGGTCTAAGGATGGAAGCCACCCAATCTCATGGACAACTTTTCAGCACGAATCCCAAAGACGAAGATGATGTAAAAAGGTCCTATGCGAATCTATTTCCAAGTTTTGCTATCACTTATTCTGCTAATAAATCAAATACTTTTGGGGTGACTTACAGTCGAAGAATCGATAGACCGCGCTATCAGAATCTGAATCCATTCGAACAAAGATTAGATGAACTGGCATTTAGAAAAGGCAATCCATTCCTCAATCCTCAATATTCAAATAATTTCGGTTTGAACCATACTTTTAAAGGCATGGTGACCTCTACCCTCTCTTATTCCAGAACCAATGATTTTTTTGGTCAAATTATTGACTCTACGCAGCGAAAAAGAACTTTCATTACAGAAAAAAATATAGCGAAAGTAGACAACTATAGTTTTGGCATTGCGAGCCCGATCCCTCTGGCCAAATGGTATAATGGTTATGTGAGTTTCAATATCTTCCGTCAGGTGTACACTTCGGATTTTGGTACCGGCAAAAACTTAAATATTGGTACCAATGGTTTCAATGTATACTCCGAACACTCGGTTACTTTAAAAAACGATCTCAAACTTCAATTGTCCGGTTGGTATAATCAGGGAGGTGTGTGGGGAGGTACGTTTGTCAACAAAGGCATGGCAAATGTAGATTTTGGAATTCAAAAATCTTTTTGGCAACGCAAAGCCGATATCAAAATTTCTTTCACCGACATTTTTAAAACCGCTGCATGGGATGCTGTGAGTGATTTTGGCGGCATCTATTTTGCTGGAAGTGGCTATAATGAATCACAAACTGTCAGAGCGAATTTTACCTATCGATTTGGAAACACCAAAGTAAAAGGTGCCAGGCAAAGAAAAACAGGACTGGAAGATGAACAACGAAGAGCGGGCAATTAATTTAAAGCGTTTTATATAGAGTAATTTATGGTTTTAATTTAGAGGCAAAGAGTCCAGAATTCTTTGCCTCTTTTTTATTTATACCAAAGGTGGTGATGAATACACTTAGTCCAAAGTGATTTTACAGTATTAGAAGTTGATTTTGTTACTTAGCTTTGTAGAGTGCTTACTACCGAAAATGTATCTTATAAATACCAGGGCAGAGACTCAATCAAGTTTCCAGATCTCACCCTGGAGAGCACTGCACATTGTTTGATTCTGGGCAAGTCCGGGGTGGGAAAGACTACTTTTCTACATATACTCGCCGGCTTGCTAAAACCAACTCAAGGATCCATAGTTATTGATCAAAATGATATTTATAAGTTTACAGCTGCCGGGCTTGATTTTTACAGGGGGCAGCATATTGGTCTGGTGTTTCAACAACCTTATTTTATCCAGGCCATCAGTCTCAGCGAAAACCTGGCCTGGGCTCAGCAATTTTCGGGCAAACATCCCAATCATGAACGAATCAATGAATTGTTGGAAAGATTACAGATCATCCAACACAAAAATAGATTGCCATCCAGGTTGAGTATCGGCGAACAGCAACGGGCCTCGATCGCCAGGGCTTTGGTCAATAAACCATCGATTATCCTGGCTGACGAACCAACTTCTGCATTGGATGATGACAATGCTGCTGAGGTGGTCAATTTACTGAGAGAACAAGCTGAACAAGATGGAGCTTCACTCGTCATCGTCACCCATGATGCCAGGATAAAACAACATTTTCATCACCAAATATTGTTGGGCGTATGAAATTGATCAAATTAAGTCTGCAGAATCTACTCCACAAACCATTGCAGCTGACATTGAGTTTGATTCTTTTTTCTTTGGGGATTGGCCTGGTTGCGCTGATGATGATTTTGAATAAACAGATTACCCAAAAATTTGAAAATAACCTGGCCGGGATAGATCTTATCATTGGTGCCAAGGGCAGCCCACTACAATTGGTTTTAAATGGACTCTACCATATAGATGCCCCTACCGGCAATATACCCCTCAAAGAGTTGCAGGCATTTATGAATCCTAATCATCCTGTGATTAAAAAAGCGATTCCATTGTCTTTGGGCGATAGCTACCAGGGATTTAGAATCGTGGGTACCAATATGGATTTTCCTCCCCTGTATAAAGCGACGCTATCCGAAGGTGCCTGGTGGCAAAACCCAATGGAAGTTGTCATCGGAAGTACCATCGCCTCTACAACACATTTGCATATTGGGGATACTTTTGTCAGTTCACACGGTCTGACCACAGATGATATCAACCAGCACGACCATGCACCATATATAGTCGTAGGCATCATGAAGACCACTGATGCGGTAGCTGATCAGCTTATCTTGACATCCGCGGAAAGTATCTGGCAAGTGCACGAACACCCTATGGAAGCGGCTCCTGTTGCTGAGATCATCGACTCCACCGCTGCACATCATGATGAAGCCGATGAGCATGAACATGAGCAAATCATACCAGATACCTTACAGCCTGAACATGATATCACTACCCTGTTGATTCAATTCAAAGCCAGAAATATGCAGACGCTCAATATGCAGCGCAACATAAATCAAAATACCCAACTCCAGGCTGCTACCCCGGCCATTGAAATCAATAGACTTTTTTCTATGATGGGTATCGGATTTGACGCTATTCAAATGTTGGCCTGGATCATTGCTTTTGTATCAGGGCTCAGCATATTTATATCCTTGTACAATTCACTCAAAGAAAGGAGGCAAGAGCTAGCTCTCATGCGTACCATGGGTGCCCGACCGGCCACGCTCTTCCAATTGATTGCTTTAGAAGGTTTGCTAATTGCTTTCCTGGGATTTGTGGTCGGAATTATAACAGCCCATCTTGTACTCTATTTTGGCGCTGATAAAATCTTCGAAATGTATAAGTATAGGATCAATCCTTTTGCCTTTATCATGGAAGAATTCCTTTTATTGATTGGTGCTCTGATGATTGGATTGGTCGCAGCACTGATTCCGGCTATCCAGGCTTACAGAACCGATATTGGTAAAGCTATAAAGTAATTTTCTCATTCACTCGACCGCACTACCTCAACCCTAAAGTGTGTCTCCCGAAGTCTTGGGACGAAGCCTCTGGCTGTCTATTGCCTCCCGAAGTTTCGGGATGTCTACTGTCTATTGCCTCCCGAAGTTTCGGGATGCCTATTGCCCATTGCCTCCCGAAGTTTCGGGATGTCCATTGTCCATTGATTATTCCATTGATTATTGCCCATTGCCTATTGCCCATTGTCTCCCGAAGCATCGGGACGAAGTTTCGGGATGCCCTATTGAAAAACGCCCTAAATCTTCACCCTCATTCCACTCCCGGCAGATCTATAAATAGCCTCCACCACTTTGATGTCTTTCAATCCTTCTTCGCCAGGAGCCAGCACTGGTTTTTTCATCATAATAGCCATAGCATCATCATCCATTTGCTTGGCCTGTTGATTAGGCAGTTTTTTGTCTAATACTTTACCATCACTGGTTTTTACGACTGCTCCACTATAGGCTTGAAATGGATCTACCGTGTACCCTCCTCTTTCACAATTGACTTGGAGTGTATTGAGACCCTTGCCAAAACTGGCTTCACAAGTAGCCATCAAGCCACCGGGAAATTCAAGCTCAAACTGCATCGTCTCCTCTACTTCGTGATAGATCTCAGGTCGGGTAGTAGATGCTTTGGCAGACACTGATATAGGTTCCAAACCGGTAGCATACCTGACTGCATTGAGCGGATAGACACCCATATCTCCCATGACACCACCGCCCATAGCCTTTTTTTGCTTCCAATGATCCGTGCGATTTTCTCTGTATCCGGCAGCAGCACTTAGATCGAGCACCTTACTATAAGGTTTGGACCTGGCCCATTGTATGATTTCCTGGGTATTAGGTTCATGATGCATACGATAACCAATCGCAAGACTCACTTTATTTTTCTTGCAAGCATCGATCATAGATTGACAATCGGCCACTGAAGGCGCCATCGGCTTTTCACACCATACTTGTTTGCCCGCATTAGCGGCGCGGATCACATATTCTGCATGCATGGATGGTGGCAGGACTATATAGATGACATCGATATCAGGATTATTAGCTATTTGATCAAAGTCTGCATAATTATAGATGTTTTGATCTTTTAATTGGTACATAGACTTCCATTTTTCTGCTTTGGCAGGTGTGCCGGTGACGATACCTGCCAAGATACATTTTTGTGTGAACTGAAGTGATTTGGCCAATATATCTGTACTGTAATAACCAAGACCTACCAAGGCTACACCCAGTTTGTCTTTTGCTTTTGGTACCACGATATTAGGCCACATGGATGGAGCTATCAGAGCACCTGTAGAAATCAAAGATGCTGATTGGATAAAATTTCTTCGTTTCATGATTTGTGCTGTATTATTGTTTTAAAGTTAAATAAAAAGTGCCCGAATTCATCTCTCTTAAAATAACTAAATATAAAGCTAACATTTTCCGGCAAGGCCTTTATGCGTGGGCATTGAAGCATCCTCGTCCCATGCCATGGAAAGGTGAAAAAGATCCATATAAAATCTGGTTATCTGAGATCATCTTACAACAAACCCGCGTCGAACAAGGCTGGCCGTATTTCGAAAACTTTATTCGTCGATTTCCAACCATTCATCACCTGGCCCGGGCATCCACAGAGCAGGTGCTAAAGTTATGGGAAGGGCTGGGATATTATACCAGGGCACGCAATCTTCATCATACTGCGATATATATCTCTAAAGATCTGCGAGGACAATTTCCTGATGAGTATGATAAAATCAAACAGCTCAAAGGTATCGGTGACTATACTGCTGCTGCAATAACTTCATTTGCTTATGATCAACCTTATGCTGTGCTGGATGGGAATGTCCATAGAATTCTATCCAGATATTTTGGCATAGCCAGTCTGATGCAATCCAATGATCAAAAAAAATACTTTCAACTAATCTCCCAACAATTAATAGACCACAGCGCTTCAGGCAGATACAATCAGGCTATCATGGATTTTGGAGCTACTTGCTGCACGCCATCTAACCCCAGGTGCGCAGAGTGTCCTCTTCGGAGATCCTGCTATGCCCTGAAACATCAAAAAGTGGATCAGCTGCCTCCAGCCAAAATCAACAAGCTCAAAAGGTCAAGGCATTTTCACTATTTCATCGTGGTGAAGGATGATCAACTTGCAGCAATCAATCCAAGATCCAAAGGAGATATCTGGACTGGCCTATTTGAGTTCCCAATGATCGAAACTGAAAGTGCGCTATTCCCACTTGATACCGAACATCTTGTGCTACAGCAGCTTATCAAAAAACCAATAACTCCAATATTGATTGCCAAACAGACTTTAACCCATCAAGTCATTCATGGATATTTCTATTTGTGTAAAATTAAAACAATGGCAAAAAAAATGAATTTTATTCCCGTAAAAACATTGACAGCCCTTCCTATGCCTGGCATCATAGCCAAAAATAGAATTGAATTGTTGAATATAATAAATAAGTATACCTAAGCAAGGTGGAGCAAAGTTGGTAGTTGACCAATATTTCTTAGTTTAGTATTTCATTTCATAAAAAATAAAAAAGAATATGGCATTGCGCAGCAGAGGTTGGTTTGGTAAAACCGGCAAAGATGGATTTATATACAGAGCCTGGATGCAAAATCAGGGGATACCCAAAGAAGAATTAGCAGGAAAACCGGTCATCGGTATCTGCAATACCTGGTCAGAGCTCACCCCATGCAATGCCCATTTCAGGGAGTTGGCAGAGTCTATAAAACATGGTATTATTCAGGCTGGAGGATATCCGGTAGAATTTCCGGTCATGTCTCTGGGTGAGACCTTAATCAAACCCACCGCTATGTTGTATCGCAACCTCGCGAGTATGGATGTTGAAGAATCGATCCGTGCCAATCCTATAGACGGTGTAGTCCTGATGTGTGGCTGTGATAAAACGACCCCGTCCTTGGTCATGGGTGCTTGCAGCGTAGACATCCCAACACTCGTAGTATCTGGTGGTCCGATGTTGGCTGGAAAATTCAAAGGCAAAGACATTGGCACCTCAGATGTCTGGCGCATGGATGCAGCATTAAAACTAGGTAATATAACCCAGGAAGAAATGGAAGAGGCCGAAGGCGCTATGTGCCGCAGCAAAGGCCACTGCGCGGTGATGGGCACCGCTTCTACGATGGCTTGTATGGTGGAATCACTCGGGATCGCACTACCTGGCAATGCTTCTATACCAGCTGCTGATTCAAGGAGAAAAGTGTTTGCACACAAAAGTGGCATGCGTATCGTAGATATGGTAAGGGAAGATCAAAAAATTTCTCAAGTATTGACCAAGAAGGCTTTTGAAAATGCCATCAAAGTAAATGCTGCTATCGGTGGCTCGACCAATTTTGTCATCCATATGATTGCTATTGCCGGCCGAATTGGGGTAGATCTCACCCTGGCTGATTTTGACCGATGTTCAATGGGTATTCCACTACTCACCAATGTTCAACCTTCTGGAGACTATTTCGTCGAGGATTTGTATTATGCAGGAGGGCTGCCGGCAGTCATGAAAGAAATGGAGTCTTATCTGCACAGTGACCTCATCACCGTAAGCGGCAAGTCTGTTCATGATAATATATCTTCTGCCAAAAGTTACAATGCTAATGTGATCGCTACGCTCGAAAAACCATTTAAGACAGAGACCGGACTAGCTGTGTTGAGAGGCAATCTGAGTGAAGGAGGTTGCGTCATCAAGCCCAGTGCTGCCAGCAAACATTTGATGAAACACAGAGGCAAGGCAGTGGTATTTAACGATATAGAAGATTACAATAGAAGGATAGATTCTTCAGACCTCGAGGTCGATGCTGATAGTGTACTTGTACTCAAAATGGTAGGACCCAAAGGTTATCCTGGTATGCCGGAGGTAGGCAAAATGTCACTGCCTAAAAAAATATTAGAGCAAGGCATTCATGACATGGTCAGGATATCCGATGGCCGTATGAGTGGCACAGGCTATGGCACTGTAGTATTGCACGCTTCTCCTGAGGCGGCCGTCGGTGGCAATTTTGCAATGGTCCAAAACGGAGATTATATCGCGCTGGATGTGGAAAACAGATCCCTCGTTCTTGAAGTATCTGACGAAGAACTTGCCAGAAGAAAAGCGGCCTGGGTAGCTCCTAAACCAATCACAGACAGGGGTTACGTGGCCATGTACATACGCCCTGTCAACCAGGCTCATGAAGGGGCCGACCTGGATTTCCTGGTAGGCAAGAGCAGCAGCGAGGTCACCAGAGACAGTCATTGATATTGTCAGATCAGGCTATATTATCCTATAACATCAATACGATTTATTCTGAGTAATTATTTGATTCGTCAAACTATGTTAGAAGAATCATGTTATTTAAAGTGATATTATAACTCAATATTAAGATCTCACTTTATATTTTTCACGTATATAGGTTAATTATGAAGCTCCATTTATTCTTTGCAATCGTCTTGTTCGCTTGTGGTCAGCAACAACCATCAGCGCAGACTAAGCCAGTTTCTCACGATATTTTTGATGGCCTCCTTAAAAAATATGTCGATAAAAATGGCAATGTCAATTATATAGGACTCAAAAAAGACCAAAAAATACTGGATTCATATCTTACTCTGTTATCCTCCAATGAACCATCCGCTTCCTGGTCCAAAGATGAACAATTGGCCTATTGGATCAACGCCTACAATGCTTTCACTATCTCACTGGTAGTAAAACACTATCCGGTAGCCAGCATCAAAGAAATACGACCGGGCATCAGCTTTATCAATTCAGTATGGGATATTAAATTCATTAAAATTGGCAAAGAGACCTATGATCTTAATAATCTGGAACACGGCATTATCCGTAAAAAATATGACGAACCACGGGTTCATTTTGCCATCAACTGTGCCTCCTATTCCTGTCCGGCACTTCGAAACGAAGCTTATACAGCTGATAAATTAGATGCTCAATTGACAGATGCGGCAAAATCTTTTCTGGCTGATAAAAATAAAAATGAATTTACACCTGACAGAATCACCATTTCAAAGATTTTTGATTGGTTTACAGGAGACTTTAAGAAAAACGGTTCATTGATTGATTTCCTCAATAAATATGCACCGGTAAAAATCAATGCCAAGGCCAAAATCGACTATAAGGATTATCTCTGGAGCCTAAATAAGCAGTAATCTGGTTTTAATATTAATCAATTCTTCGCCCCAAATTTGGTCAGAGCACTTCTAAAAACTGCATTATCACCACAAACAGGTTGTAGACAATATTTTTAAAAACTAACACCAGCCACCGGACATAATCCCTTAAAAATGCAATCTCATTTGGTTCATTCCTAAAAATCATTATTTTTGCATCCCTTATCGATAACTTGGTAAGTATACAGGATGCCCCCTTAGCTCAGTTGGTTAGAGCGACGGACTGTTAATCCGCAGGTCCCAGGTTCAAGTCCTGGAGGGGGCGCTGATATTAAAATGGGCAATCTCCTTTAGATTGCCCATATTTTTTGTATATATAATACCATATTTATGAGCCTTTTAGTGATTGGCACTGTTGCTTTTGACAGTATAGAAAGCCCTTATGGCAAAGCCGACCGTGTGGTCGGTGGATCGGGCACTTATATTTCCTGGGCGGCGTCCTATTTTTATAAGCCCATATTTTTACAAAGTATCGTTGGTGAAGACTTTCCTGTTGAGGAGATAACAGCTCTCCAGAATCGGGGTGTAAAGACCCAAGGTCTCGATATCATAAAAGGTAAAAAATCATTTTATTGGTCCGGCAAATATCACGACAATATGAATGCACGTGATACCCTGGTCACAGAGTTGAATGTCCTGGCTGATTTTAATCCAATACTGCCTGAAGCATATAAAAACAGTGAATTTGTCATGCTGGGCAATCTCACGCCGGAAGTACAGATCAGCGTTCTCAACCAAATGAATGAAAGGCCAAAACTGATCGTACTCGATACGATGAATTTTTGGATGGACATCGCCATGGATCAATTATTGCAAGTGATATCCATGGTCGATGTATTGACCTTAAACGAAGAAGAAGCTCGTCAACTCAGCGGCGAGTTTTCGCTGGTCAAAGCCGCAGAGATCATCCATCGAATGGGCCCAAAAACCCTAATCATCAAAAAAGGAGAACATGGGGCTTTATTATTTTCAGAAGGTCATATCTTTTTTGCTCCGGCACTACCCTTGTCCCAGGTTTTTGATCCGACAGGAGCAGGAGATACTTTTGCCGGTGGGTTCATAGGGCATCTGGCGAAAACAAGGGATCTGAGTTTTGAAAACATGAAGCGAGCTATCATCTTTGGATCGGCTATGGCTTCTTTTTGCGTAGAAGAATTTTCTATTGACAAGATGAAAACGCTCAGCCAGGGATTGATCAATGATCGGGTAAGAGATTTTGTAGAGTTGGTCAGGTTCGACACAGATCTGAGTGAATAAAAAACAGACTTCTATTAAATCATCTTTTCACTCTGCCAGCCTGTAAATCTCGGGGAGATTGCGTCCTAATCCATCATAATCCAGTCCATAACCCAGCACAAAATCTTTGGGTATATTAAAACAATAAGCATCCAACTGTACTGCTACCTCCAGCGCGGCTTCTTTAAATAGGAGTGCACATACAAATACTGATTTGGGCTGGTGGGATGCCAATACTGGCAAAAAACGCTGCATGGTATTGCCGGTGTCGATGATATCTTCGATGACGATGATATGTTGATTTTTCCATTTCTGAGATACATCAGCTTCCATCTTGACGATTCCCCCTCTCTCCATACCCTGGTAAGACTCTATTCGTATAAACTGAACTTTGCATTCAAAAGTCAGCTGCCGGATCAGGTCGGCCATAAAAATAAATGACCCATTCAGGATACCAACTAACAAAGGAGGGTCTCCAACAGCGTGATACCGGGCATTTAACTGATCAGCCAGGCGGCTTACCTCCAGGTCTAAAGTTGCCTTGTCAATAAATTTTTCAAAGCGTCGTCCATGTACTTCAATGTCTGTCATTAGTCTAATCCATATTTATCTACAAGATATACAAGCGAAGTCATAGCTGCCGCACCCAGCAATAATTCCCTTTTATTGACAGTTCCAAACTGGTCTATGCGAGTGTGATGATAATCAAAATACCGTTGGCTGTCCGGCTGTAGGTTGGCGAGCAATCCTTTTTGACTCTTTAATGGGCCTATGTCTGCCCCACCTCCTCCGTTATAGATTTTTAGGTCAAATGGCTCTAAAAGATTAGACCAGTTATTGACCTTTTTAAAATAGTTTTCATATACCTCTTTATCAGCTGAGAAACCAAAACCCCGAGGTGTAAATCCACCTGAGTCGGACTCCAGTGCCAGGATATGCTTTTCTTTCCTGGCATTGGAAGAATCTCCATAAGCTAAACCTCCACCCAATCCATTTTCTTCATTCATAAACATGACACATCTTAGCGATCTTAGCGGCTTGTATTTTAACGACTTTAAGGTGTGCAATACTTCAATACTTTGTACGCATCCTGCGCCATCATCATGTGCACCCTCTGCGACATCCCAGGAATCAAGATGTCCTCCAATGACAATGAGCTCATCAGGATAGGTAGACCCGGTGATCTCTCCGATTACATTATAGGACAATGCAGGAGATAACATTTTGCAAGTATTACGGATAAAAACTTTGATTGGCCCTTTGCTTAACTCTCTGCTCAATAAGTCAGCACCATTGGTACTGATAGCCAAAGCAGGTATCAAAGTCTCCCCCTGCTGAAAATTGGTGGCCCCAGTGTGAGGTATATCGTCCTGACTCGTCGTCATACTTCTCACGATAGCTCCAACTGCACCGTATTTAGCAGCCAAAGCAGGGCCTCGTCCACGCTGATCCACAGCACCTCCATATGCAGCAAAAGTCCTAAGTTGGGTAACCTCCATAGGCCTGTTAAAAAAAACAATTTTCCCTCTCAGTCTGGAAGTGCCCATTTTCTCCAGGGTATCCAATGATCTCACTTCTATGACTTCAGCGGTTAAACCTGATGGACCAGTACCCGTAGAATTGCCCAACGAAAGAGCATCCAAATCCTGCGTACCAATGGAAGCAGCATTGACGATGCGCACTATTTCTTTTTCTCCTCTCGTCCAGTGGGGCACTGTACAAGGCTGAAGGTATACTTTATCGAATCCAAGGCTATCCATGATCTGCTTTGTAAGCTCTACCGCGGCGGCGGCAGCAGGCGAACCAGCCAATCTACCAGGCGCTTCTGTTGTGAGGGACCGGAGCCATTCATAGGATTTTCCATTTGCAAGTACCTGGTTATGAATATTTTTCAACATCCAGGCATCCTGATCAATATTTGACTGAGCTGTCAAAAAACCACCTTTGAAAATAACAATTAGCAGTAATAATTTAAAAATATTAGAGTAGGTATTTGGATTCATTTAAAATACATTTATGGGGTCAAGATATTAATTATCTGACTTTTTAAAGATTAATTTGGTTTCATTTGGTTAGGGTCGAGGTAATGTGATGAAAATTGCATTACCTCTTTTTATTTTAGGTATTTTATCTTCGTTTTAAGGCCAGAAGATTATTTTATTCGTTTAGTTGAGAATTTAGGTGACTTTTTATTATAATTTCGTCCAAGTTACTAATTGATGTATGCGGTTGATCCTACAGTTTTTAGAAGTTTTATTTAGTAAGTTCAGAAGTAAGGGAGACCCTACATTGGCTGATGAGGTGTTAGTAGCGCAGTATATCGATACGCAGGATGATCAATTATTTTCAATCCTGTACAATAGGTATTCTGCGAAAATATATGGTAAGTGTATCACCATGTTAAAGAATATGGAATCTGCACAAGACTGTACTCAGGAAATATTTATCAAAGTGCTAACCAATATTTCACGATTTAATCAACAATCAAGGTTCTCGACCTGGTTGTTTTCTATTACCTATAACCACTGCATCGATTTGATTCGCAAAAACAGAAAAAACTTTTTTGTCGATGTCAAGATGGAGCATGCTGATAAACAGGATGAAGTCAGTGATATTTTTTTGATGGAGACTAAAGTAAGTCGTCTAAAAAAGGTATTGGGGGATATGGATGATGATGATAAAACCATATTGTTAATGAAGTACCAGGATGATCTCTCTATTAAAGAAATGGGGGATATTCTGGGGAAAGGGGAAAGTGCTATCAAAATGAAAATCCAAAGAGCGAAACACAAGTTTAAATCTATACACGACGAATTATTTAAAAATGAGGAAGATTAGTTTCAACTTAAAATTTAGTTTATGAGTGTGAATAATTTTAAAGAATTAGAAAAAATGGAACTGGCGGAGCTAGGCAAACCACCGGAAGCCATAAAACAAAATGTTTCTCAAAACATGAATGTCTTTAGGGCTATAGGAGATCTGATCGTTCTCTACCTTCCTCATTTTGGCAGGTCACTCATCAACATGTCAGGTGGTAATAGGAAAAACCCGCCATCCAAATATCCTAATCAGAATTAATTTTTTACCTCATCTCTAAACAAGAGTCCGCATGGAAAACTCATTTGACTTGATCAGGCAGTTGCTTACCAGCATGGTCGCCACCTTACCTAAACTATTGGGGTGTCTGGTCATCCTGATCCTGGGCTATATCATATCAAAAATAGTGGCTTCAGTCATTAAAACGGTCATTTCAAAAGCTGGCGTAGATAAATTAGGGAAGAAAATAGAAGAAGTAGACTTCATTCGTAAAAACAACATTGAGATCAAAATCTCAGGAATACTCAGCAGGATCATATTCTATTTTATGATGCTGATATTTATAGTAGCAGCTACTGATGTACTGGGTATGCCTGCGCTCTCCGACCTTTTCAAAAATATGCTCAACTACATACCAAATGTAGTGGTAGCAGGCGTGCTCTTGCTGGTCGGCATCCTGGTCGCAGATGGTATCAGAAAAGCTATAGAGACCACAGGTAAGTCTTTGGGAATACCCTCTACCGGGATGTTGGCGACTGCTTTCTTTTATTTCATCATGATCAATTTCCTGATGGCTGCCCTTGGGCAATTACAAATAGATACCGGCTTTATAGAAAAAAATATTTTAATAGTCATTGGAGGCATTTCGCTTGCCTTCGCTATAGGATATGGATTAGCATCTAAAACTATCGTGTCCAATATCTTATCAGCTTTTTATTCAAAAGACAAGATCAAAGTTGGCGATGAAGTCACTATAGATAATATCAGAGGAGAAATCTTAAACATCGATCGGTCTTCTGTCACTTTGCTTCTACCAAACCACCAAAAATCCATTATACCATTGTCTAAAGTAACCGCAGAGAGCATCACTATCCATAAGGAAGCTCCCGATGAAATTGAATCTGCAGAAATAAAACAGCTCGAATCTTAACCTAATTTAATTAATTATATAAAAATCAAAAACTACTTTTTATGATGAAAAGAATACTTTTTTTATTTCTTGTATTGATTGCCTACTCTCTATCTGGTCAAAACGATGACGGAGCCCGTGCAGCTGCAGTACTCAAAGCCGCAGAAAAAGAGATTAAAGAAGACGGCTGGATCAGTGGTGGCGGATTTGGAATGGACATGGGACAATTATTGCAGATCAATCCTAAAGTAGGTGGTGGCGAAAATCGTCTGGGATTTGGAGGAGCTATAAGCATTTTTGCTAAATATAAAAAAGGCCTTTTATCCTTTGACAATATTGGGTCATTCAATATGGGCCTGGTAAAATTGGGTACTGGTATATTGGCAAGTACCGCCAGTTTTGCTAAAGTGAAACAGCCTTTTCTAAAGTCAATAGATGAATTGAGGCTTGGATCGAGGTTGGGTTACAAAACCGGGGTAACTTCTAAATGGTCGTATGCTGTAGACTTTGGCTTTATCAGTCAATTGATGCCTACATATAGAGGTACCGACAACAAAAATTATGTGAAACAATTTCGTACATCGGAGATTCAAACCAACCTAGTATCGAAACTATTTGCTCCTGCCTATATCACTTTAGCCCCGGGGATAGATTATAAACCCAATGACAAAATTTCCTGGTTCTTTGCCCCGTTTGGTTACAAATCGGTAATTGTAGCAGACCGTGACCTTGCTCGACTAAATATACATGGCAATAAATGGACCAGCAACGAAGATTTTAAACTAACAGATAGTCAACTTGGAGGCATGATAAAAGGCAACTACACCAATAAATATTTGGATGGCCGCATCAATCATTCGAGCGGATTAACCCTATTCTCAAATTATCTTAATGAACCCAACCATATTGATGTAGACTGGCTCAATGAATTTGGATTCAATATTTATAAAGGTTTTCAGATCTCTCTGCTCACAGATGTATTTTATGATCATGATGTCAAAGTGCAAATAACGGACTACAGCGAAATAGGTGGTGTACGTGGCACCGGAAGAAGGGTTAGCTTTACAGAACAATTATTGGTCAAGTATAATATGATATTTTAATAAACAGACCAACTCAGACGGAAGAGCAGTAAAATTGAATTTTTCTCAATTTTACTGCTTTTTTTTATTTATATTAAAGTCAATATGAAAGCAATTCACCTTGCCATCCCGATTACTTTATTGACTTTATTTTGCGCGGCAATGATTTTCATTAGTGATGCCCGTTGGTCTATTGGCATGGGAATCGGACTAGTATCATTGGTGGCTATATTCATGCTTAAGGACGCAATTGATTGGAGATATTACCAAAAATATCCGCCTCAACTGGATTCCCAAATCAAACTACTTCTGCATCATGTACCATTCTACAAACAATTGGATGATGCCCAACAGAAAAAATTTGAACTGAGGTTGGAGCTATTTAAATTGAATCATGAATATAGATTGCAACCTTTTAGAAATCAAGATGAAGAAGAAGAGATTGATGCTCCGGAAGACATAAAGTATCTCAGTTCGGTGCCTGCGATAATGCTGACCATGGAAGATGATGACTATTTGGCTACTCAAATTGAACTCCTGGTATTTTACAATCATCCATTCCCTTCACCAAGATATAAGGCTCTCCATCATAGTGAGAGTAATATTGAAGACAAACTTTTAATTTTTTCAATTCCTAACTTAAGAAAAGGAGTCCTGGAGCCGTTTGTCTTTTTGGACATTGCTATGTATGAATGGGCTAAAATCCTCGGCAAACTGGACATGACAGCATCCTGGGAAAATTTTGAAGCTTCCTATGGACTTACCAAATCTCAAATTGAAGCTGCAATTGGACTGACCAACCCCGATATACGGGCCATCTCTAAGCTTTTCCAGGTCCACCGGTCTTATCTCCATTTGTTGAAATAAACGGAAGCAATAAATTAAGCTTCATCCAGATTACTTTCCTTCCAACTCCGTTTCATTTTGACTGTCTTTTATGTTTTTGGCAGTATCCTCTACATCTTTTGCAGCCTTATTCAGTTTATCTATAGATTTGTCTCTGGACAACTTGGTTTTAAGATCAGTATCTACGCTATCCATAGAGCTATGATACAAGTCTCCGTCGGGGTTGAGTTTTGATTTAAAAGTAAACCCTTTTATATCTGTATCGACCATGATGGTATCTCCAGAATTAAATGTACCTGACAAAAGAAATTTGGCCAATTCGTCGATGATGTCACCTTGAATTACGCGTTTTAATGGCCTGGCTCCAAACTGAGGATCGTAACCAAGATCAACCAACAGATTAAGTGCTGACTCCGTCAATTCTATATCTAGGCTTTGTTTAGCCAGATTTTTCTTAACAGATTTGAGGGACAAAACCGCAATTTTTTTCATCTCTGGTTTGGTCAAAGGCAAGAACATGATCTTGTCATCAATACGATTGAGAAACTCTGGTCTCATATTTTCTTTGAGCAAATCAAAGACTTCGAGTTTGGTAGTTTCTATAATCTCAGTCCTGTGCTTATCTCCAAGCGCTTCGAGATCCTCGAAGTTCTCAAGGATTTTATCAGCTCCCATATTAGAAGTCATGATGATGATGGTGTTCTTAAAGTTGGCGACTCTTCCTTTGTTATCTGTGAGTCTGCCATCATCTAAAACCTGCAACAATATATTGAAGGTATCCGGATGTGCTTTTTCTATTTCGTCTAACAAAACTATTGAATAGGGTCTTCTCCTTACGGCCTCTGTCAATTGCCCACCTTCGTCATATCCTACATAACCTGGAGGAGCACCAATCAATCGGGACACAGAGTGTTTTTCTTGAAACTCACTCATATCTATCCTAATGATGGCTTTATCATCATTGAACAATACTTCGGCCAAAGCTTTGGCCAATTCCGTTTTACCCACACCGGTGGGTCCTAAAAAAATAAACGATCCGATAGGTCTATTGGGATCACCTAAGCCAGCCCTGCTGCGTCGGACTGCATCACAAACAGCTTTGACAGCAGCTGCTTGTCCAATAAGTCTTTTTCCAATCTCATCTTCCAGTGTCAGGAGCTTACCCCGCTCACTTTGCAACATTTTTTGGATAGGTATGCCGGTCATTTTGGATACCACTCCGGCGATATCATTGGCTGTGACTTCCTGATTGGTAAATCGGTTGTCCTCAGGAAGCTCATTTAATTTGGCTTCTGCGTCGGCTAGCTTTTTCTCTGCTTCCTTTAAGGTGCCGTAACGGATCTTGGCTACAGTCTCATAATTGCTTTCTCGCTCAGCCTTATCTGCCTGACCTTCAAGATCTTCCATCTCCTTTTTGATGGCCTGTATCTGATCCACGATCTCTTTTTCATTTTTCCATGACGCACTGACGATATCCATCTTTTCCTTTGCTTCTGCCAGCGTTTTATTGATTGCGTCAAATTTATTGAGATCATTATCTCGTTTGATGACCTCTTTCTCTATTTCCAGTTGCCTTACCCGGCGTTGTAACTCATCCACCTCATCCGGCACACTATCCAGCTCAAGTCTGAGTTTGGCAGCAGCTTCGTCTATCAAATCAATTGCTTTATCAGGCAGCTGCCTGTCCTGAATATATCTGCTTGACAATTCTGCAGCAGCTACCAGCGCCTCATCCAAAATATTTATTTTATGAAAGACCTCGTATTTGTCCTGGATGCCACGAAGGATAGAGATAGTCTCTTCTATGCTGGGCTCGTCTATAAAAACAGTCTGAAATCTTCTTACCAGCGCCTTGTCGTTTTCAAAATATTTTTGGTATTCATCCATCGTGGTTGCCCCAATGGTATGGAGCTCACCTCTGGCCAAAGCTGGTTTGAGAATATTGGCAGCATCTATGGCACCCTGGCCACCACCGGCTCCTATCAATGTATGTATTTCATCAATAAATAGGATCACAGTATCTCCAGATTCTTTCACTTCTTTGATCACTGCTTTTAATCTTTCTTCAAATTCGCCTTTATATTTTGCACCTGCTACGAGGGACGCCATATCCAGGGAAAATATTTGTTTATTCCTAAGGTTTTCAGGCACATCCTGGCGCACAATCCTCCAGGCGATTCCTTCTACGATGGCGGTCTTGCCCACACCAGCTTCTCCTAAGAGTATTGGATTATTTTTTTTCCGCCTGGATAAAATATGCAAGATCCTTCGGATTTCGTCATCCCTCCCCACTATAGGATCCAAATCACCATTTTCAGCCCGTTCGTTGAGATTGACTGCATATTTTCCCAATGCATTATAGTTGTTTTCAGCACCTTGTTCTTTGACAGACCTCCCTTTGCGGAGCTCTTTAATTGCATTTTTTATACCTGCTTCTGTCGCTCCGCAATTTTTTAATAACTGTGCGGTCTTATCTGAGCCAAGCAAGATACCCAGTAATATAAGCTCCATACTGATGAAGTCATCACCAAATTCTTTTAATTGTGTTTTGGCCCTGGCCAATGACTGGTTGGCCTCATTAGACAAAGCCTGTTTGACATCAGACCCCTGGACTTTAGGATAATTTTGTATCAGCCGATCCAATTCCAGTTTGAGTGTAGCAATGTTAACTCCGCTTTTTTTCAATATAAAATCACTTACACTGGATTCTGTGAGCATAATGCCTTTGAGCAAATGCGGATTATCGACTATTTGTTGATCGAGTGTCTCAGCTATTCTCTGAGCTTCCAGGATACACTCCTGAGCTTTTACTGTAAATTGATCGTAGGTCATGTTATTAGTCTTATTTGTATCAAAATACAATATATCAATTTGTTTACCAAACTACTTAAAATGCTAAAATCCGAATAATTGACAGTATTATGCTCTAAGGAGATGACTATTCGTCAGGTTAAGGTCGGCATATACCGAGCCAAAATGAGAGTTAAACAATGATATGATCCAATTCCTCTCTATAGGCTAGAGGGGTTTTACCAGTTATAGATTTAAAAAGTCTATTAAAATGGGAGGAATTATTAAACCCGCTATCAAAACAAACCTCGGAGATGCTTAATGAGGTATCAGATAATAATTTGCAGGCATAGCTAACCCTGAAATCATTGACGAACTCCGTAAATGTTTTTCCGGTGACCCGCTTAAAATATCTGCAAAAAGAGGGTATCTCCATAGAAACAAGATCTGAAATCTCTGCTAAGGTGATTTCTTCCGTAAAATGTTGCTTGACATATTCATGCACTCTGCCTATTTTATCATTGTCTTGCTTTTTGTATACCAGGGCAGGTCCATTGGTATTCAGTACCTGGTCATCATCAGAAGATGCCAAATCTCTAAATATTTTTAGCAGGCCAATTAGTTTTTCAAATGTGTTACTTACAGACAAATCCTCCAGGTGCTCCCCTATTTCTTTCTTAGTACGACCATGGAATACTACTCCGGAAGCAGCTTTATTCATCAATTGGTCCACCCCTTTCATTTCAGGAATGGAGAAAAAGGATGGCCCAAGAAAATCAGGCCTCAATTGAATTACAATTTCTGATCTATGTCCTAGCAATCTTTCGGTGAATCCGTAATGTGGTAAATTGGGTCCCAATAAGATGAGATCTCCATTATTATATTGAGAAATGTGGTTCCCAATATGCCTTTTGGCAGAGCCTGACTTAATATATACCAGCTCAATCTCCGGATGATAATGCCAAAATGGCTTGAGATTAGGCTCTGCTTCTTCAAACCGTCTAAAGGTAAATGACTGATCAAAACTCGGCGCAATTAGTTCAAGGACGGGCGCAGTGCCAAGCATGTTTTTCATAAAGATGGAATCATAATGAAATACAAATGTGCTATTCCTAAAATTACCAAGGTATTAATTAACAAAAAATTGGCTTAAATCAGGCATTTAAAATTTTGGTGAAAAAATTATTTCCAAATTCATGTTGGTTAATCTGGTATTAAGATCTGAAAATCCAAATGAAGGATGGCTGGCCTCTCTACCTTCATCTTTGTATCATAATTAATTCAAATTTTTCAATTTAAATTTTTAACCTATGAAAACAATTATCTCCTTCCTGTTGATCGCCCTGATCACAACCTCAGCATTCACTGCCTCTGCAGGCACTATAGCTGATGCAAACTTTACAATGAATATAAGTGGTCAAACACTTTTATTACAAACTGCCCAATGGAACCAATCAGACTTGAATGTTCAAATCAAGGATGAAGAAGGTCGCACGATCTTTGATCAGACTTACAAAATCACTGAAGCCACTAAAATAAAAAAATACAACCTTTCCAGATTGTCTGAGGGTACGTACAAAATCGTATTAAGCAATGAACTTCGAACTTCCAAACAAAATATCACCAAAAAAGATAAAGGAATACTCATAGATCCTACAATTGAGACTTATTTCAAACCTCAGATCTCTGTTCTTGGCAAACAATTGAAAGTAAATTATCTCAACCTGGATCACCAATCCACTTTAAAGATCCTCGACCCTAACCATGAGACCATTTATGAAGCCTTGATCGACCATCCAGGGTATAATCAACAGTTTAACCTTTCGAAGTTGGACAGGGGATCGTATACCTTGTTGGTCACTCAGGGAAATGAAAGATTCATTCACTCTTTTAACCTCGACTGAATATACTTTAAGCACACCCTAAGATCTATCCAGCTGCATCCTGCAGCGACAAGTAGAGTTTTTAAGTAAGGTTTTTTATTAATCAAAGTAAGGAGGACAAAGGTTCTCCTTACTTTTTTTAATTAGAAGTCATGGCTGCTTTAGCTCTGGAACGAATCACATGAATTCAATATACAACATGTATTGAGCAATGCTTTTGTAACTATAGCTTGGTACGGCTACTTAAAATAGGATGAATGGAGCGGCACACCAAAAATGCGGTTGGTTACTTGTCTTTACGATTTTCACCGTAGTAGTTTTAAAAAAAAGAATCCTTTAAATGGAATCAAATGCTGGTTTTTAGCATTTTAGTATGGCAGGAAATATGGTCTTTGCCAATTAGTGCCAGAATTAATCTCGGATCTTATCATCATTACCATAATCCGGGTGTTTTAACATTCAAAACCAGCCACTCATCCTTCAATTTATTGAAAGAACCTGGCGTTAAAAAATCGTGTCAGCTGAAGTTATATTTTTGTAATTTTGCAGCCCATGCAAAGTACCCTACTGGAGAAAAATTTACAATTGGACTTTGATTGGTTGCAGCTGCGTCATAAGCTCAAAGACAGTTTTGTTCTTGAGAAGTTGCCGGATCTCAATGCTGTCCTCTTATTCATAGGTATCCAGGAGCTCGGCAAATGGAAATCAAATCGCTTCAAAAAAGAGGAAAAGCAAGACCTCATGCACATAGCTGTTTGTACTTTGATGACGCTTGATGGATATTATCGCTGGGATGGCCTGGACACGGATGGATGGCCGCATTATGCTCAAGTGCGGGCATTTGACATAAAAGGAGAAGGAGCTCAGGATCAATATCTTAGAATGAAATCTATTGAATATTTTAATGATCAATGGTCAAAAACTTAATTAAATAATGAAAGCCGTTTTTATTGCATTCGTCAGTATGCTTGTGTTATCTGCTTGTTCTAAGCCAGGTGGTCAGCACGCAGTGATCGAGACTTCGATGGGAGATATTGAGATAGTCCTTTATGATGAGACCCCACTTCATCGGGATAATTTTATAAAACTCGCCAAAGAAAAATATTATGATGGTTTATTGTTTCACCGGGTGATACCCAATTTTGTGATTCAGGGTGGTGATCCCCAATCAAAGGGAGCTGCTCCAGAGGCATTCCTGGGAGGTGGCGGGCCTGGATATGAAATCAAAGCAGAGATCGGAGCTCCTCATTTTAAAGGTACGCTCGCAGCTGCCCGTAACCAGAATCCCGAAAAAATGTCCTCCGGGTCGCAGTTTTATATAGTACTTGGAGCTCCGGTATCAGATCAGGAACTTGCTCAATGGCAACAAAATAAGGGCATAAAATACAATGAAGCCCAAATAGCAAAATATAAATCAGTAGGTGGCCTGCCTTCTTTAGATGCTGATTACACAGTCTTTGGCGAAGTCGTAAAGGGATTAGACATCGCAGAGAAAATCGCTGTGACACCGACCAATCCTAGTAACCGACCACTCGAGGATGTATCTATGAAGGTGCGACTTAAATAATAAATTACTGATTTTACATTCATTTCTTCTGATTATGAAATCAATCCAATCCAAATTTTTTATTTTACTTTTTATTCTATCAATTATCAATATGAGTGAAGCACAAGACACTACATTTATCCAAATAGAGACTCCCCTGGGCACTATGAAAGGATATCTTGCCAACGAAACTCCTTTGCACCGGGACAATTTTATAAAATTAATCAATGAACAATTTTATGACAGTTTGCTTTTTCACAGAGTGATACCCGGATTCATGATTCAGGGCGGAGATCCTGACAGCAAAAATGCGAAAGCTGGAATTCCTCTGGGTATGGGTGGCCCTGGCTACCTTGTCCCTGCAGAATTTGTTGATTCTCTGGCCCATGTAAAAGGGGCCCTCGCTGCCGCCAGAAGTAATAATCCTGAAAAAAAGTCTTCCGGATCACAGTTTTATATTGTATCAGGCAGACCTGTAGCATTGACAGACCTTCCGTTACAAGAGTTTAAACACAATTTTAAATATACTGAAAGTGTAAAGCAAGAGTATCAGGCCCTGGGCGGTACACCTTTTCTCGATCATGATTACACGGTATTCGGTCGTATCACCGAAGGTCTGGATATTTTAGACCAGATCGCTGCTTCCATGGCTGATGGCCGTAATCGTCCGCTGGACAATATTTGGATGAAGATTTCAATCATTCCTCATAATTAAAACTATATGACAAAAACTAAAACTCAAATATTGGGTATAGATATCGGTGGAACAGGCATAAAAGCAGGTTTGGTTGACATCCATACAGGTGCCTTGATCGGCGAGGTTATAAAAATAAAAACACCTACCCCTTCTACTCCTGCCAATATATTTAAGGCTGTAAAACAAGTGGTCGATACTTTTAAATATAAAGGACCTGTAGGATGTGGATTTCCTGCTATCATCCATGATGCCGTCATTAAAAGTGCAGCCAATATTGATAAAAAATGGGTTGGAGTCAATGCTGAAAAATTATTCAATAAAATCACTGGTTGCAAGTTTCATATAGCCAATGATGCTGATGTAGCCGGAATGGCAGAGATGCATTTTGGACTAGGTAAAGGGCAAAAAGGAACTGTAATTTTGATTACTATAGGTACTGGACTGGGCTCTGCTTTATTTATAGATGGCACCCTAGTACCGAATACAGAGTTTGGACATTTAAATTATAAAAAAGCAGATTTTGAGTACTATGCTTCCAACACAGCCCGGGAGAAAAAAAGAATGAGCTGGATGAACTGGGGCATTCAATTCAACCACTTTTTGGAACATCTGGAGTTTATTTTTCTCCTACTATGATCTTTCTTGGTGGTGGTCTAAGCAAACGCTATGCTGATTTTAAAAAACAAATCAAAGTCAAAACTAAGGTCAAACCGGCTTCTTTGCAAAATCATGCTGGTATCATAGGTGCAGCTGCATTTGCTATAACCATGGATTAAAGCTGATAAAAAAAATTTTATACATATCAACAATACTTATATGAAATCACTTCATCTCACCTTCTTTCTACTTCTAAGCGCTCTTATTTTAAATTCCTGCAAAAACGAGCCCAAAACTACTTCTGCTGAAGTAACGAATGCACCTGCAGCAAAAGCCAAAACCGACGGCGATATCTCTACCTTAGAGGTATTAGATCATGATATTGATATTACTCCGGAAGGAAGCAAACTCTTCCTGGAAGGCTTTTTAAAAATAGCCTTGTCAAAGGAGCTATCACTATCAACAAGGGCAGTCTTCATATCAAAGATGGATTGATCACCAAAGGAGCCTTTAACCTGGATATGAATTCAATCGAAATGGTAGCCAATGTGGACGAATCCATGATCACCTTCTTAAAAAGTAAAGATGTTTTTGACAATCAGCGTTTTACCAATGGTAGTTTTATCATCGAAGAATGTACCAAAGCCATCAATGATCAGCAAGCGACCCACTTAATCAAAGGCACCCTTGAATTGATGGGCAAATCTATTCCCTTCAATACCAAGGCTCGGATAGATTACAGACCAAAATTTATCACCATTTTGACACCCGGCATTAAAATAAAAGCCTCCGAACTTGGTATCAAAATGGCAGATCCATCTCAGGATAATTTATATTTTTCATTGACTCTTAATGGTCAGGTTTTATAATAATTCGCTTCAGTAAAATATATCAGAGCCCAGCATCCAGCCGGGCTTTTTTTTTGATATGAAGATTCAAGTGTAACTTTATATACATATCTAATCATTATGAAACTATTGAACCAATTAGGAATTAAGCCGGTTAATCCAGCATTTGTAACCGGTCTGAGGAAAGGTGGCAGATCAAAAACGCAGATCTATTCATATTCCCCGGTAGATGGTAAAAGGATGGCAGCAGTCGCACAGATCTCCAGAACGGAATATGACAAAGTAGTAGCTGGCGCGGTGAGAGTACAAAGATCATGGCGACAAGTGCCTTCGCCTAAGCGCGGAGATTTGGTCAGGCAGATTGGAGATGCCTTTAGAGCAAATAAATCTACCCTCGGCAAATTGGTATCTTATGAAATGGGTAAAAGTCTGCAAGAAGGTCAGGGTGAAGTCCAGGAAATCATCGATATCTGTGATTTTGCCGTAGGTCTGTCCCGCCAGCTTTATGGGCTTACGATGCATAGTGAAAGACCCGGACACAGGATGTATGAGCAGTGGCATCCGCTTGGAGTCGTAGGTATCATTTCAGCTTTTAACTTCCCGGTAGCGGTGTGGAGCTGGAATGCAATGCTAGCCCTCATCTGTGGCAACACTATCATCTGGAAGCCTTCAGAAAAGACCCCATTGTGTGCGGTCGCTGTAATGAATATCATCGAAAAAGTTCTAAAAATAAATAAAGTCTATGAAGGGGTAATCAATCTGATCCATGGAGATGCCGTAGTTGGTCAATGGTTAGCTCAGGATCACAGGATAGCCCTCATCAGTGCCACCGGCAGTACCAGGATGGGCAAATCGGTAGCCCAAACTGTGGCTTCAAGACTTGGCAAAACATTGTTAGAACTGGGTGGAAATAATGCCATCATCATTACTCCAAGTGCCGACCTCAAAATAGTACTGACTGGAGCTGTATTTGGTGCTGTGGGCACCGCCGGTCAGCGATGCACTTCGACTCGAAGATTGATCATCCATGAGTCCATATATGATAAAGTGGTTTCAGCGCTTCGTAAAGCCTACTCTCAGATCAAAATTGGCGACCCACTGAATGCATCTATGCACATGGGGCCGCTCATCGATGAAGCCGCTGTGGATAATTATTTGCAGGCACTTCAGGAGATTATTAAACAAGGTGGACAATTACTGACTCCCTCCGGAGTACTCACCGGTAAAGGATTTAATAGCAAATGCTATGTCAGACCGGTTATAGCAGCTGTGAACCATGGTATAGAGATAGTACAACAAGAGACCTTCGCCCCAATCTTATATGTCATGAAATATCAATCATTGCAGGATGCTATTCATATCCACAATGATGTGCCACAAGGCTTATCCTCCGCCATCATGACGAATGAAATAAAAGAAGCAGAATTGTTTCTATCTGTTCAGGGTTCTGATTGCGGCATTGCCAATGTCAATATTGGCACCAGTGGTGCCGAGATTGGAGGGGCTTTTGGAGGGGAAAAAGAAACAGGTGGCGGTCGTGAAAGTGGATCTGACGCCTGGAAAAACTATATGCGAAGACAAACCAACACGATCAACTACTCCTCGCAACTGCCTCTGGCCCAGGGTATCAGTTTTTCATTATAAAGCCAAAACCTCAATAAAAAAGCCGGTTCAAAGACCGGCCTAAAAATATATTCAAATGATTGATATTCAGATCAATACTCCCAAAGATCATGTTCAAAATTGAACAATTTGTCTTTGATTTTGTCACTTTCGCGTAAGCGGGCTACTCCATCATCCGGGAAAAAATCCTTCAAACGCAAGTCCTGTGCATTTGATTCTTTGAAGATATAGCTGGAGAACCTGCGCATTTCAAAGACATCATCCCAACTGAGTGGGGCTGCATCATTAAAGTCATTGAATGCTTGTTTTTTCGCCAGGACTTCTCTGATTTGAGGATAATATAACCAAAACATCGGTTGTTCCTCCGCTCTACCTGCTATGATACGTTCACGTACAGGTGCTATACCTAATATTCTAACTTTAAGTCTTGAAGCTTCACGATCAAAAAACCAAACTTCTTTGATTCTATAGAATTTAATATTGTCTGCGCTAATCTCATTTCTAACGACTGATGTCTTGGTCTCATATGTCTCCGGATCCACTACCTGCACCGTGTCCATGCTAAACATCATACCTTCAATCTCTCCAGGCTGCATCAATTGTTTGAATTCGTCGTCTCTAAATGCTGCCACCATACCACTAACCGCAGCTTCATTGAGAATAGCAAACAAAGGCTCCCTAGGATATATAAAAGGCAGATTGAGTTTTTCTCTTACATCAATCACTTGCCAGATACGTTTTTCCCATGGAATATCTGCTTCACGAAGTGATTCGTAAGGCAGTACTCTTTGATCCAAAATCGTCCTCCGGACTACTATATCATCCATGAATATGCTGCTGTCAGCAGGTTCGCTGGATTCGGTGATAATGTTTTCTGGTCGCTGTGCCTGGCCAATAGTTGCGAGTCCGCAAGCAAAAGACATGGCAAAAAATAATTTCTTCATAGCTTATTCTTTATTGAATAGATATTGTAATGTCTCCTAATCTTCGATTGACTTCATCACCCGGGCACTTACACCTGATATTTGAAAACAGATACAAATTGCCTGGTTTAGCCAAAGATATAATTCTGGCAGCTTCCGCAGCAAACCGACTGCCTGGGTTAGTGGCTTCGGATAGATCTTCTCCTTTAGCTACCCTCGTGACGGTATAGCCTGCAATATCACATTTAGCATCAAAATCGAAGTTTTCAAGTATAGCAGCTATACCAAGCTGTGCTTTAAATTCTCCATTTCCGACTTTATTCTCTTTGATGCCCCCTATCCTGGGTATCGGATCGGGAATACCTTTGATTCTGAATGCTTTCCGTGTGGGCGCATTACCAGCTGCGCTAACGATAATGGTTCCCTGAGTGCCAGGCTTAGCTGAATTGGCCAAAGTAAGCCCATACGTGCCATCAGAATTTCTATTAATGGTACCCGGACCATCAAAGGATACATTGATCTGGTTGCTTGATATTCCTGCAGCCGATACTTCGATAGGATTTTCAACTCCTTTATATAATACATTCATTTTAGCAGCAGACACAGTGACAGATCTTTCACCTACTTCATATTCAAATTCGCTTTCAGAAGTAGTAGTTTGTCCTGTAACTGGGTTTATCACTGAAAACCTTACCGTATACTTCTTTTGCCCCACACCTGATGGAGTCACAGAATATTTGGCCACTCCATCGATGACAGGTACATTGGCTCCATTTACAGAGGCAGTCATATTAGTACCAACGTTAGAGGAAGAGGCACTCAAATAGAGATCAGCTTCATATTTCTCACCGGAGATGATATAACCCTTTTTGGGAGCGGATACAACCTGGTATTTATCAAATTTGATATCTTCTCCACCTACCTTACCCATCAAATAGTTTAGCACAGCTGCTTCAGTACTTTTAGCATCATTTTGAAGTTTATTGAGGATAGGCAAGGTGGCTCCCAACGGCATATGATTGAAGTTAAAATTGGCCCAGTTCTTTTTATTGGTAGCAGTCCAGGCTGAGTCTATGCTCATGGACAATTTATTCATGAATTCTGGCCTATCCGTTTCATCGATTAGTTGAATAAATTTATCTCGTGCTTCAGTGATCTTTTTTTCTAATTCGGCACCTTTGCCGTTATTTGCAGCTGGATCTTTTCCTACCAACAGACGAGTAGTCACATCCTTGTTCTTTTCACCTTTGAGCGAGGTGATTCCAGTTCGTGAGTCGGTGACATAACCTCCTGTCTCATTTACCATCGTATCAATTATCGTCTGAACAAAGTCGGTAAACTCTTTGCTTACCTCCCTGGCAGGTACAGCCCGGTCGGCATATTTTCGCAGCTGAGCTTCATCTTTTTTGGCCAACTTATCTACTTCAGCCGGAATTTTATTATTGGATTCATCCAGGGCTACATTACTCTTTTTCAACCCTTTATCTACTACTCTAAATGCATTAAAAATTTCAGCAGAAACATTGAGTGCCAACAAAGCTGTGAGAACCAGATACATCAGGTTGATCATGAGCTGTCTGGGTTGCTTAGGTATAGACATGACTTAAATTAAATTGTTTCAGAGGAGGTGATTAAAATAATAATTTAGTTATAAAACTATTTAACAGTCATGGCAGTAAGCATATTGCCATATACTTTATTCATGGATTCAAGGTTTTGAGCTAAGACCTTTAATTGTTCTTTTGTCCGGGCTGCATCTCCAGCTGAATCGTGTATGGAAGTAAACGCTTCATTCACTTTAGCATAAGTACCGTTTAAGGAAGTCAGGCTTTTTGAAAGAATGCCAAGTTCTTCCTGTGTCTTCTTTGCATCACCTGCTGAATTCTGCATCAAGGTAAAAGCCTCATTCATACCAGCATAATTGCTATTAAGAGAAGTTAAGCTTTTAGATAAAATGCCAAGTTCGTGTTGGGTCTTTTTGGCATCTTCCACAGAACCCTGCAGTGCCATAAAAGCTTCATTCATCTTTCCATAAAAGTCAGTAACAGATTGAAGCTGTTGTTTGGTCTTGCTAAAATCAACCTCTTGAAGCGCTTTAAGAGATCCCATGCTTTTACTCATCCCCTGAAGCTCTGTCAACATTCCTCCAAGCTGATTTTCGACTAGCTCTCCGTCAAGCTGACGCATTGACTTTTTTGCTTTGGAATCTATAGCGCCAACTCCAGGCAAAATCGCAGGTACATCGCCATGATAATCATCAATACCAGGATATAATTTTTCCCAATAATAATCTTTGTCTGGCGGTAAAAGCCCAAGCATAAGAAATAAAATAGCCTCAGTACATAGCCCTATCGTCAAAAATTCACTTGCATAAGGCAAACTCTCAATTTTGAACAGAGCTCCAAGCATTACGAGGGCAGCACCCACGCCAATGATCAAATTTTTTATGTATTTAAAGGAGGAGGTTTTATACCAGGTAGCCATAATAATATATAATTTTATTTAACGATTTGATGATTTAATAAAATAAAATAAAGGTTTCAATCACAAGTTGAAAGTTCAATTCTTTGGTTTAATCAAGGTTGATTACTTAAAATCATTAATAGATCTTCCCAAAAAGGAAAGTACATTTCTAAAGCCTATATATGATTTGGTCGTATCCTGGTAATCGTATGTACGAGTACCATTTTGGAGATAATATGATATGTCTTTCCAAGATCCACCCCTGATCACTTTTCGCTTATATACTTCCGGATCGCTTTGCTTTGCATCGTATTGTATATCAGGATTCATGTCGTGAGTGAAATTATTGGCATTGTCAAAATAAGCGGTCACTGTCCATTCTGCTACATTTCCAGCCATATTGTACAAACCATATTCATTAGGAAAATAAGAATGTACTTCTACCGTATACTGGCCTCCATCTTCAGGATAATTTCCCCTGCCGGGTTTAAAATTGGCTAACAAGCATCCTTTTGCGTTTCTGACATAATAACCACCCCATGGATAAGGAGCCAGGTCTTTTTTGCCTCTGGCAGCATATTCCCACTCATACTCAGTAGGCAGCCTGAAGCCTTCAGAATTGACTTCATCAGGTCTGTTTGTGTTCCAAAGCTGGGTACGCCATTGACTGAATGCTTTTGCCATTGACCAGTTGACTCCAACTACCGGATAATCATCGTAAGCTGGATGCCAAAAATAATTTTTTGCAATTGGATCATTATAGGAATAAGCAAAATCTCTGATCCAGCATAAAGTATCAGGATAAATTGAAGTAGACTCCTTTTTGATAAAAGATTTTCTTGGAGCATTCTTATTCATCGCTGCTGCCCTGATATCAAACCAGGAATATGTGTAAATCATTTTTCTCACATCGATTTCATTGCCGGCCAATCTATCTTCTCCCTGGTAGTATAATTCGCTCAGCTCCTCCGCAGTCCAGTCAATATCCAATTCCCAATCAATCGAGGTAGATCCGTCATCGTTCTCGATGATATCCCCCATCAAGGTATGAGCCAAAGAATCTCTCACATAATCAACAAATTGACGGTATTCATTATTAGTAATCTCTGTATCATCCATATAAAAACCTGAAATAGATATAGCCTTAGGTTTTTGAATATAAGAACTGAAGATATCCTGGTCACTTTGACCTACATGAAGGGTGCCCGAAGGAATATAGACCATGCCATAAGGATTGATTCCTTTCCATTTGGGTCTACCGGCACTACCAGAGAGGTATCCTGACTGCTTGTTACCGCCCCCACAAGCAAATAATATCAATAAAAAAAGAGAGGAAACACTCCATCGAAAGGCTTTTCTATTCATTGTCGTTCGTTTTCAATTTAATTCTGGCTCAATTTAAAAATGCGCGTAAAGATACTTCCTTGTTTTCTAAATATTTACAAAAATTTCAGTTCATTTTGGTAGTGAATAATTGAAAGAACCTTGCGCTCCAATCAATTAAACGATCTACATTGCTACTAAGTACATAAATCATGCCTTACCTCATTAAAATTTAGTTAAATAAAGCAAAATTCAATATCTGGGGTTGAAAATAATAGGTTCTCGTTCGACTCCACCTATCTTTTTGTTCAAGTTATAGTTCAACATCAGCTCATGGGTACCCTGGTGAACAGTTTTGATGCTGGATAATGTAAAATCAAAAGCATATAGCACCCTTAGATTAGGATTGACCTGAAGCCCTCCTAGAACGGAAATGGCATCTAAAGTATTACTTGAATAGCCTCTCAAGCCAATTCCAGCCAGCACATTTTGATTGATGGTAGCTAGTCCGGTAAGATCGGTCTGTGTCAGCACCAAGTCCGATTTGATCAAGAGAGAAGGTGTAATGACCAAGGATTCATTTAAATCAAATTTATATTCTGCATAAAAGTTGACTCTCGGCCGGAGTTTGTATTCTGCGGTAATTCTGTTAAAGTGAATGGTAGGATTATGAAAATTTTCAACTGAAAGACCTGCCTCCAAGCGCTCCTGGGCAAAATAAATTCCAGCACTTACCTGTGGTACCAGACCATTGGCTTGAGTTTCAGGCAAAATATTATCCTGATGAAAAATAATGCCTCCCTCGTACTTGCCTGAAGGTGTGCGCAATAAAGAACCATCGAAGGATTTTTGTACAAAACCCAAACCCAAACCCGCTGAAAAAAGTCCAAGATTGTTTTCGAAGACATAGTTATATGAAATCAGACCCCGGATCGTCTTTTCCACCCCAAAACTTTCCTGTTCCAATTTAATGCCACCGGCCCCTTTTACATAATAAAGCGGCATATTGGCATGTATCATCCTGGAAGTGGGTGATCCAGCTAATTCCTGCCACTGAGCCCGATATATTCCTGTGATACTCAGAGAGGACTCCATGCCCGCGTAAGCTGGATTGAGGGCATATTTTTGGCCCATGAAGATAGAGTATTGGCTGCTCTCCTGACCTAAAGCAACTAAGCTTGTAAACATGCAGAAAATACCTATAATCTTATCTCTCCTCATCCAAATGATAATGCTTATCTAAAAGTGAACGAAATTCTTGGATCGAATTTACAGGCATTTCACAAGAAAATTGATGACATAATGAGATATCTGCATTTTTCTCTTCCAGAAAATGTAAGATTGGCGAGGGAAGATAGAGTGACCTTATAGAATCGATGTCAGCTTCTGCAGAAGATTTGACCTCCATCCAACCTATATCCTGGCTGATCGTCAAACTTGCCCAATGGCTTAGTGAATCAGGGTATCTAATGATCGCACCTCGAAGATCTGTGATAAGTTCGTTTCCCAGCAACTCCCAATCATCTATAGAAAGTACTCTACCCAAATATACCAGGTTGTATGCCATAGCCCCTGAGGCAGAAGGCATGGTGTTGTCATATAGATCATTTACCTCTGCGACAAGATCATGAGTAGAAACCGAATATCTAAATGACTTTTGAGCAGGGAGATAATAATGATGCATCACATGTTTGGCCAGCTGCCTTGCCTTGGATAAATATCCTTTATTACCTGTAGATCTGTAACCATATAAAAATGCCAAAATACCATATGCCAGATCATCCAGCATGGCCGGTATTTCAGATTCGTATTGATGCAAATATCGCTCTTCGACCAGGGCGATCTCTTCAAAATAAGTCAATATTGAAACAGCTTCTTGCAGGAAATCTTTCGTCCCAAAAGCATCGTATGCATCGAACCAGCCCATGCATAATAGAGCATTCCAGGCTGTAATTATTTTGGTATCCTTTAATGGTGCTATCCGGGTATCTCTTTGTTTTAAAAGCTCTTCATGTACAGACTGTAACCTTTTGCTGCAATAGGTGAGTTCGTCTTCAAATTCATTTCTCACCCAAAGGATATTGATAGGCGCTCCTCCAGTGTGTGAAGGATCAGCCCAATTGCCTTCAGGATGGATATCGTATACCGACTCAAATAACTTAAAGTCTTCTGAATTCAATAATTTTTTAATTTCATTATAGTCCCATACATAGTATTTTCCTTCTACATGTTCACTATCAGCATCCATGGCGCTATAATAGCCTCCTACGGACGACTTCATATCCCTGGTGAGCCAGGTAGCAGATTGGGAGACTACTTTTTTGAGTATAGGTCCGGGTGATATTTTGAAGGCTTGACTATACAGTGACATGAAAAGTGCATTGTCGTACAGCATCTTTTCAAAATGTGGTATGCGCCATGCTGTGTCCGTAGTATACCTGGCAAACCCACCACCAATTTGATCAAATATGCCTCCTCTGGCCATGTGTTCCAAAGAGCTGATCACGTGCTGTAGTCCTTGTAGTTGACCTGTGTAGAAATAATGATCTAACAAAAACTTGAGTGTCATCGTCGAGGGGAATTTGGGGGCTCCGCCAAATCCTCCGTTTGACCTGTCAAATCTATTTTTTAAATGCTGAAATATTTTTACGCCTGCGTCGGTAGCAAGGTCATGATCTTTGGATGCGACCTCCAGGAGTGTAGATGAAGCGTTGCTCACATATCGAATCAATCGACCGGCTTGCTCTTCCACTTCAACTCGTTTTTCCTTAAATATTCTGACGATATGCTGTAAGATTTGGCTCCAGGAAGGCCTTTGGTGCCTAGGAGAGGGCGGAAAATAGGTACCTCCGTAGAATGGCTTTTTGTCAGGTAGCAAAAAACAATTTAATGGCCAGCCCCCGGATCCGGAGATCGATACCACCGCATCCATATATATCTTATCCAGGTCTGGTCGTTCTTCTCTATCCAGTTTGATATTGATAAAATGATGATTCATATATTCGGCTACCAAAGGATCGGTAAAGGATTCCTGCTCCATGACATGACACCAATGGCAGCTGCTGTAGCCTATTGATAATAAGATTGGTTTATCCTCCTTAACTGCCTTTTCAAGCGCTTCTGAGCCCCAGGGATACCAATCGACAGGATTAGACTTATGTTGTAATAAATAAGGACTTTTTTCGAATTGTAATCTATTCATATAGCTTAATGCAGGATGAGCTGGAATACAAATTTAAGCTTATCCTGACAGTCAAACCATTAAGTCAAGTTTGAGCTGATCGTATGCTAAATAGACATTCTGTGGTAATTTGGCTTGAACATCTTCATAGAGGCCCATATAATGGCTCATATGTATGATATAAGTCGATTTTGGAGAAACTTGTTTGATGACCTCCAATGTTTGATCCAATGTAAAATGAGAATGATGTGGCCTATGATGTAAAGCGTTGATTACCAATACTTCCACACCTTGTATATTTTTTAAAGTTGATTCTGGAAGTTGATTGGCATCTGTGATATAGGCCAGTTTGTTATTGATTTGATAGCCCAGGATACTTAACTCTCCATGTATAACCCGTAAGGGCTTGACATAGGAAGATCCAATGTGAAATGATGTATCAGCTTGGATCTCAATCAATTCAAATCTAGGTGCTCCAGGATATTTTTGTTCTCCGAAGGCGTAGTCATATTTAAGTTTAATTATTTCAGATACATCTCTTTGAAGGTATATTGGGAGTGGCTCGTTCTTTATGAAGATCAAAGGCCGTAAATCATCTAGTCCACCTGTATGATCATAATGTTCGTGGGTCAACAATAACGCTTCAAGATGGGTGACCCCTGCTCTCAATAATTGATATCGGATATCTGGCCCTCCATCTATCAGTATATTGGACGGTCCATCCTGGATCAGTGCTGCACAACGGAGGCGTTTGTCTCGGCGATTAGAGGACAGGCAGACTTCACAAGTACACCCTATAACAGGGACGCCCTGAGAAGTACCAGTACCTAAAAAAGTAATGTTCACACCATTTCCTCTTTCTCGGCCTCAAGTTTAAGCTGATGATAAAAAGATTGGGATACTTCCGATAGGGAGTCTATGTCTATTATCAACTGCTGCAGGATATCTAAAAATGCAATAACTCTGCCCTCAGTCTCATAAAAACGGTTGATAATGATCATTTTACGACTTTCGAGAACACAAGACCCAGATTGAAAATTGCCTTTCTCGTATCGAATATTGTATCCTGCTTCTGCGAGTAAGGATTCTATTTTTTCCAGTGTAGTTTTAGTATATCTTATTTTTGAACTCATTGTATAATTAAATGGTATAAAGGAATAAAGAAAGTGTAACCGTCAGCGTTTCAAATAATTCTCACCCAGTCTTTGTTAAAAGTTTATAAAACCTCAAAGACTCTTTAGAAAATATTAACAACAGTGTCCTTCAAAACGTTTTTTAAAGAATTGACAGACAAAAATCAGAAATTAGCATGGGGAATTGAAATTTTCCATGCAATTTTTTTTTAATATGTTGCGCTTAATAGCCTTATATCTGATCCTTAGCATGTTAGCTCCAACCAGGGGGCAGGCGCAACCTTTGAGGTTTGGGTCGGGTGTATTCGCCGGCGGCACTTTAGCTCAGGTGGATGGTGATGATATGCAAGGCTATGACAAGCCGGGTATCGAATTTGGCTTGCGAGGTATAGCTTTTATCATACCTAAATTTGAATTTCATACAGAATTAAGTTATTCTCAAAGAGGCAGTCAATCCAAAGGATACGGCAAATCCACCAATAATGGCAGAAAAATGATATTGGATTATGGTTGCATCACTGGCCTCCTGGTGGTTAATGATTGGTATCACCCTCTTAAAGAATATTATCGACTTCAGGTAGAAGGTGGCGTCTCTATGGGAAGGCTCATCAGATCGGAGATTCAAGATCCCATCGGGTCAGGTGTCAGGAGCCTGAATTTAAATGAAATCAACCCTTATATTAGTACCAATGATCTCTCTATGGTTTTGGGAGCAAATATTAAGCTAACTCGAAAATCCGGAATCACTTTCCGGTATCACCGCTCGATGTCGAAGATCCTTGACGCAGAAAAAGTCCAACCCTTTTTTGAGAAAAGAAATATCATCTCTATGAAAGGATATTTTCTTTCGCTGGATGCATTTTACCATTTCTGACTATTTTTGACGCATGCGAATCTTTATGTCATGGCTTATAATATTCACTTTCATTGCTTGTAAGAACAACAAAGAAGAAAAAAAAAGCGATCCTGTTCGGACTTCAGCTGCCAGTTATTTGACTAATGACGATATTCTCAATCTAAGCAACAGTGCAGATTATGTCGATATGTTGTTTTACCACATGAATATCAGTGTGAGTCAAAATGATCCTCCTTCCATCCGACAAAG
Organism: Saprospiraceae bacterium; assembly: GCA_016709995.1. Lineage (NCBI taxonomy): Bacteria > Pseudomonadati > Bacteroidota > Saprospiria > Saprospirales > Saprospiraceae > Saprospiraceae bacterium. The sequence goes on from JADJLQ010000001.1 coordinate 2,337,233, forward strand.
CGTAAACTTCCTCACCGCAAGTGGAAAGCCCTCCAATATGCAATGTCCTCCTATAGGCAGAATCTCCTTTCTTTCAAAAGGAAAAATCATTAGGGAAGCTGACATTCATTTAAGCCCTGGCTGCAACTATTTTACGATTATAGAAAATAAAGTTTCTTCGGGAACAGTATTGATGTCACCGGAAGGGGTAAAATTTTTACAGGCTTTAATTGATAGTTATAAACCTCAATGAGCCCATTGCAGCTCCCATCAGCTTAATCCTTCGGGCTGGTTATTGGGGCTTTGAGTTGATTAGCTTCTAATTTTTGGAAAAGTTCTTCGACGCGGTACATTTCGTCAAGGGTTTCGTCTATAAAGTATTCTATAGCTGGCATACGACGAAGCTGTTTTCTCAATCTGTGATACATCTCTTGTTTGAGCTTAAAATCATTTTCTTTTATCTGATTCAGCACGGCTTCTTTATCTTCCACATTGTATATGCTGAGATAGATACGGGCAAGTTGCAGATCAGTAGCGACTTTTACCTGTGTTACTGTGACCAGTGGCTTATTTCCATAGATGTTAAACCCCTCCTGGATGAGCACATAAGAAAAATTTCTTAGGATGAGCTCTGATACCTGTTGCTGTCTTTTTGATTCCATAGTATTACATTTTAAAGCATTGGTGTGAGCGTATCCAGCAAAGATACGAGTACCCGAGCCAATAATTTCCTTTCAAATTCATAATGTTATACTCACTATCCGTCTAAAATTTCATACCAATCGACAGCTCACTGAAACCACAATTTTTATCTTCACACTTATCCGCTATACTTGTGTGAGAAAAACAAAGTACTATTCGTGCGATTTACAGTAGATTACCTCGACAGCCCCATTGAATATCTTAAAGGCGTGGGACCTGCCAAGGCAGCCTTATTACAGACAGAGTTAAATATTTTTACTTTCAGAGACCTGTTATTTGCGTTTCCATTCAGGTATATTGACAGATCTATAGTGACCAAAATCAGCCAACTCCAGGAAGATGGAGCTGCAGTCCAAATAAAAGGCAGATTAAGCAACCTCACTTTGTCAGGTCCTAAATATCAAAAAAGGATTAATGCTAACCTAACCGATGGATCAGGCACTATTCAATTGGTTTGGTTTCAAGGTGCAGCCTGGCTGGAGAAATCGCTTATACCCGGCGAAGAGTATCTTATCTATGGCAAAGCCAATCGAAGTGGCTATGCATTTTCTATGGCACATCCGGAAATGGAGCTGGTGAAGGATATCAAACGACTACCGGGTCTCGAACCAGTCTACAACAGCACAGAAAAATTAAATGCTAAAGGACTTGACTCGAGAATGCGACGCAAAAGTATCGCTGGGCTATTTGAAAAATTACCTGCCAATGCTTTCCCGGAAACGCTTCCAGCTTATATTATCCAACGGTTCAAGCTTTGTGGCAGCAGTGAATCCTTAAAATGGATTCACCTGCCATCTTCTAATATGGAGCTAGATCAGGCCATACTGAGAATAAAATTTGAAGAACTATTTTTTCAACAATTAAAACTGCTCTCAAACAAATCTTATCGCAAGCAACATGCTAAAGGGCCGATCTTCAAGGTAGTAGGTCAATTATTTAATGAGTTTTTCCATCAACATCTCCAATTCGAACTGACCAATGCACAGAAACGGGTAATCAAAGAAATCAGGAATGATACTGGGGGCGGAATTCAAATGAATAGGCTTTTGCAAGGAGATGTGGGCTCCGGTAAGACGATAGTCGCTTTGATGGTCATGTTACTTGCATTGGACAATGGATACCAGGCTTGTCTCATGGCGCCTACCGAAATACTCGCTCAGCAGCATTTTGTATCTATAGGGAAGGCGTTGTCGGGACTAGGCATTCAAATAGGTTTATTGACTGGCAGCATTAAAGGCAATAAAAGAAAAGCAGTGCTTCAGTCATTGGTAGAAGGAGAACTGAAGATTCTGATAGGCACTCATGCTTTATTGGAGGAACCTGTGCAATTTAGCAATCTTGGCCTGGCAGTCATAGACGAACAACATCGCTTTGGAGTAGCGCAAAGAGCCAATCTATGGCAGAAAAACCAAACTGTTTTACCTCATATCCTGGTGATGACAGCTACTCCCATTCCCCGGACATTGAGTATGGTATATTATGGAGATCTTGATATAAGTGTCATAGATCAATTACCTCCCGGCAGGAAACCCATTAAAACCATGCAATTCAATGAAAAAAGCCGCCCACAGGTCCATCAATTTCTACGAGACCAAATTCAAAAAGGAAGACAGGTATATATCGTGTACCCGTTGATCGATGAATCTGAAAAACTGGATCTCAAAGATCTTCAGAACGGTTATGAGTCTCTTTTGTTTCATTTCCCTAGGCCAGCTTATCAAATCAGTATACTTCATGGACGCATGAAATCGAATGACAAGGACACAGAGATGGTGAGATTTAGCCAGGGAAAAACGAATATCCTGGTCGCCACCACGGTCATAGAAGTGGGTGTCGATGTACCCAACGCCAGTGTCATGGTGATTGAAAATGCTGAGCGCTTTGGTCTGTCCCAGTTGCATCAACTGCGAGGTAGAGTTGGCAGAGGAGCCGATCAATCATTTTGTATATTGATGACGGGATATAAACAATCCGAGACCGCAAGGAAAAGAATAAAAACAATGTGTGACACCACCGACGGGTTTAAGATCGCCGAAGTCGATCTTGAGCTGAGAGGGCCTGGTGAAATAGAGGGAACCCGGCAGAGTGGCGGCATTGAATTTAAATTGGTCAATCTCTCATCGGATCTAGGTATACTCCAAGATGTACAAAATCTTCTGATCAAAATACTGGAGCATGATCCTGCGCTCAAACATCCTGAAAATTCACTTTTATTAGACTACCTGGTTAAAGAACATATTAATGACCCGGGATGGAGTAAAATATCTTAAAAGCTTTATCTGTCGTTGAATATTATAATTTGATAGATTTTATAGTTTGCTGAGCCTTGACGCACCTTAATTTTGTGAATATCAATAAATCATATCATTATGGCAAGATCATATAAAACCACCGGTTGCTTTAGATTTGTTCTTTTTATTGTTATATTAGCACCATTGGCATACCTGGGAGCTTCTTATTATAACGGCCAGGATGGTGTCCAAAACATAAAGAATTTTTTCTCAAAAGCAAAAACCACTATAGGTTTGGGTACGGATATCGAGAAATCTTCCACTCCTAATGCAACTACCTCCACTACACCATCTTTGCCTGCTGCGACAGAAGCTGAAATAACCAATTACAAATCCACGATCAGCATCAAAGACCAGGAACTCAACGCACTCATCAAGGAAAACCTTGACCTCAAACTCAAACTGCAGGAATGCGAAAATAAAATCAAAATACCCGAGGCATTGAAATAGGTTTAGATATCACTGATTGGGCAAAATTATGATTTTTGGTTTTGCTTAAATAACTCGTTATTTGCATTCCTAAAAAGTAAAAACATATGCATAAAAGAGTATTAGCCAATGATGGCATAGAGATTGATGGCAAGTTGGCTTTGGAAGCAGCAGGTTTTGAAGTCGTGACAGCTAAGGTAGATCAAGCAGACCTTGTTCAGGCTTTAAAGGATTACGAAATTCTTATCGTACGCAGTGCTACCAAAGTAAGAAAAGAACTTATAGACGCTTGTCCCAATATCAAGATCGTCGCTCGTGGAGGTGTAGGAATGGACAATATAGATGTTGAGTATGCCCGTAGCAAAGGTATCCAGGTCATCAATACTCCTAATGCCTCCTCCAGGGCTGTAGCGGAATTGGCTTTGGCGCATATGTTTTCCCTGAGCAGAATGTTACAGCTGTCAAATGACCAAATGAGAAAAGATGGTGCTGATTTTGGGGCTTTAAAGAAAAAATATTCAGCTGGCACTCAATTGGCTGGCAAAACATTAGGTATCATTGGCTTTGGCAGGATAGGACAGGAATTGGCCAAAATGGCCCTGGGAATAGGGATGAAGGTCGTTGCAGTAGACCCATTGATTTCGTCTGCAACTTTAAAAATATCCATAGGCAGCCATGAAATGTCACTTGAATTACCTACCTCCTCTATGGAAACCTTGCTGACTGAGTCAGATTATATTTCTTTGCACGTACCTTCCAGTCAAAAGCCAATATTAGGCAAAGAAGAAATGGCCAAAATGAAAAAAGGTGCCTGTATCATCAACACAGCCCGCGGTGGAGTGATCGATGAAGAGGCATTGGTTGAATCCCTACAATCGGGCCATTTAGGCGGGGCGGGTGTGGACGCATTTATCAATGAGCCTACTCCTAGTGCGGCTATATTGTCTAATCCACTTATCTCAGTCAGCCCTCATATCGGTGGCTCAACCGCTGAAGCGCAGTCTGCTATCGGCTTGGAATTGGCTGAAAAGATTACTGCTGCTTACAAATAATCGGTTTTAAAACCTAATAGCCATAAAAAAAGCCTGAGTGCATGCACCCAGGCTTTTTTTATGGCCTATTTTTCTCAAGATCTTATTTCAATACTTTGACAAGTTCCATATCAAACGCCATTACGGAATTGGGCGGAATAGCTCCAGGAAAACCTCTTTCGCCATAGGCAAGACCGGATGGTACCAATATTTTCAATTTTGCACCCGGCTTCATCAATTGAAGGGCCTCAGTCCAACCTTTGATGACTGCAGTGAGTTCAGTATCATAAGGAGCATTTCTTTTATAGGAAGAGTCAAATTCTCTGCCATCGAGAAAATACCCACGATAATGAACAGAAGCTCTGTCTTTGATGGTCGGTGGGGTACCGCTACCCTCTTTCTCCACCACATAATACAATCCTGAGGCTGTCCTCGTCACATCCAGGTTGTTTTTAGCTGCATATTCCAACAGGATGTTCTGATCTTTATCTGCTTGAGTAACAGGAGATGCGATCAATCCCGATTTTAATTTAGCACCTAATTCGCTGGCCCATATATCCGCTTCAGGAGCCTGAGTGGCCGCAGCAGGAGCAGTAGAAGGAGTATTGGATGGAGTTTCCATAATTGTTTCAGTTTTTTTATTCTGACAAGAGATTGTCAAAATGGCTAAGAAAATGATGAGGCTATTTTTTAACATGTTAATAAAATTTGAATGCAAAAATCTTCTTTTATCCGGAGAACTTCATGCACATAATATTCGTTGACAAATTATTATGCAATTCATACAATTAATCGCTCAGGACATTCCTGTCATCATCGACTTTCATGCTGAATGGTGTGGTCCTTGTAAAATGATGGCGCCCATGCTTGAGAAAGTCAAAGAAGAATTTGACGATAAGATCAAGATATATAAGATCGACATCGACAAAAACCGAACGCTGGCTGATAAATATCAGGTGCAGGCGGTCCCTACCCTCATGATCTTTCGCAAAGGAAAATTACAATGGAGAGTGTCGGGAGTTCCATCCATGCATGAGTTAAAAACACATATCAATAGTTCGATAGGACAGCCGGTCTAATTTTACTTAATAGTCCTGACAATAGTAGTTTCCTGGATCCAGCAACCGACCTTGATGGTCGAACCCGGTTCAATCACCCGTTGAAAAATATCCTCCCTGGTGGGCATATACTGATTGTATTGATTGATGAGTTTGTTGGCTTCGCTAGCTGAGGAAGGATCGATTGACTTAGCATAGTTCCACTTATCTATGGCTGGCCACACTACCATCTGGCTTTCATATCCTCGGCCAGGGCCACATAAGGGACCACTGGAAGCGTATAGTTTGCCAATGTTGATATAGGGTTCTCCCCATCCTGGCTTAAGATTGGCAGCCACCAAAGACCATCGTCGGGATTCAGGGAAATTTCTCAGGTTGCCATAATAAATTCTTGAGATGATCATGCTCAATTCAGCTTTGCGATTATTGTCTTCCGTTTCATCGATCGCTGTTTTGAACAACTCTATCGCTTGCCTATAATTTCCATCATTTAATACTTCAATGGCTTTGCTCATCGAAGATTGTTTTACTTCGACGACTGCTGGCTTACAATTAAGGTCCCTTGCAGCCTTCAGGGCAAGTATACCTTCATCCGTGTCCGGACATTTGGCCCATCGGAGTCGACCAAAGGTCGTGTTGATGGCATCACAGTCTGCAGGAGCAGCTTCAAAATCTTTAAAATATTTGTTTTTGTAATAAGCACAATCATAAAAATCTTCCACTCCTTCCATATCGGCCAGGCGGGCTGGCACATAATCATTGATAGCGTTCCAGGGGTCACATTCTTTGGGAGTCTTGCAGTTTTTGAGTCCATTTTCCAGGATTTGCCGCACCTGAGTAGCATACTTTTGAGTCTCAGCAAGGGTAATTTTGCTTTCCAAAAATTGTTGAATCAATAAGGCTGTGAATGGGTTGAGGATAAAATAATCCGCTTTCAATCCATCTTTATCCAAAGCCTTTCTAAATAACGCAAAAATGGAATCATCGCTGGCATATCCGGGAAATGAATAATAATATTGAAATGCTTTTTGAGCATCGACATTGGCCCCTGTAGGGTAACATTTGGCAATCTGGTCATACAAATCCAGCACCTTATTGACATAATCTCTTTTTAAGGTAGTATCATGGGCTTCTTCGAAAAATTTGGTATAGATCCTTATCCCGTCATCGAAGACCGTAGATCTTTTGCCGTCAGCTGCCGGAGCTACTGCAAATACTTTTTTCCAGCCTTCAAAAGCTTTGGTATAATTATTTGCTTTAATGGCATCCCGATATAATATGTATTCACTGGTGACATCGTCCTGGTTAGGTAAAGTGAGCCAATTAGGGCACGGACTTAAATTGCTCATGTCTATAGTCTGAGATCCCGGCTGGGGCACGGAAGCCTCAGGTGCAGGCAAGCTGGATTTTGGCGAACAGGATGCTATGAATATAAGGCTGCATGTGATCAAAAATAATCGAGTCATGGTGGTCAAATTTCGAATGATCTGAATTGGATAGGCTGTAAAAATACAAAAGCTCACCTATAATGATGATTTCGTCTTAGTTTTTGGTGTAAATCCAAGTAAAACCCTAACAGTTATTCAACGAGAATCAATAATACAAGTCAAACCTAGAGATCTAACCCTTACCATACGACTCATGCCTCCAAACAAAAAAGCCCCACTATATCTGATGAGGCTCTCTTTTTATGATATTTTAAACTAGCTGGCTTAAGACTTGTATCTCAACCTTACAGTCTCGCCAATCCAGCAAGGCACATTCAAACTCGCTCCTTCTTTCATTCCTTTCATAAATCCCTCAGCCTTGTCAGGCATGTATGCAGAGATACGACCGATTCTGGCATTCGCATCATCGCTCATAGAAGGATCAGTAGCTTTGGCGTATTGGTATTTGTCTATAGCGGCCAGGATCGCAAGGCTGGTGACCCATGCATCTCCACAATTATTGGCACCACCTACATACATGTCTCCAATAAGTAAATAAGGTGCTCCCCAGTTGGGCTTTAAACCAGCCGCTCTTCTGGCTGTTTCCCTGGCGGCACCAGGTTGGCCAAGTTTGCGGTATTGGATGGAAGCAATAGATAAAACTAACTCACCTTTTTCACTGTTGTTTTCAGCTGAATCTACAGCTTCTTTGTATTTTTCTATTGCGCCATTAAAATCGCCTGCATCCATCAGCTTCTGAGCCATATAGACCGGATTGTTGGCTTCGAACTCAGCTTTTCTTTTAGCATTTTCCTCCGCTACGATTTTCTCAAACTTGGTTTTTAATTCAATCATAAGAGGATCTTCAGCACCACAACCTTTTGACGAAAGCCTATTGAATACATCTTTTATGACTTCATGGCTTTCGGCGTCTTTTTGATACTCTGGAATCAATTTTTCTTTAAAATATTCACAATCGAATATATAGTCTTCAATCTCTCCAAATTTGGCATTGGCATATGTCAATGCGTCTTTGTAGTAGGAAGAATATTTTTTGTTATTGGCGATATTGTATTCTCCAATCTCATTGACCTTATTGTATATATCCCGGGTAGCTTCTTTAGACAATTCTTTATTCAAAAACTGATACACCGCTACATCAGCATATGGAGTGATAATGGTGTATAATGCATTTTTACCTCCAAGAGCAGCACTTTCGTCCAATACTTTGAGGAGATCTTTGTAAGGAGAACGGAGTGAATAATACATATCGTAAGCTTCCTGGGCTTTGATGTCAGAGATTTTTTGTTTGAGGCAGTTTTCATCATTACAGCCGGCAATCTTGATGACTTTGGCATTATAACAATCAATCATACCTGCATAAAGTTGGTGGATCTTTTGTACAGCAGCTTCTTTTTTAGCAGCGTCAGTTTCTTTTTCAAAAATGGATTTGTAGATGAGGATCCCGTCAGAATAATGCCAATCACGATTGCCATCGGCCGCCGGAGCAATACTAAATGCTTTTTCCCAATTAGGCATTGCTTCTAAAAATTTTCCAGCTTTTAAGGCATCCCGGTACAAAGTATGTGCAGTCTCAGCCTCATCCTTTTTAGGTGAATTATTCCAAGTAGAGCAAGATTGAGCATTTGCATCAGCCACCAGAGCTATAAAAGCAAAAAACAATGGTAAATACAAAGAGTTTTTCATTTTCGTTTGATATATTTAATTTAAAGTTTTAATTATACTTACTTTTCAAAAACCATTCGTCGTCGTTTAAAGTAAACCCTAATTTAAGCTGAACATATTTGCTTTTCAAATTATCCTTTAAACCAATGTTTCCCATTTCGACGGCAAAGTTAACAAAAGACACTTTTCTTTGGTATACAAACGGGACACCAGCCCCAAAAGTTACAGAAAAGTCTTTAACTTGTTCGTTCTGGAAAGACCTTGGATCATTGCCAAATCTAAATCCAACTCTATAGGTCACTCGTTTTAAAAAATTGTCCAGGGACTCAATGTCCGGGCAATAGGCCGCCCCAAAAGAAATATGGGACGCATTTTGCAAAATTTCCGGTTTGGCGGAGTTCTTATATTTTGACCAGGAGACAAGACTATATTGTCCCCCGAACTGTAATTTATATTTATCGTTGTAATAAAAACCCGCATGGATTTCGCCCGGTAAAACACCTGTCCCAGGTTGATCAGTAACATTTCGAACAGTGTCTACTATGCCCGCAGTGGAAGTTACTATAAGTTCTCTTCGATAGATCTCATTACTGGTAGTTTTAAAATCTTGAGCTGACTGACCATAAATACCGACAGAAAGGTACCGGGAAGACTCTACTTCTCCTTCTGCTAACTTTTTAAGATTCACCTTATATTGAATACCGGCATTCCATTTTACACCTCGCATAGAGATTTCGTTGAGAAATATCGTGGTGTATGGTAAGGGGACAGACAGCAAATCTAACTCACGTTTATAAGTCATTTTACCAAACAAATAGCCTAGCCCTATACCTCCGGAGAACTGTTTATACTCAAAGCCATTAGACCATTTGAATTCATAGGTACCTCCATTGCCAATATACTTTCTTTGGTAGGACCCAGTCCCTGCAATACTATCTATCTGGCTGATATCATAACCAACGAAGCTATAAGGTTTCAGGACAAACATAGTGCCGATGTGCAGATTGCGCCGATTGCGATTAAGCAAATCATTGATGGGATTGTACAAAGGTAGGCCCAGTGCAAGATAATCGAGTCCCCCTCCAAAAAAACGTGTTCGTTGATCACCTGAGGATAGCGTAGTATATTTGGTACTTACCCCTACTTCAAAGGCAGTGCTGCGCAGAGCACCTAAAGAAGCCGGATTGTCAGCATTAAGTTGATTGCGATCAGTGAAAGCAGCTGCAATTCCTCCAAGATGACTGACTGCACCAAAATGAGGATCGGCCAAATCGCCAATACCAAACCTTGAATACGGAGAAAATTCTCTCGGTTTTTCTTGTGCTATAGCTCCACTAAAACAAGCAGAGATCAAAACTATAACGATGCTAAGTATTTTGTACATTTAATATTAAGATCCCATTTAAGCCCAGAGTAACCAGATTTGGGAGCGCAAATATCGTTTTTTTAAGTCGATTTTTATAAAATTTGGCTCCGCCACCGCATAAGATGACCTGGATATCCGGATATTTTGATAAATAAAGACCAATGATACCAGCTAATTCGGATTGAATGCCCCATACAGCTCCTGACTGAAGGGATGCCACTGTATCCTTTGCGGTCAGACCTACATCTAGTCTTGATTCAACCAGGGGCAGTCTAGCCGTAAAAGCATGCATCGCTTTGAGCCTCATATCAAGTCCTGGCGAAATACTACCACCCAGGTAACAAGATTTTGCATTGACAAAATCATACGTAATACAGGTGCCAATACCGATGATCAGCATATCTTGATCGGGATATAAACGTACAGCGCCACAAACTGCGGCCAGCCTGTCTTTGCCCAAAGACTCAGGTGGTCGATACATTATAGTTACCGGGAGCTTAAGATGTAGCCCCATTTCTTTATAAACAGAATGTTTTCTTAAGTAATCTTTAATGGGTTTCTTAACATTTTTAACCTGGCAAAGTATAGAATGTGAGATGGGAAATCGGTCGAATAGCCCCTGAAGAGCCACCAGATCCAATGTATCAAGTGTATCCTTATATATTGGGCGTTCCTTTTTGAATATTGCAATTTTGGTACGGCTATTACCTACATCTATACACAAAAAGTGACCGACCCTCATGCATCAATGTTTAAAATGCCTGATGCCGGTGAGATACATAGCGACTGAGTGCTGCTCACAATAAGTTATACTTTCCTGATCTTTGACGGATCCTCCAGGTTGAGCGATAGATCTGACGCCTTCTTTGTCTGCGATCTCCACGCAGTCCGGAAAAGGGAAAAATGCTTCGGAGGCCATGCTACTGAGCGGCAGACGAGCTGAAAAATTAAAGTGATGCGCCTTTTTGATGGCCTGCTCCAAAGCATCAACTCTGGAAGTCTGACCACAACCCATACCAATCAATTGTTTGTGATGAACGATGGCGATGGCATTTGATTTGAGGTGCTTGACGATCCTTGTGGCATATACAAGGTCTTCTAATTTTTCTTGATTAGAAGTAGCGGTCGTGACACACTTCAAATCCTGCACTTCAATGACATGGTTGTCTTTTTCCTGTCGGATGATACCTTCCAACAGGTTTTTGAATTGCCATTTTTGTTCTGGCCAATATTGAAGCTTGAGCAGGATTCGATTTTTCTTCCTCTGCAGGATCTGTAGCGCTTCTACTGAAAATGACGGCGCGATCAACACTTCATAAAACAGCTTGTCGATTTCTAAAGCGGTGGCACTATCTATTTCTATGCTTGATATGATCACGCCACCAAAAGCGGAGACCGGATCGCCCGCCAATGCATCCTGCCATGCTTCAAGGATAGTGCTTCTTGATGCCAATCCGCAGACATTTGTATGCTTGAGAATCGCAATAGAATGGCCAAAACTTTTCATATCCTTCATCAGCCATACAGCAGCGTCAATATCTACTAAATTATTATAAGACAAGTCTTTTCCCTGGATACGGGTGAGTAATCCCGAGAGATGTCCAAAATAGGAAGCACTTTGATGAGGATTTTCACCATAACGCAATTTAAAATCCAATGGGGCGGTCTCCTGAAATTGTTCGATCAAATTATCCTGCTGATTAAAATAATTAAATATTTGCGTATCATAATGAGAAGACACCTGGAAGGCCCTGGCAGCAAGATATCTGCGTTCTTCAAGCTCTGTCAAACCTTTATTTTGCTTTAATAAGTCAGATAAGTAAGCATAGTCTGCCCTAGAAGGCACGATCACTACATCTTTATAATTTTTGGCAGCAGCCCTGATCAGTGAGATCCCTCCGATATCAATTTTTTCAATGATTTCTTTTTCAACGGAAGTTTGTCTGACCGTTTCTTCAAATGGATACAGATCGACGATGACCAGATCTATCTCGGGAATATCCTGGGCCACTAATTGCGCCAGATGGCCTTCGTCCCTTCGAGCCAATATACCACCAAACACTTTTGGGTGTAAGGTCTTTACTCTTCCATCCAGAATGGAGGCGAATCCAGTCAATTCTTCGACACTGACTACATCTATGCCAAGACTTTGAATGAACTGATGGGTGCCGCCGGTAGAGTAGATCTTGACATCCAATGCTTCCATCATGTGCAATATGTCATCCAGGCCATCTTTGTGATATACAGATACTAAGGCAGAGCGAATACGAATAGCAGTCATTTATATATTTAAGTGAGTTTGCAAATGCAAAATTAGAAAATAATACGGGGAGGAGGCTGAGGAAAGCGTGTACATTGATTTAAGGACCTTATCGTTGAAAATTAAGGATATTGCCCATATGATAGCAGGTACGACAGCGGGGCTCATATTTGTCTTTTTCACCTAAAACCACCGTATCCGTTTCATCAGTAAGTCTATAAGAATGTGTCGCAAGATTGCCACAATGTGGACAGATGGCATGTACTTTGGTAATGTATTCAGCTATAGCAAGCAGATTGGGTATCGGACCAAAAGGCCTTCCGAGATAGTCCATATCTAACCCTGCTATGATCACCCGGATACCCCTTAATGCAATCTGCTGGCAGACTTCAGGAAGGTCCATATCAAAAAACTGGGCTTCGTCTATTCCGACTACTTCGATACCACTTACTTGTCTGCTGATGTCTTTGGAAGATCTGATGGGGACTGACTCAATGGTATTAAAATCATGAGAAACTACATTTTTCTCATCATACCGTATATCACTCAAAGGTTTAAAAATGACCACTTTTTGATTAGCAATCTTTGCTCTTCGCATTCTTCGAATCAATTCTTCGGTCTTACCTGAAAACATAGATCCACAGATGACTTCAATCCATCCGCTGCGCTGACCTTTAAAGTTTGGCTCTAAAAACATTTTGAACAAAGTTAATTAGCGGAATCCAAACTGCATGGATATCTCGATATTAACATACAATTGAACGATTTAGAAAACACAAATCAGGTCATTTTATATCAAAACCAGATTAAAGCAACCAATAGATGAAGGATATTTGCATTGGTTCGATTTTGTGTAAATTTGCGCGTTCTGGATTTAAATGAATATAATATGGATTTGATCAAAGCCAAGACTATATTGAGCAGGCTGCAGTCCATGCATCAATCACTGGAGACCAACAGTCAATTAAGTGCATTGGAGCGGGATCTAATTTTAAATTATTTACGAGAATTATATGAAATCTACCTGGAAACGGAAGTACATGCCCTCCCTGTCTTAAAAGCTACTCCAGTAGCCGCTTCAGCTAAAACAGAAGAAAAAGACCCTGTCCAGAAAACGTTAGAATTTAAATTTGATACCGAAGATTCGTTAAAAACAAACGAAGAAATTGCACCTACTCTATCATCGCCAATAGTCGAACCCTTGCAGGTAGAAGAAGAAATCAAAGTTGTTTTGCCTTCAAACCCAACCCCATTCGTTGCACCTGTGCCCGTAGTATTATCAGAACCTAAGAGGGCTCCCATCTCAGATAACCCTCTTGTTAACAAGCTTGCTTCTATACCGGCTTCTATTATCGAACTTTTTGAAATAAAAAAAGGGTCTGAATTGTCTGATAAATTGAATGAGCTTCCACTCAGAGACATCAATAGAGGTATCGGCATCAACGACCGACTGGAGATGGTCAATACTTTGTTTGGTGGTCAAAAACAATTATTCGAGCAAATCATTACAGATCTTAATACATTTAAAAATTTTGAAGAGGCCAGGGATCTGCTTGGTGCGGGTCCTGCAGTTCATTACAAATGGGATCATGTAGAGATCAGGGATAAAGCCGTAGACTTTATCAAACTTATCAGAAGAAGATATTTATAAAAAATCAAATGAAGAGAATAGGAGTTTTTACATCCGGAGGGGATGCCCCAGGGATGAATGCATGTATAAGAGCAGTCGTCAGAACAGCCTTGTATTATAAAATGGAAGTTTTTGGCATCCATCGCGGCTATTCTGGCATGATCAGAGGAGACATCGTACCCATGGTTTCCCACGATGTAAGCAGTATCCTTCAGCTAGGGGGCACCATATTACAAAGTGCCCGCAGTGAAAAATTCAGGACTCCGGCAGGTCGCAAAAGAGCTTTTAACCAATTGAAAAAATTTGGAATTGAAGGACTGGTGGCTATAGGAGGGGATGGCACCTTCAGTGGAGCCTCCGTATTTGCTGCAGAATTCCCTATTTCAATCGTCGGGGTGCCGGGTACGATAGACAATGATTTGTATGGATCGGACTTTACACTTGGATTTGATACTGCTGTCAATACCGCTATGACCTGCATTGATAATATCAAGGATACCGCAAACTCACACAATAGATTATTTTTTGTAGAAGTGATGGGCAGAGATGCCGGATTTATAGCTTTGAGAAGCGGTATTGCCTCAGGAGCAGAGGCAGTACTCATCCCAGAGAAAAAAACCAATGTGGACGAACTCATCAAATTGCTGGCAAAAAATTATAAGCGTAAAAAATCATCCAGTATCGTTGTAGTAGCAGAAGGTGAAGAAACCGGAGGTGCTTTTGAAATCGCAGACATGGTCAAGAAAAAACTCAGTCACCTGGACATGCGGGTCACTGTATTGGGCCATTTGCAGCGGGGTGGCAGACCAACAGCTTTTGATAGGGTGCTTGGATCCCGGCTTGGCATGGAAGCTGTGAAAGCTTTAAAAGAAGGGAAAAAAGGAGTGATGGTCGGACAGATCCATACCGGTATTGAATACACTCCATTTGAAAATGCATGTAAGCACAATCTGGAGATAAATCCGGTCATGGTAGATATGGTTAAAATTTTATCCTAAACACTATATTCAATCCAATTTTCCTCAAATTAGTCGAATAGTATCGTCAGGTTGTACTTATTTATCATTATTTTGACATATGAAATCAAGCAGAATAGTATTTAGTATTCGCAATACACTATTTGTCTTAGGTGCCATGTGGATCGGATTTTTGATTCAAGCCTTACCATTTTTTAATACTACAAATTGGGGGATCATCCCACGCTATACTGAAAGTCTAAAGGGCATATTGACTGCGCCGCTCATGCACGGAGGATGGTCACATATATTATCTAACAGTGCTCCAATGGCAGTCCTATGCTTGATGTTATTTTATTTTTATCGCAAAATTGCCTGGATAAGTTTTTCGTTGATTTATTTTTTATGCGGCTTGTCTGTCTGGTTATTTGCAAGATCTTCTGCCGTCCATATTGGTGCCAGTGGCGTGGTGTACGGACTGGTTGCATTTATATTTTGGAATGGTATATTCCGTAAAGACCTTAAGTCCATTATTTTATTACTCATAGTCACTATTTTGTACAGCGGGATGTTATATGGAATAGTGCCTTCGCAACCAGGTATCTCCTGGGAAAGTCACCTGTTTGGCGGTATCATGGGTATACTCGTAGCCTTTATGATGAGACGATTTGAAATCAGAGAAGATGATGACATCGAATTGCAGACGCCAAAGCCACTGTCGGAAGCTGATAAAGAGTACTATTTCGAAAAAGATATTTTTGACCAAAAGCTCAAGGAAAGAGAGCCTCAGAACCGCAGACTTTGATCACTTATGAATTAGAATCATAAGAGTCAATCGCCTGGCGTATACTGCCATGTTTTAGAAGCAAGGCTTTTGCCTCTTCGTATGGAACACCAAGTTTTTCGACAATCATGCGTGCAGCCCGATCTTTGAGTTTGTCATTACTCATCTGCATATCCACCATTTTATTGCCCCGTACCCGACCCAGCTTGATCATTACAGAGGTACTGATCATATTTAATATTAATTTTTGGGCAGTACCTGACTTCATGCGGGAGCTGCCTGTCACAAACTCCGGTCCCACCACAGTCACTATAGGAAAATCCGCCTGGGATGTGATGGGAGATCCTGGGTTGCTCGTAATACAACCGGTGGTGATGCCGTGTGATTTGCAATCCTGGAGTCCATGTACCACATAGGGAGTAGTGCCTGATGACGCAATACCTATTACGACATCGTGAGCAGACACCTGGAAAGTCAATAAATCTTTCCAGGCCTGGCCAGGGTCATCCTCGGCATGCTCTATGGACCTTCTCAAAGCCTGATCGCCACCTGCCATGATACCTATAACCAGATCAGGAGAAACTCCGTAGGTAGGGGGACATTCTGATGCATCCAGTACGCCTAGTCTACCACTTGTACCTGCTCCAAAATAAAACAACCTACCACCTGCCTTCATTTTAGTGGCAATCACATCGACTAATTTTTCGATTTGGGGAATAGATTGTTCTACCGCAAGGGCTACTTTTTGATCTTCTTGATTTATACTTTTTAAGATTGTATTTGTATCCATCTGTTCAAGATGATCATACAAAGAGGATTGTTCTGTGATGCGCTCAAACATGGTAGATTATTTTTGTTTAAATCCTAATAATTGGCTAGAAATAGTTGATTTATAAGAAATGGCCATGAGTCCAAAAAATGTCAATAAGCCATTAAGTAACAACAATTCAAAACTAAATTTATATCCCCAAAACAACTCTGTAGAGTATTTGTTGAGGATAAAGGTAATGACTGGTGACAGAATACAAATGATCGGTACCAGCCGGTCTTTGACCTGTCTTTTGACAAAAAAACCGAAGGCAAACAAGCCCAGCAATGGACCATAAGTATACCCGGCCAGAGTAAGTACAGTGTCTATAACGCTTCGATCGTTCAAATACCAGAGTATCCATACCATGAAAAATAATAACATGCTAAACCCAAAATGCACCCAGGTACGTGTTTTGATGATCTTTTCCTGGGGTACTTTATTCCTTTCAAAACCTAAAAAATCCACACAAAATGCAGTAGTCAATGCAGCTAGAGCAGAATCTGCACTGGCATAATTGGCTGCTACTAAACCCAATATAAAAAAGACGCCAATCAAGCCTCCAAAATGGTTGATAGCCAAGGTGGGAAATAAAAGATCAGGCTGGGGTTTCATGATACCTGCCACTTCAATGGCCGGCACCGCAATGCCTTTATTGGCGGCATACAAATACAATAAAGCTCCTAACATCAAAAATAATGCATTGGCCAGTACCAGGGTGCCGGTAAACCAAAACATGTTTTTCTGTGCATCTTTAATATTTCGGCAAGCAAGGTTTTTCTGCATCAAATCCTGGTCCAGGCCAGTCATGACTATCGTAATAAACATACCACCCAGAAACTGCTTGATAAAATGTTTGTTGTCTGACCAGCCACTGTCGAAAAAGAAAGTCTTTGAATATTTTGAAGCTTTGACCTGACTAAACAATTCGGATGCTCCCCATCCCATCTGCTTGCTAATCAAATAAATAGAGATCACTAATGAAGAAAGCAGGAAAAAGGTCTGAAACGTATCCGTATAGACGATGGTCTTGATACCACCTTTGAAAGTGTATACCCAGATTAAAAATATGGTAATCAAGGTAGCCAGCCAAAAAGGCATACCCATCGGACCGAACACAAATTGATACAATACTAAAGCCACCAGGTATAATCTACAGGCTGATCCAATCGACCTGGACAATAAGAAAAATGCAGACCCTGTTTTATAGGTATTCCAACCAAATCTTTTCTCCAGATACCCATAGATAGAAGTCAGATTGAGCCTGTAATACATCGGCATCAATACCAGACCTATGACCAGGTAGCCAAATATATACCCAATCACTACCTGGAAATAAGAAAACTGATTGGCCTCTACAAAGCCAGGCACAGAGATGAAAGTAACCCCACTGATGGAGGTGCCGATCATGCCGATCGCTATCAGATACCAGGGAGCATTTCTTCCAGCCAGAAAGAAGCTTTCATTGGTATTCTCACCACGGGTAGTCCAATAGGATATCCCTACTAACATGAGAAAATAAACAATAATTAAAACCAGAATCCATTGTGGGGAGATAGCCTGACCGATTTCTACCATTATGACAGTTGATTTCTAAAAAAATGCTAAGGTAATATCATTTACTTTGGCAGCTCCTACCAAGCAAATCAAAATTCGCACAAATGGCTATTCTGTTTGAGCCATTTCTCATGATTTTGATAATCAGGCATTTTTTGTTCTACTATAGCCCAATACCGGTCACTGTGGTTGTGCTCCAGCAAATGTGCTAATTCATGGATGATGACATAATCGATCACCACTGGAGGCGCAAACAATAATCTCGCCGAAAGATTGATAGTACCCTGCGTGCTGCAAGAACCCCAATTGGTTTGACTCAGTTTGAGTTTGATGTCCCGGATAGGCTGGTTAAAATGTAATTGATTAAGCTCATGCACCCGGGCAGCGATCTGGGGATAAAAGTCATTGGCGATAGATCTGCTTATGAGGTGTCGCAATACCCCCGGACGCTGATCATCTGGAAGATCAGAGGAAAGATGCACCTCCAGAAGCCTGCTTTTAAGCACCGCTTTATTCGTCTTGCGATCGTGGTATTGAACATGAAGCACGTACTTCCGATCGCCGAATTGGATGACTTGACCATCACTATAGGCTTTGGCCACAAAAGAATGAATGAGGCCTGGTTTGACCCGAAGCTGATCGATGGCCCATTGTTTGGAGTTTTCGATCTGCTTTTCCTTTTTGACTGCGGACATCAAATAAGGAAGTCTAAGTGTGATGGCTTTGCTCCCAAACGCTACCCGAACACTCCGCCTGAGTTCATTGATGATGACAAAGGGGATACGATGACCAGTGTATTCTATATATGTTTCTTCTTTTTTAGAGAACATGGGGGATTAAAAATGACTGATTTGGATTAGGTCCTTGTCAACCTTTTTTACGTGCAAATTCTTTCATAGTATCTACTAATACCTGGACACTTTCTATTGGCAGCGCATTATAAATGGAAGCACGGAAGCCTCCGACAGATCGATGACCTTTCAGATTGATACAACCTGCATTTTTAGCATCCGTCGCAAATTCATTTTCCAATACTTCATTGTCCGTCACAAAACAAATATTCATTTTGGAGCGATCTTCCAGGGCTACAGTACCTTTAAAAAGTGGATTGGCATCGATTTCGCCATATAGTAGATTAGCCTTGGCTGTATTTATTTTTTCCATAGCTTCAAGCCCACCCAGGTTTTTGATCCATCGCAAAGTCAGCATCGAAACGTAAATAGGAAACACCGGCGGTGTATTGTAGAGTGAGTTTTCAGCGATAAAGGTCTTGTAATCCAACATCGGCGGCATATGATGAGTAAGGTCAGTCCGGACCATATCTTTTCTAAGGATCACCATGGTGACACCAGCTGGGCCCAGGTTTTTCTGTGCTCCTGCATAGATAAGCCCAAATTTCTCTATCGGGATGGGTCTGCTAAAAATATCCGAAGACATATCACACACTAATGGCATAGCTACCTCAGGCCAGGTCTGCATTTGGGTGCCAAATATGGTATTGTTACTGGTCACATGAAGGAACCGTGCGTCTGCAGGTACTCCACTAAAATCTTTGGGGATATAGGAATAGTTTTTGTCTTTTGAGCTATTGACTACTTTTATATTGCCATAGGCCTTTGCCTCTTTGATCGCTTTATTTGCCCAGGTGCCAGTGTCCGCAAAGGCAGCAGTATCACCCGCATTAAGCAGATTTTGAGCCAACATAAAAAATTGGGAACTAGCGCCCCCTGTGGTAAAAAGTACATGGTGATCTTCATTCAATCCGAGAAGTTCTTTGGTAAGGCTTATCGCTTCCTCGATGATGTCTACAAACTCTTTGCCCCTGTGGGAAATTTCAAGAATAGACAACCCGGTACCCTGGTAATCCAAAATCGCCTTTGATGCCTCTTGCAACACAGAAGCGGGTAATACAGCAGGACCAGGGTTAAAATTGTGCTTTTTCATAAATCTTAAAGCCAGTTTTTTAGTATTGGCGCTGCAAAGGTATAGATATTAGTTTTTATAAAAGCTCATGAGAATGAATAAAGATTGTCATTTTAAAAGATCGAATAAATAGGTACTTATGGTTCACTGTAAGGAGTATGTGATTATAATTGCCTATTAATCAGATTATTTTTTGCCAATGTTGGCATAATAGGCCGTAAAAGGTTAAACATTCCACCCGGGAGATCGGGTGAAAATCACTAGATTTATTCAATGAATGAGTCAGACGAAATTAAATTTGGAAAGAGCTTAGCAGTATTGGCGGTGTTCGGGCTCTTACTATTCATACATTGTAAAGAAAACTCAAGTCCATATGAACAATGGAATACCTATCGGGGCACACCGGATGCTCGGCAGTTTTCAGCATTAAATTTTATAGATACCAGCAATGTAGATCTGCTCCAACCGGCATGGATCTTTCATACCGGTGACACCACACCCAGGACCATCATAGAGTGTAATCCCATTATCATAGACACCATCATATATGTGACTTCACCAGCACTGCATCTTATCGCCTTAAATGCAACAACGGGAAAAGAAATTTGGAGATTCAGGCCTTACGGACAGGAGACCACCTCAGGAATCAACCGTGGCGTGACTTATTGGCCAGATAACCAGGATGGGTGCATATTTTTCTCCTCAGGTAAATATATGTATGCGGTCAATGCGCTCACAGGATTGCTTATAAATACATTTGGTCAAGAGGGCAAAATAGATCTCAGAATGCAACTGGGCAAAGACACTTCCCATATATCAATATCCCTGACCACTCCTGGCATTATCTACAAAGATTTGTTGATCATCGGATCGGCTACCGGAGAAGGTTATGATGCCTCACCCGGACATGTGCGCGCGTACGATGCACACACAGGAGCGCTCAGATGGATATTCCATACCATTCCACAGGAAAATGAGGCAGGCCATGACACATGGCAATGGCTTGAACATGAAAATTATGGAGGCACCAATAACTGGGGTGGAATGAGCCTGGATGAAAAAAGAGGAGTAGTGTATGTCGCCAATGGATCTCCGACATATGATTTTTATGGCGCTAATCGTCTAGGATCGAATCTGTATGGCAATTGTGTGATCGCACTGGACGCTCTAAGCGGCAAAAAAATCTGGCATTATCAATTGGTCAAACATGATATCTGGGATTATGATCTACCTTGCGCTCCTACCCTCGCTACTGTACCCTGGCTAGGAAAAAACAAAGATATATTGATACAACCCACTAAAATGGGACAGCTCGTTCTGCTGGATAGAGAGACTGGAATACCTTTGCTGAATATTGACGAAAGGCCTGTCCCCTCATCGGATGTGCCGGGTGAAAAAGCAAATGCGACCCAAACCTTTAACCATGGTATCATCCTTTCCTCCCAAGGCTGGGATTCTAGTAGGGTGACAGACATTTCCGACAGCGCCCAAAAATATGTCCTTGCTCAGGCCAGAAAATATAAACAAAAAGGAATGTACACCCCTCCCAGCATGATGGGCACGCTGGCTCAGCCTGGTACCCGGGGCGGAATGGAATGGGGCGGAATTTCGTACAATCCGGCTAACAATACTGTGTATGCCAATTGCAATGATTTCCCAATGATTCTCCAACTCGAAAGAGTAAAAAAATCCGGACCAGGCGAAAGCGGAAAATATCTGGGAGAGACCACTTATATGCTCAACTGCTCCAACTGCCATGGTGGGGATCATCAGGGGAATCGGGAAGGCATACCTGGATTAAGTCGCCTTGCCAATAAGTATAAGCCTGTAGAGATCAAAAAAATCATCACTCAAGGCAAAGGGTTAATGCCTGCGCATACCCAATTTTCAAATGATATACTGGATGCATTGATCGATTACCTGGCCACAGACACTATACCAGGTGATAGTCAGAAGGATAGCACTTCAATAGGGGTAGAGAAATATGTGTTGAAAGGATTCCGGATATTTACTGATCAGGAGGGGTACCCTGCCAATAAACCGCCCTGGGGCACTTTGAATGCAGTGGATGTATCATCCGGGCATATTAAATGGAGTGTACCGCTCGGGTATTATCCAGCGTTGAAAGCAAGAGGTTTGTCCTCGACAGGCACTCAAAACTTTGGTGGGTGTGTCGCCACTGCAGGAGGCCTTGTTTTTATTGGCGCGACTCCAGATGAGATGTTTAGAGCCTTTGATGCCAATTCGGGTAAAGAATTGTGGTCTTATAAACTGCCCGCCGGAGGATATGCTACTCCAGCCATCTATCAATCAGGAAAAAAACAATATGTAGTGATCGCCGCTGGTGGTGGCAATCGAAATGGTACCCCATCGGGTGACGCCTATATCGCATTTACCATACCTGATCGATGATGCATTCCAAAATAAACCCAATCACCCTTTAAACCAGGTCCAAAACAAACAGTCTGAGTGACATGAGGTATTGGTGGGTTATTATTATGGTATTTCAAATTGCAATATCATTTTCACAAAGCATCTATTTTCCACCTTCTAATTCCAGTGTCTGGGATACCCTATCGATATCCAGGTTGGGGTGGTGCCCTGATAAAGTCAATGATTTTTATAATTATCTCGACGAACAACAGACTAAGTCATTTATATTATTAAAGGATGGCAAAATCGTGCTTGAAAAATATTTTGGATCTTTCACCAAAGACAGCCTTTGGATATGGTACTCAGCAGGTAAAAGTCTTCACTCAGTTTTGATAGGTATCGCACAGGAAAAAGGTGATTTGAATATAAATCTTAAGACCTCTGACTACCTGGGCAAAGGTTGGACTAGCCTACCTCCGGAAAAAGAAGATCTTATCACCGTCCGCCATCAACTCACGATGACCAGCGGACTTAATGAATTAGCTTTTTTCTGTGTCGAACCTGGTTGCCTGATATACAAAGCGGATGCTGGTACGCGCTGGGCATACCACAATGGACCTTATGATTTATTGAAGGATGTGCTGGAATCTGCCAGCCAACAGAATATCAATGTTTTTACAACGCTGCAACTCAAAATTAAAATAGGCATGTCAAGTGGTATTTGGATACAAGTACCTCCCAATCACTATTTTCTAAGCACTGCCAGGGATATGGCCAGATTTGGACTTTTAATGCAAAACAAAATGGTATGGAATGGCAATCCAGTCCTTCGCGATACTGCATACTACAATGCCATGATCTCTTCATCACAGGAGCTCAATCCTTCGTATGGATATTTGTGGTGGCTGAACGGCAAACAATCTCATATAAAACCCTCCGGGCCATCATCAGTACCGGGACCCATTTCTCCCCATGCCCCTGAAGATATCTTTACTGCCGGAGGTGCCATGGGGCAATTTGTCAGTGTCTCCAGAAATACAGGTTTGATTATGATCAGACAAGGGTTAAGTGCAAGCGATGATCTGTCAGGCCTGGATCTGCACGATCTCATCTGGGAAAGAATTATGGATCTGGGATGTATTACTTCTAACAGTGCATCTCAAAAAAAGGAGAGCATCCATCTCTATCCAAATCCTTCTCAACGATATATCTCTGTCGATATACCTAACACAAGCCCCATCGAAGCAAAGATCTATGATCTGCAAGGCCGATTAATCCAAAAATCGTTTGATCCAAAAATAGACCTAAAGGCTTTTAGCAAAGGCATTTATATCATTGCCGTGACGGACAAATCCAACAACTTAATCAAGATCCAAAAAATCATTCTTCAATAAGTCCGGCTTCTTGGGCTACCCGTCAGACAAGAGATCACTAAATTCGAAAACTTTAACACGCCAGGCCATATTTAAGATAGGATAAGACCTGACATTTTATGCTTTCAATACACTAATAAAACTGGAGGGCAACCTCACCCAAATTAAAAAACACCAAGCTGCCTAAAGTATCATGAATAATATATGTCTCAATAACCAGAACCAAATTGAACTACCTGGACCAAATGATTTAATTATCAATATAGACCTGTCGGAGGTCTGCCGCATAAATGGCATGGGCCCATTCACACAAATCAACCTTCTGGATGGAAGAAATTACACCTGTGCTGTAGCTCTGAGTTTTTTTGAGGATCTACTGCATACCCATACTTTTTACAAGGTACATGCATCCCATTTGATCAATAAGGTGCATGTAAAAAAGATTATCACCGGGGAGGAAGATGCTGTGATCATGTATGACGGCGCCAAGCTCCCAATAAGCCGACGCATCAAAGCTGATTTTATCGCAGTGATGCAGGACTGGGCTTTACAAAAAATGTATAATTCTATTGCAGTTTAATGAACTGAAGATCAGATAACTCGTCTGGTAGCTTTCACTATTTTGTATAGTTTTCCATCTGCCTTAGTCATCATGTAGATTTCTCCCTGAGCATCCTGACCAAAGTGTAGCTCAACCCTATCTTTTTTATTCAATTCTTTGAATCTAAAGGGTTCGCCATTTAAAGTCACTGTATACTCATATACCCTGGCTGTTGCACCTTCTTTGATGTCTGAGGTATTAATAAAATATAGATTGCCCACCGGAATATCTCCAAACAAAAACTTTCCTTTCAGTGCAGAGATACTTCCTTTGTATTCATATCCTCCGGCGATAGCTTTGGCTTCGTCATGATCAAACTGGGCTATAGGTGCAGGAATATGTGGAGCCAGGGTATCCGTAGCTATCGGTGCATATACCTTAGTCAGATCCCCAAATGGGTCTATCACAAACTCTCCTTCCATATATGGCCAACCATAATCCTGGCCTGGCCTCACCCAGTCCAATGCCTCGATATCCCCATGACCAATATTACTCAATAATAGCTGACCCTTTTGAGTCCAGGTGATGCGATGAGGATTTCTAAAACCATAAGCGTAGAGCTCACCGATGGCCCCTGGATCTGAAGCAAATGGGTTGGAAAGAGGGATGCCGTAGTGCCCATTTTTGCTTGGTCGGGCTGTTTGATTTTGACTATTAGGGTCTATGCGAAACAAGCTTCCCCAGGCTCGCCTGGTACTATGTAATAAAAATGGATATCTATTCTCACCTGCACCAGCATCCCCAATAGATATATATAACAGACCATAATCTTCTGTGCCTGGTTTAGCGATGGGATTGAAAGCGATTTCCTGCACCCCATGAGCTTTGCTCACCATATCTATCCTAAACAGTTCTCTGCCTTGTCCCTCAAAAGATGATTGCATTGGATTGGATACCTTCCACTCTGTGATCACGAACTGCATCGCAGCTTCCAAAGTATCGTCAACTGCAAAATCAGCTTTTTTTGTCGCAGCAGGTTCAGAATGAGCGGTGTATAATAATCCGTTTTTATAAAACTCGGGATGAAATGCAAAATTGTTATATCCTGAACTCAATCCTGGTTGCAGGAGCAAGTTCGGGATCAGCTTAGTCAAATCCATGTAGACGACTGGTTGATCATTTATCAGCTTGTACAGCTTGCCATTCATATCAAGCACATAGGTTTGGCCGGAATGAGGTTCGTAGTCCAGCTTGGTGATCCTGGCCAGAGGTGCTACGCCTTCTTTTCCTGTAGTGGGGAACTGAGCTATCAGTTTTAAATCACAAACCAAATCAGACATCTCTATAGTATCCGGGATGGGATTGGTCACTTCTGCACGGTCACTGTACCTGGACGAAAGCAATAAGGCCTTACGGGTATGGAGATAGGCAATGATCTGATTTATAGAGGAATCTCCGAGCCCAACAAAAGGAGGCATCACTAATTTGTAGCGGGCAAATAACCTGGTTGCACGAGCATCTCCTGAGTCAA
Source organism: Saprospiraceae bacterium (assembly GCA_016709995.1). Classification (NCBI taxonomy): domain Bacteria; kingdom Pseudomonadati; phylum Bacteroidota; class Saprospiria; order Saprospirales; family Saprospiraceae; species Saprospiraceae bacterium. The sequence goes on from JADJLQ010000001.1 coordinate 2,362,938, forward strand.
TCGACCCTTGGGGGTTATGAATAAAATCTTTAATCCAGGTCACAGGCATAGTATCAGTAATGCCCCCAAGTCGTGGGCCTATCCCATCAAAATTGAAATTATGGCAGGTACTACAGTATTGATTAAATAATAATTTACCGGTGGCGATCGAATGTTTATCCTCCATAATCACACCATCCAGGTGTGAGTCCGTCTGCTTACATGCGATTAAATTGAGGAGGGCCACTGCAAATATCCACAGTCTGTTTTTATTCATAATTTATTAGCTAGATGGTCAAAGCTAGGATATTAACCCAAAACAAAGAGACTATTGAAAACAATAGTAAAATTATACAGCTAACTTCCATTTTGATAGCTCTTGAAAAAGAAGCCCTTGAGTTAAATGGCGTATCAAAACCCCACCCAAATCATGGCTGGAATGTAAAGCCCTCGTTTTGAGGGCTCTTGAAAGTTTAATGGTGGTCTTGATCCCGATGGAAGTCGAGATCAAGAACCCCGTATGGAATAATAATGAGTTCTAAAAATACATTTCTTTCAAGAGCATTTTTAATTAATTTTAAAATGAAAAGAAATGGAAAAGAAAAAGGAAGAAGTATGGCAAATTGTTTACCCTCACAGCGCAGGGATTGATGTAGGGTCTCGATTCCACATGGTAGCGGTGGGACAGTCTGATGATCAGGTAAGAAATTTGGAATCAATACCGATGATCATAATTTGATGCTAGATTTTCTCAACGTTCACCAAATCACTCATGTAGCAATGGAGAGTACAGGGAGTTATTTTCAGACTTTATTCTTGGCACTTCACGAAGCAGGATTTGCAGTTAGCCTGGTGCATGGAAGCCATACTACGGGTATCGGCGGTCAAAAACAGATGTAAAGATTGTAAATGGATACAAAAATTATTCACCTATGGGTTTTGAAATCTTGTTTTTGCCATCCAATGCAACTATGGAAATAAGAACATTAAATCGACATCGAAATAATCTGATCGACGGAGTTCTAGGTTATTGAACCGAATAGGCCAATGCATGAGACAAATGAATATCCGTCTGGATGTAGCCATCAATGATTTGGGAGGCAAAACAGGACAATCGATAATACAGGCAATTGTAGAAGGTCAACGAGATGGAAATAAATTAGCTATACTGGCCGATTCGCGAATCAGAAAAAGTCATCAAGAACTAGCACAATACCTTCAAGGAAGGTGGAATGATAATCAACTCTATATTCTGAAAGATCTCCATCAAGCATATCAGTATGTTCGTAATCGAATAGAAAATTGCGATCAACAAATGAAGAATTGTTTTGATCAAATTATTGAATCACAAGGGGCAGAAGAAGCTGGTAAAATTAATCTGACGAAGAAACAAAAGTCAAGAAATAGCAGCAGTTTAAATGTCTGTACAACAAGTTATCAATATTATGGTGTTGACCTAATGGAAATAGAGTGTGTCAGTGAAGCCACTGTGATGTCATTATTGGCGGAAGTAGGAAGAGATATATTCAAATTTAGTACAGCCTCGAAGTTTGTCAGTTGGTTACGGTTGGCTCCAAATAATAAGAAAACCGGAGGTAAAATCATAAGCTCCAAGACCCCACAGACTACCAATAAATTTACATTGACACTACGAAATGCAGCCAATACAATTAGTAGAAAAAAACAGGTTACCTGCTCTTTTTTCAAAAAATAGCTTACAAAAAGGAAGAGGGCGGCAATTACTGCAACCGCCAGAAAAATGGCTGTGATTATTTGGAATATGATCACAAAAAACAACCATATAAGCCAATAGATATGGATCAGTACAAATTAAAAAAGACAAAGAACGTTGAAGACAATCAATAAATTAATAAAACATATGGAAATAAATACAGATGAATTAATTATTGGTAGTCAGCGCGGAAGTTAGATGGAAAAATTCATTAGGGATGAATTTTTTATCCTCGGATCCCGATGATGAATATCGGGATTGTGACATTTATCGTCACTAATTGACGAAGAAATTGAAAATCAATTTCTGGTGAGGTTGTGACGACTCTGATGTGTGTCAGATCCCGATGATTAATATCGGGATGCTGATAGAACCATCAGTCACTCCGTCATAGGTTAATCCTGATGATTAATTTGTGATACAACACCAGTGCAAGGTAAAATAAGCTCTAAAATTCAGCTTGTTATTACTCCAAACGTTGCAGATCTCTCAATAAAGCCTGCTTGAGGATATCATAGTTCAAACGTTGGGGAGATATTTTTTTTTCAATAGAAAGCACTGCTGCTGTAGCGGCTGATTGGCCCAGAATCATAAATACAGGTTCCATACGAATGGAGCCATAAGCGATGTGTGAACTCGACAGGCAGACCGGCACCAACAGATTATTGCATTCATTTTCTTTAGGTAAAATAGATCCGTAGGCTATAGAATACGGTCGGTCAGGATGCACTCCAATATCTCCTTCGTTTTGCACAAAGCCGTCCGGTTTGACATATCGCTGGGCATTGTGGGCATCTAAAGCATAAGATCCCATGCCGATGGGTTGAGGCACCTGAGTTTTGCCCAATGCATCAGCCTCTTTCATGATATAATCACCTTTCATTCTCCTGGCCTCCCGTATGTAAAGTTGATGAGGCCAATGGCCATTGTCTTTGAATTCATCTTTAGCCAAACCCCAGGTCTTCATTTTTTCTCTTACTTCTATAGGTACTTTTTCATCATTTTGCAGAAAATACATCAAACCCTTTTGATATAATTCATGTTCGCGGATAATTTTTTTACGGGTTGCATAATCTGCCTCCGGGTAGGCATAGTTTTTACCTATATAATCCGTGCTAAAGGGGCCATGATTGTTGGTATCGGTTTTACGATTGGGTATATCATCAAATTTGTCAAAAGTCTCGCGCCAGCCCGCAGCAAATACCCTGGCTAACAATTCATATCGGTGAGGGTCGTACCTTTCCGGTTTTTCAAAAAGTACCCGATTGTCAGGATGATTGCTCAGGCACATTCTGAAACAGTATGCTTGAATTTTATGATCTCCAGCACCATACACTCCCGCCGGTTGCGCAGAAATCTCAGGTAAAAGACCACTGCCAGGATCACCGGGGATAGTATAAGGACTGATATTTGTTTTAAAGTGATGCCCATGTTGAAACACTTCCGTCTGCACCCCATTCCAGGTCTCACCATATTCAGCCAGCCCTTCTCTGCCTACATGATAAGACACTCCTGCAGCAGCCATAAGGTCTCCTTCATAGGTCGCATCAATAAACATCTTTCCCTGGTATTGATGTCCGCTCAGGGTGCGAATCCTATGCAGCTTCGCTGATTTTTTTGTAATCCCAAAGACAGATCGATCCAACCATTCATTGCGATAGATGAGTAAATCATTTTCTTTGGCAAAATCCTCGAAGACAGCTTCTGCAGCATGCGGCTCGAATATCCACATCGTGCGATTGGCTCCATCGATGGCAGGAGTGCCTTGTCCTTTGTTGCCATACTCTTCTTGTTTTTGCCATGTCCAGGATCCGGGCTTTTGATAATACTGGTAGAGTCTTTGATAAAATTGTCTGGAGAGACCTCCGATGACTTCTTTGTTGCCCGTATCAGTAAATCCCAAACCACCGGAAGTCAAACCACCCAAGTGAGTATCCGGCGAAACAACTATAACTGAATGACCCATGCTTTTTACCTGGACAGCAGCGATGATTGCGGCAGAAGTGCCACCGTAGACGATGACATCCGCTTTCCTGATGGGCGGTGTATTGGAAAAAGCGTGGTCAGGCCGTAAAGCAATAACCATAATCAATATCAAAAAGTGGTGGTAGATTTTCTTCATCTTGTTTCCTTTAATCTATGAGTTTGTACACTTTTCCGTCTGGTTTGGTGAGGATATAGATTTCACCAGCTGCATCTTTTCCGAAATGTAGATCCACCCTGTCATTACCACATAGTTCCTTAAGTGTTTTCAACTTCCCATCCACAGAGACCTGCCATTCCTTTATTGGAGCAATTCGACCCAAACTAATATCAGATGTATTGACATAAAACAATCTGCCTTTGGGAATATCTCCGAATAAAAACTTGTCCTCCAGCGAAGGCACCTGAGTCCCTGTATATTCATAACCTCCGGTGATCGCCAAACCTTCATCGTGATCAAAAGCAGCGACTGGATAAGTGATATTATATTGATCATAGGCGGCAGGACGAGCAAAAATATTTTTCATATTCCCCTTAATATCAATCATAAAAGGTCCTTCTGTGATCGGCCAACCATAATCATGACCCGGTAATATCAGGTTGAGGGATTCGATATTGGCATGACCTATATTGCTGACCAGCATTTGGCCGGCTTTAGTCCAGGTGATCCGATGTGGATTTCGGAATCCCCGCGCGTAGATTTCTCCCAAAGCGCCATTTTCTTTTTCATCAACAAATGGATTGGTAGCCGGGATTCCATATTGGCCGTTTGCAGCGTTATTTCCACGAGGATCTATTCTCAATACATTGCCCCAGACGGTATGCAGGTTATGCGCCAGTTGAGGATAACCATGCTCTACTGACCCTCCATCTCCAACTCCGATGTATAACAAACTATAATCTTCATCCCCGGGATTTGATCGGGGATTAAAGTCGATTTCCTGAACTCCATGGATCACGCTCTCGACATTGATCCTGACCAACTCTCGTCCTGTTCCAGTAAATTTTATTTCACCGGGATTTTTGGTCGTCCATTCGGTAAGCACCCATTGGAGTGCCACTGGAATCGAGTCGGCATACCCAAAATCTGCCTTCGCAGTATTGGCTGGCTCAGTGTGAGTGGTATACAAAAGACCATTTTTGCTGAATTCCGGGTGAAATGCAAAGCTTCCAAACCCTGTAGCCAGACCAGGAGTATGAATAAACTTTGGTCGTAAGGCGGGCATATCCAGGTACACCACTGGTTGATCATTTTTCAACCTATATAACTTACCTCTAAGGTCTAGTACAAATAGATTTTTTGAGCTCGGCTCAAAGCCCAACTTGGTAATCCTTGTCCGGAGAAATTTATTCGAATCAGAAGCAGGAAACTGGGTGATATACTTTAATCCGACCACTAAGTCAGACATCGGAATCGTATCCGGATAAGGATTAGCCAATACCGGCAAGGTATCTGATCCGGAAGCGAAAACAGGTTTGTCCTCGGTGTGCATATAAGCGACAATCTGGTCTAATGACTGGTTATCCAATCCCGGAAAAGGAATCATATAAGATTTGTACCGGGCCATTAACTGCTGACCTCTTTTATCACCGGCATCAATTATTTTTTTAGGGTTGAGGATAAACGATTTTATCCACCCGGTGTTTACTTCTTTGGTCAAGCCACCCAAGGGAGGCCCAATGCCTTCCTGGGAAAAACTATGGCAAGCTGCACATTGTTGCGTAAAAAGCCTTTTGCCTTGTGCTATACTCAAAGAGTCTGTTGCAATGGAGCTGGTGTCCACGATGCCTTCGTTTTTGCAGGCGACTATGAACGCAAGCGACAGCGTACAAAATATAAAACCCCAATTAAAATATTTCATATGTCTATCCTTATGAGTCGAAAAAAGACTAAAACTAATACATTAAATTTTTTAAACTAGATTTTACTAAATCGTTTTACTTCACCACAATGGCGCTTTATAGTCAGATTAATGCCTGTGAAGGCTATAAATAATTTATCTTTAGCAGACTACTACATCATTTTAACTCAATCGAATTATGAAACGACGAGATCTAATTAAAAACCTGGGTGCACTGCCTCTGGCTGGAGCCTTTCTACCCCTCAATACCCCAGGCGCTATCATCGACCGTATCCTGGAGCGGGAGGCCGGACCATTGTCTCTTGGGCCCAATATCTATGAATCCATAGGCGTAGACCCAATCATCAACTGCAGAGGCACGTTCACCATTATCGGAGGCTCAATCGAAAGACCAGAAGTCGTGGCTGCCATGAAAGCTGCCTCCGGTCAGTTTGTTCAATATGACGAGCTCGCTTTTGGCATTGGCAAAAGATTGGCGGAGATCACCGGTGCTGAATGGGGCATGGTATCTTCGGGTTGTGCAGCCGGGCTCAAGCATGTCACAGCAGCGTGTGTAACCGGGGGAAACCCTGAAAAACTCATTCGAATTCCTGACCTGACGGGAATTGAAAAAAATGAAGTGATCGTACCAGCCCATTCCAGGAATGTGTATGATCATGCCTTGCGAAATATTGGGGTAAAGCTGATCACCGTAGAAACTGCAGAAGAAATGTCCAAAGCGATCACTGATCATACTGCCATGATCTACCTCATGACCAATGACGCCTCAGCTACCGGCCAGCCTTTCTCGTTAGAAGTTATTGTCGAACTCGCCAGACCCAAAAATATACCTGTACTCATCGACGCTGCCGCGGAAGTATTGACCATCCCCAATACCCATTTAAAGCGCGGAGCTTCTGTAGTGGCTTATAGTGGTGGCAAAGCTATCTGTGGCCCACAATGTGCCGGACTATTATTGGGACAAAAGGATATATTAATGTCTGCCTGGCAGGCTAGTGCACCCCATCATGGTCCCGGCCGGGATGACAAGGTGGGAAAAGAAGAAATGTTGGGTATGCTGGCTGCGGTCGAGGCCTGGACTACCAGAGATCATGCTGCGGAATGGAAGACCTGGCTGTCCTATCTCAATACAATCTCTACTCAGGTATCCAAAATCGCAGGAATCAAAACATCCGTCTACGAACCAGAAGGTCTCGATAATAAATCCCCTGTATTGACCATATCCTGGGATCCCAACCAGCTCAATATCACCGGCGAAGAGGTCGCTGAAGAATTTGCAAGGAATAAACCCAGGGTTGCGATAGGTGGCAACACCGGAGCCGATGGACAGACCCATATCAGCATTACTACCGGGCAGATGCAACCAGGCAATGATAAAGTCGTGGCAGATAGAATCTACAACTTTCTCACTCAAAAGCGAAGTCCAAAAACTACAACGATGAGCCCGGCTTCCGTCAAGATCGGAGGACAATGGGATGTGACAGTGCAGTTCTTTAGTAGCAATAGTCAGCACAAACTTTACCTGGAGCAAGAGGGCAACTGGATACAGGGCATGCATACTTCTGATTATGAAACCCAGGAAGTGATGGGCATGGTCGAAGGAAATCAGTTCAAACTCAGGTCCCATCTCAGAAAACCAGGTGATCAAATCACTTATTTATTCTCCGGTACAATGGCCGGCGATAAATTGTCCGGGTCCATTTACCTTGGTGAATATCAAACTGCCAAATTCACAGCCCAAAAGTCTGCATTCAAAATGGCACGCAAGAAAGTCGTGATCCCAGGTGGACCGCCACTGGCTACGTAGGTCCTTTTTTATTAAACGAGCATAGCTTTAGTAAGGCAGTGAGATCTCCTCCTGATTTTTACTGTCAGCGTAAAGCATTTAAATCAAACTGATATTATGAAGAAGAGCGGTTTTAAGCATATAAAGTCACTGGTTTTTTTGTTCATTTTTGTTCTGAGCAACACCAATGCTCAGGAAATCGACCTCTTACTCAAAGGCGGCCATGTCATTGACCCAAAAAATAATATTGACGCGATCCTCGATGTAGCCATCTCAAATAATAAAATCTACCTGGTAGCAAAAGATATCGCCGCTGATAAAGCCAAAAAAGTAGTGAATGTCGCAGGTCTTTATGTCACTCCCGGGCTGATAGATATGCACGTGCATGTATTTCTGGGTAATGACCTGGATGCCTATATAGCCAATGGTCCTACCAGTGTAATGCCTGACGGCTTCACCTTCAGGGCTGGAGTGACTACTGTCGTGGATGCAGGTTCTTCAGGATGGAGGAATTTTCCATTGTTTAAAAAACAGACTATCGATAAAGCACAGACCCGGGTACTCGCCTTATTGAATATAGTCGGCCATGGAATGGTGAGTCGGTTTCAGGAGCAAGACCTCACCGATATGAGTCCGCAGATGACAGCGGATATGATCAACAAATTGTATTCTGATTTCTTGGTGGGTATCAAATCAGCACACTTTTGGGGAGAGTTTGAGCAGGTAGATCGTGCAGTAGAAGCAGGCAATCTGGCCAAAGTACCAGTCATGGTGGATTTTGGGGAACATGATCCGCCAAATTCCATTGAGGCTCTATTTATGAAGCACCTTAGACCTGGTGATATGTTTACGCACACCTACTCTTATGGGCCCAAACAGCGACAAACCGTGGTGGATGAAAATGGCAAGGTAAAACCATTTGTATTTGAAGCGCAAAAGCGGGGTATCATCTTTGATGTAGGTCATGGTGGAGGGGCTTTTTCATGGAGACAGGCCGTACCAGCCATACAACAAGGTTTCAAACCAAATGTGATCAGTTCGGATCTGCATACTCAAAGCATGAACGGAGGCATGAAAGACTTTACCAATCTGATGTCTAAGTTTATGGCCATGGGTATGACCCTCCATGAAGTCATTCAGCGCACTACTGTGGCTCCTGCCGAAGCCATTCATCGAAGTGACTTGGGTCATCTCAGCGTAGGATCTGAAGCAGATGTAACGGTATTGAATTTAAAGTCTGGAAGTTTTGGCTATACTGATGTACGAGAAACGAAACTAATGGGGTCAAAAAAATTAGAAGCTGAACTGACTATCCGGGCCGGCAAAATAGTTTGGGATCTGAATGGGATAAGCATGAAGGGATGGGATGCAAAATGAATAAGCCACATCACATATCTTGGCATGGTTACTTAAAGTTGATGAAAAAAAGCTGTTGCCTTTTTATATTCTACTTAATTTTTATTACTTATTCATCTTCACAAAACATAGATATCCTAATAAAAAATGGACTCCTCATCGACCCCGCCAATAATATCCATGCAATAAAAGATATCGCTGTTCATGAAGGCAAAATATTAAAAGTAGGTACTGACTTCACTTTATTCAAGGCTAAGAAAACGATCGACGCCAAAGGACTGATCGTCTGTCCTGGATTCATAGATTTGCATACCCATGTGTTCGTAGGTAGCAAGCCCGATGTATTCGCCGATGGCATTTATAGTTTATCACCGGACGATATTACACTCAAAGCCGGCGTGACTACTGTCGTCGATGCAGGTACTTCCGGCTGGCGCAATTTTCCGCAATTCAAACAACAGGTCATCGATCAATCCAAAACAAGGATCCTGGCCTGGCTCAATATCTCCGGCAACGGCATGAGTGCTAAAGACAGCGAAACAGATATCAATGACATCGATCCAGACAATGCCTACGCAACGAGACAAAAATATAAAGACATTATAGTTGGCATTAAAATAGGCCATTACCCTGGCAAAGATTGGACACCTTTTGATCATGCACTGACTGCTTGTAATAAATCCGATATTCCCTTATTCGTAGAATGTCATTTACCCAACTATACTTTAGAAGAACAGTTGGATCATATGAGACCAGGTGACATCATCACCCATACTTATGAAAATATCACCGAACGAATGCCTGTAATAGACTCCAATGGAATGCTGCAGCCATTTATAAAATCCGCCATACAAAAAGGGATACTTTTTGATGTAGGACATGGAGGGGCAGGATTTTGGTTTAATCAAGCCATACCTGCTCTCCGGCAAGGATTGTCGCCAAATTCTTTCGGTACCGATCTGCATCGGTTCAGTATGAATGCCGGTATGAAGGACATGCTCAATGTGATGTCAAAATACCTGGCTATGGGCATGAGTATAGAGGACATCATATTAAAAGCCACCTGGGCTCCTGCTCAGGCGATCAAAAGGAAAGATCTTGGTACTTTGGCAGAAGGCAGTGTCGCAGACATAGCTATCATCCGAATCCGAAAAGGGAACTACGGTTTTATCGATGCGAGTGGGGCCAGGATCAAAGGCAAAAAAAAATTGGAAGTCGAGATGACGATCCGTGATGGCAAAATAGTATGGGATCTGAATGGATTGGCAGCAACACCGTATGTGAAATAAATCATCATCTTTTGAAAAAAAATCTTGAATGAAAAAACTAATTTATCTCTCACCATTGACACTACTCATCGCTTTGTGGATATGGTCTGGTTGTCAATCCAAACCAATGCCAATACCATCAGGCGATCCTAACAATGCAGGATTGTTTCTGCCCGATGGTTTTGAAGCTTTGGCAGTGGTCGATAGCATAGGAAGAACCAGGCATATCGCTGTCAATGATCACGGCGATATCTATGTCAAACTGACTTATAATGACGCAATGAAAGGAAGTGGCGGCACCGTCGGGCTCCGGGACCTTGATGGAGATGGCAAAGCGGATTCTATCGTTTATTTTGGTGATTATAAAGATGAAGGCAGCCTGGCCGTAGGGGTGCAGATACATGATGACTACCTCTATACTACCACGGTCAAATATGTCTTAAGAAATAAATTGAAGCGGGGCGAACTGATCCCAACCAGTCCAACCGAAATCATACTCACTGATACGGATACCAATGTGGTCAGAAACTGGCATACCACCAAACCACTTGCTTTTGACGATCAGGGCCATATGTTCGTCCCGTTTGGTGCACCCAATGACGCCTGCCAGGATATGAAAGTTTATGGTCCGACAGGCACCTTACATGGCAAAGGATTAGACCCATGCCCGGTGCTTGAAACCCATGCCGGTATCTGGCGTTTTGATGCCAACAAAAAAGGACTGACGATCAAAGACGGATATCGGTTTGCCACAGGCCTGCGCAGTGTGGTCGGCATGACATGGAATCCCGGGGATAAAAGCGTGTATGCCGTCGTCAATGGAATAGATAATTTTCAAACTTTGTACCCCGAACTCTACACCGGGTGGCAAGCGGCTTTGCTTCCATCTGAGATCATGGCCAAAGTGCAGGATGGTGATAATTATGGCTGGCCCTATGCGTATTATGATCAGCTCCAGGGTAAAAATGTGTTGCAACCCGGGTATGGAGGTGATGGCAAAATCATAGGCCGGGCCAGTGAATTTACCAATCCTGTGTTCGGTTTCCCCGGGCATTGGGCTCCGATGGATATTTTGTTTTATCAAGGAAATCATCTGCCGGAACGCTATAAAAAAGGTGCTTTTGTAGCTTTTCACGGATCTACAGACCGGTCGCCATATCCCCAGGCTGGATATATTGTATGTTTTATCCCTTTTGAAAATGGAAAACCAACCGGTGCTTGGGAAGTCTTCGCGGATGGGTTTACCCAGGTAGATACCGTGGTCAATACCAGCGAAGCCAGGTTTCGCCCGATGGGTCTTGCCGAAGGACCCGATGGCTCCTTATACATCAGCGAATCGAATAAAGGCAAGATATGGCGGGTGATGTATCCCGGAGATAAAACCAAATTTACCGATCAACAACTTGTGGCCATGGAAGCGCGTAAGTCCCGCTCTTATATCAAAACTCCCGACGAAGTCAATGACAATCTGCAACGCGGCGATCGACTCAAAGGGAGTATCCTGTATCAAACTTATTGCAAAAGCTGTCATCAGCAAGACGGCAAAGGTGATAATAATCGATATCCTCCGCTGGCAGAGTCAGAATGGGTCAAAGGAGATGTGGATCAATTAATCGATATCGTATTAAATGGTAGGCAGGGACCGATCAAAGTTAATGATAAAACTTATCAGGGTATCATGCCGAAGAACGATCTGCTGGATGATCATGCGATCGCTTCCATCATCACGTATATCCGGGCTGGGTTTAAAAATCGGATGCCCGGGGTGGATGCAAAAGATGTGGCTAGAGTAAGGAGGCAGCTTAATAAAAAGTAAATAAAGGTTGAGTTAAGATGAGATTTACGGACAGAGCTACCGTGAGGCCCTTTATATCAAAACTCCTGTCAAGGTAATAATCTCGCATTTTCTTGATGAGGCTATTTTCAGCCTAAAGGCTTAGTTGTTTACCAAATTATTGAATGAATATTTAGTTGATGGAATCCTATCTGAAACAGAACAGAACCACTTGAATGATTTAGCAATTGAATACAATATTAAATTAGGAAAAAACACAGGCTGTAGAGTTTAAAAAAACAATTTCTGATAAAATAATTACTGAGGATGAAAAATTAACATTAGAGCTATTAATGGATTATTTTCAATTGGCCTGACAAATGAATTTGATCAAGGATCATTTAATAAATTTATACATATGGACAATAGAAAAGGATATTGCCCATTGTGGATTCAATAAAATTAAAAATTGTATTAAAAATGAACTGTATTTTTTAGTCGATTGCAGTCTAAGAAAATACACGGGTGATTAGGAAAGGGTATTAGGGTCTTGGTCAATAAAAAAACAGGAAAGGTTCTAATTTAGCGAAGTAATGCAAAAAATTTACTGAGTTAAATGAGGAAAATGGATTCTTCTTGATCACTAACCAAGTTTAAAATCTCATTTCAAAAATTTGGCCTTTCTAAAGTTTTATACTGTTTATAAGCACTAACTTTACAAAAACGTGAAACCCTAACATTCTGGATAAATCATATGACCCTTGCTTGTTTTCTAAATCAAAACAAAAAAATTTATAAATAAAAACTAAATTTTTAAATATGTCTCAACAAAATAATCCTCTCCGCATCCTCGTCGTCGGTTGCGGCAATATGGGCGCTTCCCACGCCACCGCTTATCATACTATGGACGGTTTTGAAATCTGTGGTTTAGTATCTACCGGTGACAGTAAAAAAGTGCTGAATGAAAAACTAGGTGGTGAATACCCGCTGTATGATGATTTTGAGTACGCGATGGCAGCGACCAAACCTGAGGCAGTCTGTATCTCCACTTACCCTGACACCCATGAATCCTTTGCCATCAAAGCATTTGAGCAAGGCTGCCATGTCTTTATCGAAAAACCACTCGCTGATACCGTGGCCGGATCAGAGCGGGTGATGCAAGCCGCCATCAAAGCAGATAAAAAATTAGTGATCGGCTATATCCTGCGACATCATCCTTCGTGGGAAAAATTTGTAGAGCTGGCACAGACTCTTGGCAAGCCCCTGGTCATGCGCATGAATCTCAATCAACAGAGCCATGGTTATATGTGGACCGTACATCACAATCTTATGAAAAGCCTGAGCCCCATCGTAGACTGCGGGGTGCATTATATCGATGTCATGTGCCAGATGACACGTAGCAAACCGGTATGGGTCAGTGCGATCGGAGCCAAACTAAGTGATGATATCCCGGCTTGGAATTATAATTATGGTCAGCTCCAGATACGATTTGAAGATGGTTCCGTCGGTTGGTATGAAGCGGGCTGGGGACCTATGATGAGTGAGACTGCATTTTTTATAAAAGATGTGATTGGTCCCAAAGGAAGTGTATCGATCGTCGCGCAAGAAGCCGGGGGCAAAGGCAAATCGGATTCCATTGATGCCCATACCAAAACCGAATCCTTACGCTTGCATCATGCAGATCAGGATGCATTCCATGAATTTACCAAAGAAGATGAATGGATCAATCTCCGTGACGAACCTGATCACCAGGAGCTCTGCAATAGGGAGCAACGATACTTTCTAAAAGCTATTGTGGGGAATCTGGATTTGACCGATCATATGCAGGATGCGGTGAATAGTTTGAGAGTAGCTTTTGCTTGTGATGAGTCGGTGAAGACAGGGGAGGTGGTGAGGCTTGGATCTTAGCATTCAAATAATATTTACACTATCTCCTTAGAATTAGAATAAGCTTGGGTCTATCCCTGAATTTTACAAGACTTTTACAGGATTTTACATCCATTTTACTCTTACACAGGTGGCAGATCTTACATTGCACCCATATTATCACAAATAAAATTAATCACAATGAATGCAACAACTTCTAAGATTTACTCCATTCTATTTTGGCTTTTCATATGCTCATCGGGTTATGCTCAGGCTGCTTTCTCCAATTGCAGCGCCGCATTCCTGGATAATAAAATGATCGTAGACACTTACAGTCCTTTTGGAGCATGTATCCTGGATCAAACCAGTAAAGGCACTTTAACTGTCTGCACGGCTGCATTATCCGATACTGAAAACAAAGCAGTGGATAAAATAAAATTTAAGATCGCCCTCAGGGATCAGCTGACTAAGACGCTCACCATGTATTCAGATGAGACTTTTACACAAATTAGTATCCAAAAAATTATGAGCAAAGTACAGCCAGGCGACCATGTGGTGTTGATCACCATGCAGTCCGAATATTCGTTGCCCCACAATGAGATTTTAGTCAAGTAGGTAGGAGGATTAGAATTCAACTATAAACTTGATCCTGCTTTTGAAATCTCATTTCCATCTAACGAGGCAATTTTGTTCATTCCACTTTCCTGATTTTCAAGCCTATCTGTACACCAAATTCACTAACTTGAGGCTATATTTTAAAAATTTTAGCTATGAAAAGATTGGTTGTCTTGTGGTCTGCCTTGTTGCTGACAGGATATATTTTTGCTCAATCCCTTTCACCGGAAGAATCCTACAAAAAGCTTCAGGAAGTGGCCATCATCGATCAGAAGGTCATGATGCCTATGCGGGATGGAATACGCTTAGCGACAGATATTTTTAGACCCAAAGGTGACCAGAAAGTTCCCATTATATTTTCCCGTACACCGTACAATTTCAATACCTGGGGGGATGGCGAGCAGAAACTCAATGCCTATGCCTCTGCCCTGGAAGCGGTCATGCGAGGATATGCCTATGTAGTTCAAAATGAAAGAGGACGATTTTTTTCAGAGGGCGAGTGGGACATCCTGGGCACACCCCTGACCGATGGTTATGACGCACTTACCTGGCTATCCACTCAATCATGGTCTAATGGAAAAATAGGACTTACCGGTTGCTCTTCCACAGCGGAGTGGCAAATGGCTGTGACTGCTATGGATCATCCTGCATTGGCCGCCAATATAACCCAGGCCTTTGGTGCTGGTGTAGGCCGAATAGGCAAATTTTATGAACAGGGTAATTGGTATCGGGGAGGTGCTCATCAACTCTTATTTACCTCCTGGTTATACGGCACGCAGCATGATATTATTCGACCTCAATTGCCTAAAAATGCCACCCAGGAAGACTTACTGCGAATTCAGCGATTTTATGATATGGCTCCGGAATACCCCAAAGTGGATTGGACCGATGCTTTTACTCATCTGCCTGTACAGGATATTATAAAAAACATTCATGGTCCGGTCAGTGTGTTTGAAGATTTGATTCGTCGTAAACCCAACGATCCTGCCTGGTACCAGGGTGGCTTATACCATGACAATATGCCGTATGAAAAACCAACTTTTTGGTTTGCGTCCTGGTACGATGTGTCTACCAGTCCCAACCTCGCGATGATCAATCATATCAAAAAAAATGCGAAAAAACCCGGCATAGCGGATAATCAATACCTCGTGATCGCTCCTGTTCTGCATTGTTCGTATAAAAGAGCCACAGAAAACACGATGGTAGGAGAGCGGAATGTTGGAGACGCCCGGTTAGATTATGATGCCTTGACTTACGGCTGGTTCGATTATTGGATGAAGGGAGAAAAGAATGATATCCTGACCAAAACGCCCAAAGTGCAATTTTACACTATGGGGTCCAATAAATGGCAAGCTTCAGATACCTGGCCACCCTCCGGATATACGACGACTACTTATTATCTGCATAGCAGTGGTAAAGCGAATTCTGTCTTCGGCGATGGAAAATTATCTCCCAACATGCCGGCGAATGAAAACCCAGATCAATTTTCTTACGATCCCAATTTTCCTGTGCCTAGCAATGGTGGCAACGTATGCTGTATGGGTAATGCCCTCAACGGAGGTGCTTACGATCAGCGACAAATGGAAGCAAGAAATGACATTTTGGTCTATACCTCCGATCCGCTGGTGCAAGGTGTAGAGGTGACTGGATCTATCGAAGCGACCGTATTTGTTTCCTCAGATGCTAAAGACACCGATATTACCTTAAAAGTCCTGGATGTATATCCTGATGGAAAAGCTTATAACCTGGATGAAACCATACAACGACTCCGTTACCGGGATGGCTATGATAAAGAGGTGATGATGGAAAAAGGGAAAGTATACAAGGTAGATTTAACGCCTATCTCCACTTCCAACTATTTTGCCCCCGGACATAGCATACGCATCGAAATTTCTTCCAGTAATTTTCCCCGATTTGATCGCAACTTAAATACCGGCGGAAATAATTATAACGAATACAAAGGGGTAATTGCAAAAAATACGATACATCATTCATCGGTATATTCGAGTCAGGTGAGGATGCCGGTGAAGAGATATTGACACTGTTTAGAGTAGTATATGTTAAAAGTGATTTTGAGCTGAAAGTATCTTCACGAGCAGATCAAACTTTGATGTTTATTTTCAATGTTTATGAAATAAAGTTGCACAATAGGACAACTCCATATATTTTTGCATCGTACCAGAATGGACAAATTTCGAACAGTTATATTATTTAAGGACTATTTTATTGAGTTCTTTAATAAGCAACGGCAGAAAGTAAAGGACAAAATCATCTGGACCTTTAAATTGATAGAAATCACTCAACAGATTCCTGTAGAATACTTCAAACATATTGAAGGAACTGATGGGCTTTACGAAATACGAATTATACAAGGAAGCGACACTTTTAGAGTATTTTGTTTTTTTGACCAGGGAAAAATTATTGTGTTGGCGAATGGATTTCAAAAAAAGACACAGAAGACACCAAAATCTGAAATCATAAAAGCACTCAAAATAAAACATGAATATGAAACAGAAGAAAAACATTAAGTCCCTCGATCAGTTTATCGAAGAGCAATACGGTAAAAAAGGGATTCCCAAACGAGAAAAGTTTGACAAAGGATTTGAATCTTTTAAACTTGGATATATGATTCAACAGGCACGTTTAGAAAAAGGAATGACTCAGGAAGAACTTGCAGAGAAATGTGGAACAAACAAAGGCTATATTTCCAAAATCGAAAACAATATCAAAGAAGTTCGAATTTCAACACTTCAAAAAATTGTTGAATTGGGATTAGGAGGTCATCTACAACTTTCAATCAAATTCTAAAAAACGCAGAAGATCAAAATCACTTATTACAGGTACTTTGCGTCAGGCAGGTTTTGCTACCTATTAATCGATAAATATATAAGTAAAATACCAATGTTTATTTTATTGATTATCAAATAATTACTTAATACATTAATAATCTTAGCATAATTTTGACCTTATCTTACAGTCTTTTCATCCCTGTTATCCAATTTTTCTCCTGCCCCCAAACTATAATGGTGAGCCCTATAGCCCTATTGCACTTTGATCACCTCCACCCAATGCTTTGCCTTCACTCCAGTAAAATGCTCGATCTGATGCCGGCAACTAAATCCATTGGCGACCAGGGTGGTACCATCCTTCATCGACTTGACGGCGGGTATCAGGATCTCCTCTCCGATCTTTTGAGATACCTCAAAATGTTCCTTTTCATAACCGAAAGAGCCTGCCATACCACAGCAGCCGGATGGGATCTCACTACAGGAAAATTTGCCATTTTCTAAAACAGTTTTCATCGAGCTGGTACCATACAACGCTTTCTGATGGCAATGACCATGGATCAATAGATTGCCAGCGATAGATTCAAACGATTTTTCAATATGACCTGCTTCGATTGCTTTGGTTATAAATACATCGATCATCATGACTTGATTTTTTAATTGCAGAGCCAGGGCCTCATCATCTATCAGGTCGGGCAGATCGTCATTTAAAGCAGAAGCACAACTGGGTTCGCACACGACGATCGACAAACCCTGATCCAAATATTTTCTCAGGCCATCCACAGTTTTCATGCCTTCTTTTTTAGCATCCCGGAGAAAGCCGTGAGAGATCTTAGGTCGTTGACAACAACCCACATTGGCAAGGATGACTTCGTAACCACAAGAATTGAGCAATTCGAGGGCGGAGATACCAATATTAGGCTCATGAAAATTGAGGTAGGTATCGGCAAACAAAACGACTTTTTTATCCACGCTTCTAAAATGATTGGCTTTTTTCTCAAACCACTTATAAAAAGGTTGGTGCGCATATTCCGGAAGGTTTTTGCGACGATCGAATCCAACCATTTTCTCCAGTAACATTTTGAACAAACTGGTTCTTTGCACTAAATTGATGATGCCCGCCAGCGAACCTGACATCCTGGAAGCCATCCTGGATGAATCGCGGATGAGCCGATCTCTAAAACTGATTCCATGTTCATCATAATAGAGCTGCGCTACATCCGACTTCATTTTGGCCATATCGACATTGGAGGGACACTCTGACTTACAAGCTTTACAGGAGATACATAGGTCCATCACTTCGTGCAGTCGTTTGCTGGATAGTCCCGCGTGATCTAATTGATTGGACATGGCCAGCCTCAAAGCATTGGCACGCCCCCTGGTCGAATGTTCCTCCTCACGGGTGGCTTTAAAACTGGGACACATGGTACCTCCCAAAATCTTTCTACACTCCCCTACCCCCGTACACATATGCACTGATTCACTAAAACTATTTTCTGATCGGTAATGAAAGGCGGTCTTCACTGCAGTGTCCTTATACTTAGTACCATATCGAAGATTTTGTTCGATAGCCTGGGTATCCACGATCTTACCCGGATTCATAATATTTTCAGGATCAAACCAGGTTTTGATCTCTCTGAATACATTATATATGGTAGTTCCAAAAAATCGTTCATTGTATGCACTGCGTACCAGGCCATCGCCATGCTCTCCCGACCAGGACCCGCCATATTTTACTACGAGGTCAAAGGTCTCGTCAGTGATATTTTTAAGGTTGATGATATCTTGTTCGTCTCGAAGGTCTAACAGTGGTTGCACATGGATCACGCCTACACTCGCGTGCGCATACATAGCGACTTCAGTATGGTGTTTAGCACATATCTTGAGCACTTGATCTATGTATTCGGGCAGGACTGGGATAGGTACAGCAGCGTCCTCAATAAAACTCAAAGCCTTTTTATCTCCCTTGAGTCCCAGCATCAGACCAAAGCCTTTTTTGCGTAACTCCCACACATCGTTGTATGATTTTCCGCCGGGAAACAAAGGATAGGCATAACCCCAACCAAGTCTTTTTAATTCTTCGATCATTTCCTGGGGCCTTTCGATCACCGACTGCTGGGTATCCCCATAAAACTCTACGATCAGGATAGCTGCCGGATCGCCTTCGATAAAGTGGCATAGATGTTTGGTGGTCAGGTTTTCAGCACTGAGATGAAGCACGGTGCGATCCAGTATTTCAACTGCAGAAGGCCTATACGGCAGCATAGGTTCTACCGCTTTAATCGCCTCTAATAATTCTGCAAAATGGACTACGACGACCGACTTGAATTTAGGCAGGGGTTCCAGGTTGATTTTTAGCTCCAGGGAGATGGCCAGGGTACCTTCGCTGCCAGTGATCAATTTGGCCAGATTCCAACGATCGGTGTATACAAATTCATCCAGATTGTACCCACCGACGCGACGCATCACTTTTGGAAACCGGGCCTTGATCTCGTCAGCATGAAGGTGAATGGCTTCTCTAAATTTTTTATAGATTTCACCTTCCCTGGATGGTTGATTGGCGATATGATCGTACTCCGCTTCGGTCTTTTCATTGAGAATCATTTCTGTACCATCAGCAAGCAGGACTTTGGCTTCCAGGATATGATCTACGGTTTTGCCATAGAGAATGCTCTTGGTGCCTGACGAATTGTTACCTACCATACCACCAACATTAGCCCGGCTGGAAGTCGCAGGATCCGGGGCATAATGCAATCCATAGCGGGCCATCTCCTCATTGAGTACATCCCGTACCAGTCCTGGTTGTACTTTTACCCATCTTTCACGTTCATTGAATTCAATGATTTTGTTCATATACTTAGAAAAATCAATGATGAGCGCCTCTCCCACAGTCTGTCCGGCCAGGCTGGTGCCGCCGCCACGGGGGAGGATTTTTAAATGATGGTCATTGGCGAACTTTACTGCTGCTTTTACATCTGCTTCGTCCATCGGAAGGACTATCGCCAGGGGCATCAATTGATAAAAACTGGCGTCAGTAGAGTACATACCCAGGGAATAGTCGTCGGTGAGTATTTCGCCTTTGATTTTGGACTGGAGTGAGGCAAAATCGTAGCTATGAGGATTGGTTTGTGTGGCTATCATTGTTTTCTTCAACTATAAGCTGAAAAGATATGAAAAATGTGATTAAGTGATTGTTATACTATTTATCTGAATTCTACCCATTTGACTTCTACCTAATCTCAACTTAAATATTCCAGGGATGAAGAAAATAGGTGGTACAAAATCTCAAAATGGTGTATTATTTTTATAGCTACAGCTTATCATGATAGCAAAAGTTCAAAAAAAAGGGAAATAGCTTTGTAATCAGCATTCCAAAAGCGTACTCAAATTATATTAATATTGAAAATGAATCATTGGTGGACATTTCAACAGTTAAAGGTAAGTTAGTGATTGGACCTTCAGAAAAACCAGATTATAAGCTGAAAGAGTTGTTAAAAAAAATCACTAAAAATAATCTCCATAGTGAAATAGATACTGGCTGGCCTAAAAGACGAGAAGTATGGCAACCTGATAATCTATATTCCATTTAAAAATGTAGAGGTTAAAGCTCCTCATAGATTAATAAAATATTTTAGCATCCAAGCTATCCAGTGCTTACTAATAATTAGATAATTTAACCTCATGAAAAAACTACTTTTCCTTTTACTCTTTGGGCTCAACTTATCTGCTCAAAATAAGCTAACCCTTACCAACTTTAAAAACTACCCCTTTCCCACCGAACTCACCGCTGCGGCAAATGGCTCCAAAATTGCTTGGGCCCTCGATGAGCAAGGGCGTAGAAATGTCTATGTGGCAGAGGGTCCTGATTTTATAGCCAGGAAACTTACTGATTTTACGCAAGACGACGGGCAGGAAATAACCAGTCTGCAGATTTCAGATGACGGAAGCAGGGTTGTCTTTGTGCGTGGCGGTGAACATAGTGGTAATTGGGACGAGGAACTACCAGTCAATCCGACCTCTGAGCTGCAGCCGTTTAAAGTAAAAATCGCCTCTATTCCGTTTGCCGGTGGCAGTGTACAATATATTTCGGAAGGTGACCAACCTGTCCTCTCACCGGATAATCATTCATTGGCATTCATAAAAAGCGGCCAGGTGTGGATGGCACAGCTGGACAGTGTGAATGATGCAAAAAATCTTTTTACAACCAGGGGGACAGTAGGTTCCTTAGACTGGAGCCCGGATGGATCTGCTTTGCTCTTCGTGTCAGATCGCGGAGACCATTCCATCATCGGCGTGTATAGTGTAGCGCAAAAATCTTTAAAATGGATCGCCCCTTCGTTCAATCAGGATGATTCACCGCAGTGGTCACCGGATGGTAACAAGATTGTATTTGTCAGAATGTCCGGATCAGGTGGCGCACCAGACTCTATGTTGGTGAGGCGACCTAAGCCCTGGAGCATATACATTGCTGACCTGGCTACCGGCACTGCAAGTCTATTGTGGCAATCAACCAGTACATTGCGAGGCTCTATTCCGACTACTCATGGTGGATTTAATCTGCACTGGGCGGCCCATGATCGCATCGTGTTTTTATCCTACCAGGACGGTTGGCCACATCTTTATTCCATGAATGCCCAAGGCGGCAGTCCACTCCTGCTTACGCCAGGCCATTTTATGTGCGAGCATATTGCATTGAGTGCGGATAAAAAATATCTGACCTTCAGTACTAATTCCGGACCGGATAAACTTGATCTGGAACGAAGGCACGCAGCAATCGTAAGTGTGGATAAAGCTGATATGCGGGTGCTTACGCCTGGATCAGGTATTGAATGGGCTCCTGTCGTTCTTCGTGGTCAAATAGTGGCTTGCCTCAGTGCCACCGCTCAAAGACCTCCAGTCCCCGCCCTGGTGCCGGTATCAGGTAGCAATACGCTTAAGCTGATAGGCACTGATTTAATTACAGATGATTATCCTTCGGGTCAATTGGTCACTCCACAACAGGTGATCTTTAAGTCTCTGGATGGAGTCGAAGTGCATGCGGATCTTTTTATGCCCTCAGGAGGCCCAGCCAAAAAAGCTGCAATAGTATACGTGCACGGTGGTCCACCCCGCCAAATGCTATTGGGATGGAACTATTCGGATTATTATTCTAATGCCTATGCCTCTAACCAATATCTCGCGAGTCTTGGCTATGTCGTATTATCTGTCAACTATAGATTGGGCATTGGATATGGATACGAATTCCATCAACCGGCAAAAGGTGGCATCAATGGTGCTGCAGAATACCAGGATATCAAAGCTGCCGGACTCTGGCTTCAAAAACAAAGCTATATCAACTCCGGCAAGATTGGAATATATGGCGGTTCATATGGTGGGTACCTCACTGCAATGGCTTTAGCCAGGGATTCCAAAATATTTGCCGCAGGAGTAGATATACATGGCGTACACGATTGGGGCGCTTCCAGAAATATCATGAACGCTTATTCCAATAAAACGGAAAAAGCTCCAGACTATGAAAAAGCGAAACAGGTAGCCTGGTTATCATCCCCTATCTCTTCCATGAAGACCTGGACCTCTCCTGTGCTTATCATCCACGCAGATGATGATCGCAATGTCCGGTTCAATCAAAGTACAGATCTCATCCAAAGGCTGGAGAAACAAGGTGTGCCTTACGAAACGATGATGATCGTAGACGATACCCATCATTGGTTGAAGTGGGAAAATTCGGTGAAAGTATATGGGGCGGTGGCGGATTTTTTTGAGAGGAAGTTGAAGTAGGAGGGATTTTAATGGCAAGGATCCCGTTGAATTAAAATAAATTTTTAAGCAAATGTGAAAAATTTTATCACTCATTAATAATCTGTTAATGCCTCCATTTATAAATAATCACTGAATACCTTTGGCGGCTGGATGATGAAAAACATCTTTTCTGCTATTAGTATTGTGTTGGCGATAATCGCCTCGGTTTCTTCATATTCCCGCCACCAGCTGGCTACAACTGATCTTGCGTTCACATCCAAAGATCATAATTTTTTAAGAGATCATGCCTGCGGTGAATTACCTATGATTGAAGCTATCCTGTTGGAATTGACAGATGACGATATTGCTCATGAGGGTAAAAAAAACACAGGAATCAGCAAATCTTTCTCTAAGTCAGTTTTGACTCCGGGCAAATCATCATCATGCTCATTCTCCAAAGCAAAGTCATCCAAATCCTTTATCCAAATTTTTCCTGCGCTCTATATTTTCATCAGAGTCTTAAGGATTTAATTTTTTTCTTTCCTTCGCAGAATTATCAGGTCATCCCACGCTCCTGATAAATATAATACCCTCCCAAAGCTGTAGGAGTATAATTTCAAATCATTTTTATCCTATTCGTCAGGAAATATGCGGTGTCCTCCGCTTCAACCTGACCCTCAAAAATTAAGGGGTTCAATACCCTTATTTAATAAAACATTACTACCTAAAAATTTATGAATATGAACAAATCCATTCTTATAATAAGCCTGGTTACACTATTCTTTTTTACAGCATGTAATCCTAAACAAGAAGTAGCTGTCAAGGAAGAAGGCACTTATAAAGTAACATCTCCCCTCATCCTGGATACTTCTACGGTCAAAGATTATATAGCAGGAATCCAATCCATTCAAAACATAGAAGTGAGGGCAAAAGTAAAGGGATACCTGGAGTCTATCGCAGTAGATGAGGGACAACTCGTGACCGAAGGTCAAACCCTATTTACGATCCGTTCACGAGAATTTGATGCTGAGTTGGCTAAGGCGCAGGCAGAGGTTAAAACAAACGAACTGGAAATGGAAAATGTCAAATCCCTGGCAGATAAAAATATTGTTTCCCAGACTGAGTTAGGATTAGCCATCGCAAAGCTCAACGAAGCAAAAGCTCAACAAGGCATCGCGGAAACTAATCTTTCCTTTACCAGGATTACAGCTCCTTTTAGTGGCACAGTAGACAGATTAAAGTTTAAAGTAGGAAGCCTGATTGATGAAGGATGTATGCTAACTACCTTATCCAATAACAAAAGTGTATACGCCTATTTTAATGTATCTGAAAAAGAGTATTTGGATTTTAAATCAAGGTCTAAAAACGATGCAAGAAATACTGTGTCTTTATTATTGGCCAATGGTCAAATGCACAAATACAAAGGGATCATCGAAACCATTGAAGGAGAGTTTGATAAAAACACCGGCAATATTGCTTTCAGGGCAAAATTTCCCAATCCTGACCTGCTGTTAAAACATGGTGAAACCGGCAAAGTGCAAATGACAGTAGATCTACCACATGCGCTCCTGATCCCACAAAAAGCGACTTACGATCTGCAGGATAAAACCTATGTATATGTTTTGGGTGAAAACAATACGCTCAGATCAAAAAGCATTACCATCCACCAAAGACTGTCCAATTTATATGACATTGGGTCGAGCCTTTCACCTACCGATAAAATACTCTTAGAAGGAATACAGAATGTAAAAGATGATGATAAAATCACTCCACAATTCGTGCCGGCCCGAGAAGTCCTGGATCATTTGGAATTGATCAAACAATAGAAAATCTCACCACCCATAAGTAAAAAAATAATGTTTAATAAATTTATTCATAGGCCAGTCCTATCTATAGTCATATCACTTTTGATCACGCTATTGGGAGCTTTAGCACTGGTCAAATTGCCAGTCACGCAATTTCCTTCCGTATCCCCGCCTAAAGTGAATATTACAGCGGAATATCCAGGAGCCAATGGCGAACTCATGATCAAAGCAGTTGTCATCCCATTGGAGCGAGCTATCAATGGCGTACCGGGCATGAAATATATTGCATCTGATGCTGGAAACGATGGGACAGCATCTATCCAGGTTGTATTTAATCTGGGCACAGACCCAAATATTGCCTCGGTCAATATACAAAACAGGGTCGCTGCCGTAATCAATAAACTACCTCCTATTGTTGTCCGGGAAGGAGTAAAGATCACCCGGGAAGAATCCAATATGCTCATGTATGTCAATGTGTATAGTGTAGATACTACGCTCGATGTAAACTTTTTGTACAATTTTGCCGACATAAATTTATTGTCTGAAATAAAGCGGGTCGATGGGGTGGGCTTTGCTGACATACTGGGAGACAGAGAATATGCGATGCGGATTTGGCTCAAACCAGATCGAATGCTGGCGTATAAAATCTCAGCCGATGAAGTGTTGGCTGCCCTGGACGAACAGAGCCTGGAAGCTTCGCCCGGAAGAACAGGTGAAAGCTCCGGCAAAAGATCAGAAGCGTTCGAATATGTATTAAAATATCCCGGAAGATATACTACTAAAGATGGGTATGAAAATATCATATTAAGGTCCACACCCGATGGTGAAATACTTAGGGTAAAAGATGTGGCCGATGTTGAGTTTGGAAGTTCATACTATGATTTATATTCAAAACTGAATGGTCATCCTTCTGCAGCCATTATGATAAAACAATCCTACGGGAGTAATGCCCGCGAAGTAATAGCCAATGTGAAGAAAAGACTGGAAGAGATCAAAGAAGCTTCTTTCCCCAAGGGTATGAACTATGAAATAAGTTATGATGTATCCACATTTTTGGATGCATCGATCGAGAAAGTGCTGCATACCCTGGGAGAGGCATTCTTATTGGTAGGCCTGGTGGTATTCATCTTTCTCGGTGATTGGCGATCTACTTTGATTCCTGCTATCGCGGTTCCTGTATCGCTCATAGGTACTTTCTTTTTCATGCAATTTTTAGGAATCACACTCAACCTGATTACTTTGTTCGCGTTGGTACTGGCGATTGGGATCGTCGTGGATAATGCGATTGTGGTCGTCGAAGCAGTGCATGCTAAGATGGAAGAGCACCACCTGGATGCGCTGCCAGCCACTGAACTGGCTATGTCAGAAATCAGCGGCGCTATAGTAGCTATCACTTTGGTCATGGCAGCCGTGTTCATACCGGTAGCTTTCATGTCAGGCCCGGTGGGCATTTTTTACCGCCAATTTTCTGTGACCATGGCTACCTCCATTATCCTGTCTGGAGTAATAGCCTTGACACTTACTCCTGCACTTTGTGCCATCATGCTTAAAAATACCCATAGCAAAGCCAAAAAGAAAAACGTAATCAACTTCCTCCTCCTGGGTTTTAACAATTGGTTTAACCGGGTATTGGGTACCTATAAAAACATCCTGACGCGCATTGTCAATCGCCGCATAGTTACCGCCCTTGTACTTTTAATATTCTGTTTATTAACCTGGAAGATAAGTGGACTGATACCATCCGGATTCATTCCAAATGAAGATCAGGGAGTATTTTATGCCATCGTTTTGACTCCACCGGGATCTACCTTAGAAAGGACGGATGAAATATGTGATGAAGTTCAAAGAGTAGCTTCCGGAATTGAAGGTATCGCCTCCGTATCATCCATGTCTGGCTTTGAAATTTTATCAGAAGGGACTGGAGCTAACGCTGGTACCTGTCTAATAAACCTAAAATCCTGGAAGGACAGAAAGCATTCGATGCAGGAGATCATGGATGAATTGGAAGAAAAGACAAAAGATATCAAAGGCGCTTCCATCGAATTTTTTCCACCGCCTGCCGTACCCGGATATGGTGCGGCCGGAGGGTTTGAATTGAGATTATTGGACAAAGCTGGTAGTGGCGATTTTAAAAAAATGGAAGAAGTGAGTAAAGACTTTGTACAGGAGCTCAATAAAAGACCGGAACTGTCCTCAGTATTTACGTTTTACAGCGCAAGCTTTCCCCAATACATGCTCAATGTGGATAACGACAAAGCGCAGCAGAAGGGTGTAACCATTGAAAATGCAATGAATACACTTTCGACACTCATTGGAAGCAATTATGAAACCAGTTTTATCAAATATGATCGTCAATACAAAGTGATGGTTCAAGCACTCCCTCAATACAGGGCTTTGCCAGAAGATATTCTCAAACTATATGTAAAAAATGATCGGGAAGAGATGGTACCCTTTTCATCCTTTATGACGATGGATCGTGTGTATGGCCTGTCTGAAATCACCCGGCACAACATGTACAATGCTTCCGAGGTGAGCGGCAGTGCAGCAGCAGGGTATAGTAGTGGCACCGCCATAGAAACCATTGCAGCAGTAGCTAAGAATAAACTACCTCGTGGATTTGGCATTGACTGGGCAGGTATCTCGAAAGACGAAGTAGGCCGAGGCAATGAGGCTATTTATATATTTTTGATCTGCCTGGCCTTCGTGTATTTATTATTAGCTGCGCAATATGAAAGTTTTATTTTGCCCTTCCCGATCCTATTGTCCTTACCTGCAGGAATATTTGGAGCTTTTTTCTTTCTAAAAATACTTGGATTAGAAAATAATATTTATGCTCAAATCTCTATGGTCATGTTGATTGGTTTGCTGGCCAAAAATGCTGTATTGATCGTAGAATTTGCAGTACAAAAACATCGGGCCGGCTCTTCCGTATTTCAAGCTGCTATCGAAGGAGCTGCTGTCCGGCTCAGACCGATATTAATGACTTCATTTGCCTTTATCGCTGGCTTGATACCCTTGGTGATGGCTAGCGGGCCAGGTGCGATTGGCAATAGGACTATTGGGAGCGCTGCCACCGGAGGCATGCTATTTGGCACACTGTTCGGTGTCCTGGTCATACCCGGTTTGTATTTCATTTTTGGACGCGAATCTGAGAAACATATATTGATAAAAGATGAAGATGAAAATCCTTTAACTGAAGAACTAGATTAAAATGAAAATTATTAAATACCTGATCCTATGCTTGACTATGGGCATACATATGTCTTGCAAGATCCCAATGACCATGGAAAGCCCTGCAATCAAATCAATTCCAAAACAATACGCAGATGTTTTGGATACGACTGATATCGGTAATATACAATGGAGGAACTATTTTAGTGACCCCTACCTGGTAGATCTAATAGATACTGCCATTCAAAATAACCCTGAACTATACATCACCTTACAAGACATAGAGATCGCAAGGAATAAAATAATGATGAAAGATGGCCAGCTCCTGCCTCTGGTATCTGTAGGAGGCGGACTGGGGCTCGAAAAAGTTGGGCGTTATACCTCCTCAGGAGCCGGAGATGCATCTACAGAGATCACCCCCGGTAAAAAAGTACCTGATAATCTCACTGATATCAATATGGGATTGGCTGCGAGTTGGGAGGCGGATATATGGGGTAAGCTGCACAATGCGAAGAAGACTGCTTTTACCGAATATCTGGCGAGCAAGGAGGGTGAAAACTTTGTACTAACTAATCTTGTATCTGAAATAGCTAACAACTACTACGAATTGCTTGCATTGGATAATGAATTAGAAATTATAAGACAATCCATTCGCCTGCAGCAAAATCAATTGGAAATAGTCAAAGTACAAAAACAAGCGTCGGTGGTTAGCGAATTAGCAGTCAAACAATTTGAAGCTCAGTTGCTGAGTTCACAAGGTTTGGAGTATGAAACGCTCCAGAAAATCACCGAGACAGAAAACAATGTCAATTTTCTACTCGGCAGGTATCCCGTAAGAATCCAGCGGAATCCAGCTTCGCTGGACTCCCTGTTTCCACCCCAGGTACAATCCGGCATTCCATCTCAACTGCTCCGAAACCGCCCCGATATCAGGCAAGCAGAATTGGAGCTCACCGCAGCTAAACTAGATATTAAAACTGCCCAATTGGAGTTTTTACCTTCACTGGGGATTGGTGGTCGATTAGGCTTGCAATCGTTCAGTCCAGCCTATATTTACAAAATTCCAGAATCGCTGTTGTATTCCCTGGTAGGTGATCTGACAGGCCCGATCGTCAACCGTAAAGTATTGATGGCAGAGTTTAAAAACGCCAATGCCCGACAGATCCAAGCATTGTATAATTACCAAAAGACGATTCTGAATGGTTTTAGAGAAGTGTCCAATGAATTTTCCAATATCGATAATCTAAGTAAAATGTACAGTCTTAAATTTACAGAATCTGAAGTACAAAACCAGTCAATTGACATCGCTAACGACTTGTTTAAATCTGCTCGGGCAAATTATCTCGAGGTACTTACCGCCCAACGCGAAGCGTTAGAGACTAAACTGGAATTGGTTGAAATAAAAAAAGTACAATTGAATAATGTGGTTGGACTATACAGAGCTTTGGGGGGAGGGTGGAAATAACGATTACTGATTAACCATTTGAAAGCACTGCCCACATCATCGCCCTGCAAAATCCTGCATTAAAACATTCAGCAGCATATCCGCCACCGCCACCGCCGCCAGCAACACCACCACTAATGCGACTACCCGGATAATCCCGATCGTAATCAAGAATATGCGGATGCTCTGCCCACATGGTACGGCTATAACCATGTTTGATCAGTTCCTGCATGACTGCAAACATATTGACTTGGCCTTCGTCGATAAAACACTCCGTGTATTTATTGTATTGCTCCTGCGAGATCACATTTCGGTAATGCATATGGTTGATTCGATCACGGGAAGCAAAATATTTACACACTTCTACAGGGTCTTCACCCATCTCTTTAGTCACACCACAATCAAAGGTGATCCCATTGGATGGACTGTCTACGATAGTTATCAGCCGCTTGAGGCCGGCCAGGTTAGCCAGGATCTGGTCAGAGCCATGACTCTGTTGTGAGACCGGGTCATTGGGATGACAGGCCATACGAACTCCTGCTTTTTCTGCTACGGGTATCACGGCTTTGAGAAAATATTCAAGATTGGCCCAGATCTCATCTGCTTTTCGTATCCCGATCTCCGGTTTGGCAGGAAGGTCTTTTACTTTGCTGTAATCAAAACCAGTGATGCCAGAACCTCCCCTACCTTCCACTTCAAAATAACCATCTGTCAGTCTGTCGACATACCAATTGTATTCCACATTCGCGAGGCCGCAGCGACCTGCGACTTTGAGGGATTCGATGATTTTATTTATTTCTTCATCGCGATTAGGCCTGGCGAGTATGATATCAGCACCTACGACATACATCAGGTTGTAGAGCGTAAGTCCGTTGTTCTTAAAATTGTCCATATAGCCCCGGAGGTCTGATTCGACCCACTGACCTGGTAATGCTACTGAGCTGACATAATTTATCCCTATTTGTTTGAGTCGACGCATAGATTTTTCGTCGGTATTGACGCGAAGGCCTGAAACCATTTTGGGTGTTGAGGGTCCTTCCGATAGAGGCCACTGCTTGTTCTTTTTAGGCTTAGAGTTGAGAAACGCTAGTTCCGAATTAGGCAGCAGCGGCCAAACAGCTAATGAAGATGAATTTTTAATGAAGTCTCGACGGTTATTATACATGAATTATAGTTTATGGTGTATAACGAATATAAGGAAATCTACGAAAATGATATTTTTCATTTTTAGTCATTTAAAACATATTCCTGTACTTACCTAATATTTTTACATAGATAAATACAAATATAATTTTAATCCACATTGTAAAATCATGTAAGATCCGCAAAGTAAAAAAATATATAATACTTGTATTTATCTATGTACTTTTGATAGATAAATACAAATAGCATGATATCGAGGACACTCCAGATAGCTCAAATGAAAGATATACTTCACCTAAAAAGATCATCCTTCGTGGCAGTGACCGGTCGGCGTCGGGTCGGCAAAACATACCTTATAGAAGAAGTATACAAAAAACATATCTGTCTTTCAGTAACTGGCATACAGTCCGGAGACAAACAGACCCAAATCATAAACTTTGAAGATAAAATCATCGAAAAATTTAAAAAAGTCTTGTCTAAGCCTTCAAAAAACTGGCAGGAACTGTTCATCTTGTTGAAGAAGGCATTAAAAACATTGCCAAAAAATAAAAAGCAGGTCATATTTCTGGATGAATTACCATGGATGAACACCGCTAAATCAAATTTTATTCAACTTCTTGCTCATTTATGGAATGATTATTTATCAAAGGAGAAGCATTTTATATTAGTCATATGTGGATCATCTACATCCTGGATCCATCAAAAGATAATAAACGATAAAGGGGGCTTTCATAATCGTCTAACACACAGCATCCACCTGGATCCATTTACCTTGTCTGAAACAAAACAATTTTTACAATCAAAAAAAATTACTTTAACCGATACGGCCATAGCAGAAATATATATGGCTATTGGCGGCATTCCTTTCTATTTGGAAGAAATAAAAAGAGGTGAAAGCACAAGAGCAAGTATAGAAAGAATGTGCTTCAAAACCGGGGGCATTCTAAAGAAAGAATACGAAAATCTATATAGAGCTCTATTCGACAATGCGATATTACATGAGTCCGTTGTCGCTGCACTAGCTCTATCCAAATCAGGTCTTACAAGGGATGAAATAATATCAAATTCAAAAGTCCGTGCTGGAGGGCCCATTCAAAGGACCCTGGATGATTTAAAAATATCGGGATTTATCGTCGAAGAAAATCAGTTTGGCAAAAGGAAAAGAGGGGCAATTTACAGACTGATCGACGAATACTCTGTATTCTATCATCGATTCATAAAAAATCAAAAACAGACCAAATCTGATATTTGGTCGCTGGTTTCCAATACACAGTCATACAAAATTTGGCGAGGGTATGCGTTTGAAACACTTTGTCTAAAACACATAGAGGAGATAAAACATGCCTTGGGCATCGGTAAAGTTTATACAGAGACTTCGACCTATAAATACCAAAATCAAAAGGAAGGTATTTGGATAGACTTCGTAATAGATAGAAAAGATGCGGCAATAAACCTTTGCGAATGTAAATTCTATGAAGCTCCGTTCGAAATAACAAAAATATATGGAGGGGATCTTCAAAAAAGGAAATTTATCTTTCGCGAAAAAACGAATACTAAAAAGTCAGTATTTACCACGCTGATCACCAATCATCCCCTCAAAGTAAATCAATATTCATTGGAAGTAGTTGATGCCAGTATACATGTAAGTGAATTGATGTAGTATTTAGGACTAAATCTTCTCCTTCAGCCATGTTTTTATTGATGAAATAAACCCAAAAAATTCATTAGGGATGAATTTTTTATCCTCCGGATTGATTTTAGAAGTAATCGTCATCAGGTATGAAATTCCCAGAACATTAAATTCTTCAACAGAACTTACTAAGGCTGGTCTCTTGCCCTTTTGCTCATGCCCTAAAGAAGGATCACAATCTATCATGATGATATCTCCACGCCCCGTTATATAATTCATTGTTATAATTCTTCAAGTCTGGTGCGACCCCATTCCTTCGAAATGATCCAACACACCTTTTCTGGTCATTCCTTTTGAGAAGTTCTTTACATGGTATGCACTAAGCTATACTTTTTATGATATGGGCTGGATTTTTATCCGTCACCTAAACACCCTTTTTACATTCATCAAATCCATCCTGTGGGCTTCTACAACGCTCATTGTATTAGGTGTCTTTTCCTCCAGGCACTGTTCGATGACCAGGTGAGGCATGACTTTTAATCTTTTTAATTCGGCAGCAAATCTGCTATAATCTATATCACCCTCTGCAGAAAAAGTCTCTTTCCAGATACCCTGCTGTGATTGTCTGATATGCAATTCAATGACCCGATGCCCATACATCTTTAATACATCAAACACAGCCAGTTCGGAATCATCCGATCCTCTATAGACCCAATGGACATCAAAACAAAAAGATACATTTCTGGCCGTGGTGTTTTGGAGCATATGGTGAAATTCTCTTGCTCCGGCCCTCAACTCCATATTGTGAGTATGATAGGCGAGATGGAGACCTTTAGCTCTGAGTTTGGCTCCTAACTCCTCCAGTGCCCTGACTTGTGTTCGGAGTTCCTCATCAGACTTATTTGTTGGTTGACTCCAGGTGATAGGATTCGGATTGGTCACAATAATTTTGGTACCATGCCCTCTGACGACATCCGCTATTCGTAGGATATGTTGTAGCGTAGCTTGAACTTTTTCTGCCTGATGTAACACACTGCCTACATAAACTGATGGCATCTGAATATGATACTTTTTCAATACGGATATATAATCGATGGCCATCTTTTCAGAATCCAGGCTAGGTTCTATTGCAGTAAGACCTGAGGTAGCATACAGTTTGATATCTTCATCCAGGTCTTTGCCCCATTCTTTTCCGTCGCGACGAAAAAACGTAAGCCAATCATAGGTGTTGGATGAGATCGGATATTGACCAGGCTTTTCTATACCCAGAGGCAATAATGAAAGGACCGGAATCGATTTAATAAATGTTCTTCGGCTTTTTTTCATATTCTTCCGTGTCTAACGAAATAAAAACTCCTGTCACACTCTTTCTATTTGAATGCCGTTCTTTTCCCACTGATCCATCAATTTTTTTAATTGTTCGATCATATAGTAGGACTCAAACTCAAAAAAGTAAGTATGATTATGGTGATTGTGACTGATTGAAATTAAATTTTTCTTTATACCCTTTATAGCTGAAGCCCAGGAATAATGATTTGGTATCTCAAGTACTTGAGGCAAGATGATTTTAGTGTCTTTATTTAGATCAATACACTCAAGCATCTGATGTTGCCTGGATTTAATATAAAAATGTCCCTCATCCATTTGAATCATATTCTCTCCGGCTAGTTGAGTACGCTTCCTTGCATAATTCAATGTCAACCAAGATCCAACTTGTTGTAGTGCAAACATTAGTATCAGACCCGGTATAATTAATTTTACACCCCACAAAATTTTTGTACAAATTATAGGAAAGGCTATTAAAAAGACAGGTAGTAATTGTCTGGCGACAAAGAGTACGCTCTGACTATGTACTATATCAAAGTATCTTTTGTCCTCTATAAATTTTGCCTTGAACATAATTTTTAAATTTATAAGGCATTTTAATAAAAATCATTTTCAGGTACATCAGTGGGTATCAGAGCTAAGTTCTTGCTATTTGTCAACGATTTTCTTTAACTCAAAAATAATTGATAGTACATCAAAATAACAAATAAGTCTTTACTACTTCAAGGCAAATGCCATATACCATCCCCCAGGTTTGGCTCCTCTGGCACCTCCAACTGCCAATGCGATATATTGTCTACCATCTACCTCATAGCTGATAGGAGTAGAAAATCCTCCTGCCGGAAGCTGATATTCCCATACCACTTTACCTGTTTTTTTATCAAAAGCCCTGAATCGTTCGTCCCGGGTAGACGCTATAAAGATCAAGCCGCTTGCAGTCACCACAGGCCCTCCGTAAGTCTCGGTGCCTGTCTGCAGTACCCCTTTGGCAGTCAGTTCGGGAAATTCACCGATAGGGACCGACCATAGATAATCGCCTGTCTTGAGATCGATCGCATTGAAAGTACCCCAGGGCGGTTTGATAGCAGGGTACCCATTTTGATCTGTAAATCGCTGCCAAACTTTTATTGTGTATTCAGGATCATAAGGGAACACAGTTTTATTTATGGCTATGGTATCGGGGATCTTATGTTCTTCGCGTGCGGTGGACGAAGGTTTTGGTTCTTTGTTGAGCAAATAATCCGCCAATGCCTTTCGATCTCCCTCACCGAGATAAGGAAAAGCGGGCATTCGGCCATTGCCAAGCTGCACCAATGTACTGATCTGATCGGCAGTTCTTTTTTTGCCGATATCTATCAATGTTGGCACGACACTTCCATTGCCTTTGCGATCAGCTCCGTGACAGGCAGCGCAATTTTTGATAAACAGCGAATTGCCTTTTGATAAGGTCATCAGCTCTTTATTGCGCGTGGCTTTATCTGTCATCCAGAGCTCCCAGGGGGCGATATTTACATTTTGATATAAGATTCCTTCTGGATCTATGGCATTGCCGCCCCATTCCGCACCTCCGCTGTATCCAAATAAAATGGTCCCTTTCGAACTCGGTGGAGTAAACTGATCAGTCGTAGGAGGAAATTCTTTCAACCTGTTTTTTACAAACTCATGAGATTCAGGAGAGATATTGGTGATTTCACCTTCTGTAAAAATCTGAGGCATTAAGGATTTTGGTTTACTGGGCAAAGATTGCACAGGGTATGGATGTTCGCCAGGCAAACCATCAGTAGGCACAGATCTTTCTTCTAATGGGAAGAGGGATTCGCCCGAATCTCTGTCGAGCACATATACATACCCATCTTTGCCAACCTGTACCACTACATCCCGTTTTTGACCATTAAAATCTATGGTGGTAAGATTGGGTGGAATCGGGAAATCGCGGTCCCAAAGATCATGATGTATGGCCTGGTGATGCCATTTACGCACCCCTGTCACAGCATCAAGTGCGACAATAGAATTGGCAAATAGATTGGCGCCTTCACGATCGCCACCATAATAATCGGATGATGGCGACCCGGTACCAAAATAGACTACCCCTCTTTGGTCATCCACAGACATGCCAGACCAATTATTGACTCCTCCAAATTTCTGATAAGCGTCTTTGGGCCAGGTATCATACCCAAACTCGCCAGGCTGCGGGATGGTATGGAACACCCATTTCAACTGACCCGTCAATACATCAAATGCCCTGATATGCCCTGGAGCGGCATCACCACCTTCAGGCAAGCTGGAGCCAATGATAAAGGTATTTTTATAGATGATACCCGGTGAAGTAGCAGTCACCCGAAGATTATTGACCTCATGATTGATCCCCTCACCCAGTCCGGTATGAAGATCTACTCTTCCACCTTGGCCAAATGAGGTAATGATTTTACCATCCGTAGCATTCAAAGCGTATATAAAATAACCTGCTGTATACAATATTCGTTTGTCCGAACCATTTTCCCAATAGGTAACGCCTCTATTGGAATTACTCGGTTGTTGCGGATTTGTGAGATCCGGTTTAAACTTCCAAAGCTCCTCTCCGGTATTGGCTTTTAAGGCAAATACATGGAGTTCGGTACTGGTACCATAAAGTATGCCGTCGATGACTATGGGCTGACATTGGATCTCCCCGATTCTCCTTCGTTTCCCTCCGGTGGTATCGGGAAGCTCGTTGGCCATATACTGCCATGCCACCTGGAGGTTTTGCACATTTTCAAGGTTGATTTGTGACAATGGAGAATATCGGTTATTTGCCTTATTACCCCCATAATTGGGATAATCTTTACCTGCCTGATAGGTAAACGAAGCAGGATCTGATTCCGACCGTTTACAGCTGAATAAAAAGGAGAAGGTGATGACCAATAGAGTCAAAGCATACTTCATTTTTTGATTTAATTTGCACAATGATCCGAAATTAAGTGGTGTTTTCATAAAGAAATTATAAACCCGGCTGCATCTTATTTTAAGTCAAGGAGCCAGACATGGAAAATATGTTTAATCGAAAGCTTCAGATGGCTTTAAAAGAGCACCATTCCAACCTACAGGCTTCTGTCATTTAGAAATATCGGTCTGATAAAACTCGTACCGAATCGTCCAATTAAAAGTCTCACCGGGCTTGATATTGATTTTGATATAAGGCTCCGGGCATAGTGTTTTAATAGCGGACCACATGGGTAGTTTGTAAATAGGTTGATCGCCACTGATTTTGACTCCAGCGCCTGTTTTATGATTTTCGATTTGAAAATCATAATCATTTACCCCATCGTTATGCCGCCCGATATCCTCGAAATAAAGATTTTTTCGAGGGGCTATATCTTTCACGAACTCGATATGATTTCCTTCCACTTTGACCAAATCAGGATTATCCCGAGCCTCACCAGAAATCCGGTATGGAAACTTTACTTCGTAAGCTGGTCCAATCAGTGTATGATCCATTACAAAAAAATTGTGATTATAGACTGTGGTTTCGATAGAGTGGTTACCGGTATTCTTCAACGAATGGGTTAAAACTAATTCGGCTTTGCCTTTTATCAATTTCACGGTTTTTTTGTATTCATAACCATAGCCCATATCATTGAGACGATGTGTAAAATCCACGTGATCCTTTTTGGTCTTTATCTTCCAGCTACCCGTATTAACTTGTTGGTACTCTGTAGATATAGCATATTTAGGTTCTTCCGGTTTGATGACCATGCCTATGCCGATTACAAGAAATTTTTCACCCACCTTGGCCTCTTCGTATCCAATGGGGGCAAATGCCTCCACCGGTCCCATGATCGCATCATGAAGCGTAGGTCTATAGGTCTCAAACCATTGACCAAAATATTGATGTCCATTCCATTCCAGCGAGGGTATCACCCCTGCCCAATCAAATCTGGATCCACGATAATATCCGGTTTCGGTATTAGGCAGGTATAACCGGGCATTGATTATTTTATTTGTGATAGTTGCTTGTGGAAAATGGTCTTGAGATTGTGACAGACTTACGGTCGCAATCAATAATCCCAAACTCAAAAAATATAGCTTTTTCATCTCAAATTAATTTAACTCCAAAGTCTATCATAAGATCTCAAGTCATTCCATTGTGGTGTCGGGGCAAAATAACTTGTATCCTCCGGATGTAAGTGTTTTTTTATCTCTTCATCATTCAGCTCCACGCCTAAACCTGGGGCATCATCCGGCACATTGGCAAATCCTTTGGTGATCATCGGTTTTTTACCAACCATCCTGACCAAATTAGGCCACCAGGGATTGTCGGAACATTGATTGGGTATCTCGAGGGCCAGGGCATTTTGCGTAGCAGCCGCCATATGTACATTGGCCATGAAACATATTGGAGTGCCGGCAAAATGCATGATCATTGCGGTATCCTTTTCTTCAGCATAATCACCGATCTTCTTGGTTTCGAGGATACCTCCGGAAGATCCCATATCCGGTTGTACAATGTCGACCGCATGGGCATCACATAAGTTTATAAATGCTTCTTTGAGATAGATATCTTCTCCTGTAACCGTAGGTGTATTGATGGAATCCGTAAGTGTCTTCCATTGTTCTGTCAAATCCCAGGGCAAAAAATCTTCCAGCGCAGCCATATTAAATCGCTCCAGTGCATTGCCTACACGAATACAGGTGTTGATATCAAAATGGCCCTGGTGATCACCTGACAAGGGAATATCATATCCCACTACACTCCGCACCATGTCGACATACTTTGCCAATTCATCCAATCCTTTATCAGTGATCTGAATATTGGTAAAAGCATGCCGTGTATTCTGATAATGCAGAAAACTCTGAGCCCTGGACGACTGTACCTTATCATTAAATCCTGGTGTAAATTTAGTATTGACAGTAGTACCCGGGATCTTGCTTATCTTTTCTATACCGGGATGCATTTTGAGCCAGGTATATCCCTGGTCTACCATGCGATGCTTGACATCCGCTTTGAATTCAGTCATATCTACTTCAGCCAAAGGTTTGCCGCCTGAGTTTGGGATGTAAGAATACAAGCGGACCTGCTCTCTATACCGACCACCCAGCATCGCCCAGACCGGCACATTAAATGCTTTGCCAGCCAGATCCCAAAGCGCCATTTCGACGCCACAGACACCCCCACCCATACGACCATGGCCACCAAACTGTTTGATGATCTTGAATATCATCTCCACATTGATCGGATTTAGACCCAGGAGGCGGCTTTTGAGATAGAGTGCAAATCTGGCATCTCCTCCATCACGCACTTCACCCAAGCCATAAATCCCCTGGTTGGTATCAATGCGTAGCATTACATTGCGAGCGTTAGTAGCCCCGTTGCCATTGGTGATCGTGGTGTATCTCATATCCGTGATCTTAAGATCGGTAGGAGCGCTGTATCTCGATATACTGGAGGTAGTCATCGCAATAGTCTCCTGTGGACCAAGTCCCATTACCCCTGCAAGAGAAATGCCGCCTAAAACAGATTTTTTGAGGAAAGTCCTACGGTCATCACCTGCTGAAAGAATAGGGCCAGGGGCAGTTGGTGGATTCTTCAAGGCCTGGTAAGACTCAATGAGTTGCCTGATGTTTCTTTTCATATTGAATCGATAGTAATTTATTAATCTTGATATATCGATAGCTAAGCTAATCAATCACACCCATTGGTATTTGAATAAATGCAAAATTTTCAAAAATAGACTGTTAAGCATCTCTTTAGTGAACATTATGGATAAAATAATATCACTGTCGGAAATAGAACAGGAAGGTATTCTTACTAGGAACAAGGCCTGAAAGCCAGCATGCCGCACAAGACCTGAAAGCCTGGCTGTCAGGCTCAGGCAGAATTTGCATTCCAGTTTCCTATTTTTAATTCCAAACTTAGCAGATTCTTAGTAGAAACAAAGCCGGAAAAAAAGAATAATAAGTCAAAACAATATTTCATTTGCATTGCTGGATCGTCAAGTGTAACTTTACAGCCTATGATAAGAAGTTTTAAAAGTAAATCTTTAAAACAATTATGGGATTCAGGTTATTCACCGTCTCTTCCCCAAGATCAAGTTAAAAAAATTCTACAAATGTTGGTGGTGATCGACAATGTTGAACTTGTGCCTCAAGACTTTGAATTTTTTAAAAGTTGGAAAGCACATCCCCATAAGGGCAAAATGAAAGGAATGTGGAGTTTTAAGGTGAAAGAAAATTGGAGAATTGTATTTGAATTTTATAAACAAGATGCGTTCAATATAGATTATGTAGACTACCATTAAACTCTTTAAAATGAAATTAAATAAGTCAAAATTTAAAGCAATTCATCCTGGTGAGCTGTTAAAATCGGAACTAATAGATGAAAGAAAGCTAACTATCACCAGTATCGCAGGTATGCTCAAAGTATCCCGCCAAGCACTCTCAAACGTATTAAATTCCAAAGCTTCCATTTCTCCAGAGATGGCATGGCGCATATCGATAGTTTTTGGCGGAAACCCTGAGATTTGGATGAGATTACAAACCAAATTTGACCTCCAAAAAGCTGGAAAAAGAATTGAAAGACTCAAGCTTGTGCCTTTAACTTAGTCCCTGCCAACATCTCTTTCTGGCAAAATTATCTTTGCGCCACTCGGACCAACGACCTCATGGCAGCCCAGGATCTAAATCAACTTCGCACGATTCATAACCATTAATTAACTCTGCGCTGTTGCGCCGTTGCTCGATTTTTCCTAACCCTTATCAACTTGGCGCCTTCGCGCGATCTATCACTCACATCAACTTTGTGTCTTTGTGTGCTCTCATTCCTAACCCTCTTCAACTTGGCGCCGTTGCGTCTTTGCGCGATCTAACACCCTCATAAACTTTGCGCCTTTGCACGATCTATCACCCCTACATCACCAGGTCCTCTTACTCATCACTTTATCCAATTCAGCCTTGCTCATCGTACCAAGCTCCGGATGTTTTGACAACCACTTAATGAATTCAGACTTGATCTCATCCGTCCATTGACTATCAATCTGCCCGGTAGAGTACTTAGCCGTTTTGACCATTTCATAACCAAATTTGTCTTTTCTCACAACAAACTCGGCTGTAGCCACTACTTCTTCTGCCATGTGGGCCGGGACGAAGAGCACACCTTCTCTCATGGCGATGACCAGGTCGCCCGGTAGCACCATGGCATTGCCTATGCGCACAGGGGTATTCAATCCCATGAGCACCATTTCTTCCAGAAAAGAAGGATGAAAATCCCGCACATAGGCGTTGAAACCCTCTATTTGCTGGATCTCACCGAGATCTCTGGATGCACCATTAAAGATGACGCCATTGCCGGATTTTGCAAAAATAGAAGTGGCCAAAGTAGATCCCATCAGTGTACCACCACCGACCTTACCAAAGCCATCTGCGACATATACATCACCTTTGACCAGGGTCTCTATGGGCCAGGCATTGGTATTGCCTTTTCTTCCGTCTCTGGCAATTCCACGGCTCTTTATATTTTTTTCGATATCGGGTCGACTTGGCATGAACATGGCAGTCACTGCTCGACCGATGACAGGTTCATTTTCTTTAACCATCTTCCAATTGCCTTCATATTGGTTGACATAACCGTAGTTTTTTAATACAGTCCAGGCATCATCGATATTGATATTTCTGGCGCGGGTCAAAAGATCATCTGCGATCTTTGGTCTACCATCTGCAAAGCGCTCGCCTTTCCATTCTGAAGTAAGGAAGATGAGTTCGTCTTTGGGAATGGTCTGACAAATTGTGTTGCGATGCATCACAACAATGGATAATATAGTCATCGAAACTTTGGTCAGTAGATTCATTTTTTTAGTATTGATGTAATTAAAAAATTTAAAAAGCAAGTTAAGATATTAAATGATAATAATCAGTTTGTGATAAAATGCATCCGATTTGTGTAAGGCTCCGGCAGGCATTCCAGATTAATGTCCATAAATGATATTATTATCTTTATTCTCAACCTATTAAATTTCCTGCCCGATTAGGGTGATCACAGATATTAAGTTTATGTAAAGCCTCTACACTTGGCTTGGATAATTACTAACTTTCCGCCTTAGTAATAAGATCAAGCTATCCTGACCAGTCGTAATAAAAAGTGATAAAATTTGAGCGAATGAAGCCAAAAAACAAAGTATTGTTAAAATGGAATATAGCCATAAAAGTCTTGCCGGTTTTGGGCTTAATCGCTATATTAAAAACTTCATCTCATCTCATGGGATACGAAGTATTACAATTAAATGCCTTGTTTACCAGCCTGGTGGCAGGAACAATCTTTCTGATTGGATTTTTGATCAGCGGAGTACTATCTGACTATAAAGAAAGTGAAAAACTGCCTACGGAACTTGTATGCAGCCTCATTGCGCTATATGATGATATTTATCTCTTATTCAAATGCAAACAATCAGATACAGCCATTCAGTATATAGCTTTTCATAGATCTTTTGTGAATATTATCCCTGATTGGTTTACAAAAAAAGAAAAGACCAGGTCCATACTCGCCAAAATCAGCAGGATGAATGATTACATTGTCGATCTTGAAATCGAATGCGTACAAGCCAATTATATCATCAAATTAAAAAGCGAACAAAGTAATATCCGAAAAATAATAATGAGGATAGATACCATTCGGGATACGACTT
The DNA here is from genome assembly GCA_016709995.1 of Saprospiraceae bacterium. Lineage (NCBI taxonomy): Bacteria > Pseudomonadati > Bacteroidota > Saprospiria > Saprospirales > Saprospiraceae > Saprospiraceae bacterium. The sequence goes on from JADJLQ010000001.1 coordinate 2,404,857, forward strand.
TTATAAGTTCAGCTTATGCTATCGTAGAATTTATGGGCCTTCTGATAGCCCTTTGCATGCTGGTCATAGAAATCCAGCCATTTTTTGCTGCTGTTTTTTTTACATTGCTTATTTCTTTTTTGATTACTTATATGGTATTCTTAATCAAGGATTTAGACAATCCATTTGATTATAATTCCAAAGTGGATACCGGCACAGAGGTTTCTCTGAAAGCATTGTACGATCTGATTGAAATGCTCAATACCAGGCAGAATAGTGTAGCGGCACCTCTTAGCCAGGATTACTGATGCGCCTGTCGACATCCAAGTCCATTTAATTGAAAGTAAGTACACCAAAAACCAAATAAGAGCTGATCAACCATCAGTAACCCAAATTATGCCTGCTTTTTGTAATAGAATATGTTTAGCTACCAGAAACAGGCTAACCAAATAGCCCGATAGATCTGAGCAGTATTGCCTCCGGGAAGCAAAGGAAATGAGGTCAGTATGCAGACCATCGAAATGGCCATATCGACCAACCTCCTGAATATTTCTTCAAAATAGGAATGGTATCCTTAATCACCTTTTTTGAGATACTCTTCTATATCTTGTTTACTTGCAGCTACTTTTTTAGGATATTTTGCAAACCAGGCCCTGAATTCATTTTTAATATCATCCGCCCAGTCACCATGGATTTGACCAGAGGGGTATTTATTTTGTTGTAATAAAAATCGCTCGAATTCATCTCTTAGACCGACCAGTGTGGAGTTTTTAGCCAGCTCTTCCACCAGGTGGGCAGGTATAAACACTACACCATATTCATTGGCAAAAACCACATCACCCGGCAATACAGTAGCCTGGCCTATACGAATAGGGGTATTGATACCGGTAGGCGTCATGTCTTTAATGTATGAAGGGTCATGTCCCTTGACCCATGCATTAAATCCTTTGGTATCTTTTAGCTCTTGCATGTCCCTCACAGAGCCATAAAAGATCACCCCTTTGCCGGTTTTGCCCACAATCGCATTGCCGAGACTCGATCCTATCAAAGTACCATCTTTGATTTTTCCGAATCCATCGGCCACATAAATATCCCCTTTGGTCAATACATCGATGGGCCAGAGGTTGGTGCCTCCTTTTTGTGATCGGCCTTCTTCCCGACCAAGTTTTCTCACAAGAGAGTCCAGGTCAGGCCGGGAGGGCATAAACTGGGCAGTGACTACCCTACCTACCATCGTCTCTCCGGGCTTGAGTATGACCCAATCTTTCTCTACCTGGTTGCGATAACCTTTTCGACCCAGAAAACCCCAGATCTGTTCGAGCGTAGCACTCTCCAGGGCTTCCAGGACCACATCCGACACTTTGGGACGACCATCAGCAAATCGCTCCCCTTGCCAGAGAGAGGTAAGTGCTTTTACCTGGTCAGGGGATGCACCCAATGATTGACTTTGAAGGTTCCAAATATTCAACATAAGAATCGCCAGGAACAAGGTTTTTATTTTATACATACAGTTAAATGTTATTAAGCAATAAATATAGTCAGTATTGGGTAAACAATAGAAGTAAGTGGCTACTGAAGTTATTTTAAAACTGGTGAAAATGGCCTATTCCGGCAATTACCTTGTAATTAAATAATAAGCTTCAATGGTTTATGAAAAGGAAATACTACCCCTGGGGGTAAGACATTAAACTGCAGTGTTATTGTAATTTTGGGCTAAAATATCCTTATGAAACTCAAAAGCCTTATCTACCTTTTCCTCTGGATTCCTTTGATCTTCTTACAGTGTCAAAAAGATGGACTCACAGGAGGAGATGATAACAATGGTGGAAATCAAAATATCACCTATGGCAAAAACAGGTTCATCACCAGGATTGATGGTGATGATAGAGAGTATTGGGTGCACATTCCCAACTCCTACACCGGAAAAACTGAAGTGCCTATGGTATTTATGCTACACGGCACCAGTGGTGACGGAGAAGAGTTTTATAATCATTCAGGATGGAGAGAAGTGGGTGATGCCGAAAATATCATCACCGTCTATCCTTCATCCTGGCGATATTGTATCCATACCGATGGAGAAACCAAGACAATCACGAAGTGGAACACGGTACCTGATTGTGAATGGACTTATTGTGATGGACAAAAACCGAGAGATGATATTAAATTTTTAAGTGCCATTATTACGGAGATGGGATCCAAATATAAGATTGATGACAAACGGATCTATCTGGTTGGCTTTTCTAATGGTGGGCAAATGGCGGCAAAATGCAGTATTTCCTTGAGTGATAAACTGGCCGCAGTCGTATCCAGCGCCGGCTCTTTTTACCTAGATACTGTGTATCAGCCTAAGAGAAAACTGCCGGTACTCTACCAAGTGGGAAATGAAGATTATGGGCCTGGTAATACCGGGCCGGCTATTCCGGCATCCGCATTTACTACTCTTTTAACTACACCCGACCTTGTATTTAAAAATGGAAAATTTAATATTATCGCCACAGATCATATTAGAAATTTTTCACTTAATCCTAAGTTTGTCATCACTGGAGATACCACCAAAGCCATCATAGCGACTTACAAACCTTTATCCGCCAGTGATAAACATGAGTTTCAATTTGTCATGATAAAAGGATTAAAACATGCCTATCCCAATGGAGAAAATCATCCTATGGAAGCTGCGGTGTTAAATTGGGCATGGATGAAAAATTTTAGTCTGTGATCAGCTGCATAGAATAATTGGGTGAGAAACTTGCCCAAACAAAAAAAAGTAGTTACCTCATTTTTTTAACATCCCTCCACGCCTGAATGATAGCCTTCTCCCGCATCAATACTGATTCAGGGTTTTGCTCATACATTGCTCTCCTTTGATCAGTGAGGGCATCAGAATACCACCATTCGTAGATATCTTTTACTGAATCTTTAATGGCTCTGCATGTCAATCCTGCATTTATGGCTTCCTGATTATTGATCCTCGCCGAACCATAGTTATTTCCTTCAGCTGGTATCCAGGGGATTAAATAAGAGACCTTATGAAACTTTAAAAAATCGTAGTCATCTATGCGTATGAGAGTATGTTCTACATCAAATGCTTGCTGTGCCAGCTCAACGAATTCAGGCATAGTTTGGGTAATTTTCGGTCCCACGGCATTAAAAATACCTATGGTCTTATTCTCTGCTAATCTGATCATCCACTCGGCCACATCCCTGACATCGATATATTGAACGGGATCATCTATTTTACCGGGCACCATTACTTCACCGCCTTTCGCTAATCTGATTGGCCAGTGGATAAATCGATCGAGTTCATCAGCCGGTCCGATCATATAGGTAGGCCTAACAATGATAGCGCGCTCTGGCCCAAAAGCTTTGATAGCCTCCAGTTCTGAATTGGCTTTCATGACTCCGTAACTATATTCTCCCTGTTCCTCTTCATCAATAATATTTGCAGGCTCTTTTAAAACCAGAGCGGTCTTTTCATCAATGTCCTTGCCTAAATATGGATAATAAACTCCTGTGGAAGAAGTATAAAGATAAAGCTCAGATCTATCTTTCAATAATTCGGCTGATCGTTTAGTCCAATCTACTTTACGCCCGGAATTGTCAATCACTACATCCCAATAGCCTTTTTCTAAAGCGGTCAAATCATTCTCCCTATCGCCAATAAGCTGCTCCACATCATTAAATAATTCCTTGTAAACGGTAGACACGGTTTTGCCACGGGTAAATGTAGACACAGCATGTCCTCTTGACAAAGCATAAGATATTTGGTGCGGTCCTAAAAAACTCGTTCCTCCCAGTATCAATATTTTTAATTTTGTCTTTGGGCCAGTATCAGTTATTTCATTTTTTCCTTTTTTTGAAGCACAAGAAATGATGGTCTGTCCCAATAAAGGAAATAGAAGACTTGATTTGATGCCAGTCTCAATTATTTTTCTTCGAGTAATAGTCTTTATCATCTTTTGACATTTAGGAATATACGCCACCTTTACTCACCCCATCCTCTTCCCATTCCCCACTGCCTGCATCAATCCTCTCATATACCCAAAGGCATACAAAGCCCCAATATTGCTATAACCCGCATGATCGTTGCTGTCGCCTGCCATAGTCGGGACATGATCAGGTCGAATAGGTCCTGTGAATCCAATATCATAATAGGCTTTCATCGCGGCATACATATCGATATCTCCCTCGTCATGAAAAGTCTCTTCAAATTTGGTGCTTGGTTTGTTGCCGCTTAAGTCTCTCACATTTCTAAAATGGACAAAATGGATCAGTGAATCAAATTGTTTTATTGCCTTGGGTATATCAGCACCCATCAATGAAAAATTGCCCTGGCACATCGTGATGCCATTGTAAGGACTTTTTACGATTTGAGTCATGCGTTTAAAATTGTCTACACTCGTCATGATGCGGGAGATACCTCTGATGCTATCGATCTGAGGATCATCGGGATGCATCGCGAGTTTCATACCTATTTTCTCAGCTTCCGGGACGACTGCTTTGAGGAAATATTCAAGGTTGGCCCAGAGGGATTCTTTAGAAACTTTGCCAAATTCTGTATCAGGAAGATCTTTGATCAATGCCTGATCAAAAGAAGTCACCAGGGCCCCGGCTCTGCCTATATCATCTTTTTTAGTGCGATACCAACCAATGGCTGGCATCCAATTATAACAGATCACCTCTACCTCACCATATTGTTTGAGGTTTTTCATAAAAGTGATAAAATTGGAGATTTCTTCATCTCGCCCGGGTAATGCCAGTTTGGTGGCATTGCCTAATGCAGGAGGGCCTTCTACAACATTAAACTTCATACCTGCTTGGTCCCAGGCTTGTTTAGTGGCTTTGACAGCTTCTGGGTCCCAGGGGTTTTGGTCTTTTGCCAACGAGCCCATAATCCCACCGACGGCACCATGTACATTCATTTGTCTGCAAAATGCAATTCGTCGTTCATCCGGCCCCCAAAAGAAAGCTTCACTCATCACCATGCCGGCATCTTTGACTATGGATTTCATCCCGGAAGAGGGCCGGGGTTTGAGATGGTGGTCAGTAGCAGCAATGGCAGTTGATTTTCCACCCAATGATAATGCAGCGGTAAGGACAGCACTTGTTTTGATAAAATTTCTTCGATTATTTTTCTTCATGATTTGAGATTCGTAAGATCAATGATTGTTTCAGGCTTTAAGTGCGTTTTTATTAATAGATTCTAAAAGACCACGCATATACCCAAGGGCGTACAAAGTACCCAGGGTACTATACCCCGGCCTATCGTTGCTATCACCCGCCATCGTAGGTACATGATCAGGTCTGATCGGGCCTCTGTATCCAATATCATAATAGGCTTTCATCGCAGCATACATATCGATCTGTCCTTCATCATGAAATGTTTCGACAAATTTTGTACTGGGTATCTTCCCGCTGAGATCGCGCACATTTCTAAAATGGACATAATTGATTTTGCCAGCGTTGCCCCATCGTTTGACGAGTGAAGGGATATCGGCGCCCATTAATGAAAAATTGCCCTGGCAGAGCGTCAGACCACTGTATTTGCTGGGAACCAGCTTGAGCATTCGATCAAAATTTTCAACACTGGTCATGATCCTGGAGATTCCTTTGAGCTTATCCACTTGTGGGTCATCGGGATGTAATGAAAGGTTCATTCCTATTTTTTCTGCTTCAGGCACGACTGCTTTTAGAAAATATTCCAGTGTAGTCCAAAGTGTAGCTTTCGATATTTCGCCATATTGTGTGACAGGCATCCTCCTGGCGTCTTCATAATCAAAAGAGGTCATCAATGCACCCCCTCTACCTACTGTATCCATCTTAGTCCTAAACCAACTCACCACAGGCATCCAATTGTAACAAATGATATCTACTCCGCCATATTGTTTGAGGTTTTTCATATAGGTGATAAAATTGGAAATTTCTTCATCTCTACCTTCCAAGCCAAGTTTGGTCTTTTCACCCAAAAGAGGAGGCCCTTCTACCACATTCCATTTCATGCCGAGGCTCTCCCATTTTTGCTTTACTCCAAGTATGACTTCGGGATCATAGGGCTTGGAGTCGCCTATATTTCGCATCCCATAGACTGCACCAAAGACATCCATTTGTTTCGCCATAGCTATCCTGGGAGAGTCGTAGGACGGGATAGAAAGTGATAGCTCCATACCGCCATCCTTCACCAAGGTTGTCAGTTTTTTGGGTACTATATCATGAGCCGGAACTGCCTTGCCAAGGCCCATTCCTGCTAAAGAGGCAGAGGTAGCGAGTGATGCTGTTCGTTTGATAAAAAGTCGTCTATGGTTTTTCATAAATGGCTTTGAACATTTTTATTGGTTTAAAGCTAAGCTTCCAAGTTCTAATATCGGCATATTTTAGTCAAATATTACTATTGTATTAAAATGTGTCTCAAGCCGACCTGGCAGTACTTTGGATTAAGCCTTTCCCAATAAACTTAGCAAATTACCATAGTCAATATTCATCAATCTTAAGGATAACCGGCTTTGCCAATTTTATATCAAAACATATAGATGCCGACCTGTCCCGGACAAATTTGACACTATTAAAATCCAATAAAAATAAATTTTCAAAATAATATTCCATTATTTTTCAAATTCAAAAGGAACAGCATTGCCCACGATTTCAATTTGAGAGTATTGCTGTCTTAAAGCTTTGATGACATCTTGGTCAACCATGGTTTGGCCAAGATATAGTTCTGTTAATGCAGGCCATCGGGACAAATTATTAACCCCTGCCGCACTGACCCTGGTATTGAATAGATTAAGACATTCTAATTTGTCCAACCCTTCAATACTTTTAAGGCTTTTGTCCGTGATAGGATTATGCTCAAGATTCAATTTTCGTAAGTTGGATAATTGCCCTATAATCTCCATAGATTCATCATCAAGGTTGCTACCTGCCAGGTTAAGCCAGACTATCTGTTCCTTCATAAGTAATAACGATGTTAATTGCGTCTTCGAAAACAATTGATTAGGTTTTATGGGAACGATATCTACTATATTTTTTCCCGACGAAATCGATTTGATATTAAACCCATTCTTTGAAACGGAGTCTATCAATCCTGGTGAAACTGGAGGAACCTGCATATTTGATAGCGGATCCTCGGTTCTAGATCTCAACCCATACTGCCGTTCTAAGTATTGTGTTATTTGAGGTGTCCTCTCAAGCACTCCAATTTTTTTATCCAGGGTGGCACCCGACTCAATCCACCATTCTAACAATCTGACTTCGTCATAGGTCAGACCGATTCCATTGGGTGGCATAAATTTAGGATGATTGGCAGGCAAGCTTACGCGCTTAAATATTTTACTTTTGTAAGCATTGCCTGGCTGTATTATTTCGCCACCATCACCTCCACGCAGTAAACCCTTCGCAGAACTCATATCCAAACCACCATTTTGGGTACGTTCCTGATGACAGCGTATACATTTCTCCTGAAATATAGGAAAGATCAAACTTTCGAATAGGCTAGAACTATCGTTTATTTGGGCTTGAACACTCCTCATCTCCATCCTGGTTCGTGGAAGCATATAATCAGGACCATGGGTCATCCTACCTCCTAAATGCCCAGCGATTGCTAACAAGATGAGGAGCCCAATATTAAGGATCAGAATTAAAGACTTATATCGTTGGAGCGGAACAATGTAAAATAATGTCAGCCCCAATATACCCAGGCCGATGCCTGACCACTTATGCCAGAATAAATTGTCATATTCATAACTGGCCGACTGAGCTAAACTCAAACCCGATGCAATAGACAAGCCAACAAATAAAGTCCCAACCAGATAAAGAAACCTGATGGTGCTACGATATTTTTCAAAACTTTTTCCTTTAAGCAATAAAACTGCTGCTGCGGCCATCACTAAGATACCAATCGGAAAATGTATTAAAAGTGGGTGAAATCTCCCTAACCATTCTGCCATTGTACTCTCAGCTTAATATATCGTGAACCACTTTGCCATAAACATCAGTCAACCTGAATCGTCTACCCTGGTACTTAAAGTTAAGTCTTTCATGATCAATGCCCAACAAATGCAATAAGGTAGCTTGAAAATCATGTATGTGAACTCCATTTTCGGCTACGTTGAAACAAAAATCATCCGTGCTGCCATAGGCCAAACCTTTTTTTAGTCCTCCGCCTGCCATCCAAATGCTATAACATCCAGGATGATGATCACGACCAAAGGATTCTGCAGTCACTTTACCCTGCGAATAAGTAGTACGGCCGAATTCTCCACCCCAAATAACCAAAGTATCATCTAACAATCCTCTTTGTTTAAGATCTTTAATCAGGGCGGCAGCAGGCTGATCAGTGGCTTTACATACTGTGGGCATCGCCTGCGGCAATTGACCATGGTGATCCCAGTCCTGGTGATACAACTGAATAAACCGAACATTGCGTTCAGCCAGTCGACGAGCCAATAAACAATTGGCTGCGAAGGTTCCAGGCTTGCGGCTATCTGGTCCATACAACTCGTAGATATGCTCTGGTTCTCCTTTTACATCCAATGCTTCTGGTACCGAAGTCTGCATGCGAAATGCCATTTCATATTGTGCTATTTTGGCATCAATCTCAGGATCTTTGACCTCGTTTTTCTGCAATTTTTGAAGCTCATTTAAATAATCTAGTTGTCTGCGGCGATCCTTACTATCCATACCGGATGGATTGTCTAGGTACAAAACCGGATCCTTTCCGCTGCGAAATTTGACCCCCTGATGCTGGGAAGCCAAAAATCCGTTGCCCCACAGCCGATCATACAGCGGCTGACCATTGCTGGTTTTAGAAAGCAATACAATAAAGGACGGAAGGTTTTCATTTTCTCCTCCCAAGCCATAACTTACCCATGAGCCAATCGACGGCCTCCCGGGTTGTTGCGAACCTGTCTGGATGAAAGTAGCAGCAGGATCATGATTGATGGCTTCGGTATACATGGAACGGATGATGGTGAGTTCATCAGCCACCTGGGCCGTAAAAGGTAGCATATCACTGATCATATGGCCACTCTGCCCCCTAGCTTTAAATGAATAAGGAGAAGGTACTACAGGAAAAATCTTTTGTCCGGCAGACATTCCGGTCTGCCGCTGAGTACCCCGTATAGAAGGGGGCAGGTCCTGACCCTGGTATTTAAGCAATTGTGGTTTGTAATCCAAAAGGTCCACTTGCGAAGGTCCTCCACTCTGAAACAAATAAATGACTCTTTTTACCCGTGGAGTAAAATGTGGCAAAACAGCTACTGCGTCATTTATGGATGTGGCTGCAAGAGCGTTCACCGGATCCAGGAGCCCTGCCAGTGCGATGGCCCCCATACCCAAAGCAGAAGTGGATAAAAAATCCCGACGCGAATGGATCCTGCGGTAATCTTTACAATGATGCATATTCTCTAATATTAAAAAAAATTAAAGATATTTTGAGTATTATCTTCTCATATAGGATTCATCGTGGTTCATAATGGTATTATTTACAATGGTGAGGGCAGCCAATTCATTTGGATCCCAACTTGTATCCAAAGGATATTCACCAATAGATAACAGCTGGTTAGCTTTGTTGGGATCATTTTTAAAATGGTTAATTTCCTGAGCATACAAACCAATGAGCACCTCCATTTCTTTTTCATTTGGCTTTCGACCTGTCAATCTTCTGAAGGCTAACCCAATCAGCTCCTTCGTGTCTTTATGTTGTTCGCTTTTCACTTTTTGAGCCAACATTCTAGCTGCTTCCACATAGGTAGGATCATTGAGTAGTATCAATGCCTGCAGAGGAGTATTGGTGGTAGGACGAGATACTACACAATAGCTGCGATCATTGCCATCAAAAGTCATCATGGCCGGAGGTGGTGAGGTCCTCTTAATAATAGTATACATCGATCTGCGATAAAGATTGGCCCCGGTATCCTGATTATATACAAGATATTTGGGTGAAAAAAAACTTTTCTCTCCCCAAATATTATCCGGCTGATAAGGCTTCACGGGCTCCCCACCTACTTTCTCTACTAGCAGGCCACTGGCAGCAAGGGCATTGTCACGAATCATCTCTGCGGATAATCTAAAAGAAGGCCCGCGAGCTAATAAAATGTTTTGAGGATCTGCAGCTTCCAAATCTTCCCGATAAATGGAAGATCGTCTATAGGTGGCAGACTCGATAATAGTTTTGATCAACCATTTGATATCCCAATGATGTTCCATTAATTGTAGCGCCAGCCAGTCCAGTAATTCAGGATGGGATGGCAAAGCCCCTTGATTGCCAAAATCATTCGCGGTGGCTACAATACCTCTGCCAAAAAACATTTGCCAATATCGGTTGACAGTGACTCGTGCTGTAAGAGGATTGTCTCTACTAAATATCCATCTGGCCAGGCCCAAACGGTTTTGTGGGAATTCTGCTGGCATACCTTGAAGGCATAAAGGAACACCTGGCAACACTTTTTCTTTCTTCTCTGAATATACCCCGCGATCAAGAATATAAGTCGTTCTTGGGTGATCCTCATCCATAACCTGGACCTCTACTGCATCATCATATAGACTAGTTTCTTTTCCAACCCATTTTTTCAATAAATCTGTTAATCCCCGATGGGTTGAATCATTATTGAGTAAATAATATTCCATTAAGTTATGATCATCCCGAGATTGATTTTCATATTTAAAATCACCAAGGCTGGCTACCTCCAGGGCACTTAATTGTCGGGAAAATATTCTAATATCATCAAAACATCCTTTTAAAAAAGCTATTTCGCCGGAAAAGTTTTCATTCCACCTTCCCAATCTCAAGGCGCGTTTGACTGGTTTGAAAGTACCATCAACCGGTAAGCATGATCTGGTGAGTTGGTCATATACGATCCGGTTAACACAGGGTTTACCATTGAGAAAAATAGACATCCCCCTGGCAGATCCGCTACCATCATAAGTCACCATAACATGCTGCCATTGCCCAAATTCTATTTTCACGGTAGACTGAATCCTCAGCTGATCATGAGGCAAAGCATGTATGATCCTAAATATAAGCTCATCAGAAGTGTCTATTAAAACATCCCAGCCACGCCAAAGTGAATTTTTGTCACCCGCATTGCAGAAAATCGTTTTAAATCCCTTACCTATCTCAGGCTTGATCCAGACACCAGCTGAAAAGGGTTGGTTGCGATCGAAGAGACCTACGCTATCTAAAAATATACCTTGATATTCATTTTCCAGGCAGATGGACTTGCCCAGGTATCCGTCCTTAAGTTCTGCTTGACCATCTAATCTAGCCAGCGGATTTTGATCTAAGACAGTAACCTTATTTTTGTTTTTTGTAAAAGTGCTCAACTTTTCAACAGGCAAACGCATTTGAAGGCCCTTTACATCTCCAGAAGAAATTTTCTGATTAAGATAATCCATATTGTTTTTGACCTTTTCAGTATTAGTTTCAAGGTCAGTCTGAATTTTTTCAATATACTTTTTAACTTCAGCCAGTTGATGTTTGCTACTGTCTGGAAGCAATAAAATGGTGGGGCCACAATTGCCATCATCACTATTCATTCCCAATTCGTCCACATTGTTAAAGAAAGCAGCAAATTGGTAAAACTCTTTTTGAGTGATTGGATCAAACTTATGGTCATGGCATTGAGCACATTTCATGGTAAGCCCTAAAAATGCAGTGGAAGTCGTATTGATTCTGTCAAATACGTATTCCATCCGATATTCTTCATCAATGACGCCACCTTCCGCGGTGATCTGATGATTGCGATTAAATCCTGTAGCTAAGATCTGTTCTTCAGTGGCATTGGGCAGTAAATCTCCGGCAAGTTGTTCGGTTCCAAACTGATCATAAGGCATGTTTTCTTTAAATGCCTTGATCACCCAATCACGCCATGGATACATAGATTTCCAGCCATCAGCATGATATCCATGACTGTCCGCATATCTTGCTACATCCAACCATTCCATGGTCATGCGTTCGGCATATGCATCTGTTTGAAGCAGTTTATCCTCTATTGATTGCAGGTATTCGTCACTGGGATTTTTCAAAAATTCATCCATAGCCTCGACAGACGGAGGCAATCCGGTCAAATCCAGGTATATTCTACGCAGCAGACGCTCGGGGTCAGCAGGCGCAGATGGCTCGATACCTTCTTGTTCAAGTTTGATCCCAATAAATTGATCTATCGGATTTCGAATTTCTTTTTCGAAACTGACTTTTGGTACAGGTTCTTGCTCTATCGGTAAAAAAGCCCAATGGTCTTTCCAGGCAGCACCCTGGTCAATCCATTTAGTGATCATTCCTTTCTCTTTAGCACTAAGGGTAAGGTTACTTTCAGTCGGAGGCATGATCCAATCCGGATCAGTAGAATAAATATGTTTTATGAGTTCGCTATTGCCTGGACGACCCGGTGCAATAATTTTTTTACCGCTTTTGGTTTTGCCGAAAAGACCTGCACGCAAGTCCAATCTCAATCCAGCTTTTCTAGCTTTCTCATCAGGTCCATGACATTTATAACATCGATCAACCAGGATGGGCTTTATATGAAAATTAAAGTCAATTTTATCAGGCAGGTCTGACCTAAGACCCTCTTTGCAGGAAATCGAAAATTGACTGATAAAAAGTATGGAGCCCAGAAGCAAAAAAATAGTATTTCTGAAAGCGGTACCCATATTAAATTTAAGTGTAGCAATATAAGGCAAATATTCATTTTGCGTGCCGACTGCCATGGTCTATTTATTTACATGAGGCTAAAGACTAACTCTTTAAAAATGTTCAGGCAGTTTTCAATAATCGATGAATGTGCTAAAAGCAAATGACTCCATGCTTTGCACTAAAACTCAATTTAACAATTCCTCCAGCGTAGGAATCGAAGGCTGAGCACCTTTTTTGGTGACCGATATGGTCGCCGCTTTATTGGCTAGAGATATCGCTTCCACGAAATTTTTATTTTCGGAGATTGCAGCGGCCAGAAATCCATTAAACACATCACCAGCTGCTGTGGTATCAATTGCATCCACTTTGACCGTAGGTACAAATCCATTTTCACCATTTTTTGCAATAAAATAAACCCCTTTGTGACCCAGAGTAATTATGACTGATTCATTTACTTTTTTCAATAGGGTGGCCGCAGCCAACTTTACTTCTTCTTCGGTTCCCGGATAGATGCCAGTTAAAATTTCTGTTTCGGACTCATTGGGGGTAATGATGTCTACCAGGCTCAATATTTCTTCAGTCAAAGATTGTGCAGGTGCAGGATTTAAAATTGTCTTCACTCCATATTTTTTAGCCAGTCTCAAAGAAAATTCAACCACCTCGATCGGGATTTCCAGTTGAATTAATACTTCATCTGCCTCAGAAATAATTTTCTCAGCGGATAAAATATCATCTATTGAGAGTTTTCCATTTGCTCCACTGGCGACGACGATGGAGTTTTGAGCGGTTACTTCATCAACCAGGATTACTGCTATACCGGATGACATATCCTGATCTATCAATATGTGATCCGCATTGATACCATCAGTTTTGTAACCTGCTACTGCATTTCTACCAAAATCATCATCACCCACCCTGGCAATAAAAGAAACACTACCCCCGGCTCTGGCAGCTGCTACAGCTTGATTTGCCCCCTTTCCTCCCTGGACCATGAAAAACTCCTTACCCATGACTGTTTCACCAGGAGAAGGCATTTTTTTACATATAACGACCATATCGGTATTGCTACTCCCTATGACGACAATCCTTCCCATAACAATCAATTACCTGCATTTAGCTAATATAATCAAAGAAATACCGGTGATAAAAAGCAGAAACATAAGTCCTATCAATATGTTAGTACCCTTAGGCGCATCTTTAAATTCTTTCCAGATAAATACACCCCAGATCGCTGCAATCATGGTAGCCCCTTGTCCCAGTCCATAAGAAATGGCGAATCCGGCTTCGCCGGCTGCTATCATATTAAACAACATACCGATACACCATATACTGCCGCCTACTATGCCAATAATATGAAGTTTGGGTGTTCCGTTTTTGAAATAATCCATATAGGTGACCTTGGTTCCATTGAGCGGCCTGTACATAAAAAAACTATTAAACACAAAATTTGAAAGAAATATACCAATAGAGAATACGAAGACAGCTGCATATGGTGTAAATAATCCGTCTGTTGGATGAATATAGTCTGGTGACATTGAAGCGGCCACAAATCGGTAAAAGAAACCCATCAATACTCCGGCAGCCAGAGAGATTAAAATGCCTTTGGCAGTAGTAGTGCCTTGTGAGATCTTTTTGTAAGCCATCGCATCGAGTACAATAGCCGCGGCTACCAAAGCTACCCCAATAAATAAAAGCACTGGATTGCCGTTCGGCGTAGCAAAATAATTGACAATAACGCCCAATACCAAAGCGATGCCTATGCCTATCGGGAAAGCAATCGCCATACCAGCTATATCAATCGCAGCAACCAAAAGCAGATTGGCTATATTAAAAACAATACCTCCCAGCAATGCATACCCTATCGCCCCGGAGGAGGCTTGGAACAGGTTAGGTATAAATGCTTGCCCGCTCTCTCCACGGCTCCCTAACGTAAGACCGAACACCAGTGCCAATATCATGATACCAAATGTGTAGTCCCAATAAAATAAAGGGAAGCCCCAACTTTTGGAACTTAGTTTTTGGGTATTGGCCCATGATCCCCAACAGATCATGGTGATCACGCAAAAAACAATGGCTTGCAGATAATTATCGACTATAAACATGGGCTACCTATTTGAATTGTATATGATCTTATCTAGTAATTTTTACCCTAAACTTAAACTCTTCAAAGCTCTGAGTGCAGAATTTGTATTATTCAGGAAATATCTATTCTCGGAGATCTTATGACTGCAATATAGAAATTAATCAAATCAGAACAAACGATTGTACCTAATTATTACTTTGGGTCAATATCTTTTTATATCTTTCTTATACCAACGGAGGATCAATCCCCAAAAGCACCTCCAAGCAATGACTATTTAAATTTTCAATACCCGGCTTTAAATCAATATATACCAAGGATATACTCACTTATATTTGTTCATTTTTAATCATGAAAGGTCATAAAGTAACTATCAAGGATATTGCCAACAAAACACAGCTTTCCATCTCCACTATTTCGAGGGTGCTCAGTGGGAAAGGTGAGCAATATCGTATTTCGAATACTTCCCAACAAAAAATCAGAGATGCTGTAAAGGAATTAAATTATATACCGAACTATTTTGCTGCAAATTTAAAATCCGGAAAAAGCAAGACTATAGCTATGATTGTACCTTCCCTGACAAATCCCTTTTTTTGCAAATATAGCAAGTGAGATCAATGCAGAAGTGAGGAAATATGGTTACACCACCTTAATAGCAGACAGTGATGCAAACTACGAGATTGAAAAATTAGAATTACAACAAATGGTGTCTCGCAATATAGAAGGATTAATCATAGTGCCCTGTGGAGACCATCTGGGTCATATTCAATCGCTACATTCCGGCGGACTCCCAATCATCTGTATCGACCGATATTTTGAAGATCAGGATATCCCTTATGTTGCAACAGATAATTATGAAGGTGCTTTACTAGCCACCGAATTCCTTATTGAAAACGGACATACCTTGATAAGCTGCATCCAGGGGTCACCACCTTCCACACCAAACAGGTTAAGAGTAAAAGGATTTACAGACGCTATGGAGGCAGCAGGAATAAAAAATTATAATATTGTGGGAGATGATTTTAGCATCCAAAACGGATATCTTGAAACAAGATTATTATTACAACAAAAAAAAATTCCAACCGCCATTTTCACACTGAGCAATACCATTGCACTTGGCTGCCTCAAAGCATTAAAGGAAAAAAATATTCGAATTCCTGAAGACATCTCGTTAATCACTTTTGACGATCAACCCTACCTAGATTATTTAGAAACTCCGCTATCCTGTATAGCTCAACCAGTGAGTGATATAAGTAAAATAGCCATCAAATTTCTTTTTGCAAGAATTAACAAAATAAATGACAAGATAAATCAAGTGCTTCTTAAGCCTGAATTGAAATTCAAAAAATCGATTCGAAATATTAATTAAACTAGTGCAGGTAATACTCAAATACTTTCCGACTGTAATTATATTGTTTTTGCAATCTCGAGATTGCGGGTAATCCTGGTACCATCTTTCAAAAAAGTTCCAACATACAACCCGATTCTCTTCTTTGCCTCTTCCAAATCCAGATTATTCAGATTAATATTGAGTAAGTCGACGAACCAGGGCAATTTTGATTCACTTCGAATATAGGCAATGACGATCTCCCGTGATATAGGTAAGGTGCTCGATTTTGAATTTTCATGCACATCCTTATGACCCGCTTGTAGCAGTTTTTCATATTCCTCATCAAGCAACCTCTCAAACAAAGTCATACTAAAAGGGTCTCCGGCAGCTGTCCCGGTTTGAGCATCTGAGTCGGTAATGATGGCTTGTTTATGTACCCATTCCCAAAGGATACTCAATCTTATTTCGCCGGTAGCCATATCCTCCATGAGATACAATATATCATCGTTTCCAAAGAAGTCGGCCGGTTTCAAAGCAGCAGCTTGCATCCCTTGCCCAAATGCGTTGCCGTATTGTAAGGCTACACTCAATAGATTTCGGGCACCTCTTATCGTCCTGGGTGCTGGTTCTAATAACAGCAAACCATCACCATCTTGTTGTGTGTAGGTGAGTCGTGGAAACGATCTTCCCAATTGATTCGTCTGTTCCTTTTTATCCCAAACGGGTCTGATGATATGCACCATTTTCCAATGAGCGACCCACTTTCCACTGGCACCTTCCTTTTCTTCGCGTTCTGCTCCTGCCAAAGCTTTTTTCATGCTGGCAGCTACACCTTCCGCAGTACCTACAGGGATATTGGGCTCCATACCGCCCTGCCAAAGCGCAAAATTGCCTTGCATATCAGGAGTATTTACAGCGCGGCGTACACGGTCTTCATAATTGCGCATGTATCCATAGGTCATAGTAATGGTTTCAATATCCGGGTTGATAAATCCTTTATCCCAGGACATAGCATCCGAGACGCTATTGATATAATCCCATCTGCCTGTATTGTACCCTACAAAATGTTTTCCCAGGGTCGCTCTAATTTCCATGAGTTGATAAGTAGCCTCCACCTGCTCTACCAGTACATAGACTTTAATGGACCCAATTGGTATATGAAGATGCTGCTCAAGAGCGGAAAGCATTTCATTCCACAAGGTGGCTTCCTCCGCAGTTTGAATTTTTGGCAGGTACAAAACAATAGACGAACCTGCCTGCAGCAATGCCTGATAATTATTTACTACGTAAAGCGCCAAGTCTACTATAGAGGCTGCTATCGATTTTCCATGTATATCCGTGATGTGACGATCATCCAGGTGCAAGCCACGAGCGCGAAATATTCTGGTTGTAAAATTGAGTTGTTGCGCCCAATCGACAACAATCTTTCTGCCTAAAAAACCAATAGACCAGTTATTCATTTCTTCAGCGACTTTCTCAGCCACTTGTAAAAACACCGGATCTTTGGCGATAGCCAGTTTCAGATTTCGTTGATTGTCTAGAGACATGGTATTGATTTGACCGAGAGCATCCTCCCCGTCAAACATCCAACCATCAGCTCCTGAAAGAAGAGCATATGCCACATTGCGGATACTGCTTTCAAGACTTGCATTGGGTTTGGCTGCAGGCCCTGTGCCTTGTATCCATTGCCGCTGCAAGTCTGCAGGAATGATAGACCCTTCAAACTTACCATCCCGGGCATCTTGTACCTTGATATCGGTGCGCGGTATGAAAGATGATGAATCCAGAAACGAAATTCTTTCCCCAAGTTGTTGCCTATTAGTTCTCTTGTTTATGCGTTTTTGCATCAAGTCTTTAATCTCCTGGTTGAAACGGAACAAATCTGCTAAGGCAATCAAAACTTCCGGCGTGTAGACATCTGCATATCGTTCTTGCAGATGATTGGGTATGATAAAATTCTGAATCATCAAATTTATTTTTTAAAGTTTACGGTCTATTAAACGATTTGAATTGTATTAATTTTTCTTTTTATTCATAGATATGGTTAAAACAATTAAGCCAACAGCCAGTGCTAAAATCAATAAATACCAAAATCCCTGACCAGCTGCCGCGTTATTGACAGCAGCACCGGCAGAAGCACTGGCGGTATCTATTTTTTGATAGGCCGGTACTATCCATTTCATCACATATACCTGCAGACAGGTCAGTATACAAATGACAAAGAGCATGATAAAACTGTGTTTGACAGTAAACCTAAATAAATCAGACTCCTTGCCGATCAGACCCACCGCAGCTGCTCCTACCGCTATAGACTGTGGGGAGATCATTTTGCCTGTCACTCCACCTGATGCATTGGCACTAACGGTAACCACCGGATCAAACCCTAACGTGTCTGCCGTATTAGCCTGAAGTTTACTAAACAAAGCATTGGCAGAAGTATCTGACCCAGTCAAAAACACCCCTAACCAGCCCAAAATGGGTGAGAAAAATGGAAATAAGGCCCCGGTGCTAGCCAGAACAAAAGCCATGGTGATAGACATACCGGAATAGTTAGCTACGAAGGCGTAGCCTACCACCGCAGCAATGGTGATAATCGGAAACATCAATTGTTTTAAGGTAGCAATAAAAATCCTCATACTATCCATGAAAGAAATTCCAATCAAGGGAATAGAAATTAAGGTAGCCAAAATCACTGCAGTACCCGGTGCCGACAAATAATTAAAATCAAAAGCCTTGATGGCCAATGGACTTTCATCTGGTTTTAATATCGACCCATTTAATCCTGGAATTTGAAATTTTAAATATCCGATAGAGTTTAAAGCGTCCTTGACCGGTGGTAGTCCCCAGGCCACCACAAACAAAGTCATGACGATAAATGGAGACCAAGCTCTCAGAATCTGAGCGTTAGAATATTTTAATTCCGTGTCGACGGTTGCAACGGATTCTTCGCTAAATCGCCATATGGCTTCAGGCTTCCAGTATTTTAACAGGACCAATAAACATATAATCGATGTAATGCCTGCTAATACATCGGGCAGCATGGGTCCCATATAATTGGCGGTAAACCATTGTACAATAGCAAACGAAGCTCCTGATACTATGATAGCAGGCAATACCTCCAAAGATTTTTTAAAACCTGACATCAAAACGACCAGGTACAATGGAAGCATGAGGGACAATATGGGCAAGGTGCGACCCACCATCTGCGAGATAGCCAACTCCGGGATATCTGACATCCTGGAAGCCATAAAGATTGGTGTGCCTACTGATCCAAAAGCGACAGGGGCTGTGTTGGCTATCAAACAAATACCTGCAGCATATAAAGGATTAAAACCAAGACCTACTAACATGGCTCCCGATATAGCTACCGGCGCTCCAAATCCTGCAGCACCTTCCAAAAAGGCTCCAAACGAAAACGCTATCAATAAGGCTTGCAATCTTCGATCCGGCGTAATGGAGGCCATAAAATTTTTAATTACTTCAAATTGTCCACTTTTGACGGTGACATTAAACAAGAAAACCGCTGAAATAATGATCCAGCAAATTGGAAATAATCCATATAATGATCCATGGAGCGTAGACAAGGCCGCCAATTTAAAAGGCATTCCATACACCAGGATGGCGATCAACAATGCACTGCCTAACGCTAGCAGGCTGGTTTGATAACCTTTCATTTTTTTGATCAACGACCAAAATATCAGAAAAATGGGCACAGCTGCCACAAGTCCGGATAGTGGAAGATTGTGTAAAGGGTCTATGATTTGAGTCCAGGTCATTAAATTTTATTTTTAGTAGTTAGTCATAAATTGATTGAGAGTATAATAATAATGCTCATTCCTTCATATGCAAAATAATATTCAACCAATTATGAGTCTTTAATTCCAAATTCTTATGATATTTAATTAATCAGTACAACCATTAAATCCATCACATTGGTTTGAGTAGGTCCCGTCTTAATCAGCCCCCCTGCTTGTTCAAAAAAATGATAAGCATCAAAATGTTGGATGTAATCATCAATGTTCAAATTAAGTAAAGACGAATTGCTTAAAGTATCCGCATCGACAACAGCACCGGCAGCATCCGTGGGTCCATCGGTACCATCAGTTCCACCGGACAAAAATGTAATTCCAGGGTGACCGGCTAATTTTTTGGCCATCAATAATGCCAGATGCTGATTCCTCCCACCCAATCCTTCGCCATGTACTTTGATCGTTGGTTCTCCACCAAAAAGCAAACACTGCTTCGCAGAAACATTATGCTTCACCGCACTACGAATAGACTTATCAATGATGGCAGCTACCTCCAGTATATCGCCCTGCAGTCTATTGGTCAGGATTGTTGATGTATACCCCAATGATTCCGCTTTTTCGCTTGCCCTGCTCAATGCTAATTTATTGGTGCCTATAACCAGATTTTTCGTAAACGCATTGATCTCATCCGATTCTTTAAGCGTCTCTTGTCTTTTATTCTCCAGGCCTTCGTTAAGCAATACCCAAATTGATGGAGGTATTTCATGCTCAATATTGTATTTTCGGATGATAGCTATAGCATCTTGGTAGGTAGTCGGGTCAGGCGCAGTAGGGCCCGAAGCAATCACATCCAGAGGATCACCGATGACATCGGAGAGAATCAAACTGACTACCTTTGAAGGAAAAGCAAGCCTGGACAAAAGCCCTCCCTTTACATTCGATAGATGTTTGCGAATGCAATTCATTTCAGTGATATCCGCTCCGGATTTTAGGAGAATGCTGTTCAATGTTTTCAAATCCTCCAGCGTACACCCATCAGGTATATCCGTCAATAGTGCTGACCCCCCTCCTGAGATTAAACAAATCACCAAATCATTTTCGCCTGCTTCCTTGGCAATTGACATGATCAACTGAGTCCCTTGTCTGCCATTTTCATCAGGCACAGGATGTCCGGCTTCTGTAATCGTAATATACTGAAGCGGTATCGAATGATTGTATTTTGTGACGATGTGACCATGAGTAATGGAAGCACCCAGGATCGACTCTATGGCTTCTGCCATGGCAGCGCTTGCTTTGCCGGCTCCGACAATGTAAATGTGATCAATCGTATCAAGGTCATATCGGAGATGTTCAATCTGAAGTATATTTTGATCGACCGAGACATATCGATGCATCAATTGGTCTGGCATCACACTGTCTACTCCAGCTAAAAAAATATCCAATGCTTTCTGTCTGGCTTCAATCATATTAATTAATAGCTAGCACCTCAAATTAGTCTTGATTAATTGATACATGCTGCCTGGTAGTTTCCTGCATCAATTTTTAACTTTAATCACTATCTTCTTGACCTGCACACTGTCCTCCACCCGGATACCAGACCGGTGTAATTCCGGTGAAAATATAATGTACATCGTACCTGGCTTACCCACAAATGTTTGGGTGGCAGTCGATTCATAGAAAGCTATATCTTTTTCCGCGTTGTAAGGGGTTTTTTCGATAGCGCCAGTGGAAGATCCCAATTCTATATATTCAGTGCCGGTGCCTACATAATGGATATCAGCATAATTTTTATGGTTTTCAAACAAAACCTTATCCCGATCTTTTGAGAAATACTCTGTACACTTGACGAAGACATTTTGGTCATCCAGTGGATGATTGCCTGCCTGTACAGCTGCCAAATCTTCCTTTTTAAAAAAATCAAAGGCCTTGTCCCATCTGTCTTTGTATTTGTGATATTGGATGGCAAATTCTCTTTTATCCAAAGAACTATCGACCTGCAAGGCTGTCTGACCCAGCCATTCCTTTTGATTAAACCAGGTAGCCACTTGTTCATCTGTCCATTGTTCAGGATTGATTTTTTTGTCGGCTGATTTGCAGCTGGTCAGAAAAAGAAGGAGGATGACTGGGATAAATAGTTTTGATGCTTTCATATTTTTATAAAACTAATGGTTATTTATTATTTAGAGTTTGCTTTGCCTGTTCAAATTTTTTAATATCAAACAAATATAAACCGCATCCAGCTCCCGCCGCCGAATTGGCTTCTGAAGCCTGGAAGACAAAAGAATTTCCATCGTCATGAACCACAGGATTACTGGCCCTAAATCCTTCGACATCACTAAAAAAGGTGAGTCTCTCATAATCTTTGGCTGTCCCATCAAGTTTCAATTTATATACTTCGATGGTACTGCTTTTCAGGGTAGGTCGATGCCTGTCACATTCTGTGAGCGTATATACTCCGTTTGGGAATATACCTTCCGGCTCATCATAAGTGTGTGCAGATTGCGTATAATTTACTGTTTTACCTGTATGAATATCAATACCAAAAACTTCACTTTTAAATAATGTATCCCCTCCCATCCTGTATTCCGAATAAATCAATT
The DNA here is from genome assembly GCA_016709995.1 of Saprospiraceae bacterium. Taxonomy (NCBI): domain Bacteria; kingdom Pseudomonadati; phylum Bacteroidota; class Saprospiria; order Saprospirales; family Saprospiraceae; species Saprospiraceae bacterium. Next base: position 2,427,217 of record JADJLQ010000001.1, read on the forward strand.
CCTCTTCAAGCGCTGGACGCCAATTTTGAGTTTCAATAATAGTCTCATATTCCTGTCCGTCGACCATAACCCTGCCATCAGCATTATCTATTAATAACTTCTTGTTAATAATTTTAACCTGGCCGTCGGTGTATGCAAGTTCTCCGATAAAGATTTGTTTTTGACCGGCAAGTGTCCAGGCAATTTTCATACTTTTTCTGGATACAGCAGGGCCTTCACATAGTGACTCCCCTTCGATCGTTGCAGGAGACTTCTTAAATGATTTGTCCAAGACCTGAAAATACAATTCCTCCCTCTTTGCTCCACAGCCCAACAACAAATCACCATTTGACAAACATAATACCCTGTAGTAACCATGACCTGCTGGTCTATCAGCAAGCTTGGTGATTTGTTTAGTTTTTTTAGATCTAATATCAACCACCCAAACTTCACCACCTGCTTTATCAAGGAAATAAGTTTTTTTGCAATCAATGGACCATTCCGCCCGTTGACCAAAATCAGTTAGTGGTATAATATGAGCTGGTAGTTTATCACCTGGAAAACAACCATGAGGATGGTATCCGCAACTTGAAAATCCAAGAATTAAACTCAAAACAAGCAAACATACAACACCTGCAGACTTCATGATCTTTCGTTAAGATTATATAAATGTAAATTGTTATCTATGGCAATTTATTAGTAGACCAACTATTAACAATAGAGGCTAATAGTATATTCATTTATTTGGCAGTCAATTTTGTAAAAAGGTCATTGAATATGGCATCACGGTTAAGCGTCTTTGCCATGCTGATCAAATGTCGCGAATGGTCTACACTGTAGGTTACCTGATCAGTCAATATAGGACTGTGCTCCAGATTAGTTGGTATCCAGGATGAGTTGACTAGCCAGGCTACTGCAGTAACATCCCAGATCACTTTGGACCACCTTGGCTCCGCCGCTGTAATCTACTGTTGAGTTAAAAAGGTAATCAGACAATTTGGTTTTTCCTTTTAAGAAATATTCAAGCTCAGGAATGGTAGTCAGAAAATGGGAAACTACCGGCCTGCAGGGCATCACAATAAGAGGTACCCCTGAATCAAAAACCACTCTGGCAGAGAGCACATCCTGCTTAAGATTAAACTCTTTCTGATCTGGCCAGTCCAATCCGTTTCTCCAAGCCATACCACAACAATGTTTTTAATGATGCTTGGGTCAATTAAAATAGCTGAAGCAACATTTGTAATACAGCCAAGCGCGACGACATACAATGGATTGTCAGGCGCAGACGCCTTTGCTTTCTTGATCATATCGAGTGCTGCCTCACTGCTCACCGGCCTGGAAATATCTTCGAGATACCTGTTGGAACCACGATAAGCAAAGTTTTGAGGCGACCTCTTCAATAAGGCCAACAGTCTTAGAATCTCATCATAACTTTTCTCCATGCCGTCACCGGCACTGAGTGATCTCTTATTAAAAAGGAGCTGCATAGATGGCTTCGAGTTGCAATTTCTCTTTCGACAGATAAGCATAAGCCAGTGCATACTGGTCGTCTATTTCATTATAGGTATCCGTATCCAGGACCAATCTGATCTTACCAGCAGGAGGCTCTAGCTTTTTAAGCGAGCAGATTCCTCCATTGTAGGAAAATTCTGACTTTTGATAAAATGAGTAGTAAGTATAAGACCATCGAATTTCATTTTCAATGCGGCTGCATTAAATGGATAATGAAGGATTAGCAATTTGCAGTTTTGAAGTTGTCTTTCTATTAAGATATGCACTACTCAGATTGTTTTTTGAATGGACCCACCCTTTGTTGCAGCGCATTGTTGGGCAAATGATTGCTCCAGAAAAGATCAGCAACAAAAGCCTGCTCCTGTTTGTCACCGGATTTTGAGTAGAAAGGTTTAATCGACTGGTCCATCCTACGCTATTACAATCACTTCATGGTCCAATATTGATTTGATTTCAAACTGAGGATCCGGCTGTATCCGCGGCCCTGGTGGTTTGGGTTCGGTGGGTGGGGGGCTGGGTGAGTGGTCTGTCTCTACTGCGCCGAGGTAGGCCTCCTTTCTCGGTTTACCCTTTTGAAGGTGGGTGACAGGCTCAAATCGGACGCCAATCAGCGGGTCCCTTCTTGTCGGCTAGTTCTCCTGTGCGGAGACGCGCCTACTGCGTTTTCTGCAAATGGGTAGCGTTATCGACTGCGGAGTCCTGGGTTTGCGTTACCAGTCGGGCATCCCCTTCCAAAATGGTGTTTTCTTGCGCCAAACCAATGGAAGCTGGTTCGGTCAGCTTTCCGTTTTTTGTACCACTTCATCCGGTTGAGCTGTATGGTACATCCTCCTGTCTTCGATACGAGCATCATGCCACCGGAGTCCCTGGCATGTCTCCCCGTGCTTCCTGCGGTTCGAAATAATTGCGTGGGGGCACTTTCTGGAATGAGTTTCGAGTTGGCCTTTGCGTTATGTTGAACCCCCTTCTAGATCTTGCTGATCAGCTGTTCAGCCCGCTTCTTAGCTCCCTTTGGCTGTGCCCCCTTCCTAGTGATCGGTCCGGTCGTCGGTTGTTGAGGTCCCAAATTCGAGCGGATCAAATTCACCTATCCATGTTCTTCCTTGTTTTGTCCCTTGCATTTCACCAGGACTCCCTGTCCAAGCCTAACTGTATCCGAAAACCTGGTTATCTCTGTCATCGCGGAATATGCCTTAATAGGGCCCAGCCGTTCAGTGGATTGTTGGGGGGGGGCGGGGGCCCGGGGGCGGCGCCGGGGGGCCCCCGGGGGGGGGGGGGGGGGCCGCGGGGGGGGGGGGGGGGGGGGGGGGGTTTCAGAACCTAATAATTTTACATTACAAGTAATCCATTTGCAACAAAATCTTATTTTCAAAATTATATATTGAATTTAAACTATTAATAGACCTGTTAAAGATTTAAATGCCATTTAATCCAAAAGTCGATATATAATTTCTAAATATTTCGATATACAAAACCCAAAATGATATATTAGGTGACATACCAACTAATAATCAATAATTTCTATTCTCCGCTGGAACAATTTATTGACAAATTCTTTAAATATAGACCTCTAAAAATATGCTGCGCTATACGTTTGTCTAACTTATTCAACAAACCATTGAACTACCAGATCACCTTGGTGTCTTCAATAAACCAAGTCATTTTCTGAGTGAGGACTCCGGTATAAAATTTTAATGTTTCACCCATAAAATGCCGAGAAGCAAAATCTAAATAGATATCCTGCAGTATTACAAATAAATCCCTTTTTACTTTCCACAAAAAAATTTATCTTTGCCGACCCAAAATAAGATTGGGTATCTTTTTGACATATAGTCCCATAGCTCAGTTGGTTAGAGCGCTACACTGATAATGTAGAGGTCGGCAGTTCAAATCTGCCTGGGACTACTGAGAAATAGAAAGTGATGAATTTAAAAACATTCTTACTTTTGCGCTTCTTTGAAATTAGGGGGATTAGCTCAGCTGGCTAGAGCATCCCGAGTTTACCTCGGGAGGGTCAAAATCAGATGATCTAAGAACTTATATCTTAGCGGGGGATTAGCTCAGCTGGCTAGAGCACTTGCTTTGCAAGCAAGGGGTCATCGGTTCGACTCCGATATTCTCCACTGCAATTCAAATGGTTATGAAGTTCGTCTTCATAGCCATTTTTTATTTTTATACCTGCCTATCTTCCAAAGGTAGTATCATCATTTATCACTGATTTCTAACTGTCAGTTGGGATTAGCTGAACTGACGAGAGCATGCCGAATTTACCTCGTCAGGGTCTTCGGTTCGTCCCGATGCTCGACTTCGATATTCTCCACTGCAATTCAAATGGTTATGAAGTTCGTCTTCGTAGCCATTTTTTATTTACATCTATCTACCATAGGTAGTAGACTAACTCCTTTCTCTTTTATGTTTATAGGTGCCTTAGCACAACTTAATCATTATTTTATTGATTGTGTATATACTATACATATCATTTATTTATATATAAAACTATAAACACCAGATATTTGTTACCAAGTTTATAGCTTCTTTTATTTTTGTAAAAAAATTATAGATAACATATTATTTCGATTTCAATTTTCAAACGTTTCTAATAAAACTAAAAATATTTTCAACCCAGATGATCATGAGAAAAAGTCCTATTTATTTGATTGTCTTTATTTTAAGCGCATGGTCCTGCTCTAAAGATTCTAGTGTGCCTGATACTTCACCGCCGGATATCATCACTGTCGATCTATATACCGGTTGCAGGATTTCTTCCGAACAAACAGATGTGCTAAACAACAATTTTTACGATCTTGAGAACAGAACCCTAACTTATGATATAGATGGCTTTATCAGTGTAGCCAAATCCGATTATTCAAATAAAGGCGCTCCTTTCCCAGTTAAGGTGGCATATCAATATGCTTTTAGTGGTGGAAAGCTTCAAAGTATTGCCACACCTGACAATATTGAAAAGGAAGTGTACGAATACACTGATGGTTTTCTAACCAAAATAAAGTTGGCGAGCACAAATAATATTGATTACCTTAATTATGTCATCACGATCAAAAATGATGTACAAGGCAGACCTGTAGAGTTGGCAGATAATCGGGGATTTAAGTCAACAGTGATTCATGACAGCATGGGCAATATCATCGAAGTAAAAAAAGTGGACAATACCGGCAAAGAGGTTTATAAAATGCTACTCAGCCAATATGACGGCATGAAGTCAACTTATGAATTGTACAAAGGCGTTTATTTCGACAATTCTATAGATATCAGCGAATATATGGACAAACCACTTTTTAATACCAATGCAGGCGGAAATCCAAGGACCATGAAAATATATAGAAATCAAAGTCTGGAAGCTGACTTAGATTTGGCATATCAATATTCGAGTGAAGGGTACCCTACTTCGATCAGGTTCACAGAGAAAACTAATGGCTCCACTTATCAAAAAAGATTCAACCTTAAAGGGTGTAAATAACCCAAAAAGGTCAATTCTGTTTCAGTGAAGGTTTAAAATGAGCATCTTCATTTAAGTACAATATGCCATATTTGTACCTTTTGATTCATGATACAATTAAAAATCTGTGATCGTGTAGACCAAATCGACATGGCAAGGTGGACCGACCTAATGTCTCAGCTATGCCCTGATTGTCCTCGCATGTCCGAAGATCATCTCCAACGAATTTTGGATCACCCCACTGTTCGATTGATACTTGCTCTGGAAGAGAATATTATCGTAGGAGCTATAACACTGGCATGGTACCCCATCCCTACCGGTATGAGGGCATGCATCGAAGATGTGATAGTAGACAATGGCCATCGGGGCCAAAAAATCGGCGAAGCTTTGGTAATGCTCGCGATATCAGAAGCTAAAAAATTGGATATAAAACAAATAGACCTTACTTCAAGGCCCGATCGGGTGGCAGCAAACAGTCTGTATCAAAGTCTCGGCTTCAAAAAGCGGGAGACCAACCCTTATCGAATATATATTTAATAATTCACCTTATCGGTCAAATTATAATAAGAAAGCAGGCCAATGCAAATCGGCCTGCCTTCCATAACAAAAATGCAAAATCAAGATCTATCTTTATGGATCAGACTAGCCTTCTTCATTTCGGATCACAGCGGCAGGACCGGTTGTTTCAAATACAAAACCGCCATAGGCTGTATTACCATGTTCTCCCAGGTCTAATCCTTCCATCTGCTCAGCATCACTGACTCTGAGTCCAATGGTCTTTTTGATAACATAAAAAATGACCAACATAGCGAGGAACACATAGATAAAAACAACACCCACACCTAATAACTGCGTACCTAACTGACTAAAACCACCGCCAAAGAACAAACCATCTTTGATGGCTGTGTCTGCGGACCAATATTGTACATCTATTGATTGCTGGCCAAACAAGCCAACCGCTATAGTGCCCCAGGCACCACATACTCCGTGTACACTGATAGCTCCTACCGGATCGTCGATTTTGGCTACTCTTTCAAAAAATAAACATGAATAAAATACTAATACTCCGGCGATAAGACCTATTACGGCAGCACTTCCGGTACTTACTGAAGCACAGGGTGCTGTAATACCTACCAGGCCCGCCAAAGTTCCATTAAGCGTCATGGAAAGATCAGGTTTTTTAAAAGTAATCCAGGATATTATCAATGCACCAATAGCACCCGTAGCTGCTGCTAAAGTGGTAGTGACTGCCACATGGGATACACCGCCAATGGCCAGGAGTGTAGAGCCCGGATTGAATCCGTACCAGCCAAACCAAAGAATAAATACTCCAAGTGCTGCCAAAGGCATGTTATGACCAGTGATGGCATTGACCGATCCATCTTTATTGTATTTTCCCAATCTTGGTCCAACCATAATAGCGCCGGCCAATGCAGCCCAACCACCTACAGAGTGTACCACGGTAGAACCTGCAAAATCTCTAAGTCCCATATCGCTCAACCAGCCGCCACCCCAGATCCAGTGACCGCTGATTGGGTAAATTATAGCCGATATCAAAATAGAATAAAATAGATATGATTTTAATTTGGTCCGCTCTGCCATCGCTCCAGACACGATTGTCGCAGCAGTTGCAGCGAAAACTACCTGGAAAAGCCAGGCTGCACTGGTGGCATATCCCGTATTGTCTACAGGGGCATTGGCGGATGCCAGAAAGGACAATGCTTTGTCGAAACCAAAATAATTAGAATCACCACTGCAATACATAATTGCATAACCGACTGCCCAGAATAAAACAGCCCCAAAAGCAAAATCCAAAAGGTTTTTCATCATGATATTGACAGAGTTTTTAGCCCTCGTAAGGCCAGTCTCAACCATTGCAAATCCGGCTTGCATAAAAAATACCAGGAAAGCGCAAAGGCATAGCCAAATGATATTGGCAACATCCTGAGTAAGATAAGCCACGGCTTCTGCCTCAGGTTCAGCTGGTACTGTCTCTGCAACTGCCGTGGTCGACATCATCATCGAAGCTGTGTCAGCGACCACCGTGGTGTCCTGTGCTTGAGTCAAAACAGGAATGGCTAATAAGAAAAAAAGACTAATTATTATGCTGTGCCTGGTCCCAACCGCTTCGAGTAGGGAGATCCAGGTTTTCCTTAATGCAGGAGGTATCATTGAGTAATTTAATTTGGAAGTCATATGGTCAGTGTTTAAGAAATTAAAAATTTGGTGGTTAAGTAATTGGATGAGGTTATAGTGCTTCATTTCCTTTATCGGCATTGCGGATCCTGTATACTTCGTTGATGTCCGAAACGAAAATTTTTCCGTCGCCGACTTTGCCTGTATGAGCAGATTTTAAGATGCATTGTACTACTGCATCCGCCTTGTCGTTTGGAACTACGATTTCTACATTGGTCCGTGGAATGAATCCAATATCATAGGCAGTACCCCTATATTGCTGGGTGGCTGCATGTTCGGTACCGATGCCTTTCACTTCACTAAAGGTAAAAAAGGCAATTCCGATCTTACCGAGTTCGGAATGAACTTCCTCAAATTTGGAAGTCCTGATGATTGCTTCAATTTTTTTCATAATAAAGAATAATTAAATAAGTTTTGAGTGATTTGAAATAAATTAGGATCGTGTAAATAAATTCAGATTCTTTCACAAAGCATTTACACATAAGCATTCATTCTGTCATATTCTAAAACCCTCTAACCAGCATAAGGTGCGATAGGATTTCCATGACTTATTAGGAATAGTTGTGTCTGAAAAATGAAAGTGTTGCAATGAAAACAGCGCCTACAAAGAATTGCCTTTGTCGTATAAGAATTTTTGCTTCACCAAGCATAGAAGAATCATTGTTTTCATAGGGAAAAACACCTGCAGCAACCGATTTTAAGACAGAATTTAAGTCGCAGCGTCACCCGATACTGGTTGTAATAACAAAATTAGATCAAGCAGTTTTTAATAATGCCAAGCGAGACCACTCAGAAGACTAGCCCAATATGGATCCAAAATGGGCAAACTTTGTCTTTTCTAAATTTTAACAAGCCAAAAGACATGAATTTTTGGGTTTTGTAATTTTTAAAACAGCTTATTTTTATATTATCCTATAAGATTTCGGTGGAGAGCTCTGTAAAAAAAAATTAAAAAAATAGGACCTTCAAGCGTTGTAAGAAACCCTACCAAAACTAAAAAAGCCCAATCCAATCGGATCAGGCTTTTGGTATAATTTAATAAAAAATATATTATTCTTCGGTTTTGGCAGCTGGTCTGTTGAACCTCTTATTGAACTTATCAATACGACCGGCAGTATCCACAAACTTCATTTTACCGGTAAAAAACGGATGTGATTTATTGGAAATCTCCAGTTTGATTAGCGGATACTCCTTGCCGTCTTCCCAAACTATGGAATCCTTAGTAGGCGTACAGCTTCTGCTTAAAAAGCCTTCGTTGGCAGAAAAGTCTTTGAACACTACCATCCTGTAACTTCCTGGGTGAATATCTTTTTTCATCGGTATTAAAAATTTTGGAGTGCAAATGTACTTAGATTTTAGATTATTTCAAAAAAATAACTAGTTCCTGTTGTTTTATAAAATTAGACTCCAGGGAAGTATCATATTTAATTGTAATTCAGGCTAATAAATATTAATTAATTAATATATTTAAAAACACCTGAATCCTATTTATCAAAACTACCGCTTCTGATTTAGCCCTTGAACGTTGATCACTACACGAATGGCATATTTTAAGATAAATAACTGCTTTTACCATCCTGGGAAGAATGCGTCTTCTATGTGCTCTACTTTGTGTAGGCCATTCTGACTCAAAACTACACTGATGATATCGAACCTGAATTTCCATTCATATCCTGTCTCTGCCATATAAGCATTCGCCGCATCCATCATCATCTCTTCTTTTTTTGAGGATACAAATTCAGCCGGCTCACCATAATATGTATAACTGCGCGTCTTGACTTCGACAAATATCAGATGGTCATCCTTTTGACAAATAATATCAACTTCAGCTCTGCTAAAGCGCCAGTTTTGATGCAATACCGTATAGCCTTTGTTTTGGAGATGAGCCACGGCTATTTTCTCCCCCAGGATCCCGACAGCTTGATTCTTAGACATAAAGTTGATTAAAAATACTACCTCCCGGCATTTATACAATCATATTGCTCCTTGAAGAATTGCATAATATAGTTGCTAGACCCTCAATCACCTTTAACTGCTTAAGTGGTCAGTAAAAGGAATTAGTCAGGTTTGTACTTGGTAAAAGATGCAAGGTTAATGATACTCTATTGAAAGGAATTTATAAAGGCTATCCAAATCGAACTTGTTATTTTTACGACAATTTTAAATCAAAGCATGTTAGCAAGAATAAATCCTACGACTACCCAAGCCTGGAAAACACTAGAATCTCATTTTGAACAGATGCAGTCTATCAGGCTCAAAGATTTGTTTAATCAGGATCCCCATCGATTTCAAGCGTTTCATCTAGCCTGGAAAGAATTTTTGGTAGATTTTTCCAAAAACAACATCACCAAAGAAACCATTGAAAGTTTGATACAGCTTGCCATAGAGTGCAAACTAGAGGAGGCTATACCATCCATGTTCGATGGTGAAAAAATAAACGAAACCGAAGGCAGATCTGTGCTTCATATCGCTCTGAGAAATCGAGGCAACAGACCTATCTACGTGGATGGGATCGATGTGATGCCGGAAGTGAATGAAGTCCTGCATCAAATGAAGGTATTTTGCCATAAGCTGCACCAGGGTGTGTGGCTGGGATATAAAGGGGATCCTATCACGGACATAGTCAATATCGGCATAGGTGGCTCTGATTTAGGCCCTGTCATGGTCACAGAAGCATTAAAACCCTACTGGGATAAGGGCATTACTCCCCATTTTGTATCCAATGTAGACAGTAGTCATATTTACCAAGTGCTCAAAAAGGTAAAACCAGAGACTACCTTATTTATTATAGCTTCTAAAACATTTACTACTCAGGAGACCATGACCAATGCGCAGAGTGCCAGGTTGTGGTTTGTCAGCCATGCAGGCGAAGCTCATATCCCCAGTCATTTTGTAGCAGTCTCTACCAACGAAAAAGAAGTCTCCAAGTTTGGTATATCTACACAAAATATGTTTCCGTTCTGGGATTGGGTCGGTGGCCGATATTCTCTAAGCTCCTCAATTGGTCTGTCGATAGCCTGTACCATAGGGTTTGAACAATTTGAAGCATTGTTGGATGGCCTTCATGCCATGGATGAACATTTCCGAGCTACTCCCTTAGAAAAAAACATTCCGGTGATCCTGGCACTGATCGGCATATGGTATAATAATTTCTATGGGGCAGAGACTGAAGCCATATTGCCGTACGATCAATACCTTCATCGGTTTGCAGCCTATTTCCAACAAGCCAATATGGAGAGCAACGGCAAACAAATAGACCGAAATGGCCATCCGATATCGTACCAGACTGGACCTATCCTTTGGGGAGAACCGGGCACCAATGGCCAACATGCCTTTTATCAATTGATACACCAGGGTACCAAGCTCATACCTTGTGATTTTATAGGTATGGCTCAGTCGCACAATCCGCTGTCTGATCATCATGAAAAATTGATGGCTAATTTTTTTGCTCAACCGGAGGCTTTGCTCAATGGCAAATCACTTGAAGAAGTGCAAGCCGAGATGCAAAAAGCCGGCAATACGAAGGCTCAAACAGATCGTATAGCCCCTTTCAAAGTGTTCGAAGGCAACAGACCCTCCAATTCAATTTTGATTCAAAAAATGACTCCTTTCAATCTCGGTGCCTTAATCGCCCTGTATGAACACAAAATATTTACTCAGGGCGTGATCTGGAATGTATTTTCGTTTGATCAGTTTGGGGTAGAATTAGGAAAAGTATTGGCCACTTCGGTTTTAAGAGAATTATCTTCTGATGATCAGGTGAGTTCACATGACAGTTCTACCAATGGGCTGATCAATGAATATAAGAAAATGCGTTCTAAATGATTGAACCTGTAATAAGTAAAATAAGTCCTGGCATTCAACATTATGCATGGGGTGGCACAAAGTTTATCCCTGATTGGTTAGGAATAGAAAACAAGGCTGACAAACCCTATGCCGAAGCCTGGTATGGTGACCATCCTTTGGCTCCTGCTCAACTGGAAGATAATCAACACACCCATTTGGATCAATGGATCGCCTCTAACCCGGTAGCAATATTAGGAGCAGAATCAGTGGATGTATACGGCCCAAGAATGCCTTTTTTGCTTAAAATCCTCGATGTCAGGAATATGTTGTCCTTACAGCTCCATCCTTCCAAAAATGGAGCTATCAAAGGATTTGCATTGGAAAATGAAATGCATATACCACTTCTCTCTCCAAATCGAAATTATAAAGATTCAAATCATAAGCCTGAGCTTCTATTTGCCTTATCCGATTTCTGGATGCTCCAGGGCTTTGCGACGATGGAAGTGATTAAGACTCGTTTTGAAGCATTGTTGCCCCAATTCGAATGGTCTTCTAATTATTCATGGAGAACCCTTATGGCTCGTATTTGGGCTCTGGATAGTGAACTATACCTAGGATATTTAGATACCATAACGCATCAAATACAAAGTCAAAATTGTGCGGACAAAGACGATATATATCATTGGATAGAAAAGGCGCTGCAATCCTATCCATATGCATCGGGTAGCCCTGACAGAGGTGTCCTGGTCATGATGTTGATGCATGTCCAATATCTTAAACCAGGGCAGTTAGGATACCAGGCTCCTGGTGTATTACATGCCTATCTTGAAGGACAAAATATAGAGTTGATGGCCAATTCGGATAATGTCTTGAGAGGAGGACTGACTCCGAAGCATATCGATCCGGCAGAGTTAATGCTGCACCTGGATACGACCTCGCCCGGACAATGCTTACTGTCGCCTATCTATCTTATGGATGATGAGTTGGCATTCAGCCCACCGGTGCATGATTTTTTATTAAAGTATTATCCTCTCAAACATGGCAGTACAAAAACTATACAGTCCAATACAGTTTCGGTTATGCTGGTTCAGAAGGGTAAGTTGGTGTATAATGGAGCAGTTTTGTCGGATGGTGAAAGCCTGATCATACCAGCATTTTCAATTTTAAACATTGAATGTATTTCAACCCATGCAGCTTTTTTTTGGGCGACTGGAAGTCTATAAGTACCGAAGGTAGCTTGCCTATAGAAAGTAACTTCCCCCTGCATAGACTTTATCATAATTTCATTAATGCATTAAGTTCTGATTAACAGCAGTATGCAATTATTTTATCTTAAGTATTTCGAAATCCTACCAATTAAAAAGTTTCCCTTTGCCAGCTGACATAATTGTAGTACATTTGCAGCCCAAATAAATAATAAACATTTCGTAATGAGACAATTCGAAGTGACTTTCATCGTAGATCCAGTGCTGTCGGACGATGAAATAAAGTCGACAGCAAAGAACTATACCGACCTGATCACCAATGAAGGTGGAGTGGTTGTACAACTTGATGAGATGGGCCTGAGACAACTGGCTTACCCTGTCAATAAGCGTAATACTGGAGTGTACTTTGGTCTGGAATTTCAATCTGAGGCAGGTGCCCTGATTCCAAAACTAGAGCTTTCAATGAAGAGAGATGAACGTATCCTGATCTACCTTACTGTCCGATTGGACAAATATGGTGTCAAGTACAATGATGACAAACGTAACGGAAAAATTGGTAAGCATAAGGCCAAGAAAGAAAAATCAACTTCCGCCGAAAATTAATCATCTCATTTAAATTCAGAAAATTATCATGGCATCACAAGAAGAAATCAAATTTCTCTCCAATCCAAGCATTGGACATCTGAGAAAAAAATACTGTAGATTTCGAAAGTTTGGTATCAAACATATCGACTACAGAGATCCTGAATTCCTGCTACAATTTGTTAATGATCAAGGCAAACTTCTTCCAAGAAGGATCACTGGCAACTCACTCAAATATCAGCGCAGGGTAGCTACTGCTGTCAAGAGAGCGAGACACCTGGCGATTTTGCCTTATTCTACCGACTTATTAAAATAATTTAATTAACCGTCAAATCAGTATTGAATCATGGAAATCATCATGTTACAAGATATAGACAAGGTAGGCGATAAGCATACTTTGGTCAAAGTAAAAGACGGATATGGCCGTAATTTCCTCATACCAAAAGGATACGCCATCATCGCCAATAAAACTAATCGTGCCCGCCTGGATGAAATGCTCAGACACGAAGCTGCCAAAGAATCCAAGCTACTCGATACCTATAAAGAACTTGCTAAAAAACTGGAAGGCAAAACACTCAAAATTGTAGTGAAAGCTGCCTCAACCGGCAAAATCTTTGGAAGTGTCAGCAATCTTCAAATAGCTCAGGCTTTAAAAGAGGAATTGGGTGTAGAAGTTGAAAGAAAAAAAATCATACTGCCGGAAGAAGTCAAAAATCTCGGTACCTACAGTGCTAATGTGCTTTTCCACAAGGAAGTACCTGCCACCATTGCATTTGATGTAGTCGAAGGTTAATTTGACATTCCGTTTAAAATTATTCAAGGCCATGCGTATCAGCATGGCCTTTTTTATTCATAAAATATTCAAAATAGTTTTAGTTTGGTGATAGACCGTATACCCATTTTTTACGTTACTATAAAAAAATAGTTTGATGAAGAGAACAATCATTTATACCGCAATTCTTATACTATTGATCGCCATCTCCTGCAAGTCAGATACCTTGGCTTTGGACTGTTCGACCTTGACTGGTGCTACTTTCAATAGCAATAGCGGCCAACTAGAGTCCATCATTAATTCGAAATGTGCCGGTTCAGCTTGCCATTCACCAGGTGGAACAGGTGCAAACCATTGGTTTATAACCGGTAGCGGTTCATTAGGTGACCATTTTTTTGATGAAGCTATCGGTACAGTGACCAGTGGATCTATGCCTCCATCCGGATCACCAAAACTGACCAGCAATGAACTCAATCTATTTGAATGTTGGAGCAAAGCAGGATATCCAGAATAAATATCATTTGATGAAGAATTTTTCCGTGCTCCTCCGCAACTTCTGTGGCAATTAACTTGCGAAGCGACTACCATCTCCCTCCTAATTAATCTTCTTCACATACAGGTTTTGAGAAGCTTTGGCACTCAAAAGAGTATCCAGACCATCATGAGTTCTCACCTTTATCGTCTCATCGTAAGCCAGCTTGTCTACGACTTTTATTTTTGAGTGGATATTGAGCTGCCTCGAATGCAAATATTGTAAAAAATCAGCATCGTGTTCTCTGACAGCCACTACTTGAGCATCATCCCCTACCTCAAGGCTCGAGAGCAAGACTTGATTTCGTAGGGTAAACTTGCCGCTGGCATCCGGTATAGGATCACCATGAGGGTCAAATTTTGGGAACCCCAAAAACTCATCCAGCTGTTCAATCAGGCGATCACTGTGTACATGCTCCAATTGCTCCGCTATATCGTGCACCCCATCCCACGATATGGTCAGTTTTTCAAATAAAAAAGTCTCCCAGAGCCTGTGCTTCCTGATTAATTGAACAGCCATTGATTTGCCTGAAGTTGAGAGTCTGACACCTTTGTATTTGATATATTCAATTAATTTTTGATCTGCTAACTTTTTGAGCATATCGGTGACGGAAGCTGCACTGGTAGTCAAATGGTCAGCCAGGGCAGAAGTAGTCACCGAATTACCCTCTTTCTCCGTAAGCTGAAATATTGCTTTGATATAATTTTCTACAGTTTGGCTAGCCATTATAATTAATTAGGCAAATCTAAATATATTTTTTGAGTCTTTTAAATATTATAATTGCCTTAGGATTCAGTGGCACCTTTCATTTTTTCTGCATTGTCCGCCACTCTCAATTTTTCAATAATATCATCAAGATCTCCATGCATGATGGCCTCCAGATTATACAGCGTAAGGTTGATCCGATGGTCTGTAAGTCTATTTTGAGGGAAATTATAGGTTCTGATTTTTTCTGAACGGTCTCCACTACCGACGATGGATTTCCTTTGAGCTGATATGCCTTCGTTATGAGATTGTATGCTAGCTTCTTCTATTTTAGCGATCAGACGGCCCATCGCGATCTCCCGGTTTTTATGCTGTGATCTGCTATCAGTGCTTTCAGCCACCACTCCGGTTGGAATATGTGTGAACCTAACACCACTTTCTGTCTTGTTTACATGCTGTCCTCCAGCACCACTCGCTCTGAAAGTATCTGTACGAAGATCTGCTTTATTGATATTGACATCTTCCAGCTCAAGTTTTGGTACAGCAACTACCGTCGCAGCAGAAGTATGAACCCTACCCTGGGCTTCCGTTTTGGGCACTCGCTGTACCCGGTGTGTGCCCGACTCAAATTTCATTTTACCATAGACATCCTCACCAGTGACCTCAAGGACTATTTTATTATAACCTCCTGCTGCCCCCTCATTGACATAAATGGTCTCCATTTTCCATCCTTGTTTCTCAAAATACCTCGTATACATTCTCATCAGGTCCCCTGCAAATATGCTGGCTTCATCACCGCCGGTACCAGAGCGGATCTCCAGGATGATATCCTTTGAATCTTCAGGATCCTTCGGTATGAGCAATTGGTTTAGCCGTTCTTCAAGCTCAGTTAACTCCTCATCGAGCAGGGCTATTTCGGCCTTGGCCATTTGTCTTAGCTCCTCATCGCCCTCTTTAAGCATGTCTTTAGCTCCCTTTAATTCCGAATTAAGTTGATTTTGTCTTTTGTAGGCTTTGACTATCGGATCAAGATCTTTGTATTCTTTATGAATTTTTGAAAAACGGGCTGTATCACTAATCACTGATGGATCAGACATTTGTTCTTCCAGATCGTAATATCTGTGCGCGATGGCTTCTAACTTATTCTGCATGAAGGCTGCAAAATTACATAATCCCCACTGCTATTAGGAAGTTTGATGCCATACTATTTAGTTAGAGCCGGAAACCAGCTGTTATTGGCTCAAAGAAGACTTTGAAAATAATTTGCCAATGCTATTGCTCCTTACCCGGATTACGAAGATGGCTGTGCTTGGCACTGTACCCAAAATAAATGACAAAGCCGATCGCCAACCAACCTATCAGTCGAGTCCAGTTAGTCCAGCCAAGGCCCAACATCATGAGCAAACAGACTACCACTCCCAAAATAGGCAGCACGGGCACCCACGGTGCTCTAAACTGTCGTGGAAGGTCTGGATCTGTCTTTCTCAGGATGATTACCCCAATACATACGAGACAAAATGCAAACAAAGTGCCTATACTGGTCATATCTCCTACGACATCGCCCGGTATAAAAGCAGCAAACAATCCCACCAAAACCAGGATGATCAGATTGGCTTTGTATGGAGTCTTATATTTGGGATGAATTTCGCTAAACATTTTCGGAAGCAGACCATCTTTGGCCATTGAATAGAATACCCTGGACTGACCCAGTAACATAACAAGGATCACCGAAGAAAAACCTGCCAGAATAGCTACTGTGACCAGTTTGGCGAGCCATTCATACCCTGCCATGTATTTGGAGATAGCAAAAGCTACAGAAGCCTCTTTTCCTGAAGTCCTGAAATCTTCTACCGTAGCCACTCCTGTAAGTACATGAGCAAACAATATATATAATATGGTGCAGATGACCAGTGACCCCAGAATCCCTATCGGCATATCTCGTTTTGGGTTTTTAGCCTCTTGAGCCGTAGTACTGACAGCATCAAATCCTATAAAAGCAAAGAATACGATCCCTGCAGCTCCAACCATGCCCCAAAATCCTCCGAATTTATGGGAGATACCCAAGTGATCTACATAGGTGGATGCAGGTGGTATGTAAGGAGTATGGTTGACTGGGTTGATAAACCCCCAACCGATGATGATGATCAGGATCACTATAGCCACTTTGGCGATTACAATAATATTATTTACGGCTGCTGATTCTTGAATTCCTTTGATGAGCAAAAGCGATAATAAAGCTACGATCATCAGGGCAGGAATATTGATGATCCCATTTACTCCGTCTACACTGTGTTCAAATGGAGAATGACAAAACTGATAAGGGATAGCTTTCCAATGTAGGATATTGACAAGCAAGTTATTGAGATATTCACTCCAGGCTATGCCTACGGTAGCCGCACCCACAGCATATTCTAATACGAGGTCCCAGCCTATGATCCAGGCTACGAATTCACCCATGGTGGCATAAGTATACGTATAAGCACTACCCGCTATAGGGATAGAGGAAGATAATTCCGCATAACACAGTCCAGCCAAGGCACATCCTACCCCAGCCAGAATAAAACCAAAAGTAACTGAAGGTCCTGCATTCTGAGCAGCTGCCGCCGCAGTCCTTACAAATAGGCCTGCACCGATGATAGCGCCAATACCGAGCATAATCAAAGAAGTGGCGGTCAAGGTCCTTTTGAGTGATTTTTCGCCTCCTTCAGCTTGGGCTAAAAGCTGGCTTATTGGTTTACGTATAAATAGACTCATTTAAATGTAATTTTGGTTTGAGGCATCAAAATAGCAAAATTTAGTTGAATTCATATCCGCATGAAAAAGGTTTAGAAAATTGTTAAAAATAAAATCTAATAGTAGTTTTCCAATATCAAGCAGCTTCGATTTAGGTGTATACGTTGTGTATTTGATTCAGAGTATTCTTTTTTCTCCTAGGTCTCATGACAATTAATTAGTCTGCGTCTTCTTTTAATCGACAGTTAGACTAGAGGTTTTGAGAAAAATAAATTTAAAAAGTCTCTGGATTAAAATTCACTACATTTGGCCGCTTTTTAAAATTAATTCATATGTTTCCTATTAAAAAAACCGCTCTCCGATCATCGGTACCGCTGATGATCTTCTTATTCCTTACCTGTACTTTGTCTAGCCAACAAATCATTAAAGGCACTATTACCGATCAATCAGGCCTGGCTGCTGTTGGAGTAACTGTACAGATAAAAAACCACAACCTTGGTATTGCCACGGATGTGGACGGAAATTTTCAATTTAACTCCAACCTTTCACCAGGTAATTATATATTGGCCATTTCCGGTATCGGATATAAAACGATTGACAAGGCTTTTATAGTTCAGAACAGTGCTGAGATCGTCGTCAACGCTGTACTGGAAGACGACATCACGGGGCTCGATGAAATCGTTGTCACCGGAACTACCGCCGGGACGACCCGCAAACAATTGGGAAGTTTTGTCAGTACTATTAAAGCAGATCAGCTGACCAAAGGTGCCACCAGCAATGTGCTTGGCTCCTTGCAGGGTAAGACCCCGGGGGCACAGATCATTCAGAATAGCGGCGACCCCGCTGGAGGATTTTCTGTCAGGCTCCGGGGCATTAGCTCTATATCCAGCAGCAGCGAACCATTATACATTGTTGATGGGGTCATTGTCAATAATGCTACCAATCGGGTCACAAATACCAGTTCCAATTATGATGGCGGCAATTTTGTAGGTACCATCGGCCAAAACAGATTAGCCGATATTAACCCAAATGACATTGAACGGATCGAGGTGCTCAATGGAGCAGCGGCTGCCGCCATATATGGTAGTAGGGCAAATGCCGGAGTAGTACAAATATTTACTAAACGAGGCAGCGTAGGTGCCCCTGTTATTAGTTTCAGCACTACAGCTATTTTTAGTTCTCTACGTAAAGCGGTTCCGGTCAATCAATCTCCTACTAAATTTGGAGGACCGGCAGATGGGCCAGGCGCTGTCACCCAGGATATCCTCTTGCCGGCTTTGACCACCACCACTCCGGTGACAAGGTATGATTACAATGATTATATCTTTCGACACGCGATGGGAACCGACAATAATATATCCGTGTCGGGTGGTAAGGATAAAACCAAATACTTTGCTTCAGCCTCCTATCTGAAAAACGAAGGTATCATCAAGAACACGGATCACCAGCGCTACGGTTTCCGAATCAACCTGGACCAGGTCTTAACCGACAAACTGAATTTTAACATTGGATTAAATTATGTCAACAGCCTTTCCAATGAAAAACCGGATGGAAATTCATTTTTCTCACCAATGAATTCTATTAATATTATTGGCAACATACACGATATACAGACAAGAGATGCATTGGGCAATATTAAAGCAATCGGCGAGCGTGGACGCGTAAACCCGGTTTCCATTATCGAAGACATCAAACAAAACCAACAAACTAATCGCATCATCACCGGTGGAGGATTAAAATATCGGCCTCTCGAAGGACTGCTCATCGATTATTCTTTCGGTATTGATCAATATGGACAGTTAGGACAGACTTATATTCCCCCATTTGCCTATAATGTAAGTGATGGATTTTTTGGAGGTGGCGCAGCACTCGACCCTACCCGAAATGGTTATGCCAGTACTGCCACCAATAATTTTTTCCAGATCAATAATGATGTATCTGCAACCTATCAATTTAATATAAATCGTGATCTTTTTTCCACTTCACAAGTAGGTTATAGTAGTCAATATGAGAAAAATAATTACAGCTTATTACAAGGACGCGGTCTTGCTCCCTTTGTTCAAACTGTTAACGGTGCCAGCACTTTATTACAAGGTGTAGACGATCGAAGTGAGCTTTCCGTTTCCGGATTTTTTGCCCAACAAACTTTAAGGTATAAAACACTCATCAATCTGGCAGGTGCTATCAGGGTGGACGGATCTTCTGTATTTGGGCCGGATCAAAGAAATCAAAAATATTTTAAAGCCAATGCCAGCTATGTCATCAGTGAGCATGAGTTCTGGAAAGACCTTTCCTTAAGTAAAATTCTGAATTTTGCCAAACTCAGGGTGGCCTACGGACAAAGCGGCAACCTAACTGGTATTGGAGCTTACTCACGATTTAACGCATACTCCAGCAATTCATTTCTCAGCCGCACAGCCCTGTTGAGCAGCGGTACACTTGCCAATACGAATGTAAGACCTGAACGCCAGGATGAGCTCGAATTTGGTATTGAACTCGGCTTCTTAAATAACCGTCTAAATTTAGTGACCAATATCTATTCTAAAAAAGTGGAAGATCTGTTGATCAATCGTTTCATAGCCCCTACTAATGGTTTCAGCAGCTTATTGGATAATTTTGGAAGCCTTGAGAATAAAGGTTACGAGTTGATGCTGACTGCTTTTCCTGTGAGTACTAAAGACTTAACCTGGTCTCTCACAGGTATTTATAATCACAATCGAAATAAAGCGGTTAAGATAGGACAAACGCTTACCCTCCTCAGTACCAACCAGGGTGCTCCGGTAGCCATCATCGAAGGCCAGCCGATAGGTGTATTCTATGGAGCATTCTTTGCTACAGATGACAAAGGAAATCTAATTAAAAATGCAAGTGGCTTTCCCCAGGGCGAGAGAGGGATTCAAACAAGTGCTCTTGGATATACTATTACACGTGATGGTAGTGGGGTGCCTGTTCAATCCAATCCTCTGATAAGAAAGATCATTGGTGATCCAAACCCTGATTATACAGCAAGTGTCGTAAGCGAAGTCAATTGGAAAAAATTAAATCTTAGAGTGCAACTTGATGCCGTCCAAGGGAGTAGATGTATTTAATGCAGATTGGCGCACAAGGCAGGGAGTTGGAAATGGGTTAGAAGCTCAAAAAGAACAAACAGGAGTATATCCCAGGGGTTATATCAATAGTTTCTATGGAAGTGTAGAACAATGGCGCATAGATGATGGTAGTTTTGTCAAACTTCGTGAAATTTCGCTCGGTTATAATTTCGGTAATTTAAAAAGTGTAAAAGACATCGCCTTGACTTTAAGTGGCAGAAACCTCATCAGCTGGGATAATTATAAAGGCTATGATCCGGAAGTAAATGCAGGTGGACAAAGCACCATTCTGAGAGGCATCGACTTTGGATCCGTCCCCATTCCAAAAACATTTAGTGTCGGATTATCTGCTAAGTTTTAATGATCAATTTAAATAGTTTAACATGAAAAATATTATCACCATAAATAAATCAATTTTTATAGTATTCTTCCTTTCTGCATTGGTACAAACCGGTTGTAAAAAAGATTTTATCGATCCCAACCGTGCCACCGAGGAGCAGGTACTATCCAGCAGTAAAGGTCTGACCGGCATAGCTGTTGGACTGCAACGGGTGTATACACTCGGAAGAGGAAGCAATCTGTATAACCTGGTTACGATCAACGGATTATTGACCAATGAATTATTTGTAGTCAATACCGGTAATACAGGCGAAGTACAATTACAAACCGGTGGCACAGCAGTAGACGGCAATCATACCATGCTTACCACATTTTGGACTAATAACAACAAAGTCATTTACGATGCCAATCTGGTGATAGAGAATGCAAAAGACCTGAGTGACAAGAGCTTTGCAAGTGGGTTGATCGCTTATGCTTCCATTTTTAAAGCACTCTCTATAGGCAATCTGTCCCAATTTTGGGAAAAAGTACCTGCAGGTATAGGATCCAACATCAGTTTTGTAGATCGTGCTGATGGATTCAAGCAAGCTATAGCAGTGCTGGATGAAGCCCAGGCAGCTATCAGTGCCAATCCGATCAGTGCAGCATTTACCAGTAGTGTACCGGCAGGCATCGATATACCAAATACCATCAATGCTTTAAAAGCCAGATTTTATTTGTATTCTAACCTGATGCCTCAAGCGCTGGCATCTGCCAATCTGGTAGATGTTACGAAAAAATCAACTTTCAATTTTGACGCCCTTTCATTGAATCCACTTTTTGAAGTAGCTACCAGTACAAACAATGTGGTCCAGCCCAAAGACAGTACACTGGGATTAGTGGCCAGTCTTGCGCCAGCCAGCAACGATGCTCGGGTATCTTTTTATACCAGCATCAATCCAACTATTTTACCCCGTTTTAGGATCAGTGGTTTTGGGAATGCTGCCGCTACTGCCTTCCCGATATATTTACCAGGTGAAATCAATTTAATCAAGGCGGAAGCGTACGCTCGTCAAAATGACACGATCAATGGCAAGCTTTGGCTCAATAATGTAATTACCAAATCATCTGACCCCTTTAATGTATTTGCCAATCAACCGGCGATTACTAACATAGGATCTCAGGCTAATTTGCTGGAACAAATCTATCGCCATCGCTGTATCGAATTATTTATGAGCGGTCAAAAGCTGGAAGACATGCGCCGATTTGGCCGGGCTACCAGTGAGCGTAAAAGAAATCTGATGCCTTATCCATTGAGAGAAAGGGATAATAATCCAAATACGCCTGCGGATCCTGCATTTTAGAAATTTACTGGGTACCGCTAAGTGGATAGGCTATAAAGATCGGCGGTACAAAGCAATCAAAAACGCTTTCAGAAATGACTTGGTGTGTAGGCATGTATATTTATTTTACCTTCCCTGGCAGCCAGGGCATTATTACTACCCAGTGCAAAAATTAAGTAACCATGATTCGACGAATTTAAGTTGTACCAAACCAATAAAATTATTTCTCAAGGCAATGAATAATAAAAGTGCGAAGCCTACCTCCCTTTTCAATTTGGCGCACAGCAAATGGGTACCCCCTGAACTCCAGGCAAATTAATAGTCCCCTTTCTCCATCAGCCCAGACCCACCACAATCTTCTCCGTGTTTTCCATAGCAATAAAAAGTAGGCGAGGCAACCTTCCCTTATTAAATTCGCCCAACCACTACCAACATCCTCATTTTAAAATTCACCAGCCTTCCATCAAAGCTTAATCAATTTAAATACCTCCTGCCCATATTGTGTCTTTAAACTCAAAAAATATGTACCCGGGGTAAGTTGTTGTACACTGACGGCATCCTTGACTTCACCTAGAGCCAATATACCTTTTAAGCTTTGTTGTCCCAAACTGTTTGAGATGCTCCACTGAATTGGACGATTAGTCTTTGGCATTTCTATCCGGATAAGATCCTGCATCAAAGTGGGATAGACCTCGATCTGATCAACCGTCACATAAGCGGATTTAATGCCAAAGGAGGTCATAGTTCCATCATAATCGACCTGCTTCAACCTATAATAGTTCGTGCCTTTATATGGAGTCACATCAGTATAAGCATATTCGTTTTTGGCATCGGTGGTGCCTTTTCCCTGAATAGTATTGATTTTTATAAAATCCTCACCCTCGCGGCTGCGCTCAAGGATAAAATGACTGTTGTCGGATTCTGAAAGGGTAGCCCAGGTGATGATTGGGTTTTGGTCCTGAATTACATTAAAATTTATAAGCTGAATAGGCAAGGCCACTGAGCCGTTAAATGTAAAGTCATTGATTGCGAAATTTCCGCCACCGCCACTCCAGCCATATATTCTAAATGTAATAGGTGTGGTTATATGTGTAAAGTCTGGACCTCCCAGCGTGATATTACCCCCGGTAGCTGAAGGCGAACCTAAATTGCTTGTAAATCCATCTAAACTACTTCTGACAGCAAAATTATTGGGCCCACCGCTGCTCTGCGAGGTATACACAAAAGAGGATAAATTGATCCAATAATTTGAGCTCGGGGTGAGGGTGAAATAAAAATAATCATTTGCTCCTAAGGATCCTGATTCCGGCCAGCCATCAGCTGCATATTGGTTAGCAGCATCTACTTTCCCAATACCGCTGCCTCTGCCGATGCCGCTTACAGTTAGATTTCCATTGACAGTTTGCCCGGTGGTATATGGATTATTTGCACCTGGATTGCTACCAGTGATAGGATTAGTGCACACTATCTGACCAAAGACGGCTGAAGCTATAGTAAGGAATAATACAATTATAATCAATGGTTTCATAAACAATATCCTTTTTAGAATTATACAATAATAATGATCATGACACTTTAAGTTTGATAATTTTCATTTACAGTGTAACCATTCATTAAATAGTTACTAAATTAAAATATTAAAAGCATTTTCGTAAACCGACCCTGCAAAATGGGTGCCTTCAATCAAAACTTAATCAATTTAAATACCTCCTGCCCATATTGTGTCTGCAAACTCAAAAAATACGTACCCGGAGCAAGTTGTTGCACATTCACAGCATCGTTTTCTATACCTGGAGCCAATATACCTTTTAAGCTTCGTTGACCCAAACTGTTTGAGATGCTCCACTGCATTGGCCGATCAGTCTTGGGCATTTCTATCCGAATAAGATCCTGCATCATGGTGGGATAGACCTCGATCTGATCAACCGTCACATAAGCGGATTTAATGCCAAAGGAGGTCATAGTTCCATTGTAATCGACCTGCTTCAACCTATAATAATTCGTTCCTTTAAGTGGTGTCAAATCAGTATAAGCATATTCGTTTTTGGCATCGGTGGTACCTTTGCCCTGAATAGTATTGATTTGTATAAAATCCTCACCATTACGGCTGCGCTCAAGGATGAAATGACTGTTGTCGGATTCTGCGAGAGTGGTCCAGGTGATGATTGGGGTTTTTGAAGAGGTGATTTCAAAGGAGGAGATTTGGATGGGGAGAAAACTATTCACTATTACCACAACCTGACCAGATGACCCAGCTTTAGAAGTGCCTGCATCAGATCCTGCCGCCACCGCCGCCTCCTGGTGAATTCCAGGTTGGGCATAGGCTCTACCGTTTGTCACCGCCTGTCCCTCGCACCTAACTCCCCCCACCGCCATTTCCACCAGTTGCACTTGACCAGCTCCTCCTCACTGGTTGTAGCTGAAGTAGCTGGCCACCTCCACCACCTCCCTGCATTGGTGACCTCCTAATGCCTCCATTTCCTCCCTTTTAGGCAGATCCCCAAACCGGACGCGTCCCCTGCACCAGCGCCACCTGCAGATCCACCACCAGTTCCTCCGATGGCAACGGTAGAGGTAATACTGGCACCAGAAAATGAAGAGGCTCCCCCATTTCCGCCAGCCGTATTCGTAGAGCCACCATCTCCACCAGTTCCTACAAGTATAGTATAAGTTCCAGCTCCCAAATTTGAGTAAGTTGTGGAAGCATAAGCACCACCACCACCACCACCGGCGGCACTACCAGATGTAGTATTTCCTCCTCCTCCTCCACCTCCGCCCCAAATTTCAACAGTAACATTAGCATGATAACCTGATCCTGAATTTATGGTCCAAGTACCATCTGAGTTGAAGGTTTGGGAAGTTGGAGGTTGTGAAAAAGCAATACCAACTGGTATGAAGAAATAGCTAATAAATAATAAGTAAAATATTTTTGATCTCATAAATGTGTAATTTAAAAAATGAAGGTTAAGGTTCTCCCAATAAAGGTAACACCTTACCCAACCCCAACCTAACCTTTTACATTATATTAATATTATCCCTACCCCATATACACCATCCATTATATTTTTTTATATTTGTTTCTCTAAGAATCTAAAGGCAACACCATCAAACAGACATTCAGGGGCAACGGAAAACTACTGCTCACAGCGGAATACACTGTGCTGGACGGAGCTTTGGCCCTCGCTGTACCCACCAAAGCCGGTCAGTCCATGAATGTACGGGATGGTAGAGGAGCAGAAATCAATTGGAAAAGTTATGATGCTACGGGCAAGATCTGGTTTGAGGCTCACTTCTCCTTATATGATTTTAGCGCTATCAAGACCAATGACGAAGAAAAAGCCAAAAAAGTAAGCAAACTGCTAAAGGAATGCACCCGTCAAAACTCTGAATTTTTATCTGCCTGGAAAGGTCAGACCGTAGAGACTTACCTGGATTTTCCACTGGATTGGGGGCTTGGATCGAGCTCTACCCTCATTTATTGTCTGTCACAGTGGGCTGATGCCAATCCTTATTATTTACTTTTCAATACAACCGGAGGATCCGGATATGATATAGCTTGTGCTTATGCCGAAGGGCCGGTACTCTATCAACTCGGTGACGAAAGCATCCGCATAGACGAAGTATACTTTAATCCGCCTTTTAAGGATAATCTGTATTTCCTCCACCTGGGCAAAAAACAAGACAGCAGCCTCGCCGTAGCAGAATACAAAACAAAATCCAAAGCCCAGCCCTCCTTATTGGACCAGGTATCTAAAATCACAGAAGCCATGGTATCATGCAAAAAAGCCAGTGAATTTCAACTTCTAATCGAAGCTCACGAAGACCTTATTGGTAAACATATAGACCGGGCGCCTATCAAGCATTCATTATTTCCTGATTTCAAGGGTTCTATAAAGTCGCTGGGTGCCTGGGGTGGTGATTTTGCACTCGTGTGCAGTGAAGCCCCTGCAACACAAGTCAAATCTTATTTTGCTGAAAAAGGTTACTCCACGCTTCTGCCTTATACCGAGCTGGTGCTCAATAATTAATCTCCAGGTATGCCTCCTGCTCATTGGTACACAGGTCTGGTAGTCGGCATCAAGGAGCTGGCGCCAAAAGTCAAATCTTTTGAGCTGGAAATTCCAGAGGTAGTCAGTTTTGATTTTATAGCCGGCCAGTTTATCACCCTTGATCTGCCTGTAGGAGACAAAAGACTCCAGCGTTGGAGGAGTTATTCAATCTCTTCTGCCCCTGCCGGGACTAATAAAATCGAGCTCTGCATCGTGCATTTTGATGGTGGCCTTGGCAGTACTTATTTTTTCGACCAGGTCGTCGTCGGCACCGAACTAAAATTTAAAGGACCCGAAGGGGGATTTGTACTTCCGGAGGTTATAGACCAGGATGTGGTCATGATCTGCACCGGCACCGGTATAGCTCCTTTCCGAAGTATGATTTGGGATATCTATCACACAGGCAAAACCCATCGAGACATCCATTTAATTTTTGGCACCCGACGCAAAGAAGACATCCTCTATGCACTGGAATGGGAGCAGCTGATGAATAATATACCGGGATTTAAATTTGAGGTAGCTCTCTCCCGCGAATCAGTTAGTTCAGGACCGGAAGCCGGGCTCCTCACAAAGTTGCATGCAGGCCATGTACATCCCATCTATCAGGCAGCCTATGATACCCCTCGACCCGACATCCACTTTTATCTCTGTGGTTGGTCAAAAATGATTGATGAAGCGGTTGAAAATTTGTTTGGAGAGATTGGTTTTGGAAGGGAGCAGATTCATTTTGAGCTGTACGGATGACTTCGACAGGCTCAGTCACCGACAGCTCTATCGGTGGTTGAGTCTTTTCTTTCGGTGGTTGAATCCGTCGAAACCACCGGATGCCGGGCATTATTTTTCGATAATAAGGGAAGAGAATCAAATTTACCAGATATCAAAGCTTCCTTCTTTTTCCTACTCCAACCTTGAACCTGCTTTTCCCTATAAAATGCATGATCGATTCTGTTGAATTCTTCAAAATACAAGAGCTTTACTGGCAATCTCAACTTAGTATGTTTGGCACCCTCACCATTTTGATGCTGTTGAATTCTCAACATTAAATTATTGGTACTTCCTGTATAGTAGCTTCCATCTGAACATTCCAATATATACATCCAACCTTTCATTATAAAAACAACTTACTATAAAATTAAGAATTGTTGTCATCTCGGAAATATAGGTTTTATTTTTTTGGATAGTTAGACCGTGGTGCCTATTCTAACTCTAGCTCGGAAGTTGAGCCTGTTCTAACTCTAGCTCGGAAGTTGAGCCTGTTCTAACTCTAGCTCGGAAGTTGAGCCTGTTCTAACTCTAGCTCGGAAGTTGAGCCTGTTCTAACTCTAGCTCGGAAGTTGAGCCTGTCGAAACTTCCTCTGGCCTCAAATTATCCAGCCCAATCCTTAGATTCTCAATAATAAACTCTTGCCGTTCGGGCGTATTTTTCCCCATGTAATAAGCAAGAATATCTTCAATCGTGGTGCCTTCGGTCAGTATCACCGGCTCTAGCCGCATTTCAGCACCAATAAATTGTCCAAATTCGTTAGGCGAAATCTCGCCCAAGCCTTTGAACCTGGTGATCTCCGGCTTGCCTCTTAAAGCAGCTATAGCCTCTTGCTTTTCTTTGTCACTATAACAATAAAAGGTCTGTTGTTTGTCTCTCACGCGAAACAGTGGAGTCTCCAGGATAAAAAGATGGCCATTGCGCACTAAATCAGGGAAAAACTGTAAGAAAAATGTGAGGAGCAATAAGCGGATATGCATACCGTCTACATCTGCGTCGGTACTGATTACGACCTGGTTAAAATTCAGATTTTCTATTCCATCTTCTATGTCGAGCGCATGTTGGAGCAAGTTGAGTTCTTCGTTTTCGTAGACTATTTTTTTGGACATGCCATAGCAATTGAGCGGCTTACCCCGCAAACTGAATACTGCCTGTGTCTGGACATCACGGGCTTTGGTCAGCGAACCGGAAGCACTATCTCCTTCTGTGATAAACAAGGTAGTCGCCAGCCTGGTTTCTTCATCTGCTTTGTCTCCTAAGTGTACTCTGCAATCGTGCAGTTTTTTATTGTAGATATTGGCTTTTTTGGCACGTTCGTTGGCCAGTTTTCTCACCCCGGCGATCTCTTTGCGTTCGCGTTCAGATTGCTGGATGCGAGCGAGCAAGGCATTGGCGACCTCTGTGTTTTTATGAAGATAATTGTCCAACTGTCTGGACACAAAATCCAGCATAAAAGACTTGAGGCTTTGACCTTCCGGAGCAATGGTTTGTGATCCCAGTTTAGTTTTAGTTTGTGATTCGAAGACAGGCTCTTCTATGCGTACACTGATGGCTCCGATGATAGAAGCACGGATATCTTTAGCATCAAAATCTTTTTTATAGAAATTGCGAATGGTCTCTACGAGGGATTCTCTGAAAGCGGCCAGGTGGGTTCCTCCCTGGGTAGTATTTTGCCCGTTGACGAAAGAATAATACTGCTCTCCGTATTCATTGCCATGGCTGAGTGCCAGCTCGATATCATCGCCTTTGAGATGAATGATCGGGTACCTGAGTTCATCGGCTTCGGTCTTTCTGGACAACAAATCCAACAACCCGTTTTTGGAAACAAATATTTTATTGTTAAATTTTATTTTGAGTCCCGCATTGAGATAAGCATAGTTCCACAGCTGATTTTCAATATGGGCTGGCAGAAACTCATAGTGCTTAAAGATGCTGCTGTCGGGAGTAAATTTTACATAAGTACCATTTTCTTCTTTTGAATTGGATATGGCAGGGTCTTTGACCAGGACCCCTCTTTTAAATTCTGCCAGTTTCATTTTGCCCTCACGATAAGCTTCTACACAAAAATAATCTGACAAAGCATTCACCGCTTTAGTACCTACCCCATTGAGGCCCACGGTCTTTTTGAACGCTTTTGAGTCATATTTGGCTCCTGTATTGATCCTGGAAACTGCATCTACAACTTTCCCCAGTGGAATGCCTCGTCCAAAATCTCTAACTTCTACAGTCCCATCCTGGCAGGTGATATCAATTTGTTTGCCATAGCCCATGGTATATTCATCGATACAGTTGTCGATAACTTCTTTGATCAGTACATAGATCCCGTCATCCGGTGAGGCACCATCCCCGAGCTTGCCAATATACATACCTGGTCTGAGTCGAATATGTTCTTTCCAATCGAGGGACCTGATGTCGTCTTCGTTATATTTTACTTCTGCCATGTAGTATCTTTTTTTGAAAAAGTAAAGATAGGAACATATTATAAAAAAGAATAATAGAAGTCGGTTTAGCCTGGTACAGACAGGTTTAAATAAAAATCAACTATCATTCTGACTATCATTCTTGAAAAATTAAGATTAATATTCTATTTTAAGCACTCCAATTAAAGACAAAATCAAGACCTATGTCATTACAAATAAAAAGCCTGCAAGAATATAAGGATACCTATCACAAGTCTATCAGTGACCCTGATGCTTTTTGGGGAGAGGTAGCCAACCATTTTACCTGGAAGAAAAAATGGGATCGGGTATCTAATTGGTCCTTTAATCCATTGGATATCAAATGGTTTGAGGGAGGTCAACTGAATATTACTGAAAATTGTCTTGACCGGCATTTGGCTGAAAGCGGCGACAAAATAGCATTGTTGTGGGAGCCAAATGATCCCTCTCAACCGACAAGGTCTTATACATATAGACAACTGTACAGGGCTGTTTGCCAGACAGCTCATATGCTGAGCAGCCAGGGTGTGACCAAAGGAGACCGGGTCTGCCTCTATATGGGCATGATACCTGAATTGGCTATTGCTGTCCTTGCGTGCGCGCGCATTGGAGCTATCCATAGCGTGATCTTTGGAGGTTTTAGCGCACAAAGTATCGCTGACAGAGTGATCGATGCCGGAGCCACCTATATCATCACCGCCAATGGTGCTATGAGAGGCACTAAAGAGATTCCTCTCAAACCCGTTGTAGACGAAGCATTAAAAAAAACAGACATTGTCAAAAAAGTCTTTGTGTACCGTCATACTGACACTATTGTAGCTATGGCACCAGATAGGGACTTATGGTGGGAGGATGTTTTGGATTCCTCTGTCATGGACTACCCTGCTGCTATCATGGATAGTGAAGATGTACTATTTATACTGTATACCAGCGGCAGTACCGGCAAACCAAAAGGGGTCGTGCATACCTGCGCAGGATATATGATATATGCCACGTATAGCTTTTTGAACGTATTCCAATATCAGCCTGATGAAATCTTTTTCTGTACTGCAGATATCGGCTGGGTGACCGGTCACAGTTATATAGTCTATGGACCTTTATGCGCCGGGGCTACCAACCTTATGTTTGAAGGAGTGCCCACCTGGCCTGACGCTGGAAGATTTTGGGATATCGTGGACAAACATCAGGTCAATATATTGTATACCGCTCCTACAGCCATTCGCAGCTTGATGAGTTATGGGCTCGATCCGCTCCAAGGAAAAGATTTGAGCAGCTTACGGGTATTGGGCTCAGTCGGTGAGCCGATCAACGAGGAGGCATGGCACTGGTATGACGAACATATAGGTAAAAAAAGATGTCCGATCGTCGATACCTGGTGGCAGACAGAAACCGGAGGCATCCTGATCAGCAACCTCGCTGGGGTCACTCCATCCAAACCCTCCTTCGCGACACTTCCATTACCAGGTGTACTTCCCCTTCTGGTTGACGAACGGGGAGAAGAAGTAGAAGGCAATCCTGCCGCTGGCAATCTTTGTATTCAGTCAGCCTGGCCTAGCATCATACGCACTACTTATGGTGACCATGACCGATGTCTTAAAACATATTTCAGCACTTATCCTGGCATGTATTTTACCGGGGATGGTGCTTTAAGAGATGAAGCAGGTAATTACAGGATTACCGGCAGAGTCGATGATGTGCTCAATGTATCCGGACATAGGATCGGAACTGCTGAAGTAGAAAATGCCATCAACATGCATCCCGCGGTGATTGAAAGCGCAGTAGTAGGATTTCCACATGATATCAAAGGTCAAGGGCTTTATGCTTTCGTCATCTGTAGTGAAGGTCATGATGAAGATCAGCTCAAAAAGGAGATCAATGCCAAAGTCAATGAAGTCATAGGCCCGATCGCCAGGCCAGATAAAATTCAAATTGTTTTTGGCCTGCCTAAAACACGAAGTGGCAAGATCATGCGTCGGATCTTGCGCAAAATAGCTGAAGGAGAACTCAATCAGCTAGGTGATACAACCACCTTACTCGATCCCATGGTTGTAGAGGATATAAAGAAAGGCAGATTATAGGCCTTACCTTTATCACATGCAAGAATCCAGGAGTGCACTGCTCATCGTACTTGCCTCCATGATGATCAGCATTGGAGCCCACTGGACCATATTTAACACTGACCTGATCGGAGTTCATCTCTGGCGACAGTCACAAAATGAGTGGTATGTGAGAAACTTTATGCGTGAGGACAATAATATTCTCAATCCGCGGATTCCGGCACACAACCTTGGTTCCAAAGGCAATCTGCTCCGGTACGAATTTCCCCTCATGCAATGGTCGATAGCCCAGGTAAAACAATTCGTGGGTGATTCTATCTGGGTCACAAGATCGATGATGTTTTTAATAGGATTGTTTTGTATTTGGGGAATTTACCTACTCCTGGTGCAAATATGGTCTCAAAAAATAGTGGCTGCCCTCACAGCCTGGACCTTTTGTTATTCTCCGGTATTTTATTATTATATGATCAATCCAATGTCCGATATCTGGGCCTTGTGTGCCCAGATTTGGATGATGGTCTGGCTGGTAAAATTTATTCGAACACAAAAGTTTAGCCATTTCATTTGGTCTGCCGTCTTTTTGATGCTGGCTGGATTGTTTAAGCTGCCATTTTTTATGTTCGGAATAATGCTGCTAACAGAAAGCTTTTATGCTTATCTACGCATTAATCATTCCTCCAGCATATTACTTAAAAAATTATTCGTTTTATTCGCAATTACTATCCCTGTAGCTGCCTGGTATATTTTTGCCATCAAAGATTGGGGCTATATGGGTGTGCTGAAAGGCGTGACTGTGCAAGCCAATCTCAGTGACTTATTTGTATATTTTAAATTTGCCTTGTTCCATTGGCTACCACTACATTTAGTCAATGTCTTTGCTATGATATTTCTTCTGATAGGCACGTGGATTTTGATCAGACGCAAAGTCTTCACGCCTTCATTGAGTTGGATTTTTAGTGCAGGCCTGATCATTACGCTGCTCTATTATGTCTATGAAATCAATATGATTGCAAAAGTGCATGACTATTATATGTTGCCCTTTTTAGTATGGTTACACCTCGGTATTGCAGTGGGGATCAGATCGATCGATTGGGCAAAAAGTAGATTCTTATGGCAGATTCTTTTTATTGGTATGCCGGTTTACACTTATTTTAAAATCATGCCTTTCTGGAATATTAATCGCAATGGGTACAAAAAAGACTGGTTTAATTATAGCGCCGACCTGAAATCAGTGGTGCCACGGGATTCGTTGTGTATCATCCTCAATGACAATTCTGGTGTGGTGGTGCCTTACGTTATAGATCATCAGGGATACGTGTTTGACAAAGATGACTTACCTGCCATGTGGGTGGAGGATATGATATTGCATCGCAGAGCTACTTATATGTATAGCGACAGTAGGATCGTTGATACAAGCGCAGGTGTGGTGCCTTTTATTGATTCGCTTTTGTTGGAAAAAGGTGAAGTGAGGGTATTCAGGTTGGTCGATAAAATAAAAATTCAACGATAGGCAGGAGGCTGCTAGCGACTTTCCCCGAAAAGAATCAATAAATAAGAGTAGAAGGAATCATGGAATCTTATCATGAGTTGATCTTACGTATATAAAGGGCTTTGAACCAATTTAAGTCAAATCACCTGACTCAATTTAATTGATGTGCTCCCGAAGCTTCAGGATGGCACACTTATTCTGGGAACCAGGCAGAAGAATGGTCATCATTTCGATAGTATTCACTTAATTTTATTCAGCTTCCTTTCAGCCTGATTTATCTGGATTCTGTTTATCTTTGCAAACTTTTATAGCCCGGATGGTGAAATTGGTATACACGTATGCTTGAGGTGCATATGCCGCAAGGTGTGCAGGTTCGAGTCCTGTTTCGGGCACAAAAAAAAAGTCAGTTCCGAAAAAACTGACTTTTTTTATTTAGTTTATTAATTGGTGAAGCTTCTCCATCAAGCTAACTAAAAAATTGATCACCAATAACTTACGATCTTAGATATCTTTTCACCTTCAAATTCAAATAGAGACATACAGGAAGGCATCTCTACAGGTTCTGCGCCTTCGGAAGGTCTTTGAAGATAGGCCCTGTCCACTGCCAAACTATTGAGTCCGGGTAACATACCTTTTATTTTCAAATTGGCAACTGAGCTGTTAAATACCCCGTCTTTCTTATTGTCGAGATACTTTTGAAGATACTCCTGCTTTGTCATTTTGATATTTTCTTTTGGATGTTCAAACTCGAATCCTTCTGAAAACAACTCAAACAAAGCATTGATGTCTGTTTCCTCTGAATAACTTTGTAGTACTTTCAATTCTGCTGCATAATACTTTCTAATCACATTCTTGAGTGAATCTTTGTGCTCTGCACTGGCTTGGGTATGTCCAAATAGTGATACAAAGCATAAAAATACAGTGCCGATAAGAGCAATTTTGTTTTTAACCATTAGTAAAAAAATTTTGAGTTAATAAATTCTAATAATCGTGAAAATAAAAAAAATGGTGTTAAATGTGCCCTTTCTTTCAAAAAAAGTCACTCAATTCAATGGATTCTCCATCATTTCACACTTTTAATTCTTCTTCAAACCTTTGGCAGTACGATCATCAGGCTTCGGAGCCGGTGTCATTTTAAATGGTTTGGTCTGCACCAATTTCATCACTTCTTCGACTACCCTTTCGATTTGTGGATCTCTCCCCTTGACCAGTAAATTTGGATCATCTGTCACTTTTATATCAGGTGATACACCCTCACCTTCCCAAAACCAGTGACCAGCATTGTCATACAGTCTGGCGTCTGGCACAGTGATACTTCCGCCATCGATCAATCGATGACCGGTGGCAGGCCCCACTAAAATGCCAAGGGTTCTTTCTCCAACTATGGGCCCTGCTTTTAATACTTTGAAGGCCCAAGGCAATCCATCACCGCCTGATCCAGCCCAACCATTGATCAACATGCCTTTGGGGCCTGGATTGGTCTCCAATGGCTGCGTAAGATCCCTTCCATGCCGCCAATGCAGATTGTATACTACAGGTTTAGTCAATATTTCAAGAAAACGGTCAGCCAGCTGACCACCTCCATTAAATCGCTCATCAATGATAAATCCTTTTTTGTCCAGTTGACCATAATACATTTTAACCAATTCCATTTGTCCCTGGGCAGAAGTATTGGACATGTATACATAGCCTAATTGACCATTAGAGAGTTTATCAACCATTTTGCGATTTTGCTCTAGCCATTCTAAGTACCTAAGATTGGATTCCTCATTTTGGGCAAGACATTTGACCACCACTTGTTTAGCATCTTCTGATTTGCCGGTTCTGGATATCATCAATGAAACAGTTTGCCCGGACAGGCCTTCAAAAGCGGCATATGGATCCAACATCGGCTGAATGGTCTGACCATTAACTGATAGGATATAATCACCAGATTGAACATCTACTCCAGGGCGGTCAAATGGTGATCTGGCATCGGTATCCCAGGCTGCAGGATAAACGATACGTTTAATACGATACATATTATTGTTCAATTCCCAGTCGATACCCAAAAATCCGGTGACCCGGGGAGTTACATCCTCCAGATCTCCTCCACTGGAATAGGTATGCCCGGCACTCAGCTCTGAGACCAATTGCGATTGAATATTTAATACATCCCAACGGGTACGGGCATCATTGATCATGGGACCGTATCGTTTTTTCATTTCATTCCAATCTACTTGCTGCATAGCAGGATCATAGAAAAAATCTCTGTGCAAGCGCCAGGTATCATTAAAAATTTGCTTCCATTCTTCTTTGGCAATCCAATTCATCGACAACCCTTTAGTAGGTATTGGTTTCTCAATCTTTTGTGCCGGATCCGGTTTTATAATACCATAAGCCCCTTTACTATTGACTAATATCGCCTTGCGATCTGCCGTCAAACTTACCTGATTGATATCGGCCATCACCAGCTTGTCTTCTTTCTTAATTAAATCATATACATTCAGACTATTGGAGTTGTCTCCTGAACCAGAATTTGGTGTTCGAAAATAAACAAGTTTTCCCTCGAAGGCTGCCAAACCACCTATATTTCCCGCTATGATCGGCAAAATGGCGATCCGGGATTCGATGTGGTCAAAATCAATTTTTACTTCAAGTTTATTAGTATCCTTTGGGGGTTTCTTTTCATCAAAAAGGTCATTTTTGGGAGCCAATAAGGAGGGTACATCTTTCCTGAGTGAAAGCGCAGCCACCATAGTAGAATTAGGGTAGACCCAGGTACCATCATTCAAATCAGAATAAACTGCAGCCATCTCCCTATTGGTGGTATAAAACAAATATTTTCCGTCCACTGAAAATTCGGGTGTATCATCATTATAAAACCCACTCGTCACCTGGTGTTTGGTTTTAGTGTCTACTTCATAGGCCATGATGGCAAAATGATTGTTTTCCATTGCTTTGGTATAAGCCAGCCACTTACTATCCGGCGACCATGCCAGCGTGTAATTGAATTTAGCACTGTGTGGAATATTCAAAACTGTATGATCCACCAGGACGATAGTTCCGGCACTATCGACAATAGAAATATTGTTTTTTTCATCGATAAAAGCTATCCTTTTAGAGTCTGGAGACCAGTTAAGATTATAGCCAAATCCTATGTTGCGATTGGTCAGTTTTCTTAAAGGCCATGCTTTATCTGGTGACTGAAGATAAATCTCAAACTCTCCTGACTGATCAGACCAATAGGCTATTTGTTTTCCATTAGGTGACCAGGAAGGATTTCGATCAAAACTACCACTACTGGAGGTAAGGTTGAGGGTGTAGCCTTCTGTGACCGGCACATTAAACAATTCACCCCGCGCTTCAAATACAATGCGTTTGCCTTCTGGCGAAGCAGTCATATTGGTAATGGACCTGGATACATCTTTGGCCTGTGGCAATTCCAACGACAGGTCACTGACGATATTCACCGGCACCTCTTTATATTTTTGGGACTTTAGATCCAGGAGGTAGAGCGCTCCTCCTGCTTCGAACACCAGATCTTTGGACCCTGCAGACATGTACATAATATCAAAATCCTTAAATTTGGTGAGTTGCTCGGATTTTTTAGTTCTCGTATCATAGGACCAAACATTGAGGCGCATATTATCATCCCGATCTGATAGAAAATAAATACGCTCTCCTGACCAGGATGGTTTGCCATCTATCGCATCACTATTAGTTATATTTTCGGCGGTGTTCGTCTTTAGATTAAAAATAAAAATATCTGACGCCAAGCCTCCTCTATATCTTTTAAAAGGGTAGTTCTCTGAGATCTTGGTGATATAGGCTAAATTATTACCATCCGGAGAAAAACTGGCTAGTTCTCCATAAGGTATGGCAAGTTTAATAGGCAGTCCACCGGATTTCGATACCAAAAAAAACTGATTGGATGACCGCTGTCCGAGCTCTCTTCGCGAAGCAAATAAAATCTGTCTTCCATCGGGATGCCAGCACAACATACGGTCGGCATGAGATTGATAGGTCACGCGCGTCGGCACGCCGCCTGTGACGGGTACAGTATAAACATCTTGATTGCCATTATAGCTTGCAGAATAACCTATAGTCTTTCCATCCGGAGAAAATTTGGGCCAGGATTCTTCTCCGGGAGAATGGGTGATTTGAATCGCAGTACCTCCACTTTTGGCCATGACCCAGATATCTCCGCCATATACAAAAGTGATATGACTGTCAGAAACATCCAGGTATCGCATAAGCCGGGCACTGATCTGGCCGTAGCTTGGAGTACATATGATTGCTAAGGCCCAAATGAAGAATACTTTTTTTTTCATGCTAATAGTAATTTGAAGAATAAATATAAGAATGCTAGATTTGAAAAATAACAGAATTCATCAGTTAAGCAGGTTTATTTTATTACCCGGTCACTTGCAAACCCGATTTCAAAGAATGTAAAATTCATTTTCACAAACAATGCTTTCACCAGATATTCGAGAGTAGCATTGAGCCATAAAGCTTCGCTTGAGTCTGTAGTTTGCGACAATAATGAATTAACGCTCCTGCAGAATTTAGTTCATATTGCAGGCGATTTATGCCAGACTCCGATCGCTTTCAGCTTAAAGGTTATGGACTCATCCTGTTGGGATCCATATTGTTTTCCACAAAAGCCGTTATGGTCAAGATGGCTTTTAGGGATACGCCTATCGATGCTATTTCACTATTGGCACTCAGGATGTTATTCGCTTTTCCTTTTTTCTGGTGACGGGCTTTTTTTCATTTCGAAAATACAAATCTCAGTTGCCTGAGAAAAAACTATGGGCGGCCATGATTGTCATGGGTTTATTAGGCTATTATATTAGTAGCCTGCTTGATTTTCTTGGATTGCAATACATTACGGCTGGTCTTGAGCGGGTGATCTTGTTTTTGTATCCTTCGTTTACTATTTTGATCAATGCAGTATTTTTTAAAGAGTCCATTTCCAAAAAACAGATCATCGCCCTTGCTTTGTGTTATACTGGGCTGATCGTTACTTATTTTCATGAAATCAATGCAGGGGTCGTGATGAAAAATATCACCCTGGGAAGTACCTTAATATTTTTATGTGCAATCACATTTGCAGGATACATAGCAGGTTCAGGCAGATTGCTTAAAAAAGTGCCCGTCATGATGTATACTTCTGTGGCCTTGATTGCTTCTTCGGTAGGTGTATTTATTCATTATGCTTTTACCGGAAAGTTTGGATTTCAGGACTTACATGGTGAAATGATAGTATATGGATTGATGTTAGGGATCATGGCAACAGTGATTCCAAATTTTTTAGTGTCCGCTGGTATTAAAAGCATTGGTGCCAATAATGCAGCCATTGTATCAGCAGTAGGACCAGTGAGTACTATTATACTTGCATATTTTTTTCTTGATGAAAAAATGAGTGTTGTTCAAATACTGGGTACGGCCCTGGTCATTGGAGGAGTGATCCTTGTAAGTAAAAAGAAAAAATCCCAATAATCCCGATATTGTTTTTAAAAGAATTAGCTGCCTACCCAAGAAGCATGTCAACTAACGAACACACCATATTGACTTTGATATAATTAGACATGATTCTGACCAGCTCTACTTTAAGTTAAAGCAAAATATTAACAACCAAATACATGCAAATTATCATAATATGTTAGTAATGTTATTTTTTTGAAAATATATTACCACTTAATCTAATTTATACACTATTGTAATTAAATATTTTACAAATAAATTTAATAAATATATATAAATTAATGTTAATATTAATTTGAGTTTGGCAAAATTTTTGCTACTTTTAGTTACTTGAAATTGAATAAATAGAATTTTATCCTTTAAATCAAGAGTTGTAGAAGTACAATGTAATCAGTAGATTTTAATCATGAAAGCCATCTTTTTGATGGCGATCAGCGTTATAAAGAAGTAGTTTTCTTATTTTGAGACCTTAGTCTTCTGCCCGGATTTGTTCTTCAAGTCTGGGCTTTTTTATTTCTTTGACTAAAAAAATTCTGCTGATCAAGATGATTAACTCATTTTAGCTTCATCCAATAATTTCTGCAAAAATGGAGATGCGAAAATGAAGTCATGCAAGTCTTCATTGTTACTTTTGAGAATATCATCTTTAGAGCCCCTCCATTCCAATAATCCATTATTCAAATATGATACAGTCTCCCCGATTTCCATGACGGAGTTCATATCATGGGTATTGATGATGGTAGTAATATTATTTTCTACCGTGATGTCGTGGATAAGTTCGTCTATAAGGAGCGCAGTTTTGGGATCTAATCCAGAGTTTGGTTCATCGCAAAATAAATAACCAGGACTGAGCACGATGGCTCTGGCTATACCCACTCTCTTCTGCATGCCACCGGATACTTCCGATGGGTACTTTTTATTGTTGCCAGCCAGTCCAACCCGATCGAGACAATAATCCACACGCTTCTGTTTTTCTGCACGGGTCTTGTGGGTAAACATATCCATCGGAAACCTTACATTCTCTTCTACAGACAGCGAATCAAATAACGCTGATCCCTGGAACAACATCCCTACTCTCATCCTCAGAGCCTGCAATTCTCTTTTGTCAAGGCTATAAAATTCTTCACCATCATAAAATATCTGTCCTGCATCTGGTTTGATAAGGCCTACCAGCATTTTGAGCAAAACGGTCTTTCCACTTCCGCTCCGTCCAATTACGAGATTAGTCTTGCCTGTTTCAAATGAGATCGAGATATTTTTGATGACTTGTTGTTCACCAAATGATTTGACTACATTTTTAGCTAAAATCATATTAGGTGGTAAACATTAAAGCGATGATATAATCAGATACCAGGATCAAAATATTACTGACGACAACAGCATTAGTGCTTGCTTTACCAAGTTCTACACTTCCACCTTTTACAAAATAACCCTGATAACAGGACACTGAAGTGAGTATAAATGCAAAAACAACAGATTTGAAAAGCATCATCCAAAGATTGTTAGAAATAAAAAAGGCCCTTAGTCCCCTGGTATATTCTTCGGTATTCATATAACCCCCACCTACGCTAGCCAGATAACCTCCTATGATGCTCACAAAAGCTGCGACAATCACGAGCAAGGGTATGACCATCACAGAAGCCAGGATCTTAGGCAAAATAAGATAGGATGGCGTATTGACCCCCATCACTTCCATGGCGTCGATATGCTCTTTTTGGCGCATTCCACCTATCTCTGAAGCCATATTGGAGCCCACTTTACCTGCCAATACAAGACAACTGATCGTTGGTGCCAGTTCTATAATCGTAGAATCCCTCACGATATACCCAATATACCAGGTAGGTATCAGGGTGCCATCCAATTGATATAAAAACTGTACTGCGGTGACCGCACCAATAAATATAGCTATCAGAGCTATGATCAATAGAGATCCATTGCCTATATCATACATCTGGCGAATCAGTTCACGCCCATACATTCTCCAGTTAGGAGGTTTTACTAATGCATGTTTGATTAATAAAAGATATTGGCCTAAGTCGTCTAGTAACTTCATCTACGCGGAAAGGACAAAGATAGGACATTCGGCTTAGTCAAGGATTGGAATTGTCAAAGTAATCCATTGACCTCTTATTAAGTATTCTCCTGAGGAGGCACTTTACCCAAATCTCCCTATTTTGTCTTGTAAATCAAGCAATAATATATATATGTCAAAAAAAATAGTCATCACAGGAGGATCAAAAGGAATTGGCCGGGCCTGTGTAGAAAAATTTTTATCTCACGGATATGATGTGGCTACTTGCTCCCGGCAAGCTTTAGACCTCGATGCCTTAAAGAAAGAATTGGAATCAAAATACCCTGATCGGACCTTGTGGGTAAAACCCTGCGATGTGACCAAAGCTGATGAAATACAACAATGGTGCGAAACACTTGCGAATGATTGGTCTAACCTCGATATTTTAATAAACAATGCGGGCACATTTATCCCGGGCGGAGTATTATCAGAAGCAGAGTCTAGCCTATCTCTCCAGCTAGATACCAATCTGATGAGTGCTTATCGGTTTACCAGAGGTTTGATCGATATGATTAAACAAAATCATTCCGGTCATATATTCAACATGTGCTCCATTGCCAGTCAAAAAGCCTACCCTAACGGTGGCGCATATACTATTTCAAAATTTGCCCTGTATGGATTCTCACAGTGCCTGCGAGAAGAGCTGAAACCAACAGATATCAAGGTCACGGCAGTCTTACCCGGAGCTACCTGGTCCGAAAGCTGGCAAGGCTCACCCTTTACTCAAAACGACATGATCCATGCTGACGACATCGCTGCGATGATCTGGTCATGTAGTCAATTGAGTAAACAGGCTGTGGTAGAAGAGTTTCGCATCCGGCCACAAGGGGGAGATCTTTAAAAATAAAATTCTTTATGAGTGACTTTATAGCTTATCACCAGATTATCAAAGATCCAATACAAATGGTTTTGGACAGCAACGATTATTATGAGCTTCTCAACTTAAGAAGATCGGTGCGTGATTTTTCGTCAAGACCTGTGCCTGGCGAAGTGATCAGAAACATCATCATGACTGCTTCGTCGGCTCCCTCAGGAGCTCATAAACAACCATGGACCTATTGTGCCGTGTCTGACCCCAACATCAAATCTGCTATTAGAAAAGCAGCAGAACAAGAAGAATACGAAAACTATCATGGCAGGATGAGCGAAGCCTGGTTGCAGGATTTAGCTCCATTAGGGACGAATGATAAAAAAGAATTCCTGGAAGTAGCTCCTTGGCTAATTATTGTATTTAAGAAGTCCTACGATGTAGTGCATGATGAAAAAAGAAAAAATTATTATGTGAATGAGTCAGTCGGGATTTCATGTGGGTTCTTGCTCACCGCCATATTCCAGGCTGGACTAGTCGCCCTTACTCACACACCAAGCCCAATGAATTTTCTAAAAAAAATATTAAACCGACCTGAACACGAAACTCCTTTTTTACTTATCCCCGTAGGGTATCCTGCCGACCATGCCATGGTACCGGATATCCATCGAAAACGGGAGGAAGAGGTTATATCATGGTATACTGAATAGTACCGAGCTAAAACTTTGGGGTTTTGGTAGTGGCGTTAGAATTATCAGCAGCGTGACCCAGCCTAACCTCACCAATTTTAATCACTTCACCACTTAATTTCCCCTGATGCATCACCAGGATGCCATTCCATGATTTACCACAATCATTATCCAATTGACAATCATCCAGGATCAGTCTGCCACCCGGATGGACCCTGATCACGGCACCTTCGGCCATGGACACTCTGCATTTTATATGCAGCGATCCTCCGTCCAACACCTCTATATCACCGGATAGATCTCGGGCACCAGCCCAAACGATAGAGTCCTTGATAGTGATTTTTTGGAATGGGTCATAATTGCACCAGGTTTTAATCAATAGATTTCTAACAGGATTTTGAGTATTAGAAAAATTCTTATTGATAATTCCGACCTGGCATGGAGACAAAGCACTTTGCCATGCATTATAATCCATCATGTTATTTGAAGTATTTCCTTGGCAGCCGGGATCTTCGGTCACCCAACATCTATTGTCATGCATAGGGGTATCTTCGCAGCCATCAAAAGTCCAGGCATGGTAGAGCCCAAGCACATGACCGACTTCATGATTAAAGGTGCCTCTGACATTCCACTCATTAAATCCTTTTTCAAATATGCCCGATATTTTAATGGCATTGCCCAAAGCGATACCAACACAACCGGATTTATAGGTTGTAGACCTGGTGCTGTCCGGATGATGTGGCAGGATAAATATGTTCAATACCGAATCAAGTCCGACTGCATATTTTTCTATTACGTTTCGGTCCGTGTTATTCCTTCGAGCACCCATATGGATATAATAATAAAGATCGTCATCGTAGTGAAAATAAATCCCGGGATTGGACACCTCATCGCCTGTAAGTACATATCTCACATTTACCGGGATGACAGGGATCTCATTGCCCGCAGGCAACCAAAGTTTGGTGTTTTTATCGAACAGCATTTGCATTACAGGCAATAACCGATATATGAATGTCTTACCGTCATCTTCCTTAAAATTCATAGTACTGTCACTCGAATTCATAAAGTGAAAATTGACCCTCAGCAATCGCTCAGGCATATGATCCCGATGCAACGTATCCGGTATATAAGCTGCCGCTTCGAAACAAGATCTACGGTCGTCAGAGGTAGCTTTGGTGGACTTGTCCCGGGCAGTCAATGTTTCTAATTTGATAAAAGTACTGGTGACTTTGGGTATACAGCCCAAAAGAAGACTTACAGCCAAAAATACCAGGATCCCTTTCATCTTACATATTAAGCCCTCCGCAGATACTGATGACTTGTCCTGTAATATATTTGGAATCATCTGATCCAAGGAAGGCAGCCAGATCAGCGACTTCCTCAGCAGTACCAAATCGTTTTATAGCCAGCCCGGAAAAATATTGTTCTTTGGTCTTATCATCCAATGTATGTGTCATATCGGTTTCAATAAATCCAGGTGCAATGGCATTACATCGGATAGATCGGCTCCCAACTTCTTTGGCTATGGACTTAGTGAATCCAATCATCCCTGCTTTGGATGCTGCATAGTTGGCTTGTCCCGCATTGCCAAATACACCCACCACAGAAGTCATATTAATGATGGATCCGGATCTTGCCGACAGCATGGGCTTCAGCACGTGTTTGGTAAGGTTAAAGGCAGATTTTAAATTAACCCTGATGACCTCATCCCACTGATCCTCACTCATACGGAGCATCAGTGTGTCTTTGGTGATTCCGGCATTATTAATTAAAATATCGATTTTGCCGAAATCAGCAAGGACCTGTTTAATCAAAGATTCCGCTTCAGTGTAAGAAGAAGCATCAGATTGATA
Source organism: Saprospiraceae bacterium (assembly GCA_016709995.1). Taxonomy (NCBI): domain Bacteria; kingdom Pseudomonadati; phylum Bacteroidota; class Saprospiria; order Saprospirales; family Saprospiraceae; species Saprospiraceae bacterium. The sequence continues at coordinate 2,471,109 of JADJLQ010000001.1, forward strand.
AGCTTTGATTTTGTGTTCAGGAATTGAATCGACCAAAGCGTTGGCTTTTTCAGCGGACGACGAATAGGTAAAGGCCACTGAGGCTCCCATCGCGGCAAATTTCCTGACCAATGCTTCACCGATGCCTCTGCTTCCGCCGGTGATCAGAGCTACTTTATTTTCTAGGTTCATATTTATCTTTTATTAGCACAAAGATATAATCTTAAGACTAATTGTTAATGGTTTGAAAATGCGAGGGTTAAAGTGTTATTAAGGTTAGTGTAAAACGAATTTCAATGCAACCGATAGCGCTATTTTTGGTCTTTATCTAAACTTATCAGCTCACATTGCCAATGCATCGTATTATTTCAATTTTCGCTGCCTGTATTATCTTCTCTTGTACATCGTATGCGATAGATTTGAATCCCAAAACCTTGAAAGCTATACGGTGTGTCCAGGTCCCTGTCATCGATGGGGACATCAGTGATCCGGCATGGCAACAGGCGCAGGTGATTAAAGATCTCGTAGAGTTTAGACCTCAGATCGGCGAAAAAGAAAAATACGAAGAGCGTACTGAGGCCTATTTGATGTACAATGATCAGGGTATCTATTTTGGGGGCAGATGTTATGAGGCCTCTGTCGATAATATATCCAAAGAATTAAAAGGTAGGGATGGCTTTGGTACTAATGATTATATCGGCATCATGTTCGATACTTATAAAGACAATATCAATGGTTTTGAATATTTCGTTACTCCCTTGGGAGAACAATGGGATGCTAAAATGTCTCCTGGCAATAATAGCAATAATGGGGGAGAAGATTTTGATTGGAATGCGGTGTGGACCAGTGCCGTGAAACTACACGACCAGGGCTGGGACTTTGAGATGTTCATTCCTTTTTCTGCTATCCGGTTTGGGGGAGACGATCATCAGGATTGGGGGCTGAATATCACTCGTCGAAGACGCAAGACAGAAGAGCAGTTTACCTGGAACCCAATTGATCCTACCAAAAATGGATTCCTTACTCAGGAAGGTTACTGGACTGGGTTAAAAGAAATCAAGCCTCCGGTTAGACTGCAGTTTTCACCTTACCTTTCTGTGTATGCCAACCACTATCCTTCCCAAACAGCAGGAGTAAAAAATTGGTCCAGCCAGGTCAATGGTGGCCTGGATCTGAAATATGGAATCAATCAAGCCTTTACCCTCGATGCTATCTTGATCCCCGATTTTGGCCAGGTACAAAGTGACAACCAGGTACTCAACCTTTCGCCATTTGAAGTAAAATTTAATGAAAATCGAAATTTCTTTAGTGAAGGCACCGAGTTGTTCAATAAAGGAGGACTCTTTTATTCCAGGCGCATAGGTGGTAGCCCCATACATCAATACAGCATCTACGATGACCTCACCTCTGAAGAAGAAGTGATTAAAAATCCGACTGAGACCAAACTAATCAATGCTTCAAAAATTTCAGGTCGTACTCAATCTGGATTCGGTATCGGTATTCTCAATGCCATCACCAAACCTGCCTATGCTTTGGTAGAAAACCTTAACAGCAAAGAGATTCGTCATCAACTCACCAATCCTTTGACCAACTATAGTGTTGTGGTATTAGACCAATCTTTAAAAAACAATTCTTCCATCACCCTATTCAACTCCAATGTGATGCGTGAAGCCGGCGAATACGATTCGAATGTATCAGCCTTCCTTTACGACATCAATGACAAATCCAATACCTGGAATGTAAATGGGAAAGTAGCTACCAGCAAATTTTATGGTACTGAATACGATAAAAAACCAGGGATCAGTGGTGCACTTGGTTTTGGCAAGACTAGCGGAGTTTTCAATTTTAGATTCTCAAATGAATATGCCGATACCAGGTATAGTCACAATGATCTTGGCTACTTCACTAACAACAACTATATCAACAATAATCTATTTGTAGGGTATCGAATCATCCAACCTAAATCATGGTATAACAGGATCAATTTTAATTTCAATACATCCCTTTCCCACCTTGCCAGCAGAATTGGCCACATTGACACCAGGTACCAGTCTGTCAATTTTAATATCAATGCAAATGCACAAACCAAAAAGCTGATGTTTATTGGAATGTTTGCAGGCTTTAATCCAGGCAGAAACGATTTTTACGAGCCACGTAAAGAAGGCTACTTTTTACGAAGAGGGGGGAGAATTAATTTTGGCACCTGGTTCCAATCCAATCAAAGCAAAAAGTATAGTTTTTATACTGAATTATTCACTTTCAAATTTTTTGATTTTTATGATCTAAAAGGCTTCGAATTATTTGGTCAGCACCGATATCGATTTTCTTCAAAGTTTTCTTTAAGTCACAATTTTAGTTACGAACCAACTAAAAATAATATAGGCTATACCACCGAGACATCCGAGGGTCAGGTGATCATCGGCAGAAGAGATCTGCATACAATATCCAATGTGCTCAACACGAATTTTAATTTTAATAATAAAATGGGACTTACGCTCAGAGTCAGACATTATCTCAGCAGTGTGCACCACAAAGAATTTTTTGATCTGCAAAATGCTGGCAACCTGGCACCCCGCACTGTTCCTACGGACAATGCTGATTATAATGTAAATTTTTTCAATGTGGATATGGTCTATACCTGGCAGTACGCTCCCGGCAGTTTTTTTAATTTAGTCTGGAAAGATGCTGCATTTACTACTGCAGACAAAAACGATACCCGCTATTTTAATAATCTCAATGGCACACTGAACTCAGAGCAAAACAATAATTTTTCGGTTAAAGTGATCTATTTTATTGATTACAATTCTTTGCGTAAGAAAGACCTGGCAAAACCATCTATATAGGATTCAAACAGCCTGTCTTATTGAAAGCAGGATTGTGAGTCCCTCTTAGACCTTTTTCGCATCTTTGCGGCCATCTGACCATAACATGTTTTCACATCTGGTAAAATTTGTACAAAACCGCCAAAGCCTGGCGGTCGGCATGATTTTTTTAATCATGGGCACTTTATTTGGCAATTGGGCAACTTTGATACCCTCTGTAAAAACCAAATTTAATTTAGATGATGCACAATTAGGCCTACTTATATTGTGCCTACCCATTGGTGCTGCGTTAGCTAATCCCTTGTCCACCTGGTTTATCCACAGATACGGCATGCAAAAGATGACCATGATCGGCGTGACGGGTATGTGCTTCTTTTATATTCTACCGGTATTATCCTTCCAGGTATGGGGGGTAGCTTCAGGATTGTTTCTAACCGGGGTAGCCATCGCCTTTACCAATGTGTCTATGAATACTTGTGCTTCTGCATTAGAACATCAATGGAGGCTTTACATTATGTCTACCTGTCATGGTCTTTTTAGTTTTGGATTGATGATCGGATCACTGGTATCCAGTACCATGATTGGTTTTAAGGTCATTCCAGTATGGCAGTCCGGTACTATTTCCGCCATTTTGCTTTTATTTGCCTGGAGTGTAAGTGCCCATATACTGCATATCCAAGATGATCATCATGGTCCACTGTCAGACCAAAAACCAAAATTTACCTTTCCTAAGGGGGCTCTTCTGGTAATGATCGGTATCGCATTGTGTACCAACTTAACCGAAGGGGCTATGGCAGACTGGACAGCGGTATACATGAGAGACATAGTTCATTCAGCAACTTACCTTATTGGTTGGGGACTGGCCTCTTATTCTTTTTTTATGGCTATTGGCAGGTTTTTGGGGGATTATATTATTCCTACATATGGGGCCAATAAAGTATTGGTTTATGGTGGGATTATGAGTGTTACAGGTATTGCTCTGGCAGTACTCATACCATCTACCTGGGTATGCATTCTGGCATTCGGTCTTGTAGGGTTTGGAGTCTCTTGTGGAGCGCCGATTTTATATGGCTCAGCGGCGAGGTTGCCAGGTTTGGGCAAAGGGGTAGGCCTGGCCACACTCAATACTTTTTCAGTGGCTAGCTTCCTGGGGGGGCCAGTGATCATAGGTTTCATATCCAAAGCAATCAATCTTCAAGTGGCACTAGGTTTTGTCAGCATCATTGGGCTCCTTTGGGTCTTCCTTACTACCAAAATAAAGCTATGAGGTCACTTATTCATTTCCATACTTTATAAATCATAGATGATGCGCATTACTATAGAAATAAGTGTTTTTCCCCTGGATAAAAACTATAGCCCTGTGATCAGGAGCTTTATCGATAGCCTCCAATCAAGACCAGGTATTGAAGTAATCCTCCAACCAATGAGCACCCTCCTGGTCGGGGACTACGATGATTGTATGCATTTGATTCAACATGAACTTAAAAAAGTATTTGAGTCGGACCGCACTGCTATCTCGATTGTCAAATTGGCCAATCTGGACCTGACCGACTAAAAGGAACATACTTGTGCAACCTTATGTTTATTCAATTGTCCTTAATTTTGAATCATTAAAATAATCATTTCATGAAAAATCTATTATCTATAAGTTTGATGTTTTTTGCATTCTCTGTCATGGGATGGAGCCAAAAAGTATCGCTCAAAGGCTCTGGACCATCAGTCACTCGCACCCTGGATCTGCCTTCATTTAGCACCGTCGAATGTAGCGTTTCAGCCGATGTAGAGATCACTCAGGGAGCTACACAAAAAGTGACGATTGAAGGGCAAGCAAATATCATCGATCAGATTGCAACAGAAGTAAAAGACGGCAAATGGCGAATCAAGCTTCCCAAAAACATGTGGTCGGATTATGATAAGCTCAATATTAAAATTACTGTCCCCCGATTACATGGAGTAGGCATGGCAGGCTCTGGTAATATCACTACGATGAATACCATTAAGACTGATGACTTTCAGATTGGACTTAGTGGTTCTGGTAACATCAGAGCGACAGTGGAAGCTGAATACATTGATTGTGGGATCAGTGGGTCAGGAAATGTATTTATAAAAGGAGTTGCAAAAGAACTGAATATCGGTACTTCGGGGTCAGGCAATGTGAAAGCCCAGGATTGTGAGGTGGAGAAAGTCAAAATTGGGATTTCCGGGTCTGGAGATTGCCTGGTTAATGCAAGTAATTCTTTAGAAGCAGGTATCGCTGGAAGTGGCAGTGTCAAATATAAAGGACATCCCAAGGTTAAAACCAGCATATCTGGTAGTGGATCGATAAGCACCATAGATTAAAAAATAATATAAAGAACTATTCTTCCTCAAAAGAGTAGGTGGACAGGGCCGAATCCCAACTGTGGGGTTCGGCCTAATTTTTATAAGGCAGAAACTAAACTTTTATTTGGTTTAGATGTTCAAATCAAGAGGCGTCCGTCAAACACCATTTAATTTAATAATCAATGAAAAAGAAAATTGGAATTTTAGGTTCAGGTGATGTAGCCAAAGCTTTGGCAAAAGGTTTCGTAGACCAGGGACACGAAGTCATGATTGGTTCCAGTGACTCCAACAAACTCATCCAAATTAAATCTTCAATTCCTGTGCAAACCGGGAGTTTCCAACAGGCATCCGCTTTTGGGGACCTCCTAGTGCTGGCGGTAAAAGGGTATGCGGCTATCAAGGTCTTTAGCAACCTCAATGCTGAAGATATTAAAGGTAAAACTGTGATCGACACTACCAACCCCATCACGGAGACTGCGCCTATCCAGGGAGTTTTGCAGTTTTTTACTCTGCAGAATGAATCGCTCGCTGCTCAACTCCAGGACACTCAACCAGGTGCATATATAGTAAAAGCGTTTAATTCAGTTGGAAGTCCATTTATGTACCAGCCAAGCTTTCAGGGTATGATACCATCCATGTTTATTTGTGGCAATAACGACTCAGCGAAAAAGGAAGTCACGGATATATTAGACGCTTTTGGATGGCAGACAGAAGATATGGGTTCTATCCAATCTGCAGGCAGCATTGAGAGCCTTTGCATATTGTGGTGTATCAGGGGATTTAAAGACAATCAATGGAATCATGCATTTAAATTACTTAAATAGCATAACGCTTATTACCCGCTGCTGACCAGAATCATTATCCTGAGTAGCAGTTATTTTATTTAAATTTGGTAGATGAAACCTTGCTATTTTTTTGTGTCTTTTTTGCTCATCACAGCTTGCAGTCAAAAAGATAATATAATCCCCCCCTTAGTCACAGATACCATCCATAAACTCGAAAAACAATTCGCCCCGGACAAACGTACCGCCATTTTTGATATACAAGCCAGCTTGACTAATGGCATACTCCTCCTCAAAGGGGAAACATTTAACATAGAAGCCAAAAACCAATTATTGCAGGAGCTCGCTTCTTTTACACCAATAGATAGCATTGAAATATTGCCAAATGCAAGCCTGGAAGGGAAACATTTTGGGGTAGTCAATATACCGGTAGCCAATATGCGTTCTAAGCCAGGCCATTCCAGCGAACTCTCCAATCAAATACTGTGTGGTACTGTACTGCGATTGTTCAAATATCAATCTGGTTGGATTTATTGCCAGACTCCGGATGATTACCTCGGTTGGATCGATCTGGATGCGCTTCAATGTATGGATTCGAGTGAAATTAATACTTGGTGGAGCAAGCCAAAAGTCATCGTGACCAATGATCATTCCTATATATTTGAGCGTCAATCTTCCCTATCCCCATTGGTGTCTACCATTTCCCTCGGGGCTATTCTGGAGAGTGGTGACGAATATAAAGATTATTATTTAGTCACCTTTCCTGATGGCAGAACTGGATATTTACCTGGCGCTCATGGGGCAGATTATACACTTTGGAAAACAAAACAAACAAAAGCTCCAGGTGCTACGGCTGTCCTAAACACCGCTAATATGTTAAAGGGGACTCCCTATCTTTGGGGAGGCACTTCTGCCAATGGGGTTGATTGCAGTGGATTTACAAAAATGGTCTTTTTTCAGCATGGGCTGCTGTTGCCTAGGGATGCCTCCCAGCAAGTCAGCGTAGGCCTTCCCATCGAAACAGATACCACCCTGACTAATCTCTTGCCTGGTGATTTTTTATTTTTTGGAAGAAAAGCCACAGAGACTAGCCCTGAAAAGATTACCCATGTAGCTATTTATATTGGCGAAGGAAAAATAATACACGCATCAGGTTATGTCAAAGTACAAAGTCTCATCAGAGGCGATGCGGATTTTGCTGAAAACAGGCTTGCCTCTTTAGTGAGAGCTACCCGCCCATTATCTTCACCAAAGGAAAACGGAATACCTTTCATTTCAGACCTAAAATATTTTCAATAAACAATCAAACTTATTGTCATGAGTGCTTATAAAAACTGCCAGAGTTGCGGTATGCCAATGAAAAAAGACACCATGGGTGGTGGCACCAATGCCGATGGATCTAAAAATGAAATATATTGCAGCAAATGTTATTCTGAAGGGCAATTCACTTCCCCGAATATGTCGGCCGCAGACATGCAGTCCCTGGTCAAAGGAAAACTTCAATCCATGGGATTCCCGGGATTCATAGCCGGGTGGTTTACCAAAGGTATTCCCAATTTGGCTCGTTGGAACAAATCTTCCAGTTGGTAGTTTCTCTTAATTAATTTTTATCCAAAAACAATTCATCGAGCAGGATACTGCGAGTGGTTGTGGTATACAGATCTCTGCAGGTTCCGGTACCACTACGCATGATACTCAAACAAATACCACGGCTGTCCATCGACTCGTCATGTAGTCGTCCCAGGTAGCAATGGCCTAACTCATGAAAAACCACAAACTCTTTTCCCAGGTCTGAGGCACTAACCCAAAAAGGCTTGTCTACAGTCACTTTATGTGGATCCTGATTGCTATAAGAGCATTGGCCGATCACGTGGTCAGCAGATATGTCAGATATAACCCCTGTGATCACTGCATCTTTGAGATCTACCGTCAAGCCTCTTTGGGCAGCCTCCTTTTCGAACCTTGCAAAATAAGGCCAAAGCTCCTCCTCCACATTAGGATAGGTACCATCTTTGGAATCATTGCCAAACACTCCACCCAGATCTATTTGACATGCCGTCAAAGAGACCAGCCCAAAGAGCAATCTATATTGTACAGTCATAAGTTGATGTTTTATTACTGCAACGAGACCTGGCAGATCATAGCGTATTGTCTTTATATAACTTATATTTATTTTAACCAATATCTTTTCGGATTCAAAAAATTCTGAATGATGCCAAACAATTGTTTTCTTTGGATGTTTTACTAAAAAAAATATCGCATGCAATCAGATGGTAACAAAAAAGTAAAGTGGGGCTTAGACAAAGCACATACAGAGATCGGATTCAAAGTGAAGCATCTAATGGTAGCCACTCTGAGAGGTTGGTTTAAAGATTTTGATGCCGATATCGTCACGACTGGAGAAGATTTTACTACCGCCGAAGTGGATTTTTGGATTGACGCAGCCTCGGTAGACACAGGATCTGTTGACAGAGACAATCATGTCAAATCAGCTGATTTTTTTGATACGGAACACTATAAACAAATTTCTTTTAAAGGCAATACCTATATCGATGTCGATCATGATGGAAGTTATCAAGTGCATGGCGATTTGACCATAAAAGGTATTACAAAACGAGTAGTGTTCGATGCGGAGTTTGGGGGTATATTGAAAGATCCCTGGGGAAATGAGAAAGCCGTCATCAATGTAAATGGCAACATAAATCGAACAGACTGGGACCTCAATTGGAATACCCCTTTGGAAGCTGGTGGTCTGTTGGTGAGCGAAACAGTAAGCATCAACTGCGAGATTCAACTATTTAAGCAAACCACGATATAATTAGATTTTTTGCTCCCAGCTTAGTGCTTAGCCTTCCGTCAATCGAGCTAAATTGGTAAGAATAATGTTGGGTACCTGATATTGGGGGTTATAAATCTGTTAACTGCAATCAGATGACCATCTTATTAGCCTAGTTTACCTAGCTTGTGTGGTCTGATCAGAAATATAACCGATCTCGTCCATTTGATTTTGTTTGGAACCAGTCTAATACAGCCTAAACTATTTACCCGGAAGATTGTTTGCTACTAAAATATCAAATAATGGAATCAAACGAAAAAATTAAATGGGCAATTGACAAATCTCATTCTGAGGTTGGATTCAAGGTAAAACACCTTATGGTAGCGAACGTGAGGGGCATTTTTAAAGATTATGGCGCTGAAATCACTACCGTTGGTATGGATTTTAAAACTGCTGAGGTAAATTTCTGGATTAATGTTGGTTCTGTAGACACAGGCTCAGCAGACCGAGATAACCATATTAAGTCAGCGGACTTTTTTGATGCTGCCAACTTCGAACAGATCACCTTTCAATGCAAGTCTTATGAGGATATCAATAAAGATGGCATCTGGGAAGTATCCGGCGATCTCACGATCAAGGGTATAACGAAAAAAATTCTCCTTGCCGTAGAATTTGGCGGCATCTATCAAGACCCATGGGGAAATGATAAAGCTGTCTTTAATATCAGTGGTATTATTAATAGAACAGAGTGGGGTCTTACCTGGAATGCGCCTCTGGCCTCTGGAGGATTATTGGTCAGTGAAGCAGTCCATCTTAACTTCGAAATTCAACTGGCAAAGTCTGCCTAATGCCAATTTAATCAAATATAGATTTTTCAATGATGCCAGTGAAGGTCACCGGCATCATTTTTAAAATTTCCTGAAGGCTTCCTTCCAGTATTTTCCCTGGCGACTTGGAGTGTACTCCCAATCACTAAACATACGAGGTGCCCAATTGGGATCAAAAACCCAGGCCACCAATGAAATCCCTTTGTTTCTACAGTATGCCACCATTGCATCACCATAAGATTCATCACTGATCACCGGTATATGTGCCCCGACATCATCCGCACCACAAAATCCGACTTCTGTCAATATCACAGGATATTTAGCAGCCATAAATCCCCAATCGGCTGTCCATTTATCTTCCCAGGGTTGTGGCTTTTTCATAGGATATGGGTGGGACACATATGCTATGCCTTCGGCATTGATGGGGGAGGCTCCTGCGGCAGTAAGATCATAAGCCCAGTTAAAACCAGCTACCAGAGGCACTGCTTTAGCTCCATACGCTCTGATGATTGTAATGATCTCTTCATTGATTTTTTTCCAATCGTCCCAACTGCACACACCCAATTGACCATTAAACACGGTAGGCTCATTGAATAATTCAAAAAACGCGACCGTAGGATTGTCTTTGTATCTGGATGCCATCGCTCGCCAAAATTCAAAGGTCTCTTTTAGATCAGTATCATAATTAGGAGATTGAAATAGCGCGGATTTAAGATTGCCGATACTATGCCAATCAATAATGACATATAGGCCTGCCTTTTGAGCGTATTCTATTCCTTGATCCAACAGATTTTGATAATTATTCTTTCCATGTTTTCTCCAGGCCTGGGGATGAACAGGAAATCGCACGATATTGGCTCCCCAGGCTTTAAGTTCATCAAAATAATCCTGGTTCCAATGACCATTGTATACCAGCTTGTCCGGATCACTGGAACTATACCCTTTAAATATGATGGTCTGATTTTGTTCATTAATAAATTTATTGCCTGAAACAGATATTCGGGATTGCCCAAATGACAAAAAATTCGATATCAGGTTAATAAAGACAAATATTATAATTTTATTCATGACCCTGGATTGTTAAATCATTTAGTAATTCAAGTTAATTATCATGTCATCATTTCAGTTTGGACTTGGCTTCGTTCAATGCTGCATGTATGCCATCTGCCTTTTTGCCGCCGGCAGTTGCATAAAAAGGCTGACCGCCACCGCCACCCTGTATATGAGCAGCCAGATCCTTTATGATCATTACAGCGTTCATACTTTTAGATTTTACCAGTTCAGCTGATATATGCAGCATCAGCATGGGTTTATGATTGGATATTAAGCCAAATAGGATATAAGCATTTCCCAACTCTTTTTCCAGTTGAAAAGATAATGTTTTAGCATCTTTTTCATCTACGATACCCAGGTCGCTGATCACATAATGAATCCCATCAACATTTTTTACACCAGCCATCAAAGATTGTTTTATCGCTGCGATTTCTTTGGACTGATAGTCAGACAACTGAGATTTAAGTGATTTATTCTCCTCTAACAGCAGCGTCAAAGATTGAAGGACATCCTTAGGATTTTTGAGAGCTGCTTTTATATGACCCAATAACTGTTCGTTTGATTCAAGAAACTCCTCTACTGCATCAGCTGTGATGGCTTCTATTCTGCGCACCCCTGCAGCGACGGCCCCTTCACTCGTGATTTTCAACAAACTTATTTTTCCGGTAGCACTCACATGACAACCCCCACACAATTCTCTTGAATAGGCTGGATCAAAGGTAATCATACGTACATTTTCACCGTATTTCTCTCCAAAAAGCATCATGGCTCCTGATGCCTGTGCCTGCGCTATGGGGATACTTCTCGATTCTTCCAGCGTTATATTTTCTCTTATCTTTTGGTTGACGATATGCTCTATAAGTGTAAGTTCTTCAGCACTCACTTTTTGAAAATGCGAAAAATCAAACCTAAGATATTGGTCACTCACCAGGGATCCTTTTTGATGTACATGTTCTCCCAATACTTGTCGCAGTGCGGCATGCAAGAGGTGCGTGGCACTGTGATTGTTTTCTATCTTTCTCCTTCGGTCAGTATCTATAGATGCATAAAATTTTGCATACGGATCCTGTGGTAAGGTATCGACATAATGGAGAGGCAGGTCATTTTCTTTTTTAGTGTTAATGATCCTGATGGTCTCATGAGGTGTTTGTAAGATACCGATATCACCAAGTTGACCCCCTCCTTCTGCATAGAATGGAGTAGTATCCAATACCAGTTGATGTTCGACCTTATCCTTAGATTTTATGCTTCTGAATTTGAGTATGCTCACTCCATCGACTTCTGACTGGTCATACCCTACGAATTGTGTCTCTTTGCCTTCGTGCACGATCACCCAATCTCCGGTCTCTGTTACCGCTGCTGCTCTGGATCGAGCTCTTTGCTTGGCAAGTTCTGCATCAAATCCCCCTTCATCCACTATGACATTTTTTTCACCACAGATCAGCTTGGTAAGATCTATTGGAAATCCAAAGGTATCGTACAGTTCGAAGGCATCGTGGCCGGAAAGTGTATGGTTTTTATTGGTTAATAATTCTAACCTTTTTAAGCCGGCTTCCAGAGTTCTGAGAAATGATTTTTCTTCCTCTTCGATCACCTTGCTTACAAAATCTTTTTGCTGGATCAACTCTGGAAATACTTCATCAAAATAATCGGCCAATACAGGTACCAACTTATAAAAAAATGGTTGTTTTATCTCAAGAAATGAATAATAATATCGAACAGCCCGGCGCAATATCCTACGGATCACATATCCCGCACCTCCATTGCTCGGCAACTCGCCATCCGCAATCGTGAAAGCCACTGCCCGAATGTGATCAGCCAATACTCTCATGGCAATGTCCGTTTTGGCTGTAATTTCATAGGACCCCTTGTATTTAATGCCACTATGTTTTTCTACAAAAGATATAAGTGCGCTGAATACATCGGTATCATAAGAAGAGGTTTTGTGTTGCAGCACCATGCATAATCTTTCAAAACCCATACCTGTATCTACATGTTTGGCAGGTAGCTCTTCCAGTCTTCCGTCCGCTTTGCGATTAAATTGAATAAAGACCAGGTTCCAGATCTCTATGACCAGAGGATGCCCCTGATTGACCAGGTCTTTGCCGGGTATTTTTTTTCGCTCTTCTTCACTCCTGATGTCTACATGGATTTCAGAGCAAGGTCCACAAGGGCCGGTGTCACCCATTTCCCAGAAATTATCCTTTTTTGATCCAAGAATGATTCTGTCTTCAGGAAGATAATTTGCCCAATATCCCGCAGCTTCAAGGTCACGATCGAGGTTTTCGGTCGGATCACCGGTAAATATACTGGCATACATCCTTTCCGGATCAATGTGCAATACCTGCGTAAGGAGCTCCCATGCCCAGTCGATAGCTTCTTTTTTAAAATAGTCTCCAAAAGACCAGTTGCCCAACATTTCAAACATGGTGTGGTGGTAGCCATCCAGACCAACTTCTTCCAGATCATTGTGCTTGCCAGATACCCTTAAGCATTTTTGGGTATCAGCTATCCTCGGATAGACTATTGGCTTATTTCCCAGGAATAAATCTTTAAATTGATTCATTCCGGCATTTGTAAATAAAAGAGTCGGATCGTTTTTAAGCACGATCGGGGCTGATCGCTCTATGTAATGTGATTTTGATTGAAAAAAGTCCAAAAAGTGTCGTCTTATCTCCTTTGAAGTCATATCTTATTTTATATGCCGCAAAAATAATAAAACCAAAATTGATCTTTCAGTAACTATTTTATGAATTAAAATTTATTATCCAACGGTATATATATTATATTATTTTTTAATATATTAAATATTTGATCTTGTATACTTCCGATTTGGCAGATTGAGTTAATGTATATACTTTTACTTTTAGATAATCCCTCGGACTATATTTATTGTATGAATCATTTTCTAGGACTCTTAAAGTCATTAGATAACTACATTTTAAATAAACTACCGAACTGACATGGCAGGAAAAACTACTAAATACGTTTTTAATCAGCACACTCTACAGTTTGAAAAATCTGTTGAGCCTATTAAAATAAAACTGGTCAAGATATTTTCATTCCTCTCTACTGCCCTGGTCAGCGGTCTTCTGGTTTTCTTTATCTTTCATAAATACCTGCCATCCCCCAATGAAAAAATATTGGTTTCTGAGTTGGAGACGGTCCAGCAGCATTATGGTGCTATGGCTGACCAATTGGACCTGATGGCTAAAGCCCTGGACAATATCCAAAAAAGAGATGCTGATGTGCACCGCCAGTTGCTGGGTATGGACCCCATCGATGAAGACATCTGGAATGGTGGTAAAGGGGGGCATGACTTGTTAAATGAATTTCGAAATCTGCCTACTACAGGCGAATTGGTAGGCCAAACCGCCAATAAATTATCCCAGTTGGAGCGACAATTGGTGTTACAATCACAATCTCTCGACAAGCTACAAGAATCTGCTTCACATAAAGAAGAAATGCTGGCTTCTATCCCTTCTATCAAACCTGTAAGAGTAGACAAACTGAATCGAAGTCTTAGATTTTTGTCTGGCTTCGGTATGCGATTGCATCCGATTCATAAGATCAGGAAGATGCATACCGGAATAGATTTTTCGGCTCCAAAAGGTACCCCAATCCAGGTCACTGGCAACGGCAGAGTCGTCGAAATTGAAAAAAATTACTCAGGTTATGGCAATTGCGTTAGAGTAGATCACGGTTTTGGTTACCTTACTTTATACGCCCATATGGATCGGGTGGATGTCAAGGTAGGCCAGGAAGTAAAAAAAGGCAATCAGTTAGGAGTGATTGGCAGTACTGGTTCTTCTACTGCACCTCATTGTCATTACGAAGTAAGATATAAAGGCACTCCTATCAATCCAATCAACTTTTGCCTCGATAATCTGACCCCACTAGAATACCAGGAATTGGTAAAACTCTCTGAACAACAGAACCAGTCACTGGATTAAATAGTGTCCCATGTTTAATGATTATATTTATGATCCAGTGATCAAACTGGACGGATATGATCTGTTCTAATTGCAGCTTTCAAGAAACTCAAGACGCAAAATTCTGTTCTTCCTGCGGCCAACAGTTTGGCCCGGCTAAACTTACCATTACGGAATTTATCAAAGACCTCATAGATCATGTATTCAATCTGGATACTTCTTTTTTCAGAACCATTGGCAGGATTTTTATTCCCGGCCAGTTGACACTTGATTATTTTAATGGATACCGCAAGCGATATTATCATCCATTGCGATTGTTTTTCGTCCTTTTGGTTATTCATTTGGGAGTCCTTGGTGGACTCATCCCCTTTGATATTATTTTCAATCAAATCAGCAAACAAACCAATAAGATCCAGACTCAAAATCTGGTCAAATCAGAATTAGAACATTTTGCTGCTAATAGTAAAGACAAAGCGTCCAGGCTAGCCGTAGATAGTATCAAATCCTGGTTCGAAATAGGTCAGGATACCAGTGCCAAAACAGCTAATAATTTGAACGGCAACCTTTCAGTTTTCGGTAGAACCAATATACCATTATCGGATATCATCCTCCTCTCTAACGATTCCCTGGCTTCAAAATATAAGTTGCCCAATTATTGGTTAAAACTAGGATATCGCCAGGTTCAAAAATTTTTATTGGATCCAAAAGCCATGATCAGGTATGTACTGGGCAATATCTCCTGGATGATGATCATTATGGTACCTATGATCGCTTTATTTATGAAACTGCTATTTCGTAGAAAAAGCCGGTTTTATATTGAACATTTATTTTATTTATATCATTGGCATGCAGTTGCTTTTCTCCTTGGGACCTTATTGGTATTCTTCATGAGGAATTATATCCAATACTATGTCGTTCCTTATTTTGGATTGATCATTTTATTCGGCATCATTGCTTGGAAACGATATTATCAACAAGGCTGGCTAAAAACCCTTTTTAAGTTTATGGCGATGGGCTTTGCTTACCTCATGTTGTTTGCATTTTTTCTTTCCCTGACTATGGTTATAAGTTTTGGCTTTTTTTGAACTACTAAGGGAAAAATATACAAATCTGTTTTCGATGCTCCGTCGGATAAATATTCTCTTAGTTTGAAAGATTTCCAATCATTTGCGCCATTTCTAATTCTCCCTTTCTTGTTTGTGAACATAACATTGAACTTATTCAGCGTTTTGAGTATCTGCTTTCAATACTTGAGATGTATATTTTAATACCGGCATTCCAGGATATTTGAAACAACTTACTCCGAAAATCTATATTGGAATCAAACTTTTACGATCTTAGCGCCTTTGTAAGAACCCTCCATCTTAATCAGAAGCAAGCTTTATGCAGTGGGAAACAATCATCGGCCTCGAAATACATATCCAGCTCAATACGCGCACCAAAGCATTCTGTGCTGATGAGGCAAAATTTTCTAATGATCCAAATACCCAGGTCAGTATAGTCTCCCTGGCCCATCCCGGTACCCTGCCCAAATTAAACTCCCAACAAATCGAATCAGCGATCAAACTCGGTCTGGCCATGAATAGTCAGATCAACCAGGCTTCTTATTTCGAGCGCAAACAATATTTTTATCCCGACTTGCCTAAAGGATACCAGATCTCACAGCAAGCGAGTCCAATTTGCATTGGGGGCCATCTCGATTTCGTGACTACAGAAGGCCCAAAGACCATACGCCTACACCATATCCACATGGAAGAAGATGCCGGAAAATCCGTGCATGATACCGATCCAGTCTGGTCCAAGATCGATCTCAACCGGGCAGGTGTCCCCTTGCTTGAGATGGTCACAGAGCCAGATTTTCGCACCGCTGAAGAGGTGTCGGTTTTTTTAACTGACCTGCAGCGATTGGTGAGATATCTTGACATCTCTGATGCCAACATGGAAGAAGGCTCTATGCGCTGTGATGTCAATATTTCAGTTCGCCCCATTGGCACTCAAGAACTCCGTGAAAGATGTGAGGTGAAAAATGTCAATTCGAGACGCTTCGCCCGCAAAGCCATTGAGTTCGAAGTTCAGCGACAAATAGACCTATGGGAAAATGGTCATATTGTCAAAAGGCAAACGATGCAGTTTGTGCCTGAGGAAGGCATCACGACACCGATCCGTCAAAAAGAAGATGCGCATGATTACCGTTATTTTCCAGACCCGGACCTGCCTCCCATTATTATTACTCAGGATAGATTGAATCAGATCAAACTGTCCATCCCGTCACTGCCACAACAATTGCTGGATACCCTCATTAAAGATAAAAATCTGAGCAGATCTGATGCTACAGTATTGATAGAAGATAGATCTATAGCTGAATACTATTTGAAACTGGTCCATGACCATCCCTTTCTAAATAAATCTGCAGCCAATTGGATGATCCAAACTATTCTGCCTCATCTCAAAGATCAAAACAAATCGATTGATCAACTATCCATAACACCAAACAATCTGCTTCTATTACTCTCTACCATACAAGCCGATAAACTCAGTATGAATCAGGCTCATGAAATCTGGCAGGAAGCCCTCCGCAGCCCATCAAAATCCATAGCTGAACTTATATCATTAAAAATATCCTCTGCGCCTGTCCTGGATATATATCTTGTGGTCGAAGAGCTATTCACAGCCTTTCCAACAGAAGCAGCTGAATACAAAAGCGGAAAAAAGAAATTATTAGGATTCTTTTTGGGCGAAGTAAAAAAACGGTATCCAGGAGTGAATGTAAAGGAAGTACAAAGTGTATTGTCTGCTTTGTAAGCGCCACCAACATTAGCTATTTAACATTTGATCACCAGAACTAATTATTGATGATTGAATATATTAATTGATCTCTGATATCCCGATTTTCATGGGCAGCATATATTGCTTAAGGTTTCGATTCAAGATCTTGATATTTTTTACCCATCCGGTTGGCTGCTCCATGTCAAGATTTGGCCCCAAAAAATGAATCTTCAATGCAATATATCCTTTACGATACTTTTTATTCTTCATATGGGTAGCCTCTATCCCATTCACCCAAGTTTTAATAACATTACCAATGGCTTCTATTCTATAATGATCCCAGGTACCAGGTGGGTGCAAGGCAATTTGAGCAGCCTTATTATTTGTCAAAGGGTATAGCCAGTTCCACGTATTTCCAAAGTCGTCATAGATCCCTCCGGTCCAGTTGCGTGTCGGTATATGATCAACCTTGATTTGATAACCGTATAGTCTGACATGGGCAGAATCCGGGGCATTAATAGCTCTAAACAATATGCCATAATAAAATTGAGAATCTCGTTTTGCGTCTAACTCCAAAATAAAGTTTCGATACTTTTCATTTGTTCTTAAAAAAGTATGCTCCCGGGTATTGGCTTTTTGATGAAGTACTATAGCACTATCCAGGACAATGAAAAGCGCTGAGTCTCCAACTTGCTTCCATCCTGAAAAATTCTTGCCATTGAACAGGGGCCTCCAGGGGTCCTGACCATTTAATGAAAAAGTCAAAAAAAGAGCGAATATAAATGGGATTGCACCTGCTTTTTGCCCTGATAAGAATTTGACAACAGATCTCATAGTTTAAAATCACCTAAAATACTTCACCTCATTGAGTCCGCGAGTATCTTTTATCGCGACACTACTTGGCCTCAAATACTTTGAAAGGTGTTTTGTAATTATCCTTGGCTCACGATAAGCAATTTCCAAATCTGCTTTCTCCTTTTCATTCATGAGATAATGGATTTTGAAAGCAATATATCCTTTTCGATATTTATCATCCATCAGATACACTGTTGATATATCATTAAGCCATACTTTTATCTGGTCGCCTATAGCCTCTATGCGTATAGTATTCCATTCTCCCTGTTTTCTCTCGGCATGTTTAGCGTTCTCATCTTTGTCCAATGGATACAACCATTGCAATCCATTGCCAAAATCCAAAAACACACCACCTGTCCACAACCTTGTTTGACTTGGATCTATTTTTACCATATAGCCATACAAATCGTGGAAGGCAGTATCTGGCGCATCAATACTTCTAAACAATATACCGGAATCAATATCAAGATCTCTTCTAAACTGAACTTCGAAGATAAAATTTCGGTACTTCTTATTGGTTCGCACAAATGCATGACGCGAGGTATATGGCGTCATATGCAGTACTATGCTGCTGTCTCTGATCTTTACAATGGCAGGCATACCCAGTATCGACCAGCCTTGTTGTGACCTACCATCAAACAAATACTGCCACTTAGGCTGATGTTGTCCTATGGAATTGATGGAATATAAAAAGAAAGCAAAAAAAGAAATAGCCTTAAACATAATTAATCAGATCGCTGATTCAAAATACGAAATATTTATGCGCATAGGATTAAAAAGGGATAATGTGCCTTAAAGCTTCAATCTCTTAATATCCAGGAAAACCCTAATCGCATATTGGTCCTAAACAGTGGCTCTTCATAAGTTTCATAAAAAGTCTTACCGGCATAATACATAAAATATTCCAGTCCTTCTACTTTAAAAAAGCCTCTAAAATTCTTTAACTGAAAATTGAAGAAAAATTCAACGGAAGGATGCAATGCCACCGCTGCCTTTTCAGAATTGTAGAAATTGCCCAATAAAGGAAAATAAGATTGTGTTTTAAAGGAAGGCAGTACTCGGCTATCCAGGCCGGTCTGTAAAAACATATTATTTTTAAACCAATTGCTCTGATAATAAATCACATTCTGAGTGTACCAGGCCGGAATCCGCATCACATTCTGGTTGGTCGAAAACTGAAAAATCAATTTGTGATGAGAATGAAATTTTCCAAAATCTATAGTCTTGTCCCCATATACTGAGGTAATACTAATTGCGGTTTTCTCCTGGCTGGGAGTCCGGGAAGCATTGAGGTAGATCGTATTGGATATGATAGACTGGTCCAGACCAGACTTAAAACCAATAGCAGCAATGTTTATAGATCCGCCAAGTTGATTCGTAAGCGGTTTATCAAAATTATAATCATAAAGCAGTTGATTATGACTATACAATTTCCTAAACATCCATGGCACCGGCGAACGTTGAAGTATAGCATGTCCTTCGATCGCACCAAGGGTTTTGCTTTCCGCGGAAATTTTTCCATTCAGATAATATTCTCCGAGGTTGTCCAGGATTCCCCACTGCCCCTCGCCATTAAAATGAAATTTACCCGCAATAGTCTGATCATACTCTCCTATAATTGATAGCAGGTTAAGAGTATTCTGAGAGGGTCCCTGATTTATTTTATGCCACTCATGTTTGAGCCCGGCCATTAAATAACTCGACTCTTTAATCAGTCCATCCAGTCTAAATTCATTGACGATCCCATTAGACTTAAAGGTGATATCCTGGGTGTCCCGCACATAATATTGATCATAATATGTCGAATCAATCGAGGATGTTTCATCAAAAAAAGTGTTCGATGAATTTTGCGTAGATATCCTGTGGGTGAATCCCATTTTAGTGCCTTTGACATGTACATTAAATCCATTTTGAATGCTCAAAGACTTATCATTTTGTTTAGTTCTACCATCAATGTAATATTCGTCGATTGTCAACGGGTTACTCCGGTAGGTAGACTGTTTTAGAAAAGCCTCTGCGTTTGGGATACCACCATGGTCCTGTTGACGAATATCATTAAATAAATAACTCAATATAAAATCATAATTTCCTTTAGGTGCATGATACCAAAAATTAACGGCCCCGGTATGATGCTTGGTGATTTGTTGGAGAAAATCGCCTTTGTATTGAATGGTCCTGTACATCAAATTTAGATGCAAGCCATTTTGAAATGTTTTGCCTAGTCGTGGCTCCAACTGCAAATCTTCTTGTCTGAAATTTCTTTGGCCAAACCTGGCGATAAAAAATGGTCTCCTAGATTCGAAGAGCTCCAAATCTTCATATCGTTGTTTATACAAGTCAAAAATATGAGATCCAAGATCGAGACCTTGTCTTTTTTCGTTGTTGAATACCAGCGGCCTGTACGAAGAACCGACATTGCCCAGGTGTGCATAAGGGATCGATTGATACCGTATGACATCATATTGGTGAAAAACATTACTCAAAGTGGTATCTGAGAAAAAAACCGCTTGTTTTAATTTAAAGGGAGAATAATATAATATAGTATCTGGCGGCTCATCTGTAAGCTCCTCTTGTTCTGTGCTATCGACTAACTGATCATTCGGATTTCGGGGAAAACCACCCGGGTTAGGGCGCTGTGCGACTAAAGTCATCCCGACCAAAACCATCAAGCTGATCAAATAATAGATTCTCGTCAATGGATAGGATTCAAAGTTTGTTTTAAATTAATAAGTACCAGCCTATGGTTATGTCCTTTTAATCCATGAAGTAATGCGCCCATAATAAAAGTTTATTCACTTTTATTTTCAAAAATAACCGGATTAATACCCATTGCAGAAAATCCTCCGTCGTGAAATAGATTTTGCATGGTGACCATACGGGTAAGATCAGAAAACAGGGTGACGCAATAATTAGCACAATCCAAAGCTGATGCATTGCCTAGAGGTGACATATTCTGAGCATAATCAAAAAACTCCTGAAATCCTTTTACACCACTGCCAGCCGTCGTCCAGGTGGGCGATTGCGAGATCGTATTGACTCTGATCTTTTTTTGTACACCCAGGTGATACCCAAAACTTCTGCCAATAGATTCCAACAAAGCCTTAGCATCTGCCATTTCATTATAATCGGGAAATACTCTTTGGGCTGCGATGTAGGTAAGTCCCAGGATAGAACCCCAGTCAGCAATACTGTCATTTTTCAAGGCTACTTGCATCATGCGATGAAAGGAGATTGCAGAGATATCCATGGTTTTTAACATCCATTCATAATTGAGATCCGTATAATGTTTGCCCTTGCGCACATTGATAGACATCCCAATGGAATGAAGTACAAAATCTAATTTTCCTCCCAGCACTTCGGTAGAAGTAGTAAATAATTTGGTCAGGTCGTCCATCGAGGTAGCATCTGCCGGTATTACCTGGGCATTCAATTTTTCTGCCAGTTCATTGATTTTACCAAATCGCATGGCTACCGGTGCATTGGTTAATGTGATCGTAGCACCTTCTTCAACCACTCTTTCAGCCACTTTCCAAGCAATGGACTGTTCGTCCAAAGCTCCAAATATGATACCTTTTTTACCTTTTAAAAGTTGATTTGACATATTGTTTATTTTATTCAATTTCGATTAATTCTTTTGCATTTTTAACGGCAGCCGCACTCGGAGGATTACTGCTCAACATCGTAGCAATAGCCTGTATTCTTTCAGATTTATTGAGTCGCTTTACCTGGGCGACTGTCTTCTCAGCACTATCATCCTTATATACATAATAATGCACCTCCCCCTTGGAAGCTATTTGGGGTGAATGTGTAATACAAATCACCTGATGTTTTTCTGCCAGCTCCTTTAAGATCTGCCCCATCTTAAGCGCTACATCCCCGGAGATACCAATATCAATCTCATCAAAAATCAAACTAGGCAAGGGAATTGCCTGGGCTACCAGCGATTTTGTCACCAGGTTAAACCGGGCCAGCTCACCCCCAGACGCAATATTTTTTATTGGGAGAAAAGCCCCTCCCTTGTTTGTGGCAAGTAATATCTCCATCTCATCACTTCCGGTCAGATTAAAAGTATCGGTAGTTTTCAAATTGATCTGTACACGGGTTTGTTCCATACCCAATGGATGAATCAACTGATAAATTTTCTCTATGAATCCCGGGATTACGCCCAATCTTCGTTCATGAAGACCCTCTGCCATTGATTGAAGCTTAGCCCGTTTTTTAACGATCTCTTTTTCCAGACCAGCGATTTTAGAAGCCAGGTCATCCGTAAAAGAGAGTTTTTGCTGGAATGATTCTTTTAAGTCGATGAGTTTGTCCGCATGATCCAGTTTGTGTTTGTGCATCATTTTGTACAAAACATGAAGTCGCTCTTCTATTGCATTCAACCTGATCGGGCTACCGTCTACCTGATCATATATGGTCCGGCATTCGTCGCTTACATCCTCCAGTTCAATGGTCACAGAATTTAACCTTTCTGCTAATTTTTCCAATCCTGTGTGATATTGCCCTAAATGTTGGATTCTTTTGGACAAATCATTTAATATATTGAGGACTGCCCGATCATCCTCTGCTACACTGGAGACAAATAGTCCCGTAACTTCTTTTATTTCATTGGCATGAGATAGTTCTTTTTGTTCGGTTTCTAAAGTATCCAGCTCACCTGGACGGAGATCGAGCTCATCCAATTCGTTAAATTGAAACTTGATAAATTCCTCCTCTTGCTGCTGCCGATTCAATTGTTCAGTCCAGGCTTCAAGTTGCTGTCTGGCTTGCTGGTAAGACTTGAAGATCAACTGGTATTCAGCGAGTATAGACTTGTTGGCTGCCAGTGCGTCAATCATCTTAAGTTGAGTAGATACCTGGTAAATATCGAGCGTGTCAAATTGCTGATGGATATCTATCAAGGCATTGCTGATCGTCTGTAGTATATCCAGGTTGACAGGAGTGTCATTGATAAAAGCGCGTGATTTGCCTTGTGGTGAGATCTCCCTTCGGATGATGAGGTCTTGATCAAAATCCAGGTCGTGAAGCTCAAAAAATGGCTCGAGGTCTTTGTTTTCCAGTTTAAATTCAGCTTCCACTATGCATTTATCCTGCAGATCACCGATTGATTTAGTGTCAGCTCTTTGACCCAACACCAGGTTGAGAGCGCCGAGCAAGATGGACTTGCCTGCCCCTGTTTCGCCTGTAATCACGATCAGGTGAGGAGTGAATTCAAGCTCCACATCTTTGATAATAGCATAATTATGGATTTTCAACCTTTTGATCAAAACATGTATCGATTAAGCCGCAAAGGTAATGATTAGGGGTGACCGATCAATAAGTCCTTATGATAATAAAGTGTTTTCCCCTTTTTAAGTACCCAGGAGGTCCAAAGAATAAAAAATGATTTTTGAGCAACCTTTTTGATGATTAATTACCTTTGTCAGGATATGCGATCCAGTGCAAGGCAATTAGCTTCTTTTCTCAATGCTACAATAGATGGAGATCCGGATGTAGAAGTGACTCATCCGAGCAAAATCGAAGAAGCCGGCCCGGGCAGTGTCAGCTTTATTGGTAATCCCAAGTATGAGCCATTTGCCTACACCACTGGGGCATCCATATTGGTAGTTTCTAACGATTTTACGCCTCAGCAACCTCTTCATGCTACCTTGCTGAGAGTGCCTAATGTATATCAGAGCCTAAGCACTTTACTGAGTCATTTTCAATCCAATGGTCATCCAAGTGGCATCTCTGAGCTCGCTCTGATAGATCCGACTGCAGTTTTGGGTGAAAAAGTATCATTGGCAGCCCATTGTGTGATAGAGCAAAATGTATCTATCGGAGATCAGTCAATTTTATATCCGCAAGTGTATATAAGTCATGATGTAATCATAGGCAAAAATTGTATCCTGCACTCAGGAGTAAAAGTACATGCAGGTTGTGTCATTGGGGATGAGGTCGTCATTCAAGCCAATTCTGTGATTGGCAGTGAAGGATTTGGATTTGTGCAAAATGCTCAAGGTCAATATGAGAAAATGCCACAATTAGGCAATGTAGTACTTCAAAATCAAGTTGAGATCGGTGCAAATTGTACTATTGACCGAGGGACCATGGGTAGCACGTTGATCAAATACGGCTGTAAACTCGACAATTTGATTCATGTTGCACATAATGTAGAGATTGGCGAAAATACGGTCATCGCCGCTCAGACTGGCATAGCTGGAAGTACTAAGATAGGTGCAAGATGCAGGATTGGGGGCCAGGTAGGCTTTGCCGGTCATATTCAGGTGCCTGACGATACCCAGATTCAAGCTCAAAGTGGGGTCATGTCTGTCCACCCTGAGCCTGGTCAGAAACTCTTCGGCTCTCCGGCAATACCCTATTTTGATTATCTAAAATCTTACGCTATCTTTAAAAATCTGCCTGATTTGGCTCGCAGAATGAGAGAATTAGAAAAAAGGTTTAAGTCTTGATAGAATGATTATTTGATAAAAATATTCTATCCAATAAAAACTCTTTTAATTGCTTGTTTTTTTTAACTTAATTTTGCTTTTCATTAAGATAAGTTCAGAGACTTGTGTCGTTTTAGTTGTTCTCTTCTTGATGAATATAGGCAGGTAGATTATGAAGCAGTGTACATTATCCGAAGATTGTGTTTTTGAAGGAATCGGGCTCCACACCGGTAAGCTGGCTACTATGACAGTAAAAGCAGCACCTGTCAACCATGGTATTAGATTTCAGCGAGTTGACTTGCCTGACAAGCCTATATTGCCTGCAGATGTCAATCGGGTGATTTCAACTAATAGAGGCACTACCATCAAATCCGGCGAAGGCCAGGTCAGCACAGTAGAGCATATACTTTCTGCACTGGCAGGGTTAGGCATAGACAATGTGCTTATTGAGATTGATGGCCCTGAAGTTCCGATAATGGATGGCAGTGCGAGACCGTTTACTAGGGCATTCCAAAAGGCCGGTATTGAACCTCAATCTTTGGACAAGGACTATCTGGAAATCACAGAAGCGGTATCTTTCAAAGATGAACTCAGCGGCACTGAGCTTATTGCCGTACCTTCAGACAAATTTGAAGTCACTGCAATGATTGATTTTAAATCCCCTTTTTTAGGCCAGCAGTTTGCCAGTTTGAGTGATCTTTCAGAATATGAGACCCAAATAGCTCCTTGTCGCACTTTTGTGTTTCTTAGGGAAATTGAAAAACTGGCCAATGAAAATCTCATTAAAGGAGGTGATCTTAATAATGCCATCGTCATCGTTGATCGATTGATGACACAGCCAGAGTTGGATGATCTGGCGACCAAACTCAATAAGCCTTCGGTCAAAGTAGAAAAGGAAGGCATATTGAATACCGTAGAGTTACAGTTTTCAAATGAAGCTGCCCGCCACAAAATATTGGATATCATTGGTGACCTGGCTTTGGTTGGAAAGCCTATAAAAGCCAAAATATTGGCCAACAAACCCGGCCATACAGCCAATGTAGAATTTGCCAAACTTCTTAAAAAAAAGTATCATGAGCTCCGCAAACTCAAAGGCAAACCCATCTACAACCCGGACGAGCCCCCTTTGATGGATGTTCAAAAGATCCAATCGATTATGCCCCACAGGCACCCTTTTTTATTGATTGACAAGATTATTGAACTGGATGATCAGCATGTAGTCGGAATCAAAAATATCACATTTACAGAAGCATGCTTTGCCGGACATTTTCCGGATAATCCTATATTCCCCGGAGTACTTCAGATTGAAGCACTTGCTCAGACCGGAGGAATACTCGCTATCTCTCAGCAACCCGATCCTGGCAATTGGGACACTTATTTCATCAAAATAGACAATACAAAATTTAAACATAAAGTAATGCCCGGGGATACCCTCATACTAAAAATGGAACTCATGTCCCCTATACGCAGAGGTATCGTCCAAATGATGGGTACCGCATATGTAGGTAATAAGATCGTATCTGAAGGCGAGCTCACAGCTCAGATCGTCCGCAGAGAATCAAACCCAATATAACCATGGAAGTATTAACCCAATACCATTTAAGTAATGTCCATCCTGATGCCCGGATTGGCAAAAATGTTCACATCTCTCCATTCGTCACCATCGAAGCAGATGTAGAAATTGGTGACAATACCTGGATAGGCCCAAATGTGTGCATATTAGATGGTACCCGTCTGGGTGAAAATTGCAAGATATTTCCAGGAGCCGTGCTGGGTGCTGCCCCTCAGGACTTGAAGTTTAGAGGAGAGCAATCCTTGCTTGAGATTGGCAATCATGTGACTATCAGAGAATATTGCACCCTCAATCGTGGGACTGAAGCTAATTGGACCACCACCATAAAAGATCATTGCCTGCTCATGGCATATGTGCACGTAGCACATGACTGTATACTTGAAGAACATGTCATTTTGGCCAATAATGTGACTCTAGCGGGCCATATTCATATCGGCAAATATGCTATTCTGGGCGGATTATCTGCTGTACACCAGTTTGTCAATATTGGTGACCATGCTATGGTAGGTGGAGGATCTTTGGTCCGCAAAGATGTTCCTCCTTATATAAAAGCTGCCAGAGAACCAATCTCCTATGCAGGTATTAATGGTATAGGACTAAAAAGAAGAGGTTTTTCTCCTGAATCAATCAAATCGATTCAGGATGCCTATCGGTACTTATTCGTCAAAGGCTATAATACTTCTCAGGCACTCGAACTCATAGATCAAAACATCCCATCGTCTCTGGAGAAATCTAAAATCATTGATTTTGTTCGTTCTTCTGAAAGAGGCATTATGAAAGGGTTTCGTCAGTTATATACCAATGGAAGTAAGGATTGACCAACTTGGAAAAAGGTATCAGCATGGCTGGGTGTTCAAAGATCTTTCCTACATATTTAAATCAGACAATATATACGGCGTTGCGGGTCGAAATGGCAGTGGCAAGTCAACCTTTTTAAAGATTATCTCTGGTTTACTTTCTCCATCTAAAGGCAGGATCGAATATCTCATCGACGGCCGTCTGGAGTTAAGAGAAAATATCTACTCAAAAGTTAACATTGCAGCTCCCTATACAGATCTCATCGAAGAACTTGACCTCCGTGAAATGATCCGATTCCATACAAAGTTTAAACACTCTCCTGTGCTGACTACTGCCGGTCAATGGCTTGAAATGTTAGAACTTTCCAATGTCAGCTCAAGGCCATTATTGCAGTTTTCTTCCGGTATGAAACAACGTGTTAAACTAGGATTGGCCCTTTATTCGTCAGGTGATATATTATTATTGGACGAGCCGACCTCTAATCTGGATGATGCTGCCAAAGCGTGGTTTTTTACCCATCTCGCAAAACTGCGAAAAGACAAATTGATATTGATCGCCTCCAACGAAGCCGAAGACTTTAAGTATTGTGCTGAAATTCTCCGTCTTGATTAAGAGATTCTTTGAGCTTCATCATATCAGCCTTGAGATGAATTAATTTTTGAAGCAGAGCCTGCCTTTGTTTTATAAGATCTTTATTTTGCCTTATTTCATTTTTGGCACCTTCGATTGTAAATCCACGATTTTTTACCAGGTCAAAAATGAGTTGCAATTGCTCTATGTTTTCTTTGGTAAACCGCCTATCGCCCTTACTGTTTTTATGCGGCTTGAGCATACTAAATTCAGTCTCCCAATATCTGATCAAGGACTTGGATACCCCAAACATATCAGCCACCTCTCCGATACTATAGTACAGTTTTTCATCTTTTAGCAGTGGTAACATGTTCATCAGAATAACGGGTTTTGATCACGATTATGATACAAAATCCAAATCTAAGGTAATAATTTTCAATTAGCTTAAGGCAAATTGAAAAATTTACTCCCGCCACATGCTTGAAAATGTTTATTCAAACACTAAAAAACAATTCACTCAGGAAAAAGCAGACCCATAGTACTGAAGTAATTATAACTCGTAATTAGGTTTATATCTGTCGTCCCTGGCTCCATAGAATGTATTAATATGGTAGATCACCGATTCTACATCATCCGTGATGTGAAAAAGATCCATATCCGATGGACTAATATTATGGGCTTGAACATCAACTGTCTCTACCAACCATTTCATTAATCCCTCCCAATACGCCACTCCGAATAAGATGATCGGGACTTTATTGATTTTTTTGGTCTGTACCAGCGTAAGCACTTCAAAAAATTCGTCTAAAGTACCAAACCCTCCCGGCATCACTACAAATCCTTGTGCATATTTTACAAACATTACTTTCCTGATGAAAAAATAACGATATCGCAGCATTTTGTCAGGGTCTACAAAATCGTTGTAACTCTGCTCAAATGGCAGATCGATGCTCAAACCTACACTGACACCTTTGGCATCAAACGCACCTTTATTCCCTGCTTCCATGATACCGGGTCCGCCTCCGGTGATGATCCCATACCCTTCATCAGTGATTCTGCGTGCTATTTCGGCTGCTTTTTCATAATAAAGGTCACCTGGTTTAGTTCTTGCAGAGCCAAATATCGACATGCAAGGCCCTACTCTATTCAGTTTCTCAAATCCTTCTACCATTTCGGCGATGACTTTGAACAGAGTCCAAGAATTTTCTCCTTTGAGTTCGGTCCATTTTTTCATTTCCTTAGGAAATCTGGACGATATATTCATATCTGGCGAATCAGTCACATCCATAATCTAAACCACTTTATGCGGTCACCGCTTTATATTGTTCGAATTCCTTCTCGATAAACACTCTCAGGTCCTGCACATCTTCGAACTTATCGAAAATGTCTTTGTATTTACTTCCATACAGGATAGTAGGCATCACATAAGCACAAACTTCTTTTTCTGTTATTTTGCCAGCACTCAAAATAATGAGTCGCTCTACGACATTCCTTAATTCCCTGATGTTCCCACTCCAATGCACTTTTTGCATGGCTTTGATGGCTTTATCGGTAAATACTTTGGCTGGCACCCCATATTCCAGGCAGATCATGTCATTAAAATGTGCCACCAAAGTCGGAATGTCTTCCTCGCGATTATTTAGCGAGGGTACTTCGATGATAATCACGGCTAACCTATGATATAAGTCTTCTCTAAACCTTCCAGCCTCAATTTCTTTCCGCATATCCTTGTTGGTAGCAGCGACTACCCTTACATCAACCTTAATTTCTTTATCCCCACCGACTCGTGTGATCCTGCTCTCCTGCAAGGCGCGCAGGACTTTCGCTTGAGCAGAAAGGCTCATATCTCCTATTTCGTCCAAAAACAAAGTGCCCCCATGCGCTAACTCAAACTTGCCCAATCTTTGTTTGATCGCCGAGGTAAAAGAGCCCTTTTCATGTCCAAATAATTCACTTTCAATCAATTCTGAAGGTATCGCAGCACAATTAACTTCAATGATCGGTCCTTGATTTCTGATACTTTTTTCGTGAATCCATCGTGCGACCAATTCTTTTCCCGTCCCATTTTCACCAGTGATCAATACACGTGCTTCAGTAGGACCTACCCTGTCTATAGTATCTTTTACCTTCGAGATGGCAGACGAATCCCCGACTATATGCTGGATCTTGCTTTTACTTATTTTATGCTGCAGGACTTTCTTTTCACTGATAAGACAGGATTTGTCCATCGCATTACGGATGGTGATCAACATTCTATTGAGATCTGGTGGCTTACTGATAAAATCAAAGGCTCCCTTTTTGACTGCATCCACTGCTGTATCTATATTGGCATGCCCGCTGATCATGATGACAGGAAGGTCTGGGTTCAGTACCTGTATTCGCTCTAAGGTCTCCATTCCATCCAGATTGGGCATTTTAATATCCAGCAAAAGTACATCGTACTCATTCTGTTTGATCTTGGTGAGACATTCCAAACCATCGCAAGCTTCGTCCACCACAAATTTTTCAAACTCCAGTATTTCTTTCAACGTGCGACGGATGCTGCGTTCATCATCTGCTATCAATATTTTAGCCATTTCTTATATAAGATTTTAAAGGCACTAAAATACATTAAAATATTTTATAATCTGTATGTAAGCTAAATATTAATTTATTAAATATTATACTTATTTATATGTGTGTGTAATTATTGCATATATCTTGTGGCTGCAAAAGCCATAAAACCCACTCCTGTTTTTAGAGCCAGCTCGTTGATATCAAAGTCAGGAGTATGTATTTTTTTGTCGCCTTCATGCCCTTCATAAGCAGTACCAAGTCTGTAAAAACAAGCCGGTATCCTTTGAGAATAATAAGCAAAATCCTCCGCAGTAGTTCGCATAGGCAGGTCGACTATATTATCCACTCCGAGCAATTCAATAGCCCAGTTTTTTATCTCTTCAGTCAAACCTGGATCATTGAATAATACTGGATAGCCATCTTTAATATCCACTTCTACTGTGCCCCCCATTGATTCAGCGATGCCCTCACAGATTTTTTTTATAATGGTTTTGGCCTCTTTTCTCCAGGTCTCATCAAAAGTCCGGAAAGTCCCTTCTAACCGAACCTCCCCAGGGATAATATTGGTAGCACCTCCCATAGATTGAATTTTACCTATCGATAATACGGTTGGAGTCAATGGATTGTTGTTTCGACTGACGACCTGTTGCAAAGCTACCACCATATGGGAAGCGATCAGGATAGCATCCCTGGTCAAATGAGGCATGGCACCATGACCGGTTTTGCCTTTCACAGTGATATAGAGCTCATCTGCAGAGGCCATAAAAGGTCCCGGTCGAAAACCCAATTTACCTGCTGCTAACTCAGGAAAAACATGTTGGCCCAATATGGATTGGACTGGAGGGTCATCCAATACTCCGTGCTTGATCAGGATAGAGGCCCCCCCAGGAAATTTTTCTTCTGCAGGTTGAAATATCAATTTTATATTGCCCTGCCATGATGACCTGGTCTCGTAAAGTATTCTGGCTGTCGTCAATAAGGAGGCTGTATGTACATCATGTCCACATGCATGCATCACGCCAGTGTTTCTTGATAGGTAATCATGCCTTCCTTCTTCATGGATTGGCAAAGCATCGATATCAGCTCTTAAAGCAAGTTTCTTATCTCCCGGGAGTCCTTCGATGAGGGCTATTACTCCAGTCGGAGTGAGCCTTTCTGTCTTGATCCCAAAGTTGTTCAGAGACTTTTCGATAAAATCAGCAGTATCATGCTCCTCAAAGGAAAGCTCAGGATACTGGTGAAGATGTCGACGCAGCTTGATCGTTTCAGGAAGATATTCCTGAGCTTTGTCCAGATACCATTGGGGTGCTATTTTTTCATTTTGCATTGGCCACATCAATTTTGAATAAAAATATGTTTAAGTATAATCTGGATATCGAGATCGACGGTGTAATTTCTGGCATAAGCAAGATTGACCATATCTATCTCCGGTTGGCTCTTCTTTTCAAGTCCACCTATATGCCAAAGCGACGGTTTGAGGGGAGGTAGCAGGGTATTGGCAGGATCCGCATAGCCGACCCATAGAACTTGACCACTTAATAAACCAAAATATCTTTTTCTTATATCGTTTCTCATCCAACCCCAGGGTAAGATCAATATGGAAGTCAGAACATGAATGACTTTTTTGACAATCCGGTTCTGCAACCATCCCAATTTTAAATCTATAGGCACCAGGCCCGGAATCTCACCTTGCAGGATATGTTCGTCTTGCTTTTTGTCCTCTAAAAAGACATTGACCTGGTGTATCAGTTTATTTGATAAAAACAATTGATCCTCTATAGCCATTTCCTTTCCTAAGATCACATATTGAAGATTTTCCCTTTTTATTTTTTCTTGAATATCGATCCATTTTTCTTCAAAAAAACGCTTCGGATGACCTTCGATCACAGTAGAAGTCAAATACG
Source organism: Saprospiraceae bacterium (assembly GCA_016709995.1). Lineage (NCBI taxonomy): Bacteria > Pseudomonadati > Bacteroidota > Saprospiria > Saprospirales > Saprospiraceae > Saprospiraceae bacterium. Next base: position 2,503,058 of record JADJLQ010000001.1, read on the forward strand.
AAAAATAATTTTGTTTGCTCAAAATCCTTAACAAGTGATCTAATCCATCTATTTGTGTCCTGTCTCCTATTACAAGTGCCCTCAATCCATTTCCCTGGGTCGAGAGCAATCTCCGCATCAGTGGTAAAATGATGCTTAAAGCTGCTGTGGTCCATATGATCACTGCTCTTGATGTACGCCATTCAGCGGGGAGTAATGAATAAATAAGCAGGATGACAAGGGTACCAAACCCAATAGCTTTTAAAGTGCTGATGATCTGCCTTTGCCCGATTGGATTGTATGCATCAAAAAAAAATAAAGCGCCCATCCAGATCAAAATATAGCCAGCGGCATTGGTCACAAAAGCGGGATGACTAAAATAATCAGGATCTTTAAACCAATATATAGCCCACATTTTCTGAGCGCACCAGATAGCCCCAAAGAGGACAATGAAATCACTGACTGGTAAAAAATTTTTCACAACTTGTCTTTTAACCCAGGAGAACAGGCCTGAACAATATATCCCAATGAGTGCAAGGTATTTGATGAAAATATTTTTTTGGTATTTTATGACAAAGACGCTCATGGCTTTATAAAAATCTCTGACATAAGTATAAGAATGATTGGCAGAGCTGCGCCCTTTTAAATGCACGATCTGTTCGTCCCCAAGATATATTAGTTTGTGACCAAGTTGGCGAATTCTTACAGACAGATCGATATCTTCTCCAAACATAAAAAACGATTCGTCAAATCCATTTACTGCATCAAACACTTTACGGGTAGTCATCAGAAAAGCGCCTGTAAGCACTTCTACTTCCTGGACCTTATCAGGATCCAGATGTCCCAGGTAATAATGGTTGAATATTTTACTTTTAGGAAACAATCTGTTTATTCCACTCAATTTGTATAAAGACGAAGCCATGTCCGGAAAACCCCTCAACGATTCTTTCAGGAATACCCCACTGCCGTCTACCATTTTGACACCAACGCCACCACAATCTTTGTGCGATTTGATATAATTTAAAGCCGAAATGATCGATGATTTGTTCACTATAGTATCCGGATTCAAAATCAAAATATATTGACCGGTCGATTGTGCAATAGCCAGATTGTTTGCTTTGGCAAAACCCAGATTGGAGTCATTGATCAACAGCTTTACTGCCGGATACTTCTCTCGGACCATGATTACAGATTGGTCGGTAGAGGCATTATCTATGAGAATCACTTCAGCGGACAAGCCTTTAAGAGCCTCCACGACAGATTCCAGGCATGACTCCAATAAGTAACGAACATTGTAATTAAGTATAACGACCGATAGGTCCATAGGTTAACTGGTCGACTTGATTTGATAAGGAGTTCTGGCCAGGATAGATCTGCCCAGTGTCATTTCATCAGCATACTCCAATTCACTTCCGAAGGATACTCCCCGGGCTATAACGGAGACTTTCACCTGATATTTTTGCAATTGTTTGGTTAGGTAATAAATGGTGGTCTCCCCTTCAATAGTGGGATTGATAGCAAGGATAATCTCCTGCACCGGATGAGACTCTACCCTGCGGAGTAGCGATTCAATATTGAGCTGTGCCGGGCTGACACCGTCTATAGGTGATATCACTCCTCCTAAAACGTGATACATGCCACTGTATTGGCTAGTCTCTTCGATCGCCATGATATCCCTGGTACCTTCCACAATGCAAATAGTTTGTCCGTCACGCCTAAGATCCGAACAGATCGTGCATATATCATCATCCGCATAATTAAAACAAACAGTACATGACCTGATTCCTTCACGCGCATTGACGATAGCATTGGCTATTTTCCTGGCATAGTCAGTATCCTTTTTGAGCAGATGAAGGGCCATGCGCAAAGCGGATTTTTTGCCTACACCGGGCAATGAATTGAAGGCCTGCACAGCCTCCTCCAATAATTTAGAGGAAAATCGCATATGTTTATTACTTGAGATCACAAATTTATGAATTAACCTAGATTAGTTCTGAGAAATGCGGAATCTATCCTAAAAGTGCCATAGGAAGGCTATCTTTACGGCTCTAAAAAAATCATAAACCGATATGGCTGAAGTAATCAGAATGCCCCGAATGAGCGATACCATGGAAGAAGGGAATATTCTTGTATGGCATAAAAAAGTTGGCGACACCATCAAAGTTGGTGATGTCCTGGCCGAAGTGGAGACCGACAAAGCTACCATGGACCTTGAAAGCTTTTATGATGGCACTTTATTATACATCGGTGTAGCAAGCGGGATCATTGCAGTCAATGCGATCTTAGCGGTCATAGGAGGCAAAGAAGAAGATTATAAAGCCGCATTGTCCGCAGAAGGTGCAGCAACCACCGAAGCTGTCGCTGAAAAAGAAGCTCCCGTTGAAAACTCAACATCTACTACCTCTTCAGAACCAATAGTCCCATCTGGTGCTGGATCTGATGCTCATGTTAAAGCCTCGCCTCTGGCAAAAGTGATTGCCAAAGAAGCCGGTTTGGATATACAGAAAATGACCGGCAGTGGTGATCAGGGTCGTATCATCAAACGGGATGTAGAGGCAGCTCTGCAGTCTAAGCCATCCCCAGTGGTCCAACAGGCTACACCGGTCAAGTCTGCTCCTTTATCCATCATCAGCGATAGCGGATCAGCGTATGAAGACAAACCGTTGAGCCAAATGCGCAAAGCCATAGCTCGTCGATTAGGTGAAAGTAAGTTTTCAGCTCCTCATTTTTACGTGACTATGGCCATAGATATGACCAAAGCCGTTAGCGCACGAACTGCTATGAATGCTATAGCCCCATCAAAATTATCATTTAATGACCTGGTCTTGAAGGCATGCGCAATGGCTTTGAGAAAACATCCGGCGATCAATTCTTCCTGGACCGGAGATGCTATCAGGCAAAATCATCAAATACATATAGGCGTGGCCGTAGCAGTTGCTGAAGGATTGTTAGTGCCAGTCGTCAGACATGCCGACATCAAGACCCTGACTCAGATTAATGCAGAAGTGCAATACCTTGCCGCCAGGGCCAAAGACAAAAAGCTTCAACCAGAAGAAATGCAAGGCAACACTTTTACCATCTCAAACCTGGGTATGTTTGGAGTAGATGAGTTTACTGCCATCATCAATCCTCCTGATGCCTGTATTCTGGCTGTAGGCGGTATCTCCGAACAAGCTGTCGTCAGAGATGGAAAAATCGAAATTGGACATATTATGAAAGTAACACTGTCCTGTGATCACAGAGTCGTAGACGGTGCTACAGGAGCCCAATTTCTACAAACCTTAAAGTCTCTATTGGAAGAACCGGTGAGGATGCTGGTCTAAAAAAAGTGACCTTCTGTTTATATGAAGTATCTTTTGGCCTGGATCAGAATTGTTCTTTGCGTCCTTATTATCGCTTTTTTCATCACTGGATTGGTCATTATATCTTTTTTCTTCGGAAAAGACATTCGTAGGGCTTTTCGCATCAGAAGGGCTTGTGTAAAAATATTAAATGCAGTACTTGGCTATAAGATTCATACCAATGGGCATATAGACCCTGTTCATCCTGCAATTTATATCTCCAATCACAGATGTTTTTCTGATCCTATACTTGCCTTACAATATTTTGATTTTTATCCAATAGGAAAAGCGGAGATCGAAAAATACCCATTGATTGGTTTTGGCGCACGCCAGACAGGCATCCTGTTTGTGCAACGGGATAATAGAGAAAGCAGAAACCAGGTAAAGGAAGGAATGAAAACTGCCTTACAACAAGGACTGAGCATTTTTCTTTGTCCCGAAGGCACCACCAATGTTGCCCAGACAACAAAAGATTTCAAATTAGGTGCTTTTGATGTAGCAGCTGAATTAAACATCCCGATCATCCCTCTTGCTATGGTGTATCATGATCCTGCCAAAGATTTTTGGATACCCACTGATTCACTTATCCAACATTTTATCAGACAATTTGGAAAATGGTCGACCGAAGTAGTTATTTATTTTCCTGAAAGACCATTTTCAAGTTCCGACCCCATCGTGTTGATGCACCAGTGTAAAGAATGGATAGATGATAAACTTTTGAGTGTAACTGTTCCTCCGGAAGTTGCAGCTTTGGCTAAATACAATCTCAAAGTCTAATATTATTTAAGGCCGTATTTATATTTATATTTTTCAAATAACTGGGTATGTTTATTATCCAGGTTGATCATACGACCTTGTATAAATGCATGACTTACCCTGGATGACTTCATGTCCAGGATATCACCTTCGCTGATGACGATATTAGCGTCTTTACCTGCTTCGATACTACCTGTCATCTGATCTATACCAAGTATTTTTGCTGCATTGAGCGTGATAGCACTTAAAGCCTCTTCTTTGGTCAATCCATAAGCAGCCATTGTACCAGCCTGAAACGGAAGGCATCGCTGCTGCCAATGGTCCGCCTCAATACACATTGCAAAAAGTACTCCCGCCTTTTGAAGCATCGCACCCGTCTTGTAGGGTTGGTCTACTGCATCGTCTGCGATGGATGGCAAACTATGAGCTTCGTTTAATATCACAGGAATATTATGTTCTTTGAGGATGTCCGCCACCAGCCAACTGTCACTGCCACCTACGATTACGAGATTAAACCCAAACTCCTCTTTAAAATCAATAGCAGTCATCATCTCTTTGACCAGATCACAATGAACGAATAGTTTTTGACTTTTATCAAAAAGCCCTTTGACTGCATCATATTTAAGATTGTGAATGGAAGGATTTTTAATAGAGTTATAGACTTTAGCCTCTCTGAAAAACACCCGGAGATCTTCTATCTTCCTGAGTGCATTATTAATAAAATCAGATGGTATAGCTTGATTGGGATTGCCACCCCCGAATCCCCTGGGCCTGTTGATGAGTGCAGGAAAATTGAGATGGATGCCATTATTAGGCTTATATGATGCATCCTGCCAGTTCCAGGCGTCAAGCTGTACCACTGAGCTAGCTCCACTGATAGTGCCTCCACGAGGCACTATATGCGCCAGTAGGACGCCATTGCTTCTCAAGGTAGGGATGATTATACTCTCTGCGTTGTACGCAGCGAGGGCATTGACACTGGGATTAAAATCTCCGATTTCGGTATGATCTGCACTGGCTCGTACGCTGGAGATCTCAGATAGCCCCAGGTTGGTATTGGTGGCGATGATGCCAGGGTATAAGTGCTTTCCTCCAATTTGCATCGACTCTGTACCGGCAGGAATAGTCAGATTCTGACCGACAGCTTGGATTTTGTCATCCTTGATGAGCACAGTCCCGTTGGTGATAACCTCCCCATTACCCACATGAATAGTACCACCTGTCAACGCTAACATGCCCTTGTGAGCAGGTATCGGGTAGACATTGTCCTGAGCTAATGATATTTGCGCAAAACAAAATAAAAATAAATATTTGACCAGGGCGTTCATAGATTTAATATTTAGAGATTCTAAAATTTTCATGATTGACAATTGGCTTTAAAAATTAATCATTATAAATTAATCGTTGTTCTATTCTCTCCCACAACCCTTTGCCGTGCTGATGGTCTTCTTCACATTGGGCTTCTTCCTGGAAGGAGGGCGAAGGCCGGTCAGTTCTGGCACCCCCTTTTTTTGCCCCCATCATTTTTTGTACCAGTCGATTTTTTTCAGTGGTAATAAATTGTTGCTGCTCCAGATCTTTTTCTCTATCGAAATAAATGATGCCATCAACAATCGTTTTTTCAGCCTTGGCATAAATGCTCAAAGGATGATCGCTCCAGATGACGAGGTCCGCATCTTTGCCTACCTTGATAGATCCGGTTCGGTCAGCCACGTGCAACATGGTAGCCGGATTGATGGTCACCATTTTTAGAGCCTCCTGCTCGCCCATGCCTGCATATTTAATGCTTTTAGCTGCTTCCTGGTTTAGCCGTCTGGCCATCTCGGCATCATCACTGTTGATAGCTACATTGAGCCCCACCTGATTCATGATATAAGGGCTTTGAGGGATGGCATCCTTTACTTCCATTTTATATGCCCACCAATCCGAAAAACTGGAAGCTGCTGCCCCATGGGCCTTCATAATATCTGCTACTTTATAACCTTCGAGTATATGGGTGAAGGTATTTACTTTAAAATGATACTTGTCTGCAACCTTCATCAAGTCCAAAATTTCTGAAGCAACATACGAATGACAGGTAATAAATCTTTTTTGATCCAAGATTTCAACAAGTGCATCCAGTTCAAGATCTCTTCTCGCGGAGGGGTTATTTTTGTATTCAATAGCCCGGTTAAAAGCATCTTCCAATACCTGTTCTACGCCCATACGCGTATCTGGAAACCTATTGTTCTGCGCATTGCTCGCTCTTTTCACATTTTCACCCAAAGCAAATTTTATAAATCCAGGCCAGTTCTCAAATTTGAGCTCTTCTGCATTTTTGCCCCATCTTAATTTGATCAATTGGGTTTGGCCCCCGATCGTGTTACAACTACCGTGTAAGATATGTGACGAAGTCACTCCACCACTTAATTGACGATAGATATTAATGTCATCCGGGTTGAGTACATCAGCTATTCTCACTTCTGCAGTCACGGATTGTGTGCATTCATTGATACCCCCGATGGCTGCTATATGACTGTGCTCGTCGATAATGCCTGGGGTTACATTTTTTCCTGTGGCATCAATGATCTTTGCATTGGCAGAGGAGAGATTGGCACCGATCTTAGTTATTGTACCTTTCTGAATGAGGATGTCTGTATTTTGCAGGATTCCCTCCTTTTCACTGGTCCATATGGTAGCATTTTTAATCAATATATCGCTTTGAGCAGGAAGCTCCGGCAGGCCAAAACCCTGGAAAGGATAAAGCACCTGACCCAGTTCTGCAGATTTCTTCTGGACCTCTTTTTTAGGTGCGTCTTGTTGAGCCGCTTTATCTGATTTAGTTAGGGACCACTTCACCCAATCTCCGTTGGCTAATTGGCCAGTACCCTGCCAGCTTGTACCGATCTGGACCCCGCTTAATCTATTTAATTTCGCACTATCCTTTTTAAATGAAAAGGTGATATTGATCAGTTTGTCATTTATTTTTACATCGGCCTTAGTCGTATCATGATCCATTATTTTCGCCGTTACATTCGCTGGAGAATTGCCTCCCAGGTTGAATTTGTATGATTCAGCATTGATAGTAAGTGTATAGTCAGATCTGTGATCGTCCCACCCATCAGCGGCAACATCATAAGGATGACCTTGAATCCAATTTTGAAACAAGGTCGTATTTTCTTTAAACGGAGGACCGGAAGCAATGACAAAATTGGCCATTTTACCAACTTCCAGGGTGGCTGTTTTTTCAGTTATGCCCAACAGATCAGCTGGAATCACGGTCAAAGCATCCAAAGCATAAGCTTCGCTGAGTCCATTCAAAATGGCTTTTTGCAGATTAGATTTAAAGCTTGCAGCATCTTTTAATCCAGATGCGGTCAAGGCAAAACTTACACCAGCTTTTTCCAGGCTACCCGGATTAGCCGGAGCCATTTCCCAATGTTTCATATCTGCCAAGGCGATCAATCGGGCATCATTTGGATCATCTACATCCTGAACATTAGGAAAATTGATCGGTACTATCATCTTTGAACCGGCCATCTTAATATCGTTGATTCGTTGGTATTCATTTCCACCGGCTACGATAATAAACGGCACTCCAAACTCCTGGCCTATCTTAGCCGCCCTAAGATCATTCCATTTATCCCCTGCTTCAATGATCATCGGGTATTGAAGGAGCTGATTGAAAGAAGCCAATGAAAGATTAGTGCCTTCAGCAGGAGGATTGGATTTATACCATTTGGCGTCCATAAAAGTCTGCCGGATCAATGCGATCACCCCCATCAGCGACCCAGGATAATCCTGAGTAGAACTACCCTTGGAAAAAGAGAAATGAGCTGTAGAGACCGGCTTGATCAAAGCGATATTGGCAGATTCACTTTCCAGAGAGACTAATGAGCCGGTACCGCGCACAATGCCATCCTGGATATGACTATTCACCAGACCAAATCCAGCAGACCTGAGATCTTTTGCTTTTACTTCATTGATTTGAAATACCTTTGCGGCCTCGTTTTCTGCCTTGATGGCTGCATTCCAGCCAACAGCATTTTTAGCTTCACTGGTCATCTGACCAGGACCACCAAATCTGCGGTTTTGAGACCTGGGCAACGCCGGCATACCGTAATCTGAATATATATCGATAAAAGAAGGATAAATAAATTTTCCTTTACAATCAAATATCACAGCATCTGCTGGTACAGTAGCATTCACCCCTACTGCGCTTATCTTCCCCTTAGATACAATTAAAGTAGCATCTTTTAAAGTGATATGGCTATTCTGGATAATGGTAGCATGCACAAAAGCATAGGTCCCTACTTTTTTAAAATCTATGTCATTTTGTGGAAATGTCTCCTGGGCTACCAGGCTGCCAACCGCAGCTAGCAAGCATAGCGAAAAAATTAATCCTTTCATAAAGTGTTAGGTTATTGCATTAATGTCTATTTTTTCCCACAAATATTTAAAAAAAAAAATTTTTTTTCAGAAAAAATCAATTTTTTTCCCAAAAACCCCCCTTTTTTTTTTTTTTTTTTTTTTTTTTTTTTTATTCCCCCCTTGGGCCGGTTCTAAAATAAAAAAAAAAAACCAACAAACCCCTTTTTTTTTTTTCCCACCCCCCTCTCCTTTTTTTTTTTTTTTTTTTTTCTCCTTTTCCTTTTTTTTTTTAACCCCGGCAACCCGGGTTCCCCCGCTTTTTTTTTTTTTGCCCTTTCCCCCCCCCCCCCCCCACACCCCTTTTTTTTTTTTTTTTTTTTTTAATTTTGGGTCTTGGGTTTGTTTTTTTTTTTTTCCCTTTTTTTTTTTTTTTTTTTCTCTTTTTTTTTTTTTTTTTTTTTTTTTTTTTTTTTTTTTCCCCCTCCCCCCCCCCCCCCTTTTTGGGCCCCCCGCCCCCTTTTTTCTCTTTTTCCCTCCCCCCCCCCCTTTTTTTTTTTTAAATTTTTTTTTTTTTTTTTTTTAAATAATTTAATTTATTTTTTTTTTTTCCCCTTTTTTTTGTCCCCTTTTTTTTTGGGGGGGGTCTTTTTTTTTTTCCCTCCCCCTTTTTTTTTTTTTTTCTTTTTTTTTTTTTTTCCCTCCCCCCCCCCCCCCCCCCCCCACCCCCCTTTTTTTTTTCGGCTCCTTTTTTTTTGGGTCCCCTCCTTTTTTCCTCTCTTTTGGCCCCTTTCTCCCGCCGGGCTTTTTTTTTTTTTTTTCTTTTTTTTTCTTTTTTTTTTTTTTTTTTTTTTTTTTTTTAATTTTTTTTTTTTTTTTTTTAAAAAAATTTTTTTGATTTTTTTTAAAAAATTTTTTTTTTTTTATTCTGATTTAAGGCACTAAATATATTAAGGCTGATGCTAATAACCTATACTTACCAAATAAATCCTTTTACTCATCCAAGGACCACTTACGTGGAAAATGCCTGATTATTCTTTGCTTCTTGGGATAAATCGCATACTCAGCGAGTTGACACAGTGTCTTGTATTCTTTTCCGTCAGCCGTTCACCAGTAAATACATGACCCAGATGTCCTCCACATTTTGCGCATAAGATCTCTGTACGCCGACCATCTGCATCCACTTTTTTCATTACAGCTCCAGGTAGCTCGTCGTCAAAACTAGGCCACCCACAACCGCTGTGAAATTTGTCTTTGGACTCATACAAAGGAGTGTTACATCGCCGACATATATAAGTGCCATCCAGAAAAAAATTATCATACTCTCCCGTGTAAGGTCGTTCTGTGCCTTTATGCACGATGACTCTCTCTTCTTCCGGAGTGAGTGTGTTGAATTGATCCTCATTCATGTTTTTTCAATTTACTTTTAAATACTTTGCGAAATTTTTCGACTTTAGGGTTGACTACATAAACGCAATAAGGTTGATTAGGATTGAGATCCAGATAATTTTGATGGTACCCTTCTGCAGGGTAAAATATAACCAGAGGCTCAATCTGTGTGGTGATGGGTTTGTCGCCCCATATAGATGGCGCTACCGTAGAAACCGCATATTCTGCAGACTTTTTCTGCTCTGGAGAGTGGTAGAATATGATACTCCTGTATTGGGGACCAGCATCGTTACCTTGCCGATTGAGTGTAGTGGGATCATGGGTGGTGAAGTGTACTAAAAGAATATCGTCATAAGATACTTTAGCAGGATCGAAGGTGATTTGAATTACCTCAGCATGCCCGGTAGTTGCAGTGCATACCTGTTTGTACGTAGGGTTTTCTACATGGCCGCCAGAGTAGCCAGATTCGACTTTAATCACCCCATCTAATTCAAGAAACATAGCTTCTGTACACCAAAAACAACCGCCTCCAAATGTAGCTAGCTCGTAATGAGTATTTTGTTCCATAGTTTAGTCTTCAGGTTTGTATTAAACGATATCCAGATTGATCTGAAAAAAACCACAATCTGTCCATTAATCTTATTGGCTACTATAACAATCAACTTAAGTGGTTGGTTTAAATGAGGTTTTCTAAAACAACTGCGCTGGCGCCACCGCCTCCATTGCATATAGCAGCCAAGCCATATCTGGATCGATGATCTTTTAAGATATGAGCTAAGGTACAGATGATCCTTGCACCCGAATTGCCCAATGGATGTCCCAGTGCCACCGCGCCCCCACGAACATTGATTTTGTCAATGTCCACATGGAGTATTTTGGCATAGGCAAGTGCCACCACTGCAAAAGCTTCATTCACTTCAAAGAAATCGATCTCGTCTATTTTTATTCCAGCATATTTGAGAGCCAATGGAGTAGCTATAGCTGGAGTAGTAGTAAACCATTGTGGCTCTTGCTCAGCATCAGCAAATGAAACAATTCTGGCCATTGGCGTCAAATTATATTCCTTCAATTTTTCCGCCGATACCAATAGTATGGCACTAGCTCCATCATTGATCGTAGAAGCATTGGCAGCTGTGACGGTACCATCCCTGCTAAACGCTGGTTTTAAAAATGGGATTTTTTCAAGATTTACTTTCGTATATTCCTCATCCTGAACTACTTGGGTGTCTTGCCCCGGCTTCAACTCCACCTGAACTGGGATGACTTCATCTTTAAAATAATTAGCTGCCCATGACTTTGCAGCTAAGGTATAGGAGCGTATTGCAAAATCATCCTGCTGCTCTCTTGATATTTGATACTTTAAAGCTGTTTGATCTGCGCTCATTCCCATGGCAGCATGGTCATAGGCATCCATCAAACCATCTTTTTGAAGACCATCGACGGTTTCAAAACTTCCGTATTTATTTCCCCACCTTGTTTTAGGAAGATAGAACGGGACATTACTCATACTCTCCATACCTCCAACCAGGACGACGCCTCTTTGACCAAGGGCTATGCTTTGTGCTCCAAACATCAAGGCTTTCATACCTGATGCACATACTTTATTGATCGTGGTACAACTTACCTCAAAAGGCAATCCACCATATAAAGCAGCCTGCCTGGCCGGAGCCTGGCCTAAATTGGCTGAGCAGACATTACCAAACAATACTTCTTCAATAGCTTCCGCTGGAAGGGTAGATTGATCAACTAATGATTTAATGACTTGTCCGCCTAACTGAGTGGCTGTAAGTGAGGTGAATACCCCGCCAAAGCTCCCTATAGGAGTGCGGACGGCATTTACGATGTATACTTCTTTTAACACAAGCCAAATTTGAGCTTTTTTGGCCAATCATATCCAGGAATTCTTAATCCCCTTCATGTTAGCCAATAAAAAAGGGCCTTAAAAAAGGCCCTCATTGTAGCGGGAGCAGGACTTGAACCTACGACCTTCGGGTTATGAGCCCGACGAGCTACCAACTGCTCCATCCCGCGATATTTCTTTAATTAAGGCTTCCCTCAATTGGATTGCAAAGATACTATTAAAATATCAATCATTACTTTTTTTCTTCATCAGCAATCTGGAGCCCCAGGCAAAGGCATTTAAGGTGTCATATTTTTCATTAATCCAATCATTCATATCATCACTGGTGATATAATAATAATCTGCTACCTCTACTGTGTCTATGCCTTTATTATAAGGAGGTGGGACTATATAAGGGTTAGCCTGGCCTTTAGTATAAAATGTCAATGAAGGCTGAAAGATCCAATCGCAGTGCAGCGTAGCTGGCGCAGAACGGTGGTTTGTAATAACATCCCGCCCGATTATCGATACGACACGCTTATTATCACCGTCAAACCACCACTCATAAGAAGAATGCAAGTTGTAGCTTCGATATATATGGACTATGGAGAAAATAAATAGAATGGTAAAAATCGCCTTTATCACTATTCTCAGCCATGGTATTCCATGAAAGTACAATAAAGCTCCGATACTTCCCATCATCAGAAGCGGGTAAAAAAACAACGCAGTTCGGGCATTTAAAAAGGGAATATTGAATAATTTATTTTGAAGTATGTTATATAAAACCGCAAAGAAAAAAATACAGATTGAATTAAAATATATAACTCTCAAGGGCTTTGTTAAAAACATACTCAACCCTATCGCTACACTTTGAATCAATATTAAAATAAAAATGAACCAGGTGAAAACGACTGCAGTAGCACTTCCGAAATATTTCTTTCCCATTAAAGAAGCGTTCAAAAGAGGAACAAAAGTGTCCTGATAAAAACCCCTACTGCCCCAATAAACAAATTGTTCAGTTCTGATCATTTTGGTTATAGGCAGATACAGCGCCATCATCAACACAATTATTATGAATACTGTGGAAAATAAAAGCCTCCAATCTCTGGGTCTCTGAAACCAACCGACCAACATGATGCCACACAATGGAATAAAATAGTTAAGCAAGGTCAAATTGGCATAAACTCCTAAAGCACCAAGGATCATAGCCCATATCCCCTTATTAGCGCCCTCCTGCCAGGAAAAATAATAATAAAGTGAGCCCATCATAAAACCAATAGATAGCCCATATCCTCTGGCCAGTGCAAAAAATTCTGTCAAATATGGATTGGCTACCAGTAAAAGAAGGAAACAAGTTTGAATTATTTTTTTTTGACTAAATAGATTCGAAATTTTAATTCCAAACCATAAATACATAAAGCCTCCTATCAAATTGGGTAGCCTACAAGCAAATTCATTTAAACCTAATACCGAAATTGAAAATTTAATCAGCAGCGTATTGAGCAAGTGATTATTAGGTATAGGGTCTTCATAGGTTATAATCGAATAAATAGATCGTGAAGCATAGTTTAAAATCGTGCCGGCCTCATCATGCGTAACCGGAATCTTTACAGCACGCAAAATAATATAGCTGAGCATCGCCAATATGAATGCCCCCTCTGCAAGCTGATAGTTAAAATATTGAATACTTCGTTTCAAAATGATCAAAATAAAAAAAGGGCCTCTTTAGTAGAAGCCCTTTCTCAAGACGAATTTCCGAATCTTATTCTCTAACATTCTCACCTACTCATTCATTCAAGATACTTGCGTATCTGAATATTTTAGGTTAGTTCTGAGGATAAATCTTTTAATTAAAAAAAGAAAAATTTCCTCCCCAATCGCTTGGGGAGGAAAAGTTTCGCGTGTTATTAGTCTACTAAGATCATTTTCTTAGTAGCGCTATAATCTTTAGTTTCGATAGTGTAATACATTACACCAGCTCCACCTACCTCATTGCGGTTTACAGTCTTCTGATTGAAGCCTTTTACACCGTCCTGAGTATATACTCTTACTACTTTACCAGTTACATCTGTGATCTTCAAAGTCACTTTGTCAGCTTTTGCTAATTCATAGCTTATCACTGTAGTTGCTTTGAATGGGTTAGGTGTATTCTGATGTAAAGCATAACCTGCTACTGAATTCTTACCTACTTCTAATGCTACTCCTAAGCTGCCAGCTCCATTATAAGCTTCTGCTCTGGTGTATTTAGAATTGATAATCAAACTCTCGCTTAAGGTCAATGCTTTGGTAGCTTTTACTTTGATGCTGAACAAGATATCATTGCTTCCTGCGCTGATTCCCTTGCTGTCATTCCATGAAGTAGTCACATAACCTTCGCCCAACTTAGTCATACCAAAGTTGCTTTCGCTGACTTTAAGTATTCCACTGTTGATTGATTTTAATTCAAGACCTCTTACTGCCATGCTGAACTGATATCCTTCGATATTGCTGAAGTTTTCTGCTGTGAATTCTATCACTGCTTCTTCTCCTGCTTTCATCTGACGATCTGATGTTCTGAATTTCAACGATGCACCTGCTTCACGAGCTTCTGCTCCCAATAGACTGTGTGGAGTCACTGTTCCGTTGACATCTCCGATTTTTACACCTACGAAGTCACGGCTCAATTCATCTTTGCTCAATCCATTGATATCAATCTTCTCTGGGAAGCCCCATGGAGTAGTGATATTGCTGAAGTTATAAGTCTTAGGTACAAATCTCCATGATGTATTGTTTGGCAGTTTGTCATATACTGTAAGAATCAGTTTACGCAATTCTACCAGGTCTACTGCACTTACATCATTGCTACGATCTACATCGGCTGCAATCACTTTGTATGCGCTGTTCAATGGTTGTACTCCAAGGATATGCTTCTGGATCAATACTAAGTCAATCGTACTTACTCCATTGGTTGGATCGTCATCTCTCTTTGGAGTGATGCTGTAGTCACCTTTCATTGGCAAGCCACTGAATGAATAAGTTCCTTTTGAATCAGTTTTGAATGCAGGGATTGCATTGCTTGTTGTTTTGCTTTCTAAGATTACATTCTCTACCGGCTCTGTGCTTTCGGTGGCTACTTTACCTCCGATGACTGCTGCTACACCTGCCTGATCTTGACAAATATTGCCATTGCCATCCTGGATTAATAAGTAGGTTCTACAGAAATCACTGTTGCCTGCTTTGTCTGTTACATAAATGTCTACTTCTACAGTAGCACTTACACCATTTGGTACATCTGCACAAGTGAAGGTATCACTCGCTGCGCCTGTGGCACTCGCAAATGTGTATGTAAGATCTGCTTTCTTAGTACAGTTGTCATAACTACCTGCATTCAGGTCAGTCGCCCATACTACTACTGAACCATTGCTAGGCATGATCACTGTTGCGATGCCATTGTAACAATATGGTGTAGGTTTTTTGCAATCTTTTACTTCAATGATACATGATGCTGTATCTTCTTTTCCGCAATTGTCTTCAGCAATTACATACAGTTTGTGTTTACCTGGAGTAAGATCGCTGGATACGAATCTCTTCATATTTGGTCCGCTCTTCTTATCTATAGATTTTGTACTGGTATAGTTTAAATCTAATTCCCAACGGAAAGAGATCAAATTAGCTGGAGTACAATTGTCTGTAGCTGCGAAATCAGGACTTGTATAAGTAGGTACAGTACACATTGGATCTGGTTCAGCTCCTGCGCCTGCATATCCACCATAGTAACAGAACAAAGTGTCTTTGCAAGTCACTGAAGGAGGTATGGTATCGATAACTTTGATGATCTGAGTATAGGTTATAAAACCATCACCGTCATCTTTCAATTTTCGATATACACAATATCTGTCAGCACCTGCTACAAATCTGTCATCTATGATCACATCTGCATCCCTGTCATGTACGTTTGGATCGTATTTACACCAGTCAATCAACTTCCAGGTACGAATGATTTTGTAACATGCGTCTGGTATAATGTCATAACGAACATCTTCGTAATTAACACCTACTAATTCGCACTCATCATCCATCACCATCGGTCTGCCGGTTACATCCGGGCTGAAAGCTGCATCAGCTTCACATGCTACCGTTACATCCTCTGGGAACATAACTTCAAAGTCTGATCTGTGCTTGGTATAAATCTTCTGCGTACAAGATACTTTTGAATTATCACACTTGTCACCAACTGTCCAGGTACGGCTGATCCAACCATTTCCACAATTGTCGATGTATTCTTTGTCTTCAACTGTTGGAGTTCCTATCCAGCAATTGTCCCAGATTCTAAACTGAGTACCAGTAGCTAATGGTTGAGGTCCAGCACTTTGGAAGTCAGGCTTCCAGAAGTAATCTTTTGGATTTACTTTGCCTGCTCTGTCATTTATATCTAATACTAACCAGGTATGGCAGTAGATCGGTGTCCATGCATTACCTCTGTGTCTGTTTTTGTAATCAGCGATATCAGACATGCTTTCTCCGTAAGCACTGTTACAAGGATCTACATATCCACCATGCTCATCCTGATGTACAGGTCCGTAGATACTGCAACCATACCATCCGTATGATTTAACACCAGTACCATCTAAAGTATCGGTAAGTACACCGTCGTTTTCTTTTGTGCTCTCAATATTGTTATAAGGAGCTCCTTTTTCATCAACGCATCGGTAATCTTTTGCATTGGCAGTTAAGCCTGAAGTCCAGGAGAAATCACGGCATGCATTTCTAGCATACTCGTATACACCACCTTCAGTGTCGCTTACTCCGTCGCAATACCAGAAAATATCATCCGGACGCTCACATACTGGAGGAGTCTTGTCATCTACTAAGATATTGACCATACAGTCATTATACAAGAAGTCTGAACATCTATTTCCTGGTGCATATGGATCAGTTCCATTGTTAGCAAGAGGTCGTGGGAAATAGAAAACACAATCAAAAGATAATCAATTGCTGCGCCATCAGTTCCACCTGCATAGAATGTATTGTACAATTTTGTAGATACTGCATCTAAACTCACAGGATTTGCCCAGGAGCATTTGATGGGAATCCTCCTTTATATTTTGTGGCATCTTTTGCTTTGGTAAACCAAGCTTCCCAATCTGTTCTGCACCATTTTGGAGCAGGTTTGGATGTGCATGACTTAGCGCCATCAGCATGGAAGAAGGTATAGTTATGCCAAGCCCTACATAATTTAGAGGTATTATAAGTATACCAATCATGCTCAGAGCAAGGGAAAACATGTGGGTCATATCTTGGAACACCACAAGCTTCGTATACTCTAAGTACTACCTGATTGGTACCACACTCAGTCAAATCTATATAGTCTTTGAATACGAAACAATTGATGTAATCAGATAAAAACTTATCATATTGTGGTTTGTACTTCCAATAATCAGCCTTACAATTAGCATCCCAATAAGAAGTCCACTTATTGGTGTAATAAGTAATGCTGTCCATATGAGCTACTGCAAAATGCAATACATTGCAGCAATTGTCACGGCTACCATGATCTAAATCATGAGCATATACACGTGCCCAACAAGTCGCTGGATCTACTGTGGTCTGAGTATACTCAATACATACCGGAGTAGGGGGTGTAATATCGTATACGCATACATAATAAGCGAATGTACTAAAATTGTAACATTTGTCTACGACTCTAATATCAACTTCATAACATCCTCCAAAAGGAGATGCGGGCAGTTTCACTTTACCAGGTAAAGTACCAACTTCTACGATTGTCTTACCAGGATGAGAATTGTCTGCGTAAGTAATAGTATAGTTTTGGTCTACCGGGCTACAATCATCAATATTCAAGGCTGGCAAGCTAACTGTAGCATAACAGTCATGAGCACTTGCATTATATCTTGGGATGTCTGGATATTTACCATCTACCAATATTGGATTCTCTTTGTCTTCAACCTTGATGTATTGAACACATACAGTATCTCTACCTGTACACCAGTCAGCTATGCGCCATTCGCGACGGATCTTGAATCCAGCGCCACCTTCGCATATTTTGAGTGGTTTGTCCCAATAGCCTACTGTAGTCTTACAAAGACCCCCGATAGCCGGGTACATAGGTACGCATGAATCGCGAGGAATACAAGTAGGTGGAGTAGTGGCAGGAGTAACAGGTACCCAAACTACATCTTTGATGTAAGGAACCACAAACCCACCATCCAAAGCACCATCAAGTCCATTGATTTTAATTGCTGTTCTGCAATTTTTTTGAATGTACAGTAAAAGATCTGGAGAAGGATAGAAAGTTCCGCTTACAGGATTTTTAGGATCAAACTTTTTAGTCTCATCATCTGTAAATGAAATTTTAATATTCTTCGGAGTACTGGATAAATCTTTGCAAACTATCCTGCAATTAGCTTCAACCAGATCAGCACACTTGATATTCTTTAAAGAATCACGGGTGATAGACAATACATCACTGCAAGTACCCGTGTTGCCCCAATCATCCCATGTACGGATGGTGCGATATACAAGAGCTATGTACTGTTGATCACAACCATTGCCTTGAGTCTCGAAGCGCATACTTTCAATTTTAGTAGCTCCTCCCTGAGAACAATTGTCTACAGTAGTTCCAAGATCAGCATTGATCTTAGCTACCTGAAAACAAGTCAACGTTCTGTCTTTACAGAATGCTTGTGGTGGTGCTTTGTCTTCAACAGTGACATAACCCCAACAAGAATTACCATCAGCGGTCCTCACTGAATAAATAAAACTGTAACCAATTTGGCTACGATTGACATCAGTACCATTACCTGCTACAGTACCATAAGGATATGATAATGCAACGGTATAAGTACACTGTCCGTCAGGATTTTGAAGAAAATCTTCAGCTTGAAAGGTACGGTAACATCCAGGGTCAGCTGGCATACTGGCATTTACATGGTCATTACAGACCAAGTTACAAGGTGTTTGTGCAGAAGCGGTGAAACTCAGCACAAGCAGTAAGACCGGCAAACAGCAGTAAGCCAGTCGTGTGAATGAATGAATAGTAAAATTCGTCTTTTTCATAAAAGATTCGTTTATTGTTTAGTTCTGGTTATAATACATTTTAATTAAATGACCTTTTAGTTTCAAAAGGATCAAATGAAATAAGGGGGTTATTTCAAAAGGGGGGGAACCTTTCAGAGCGTAAATATAAATTACGAATACCTTAATTAAAAAATAATTTTCACAAAATTTTAATCTTTTTTTCAATCATTTTCCTTTCCCTTGAAACAGAACGAGTATTGTATAACAAATAATCTTAATATCTAATGTCAAAGACTGGTTTTCAACATAGATAAGGTCAAATTTTAACCTTTCGACCATTTGTTTGATATCAGAAGCATAGCCATATTTGACCTGACCCCAGGATGTGATTCCCGGCCTGACAGTCAGGATTCTGGAATAATATGGTGCCTCCAGTTTGATCTGCTCTATAAAGAATTTTCTTTCAGGCCTGGGCCCCACGATAGACATATCACCTTTGATCACATTGACAAATTGAGGAATTTCATCCAGTCTCCATTTTCGCATAAAATTACCCCAGGGAGTACACCTGGGATCACCATCAAATGACAAGGATGGACCCTGCGATTCTGAGTCTACCTGCATCGATCTAAACTTAAATATATTGAACGGCAAACCATACTTTCCAATTCTGACTTGGCTGTAAATAACCGGTCCCGGAGAAGACCATGCAGTCCTAATGGAAATATATAGGAGTAAGGGCGATAAAAGGAGCAATAAAAATAAAGAGAGAATGACATCAGCCACTCGTTTGATCCAGTCCTGCCAAATCATTAATCTGCCAGCCGGCAGTTCGATGAGAGCCACACCATACAGTGCGTCCATTTTGATATGTCCCATCAAAAAGTCATAAGAATCAGGGGTGATCCGAATCAATAATGTTTTATGAAAAGATCTAAGTGTATTCAATATGGTGTCCAAACCCTGATATTGGTCCTTATCAATGGCTACAATCACCTCCTCGATATCAAGATCACCGATAATTTTTTCAACTTGATCTGCAGGACCTAAAAGTGGAAGCCCTGTGACAAGCCCTTTTCCTGCAGACCCTACAAAGTATTGCCCTAAAGAGGGGGTTTTGGAGTGAAGCTCTTTAAATACAGCCTGAGCTTTTTCTCCCGATCCAACCAATAAAGTCCGATAGCTTACCATTTGTCGTCGAAGGCGCCTACTACTCCAGGTAAGCAAAACCAATTTAAAAAATGCAGGGACCAGAAACAATACCATCCAAGTGGCAATTTGATGATCTATCCCCAAAGCCGGTTTTTGTGAAAATAAGATCACGAAGCCCCATATAATAAATGAACGAAAAAACCAATTTTTGATGATGCTCATCCTCGAAAATCTATAGATATCCAGTGCCCCTTCTATCATATAAGTATCGATGATGCCAGTGATAAATAACAATATCAACCCAATGCCTATCGTCGAAAAAGCAATACCTGAATCAAAAAAAGACAATAGCCAGCCTGTCAAGCAAAATGCGAGTCCATTGATCAGTATATAGCAAATAGAATCCCTTAGTTTGACATTCATGGCAGGCTCAATACTTTTAGATTGTCCAGGTAAAAATTGGCCGTGGCAACATCCTTCTGTAACCTGCTTTTGACCAGGAGCTGAAAGGAGGCAATATTCACATCGATCAATAATTCATGTAAGGGTATGTAAATTTTCTTCCAGTCAGCTGTGGGGAGTAAGGTCAGAAAATAATTTTTTAGCAAAGCATTATTTTGTGGTAAACCCAGGCCAATTTGGATCTCTGCATCAGAAAGGATATCCAACTCCAGGTATAATACTCTTTTGGTGGCATCAGTTAATTTTATGCTTTGAGTGGAGACCTCGATCTCAGTCAATGTCTGAGTCAAATGTCCTGAGCCTGCATACTGTCCTTCTCTGAAGTTTTCATTGGATCGGATCAGAGTAGACGCAGGAAAACTATCCAAATCGAAAGAAAAGCTATTGCCTGATTCGAAACCCTCTTGAAATAAAGGTTGCAGGTTGCTTTTATAGAAAAAAATTGGTTTTAAAAGGAGTGAATCAAATGGATGAAGTGAGACATGCTGCTGATATTCTATCATCATGGGATATATTTCAGGACGAGAGAGGATACCATAATTTCGGATACCAGGATATACTTTGATAGTGCCATCCAAATGTTGCGAAAGTGGGATCCGGCAAGGTAGGGGGAAAGTGCCCAGGTATTGGTCGTCCTGGTATACCCATAGATCTTTAATGCCTTGTGACAATGACATGCCCGTCGCGGACTTCAATTCTACTTGATTAATATCTATAAATGCCGGTCCAAACTCTACAAACTGGTACGGAGCGCAATGAGAGCACATTAAAATATAGCTGATCAAACAAACTAATTTTTTTATCATTTTACATGGGACCCTCAGGACTATTTATTGATGATGTGGAGGATATCCTCTGCCACCTGGAGGGCATTCAAACCGTCAATAAGTCCTACCTGAATAGGAGCATCCTCTAAAATTGAAGCGGCGAAAGCATTGATCTCGTCCAGAATGGCATTGCTGGCCTCTACAGACTTCATGTCAAGACTAATATGTTTGGTGCCTGCACCTGTATCGACCGGCCAGGAAAAAGGATGATCGAAAGGAGCTTCATTAGAGATACTGACGATCTGGCTTTCTTTTTTCAAGAGATCCATGGCTATGTATTGGTCTGCCTGGAAAACCCTGATTTTACGCATTTGTTTCAAAGAAATCCGACTGGCAGTGAGATTGGCTATAGCTCCTCCCTCAAACTCAAGTCTGGCATTGCAGATATCCGGAGTAGCACTGATCACGGCTACCCCACTCGCACGTATGTCGCTCACAGGCCGGCCTACGATAGACAAGACAAGGTCTATGTCATGAATCATTAAGTCCATCACTACTGAGACATCTGTACCCCTTGGTTTGAACTCAGCCAATCGATGACCTTCAATAAACATCGGCTTGTGAAATAAATTTTTGACTGATTGATATGCGGGATTAAATCGTTCTACATGGCCAACCTGAATTTTAAGATTTTTGTTTTCAGTATACTTTGTGAGCGCTTGTGCTTCGCTCAAGATGGCAGTGACCGGTTTTTCAATAAAGACATGTTTGCCCTTTGACAAGCAAAATTGGGCCCAATCAAAATGTGTGCTGGTTGGACTAACGATGAACACTGCATCGGCGATACTTAGCAAATCGTCAATTGTATTAAAAACGGGCAAGCCTTCGTCTTTCGCCACAAGATGTTCGGCTGATTTATCCGTATCCCACACGCCTACCAAACGACAAAGAGGAGATTGTCGAATACACTTAATATGTATCTTTCCCAAATGGCCTACTCCTATGAGACCTATATTTATTTTATTTTCACTCATGTTGTCTATAATACATTAATACTGCACCAAATAAAGTGATCAGCGCGATCAATAAAACAGCCATCGTGATAGAAGATCTCAGGTATTTTGAAAAATCCGAAATAGCTTTTCCATTGGTTGGAGGTTGCGCTGCGATAAAGGATTTTAGTTTATCCTTATCAAATACCATAGCTGCATCAAATTGAATATTGCTTTCTCTTAAGACCTTCAACGATTTGATGACTTTAATTCTAAAAAAAATATTGACCAGAAGAAGCAAAGCAAACAAAACGATGATGAGATACATCAATGTTTTTTCCATAGCAGCAAAAATAATGATTTATCCAGTGGCAGCCAGAAGGCAATTTTGGACTTTCAAACCTGGATAAAAGGAAGCTACTTAGCACAGTTTAAATGACTTGATATACCTGGCTAAACGGAAGCGGGAGGTGCCTGTGTCATTTAATCAAACTAAAACTACCACTCTTATGTCTTGCTTTTCCCTGGCAGGTATACTTCAGATGATAGATAAAAATACCCGGATTGAGCTGGCTTCCTTTAAATAAGCCATCCCAGGTAGCAGTAGCAGACTGAGAAGAAAACACTTTTTCACCCCAACGATCAAATATATCAAATGAGTGAAGAACTTCTATGACATAAGGATTGCTGATACCGAACTCGTCATTGAGCCCATCCCCATTTGGAGTAAAAGCATTGGGCAAGCTGACATCATTGCAATCGAGCTGGCTATTGTCAACTACAATGACTTTTAAAGTATCCCGAATGATACAGGATCCCTGTTCGGAAACCAGTACATAGGTGGTCGTAGCAGTCGGTGAGAGCACCGTGTTGGCAATCATCGGGTTTGAAATATCTGACTTGGGAAACCATTCAAACTTGTCAGCACATGTTTGACCTATTCGGACATTTACTTTGCTGCCTTTGAAAATCACGGTGTCTTGGGTCAGTATATGATCTCCGGGAACATAAATGCTTCTTATTTCCAGCAAAGTAAGGGATCTATTGAACAGCTTGATTTCGTCGATCAAGCCTGAGTACCGGATATCTGACACTGACAAGCAAGGGCTATTGGCCAGGGTTAGCCTGGCTTTATTGGCAACACTTATTTTGTAATTATTGATTCTGCTGTCAGCCTCCTGGCCATTGAGGTAAAGCGTAAGCTTATTGCCTGATTTGGTAAAAACAATGTGAAACCAGCAAGAATTTGACGGCAAAACAGCTTTGAGTGATCCTTGATTATCCACAGCTTGAATCAGTTCAGCCACGACCGTTTTTTGATCTGCTATATATCTAATAGCAAAAAAACTGTCAATGCCACAATTCTCACGTTTAGATAAAATATCCATGGTCCCGATAGCAGCATCCGGTTTGAAATAAAAACTTACACTGAAGTCGCCTATGAACAAAGATTGGAGGCCAGTGGACTCCCAATCAGCATAATTGAGCCCACCATTCAACCTCAGGGCTGAACCGCTTACACCGCAATCACAAGTTAGAGCACCGATAGAAGATGCGGTAATGGAATGCGCCTTGTCCTGCACATCACAAGAATCAAAAGCAAAATGGGCGACCAGATTTTTGTCTATTTGGGCGTTTAAGACTCTGCTCACCAAGAAGCAACCTAGTATAACCCAAAATTTAAATAATAATGACTTGTTCAATGAAATGGATAAAATATAATGGCAAAAATAGGATAATTGCAGACAAGACTTAAAAATCATGGCATAGTAAAGCTTAAAACCTAAAATATTGAATTGAGAAATATGCTTCCATCACTATAATATTAATCCGTCCTGGCTGACATTTGGACAAATCCCAGGTATTTTAAAAATTCTATAAATGAAAAACCAAGGTTTAACAAATAATGCAATTATTTTTGCCTCCCAATGAAAAAAGTGAATGATCAAGAAATGTCTTTCCTGGACCATCTTGAAGAACTAAGGTGGCATATCATTCGAGCTGTAGGTGCCATTCTGGTAGGTGCCATTATAGCATTCCTCAATAAAGAATTTGTATGGAATAAAATCATATTTGGACCTAAAAATGCTGATTTTGCAACTTATAGGTTTTTCTGCAATTTATCTCCGAGCCTTTGTTTTGGACCTGATAATATTCAAGTATTCACACGTGATTTTGGTGAGCAGTTTATGATGCACTTTGTATCCTCTTTTTGGATAGGGCTGATCATTGCGTTTCCATATATTATGTGGGAAATATGGCGATTTGTAAAACCGGGCTTGTATAAAAAAGAGCAAAAGGCTATTCGAGGAGTCGTAGCTATTTGTTCAGGATTGTTCTTCCTGGGAGTATTATTCGGATATTATGTGATTGCACCATTTGGCATCTCCTTCTTAAGTAATTACGAAATCGCAACCGGCATTGAAAACACGGTGAGTCTTGACTCTTATGTAAGTTATCTCACCATGTTTATCCTGCCTTTAGGCCTGGTCTTTGAACTGCCTGTGATCGTGTACTTTTTAGCCAAAGTAGGGATCGTAAACGCAGAAATGCTTCGTTCCTTCCGTAAGCATGCTATAGTAGTCATCATCATTGTCGCAGCCGTTATAACACCTCCTGATGTGGTCTCTCAGATCCTGGTCAGTCTACCGCTCATCATGTTATACGAAGTAAGTATCCTCATAGCTTCAAGGACCATCAGAGCTGTGGAGGAAGATGATGACGATGACGAGCCTGACGATGATGATAAGGATGAAAATAAAGATGAATACGATTATGACGAATCCAAATCTGATTAAATAAATGATCAGAGTTTCGACTGGTTGGACCTTGTTTTACAGGATATTTCTTCCAATATTTTATTTGGCATTTATGGGATCCTGGACCATTGCCACGATTCGGGCAGGTGACGAGGTATCTCCACTGTTTGAATCCTGGATATATCGAATTAGTATGGTAGGTCTTGTGTTGATAGGGGCCGTCATCATACGAGCCACCGTTTGGCGTCTTAAAAGGTTGGATGTGACCTCCACCCACTTTTACTTAACCGATTATTTCAAGACCTTTCGGTATTCGCTCGATAGCATTGCTTCTTTGGATACCTTTTCCATTGGATGGTTTAGGTTTCTGAAAATAGAATTAAAAGAAAGAGGTAGCCTGGGGCAAAAATTCTACATTTTGTTGGAAAAAGACCTCTGGAACGATTACCTGGCTGCGAACGCACCTGTTCAAAATTTAATCTCCACTATTTCGGAAACAAAGTAATGATCGGGCAGATCATCTCTTCCATGGATATGCCCCCATGTTGAAAGGAGTGGAGGAAATAATTGTGATAATAATTGTAGTTATTGGGATATAAAAAAAAGCCATCGTTTTTGGTGAAGATGAAGGTAGAACTCAGGTTGGGGCTAGGGAGGCCAGCCTTTTTAGGGTCTTTGATTTCGAAAACATCCTTGCGGTCATAGTTTAAGTTACGCCCTACTTTGTATCTGAGATTGGTTGTAGTTTCTCTGTCACCCACCACTTTGACGGGAGATTTGACTCTGATGGTACCGTGATCAGTCGTGATGACAACAGTAACTTTTTTCTCGGCTAGTTTTTGCAATAAAGCCCACAAAGGTGAATTAGAAAACCAACTGGAAGTCAATGATCTGTAGGCTTTTTCGTCACCGGCCAGCTCCTTCAAAACTTCCATTTCTGTCCGGGCGTGTGAGAGCATATCTATAAAGTTATATACTATGACACTCAGTTGATTGTCCAATAGGTTAGCGTAAGCATCTGGGAGTGCTTTGGCATCCTGGACCTGGGTGATTTTATTGTAAGAGAATTTGGGCATGGTCTTAAAATGACGAGCCAGTTGTTTTTCCAACAACTCCGCTTCGTGCATGTTTTTACCCCCTTTCTCATTATCATTTAACCACCAATCTTCATATCGTTGCTCTATTTGTGCAGGTAGCATACCAGCAAAAATCGCATTGCGGCTATATTGAGTAGAAGTTGGTAAAATACTGATAAACTGTTCCTCTTCGTGTATCCTGTATCTTTCGCTTATTTTTGGCTCAATCGCTTTCCATTGATCGAATCTCAGATTGTCCAACAGAATCATGACTACCGTTTTATTTGGTGCCATCAGAGGAATAATTTTTTCTTTGATCAGGCGATGCGACATGATCGGGGCTTTTTCAGGCTTATCGATCCATTCCTGGTAATGCTTGCCAACAAATTTGGCAAACTCATTGTTGGCTTCTGTTTTTTGAGTAGCCAGGATATTGGTCATCTCTGTGTTTTCAGATTGGTCCAATTTTAGCTCCCAACCAATGATGCCTTTATAGATCTCGATCCAACCTTTTAGATCCGATACAGAGTTAATTTGAAGCGAAATATTCCTAAAGTCCTGCAAATAACTTGAAGTGGTTTTCTCCTGCACCAAACGCTTGTTGTCAATTAGTTTTTTCAAGGTCAATAGTACCTGGTGGGGATTGACTGGTTTGATCAAATAATCGTCTATCTGTGATCCAATCGCTTCCTCCATGATATTTTCTGTCTCATTTTTGGTAATCATGACTACAGGCAGATTTGGATTGATGGCTTTGAACTTGGCAAGGGTCTCCAGCCCTGACAGTCCGGGCATCGATTCATCCAGAAATACTACATCGATGTCTTTGTGTTGGGTATACTCCTCAAGCGCGTCATGTCCGTTACTCACCAGGACAAAACGATAGCCCTTTTTCTCTAAAAAATAAACCTGGGGTTTTAAGAGGTCGAGTTCGTCGTCCGCCCACAGTATCTTTGCTGCTTCCATAAATCTAGTTAATTATCAATTTTGACAAGATTAAACAAATATCCTTACAAGAACAGCATGATTCTATCACAAACTCATTCGACCTTCGAGGATTTCACAATGCTAACGCCTATCTGTCAAATTATATTTTCGTAAACATGAACAAAAGAAAAATCATCAACGATCCTGTATATGGATTTACTACCATCCCTGATGAATTGATCTATGATCTCATCCAGCATCCTTACTTTCAAAGATTGCGAAGAATCAGGCAGCTTGGCCTGACAGACTATGTTTACCCAGGAGCTACCCACAGTAGATTTCAGCATGCATTAGGAGCTTTGCATTTAATGACCATAGCGATCGATAGCCTAAGATCTAAGGGTGTAGAAATTACTGAAAAGGAGGCCCAGGGTGCTATGATTGCCATTCTATTACATGACATTGGACATTCGCCTTATTCTCATGCTCTGGAGAAAAAAATCATCCCGTTAAAGCACGAAACCCTTTCCTTGATGTTTATGAAAGAACTCAATGACGAATTTGATGGAAAGCTTTCAGAAGCCATAAATATATTTTCTAATAAACACCCTAAAAGATTTCTTAGTCAACTCGTGTCCAGCCAATTGGATGTAGACCGAATGGACTATCTGAACCGGGATAGTTTTTTTACCGGAGTAGCAGAAGGAGTGATTGGTTATGAGCGCATTATAAAAATGCTTAGTGTAGTAGACAATCAGATTGTCGTTGAGGAAAAAGGCATCTATTCGATTGAAAAGTTCCTTCAATCACGACGGATTATGTATTGGCAGGTATATCTGCATAAAACTGTATTGGCTGCTGAAAAAATGTTGATTCATTGGTTTGGGCTTCTGTTACAAGATCCTATGAGAGACAAAGCCCTACCAAATCTGAAAAAAATCCTGTCGAATGACCCAAAAATAAAAGAACGTAAAAAATTGTTAAAGCTATATGCTAATATTGACGATACAGATATTATATCCGCACTGAAATTCAGTCTAAACTCCCGAAATTCCAATATACAAGTTCTTGCAAATGGTTTATTAAACAGAAATCTGTTTAAATGCCAATTGTCTGATCATTCGTTTTCTAAGTCTTTTATAAGAAATTGTAAGAAAAAAAGCGAATATCCTGATTTGGTTTTCATCGGGAGAGAAAGCAATGAAGGATATACAATTGATGCAAATGAAATTATGATATTACTGAAAGATAGTAACAAATCTTTGGTATCCCTTTCAAAAACATCACAATTTAATATTAAATCAGGCCTGGAAATCAAACATTATATTATCTATTATTAAGCCTATTTTATAAATTTAATCAAAACCTTATTTTCCGTGAAAAGATTTGTATAATGCTGGCAGGAATTTTAGTGTCCTCAGCCTCAGTATTAACCTCCTGGTTCAACAAGGTGTGAAGAAGTACCTGCTGTATGTGCTAATCGAACCTACAAAAAATTGGTAAGTGCTGCATCTACGACTACTCTAGAAATACCTGTTGTGTATGAAAATCGCACTTATCAGAAACTGGTAAGCCCATCTTCATCTAAAACTGTAGAAGTACCTGCAGGTATGCTTCCAGAACGAATAAAAAATTAAAATCACCTGCATCTACCAGATCAGAAGACATACCTGCTGTTTACCAAAACCGTACTTATCAAAAATTAGTGAGCACTACAGCACCAGGACTGTTGATGTACCTGCTCAATATACCACTGTATCAAAAAGAAACCTGGTTAAAAAAGGTGGCTTTACAGAGTGGCGAGAAGTAGTTTGTGAATCAATTATCTCCAGTGCTATGGTTCGTCAGATCCAGGCAGCTTTGAAAGAAATGGGTACGATCCAGGAGCATTTGACAATGTATTGTGTATTAGAACTAAGACCGCTTTGATTAAATTCCAAAAAGATAATAATCTTCCTATCGGATCATTGGACCTGGTAACATTAAAAGCTTTAGGACTTAACTAATATATTATGCTTTAGATGGCACTAATTCAATTTTGTCGTCTTCAAAAAGAAAAAGGTCAGCCAATGTGGCTGACCTTTTTCTTTTTCTATACATACAAACAGTATCTTTACCTTCTCATTTTTAATACTATTTTACTCATAATATCAAAGTATGAAAGACCTGTTAATATCTGGCCTCATATCCAAAGAACTCGAAAGACAAAGACATGGAATAGAGCTGATAGCCAGCGAAAATTTTGCCAGCTATGAGACCATCGAAGCTATGGGAAGCTGTCTGACCAATAAATATGCCGAAGGATACCCTGGTAAACGCTATTATGGTGGCTGTGAAGTGGTCGATGAAATAGAAACCATAGCGATTGAAAGACTTAAAGAATTGTTTGGGGCGTCTTACGCCAATGTACAACCACATAGTGGAGCTCAGGCAAATAGTGCGGTGTTTTTAGCTTGTTTGAAGCCTGGTGATACGATTTTAGGCTTTGACCTCTCACATGGTGGTCATCTCACCCATGGCTCACCTGTCAATTACAGCGGCAAAACCTTCCAGCCTGTGTTTTATGGCGTAGAAGCTGAGACTGGCACCATAGACATGGATAAAGTAGAGCGATTGGCTTTAGAGAACAAACCTAAACTGATCATATGCGGTGCCAGCGCCTACTCACGAGATTGGGATTATCGAAGGTTTAGAAGTATAGCAGACGCTGTGGGAGCCCTCCTGATGGCTGATATAGCCCATCCTGCCGGTTTGATAGCCAAAGGTTTGCTCAATGACCCAATGCCGCACTGCCATATCGTGACCACGACTACACATAAGACGCTGCGCGGGCCCAGAGGCGGCGCCATCATGATGGGAAAAAATTTCGAAAATCCCTGGGGGCGCAAGACCTCCAAAGGCTCTGTAATCAAAATGTCAAGTATATTGGATAGTGGCGTATTCCCCGGTATGCAAGGTGGTCCTTTAGAACATGTGATCGCAGCCAAAGCCATCGCTTTTGGCGAGGCGTTGACTGATGAATACAAATCCTACGTAATACAGGTGAAGAAAAATGCTCAGGCTATGGCTGGCATCCTGGCAGATTTGGACTATAAAATTATATCCGGTGGTACGGATAATCACCTTATGCTGGTAGACTTAAGCAATAAAAATATATCCGGAAAAGAAGCTGAAGAGGCTCTGGTTCAGGCAGACATCACCGTCAATAAAAATATGGTTCCTTTTGATCAAAAAAGCCCGATGGTCACTTCAGGAATTAGAATAGGTACACCTGCCATCACCACCAGGGGGCTTCTGGAGTCAGAATGTATTCAAATAGTACAATGGATGGATCAAATCATAAATAACCATACGGATCATCAACTCATTGTACAAATCAGAAAGAAGGTCAATAATATGATGGCAGGATTTCCACTATATCCTGAAATATCTTAACAATCCGGGATTTCCACTGTATCCTGAAATATCTTAACAATCCGGGATTTCCACTGTATCCTGAAATCATCGAATCGGGTATTGAATATTCTTCAAATAAAGTCCGTGAGCAGGCACGCTTAGACTTTTAGGCAATAAAATTTGACTATCCAATGATGTTTTGACCTGATCTAAGCTCAATTTTCCCAAAGCGACATTGATACACATGCCTATAATCAGCCTTACCATACCACGCAGAAATCGATTGGCTGAAATCCGAAATACTAATTTTCCGGGCTCCGGACATTCCCATAAAACCGATTTCAATTGGACATGATAATGCTTCAAATTGCTACCACTTAAGCAAAAAGGAAAAAAGGAATCATAGGATAATATAAGATCGGCAGCTGACCGCAGAATCAAAACATCAAGACTATTTAAGAATTTGAAATGATAAGACAAATCATCAAGAAAAGGGGATTTGTACCCATGCAGATGATATTCATAGGTTCTGAGGACTGCATCATACCGAGCATGAAAATCGTCTAAAGTCTGAGTGACCGATGACACTGCAATATCCGGTGGTAAAATGGCATTCAGATGATACGCAACATCTGGGGGCAGATTATCCTGCTCGTCAAAATGAGCAAAATACTGTAATGCATGAACGCCGGCATCAGTTCGCCCGCAACCTACGATATCAATTTTAGCTTTGTGCAGGATAGTAGCACAAGCTTTTTCTAAAGTGGTCTGCACAGTGATATCCGTTCCAGCCTGGGATTGCCATCCATGATACCGAGTACCCTTAAATGAACAAGAAATGAGATATCGCATCTTTACAATTAAAAGTAAAAATACATATAAAGGATCCAGTCAGAAATAGAACTGAATTTAAGCAGCCTTTAATTTTGAAAACTTAGATTTTTCGATTTTATGCCGAACATAGTCCAAATCAACTAAGAGGTGCTTTTGCTCTTTATCCGAAGAAGGAGTGTCAAACATCTCCTCAAGCAAAATAGCTTCGAGCATAGATCT
Source organism: Saprospiraceae bacterium (assembly GCA_016709995.1). NCBI lineage: Bacteria > Pseudomonadati > Bacteroidota > Saprospiria > Saprospirales > Saprospiraceae > Saprospiraceae bacterium. Next base: position 2,534,311 of record JADJLQ010000001.1, read on the forward strand.
AAGACCTCTTGCACCTAGTTTGTAATCAAGTGCTTTGAGTGCAATGTATTCCAATGCTTCATGCGTAAATTCCAACTTGCAGTTTTCCTGATCAAATATCTTAGTATACTGTTTGACCAAAGCATTTTTTGGCTCGGTAAGAATCTGAATAAGAGTCTCTTTATCCAACGGTTCGAGATGTGCCAGGACAGGCAATCGTCCCACCAACTCGGGTATGAGTCCGAACCCCTTTATATCCTGGTGAGTAACAAAACTCAGCAACCGATCCTTTTCAACCCATTCCTTATCCTGCACATTGTAACCGATGGTCTGAGAATTGATTCTTCTTGCAATTACTTTTTCGATTCCGTCAAATGCACCTCCGCATATGAACAAAATATTTTGAGTATTGACAGTCACGAGTTTTTGTTCCGGATGCTTTCTACCTCCCTGCGGTGGCACGCTGACTTCCGCCCCTTCCAGCATTTTCAGAAGGGCTTGCTGAACTCCTTCGCCGGATACATCCCTTGTGATAGATGGATTATCAGATTTTCGGGCGATTTTATCAATTTCATCGATATAAATAATGCCTTTTTGAGCAGCAGCCACATCATAGTCACTGACTTGTAGCAGCCTACTCAGCATGCTTTCCACATCTTCGCCCACATAGCCTGCTTCCGTAAAAACAGTAGCATCTACTATAGCAAATGGAACATTAAGGACTTTGGCTATAGTCCTTGCCATAAGGGTTTTACCTGTCCCCGTCTGACCTATAAACAGCACATTTGATTTTTCTATTTCGACTTCATCAGTTACAATGGATTGCAATCTTTTATAGTGATTGTACACAGCGACTGAGAGGCATTTTTTTGCTTCATGCTGACCAATAACATACTCATCAAGGTGAGCTTTGATTTTGGCAGGGGTGAGGTTTTTGGGCGGTGAATAAGCCTTTGGCGTCTTTTTCTTTTTAGTATCAAACTCCTCTTTTATGATATGATGAGCTTGCTCAATGCACATTTCACAGATATGAGCATCTAATCCTGCCACGAGGATGGCTACCTCATTTTTTGCTTTTCCACAAAAAGCACATTGTGTATTTTGATCGTGTTGTTTGCTCATTATTAAGACTAAAGTAGATAGATAAAGTTAGTTTTTTTTGCGTGGATTATCCCTCGTAAGGACTTCATCCACCAAACCATATTCTTTTGCTTCAGTTGAAGACATCCAATTATCCCTATCGCAATCTTGTTCGATGATTTCTACAGGCTTTCCGGTATGGTGGCTTAAAATCTCATACAATTCTTTTTTCATCCCTTTGATGAGATTGTATGAAATCTCCATGTCTTTAAACTGGCCCTGCATCCCTCCTGAAGGTTGGTGGATCATCACCCGGCTGTGTTGCAGACAGGTTCTTTTGCCTTTGGTTCCAGCAGCCAATAAAACTGCTCCCATGGAAGCTGCCAATCCTGTACATATAGTCCCAATCTCAGGAGAAACATACTGCATGGTGTCATATATTCCAAGGCCATCAATGACGCTACCTCCAGGACTATTAATAAAAATCTGGATATCCCTTTTTGGATCCAAAGATTCAAGGAAAAGCAATTGAGCCTGGATGACATTAGCTACATAATCGTTGACGGCAACACCCATAAAGATAATTCTGTCCATCATGAGTCTCGAAAAGACATCCATACCCACAACATTCATCGACCTCTCTTCTATTACAGTTGGTGTAAAATCATGAATATTTGGCACAGATACCTGGCTCATATATTTTTCAAGATGAGCAGAATTCATACCCAAATGGTGGGTGGCATATTTTTTAAACTCCTGTTGTTCGTTCATCTGATAAATTGTTTAAGTTTTAAATTTAGACTTCCAAAAATACAGGAACAAAAATTACAATAAATAGTTTATTTAATGACTGTGACTGTGGTCTGAGTGATCGTGGTGGTGGTGATCATGATTGTGGTCGTGATCATGGTCATGATCATCAATCAGGCTCTTTTGCCTTCTGGCTTCTGTATCTTTGCGGGCAGCTTCCATGAGCTCTTTAAATTCTGATTCTGAAGTAGGGACAAGATTGAGGTCGACATTAGACTTGATTTGATCAAATATTTTATCGGTCAGTATTTCTTCATGCAATTTTTCGACCTGTTCACGGTTTTGCATCATCTTATCTATGGTGGGCTCCATAAAAGATAAATCGCCCATGGCCATACCTCCAAAATAACTGAGTATCTGCTGCCTGAATCTATTCTTAATATCTTCTTTGGAGACTTCTATCGTGTATTTTTTGACTAATTTTTCTCTAATCAAAGTCCATAAGAGGTTTTGAACAAAATCAGGGTATTCTGCCTCTACCCTTTCGTCGGTCAATTCTGCATTTTGAACTTTTAACCATCGCTTCAAAAAAGTGTCTGGCAAATCTTGTTTATTGATTTTAAGTAAATTGTCCTGGATATCTCTAAACAACAATGCATCAGCCTGAAACCCGATTTGTTTTTCTATTTCTTCCCTGATTTTTTCATTGGCTTGATCAATGGTGGTTACTTTATTTTCTCCAAACATTTTATCAAAAAATGCCTGATCCAATACTGCAGGCTCATTGGCTTTAATTTCTGTAACCTGAAGAGAAAACATCTCCGGAATAGCAACATTTTCTTCCAGGGTATTAAAATAACGCTGCCTGATAAAAGCATCATCTTTGTCTTGGTGCAGACCTCTGATGGCCAATATCCATTCGTCACCGGTTTTTTTACCTAAAAATTCTTTTTGAGCTTCAGGCTCCAGTTGGGATAACCATATCGAAAACTCGGATCTGACCCCATTTTCTTTGATCTGACCATTTTCAACCTCTCTGGCATCTATGGTAACCAAATGTTCCTCCTGGACCTCTGTCTCTATTATCTTTAATTCGCCAGATCTATCACGAAGCTTAGCCAACTGGTCATCAACAGATTTTTGGTCAGCTGCGACCTGACGATAGTCATAAGTCTGGTCTAACCCTTTAACCTCAAAATCCGGCGCAAAACCAATGTCAAACTTAAAGGTATAATCCGTGGGAGACATGATATTGTAATAAATGGCCTCTTGTTCTGCATTGGGTAATGGCTGACCAAGAATATTGATATTGGCTTCTTGAATATGATCGAACAACTGTTTTTGGAGGTTATTCTCTACCACTTCCTGGAGAATACCATTGCCATACATTTTTTTAATCACATCGACCGAAGTCTTCCCCTTTCTAAAGCCTTTGAGCTGGGCTTTATTTTTATAATTATTCAACTCTTTGAGCAAGGAAGGTTGGTATTCAGTCACAGGGATTTGAATGATCAAAACACCCTGATTCTGGTCTGTAGAATTAAATGAAACTGCCATGAAAGCAAATAAAATGAAATGAATAAAACAACAAGTGCGGGTAAAGGGACTCGAACCCCCATGCCTCACGGCACCAGATCCTAAGTCTGGCGCGTCTACCAATTTCGCCATACCCGCATAAATTGGGAGTGCAAAGATACATTAATCCATTCGAACAAATACCATCTTATTTTCGTTATCTTTAATTAATTATATGTCCCAACCGGCACCACATATCGAAGAGATCCCTATCGATGACGAAAATGATCGCCTATTGATTCAGAACGCTTACCGTACACTCCTCAAATCTTTTAAGACTCCGCTTGAAGAAACCGACCGGTCCAATATCCGAAAGGCGTATGAAATGGCCGTGGTAGCTCACAGGGAGCAGCGGAGAAAATCAGGGGAGCCCTATATATTACATCCAATTGAGGTCGCTCAAATCTGCCTGGAAGAAATTGGACTGGGACCGACTGCGGTCATTTGCGCACTACTGCATGATGTGGTTGAAGACACCAGTGTGACTTTAGAGACGGTACGGCAAGAGTTTGGGCCTAAAATCGGTATGATCGTGGATGGTCTGACCAAATTGGACGGGTTATACAATATGGAGACGGCCCAGGCTGAAAACTTCAAAAAAGTGCTTAGCACCCTGGTGTCAGATGTGCGTGTGATCCTGATTAAAATGGCAGACCGTCTGCACAATCTTCGCACGATCTCCTCCATGCCCAGGCATAAGCAGCTCAAGATCGCTGCAGAAACAGATTATATATATGCCCCTCTGGCCCATCGCTTAGGGCTATATAATATAAGATCAGAGTTTCAGGACATTTGTCTGCAGATCCAGGAACCAGACGCCTATAACGAGATTCGGCACAAGCTAGAAGAGTCAGAGCTAGAGAGGAATAAATATATTGAAAAATTTATTGAGCCTCTAAAAACGGAACTTGACCAACTGGCTGTACCCTATAAAATCCATGGCAGACCTAAATCTATCTCGAGTATACTCAACAAAATCAAGCAAAAAAAAGTCCCTTTTGAAGAAATATATGACCTTTTTGCAGTCAGAATCATCGTAGATGTGCCTTCCAAAATGGAAAAATCTATTTGTTGGCAGATTTATTCAATTGTCACAGATGTACATACCCCTATCCCTGAAAGATTAAAAGATTGGGTCACTACCCCAAAGGCCAATGGCTACGAATCTCTGCATACTACGGTGATAGGGCCCAGTGGCAGGTATGTAGAAGTGCAAATTCGATCATCTAGAATGGATGAGATTGCTGAGCGAGGATTTGCTGCCCATTGGAAGTATAAAGGTATCTCGAACCAACAAAAACTCTACGAAAACTGGTTGGATAATATCAGGGACATACTTGAATCACAACATACTGATGCGATTGAGTTTATGAGTGACTTCAAAACCAATCTATTCAATGAAGAGATTTATGTTTACACCCCAAAAGGTGATGTAAGGATCTTGCCTAAAGGGGCTACCGCCCTGGATTTTGCTTTTAGCATTCACACAGACCTTGGCTCCCGATGTACTGGCATCAAAGTCAATAACAAGCTAGTCCCAATGGGATATCGTCTGGAGCATGGAGACCAGGTCCAAATCATCACCAATAGCAAGCAAAAACCTTCCGAAGGTTGGCTCAAACTGGTGGTTACCGGAAAAGCAAAAGCTAAGATTCGTCAATCACTCAAAGATGAACGCAAACAGCGGGCTGACCTGGGGAAAGAAGCCCTGGAGAGAAAATTTAAAAACCTCAAACTGGATCTGGAAGACAATCTGGATCGACTGGTAAAACACTATCAATACAAAACCCGACTGGACTTATATGAAGCTATTGCATCAGGTGAAATTGACCCTGCTGAAATCAATCAGCTCCCTGTTGAAAATGGAAAACTTGTATTTATTGTACCAGAACCTACCGCCAACAGTACTGTCGTAACAGAAACTCCAGCTACGATCAATAAAAACATTGGCCTAAATAATAAGCTCTATATCAATGGTGAGCCGGCAGAACAATATGAATATAGTTTTGCCAGCTGCTGTGGGCCTTTGCCCGGTGATGACATATTTGGTTATGTCACCTCATCATCCGGACTAAAAATTCATCGGACCAACTGTCCTAATTCCACCAATTTATTGGCCAATTTTGGATACCGAGTGGTAAAAGCTGAATGGGGCGATATGAATCAATCAGACTTTGTAGCGAACTTACTCATCACTGGCATCGATGATGGTCCCGGTGTGATTGAAAGGATATCAAAAGCTATATCCAATGATCTGAATCTGAATATCCGATCTTTTAGCATTGAAGGAAAGGAAGGTTATTTTGAAGGCAAAATGAGCTTGATGGTAAAAAACAAAGTCCAATTACAACATGCCATCAAAAGCCTCTCTAAGCTCAATGATATCGCTACAGTGGAACGTATAGAATAAATAAACACAGTTCCACGGTGGAACGTATAGAATAAATAAACACAGTTCCACGGTGGAACAAATAGAATAGGACAAAAAACTATGCTTGTGCAACAAATAAAATAATTTTGTACCCATGAATTTTGACCAGGTAAAAAATATATTTTCGGCTCATCTGGATAAAAGCGGTTTTCGCAAGACTCCCGAACGCTATGCTATCCTTGAAGAGATTTATGAGCGCTCCGACCATTTTGATGCGGAAGCCCTTTATATCGAGATGAAGAATAAAAACTATCGAGTAAGTAGAGCCACCGTATACAATACCCTCGAACTATTGGTCAATTGTGAAATGGTCAAAAAGCATCAGTTTGGCAAAAATCTTGCACAATACGAGAAGTCTTTTGGCTATAAACAACATGATCATCTCATCTGCATAGACTGTGGTCAGGTCCATGAGTTTTGTGATCCAAGGATACAGCCAATCATACAGACCATGTCTGATCTGTTACAATTTAAAATTGAGAATCATTCGCTCAACCTTTACGGAAATTGCATGAAAAAAGACTGTGCCAATAGAAAGACCCAGGTGATTTTGGAAGAAGTTGTATCTGAAAAATAATTTTACTCAGGGATTCATATTTTTATTTTAATCTAACACATTGACCAAATTTCGAGGCCATATTGCCATCCTCATAGCCATAACAGGGAGCTTATTATTACTTGGAAACCGACATACATATAAAATAAGACCTAATATCATTGTCTTTTTAGTCGATGATATGGGCTGGCAAGATTGCTCTGTGCCTTTCTGGAGCAGTCCTACCCCACTTAATCACCGATATCATACTCCTAATATGGAGAAACTGGCAGCGGCCGGTATGAAGTTTACCTCGGCTTACGCCACGCCAGTATGTACCCCTACCAGGTCTAGCATGCTCACTGGATTAAATGCGGCACATCATCATATAACCAACTGGACTTCGCCCAGAAAAAATAACAATACTGATGCTGTAGATGAGGATTTAAGTCCTGCCATATGGAATATCAATGGGCTGAGCCCGGTAAAAAATATTGAAAGCACCTATTTTGCTACCCCTTTTCCACAAATACTACAAGACGATGGTTATTTTACGATCCACGTAGGAAAAGCTCACTGGGCATCAGCCGGTACTCCGGGAGCTAACCCTTATAATATGGGATTTATGGTCAATATCTCCGGTCATGCTGCCGGCCATCCTCAAAGTTATCTGGCTCGTGAAAATTTTGGTAACCAGCCTGGCAAAGCCGTTATGCAAGCTGTGCCAGACCTGGAAGAATACTATGGCACTGACACTTTTTTGACAGAGGCCCTTACGCTGGAAGCTATAAAATCATTGATGGCACCTATTCGAAACAATCAGCCATTTTTTCTAAATATGGCACACTATGCAGTGCACACCCCCATCATGCGCGATCAGCGATATTATCCTGAATATATTCACGCAGGTCTTGACTCCATCGAGGCTGCCTATGCAAGTCTTGTAGAAGGCATGGATAAAAGCCTGGGAGACCTCATGGATTTTCTCCACTCTGAAGGCGTTGCTAAAAATACCATCATCATTTTTATGAGTGACAATGGTGGTCTGAGCTTGGCCCCTCCCCGAGGTGGTGAAGCGCACACTCAGAATCTTCCACTGAGAGCAGGTAAAGGGTCTGTCTATGAAGGAGGCATCAGGGTACCCATGATCGTGTCCTGGCCAGGAATCACTCATTCCGGATCAACAAGTGATCAATATGTGATGATCGATGATTTTCTGCCTACTATCCTCGAAATGGCCAAAGTCAAACAGACCCATTATCAGGCCATTGATGGCAAAAGCATAGTACCTTACCTTAAGAATTCCAACCTGATTGATACTACCCGAGCATTGATCTGGCACTATCCCAATAAATGGCAGGCACAAGGTGGTCCTGGGATTAATTATTTTAGTGCTATCAGGAAAGGAGCCTGGAAGCTGGTCTATAATCAAAGGACGGGCTCAAAAGAGCTGTACAATTTGAAGGATGATATTGGAGAAAAACTCGATCTATCCAAAAGCCTGCCCCATATAACAAATCGGTTGAGTACTTTGCTGAGCAACCAATTAAGATCCTGGGCTGCACCCATGCCCTTCAATAAAACCACAGGTAGACGACTTTTATTTCCTGATGAATGGACAGAGTAACCCTGTTTTTTTCAGAATTAGAAAATTGTTAGATCCAACAGTCAGGCTCTAAGAAAGCAGATACTCAACCCACGCTACATTCTTACGATTTTTTACTTTGTAAAGTTTTCAGAGAATGTGATATCCAAGCTATACTTCAATGCCTTTGTAGCATAAGACATTCTCAAAGTTATAAGTCGATTAGTCACATGGTTCACTTATATTTGCGCCTCACTATTCATAACTATCACACATGGGTGTAGATGTATTATTAGGTTTACAATGGGGCGATGAGGGTAAAGGTAAAATCATAGACAGACTCTGCCCAGATTACCAGATCGTATGCAGATTTCAAGGAGGTCCAAATGCCGGACATACCCTCTATGTAGGAGATCAAAAAATAGTATTGCACACCATACCTTCCGCTATACTACATGACGGCATTATCAATCTTATCGGCAACGGTGTAGTGATTGACCCGGTTATATTCAAAAAAGAGATTGAAAAACTGAGCACTTTTGGGTATGATATCAGCCAAAAACTGATCGTAGCGCGGAAAGCACACCTGATCCTGCCTACTCACCAGATGCTGGATATAGCTTCTGAAGCTTCCAAAGGTCAAAATAAAATCGGATCTACTTTAAAAGGTATAGGCCCCACTTATATGGACAAGACAGGTCGTAATGGCATACGCGTCGGCGACCTCGATGCCAAAGACTTTGATCAGAAATATAGAATCCTTAAGGAAAAACACCTCAGCCTGGCCAAAATATATCCGGAGATAGAATTTGACCTCGAAGCATTGGAACAGCGATGGTTTGAAAGCCTGGAGGTACTGCGTTCTTTCCCCAAAGTAGACAGTGAATATTATGTCGATCAAGCCCTAAGTGAGGGAAAAAATATACTGGCAGAAGGTGCCCAGGGCTCCATGCTCGATGTAGATTTTGGTACCTACCCTTATGTCACTTCCTCCAATACCATCAGTGCCGGTGTCTGTACCGGTGTCGGTATAGCCCCCAATCGTATCCGAAAAATCATGGGCGTCACCAAAGCATACTGTACCCGGGTAGGCAGCGGTCCCTTCCCTACAGAACTACACGATGAGACCGGGGATGAACTGCGTAAAGCTGGTATGGAGTTTGGCTCCACTACAGGTCGGCCGAGACGGTGCGGCTGGATAGACCTGGTACAGCTCCGTTATTCGATCATGATCAATGGGGTGGATGAACTGATTATGACTAAGATCGATGTGATGAATGAATTTGAGACCGTCAAAGCCTGTACCCACTATAAATATCATGGTGGAGACATCAATTATATCCCATTTGAACTGGACCATGAAGTCTCACCAGTATATACATCTTATGAAGGTTGGCAATCTGATCTTGGGTCCTATCAGAGTTATGACTCGCTCCCGATAGCAACCAGGTCATATATTGATGCACTGGAGGAGCAACTGGGAAGGAAGTTTTCGTTGATCTCTGTAGGTGTGGGAAGAGATGAAGTGATCGTGAAGTGAAGTGGTCCCTAATTTAAGACCAGACTTAGACTAGTATTGCTTACTCGTATCGCAAAGATTCTATCGGATCCAGTCTTGATGCCTTGAGCGCTGGATACAATCCTGAAAATACCCCTACGACAATACAAACAAATACTCCCAGACCAATCCAGTTCCAGGGAACTAAAAATTTACCACCGATCAGCACAGTGACAATATTCCCAACCAATATCCCCAGGATGATGCCTACGACCCCCCCCATCAGGCTGATCAGCACAGCCTCAGTGAGAAACTGGATCATTACATTTCGGCTGGTGGCCCCGATGGCTTTGCTGATACCGATCTCGCGCGTGCGTTCGGTGACAGACACCAGCATGATATTCATGAGCCCGATGGCTGCTCCGAGGAGGGTGATCAAACCTATCCCTATGGTCGCCAGTCGTATCTTGACAGTGTTCTCTTTAATAATGGAGACCAGGCCTTCGCTTTTTTGTATTTCAAAATCATTTTCTTCATTGACCCGGAGTCCGCGGGCGATACGCATCTGGCCCGTAGCATCATTGACGGCATCATCGAGGGCACTCACCTGATTTACTTTGACGGCGAGATCATAATTTTCATTGGAAGAAGCATAATATTGTTTTGCCTGGATAAGAGGTAACAATACGACCCTGTCAGCGGAGCTATTCATGGAGGATCCTTTTGATTTGAGTATACCGATGACCTGGACACGAATGTTCCCGACGAGCATGGTCTTACCGATGGCAGTCAATGGTCTTTCTTTGAATAAAAGCTTTACAATGTCTTTGCCTATAATCGCTCTCGGAGTGCCATTGATGACTTCCAGATTGGTAAACCATCGACCATATTCGATGTCATACCCTTTGACATCCAGATAATTTTCATCCACCCCCATGACAGAGACCGTAGGATTGGTTTTTTCATTCTCATATTTCAAGGCTGCCCGGTTGGTCCCATTGAAAGATACTGCTACCACGCCATCAATATTGAGCTTCTCTTTAAAATCCATGGCCTGGCTAAAACTGATCTCCTCACCTCTTTTATTGGTACGACCATTTTGCCGTGTCTGGAAATCACCCCCTTTTGGGCTGATACTAAATGAATTGGCACCTAAAGACGAAAAATTGTCGCTCAGTGAAAATATCAAAGCATCGATGGCGGTCAGGATACCCACGAGGCAGATGATCCCAACAGCAATGATCATCAGGGTGAGCGTAGCGCGGGTGAGATTGGCCCTGATCGCAGACAGCGCCATTTTGAAATTTTCGAGAAGAAGCATCTACATCAGCTTTTTTAATACAATTAAGGTTATAAACTTACCGAAAATAGTCGGGTCGGGAGAAAAGCTTAGATCAAGTACAAGAATTATTAGACTAATGAAAGGCTTGATTTAGGATTGAAATGGGGGAGGTTAAATGGAAAACTCTATGGAAAATTCAAATTAAAAGGACATATACAAATCAAACTCAAATGTAAAGATCAAATTCAAAGGACAAATACAAATACAAGCTCAAATGTCAAAGGGCAACTTCAATCTCATTGGGGCTAAAATTCAAAGCTATATGGCAAAATAACGATGAAGTACTTCGCGCATCTCGTTGTAAATCACAGGGTTACCTGCCAATAATTCTGATTTAAACAGATAATCATCACTGCCATTAAAGTCAGATATCATGCCTCCGGCTTCAGTAATGAGGAGAGCACCCGCCGCGATGTCCCAAGGACTCAGTTTTAACTCAAAAAAGCCATCCATCCTGCCACAAGCTATATATGCCAGATCTATTGCAGCAGCTCCCATCCGGCGCAAACTTTGAGTATTATAAAAAAAGTATTCCAGGGCTTTAATATAAGCGTCCATGCCTTCAAAATTTCGATGTGGAAAACCTGTAGCAATCAACGCTGAAGACAATGCCGGTGCCTCACTGACCTTGATTCGCTGACCGTTGAGATAGGCTCCGGCGCCCTTGACCGCATGGAATATTTCCTGCAGGTTAGGTACATATATAATACCAAGCACTATCTCGCCATCATGCCTTAGAGCTACGCTCACACAATACAAAGGTATGCGGTGCAAAAAATTGGTAGTACCATCCAGTGGATCGATGACCCATTCCCATTCTCCGCCGGGATGATGCTCAATGGTGGCTTCTTCTGTGAGGAAATGTGAGCCCGGCAAGATGAGTTTTAAGCCTGATACCAGCTGTTGCTCTGCCGTTTTATCCACATAGGAGACTAAATTATTCAGTCCCTTTTCTTCAATATCGCTATTTGAAAAAAGTTTTTGCTGGCCGGAGATCCAATCCCCTACTTCGACTACCAGGTTTTGAACAGAGGGATATATCTGAGCTATTTCCACACTGATTACCCCATTTCAGACACGACTTCCTTCACTTCCGGAATCATGCGTTTGAGCATACCTTCAATCCCTGCTTTGAGCGTCACAGTAGAAGAAGGACAACCGCTACAAGAACCCTGCATGATCACATATACGGTGCCCTGGTCGAAAGCTTTAAACTCTATATTGCCACCATCCATTTCTACGGCTGGTTTGACATATGTCTCGATCAGCTCTTTGATCCTTTTGACCAGTTCGGCATCGGCCTCGCTGTATTGGATGGTAGAGTTGTCTTTTTCCTGTTGATCCATATATGCCTGGTACCCTTCGGCGATAATCGGCTTGTCATCAGCTATCCAGGATTTGATATATTCTTTCAGCTCGAGCATGATGTCATTCCACTCGACAGCGCTTTCTTTGGTGATCGTGACAAAATTATTGCACATATACACCCCCTTGACAAAAGGAAATTCGAATAAAGCAGATGCAAAAGGCGACCAGTCAAAGGCCTGATCGGCCTGTTTAAAGTCAGCGATACCTTTATAGAGGATACGATTGAGTACAAACTTGAGGGTCTCCGGGTTGGGAGTCTGCTCTGTGTACAACATGACGGGGCTTTTAGCTAAAGTTTCCATTGTTATTAAGACTGAATGTAAATAAGGAACAAAAATACGAGAAACTGGTTCATTTAGAGCGGTTTTATGCAACTATTAGAATATTAGGCTAGTAGCTATAAAAAATGATACCTATTATTGAAATTTTATCAAGAATTTATAGTCCTCTCTACGAGAGTTTTTTCTACGGGGTGCAGTGTTTAAAATGGCTCAGGAACCCTAAAAATCTGAGCGGGAAACGGGACTCGAACCCGCGGCCCTTAGCTTGGGAAGCTAATGCTCTACCAACTGAGCTACTCCCGCTTAATCAATTCGATTCAAAGTGTTTGTAAAAATAATGCCTTTTAGTAGCAATATTATTTGTGAATTGGATTTAATTTTAATTGTAAAATTTAAAAAGTTTATTTTAAGATCTCAATAACCTTCTGTTTTGCTTCAATATTATAGTAAATTGGCCTTTATAAAAACATCTATCTATGTCTGATCGAAGAAAATTTATCAAAACCACGGGATTGGCGCTGGCAGGATCCACTTTGTGGTCAGGTGTACAAGGATCACCATTTGTTACGATTAACAGAAAAAACCCTCCCTCTGACACGCTGCGATTTGGAGCCATCGGCATCAACGGGATGGGATGGAGCAATACCAGGGCTGACATCAAAATGCCTAATGCTCAGCTCGTAGCGCTTTGCGATATTGATCAGTCAGTGCTAGATAAAAGGATGGGCGATCTTAAAGGTCTCGGGGTCGATGCTGCAAAAGTAAAAACCTATAAAGACTACCGGAAGCTTTTGGAAGAAAAAGAGATTGACTTTGTGATCATCGGCACCCCGGACCACTGGCATCCATTGATTACGATAGCTGCCTGCCAGGCCGGCAAAGATGTGTATTGTGAAAAACCTATCGCCAACAGCATCGGGGAGGTTTTAATGATGGAACAAGCACAAAAAAAATATAACCGTGTCATCCAGGTTGGTCAATGGCAACGCAGTCAAAAACATTTCAGAGATGCTATCGATTATGTTCATTCAGGTAAGTTGGGTCAGATCCGCATGGTAAAAACCTGGGCCTTCCAGGGTTGGATGAAACCGGCTCCGAAAGGCGTGGTGCTGCCAGTACCACCCGGTGTAGACTATGATATGTGGCAGGGACCTGCCAAACACCGGCCGTTCAAGACAGAACATTTCCACTTCAATTTCAGATGGTTTTGGGAATATGCAGGGGGCTTGATGTGTGATTGGGGGGTCCATATTATAGACTATGCACTCTTTGGGATGAATGCCACGATGCCTAAAACGGTAGCTGCTCTTGGAGGCAAGTTTGCCTATCCTGATCTTAGCCATGAGACCCCGGATACTCAATCTACGATCTACGAATTTGATAATTTTATCCTGAGTTGGGAGCACGCTTTGGCGATAGACAATGGGCCTTATCATCGCGATCATGGCATTGGATTTATAGGCAATAACGGTACCCTCGTAGTGGATCGTAATGGCTGGGAAGTGATTGAGGAAGCTGCGGTGAAGACCAAGGTAATGGAGCCCATGCATCTCAAAGAAGACAATGGAGTACAATTGCATATGGAAAACTTTGCAGGTGTAGTGAGAAACAGGAAAATGAATGAACTCAACTGCCCCATCGAGACAGCCGCCCTGGTGGCAAAAGTGTGCCAAATGGGCAATATCGCTTACAGAAGCGGCAAAAAACTCACCTGGGATAAGTCTAAACAACAATTTACTGACAAATCAGTGAATAAGCAGTACCTCATGCCTAAGTATGAGAATGGTTGGAAACTAGAAGTATAGAATTATTTTGATTTACTTTTAGTAGCAAAATCCAATTCATGCTGAGCAAAGCACCTTCTTCAATATTGTCAGCTTTTCGACCATTGATATTTATTGTTGGCGTCGCGTTTAGACTCAATGAATTACCTAAATAAATATCTTCCTTTAACAGATTTATAGCAACCTTTGAAGGCTTCAAATATCGAATTGCAATGCAAACTTTCAAGTGGAAGCCCTACCTTCACCAAATGAAATTTGCTACCAAAGTCATCCATTCGGGTATAGAACCTGATCCCTCTACAGGAGCCATTATGACGCCTATCTATCAAACATCTACGTATGTGCAGGCTGCTCCAGGTGATCACAAAGGATATGAATATGCACGAACTCAAAATCCTACCCGATCCGTCCTGGAAGCCAACCTGGCGGCTTTAGAAAATGGTCGCCATGGGATCTGCTTTGCGAGTGGTTTAGCGGCCCAGGATGCCGTCATGAAACTGCTTTCTCCCGGCGAGGAGATACTATCTACCAATGATCTGTATGGTGGATCCTTTCGTCAGATGCGTCGGGTGTACGAGAAGTATGGCATCAAATCCACTTTCGTCAATCTATCAGATGCAAAGACAGCAGAGGAACATATCAAGCCAGGCATCAAGCTCCTGTGGGTAGAGACCCCTACCAATCCCATGTTGAATATCATTGATCTCGAACTGGTATGTGGCCTGGCAAAAAAACATGGGATCCTGGTATGTGTAGACAATACATTTGCATCACCTTATCTGCAGAATCCACTTGATTATGGGGCAGACATTGTATTACATTCAGCCACAAAGTATATCAATGGCCACTCAGATGTGGTGCACGGTGCCTTGATCGTCAAATCCCAGGAACTGGCTGATCAGTTACATTTCATTCAAAACGCGACTGGAGCTGTGCCTGGCCCCATGGATTGTTTTCTGGTCTTGCGTGGCATTAAGACGATGCATATACGAGTACAACGGGCATGTCAGAACGCTGCCCGCATCGCTCATCATCTGGCACAGCATCCCAAAGTATCTAAAGTGTATTATCCGGGGTTTGCTTCGCACCCCAATCATGCGGTCGCTAAAAAACAAATGCGTGATTTTGGCGCCATGGTCTCCTTTGACCTTGTAGATAACAGACAAGATCCTGTATTTAAGATATTGAGCAATACCAAATTGTTTTCCCTCGCTGAATCTTTGGGCGGAGTCGAATCATTGATTGGACATCCGGCGTCCATGACTCATGCCTCTATTCCAAAAGAAGAACGACTCAAAACAGGGTTGACTGATTCACTCATTCGCCTGAGTGTAGGTATAGAAGATGTGGAGGACCTGATTGAAGATCTCGATCGTGCACTTACCTATGGCTGATCACAGGCAGAGTATCAAACAGTGGTCCACCCAAGATAAACCACGGGAAAAACTGATGGATAAAGGTGTTGGGACTTTAAGTGATTCTGAATTGCTCGCTATTCTCATATCTTCCGGTACGAAGGATCTTAGTGCGCTGGATGTTGCCCGCAATCTCCTTAATCTGGCAGACAACAGTTTACACAATCTGTCAGGAATGTCCCTGAAAGATTTGCGAAAAATAAAGGGTATCGGAAGTGCTAAAGGAGTGACCATACTCGCTGCCATAGAACTGGGTATGCGAAGACTTCATGAGATCAGGCCGCAAAAACAACCCATCACGAAAAGCGCAGAAAGTGCTTTCTTGTTCGAGATTATCCGGCATAGCAAACAGGAAGAGTTCTGGTTAGCCTGCTTCAATCGGGCCATGATCCCTGTATACGTAGGAAGAGTACATCTGGGTGGCATCTCAGCGGTTTCGGCAGACCAGCGGATCATTTACAAAACAGCATTGGAACATCATGCATCCTCCATCATCGTGGCACATAATCATCCCAGCGGCACACTCAAACCCAGCAAAGCTGATCTGGAGGTCACCAAAATGCTTAAATCTGCAGGAGACTTGCTGGAGATCAAACTAACCGATCACCTGATACTGACCGAAGACGCTTATTTTAGTTTTGCAGACGAAGGATTGATATGATCTAAAATCCATAATCACAAGTTCCGTATTTTTGCATCCATCCATGGCGGAAGCAAAACAAAAATTTAATTATTCTCTGCTGCGCAGAGTACTACAACTTTCATTTCCCTATAAAAAACTTTTTTATTGGACGATATTTCTTGCGATCATCCAAGCCCCAATAGGCATCCTGAGGCCTCACCTGATCAATGTGATGGTGGATGAAAACATCATGAAAAATACACTGTCCGGATTGGGCAGACTGGTGATGTGGTATATGCTTGTGCTGGTGGGGTCAGTTTGGCTGAGATATATTTTTATATTGGCTACCAATCAATTAGGGCAATCCATTGTGAGAGATTTAAGGACACGGGTATTTAATCATATTATAGATCTTAAGCTGGCTTTTTTTGACAAGACTCCTATCGGCACTTCTACTACGCGTACCATCAATGATATCGAATCGATCAATGAAGTGTTCTCCGAAGGCGTCATCACTATACTTGCAGATATATTGGGTTTGATAGCAGTATTAATCATCATGTTTGTGGTGAGCTGGAAGCTTAGCCTGGTTTGTTTGACTACTTTGCCCTTCTTAATTTATGCCAGTTACCTCTTCAAAGAAAAAGTAAGAATATCTTTTCAGCAAGTAAGAAGTCATATAGCACGGATGAATTCATTTTTACAAGAGAGAATTTCCGGCATGAGGATTATTCAAATTTTCAATTCTGAGGAGCAAGAAAAATCCAAATTTAAAAAAATCAACAAAGACTATACCACAGCCAATATCAATGGTATATTTTATTATGCTGTCTTTTTTCCAGTAGTAGAATTGATCTCGGCGACCTCCCTGGCACTCATGGTGTGGTGGGGGGCTAACGGGGTGATTCAAGGAGAGGTTACTCTCGGCGCTTTAGTGGCCTTCCCGATCTATCTTACGATGCTATTCAGGCCTATTCGATTTATGGCAGACAAATTTAATACGCTGCAAATGGGGCTTGTGGCAGCGGAGAGAGTATTTGGCATTCTCGACAATACTGAAAGAATTGATAATAAAGGCACTGTAGTTGGAAAAAAATTAAACGGTGATATTGAGTTTGATGCGGTGAGATTTGGATATATTGAAAATCAGGAAGTGCTCAAAGGTATAAGCTTCAAAGTGCCAGGCCACACCACTTTGGCGATTGTAGGAAGTACAGGCTCAGGCAAAACGACCATCATCAGTGTCCTTGACAGGCTCTACGACATTCAACAGGGTACGATAAAAATAGATGGTAAAAACATTCAAGACTACGAACTCAGCTATCTGCGTAGCAGAATCGGAGTGGTCTTGCAGGATGTGTTTTTGTTTGGTGGCACCGTATTGGAAAACATTACTTTTAGACAAGGAGATATTCCCGAAGCGGAAGTAATTAATGCCGCCAAACAGATCGGGGCTCATGAATTCATCGAGAAATTGCCTGGAGGGTATGATTTTATCATCTCAGAGCGGGGATCCAATCTATCTATGGGACAGAGACAACTCATCTCTTTTGTGAGGGCCCTGGTGTTTAATCCGGATATCCTGATCCTGGATGAAGCCACATCGTCCATAGATCCCGAATCAGAATCTGTGATACAATATGCCATAGAAAAACTCATCGAAAAACGAACCTCTATCATCATAGCTCACCGGCTAAGCACCATACGCCATGCTAACCAGGTCATGGTCATGGATCATGGAGAAATCAAAGAAATCGGCACCCATGAAGAGCTCCTGGATCACCCAAGTGGATTCTATAGAAAGCTGTATGAATATCAGTTTTCGCGTATGGCAGAGGTAGATTAGGCAGTTTAAAAGACTTATTGCATTAGTTCGTCGATAAACCTGGAGAAATGAACCCTATTTGAGGTTAAATTTGTTATACTTTTTACAAACAGAAATCAAACTATCATGCAAACCAAACGATTTTCTACAACAGAGACCATTATGGGACTGATATTTATGGCAGCCATAGTATGGTTTATTTTCTTTTTATTTAAAAGCATATATAGTATCCTTGCGTTAGCAGCACCATTTTTGATTATCGCTGCCCTGGTCATCAATCGCAAAGTCGTATTGAGTTATGGCAAGATGGTACTTGGGCTCCTGCAGAAAAATACCATCACCGGAGTATTGGCCGTTTTACTTACCATTTTTGCGTTTCCATTTGTAGCGGCGATCTTACTTGCACTGGCGATCATGAATAAAAAAGCAGATACGATCATCGAGGGCGAGCGCTTAAAAAGAGATGGGATTCCGACAGATTTCAGAGAGTTGTCTTCTGCACCTAAAAAAGAATATGATGAGCTTTTTAAAAAATAATCTGAGCCTTATTTTTTCTTTTTCTGCAAACTTGAAAAAATAACCCAGGCCTGTTAAAATCAACCTGCTGGCGTGACCATATTTGAGTTCTATTTCCGATAGGCCTTAAAATTGAATTGCTTATTATTATCTTGCCCGATATGGCAGTTCTGGCTCTGATGATCCTATGTATTTATTCAGCTTTGATAGGTTTGGGCTTGTTGACATGGCATAGAGTGATACAAGCCCCCGTAAACCACTCCATACCGTCTGGCCAATCCATCAGCATAATCATCCCATATAGGAATGAAGCACGCTCCTTACCTCAGCTTTTGTCTCACCTTGATCGACAGGATTTGGACCCCGCGTTATGGACTTGTTTTTTTGTAAATGACCATTCGGAAGATGAGGGACCACAGATGATAGCTTCCCGCTTAAAACCCAACTACAGGATGCTGGATGCCATCGGGTCAGGGAAAAAAAATGCCATCAAAACGGCATTAGCCAGCATAGAGACCAGATCGATCGTGCAGACTGATGCTGATTGTTTGATGGGGGAGGCTTGGCTGTCGTCTTACCAATCTTTGGCTGGGAAGGATGAAAATATATTCTGTACTGCCCCAGTGGTGATTGTTCAACCACTCAGTATTTTAGATCATCTCCAGATGTTAGAAATGATGGCGTTGATGGGCATGACACTGGCTGGCATAGAGTCTGGCCGCTGGTATATGGCTAATGGAGCAAATATGTATTATTCAAGAGAGCTGGCTATCAGGCACTACTCAGACAAGGCCCCTGAGAAAGCATTTGCCTCAGGTGATGATATGGGTTTGGTCTATGCGGCCGCATCTGAACCCAATTATAAAATAAAATTTAATCTTCATCCAGATTCCATTGTGACTACCCCTTCTATCAATGGAATGAACCATTTGATCAGTCAAAGACTGAGGTGGAGTACAAAAAATTATAGTTCCAAAGACGGGGGCATGAAAGTAGCACTTGCTATTGCATTGTCTATCAATGTGACCAATGTCCTATTTGTCATTTTGACCTTATTCTATCCATCCTTATTTCCAGCTACTTTGATGATGTGGGTGAGTAAATTGACAATTGATTATTTATACCTCAAGTCAATGTCCTCATTTTATCATTATGGTATGCCGGTCGGCAAATATTTGTTATCATCTCTGATCTATCCTTTTTATATCAGTTTTGTCTTCATCTTGAGTATTTTTAAACGGAATTATGAGTGGAAAGGAAGGATCGCCAGATAATAAGCCAGCATATGACTATATCGTCGTAGGCTCCGGCTTTGGTGGCAGTGTGTCAGCCATGAGACTGGCACAGAAAGGATACCGGGTACTTATAATAGAAAAAGGCCGTCACTATACCTCGAGTGATTTTCCCAAGTCTAACTGGAATTTGCGCAAATATCTGTGGGTACCTGCACTCCATTGGTTTGGGTTTCTTAAACTAACCTTTTTTAAAAAATTATTTGTGCTGTCTGGAGTAGGCGTAGGTGGTGGCAGCCTGGTGTATGCCAATACTTTAATGGAACCCATGGATCCATTTTATAAGCATATACCCCTTCAGGATCACGATTGGAAGTCAACCCTAAGGCCATTTTTTGAAAAAGCCAAATTTATGTTGGGAGCCACTCCTGCAAAAAATCATTATGCAGATGATGTACTGCTCAAAGAGACTGCTGTAGAAATGGGATTTGAGAAGAGCTATAAGGGTGTCGATGTAGGCGTTTATTACGATGAAGACCAAACCCCCAAAGATCCCTATTTTAATGGCGAAGGCCCTATCAGAAAACCCTGTATCGAATGTGCGGGCTGCATGGTTGGGTGCAGGTACAATGCAAAAAATACGCTGGATAAAAACTATCTCTGGTTTGCTCAAAAATATGGAGCAACCATACTCGCTAACACAGAAGTCATAAAAGTTGAGACAGAACCCATCGGTGAATGTTATAAAATAACCACTAAAAAAGTAAATGCCTCAGGTGAGTCCGGTGTATTCATTTCGAAAGGCATCGTTTTTTCTGGCGGTGTACTTGGTACGTTAAACCTTTTATTCAGACAAAAATATCAGTATAAAACATTACCTGGCCTGTCTGACACTTTGGGTAAAAACATCCTCAGCAATTCAGAGTCCATCAGTGGTGTCATCGCTACCAAAGAAAAAATGAATTATGGAGTTGCGATCAGTTCGATCATTCAAGCGGACGAACACACACAGATAGAGCTATGTAAATTTCCAGATGGATCAGGATCATTGTTTAGAATGGCTTTTCTGGCCACAGGGGATGGTGCCCCTTGGATCAGAGCCTTGAAGGTGATCACAAATGTAGTCAGACATCCGATCACTACGATTAAATGGATCATAAAGGGTCATGATGCCCGACACGGCCTGGTCGTCCTGGTCATGCAGAGTCTTAAAAATGCGTTGGCGATGAAATGGACAGGAAGGAAAATGAGTTTGACTACCGGGCCGGGTGAACCCACTATACCGGTTTTTATCCCTGCGGGGTATAAAGCGATGAATATACTGGCCAGAAAGACAAATGGTGTCGCAGTACATGCACTGACCGAAAGCCTCCTCAATATGGCCACTACTGCCCACATCCTCGGAGGATGCCCTATGGGTCTTGATGACACCACCGGGGTCATAGATAAAAATTTTGCAGTGCATAATTATAAAAACATGTATATCCTGGACGGAAGTGTGATACCTGCCAACATCGGGGTCAATCCAAGCTTAACTATCACTTGCCTTGCTGAATACGCTATGGATAAAATAAATAATAAAAACTAAACACGAGTCGCATTCAATTAATCTTAACTTTACTCAAAATCAATATTATGTATAGTATCATCAAACATCTTCATTCAGGAATCAGATGGCTGCTTTTAATAGCCCTGATCTGGGCAATCTATGATGCATATAACAAGTGGAAATCCAGCATTGCTTATAATAAAGAACACAGCCGACCCTCATTTTTAGCTTTTGTGCTGGCTCACACACAATTATTGATTGGGATTATACTCTTTTTCATCACTCCACGGATCACGCAAAGTGAAGGCATGATGAAAGATAAAGTCATGCGATTTTTTGCGGTCGAACATCCGACCATGATGTTGATCGCATTAGGTCTTATTACGATAGGTTATCTCCAGGCCAAGAGAAATCAAAACGGTCTCGCGTTCAAAAAAATATTCTGGTATTACCTTATTGCACTAATTATCATTTTGGTCAGTATACCATGGCCCTTTCAGCAATATACCTCAGGTTGGTTTTAGCGAGTTAATAGCCTAAAGTTTTATACTCTCAGTACATTAACCTAGGGTATTTTCGCACCACGGTGGCTTCCGGGCTTTGTAAATTCTATAAAATTAGCAGGTCGCTTTTTTGCATCACAGCTCTCCTGCGGCTTTGGGTGCGCTTTAATTTTGCTGGTATTCACCATCTACAAGAGCCGCTCAGCCCTAATTCTTTTTAATATTTTCGACCTTGGTTTTGGCGTCTTCTACTTTTGAAGCTTGATTTTCGAGAGCCATTTGTTTACCTTTTTGTTCCTCTTCGTTTTTCTCAATATTTTTTTCTGCTTCTTTTATTTTTTCGTTGCAACGCTCGATTTCTTTGTGATAGTCTTCATTGTCTTTTTTGAGTTTCTTCATATCGCCGTCTAACTTTTTAAGGTCTTTTTCAACCAAAGCCAGCTCATCTTCAGCTTGTCTGACTTTTACAGTAGTAGCAAATTTAGCAAGCAATTTTCCTGCTTCCTGGTATTCTGCAGGATAAGTGCCTGAGCTTATATACCCTGTGCCCAGGTCAATCCACATATTCACCACTGATTTGCTGCCTACGGATTCTATTTTGCTATAGATATCTATGGGAGCACCGTTAGCTATCGTGGGTACTTTGGCATTGTCACTAAACCATTCATTCAATTTTTTATCCTTTTTGGTTTTGCCCTTGAAATCCTTGATGAAATCTTTAAATACATCATCCACATAATCTGCAGAAACTTCTGGGATTTCAATGGAGAGACTGGTCTGCTGGCCTTTACTCATTACTTTGCTGTCTTCCATGACCTGAGCAGAGGAGACAAAGCCAAAAAGTACAAGACAAAACGCGATTATTGGATACTTCATAAGTTTAATATTTTTTAGGACTGACGATTAATATGATGATAAAGTTACTATTCTTCAATTTAAGGTGCGCATAATTTTAATGCATTTTTAAGGACAGTAAATCTCGCTGGAAGGTGGCCAAGATACTCACCCTCTGTCTCCAGCTTAATGATATCATGCGGATCACAAGGCTCCAGCAGTAGCTCATCCGTGTTAAAAGCTAACACTTTTCTATGCTGATGTATCTGTCCGCTATAGAAATGTCTGCTAAATAATAAAACCTGCCACTTTGTCAAAGGTCTTACTGCAGTAACAGCCAAAAGCCCGTCATCATGCACCGCATGCGGGACCAGGCTAAGCCCACCTCCAGAATAAGGGCAGATACCAACATTGATTGTATAAAAAAAATCTTGTGCAGATCCACTGGACCAGGATAGTTTACTCTGTTGTAATTTATAACCAAAAAGACAGCGGAATATGAACCAAAGATATTGTAAACGGCCTACACCCGTCTTCTTCTTTTTGGACTCAATATAGTCAGCGACATAGGCATCGTAAGCCATACCGGCAACATTATTAAAAACCTCAGACTTTTTAAGTCCGGTCTCATCCATATATGCTACCTGACCCAAGTCCTGGACATAAGTTTTTTTCATTTTAACCATTTCTATCCACTCATGGATCTTGTGAGGGATCCTCCAATACCTTGCCCAATCGTTGCCGGTGCCTTTGGGGAATACTGTAAAGAGAGGCCCCGTCTCTTGCAGCTGAGCAGCATACATCGCTTTGATCACTTCATGAGCGGTACCATCACCTCCAAGGCTGACGATCATATCGGGATGATGGAGCAAAGCATCCTTCACCAAAGTACTGATCTGTGCTTGCGATGCAGACCAACGAATGTCGAACCGCCAACCCAACTCTAGGAGTTTAACTTCAAGCTCCATCCAGGATTTTTTTGCTTTGCCAGCTCCAGCTGTTGGATTGCCTATGAAGAATAAGTACATCAAAGGAGGAATTGAGTTTTATATTTATAGTGAATTTACAAATATGTGTGCAATGAACTACAGTAAAATATCCGCCTTCAAATTTTGGGGCCTCTGCGTCCTCTTGATGTTTACAATGTCAGCTCAAGCTCAATTTGATCCGGAACCCCTGCTCCATATTCATTCAGATTTTGAGGATACTACCTTCAACAATCGAAGGGTGCGTCACGTGGACCTGGAAGCTAAGATTATTCAGCTTAAAACAATTCCAGGATTTGAAGTAAAATTATTAGGTAAATCATTTTTAGGGAGAAATATTCACCTGGTAAAGGTCGGCCAGGGAGATACCAAAGTCTTGTTGTGGAGTCAAATGCATGGAGATGAATCTACAGCCACTATGGCCATACTTGATCTATTTAATTTTTTCACTACCACTGGGAGGTGGAGTGGCTTGAAGGAAAATATTTTAGACGAATGCACTCTATATTTCATCCCAATGCTCAACCCTGATGGGGCAGAATTATTTGTCCGGCGCAATGCACAACAAATCGATATCAACCGCGATGCCATCTACCTACAAAGTCCGGAAGCCAGAATACTAAAATCTGTTCGTGACAGTCTACAACCTGATTTTGGTTTTAATCTACACGATCAACATAAATATCACGCTGCCGGAGATCAAAAAACTCCTGCTTCCATCTCCTTATTGGCACCTGCTTACAATCAAGAAAAAGAAGTAAACGCAGTAAGAGAACATGCGATGCAAGTGGCAGGCGTAATACATAATACTTTAAAAAAAATCATCCCCATGCATATAGGCCGTTATGATGATGAACACGAACCACGAGCATTTGGGGACAATATCCAAAAGTGGGGAACCAGTACTATTCTTATTGAAACGGGGGCCTTTGAAAATGATCCAGAAAAACAATTTTTAAGAAAAGTGAATTTTATAGCCCTCTTGAGCGCATTAGAATCTATCTCTAACAAGGCCTATTATTCGGTCGATCTGCAAGATTACTGGTCCATCCCCGAAAATAAAAACAGGCTCAATGATTTTATCATCAAAAACATCACTATGGAAGATCATGGAGTTCAGTATCTCACCGATATATCCTACAATCGATCAGAGTTTTCCGGACTAGCCTCTATCCAGGATATGGGTGACCTCACCGTGTATAAAGGTTATGCAGAATGGGATGGAACAGGCAAAAGGTTGGTGTCCGGCAAATTGTATCCAGCACTCATAAAAAACCTAAAAAAACTGGACAAACTGGATCTGGACAACCTGCTGCATCAAGGGTATACGGAAGTCAGGTTAAAAAAAGTTCCCACCACAAAGTCAAAGGACACATCCCTGATAAGTATACTAAAGATAAATGAAACTAAAAATAACACCTTCATGCCCGGAAGCAATCCCAATGCCTTAATCTACCAGGGAGAAAAATTAATTTTTTTATTGAAAAATGGAAATTTAATCTCAATAGCCAATTAAATCCTAAATAATAAGTTAGTGTGATTGATTTAAGATTTTTATTGCGATATTCCGAAATCGGTGGAGCGCACCAGGACGCCACGAATCTATCGGCATAAGCTCAGATTCTGCTGTCGAATCATATAATGCAGTCCAGTGACACTGCAAGCCAATCATGCCATCCTCAGTACCAGCTATAAAATCATTTTTTGATTGTTGCACTTCGTACATTTTAATGCCATTGACCCATAAAGTTACTGATGGTATCGCACCTACCATTTTGACTTTTATTGAATTCCAATCTTTTGTGTTCCATACTTTTCTAATTTCTGTGGCTTGTGCGGGCACACCCACCTGAATTCTTTCGCCCATAAGATCACCAAGCCCACCAAGGATATCCAATTCTATCTGATATGCTGCCCCACCTTCATTGGATCGCAAAAAAATACCTCCATTGGAAAAAGAGTCAATCTTCGCTTCGAGGTACAACTCAAAATCCGAGTACTTCTTATCAGACAACAATACACCGCCCTGGCCGAACGGATATTGATGCACTGTTATCATGCCATCTATTACTTTAAAATCGGGCGTGGTGCCCTGGTGTGAAGACCGGCTGATATGCCATCCTTTTAAATTCTTACCATTAAAAATAGATTTAAAACCACGTGGTATTTGCGCCTGTAGCAAATCATTACAATTGAAACTGCCACAGAAAAAAAACAAAACAATCATTATTACTCTCATGGATCTCTTTTTAATTCCATGACCAATCTAAAACCTACATCGTAACCACTACCCGGTCCACCCGCATGGGTCATATAAGTTGCATTTTTGACATCGCCAAAAAAAGAGGCTCCTTTTAACACGTGTTGTTTGCCTTTATCAGGTGATAGCTCATCGGCAAATAATTTTTCATTGTAATAATCCCGGGTCCATTCCCACACGTTGCCCAGCATGTCGTAAATACCCCAGCTATTGGGGTTCTTTTGACCTACCATGGAAGTGGATTGACAGGCTATCACCGCACTGGACTGGATCTTGTCCCAGCTAATATCTTCTGTTATGCCTGCCCGCGCGGCATATTCCCATTCAAATTCCGTGGGCAGCCTGTAGTGGGCGTATTTTTTTTCCAATCGATTTAATTTTTTTATAAACCGCTGAGCCATCATCCAGGTAACATTTTCGACCGGATGTAAGTCACTTTGATCCATAACTTTGCCATTTTGAAAAAAGGAAGGATTCTTTTTTATTACAGAGCTCCATTGGCCTTGAGTGACTTCGTATTTTCCAATATAATAAGGTTTTTTAATTTGGACCCTAAAGCCAGGTCGAGCATCGCGCGCGGCAAGGCGGACTGCCTCCTGCCGCATAGATTCATCCAGGGGTAAGTCTGAGCCCCAGAGCACCATATTTGAAACTGTCGGC
Organism: Saprospiraceae bacterium; assembly: GCA_016709995.1. Taxonomy (NCBI): domain Bacteria; kingdom Pseudomonadati; phylum Bacteroidota; class Saprospiria; order Saprospirales; family Saprospiraceae; species Saprospiraceae bacterium. The sequence continues at coordinate 2,560,921 of JADJLQ010000001.1, forward strand.
TGGAATCTGCCTGAGATATATTCACCTTTAGGGATTCTGACAAATTCTATTCCAAAATTATCGGTATAAACTTCCTGACCATAAACCAATGTGGTCAATATACAATAGCATAATATCCAATATGATTTCATTACTGAGCGTTCTGCTTTTTCAAACTGTCATTTAATGCTGATCTAAAATGACCACCCCATCTTTGACCATTACTACCTGGTTTGCCCTGAGACCAGTTTTGCGCTTCTCCCCTACCCAACTTGAATATTTCCAATAGTCGTTGATCCGGCATAGCATCCATATAAGCGGTCTGACGAATATCTTCCACTTCTTCGACCGTTACTGTTGATACCCTATTGCCCAGGTCATTGCTATTGCGAATATAACTCAATACAGAGGCTATCCACTCGTCACTTTGATGTTTTTGCGGTAGCATGACACCAGGATAGTTTTTACCATCTACGGGCCCCTTTAATCCATACAGCAAAATCTGAATAAGCATGATTTTATCGCCATTCACCCGAGGTGATCCTGCCAGTGGAGGAGCTATAGAGGGGATACCTTGTACGAGTACGCCTTTGCCGTCTGCCCCATGACAATTGGAACAGAATTGTTTAAATGTGATGGCCCCCTGGGCTAACAATTTTTTATCTCCCTTGTTGAGAAGTTTAATCCTGGATGCTTCTGCCTTTGCCCGTGCATGAGAGTCTAAAAATACTGCATGCGAAAATTGTATGAGTTCATTGCCAGAATTGGTCTCAAGAATATCCTCTACTATAGATCTTGCAGTAGCAGAGCCACTGGTCCTAAGGGATAAGTACAATTGGAATACCACATCTTGCTCAGGGTCATTTTTTAAAACTGCGAGCGACAGCATAAAGGCTGTATCTTCCTGCCTTATCCATTTTTCTCCAACCCAAATGGCTGCTTTTCTGATTTGAGGGTGTACAGAATGCAATACATTTTTAATAACGGATAGATCTATCACACCCAATCCTTCTAAAGTCCACAGTGCATGCAAAGCTGCAAGATGATTTTGCCCGGTTTTAATATCATCCAGAATTATTTTTTCCAACCTTGATTTTATGGAGGTATCACCATGTATGATCATAAGTTGTTGAGCCATATCCCTCCACCAACCATTGGGATGGGAAAGGTACGAGATTAGTTCCAGCGGTGATTTGTCTAGCAAGGATGGAAGAATATAATCTGGTCGAAAGTCTTTATGTCTTACTCTATAAATTCTACCCATATGCCTATTCTTGTCCAGGCCTAATGCTTTTATTTTTTTATTGAGATACGAATCTTCTTCTGCGAACTCGCCCTCCTGGATGATGCCATGATACATATCTACGATATAAAAACATCCATCAGGTCCAGTGTAGGTATTGACTGGTCTGAAGTTGAAATCGGATGAAGCAAGCCACTCTTTCTCCTGGTATACATTGTCCACGGTTCTTTTACCCAGTTGATTGTTTATAGTGCCACGCTTAATTATTCTAGCCACGGGCTCCGCAATAAAATAATCGCCATACATATCAGCAGGCATACGATCTCCTCTAAAAACTGATTGCCCGCAGCCTGAAGTAAAATGCGTGAGCGTGCTGTCTGAGGAACTTAACACATCAGGACCTCCCTGAGCATCTAGCGTACTCATGATAGGATATGGCACAGTAAATTCATCAGAATACTGATCAGTGAAATTGAGAGATCCATATGCAGGCATCTGATTAAATTGTACTACGGGCAGACCCGGACCAGCCTCAGAATAATACAGACGACCATAATCATCGGATGTCATACCCCACTGACCGATCATATTATCGATCATCGTATCGGCTACTAACAAACCATTTTTGTACTTAAAGCGGAGATTGTCCCTACTAGGATAAATCCAATTGTCCAGGTTCCAAATCAGGCCTCCATTCTGGTGTTCCATATTGCGGGCATCTAATGCTGAATTTTCAAAAACCAGCCTTTTCTGATCAGCTTTACCATCATGATCAGTGTCTTTGTAAGCATAAAGATGTTGCACATTCGTGACGCCTACGATCAGTTCATTCCCAATGGTCAAAATGACCCGAGGCAATAACAGACTATCAATAAACACACTTACTTTGTCCATCTTGCCGTCTCCATTGGTATCTTCCAATTTTTTTATCTGACTGGTGGATGCGAATTGGTCTGTGCCTCTGGCATCATTCATAAAAGTATTCATCTGTACCACATACATGGCGCCATTGCCATCCCAGGTTAACGCCACCGGATCCTGGATCATTGGTTCGGAGGCTACTAATTCGATCGAATACCCCGGTGGTAATTGTATTTTTTTTATACTTTCTGCCGGTGACAATGGAATGGGCGATGGATTACGGTCAATCTGCCTTTTTTCAAATTCAATCATTGTAGAATGGTGGCCAGGGAGCGACTGACAGGCTACAAGGCAAAACAACAAAAAGGTCAGTCCACTCAGTAAAGACATCCATCTTTTGCGTGATACCAAAAATGGAATATTATATGTTGTATCATCTGAAATCGAATCCTGCATGATCTGTTGATAGCGGTAAACCAATTTTGATTAAAACTTTTTAATTTCGGCAACTAACTTATCCAAATCCTGTAAAGAATGCAAGGCACTAATAATAATCCGCGTGTATAGTCTGTCTTTAGGACTTGGATAAGCAAAATGTGATATCTTGATTTTCTTTAATTCCAAATAATCTGTAAGCGCATGCCGGTCAGTGCAATAAACAGGTAAGCCCTGCGTGAATGTAAACATCGCAAGATCCTTGGTCATAGATATAAAATATGTGGTATTGTTTAAGAGAGCATGTTGTGCCTGGGCATAGATTTGATCTGCATGCAGGTAGGCGTGAACATAAGCGGGCACCATCGGTGAGCTGCCTCCAAATAAAGGGTGTGTACGGATCGAAGAGATATATTGCACCGGGCCAGCAATCACACCTCCAGGCAACCCCATGGCCTTGCCCAATGATGCGATGACTATAGTATTTGGATGCAATGCTAAGACTTCGTGATAAAGCCCACCGCAATTATGCCCTATCAATCCAATCGCATGGGAGTCATCCATGATCAATACAATTTCTTTGTCTTTAGGCAAACTGGTGATCCACGATAAGTCAGGACGGGTCCCTGTAAGTGCGTCGACGCTATTAAAAGTGATTACATGCCGATTATGTTCAGAGAGGTGGATATGATCCAATGAATCTTCGATAGAACAACTAAAATTGTTGGGTGAGTGATGATGATACCCGGGATGAATAGCTACGTGGGCATTGGTAGCAAAATGGTAGAAATAATCATCGCCGAGGACTTCAAGCATCAATCTGCCGGCCAATGTCCCGGAAGACACCAAAACAGAGGATTGAGCCCCTATCCATGCAGCCAATTTTTCTTCAGCTTGATTAAAAACCGGAATATCAATGCCTAATCTGCTCGCGCCATAATTAGTACCATAAAGGTCCAATCCTTGTTTGACCAAATCACCAAAATCCTGATTGGCATGAATACCCAGGTATCCGGTACCTCCATAATATAAATATTCCTGATCCTTATGCCAAATGGTTCTGTTCGGAATATGTCTTGCGTACTTCAACAATATAATCTTAGATAGGGTTTTTGACCAACAGCTCAGCACCTGTGCCAAACTTATCCGAAAATACTACGCTGCCGTAATGGAGATAAACACCTTTGGCAGGATCATTGGAGATCAGCATAGACCCATCTAAATCAGCGTAGTCTACCAGGGGAAGAATTTGAGCCAATGCTGAAATACCTATGGAAGTCTCGGTCATACAGCCAATCATAATCTTAAGCTCATACTGTCTGGCCATTTGGATCATGGCGATTGCAGGTGTGAGCCCACCACACTTCATAAGTTTAATATTGATGCCATGAAAAAGATCAGCACATTTTTCTATATCCTCGGCAGTATGACAAGATTCATCAGCAAATAAAGGGAGGGCGCTTTCATCGTATACTTCTGACATTTCATCGTCCATCATCGCAGGGAGGGGCTGCTCTATATAGTCCACATTGAGTTCTTGCAGGATGAATGAATATTCGATGGTCTGCTCTTTGGTCCAACCTTCATTGACATCTACTCTCAAAGACTTGTCAGTATGGGCCCTGATCGCGCGCATAATATCCATATCATGATCTGTGCCCAGTTTGACTTTATAGATGGGCCAGGGATGTTCATCAATATGTCTCAGCATGGCCGCCGTATCGTCAATACCTACGGTAAGACTGGACAATGGACATGAATCTGTCTCCATGCCCCACAGATCTATCAATCTCTTTCCTTGAAGTTTGCCATACAAATCGTGATAGGCCATATCCAAAGCACACAGGACAAATCGATCTTGTCCAAACATTTTAAGCAACTCCTTATATCTCGCCCCTGGTGGTATGATATCCATGGATTCGATCCATGATTTATGATCCAGCACCAATTGAACCATTTTCTCAAGATTTTTGCCATAATATAGAATCTCTGTGGCTTCGCCATATCCGGATGATCCTTCATGCTTCAATTCCAATATCATACATCTTCTATTGGCCGCACTGCCATGAGAAGTGGTGAATACTTTTCTTGTCTGTAGATTATAAGTATGTATCGTTAATTTCATGGCAATCTCACTTCAAGGCTAAATTCACTGGTATTTAATATTGCACTAGCGCCGATGGGCAAGGTACATTGATTTGCAATGTGCCCAATCGGGAATCCATACACCGCCGGCACCTTTAATTTCGCTATTCGATCCATCATGACTTCCCTCAGTGTAAAAGAATTAGAATCTGGTTTTTTCTCACAGCCTTCACATACGCCTACTATGACTCCTTTTATTTTTGAAAGCGGCAATGCCTGAAACATCTGAGTAAGCATCCTGTCAATCCGGTAGGGTGCTTCCTCAATATCTTCGAGAAAAAGCAAGGTATCTTTTTTAATCTTAAGATATTCAGTCCCACTCATGGCTGAAAGTAAGGAAAGATTGCCACCCCAAAGATGACCTCGTGCCTGACCATCGTTGATGACGAATCTATCAAAAGTGGTCTTGCCTTCCGCCGACACTGCATCATTTTCCTCACAAGGTTTTATCTGAAAGCTTTGTCCTGAAGATCCAAAAATCACTTTCCTGAGCATGTCCACACTATAAGCAGTAAAATCTGAAGATGCCACCGGGCCATGCAGGTTGTGTTGTCCTGCTTCAGTGTACAAGGCGAGATGCAAGGCTGTCACATCGCTATAACCAATCAATAATTTGGGATGTGTCCTGATAAGATCCAGGTCCAGATCAGGCAATAAATGGGTACATCCATACCCACCTCTAATGCACCAGATGGCCTTTATGGTGTCGTCGCGATACATCTCATGCAGATCGGAGAGTCTATTCTGATCCTTTCCGGCGAGATATCCGGCCTGATCCAAAATATGCCTGCCGGGCACCGGAATGAGTCCGATGGACTTCAAATTATCGATGGCTTTGTCGAGCTTTTCCTGGGTAATCGGGCTAGCAGGACAGATCAAGCCTACTTTATCTCCTGGCATTAAATAACGAGATTTTGTTTTCTCCGGCATACCCTGCAAGATAATCATACTTGCCCCTACCATGGTCTTATTAAATGCTCGTCTATTCATAACTTAAAGATATTGGGTCTGAATGATATTTAATCCATACGCCCCTTCCTCTTTCGTCGAAGATAATAATCCCTTAATCCATAATACTTGGCATCAAGGAGCCGTCCTTCTAGATTTGTTAGATCATGGCAGCAAAGTAAGATACTTGTGCTCCCCGTATTTAAAAAGAGTGAGTCTTTTCATATAAACCCTTTATTGATAAACGTATCTTTTAAAGGGTTTTTTCGTTTTTCCAAAGCATAACCGCTTCGAACTCTTTTTCAAAGTCTGCAATCATCCCGGCCATCTGAGTAGGATTATACTTTAATTCTGTTGCCAATAACTGGCAGAGCGGTTCAAAATACTTTTTAATTTTTTCCCGGCCGAAATATAATTGGCCAGTCCTCCTGATCAGAAAATCAGAGATAGTGCAGACCATTTCCTGTTGGATACCATAGATCAATTGGCCCATTTGCAACCTCAGTTCCGGATCGCTGACTTTGCCGCGATAATTTTCTGCCAGGGCAATCACCTGTTCTGTGTTGGTACCATACATATCAAAAAGCTTTCGCATGGTCTTATCCTCTACTTCCAGGTGTCTGCCTAATGAAATACAATAACTATATAATTTTTGAAATTCTTCTTCCGATTTAAACTCAGAACCACTGACATTAGACAGATCTGTGAGCGCTTCTTCATGGAGTACAGGTACTGACTTATGTTCTGTCTTTTTAAATTCATCAATGATCGTTTGTATGACTCTCTCTGCCATTTTTCGATAACCGGTAAGTTTACCCCCTGCGATACTAATCAGCCCGGTTTGACTTATAAAGACTTCGTCTTTTCGAGACAACTCCGAAAATGATTTACCCGGTTTATAAATCAAAGGCCTCAGTCCAGCCCAGGTAGAACTAATGTCCGAATCAGTAAGTGGTGCCTTTGGGAATAGATGATTGCAGCTCTGGAGTAAATATTCAACTTCCTTTCCGGTGGCTTGTGGGTGATCCTTATCCTCTTCATATGGAGTATCAGTCGTACCTATGTATGTATAGTCATCATGTGGAATAGCAAAAATCATTCGCTTATCTACGATAGACTCAAAGTACATAGGCTGCTTTAAAGGTAATTTTCTGAAAGGCACTACGATATGAATGCCCTTGGATAAAATCACTTTTTTGGAAGAATTTTTTTGAGCATCTAATTGAGCTACTCCATCGGTCCAGGGCCCGGTGGCATTCACTATATGATCGGCATAAAGCTCATAGGTTTGTTGATTCAGGTGATCCAATACCTTTACACCTGCGACTTTATCCATTTCGTAGATAAAATCTATGACCTCAGTATAATTAAGGGCAGTGGCTCCACTTTCGACGGACTTTTTGATGATCTCCAGGGTGAGTCTCGTATCATCTACTTTGTATTCATAATATAATCCGGCACCTTTGAGTTTATCCTCATTAAGGAGAGGTTCTGTTTTGCGGGCAGTTTGTTTCTTGAGCATTAATTTGTGCTCATTATTGCTCACTTTAGCCAACCAATCATACATCCACAAAGCAATAGAAGTCGTCACAGGTCCCAGTGTCCCGCCTTTGTAAAACGGGAGCAGCATTTTACTTTTTTTTACAAGATGCCGCGCATTGTTGTATACGATTTTACGCTCTGCTCCGGTCTCTTTGACCACTCCAAATTGAAGTTGTTTCAGATATCTCAGGCCACCATGTATCAGTTTGGTAGATCTGCTCGAAGTACCACTGGCAAAATCCTTTTTCTCCAACAAGGCAACATCAAAACCTCTGTTGACCCCATCCAGCAGAATACCTGCCCCGGTGATACCTCCTCCGATCACTAAAATATGCACTCTTTGCCTTGAAAGTTTATCAAGATAGGTGCTTCTATCGCCTGCTGAAAATGGAATCATTGGTGGGTCAAAAGTAGCTAATAATATTAAATAAAAATATAATGTATGATCGCCAAAAGCAGATTTCAAAGATTTTTAATTTTATGATTTTATTAGTAGCTTGGGCATTTTAAAAAAAAACGCAATTCATGTCCAGCGAAAGATATATCCTAGCCTTAGATCAAGGCACAACAAGTTCCAGGGCCATCCTCTTTGATGAAAAAGGGCTGATAGCCGGTGTAGCCCAACAAGAATTTACTCAAATCTTTCCACAACCCGGATGGGTAGAGCACAATGCGCTGGAGATTTGGGATACTCAGTTGATGGTTGCTCGCCAGGTGCTTAAAGATCACCAGGTGCAGGCAGATCAGATCGCTGCGATAGGCATCACCAATCAACGCGAGACTACCGTCCTATGGGATAAAATAACCGGGATACCTATATATAATGCCATTGTATGGCAAGATCGACGCACAGCCCCTATCTGTGAACAATTGAAAAGTGATAATCATGCTGACTATATCTCAGAGTATACCGGACTGGTGGTGGACGCCTATTTTTCCGGGACTAAGATTAAGTGGATACTGGATAATGTGTTGGGAGCCAGAGAAAAAGCCGAAGCGGGCCATTTATTGTTTGGCACCATCGATACGTGGCTGTTATGGAATCTGACCAATGGCCAGGTTCATGCTACCGACTACAGCAATGCCTCCCGTACCATGGTCTACAATATCCGATCCCTGGAATGGGATACTAAAATGCTCTCTATCCTTGATATTCCAAAAAACATTTTACCGGAAGTCTTGCCGTCTAGTGGTCACTTTGGAGAAACCGAGATCAGTTTGTTCGGATCTTCTATACCGATCACAGGCATTGCCGGTGACCAGCAGGCTGCCCTTTTTGGCCAGGCTTGCTTCACTGCTGGTATGGCCAAGAATACATACGGTACCGGATGTTTTATGTTGATGAATACCGGCGACAAATGTATCCGGTCTAAAAATGGTCTGTTGACCACGATCGCCTGGGGCTTAGATGGCAAAGTCACCTATGCCCTGGAGGGAAGTGTGTTCAATGCAGGATCTGCTGTGCAATGGTTGCGCGATGGTCTGGGTATCATCCAGGCTTCTCACGAAACTGAACTCATAGCAGCATCCGTAAAGGATACGGGTGGAGTCTACCTGGTACCTGCGTTTACCGGTATGGGAGCCCCTTACTGGGACATGTATGCAAGGGGTACAATACAAGGGCTCACCCGTGGTACTACCAGGGCACATATCGTCAGGGCTACGTTGGAATCTATGGCTTACCAAACCCGAGATGTACTTGATATCATGGCGCAGGAATCTGGCATTCGACTCCAGGCTTTGCGTGTCGACGGAGGCGCATCTGCCAATAATTTTTTGATGCAATTTCAAGCTGATATCCTGATGACGGAAGTGCAGCGACCTACCATCATAGAGACCACGGCGCTAGGTGCAGCTTACCTGGCAGGCCTGGCGATCGGTCTGTGGACCAAGAAAGAGATTAATGAGCTTTGGTTGATTGATGCCCAATTCAGCCCAGACATCTCCAAAGAAACTTCTGATGCCCTGCACAAAGGATGGAAAAAAGCTGTAAGCCGAAGTCTGGATTGGGAGGAACGGTAGGCTAGTTTTTGACTTCCAGCTTTAAGGCGGGTTTTAAAGTCCCTCGATGGCAGGATATGCAGTTGACTACTGGTCTTTTGCTCAAACCATCGATAGTTTTGAGTTTTTCATTAATCATTGTACCGAGATTGACCATATCGCGGGCGATGGATTTTTGCTTTTTTTCATCAGATGCAAAATCATCCGTACGATGACAATGGCTGCAGCTCACGCCAAGCGCTTTGCTCCATGCGTCCATTGCATAGACCAGATTTTCTGCCGGAAATCCGCCCAATACCTGCAAGTTAACAAAGATTGAATCTACAGTAATTTGCTCTTTGCCTTTTATGGCTAGTTTAACCTTATCTATGTATTTCTGGCGTTCAGCCTGTAGTGAATCTGTAAAAGCCGCAGGAGATGCAGGAACGAAAACTTCACGGTGCATGGAAGTCAGCACGAAAAATGAGACACCTAATAATCCCAGAGTAAAGCGAATGGGCATAGTCGATTGATTTAAACTTTTTTTATAAACGAAATATTTGAGCCATTCGCTTTTCAAGTAATAAAAAACAGTATCTATTGGGTATTCTATTAGATAACAGATGGTTTGTGTATTTTCATTCTTTTAATATACTTCTTATGAAAAAACTTAATCAAAGTTCACTATCCCGTCGGGCATTCATTAAACAGTCGGCTGCTACGGCAACCGGATTTTTTATCATTCCCAGACATGTATTGGGCGGTTATAAAAAAGACGGTTCAAGATATATAGCCCCCAGTGACATCATCTCCTTAGGTATGATCGGATGTGGCAAACAAAGCAAGTCACTGGTAAACTCTTTTATAACTACCGGAGAAGCTCGATTTGTAGCGTTGAGTGAGGTATATGATGCCAAAGCTCAGGTGCTCAAAGAAAGATTGAAATCGATTTATTCTGAAGCCCCTACCCTGGGTAAGTATCAAGATCTGCCCGTGTACAAAAACTATAGAGAACTCTTAGCTCGAAAAGATATTGATGCGGTACTTATAGCCACCCCAGATCACTGGCATGCGGTCATAGCCGTGGAAGCTGCCAAAGCAGGCAAAGACATCTATGGTGAAAAACCCTTATCTCTAACAGTCCGTGAAGGCCGGGCAATGGTAGAAGCAGTCAGGAAGAATAATCGCATTTTTCAAACAGGCAGTATGCAACGCTCCTGGCCTGAATTCAGACAAACTGCAGAGTTGGTGCGCAATGGATATATCGGCGACATCAAACATATCAAAGTCAATGTAGGGCCTCCTCCCATCAAATACAACCTGCCTGAAGAGATTATACCGACCGGACTGGATTGGACCAGATGGTTGGGACCAAATGATCCGGTAGTTTTCAATAGCGAACTGGCTCCACCAATTTCCAAAGATGTATTCCCTAACTGGAGGCTGTACAAAGAGTTTGGAGGAGGTATGGTGACTGACTGGGGAGCCCATATGTTTGATATCGTGCAGTGGTCTTTGGATATGGATCAGAGTGGACCAGTGGAGGTAATTCCTCCTGATGGCAAAGAACATCCATTCCTAACCTATAGATACAAGAATGGCATCACCATGACACATGAAAAATGGGACTGGAACAATGCGATCCATTTTGTCGGCACTGAGGGCGAAATAAAAGTACAACGCAAAAAATTAGAAACTACTCCCCCTGCCTTAAAAGATAAAGTCATCGGTGAAACAGAAAAACACGTGTACAGAAGTGACAATCATTATAAAGATTTTATAGCGTCTATGCGCACGCGTAAACTGCCCATCTGTGATGTTGAGATCGGGCATCGCACCGCCTCCGTGTGCAATATTGGCAACATCGCGTATCAATTAGGCAGGCCATTGAAGTGGAATCCCAAAAAAGAAATGTTCAAAGGGGATGCAGAGGCAAATGGTTTGCTGGGAAGAAATTTGAAAAATGGTTTCACTATCTGATTTTCAAAGAAACCATATCACTTTATTTGTACCTATTTATTTAAAGAAAACTCTGGTCATCTAATAAGGACAGAAAGTTTTTTACTTTTAGCCGGCGATGACAGACCAATTTTTTATGGAGAAAGCGCTTGAACAAGCGCTTCAGGCATATGAACAAGATGAAGTACCTATAGGGGCCATCTTAGTAAGTAATCTACATATCATAGGCCGCGGGCAAAATCAAACAGAACATCTGCAGGATATTACCGCGCATGCGGAAATGATCGCCATGAGTGCCGGATTTGAATTATTAGGGTCCAAGTATCTGGAAGACTGCACGCTGTACGTGACCCTGGAGCCTTGCGTGATGTGCGCAGGAGCACTTAGGTGGGCACAGATCGGCAGGATAGTCTACGGAGCCGGAGATGATAAATACGGCTTCATGAAATTTGGCAAAGAAATATTACATCCCAAGACCAAACTGGAATATGGTCTGCTGGAATCAGAATGTAGTGCAATCATCAAACAATTTTTCAAGTCAAAAAGAAAGTAAAGCCCTCCTTTGAAATTCAGATTCTCTTAAAGTCAGTTAAATCCCGAGTTAAATAGTCTTAAGATGATACATAATAGATCTTAACACAGTCTAATTTGTATAGCAATAAAAACGCAACCATGACAAAACTTATTTACACCGGAATTGCTTTGATAATACTTTCTTCCTGTGCGCCCTCACTGAGCCCTTATACTCAGAAACTATATGATCGATATGAATGGAAAGAGGCCGATCTCAAAAAAGTCCAGTTTTACCTTAGCGATGACATCGTACTTAGAAGAAAAGCAGGATCAGGCAAGGCAGAGATCAATCAGGGGCAGATCAAAGTGATCGATGGCACCAGATATGAAATCGTAAAATTTAAACGAGGTACTCCGGGCGTGCTGCTCTTTATGCCCAAAGAAAACAGGATGGCTATCAGCTTTGAAGAAGGAAAAGCCAATGATGCCAATTATCTCATGTTTGGCCCTAATCCTACGGTCAACAATCAATATGTATTATTGGCGGCAGATTGGGACAAACGCTCCGGAGAAGTCACCTATCAAGGCAAAAAATGGGAGACCAGCAGCCACAGTGCTTTTGCCGGCCTCGAAATCAATTTAAAAAATATAGACCAATATAATACCGAAGCACGGGTAGCTAAGGGCAGGACGGTGGAGTGAAGTCAGATGTCTGATTTCTGAGATCTGATTCTCACTTAAGCCAATGATCGAGGTAGTCCAAATAAGTCTGCCATAACCTTACCTGGCTGGCTCCACTGTAGGCTACGCCATGATGTCCGGGAGGGTATATCCTCAGCTCTATTTCTTTGCCTGCGTCAGTGGCTAATTTGACAAACTGAAATGTGTTGATCACATGGACATTGTCGTCTTCCAGGGAGTGTGCTATCATCAAATGGTCTGTCAGGTTTTTGACAAAATTTTGTGGTGCGTTGTCTTGATAAAGCTCCTCGTTCTCAGGAATTAATCCCATGTATCGCTCGGTCCAGATATTGTCATAAAGTTTATAGTTGGTCACCGGAGCCCCAGCTATCCCTACTTTAAAGGCGCCAGGGTGTTTGGTCAGGGTATAAGTCGTAGTGAAACCGCCATAACTGTGACCTTGGATAGCCATCCGAGATCTGTCCAACCAGGTGTACTTAGCTGCAAGGGCATCTGCAGTGGCTACGAAATCCTCTGTCTCCAACTTGCCAAGTTGTTCATATACCGATTCCATAAAATCCCTTCCATATCCTGTACTACCCCGATTGTTGACTGAAGCTATTACGTAGCCGCTTTGTGCCAGATATTGTTCATACGGATTGGCGCCCCATTGATCGTATACGCTTTGGGCACCAGGACCACCATATATGGACAAGACCATCGGGTATTTTTTATTTGGGTCAAAGTCCATCGGTTTAATCAGGTAGATATCCAGATTGCGGCCATCCTGAGTCCGGATTGACTCTAATTCTTTAGGAGCATATGCATGTGCCTGCACGAAGGCTTTGACACCTTCATTGGTTTGCCAGCTTTTTTTAAGCACCCCGTCAGTATTACGGATCTCTACCTGCTTTGGCATTTGTGTATTGGACCAGGTATCGATAAAAAATCCTCCTCCCGGGGCAAACTGGATGATATGTCGGCCATGGGTAGTGGTAATTTGCGTCTTACCGGAACCATCCAGATTTATTTTATACAAATGCCTTTCCAATCCAGAAGCTTCGGTACTGGTATAATATAAAAGCCTGGTCTGCGGATCTACCGACTCGACAGTCATTACATCCCAGTCACCTTTGGTCACCTGGCTCAGCATTTTTCCATTATAATCATATCGGTATACATGCTGATAACCATCCCTATCAGATATCCAATAATATTCGTTTACATTTTTGGGAAAGAAAAAATGGTGCATGATCCCTGAAAAGAAATTGAAGATATCCATCCATCCTTTGGAGTCTTCCTGCATAGTACTGCCAGCCTGGCCTGTCTTGCGATTGACCATGTATAAGTCTAATTTCTTTTGTTTTCGGTCGAGGTGCACTACGGCAAGTTTTTGAGGGTCAGAAGTCCAATAAATCCGTGGAAAAAATCCCCCTGCCAATGGAATGTCAGCCCAGGTAGTCTTGCCTTTTTTTATTTCGACAATACCTATTTTGGCCATGGGCACCGGATCGCCAACGCGTGGATAAGGGATCTTTTTGTAATCGGGATGCATGCCACTCAGATCTGAGTATTGATAGATGGGCACTGCACTTTCATCTATATGCCAATAAGCTATGCTTTTACTATCGGGATTCCACTCCCAGGCCCTGACCAGGCCAAATTCTTCCTCGTATACCCAACCAAAACGACCGTTATAAATGGTATTGGTACCATCTTTGGTCAATTGTTTTTCTTTTTTAGATGCCAGGTTTAATACATACAAATTGCCATTACGCTCATACGCCACTGACTCACCGTCGGGTGAGACTTGGGATGTGTAGGCGTCTTTAGCGACCAAGCGAAGAGATTTGTCTTTTAGTGAATACAGATAATAATCAGCATTGCCACTGTTGCGCCAGACTTGTCTGAAGTTTGTCCTAAATAATAAATAATTAAAATCACTGGTCCATTCGAAAGCGTCATATTGAAATGGTTGGCCCGTCCCGGGCAGTTTTAAATTGCTGCCATCAAATACAATATCATCTATCCCGGTAGCCGGGTCGTAGGTATTTATTTTGCCCGGGGATTTTATATACGAAAACTGATTGCCATCCCTGATCCAATTTACACTTTGTGGGCCACCTGAGCCATTGAGTTTGCCACTACTAAAGAGTGCATCCTGCATTGAAGTGTATTTTGCCTGGCCATGAGCCGCAAGGACAATGAAGAAAAAGAACAGGAAATAACTGAATCTGGTCATAATAGTTTTTAAAATATTTAGTACAAAGCTAAAATATGGTATCATTGCAAACGACTATTTGGACAAAAAAACACTTCATATCGTCACTTTGGAGATCCCGTATCCCCCGAATAAGGGGAGTACTTTTGATATGTATTATAGAATTAAAGCCCTCGCTGAAGCAGGAGTCGAGATTATATTACATTGTTTTTATAAATCCTTTGTGGTAGAAACTGCTTTAGCACCATACTGCAAAGTCGTGTACCTGTATGCGCGTAAACCATTGTGGAAAATCCACTCTTTGAGCATACCCTTATTTGTGCAAAGCCGGCGAAATGACCAATTGATCGACATGCTCAGCCAGGATGACCATCCTATCTTATATGAAGGCTTGCACACCACTTTTACGCTGACCGATCAAAGACTAAGACACAAAAAAAAATATATCCGCCAGCATAATATGGAGGCAGCATACTATCATCATCTCCGGTCCCAAGAAACAAATCCATTGAAAAAAATATATTATGCTATTGAGACTTATTTAGTCAAAAAATACGAACCTGCTGTACTATTCGATGCTGATCATTTATTTGCAATTTCGGAGCTAGAAAACCAGACTTACAAGACACTGGGATATAATGTTACCTGGCTACCACCTTTCCTCGATCATACTTTTACTTCCAAGACTGGAAGAGGAAGCTATGCTTTATATCACGGCGATCTCAGTATCAAAGAAAATGAAGCTGCTGCCCTATTTTTAATTGAAAAGGTTTTTAAACAATTGGACTATGCGTTAGTAGTGGCAGGCAAAAAACCATCTTCTAAAATAAAGTCTCTCATCTTCAAAAATAAAAAATTTACGCTTCATGACACGCCCTCTACTGGTATGATGCAAGAACTTATCCGCGACGCACATATTATATTGGCACCATTTTCTCAGACCACTGGCTATAAGATCAAGTTGTTGGAATCACTTACTAAAGGAAGACATATCATTACAACTTCAAATGTCAGAGTTTACCAGGAGCTGAGCCCTTGCCTACATTTTGCGTGTGACGAGGATACAGACTGGATCGATCAAATTCAAACTTTGGTTGGTAGGGAGTTTACGGAGGAGGAAAAAGATAGCAGATTAAAAGTGATGGATCATTGGTTCAATCCAAAGGTCAATATAGAGGAGTTTATTGCAAAAATCTTTGGATAAGTGTGTTGCACTTAAATTATAAACGAGGTTCGTGCTTTCTAGTATTTCCTTGCCGAATCCCGCTTTTGCCACAAGTCAGGTCGTCAGCGTTCTATTATTCAATTTTAGTAATCACTATTTTTCTGACTCATTTGCCAATAATGTACATAGCTGCAGCCCTTTGATCGAAAGTCATACCATCTGTACCATTCCATTTTAATTTTCCAAAAAACTCCATGAGCTCTGGTGGGTGAATTGCTCGTTTACTTTCCATCAAATTGACATAAGCAAATGTGCCCCATAACAAGGCTTTGGTTTTGACTTTGGCCTCATCCCACATGATCATCTCGACATGGATATTGCTCTGATCATATCCGACTACATGGGTCTGCATGGTGACCATTTCGTTGACCAGGACCTGACGGATATAGGCTATTTGGTTTTTGGTCACCATCCAGGCATGACCGTTTTCCTGGGCAAACTTATGAATGTCCAGGCCATAATTATCTCTCAATTGATCCTCGCGGGCCGATACAAAATAATCGAGATACCGGGATTGATTTAAATGTCTGAATGGATCACAATCATGAAACCGTATCAAAGCCTTGCTCTCCGGATGCATATGATAGTCGGTGATCTCTGTTAGTTTTCTTAAATTCATGAGACAAAAATACCGATTAGAAAGTTAATCAAAAATGGAGCTCAAAATACTTCAAAGCTCACTGCGCGATGTTCAATCCCTATCATGGAGGAATATTAAAATCAAAAGCATACTATTCTCACCGCGAACCCACTGTTTTTTTTTATTTTGCTTGAATCTATTAGCCACCTTTAGGAATCAAGCTTGAAAAAATTATTTTTCGCCGGTAAGTTCATTATAAATCGTGGTGATAAATGCATCACTTTTTATAAAACCACTTCCCATCGTGGCATCTAGGGCTGAGGTGATCTTGGCCGTTTTGATCTGGTCCAGATCCATACCTGCTTTTATTTTCATTTTGACGGCATCTCTGATACTCATGACAGCATCTCTGACTTCGCGATAGTCTTTTTTATTGGCCAGATCGCCATGCCCTGGTATGATCACTGTTTCGTCATCGATCATGGTGATGGCTCTGGATACACCTGACAACCATCCGTCCACCGAACCTCCTGAGTTACGGTCAATAAACGGAAACCGGCCTTTCATAAAACAATCACCCGTATGAAGGACATTGCTCTTTGGAAAATAATACAAGGCATCCCCGTCGGTATGAGCATGATCCACATGAAAGATCACTATATCCTCTCCATTGAGATGCACATTGAGTCCATCTGCGAAGGTGATGACCGGCCAGGCTGCTTCAGGGGCCGCTTTTTGAGGTTGCGTAAAATTGATGATGCGTTGATCTGCGGTGAGGCGAGCCCGGACATTGTCATGAGCGATGATGGTAGCCCCCATTTTGCCGAAGTTTTCATTGCCTCCGGTATGATCTCCATGATAGTGGGTATTAAACAAAAATTTAATTGGACCAGGCTGGATTGCCTGGGCAGCTGCATTAATCTTTTGAGATAAAGGCGCAAACTGGTCGTCGATCAGGATGTTTCCATCTTTCCCGGAGAGCAACATCATATTGCCTGCACCCGACCATTGCAGCAGGTGCATATGATCATTGATTTTGAGGGTGGTGATGGTGGCATCATCCATATTGGCTTGAGCTAAGAGTAATTGGCTGAAGCACAGTAGAGCAAGGAAAAGGAAAGATTTCATGGGATTAAAATTAAGAAAAGTAATGCAAGTTGAAGTAGTAATAAAGTTACTTCGTGGCCAAAATTTATTATTCGTAAAAGTATCTAGGTTAAACTAGTTCTTCGTTCAGGTGTTCCACCGCTGACCTCCATGGGCAAGCCGTGTAGTTTGGCGAGCAGCTCCAGAAAAATGAATAAAAGTAGATGGTGCAAATGCTATTCTATATCGGGACTTAAGGTAGATCCTGAATAACTTTTTGATTTGACAATGTAATTTTTTAGTAATATTATAAAAAGTTTGTTATGAAAATCCTATATACGAGCTTTATTGTTTTTTGGTTCTCCTGTACCCTTATCAAAAAAAATGAACCGACTCTGAAAGTGTCGCCCATGACCCTTTGTGGTACACTGACTTCTGACATGGATTGGTACGCTACACATCAGCATGCACCCCTATTGGAAGGTTTGGGCAGTTTAAATTACAAAATAACCACAGCCAACCCTTTAGTTCAACAATATTTTAACCAGGGACTAAAATTGGCTTATGCATTTAATCATGCAGAAGCAGCAAGATCATTTTATACTGCGATACAGATAGATTCAACTTGCGCTATGTGTCATTGGGGATTTGCATATGTATTGGGTCCAAATTATAATGCAGGGATGGAACCTGATAATTATACCAGGGCCTATGCTGCCGTACAAAAAGCCATACAGTGGTCTGGCGATGTATCCAAAAAAGAAAAAGAATTAATAACAGCACTGTCCAGCCGCTACGTAAAAGAACCGGTAGAGAATAGGTATTCATTGGATAGCACTTACTCCCGGGAGTTGACAAAACTCTTTGCAATCTATCCGAACGACCCGGAGATAGCTGCACTTTATGTAGAATCCATTCTTGACCTGCATCCCTGGGATCTTTGGGATAAACAAGGGCAACCAAAAGCATGGACCCCGGAGATCATAAGTATCCTGGAGAATCTACTCAAACAATTTCCAGATCATCCAGGACTCAATCACTTTTATATTCATGCCGTCGAAGCATCTAATCAACCTGAGAAAGGATTGAAAAGCGCAAACCTTTTTGACCAGGGGTTGATGCCTGGAGCCGGACACCTTGTCCACATGCCATCTCATATATATATTCGGACCGGTGACTATCACCAGGGGTCTTTGGCTAATATCAATGCTGTAAAAATCGACAGCCAGTATGTGGAGACCTGTCATGCTCTGGGTATTTATCCGCTGGCTTACTTTCCTCATAATTTTCATTTTTTGGCAGCGACTGCTACCTTTGAAGGCAATAGAGACTGGGCTCTGATGGGAGCAGAAAAAGTTAGAGCCCATGCTAACACCGCATTGATGAAGGACCCCAATTGGGCAACCTTACAACATTATTACCTGATACCTTATTTTGTCAAAGTCAAATTTGGGTTATGGGATTCTATTCTTGCCACACCGGAATCAAACGACTCTTTGGCCTATATCAAATCGATTCGGAGTTTTGCCCGGGGCATGGCTTTCCTGGGCAAGGGAGACCTGGTAAACGCAAAAGCTGAATTGACTCAAATTGAAACTACATCGACAGATTCCACCCTGATCGAATTAACCATTTGGGGGATCAACTCGGTAAAAGAAATTGTAGACATTGCTGCCCATATTTTAAAGGGTGAGATATTGGCAAAAGAAGGTGATTTTGCAAGCAGCATCAAACTCCTTCGGGAAGCTGTAGCGATGGAAGATCAATTAAATTACAATGAACCACCTGATTGGTTCTTTTCTGTAAGGCATCACCTGGGTGCTGTTCTTTTGGAAAATAAAAACTATGAGGAGGCGATCAAAGTATATCAGGAGGATTTAAAATGGCTGCCAAAAAATGGATGGGCTCAACATGGACTGAAAAAAGCTTATACCGAACTTAAGGATGTGAAATCGCTGAATACAATTATAAATGAACTTCAACAAAGTTGGAAATATGCAGATATCCATTTGCAGACTTCCAGAATATTATAATTTGAACCCCGTACTCATATTATTTGATCATATACACTCCTTCAATTCCTTCTCGGTGTATGCCAGGCCATGCGCCTTCAACACTTCATCAGGTACTCCGGCCCACTGGTTAGGCACATTGCCTTTATACTGAAGGTCTTTGACACCCATGGCGGAGGTATAAAATCCGGTAGCTGTCAGATTGCGCATAAGGTTAAAAAAACTTACTCCTTGAGACATAGCTGGTTTGGCTTTGGCAGGATAAGCTATCTGATCGACTAACTCCAATTGTTGAGCCGCAGTGCAATCTTTAAAAGGTTTTTGATACTGACGCAGGCATTGCAAGTCCAGCCAGCGCAAGCCACCCCGCATAGGCACCTGGTGATTGGGCTGATCTTTGACTATAAACTCAATAAAATCAGGTACTCCTGCTTCTGTAGCACTTCCACTGCTTTCGTCTTTAGGAATGATGATATCTGATAATATGGCGATGGTGGCCATTTCGTCCGCCGTAAAAAAAGTTTTAGAAATGACTTCTTTGTATCTAGCTAATTCTTCAGGTTGTCGAGCCGGACCTGCGGCCTTCATCAGATCTCCATCGGTAGCAACATTCGTATCGACCTTTTTGTCTTCGACTTTACAAGACTGGACCAATGCAGCAGCGGACAATCCGCCAAGCGCTAAGGTTTTTAATGATTCTCTTCTTTTCATGTTAGCTATTTATTTGAGCGTTATACTTTGTATTTAAACTTTGAATTTGAACTTCAGACCCTAAATCTCCTTCTTTTTCATTTGATCCACGATATACTCAGAGGTGCGCATGGCCAGGGCCAATATCGTCCAGGTTGGGTTTTTATCGCCCTGCTGGACGAATGGGCTTGCGTCAGCGACAAAAATATTTTTACAATCATGTGCCTGGCAGTTGCGATTCAAAGGTCCTTTCTTAGGATCGTCCATCATACGAACGGTACCAACTTCATGGATAATGCGGCCGGGGGCAGCGAGGCCCCAATCATTAGCGGCAGAATCAATACCGAAAGTGATGGTAGCGCCCAAATTGGTAAGTATTTCATGAAAGGTATCTTGCATGTGTTTCGCTTGTTTCACTTCGTAGTCCGTCCATTTATAATTAAATCGAAGCACCGGTATACCATATTTGTCCACAGTATTTGGATCTATTTCACAATAATTGCCTTCACGTGCAATGGATTCTCCGCGGCCTGACATACCCACGCTCGCTCCATAGAAGTTTCGATAATCTTGTTTGAGTGCGGCACCATATCCTCCGGCTTCTTTTGGTTTGCCATCTTTAGTCAGTTTTCCATTGAGCCCTTCGAGGCCCCAGCCAAATCCATAACCTGGCATAGACAGCCCCCCCCAATATTCGATATGGTATCCACGGGGAAAATCAAGTTTTTTATTATCTCCCCACCAGGGTGAATAGATATGTGCCCCTCCGACTCCATCTTCATTGTATCTCGGATGATCCATGAGTTTAGGGAATACTCCACCCATATCCTTACCGGTAGAGTCATGAAGGTATTTTCCGACCATTCCACTTGAATTGGCTAAGCCATTGGAGTGTCGGCTTGATTTTGAATTCAATAATAATCTTGCAGATTCGCAGGCACTCGCTGCCAGAACTACTGATCTGGCTTTGATATGATACTCCTGCATCGTATTGCGATCAACATAGGAGATGCCGCTAGCCAGTCCTTCATCATTGGTGGTGACTTCACGAGCCATCGCATTGCAGATCAATTCTACATTTTTATTTTTGAGTGCCGGGATCACCAGGCAGGAGGAAGAAGAAAAATCAGCATAATATTGGCATGCCCTGTTGCATTGGCCACAATACACACAGACACCCCGATCGTCATTGATTTTTTTGGTGAGCATTGACAGCCTGGAGGGAATGACATTGACGCCTGATTTGATCGCTGCATTTTTTAAATACAATTCGTGTAACCGAGGTTTTGGGGGAGGCAGAAAAAATCCATCCGGATCATTCGGCAACCCTTCATTGGTCCCGAATACACCCAACATCTGATCTACACGGTCATAATACGGCTTGACTTCGTCATATGATATTGGCCAATCATCCCCCAGTCCATCTTTACTGCGATGTTTAAAGTCAGTCGGCCCAAAACGCAGGGATATCCGACCCCAATGATTGGTACGACCGCCCATCATACGTGCCCGCCACCAGTCAAACTGAGATCCATTCTTTTGTGTGTAAGGCTCACCCTCTATTTCCCAACCACCGAGACAGGCATCCATATCTCCAAATGGCCTGATTTTGGTGCCAGCTCCCCGACGGGGCGACTCCCAGTTCCATTTAAATTGTGTAATATCTTTTTTTGGATCATACATGGGTCCTGCTTCGAGCAGACATACTTTCAGTCCGGCATTGCCAAGCATATTAGTCACCATACCTCCACCTGCACCCGACCCTACTATGACGACATCATACTCTACCGGATTTTCCTTGATCTGAATACTTTGCATTCGATTAAATTTTGATAAGTCTAAGGTAGATAGAAGTTAGGAGTTGACGGGGAATAGTTGGTTAGATTTCTTTCTTTTTCATTTGGTCGATGATATAATCTGCCGCGCGCATAGACAAGGCGAGGATCGTCCAGGTTGGGTTTTTATCAGCCTGAGATACAAAAGGTCCTCCATCCGCTACAAAAAGGTTTTTGCAATCATGGGCCTGGCAGTTTCTATTCAAAGGCCCCTTTTTAGAATCATCCATCATACGAACTGTACCCACTTCGTGGATGATACGACCAGGTGCAGCCAGGCCCCAATTATTTTCGGCACTATCTAAGCCACTGGTGATGGTAGCCCCCATATTGGTCAGAATCTCTTGAAAAGTCTGTTGCATATGTTTGGCTTGTTTGATTTCATAGTCAGACCATTTGTACTGAAATTTCAGTACAGGTATACCATATTTGTCTACTACTGACGGATCAATCTCACAAAAATTATCCATGCGCGCTATGGCCTCTCCTCTGCCTGCCATACCCACCGAAGCACCGAATAATCTCCGGTAGTCTTGTTTTAGAGAGGAACCGTATCCTCCAGCTTCATGCTTGGCGCCAAGACCAGTGGAGTTTTCGATGCCCCATCCAAATCCATAGGAAGGCATGCTCAAGCCTCCAGAATATTCTATATGGTAACCTCTGGGGAAATCCAGTTTTTTATTGTCCAACCACCATGGGGAGTATACATGTGCCCCGCCTACTCCATCTTCATTGTATCTAGGATGATCCATCAAGGCCGGCAGAATACCACGCATACCTTTACCGGTAGAATCGTGCAGATATTTTCCTACCATATTGCTGGAATTGGCCAGGCCATTAGAGTGTTGAGTGGATTTGGAATTTAATAATAACCTTGCTGACTCGCAGGCACTCGCTGTCAGGATCACGGACCTGGCCTTGACATGGTATTCCTGGAGGGTATTTTTATCGATATAGGATATGCCTGTGGCCAAGCCTTCTGAATTGGTTGTAACCTCCCGGGCCATCGCATTACAAATCAACTCGACATTTTTGTTTTTTAACGCAGGAATCACCAGGCAGGAAGAAGCAGAAAAATCTGCATAATACTGACAGCCTCTATAACATTGTCGACAATACACGCAAACACCCCGCTCATCGTTAATTTTTTTTGTCAACATCGATAATCGGTTGGGTATGACATTGACCCCTGTCTTCAAAGCAGCTTTTTTGATATATAATTCGTGTAATCGGGGTTTAGGAGGAGGTAAAAAATATCCATCTGGGTCATTAGGCAATCCTTCGTTGGTACCA
Source organism: Saprospiraceae bacterium (assembly GCA_016709995.1). Classification (NCBI taxonomy): domain Bacteria; kingdom Pseudomonadati; phylum Bacteroidota; class Saprospiria; order Saprospirales; family Saprospiraceae; species Saprospiraceae bacterium. The sequence continues at coordinate 2,584,149 of JADJLQ010000001.1, forward strand.
AATACTCCTAACATCTGGTCTACCCGATCGTAGTAAGGTTTGATTTCATCATAGCTGATAGGCCAATCCTCTCCGAGGCCGTCATAACTGCGATGCTTAAAATCACGAGGCCCGAATCGCAGGGATATTCTGCCCCAGTGATTGGTCCTTCCACCCATCATCCTTGCTCTGAACCAGTCAAATTTGGATCCGGGATGTTGGGTATAAGGCTCGCCTTCTAATTCCCAGCCACCATAACATGCATCCATATCCCCGTTATTTCTATAATCTGTACTCGCACCGCGTCGTGGAGACTCCCAATTCCATTTAAACTGGGTGATATCTTTTTTGGGGTCGTACATAGGACCTGCTTCTAAAAGGCACACTTTGAGACCGGCGTTGCCCAACATATAGGTAGCCATTCCTCCTCCTGCACCGGAGCCTACAATGACCACATCATATTCGACAGGATTTTCTTTGATCTGAATACTTTGCATTTGTGAGTGAGTTGAGATTACAATATATGAAATAATAAAATGTATAGTACCTGCTGACTGCCAAACTTACAATACTATTATCCTCCCTGCCTTTACTAATCGATCGGTCATCAAAACTTTATAGATGTAGACGCCGGCAGGAAGGTTAAATGTGGTAGTTTTTAATTGATTGACACCATTGAAATGATCACCATCCAGACGGGTGAGCAGGTGATGGCCCGTCATATCGAATATTTCGAACCTCATGTGATCGTAGTCGTGTATATAATACGAAAAGGTAATGTCCTGGTTAGGTCGCGCAGGGTTAGGGAATACCTTGGCATCAAAATATCGATCCGGATAATATTTGGGCACCGTCAGTTGCTTGAATTCACCATCCAGGTATATCATTCGTTTCACCACCCAATCTTTAAGATATTTGATCTCATTAGCATAAGAGCCTCCTACGTAGGCATTCGGCCAAACGTATTGAGAAAGGATATTCCATTTCTGAAAATTTCTGATTGAGGCATTGCCTATCACCCCTACCAGGGAATCAACTAGTCTCAGGACATTTTGATCAGTCAGCGTAGACTTTCTGAGCGCAGACCACCTGTCATATAAATTTTGCCCAAATGCTGAATCCTGGAGCACTTGGGGCCAATAGAATGGTACCGTCCAAAAGTCTTGAGGACACCTGGTGGCAAAGTCCAGCGCCAGTACATCTGTCGTTCCACCAGCACAATAATCAGCATTGCCAAAACCCAGGTTAAAATCCCAAATCGGCCCAAATCTGAGCCTGGTATCTTTACTATCGACATCTTTATAAAGAAAAGTGCTGAGCCGATACCCATCGACATTATTGGCTACTTCATTGAGGATTAAAAAATCTATCATCGAATTTTCATTCACATACTTTCTAAAACCTTCTACGGGATCAGCATAGTTGGGTTTAAAAAATGAAGACTCGAATGATTTGACCAAAGATTGGATGTAGCTTTTCTGTGCGGCCGTGATGACATCTGCTTCAGGCTCTTCATATTGATAATAGGTCCTGCGGCCTGATGAAACAATTCCGGATAAATAATCTGAATTAAAACCCCCTTGCGGGGTGCTACCAGTAGTTTTGTCTATTTTTAAAATATACCCCCCGGTCAAAGAATCTCCACTGTCCGCTGTCTGGGTGAGCTCATTGATGTTTACCCTTTTTTTGTCCCGCTTAATTTTTTCCATCAGCACATAGACTCCCTGGTATTCGCCGTTGACTAAAAGCTCACACATCTGGGTTCTTGAAGAGTAAGGCAAGATCTCAGAGGCAATCCGATGGATGAGTACATCTCTGATCAGGGATTTATCACTATAGGGGGCGAGCAGGATCCAATCATTTTCTTTGGGCATGCCCAGGAGACTGATATTGAGATTGGTTTCTCCATCCTCCTTTCTTGTCTCTACACCTAGCGGCTTTTTAGGAGAAAGATCTTGTGAAGTAGATCCTCTCAATTCCACACCAATCTTCCCCTTAAAGTGACGGTTAGGATCGGTCAGTGCATTGATTTTGCCAGGACCGTTATAGATGATTTCCATATCACCTACTATCTTTGGCTCATTGGGTATTGCGATGCCATTGGTATTGATGAGTACAATTGGGAGTGTCGTGCTACTAAAATTAACCGTCTGGCAAATACCGGGCCTGGTAAAAGAAAAGACCAAAAAGATTATTATCGAACCTCCTATTTTTTCCAATAATGTGAATTTATATATGTGATCCAAAAATCTTATAAGGATAGAATCGACTAAAATTTGACCCATTTGGTATCAGACTTTCCGCTAGCTATAACGCTTTCAATAAACTGCATGCCACGAACGCCGTCAGCCACTGTAGGAAAATCATACAAAGGATCTTGCGATCTGCCTTCTTTTTTAGCTATGACTGCAAGTGCAAAATTTCGGTAGATATTGGCAAAAGCCTCAAGGTAACCTTCAGGATGACCCGCTGGAATCCTGCGATGTGCATTGGCTTCAGGATACAAATCGCCCACGCCTGTGCGATAAATCTCAGTAGGTCTGTCATGCCATTTAAGTATCAGGGTATTGGGTTCGTGTTGAGACCATTCCAGTCCACCATATTCACCATATACCCGGATTTTGAGGTTATTTTCTTCTCCTGCGGAGATTTGACTGGCAAACAAAATACCTCTTGCCCCATTATTCATATGCAGGAGTACATTACCGTCATCGTCCAATAATCTACCTGGTACCATGACGCTGATATCAGCACACATTTCTTCGATTTGAAGACCGGTGATGTATTCTGCCAGGTTTTCTGCATGCGTACCAATATCACCCATAGATCCTGCAATACCCGATCTAAGGGGATCGGTGCGCCAGGTAGCTTGCTTGCCACTGGAGTGATCAGAACCTTCAATCTTGTCTGTCAACCAGCCTTGAGGATATTCTACCACCAATTTTCTGATGGTGCCGAGTTTACCATCCCGGATCATACACCTGGCTTGTTTGACCATGGGATAACCGGTGTAATTATGGGTCAATGCAAATATGCGGCCCGTCTCTGTTACTGTTTTTTGCAGATCCAATGCCTCTGACATCGTAAAGCTGAGTGGCTTGTCACAAATAACATCAAAACCACTTTCCAGTGCGAGCTTCGCTGGCTCATAATGCATATGATTGGGAGTCACTATAGATATGATATCAATTCTTTTGTCTTCCGGAAGCTGTTTTTCACTCAGGATCATCTCTTCGTAAGAACCATAGCAGCGATCAGGGGCCAACATCAGATCTGCCCCGGAGGCTTTAGACTTGGCGGGATCACTGGAGAATGCTCCAGCTACCAATTCAATCAAACCATCCATATTCGCAGCTATACGATGTACTCCTCCTATAAAAGCGCCGCGGCCTCCGCCCACCATGCCCATTCTAAGTTTTCTGTTCATATTGTCAATTAGTAATTTTTGATAAAAATAATAAAAAGGTAGCTCTTAGATCATATGAAGAATGAGATTGCATGTTCCAAGATAGCTAAGCATCATTTCAAAAAAGCACCAGCAAAATTATCCATTTACCTATAGGTGTCCGGGTGTGGATAAGTAATGGAAGATACCCTGGTCGAAAACTTTAAAAAACCACAAAGCCATATATTGCTTTCAATTTAAAAGAGGAAATTGCTACATTATAGCCTGGTTTCACAAAAAATTAAATCCAATATTATGCAGAGAAGAAGGTTTATCAAATCATCCATTTTAGCTTCTACAGCCATTGGATTGGGAGCTTCCCGATTGAATGCATTGACAATCAATAAACATACTGAGCTATCCGGATTAAAAATAAAAAAAATAAAATATTATAGTGCTCCCGGCTATACCAAACCCCTGTTTAACCAGGCACGGGGCATTGTGGAGATAGAAACCGATAGTGGTATCACAGGCATTGGCGAAGGCGGATTTAAGGATGTAATTCAACAATGTGCCCAGATGATCATAGGCCAGGATCCTTTCCGAATCGAACATATCTGGCAGTTGATGTACCGGGGTATGTTCTACCCCCCAGGACGAGAAAAACTACTCGCCGTAGGTGCTATCGAAATGGCCCTGTGGGACCTCAAAGGAAAAGCCCTGGGGGTACCCGTCTATGACCTATTAGGAGGTGCTACGAGGGACTATATAGAATGTTATGCCACCGGGTATGGCGCCTCCAAAGCTGCGTCAGAGTATGATCGGGCCAAAGACTGCCTGGCTGCCGGCTTTAGGACTTATCGTACCGGACCTACCGGAGGTAATGGCGATCAACCATTTGACTTTTATGAAAATGTACAAAAGACCATAGAACATTGCCAGAAGATGGATGCGGCCGTTGGAGGCAAGGGTAATTGGGCCATCGATCTGCATACCCGGTTTGACACTACGGATGGTTTAAAAATTTGTAAGGCTATCGAAGCGCTGCAGCCCTATTTTGTAGAAGATATTATTCGATCTGAAAATCCAGGAGTGTATAAGACGATCCGGCAAATGACCAATGTACCTATCGCTGTAGGTGAACAATATGGTGATCGGTGGGACATCAATGAACTCATCGAAAACAGGTTGATAGATTATAGCAGAATCACTACACCCAATTCCGGTGGATTAAACGAATTAAAAAAGATAGCCGCACTTTGCGAGACGCACTATATTGGTATGATACCCCACTTCACCGGGCCACTTTCAACTGCTGCACTGGTGCATGTGCTGGGCTCCTCCAGCCCGACAAGATGCCTGATCGAACTGGCAGGAGGTGCTGTAGAACAACCTGCTTATTTTGACATGGATTATATCTTATTTAAAGAAGGTAGATTATACTTAAATCCAAAACCGGGTCTGGGGGTGTCCTTCAATCCCGCCAAAGCTGACCTGGTCATGGAAGTCACCACCAATACTAAATACCCTCACCCTATTCTCTTTGCTCCGGATGGATCAGTGCATGGATGGTAAGTAAATAATCATTGGATCGAATCAATATGCTGAAACTAAAAAATTATAGGTGGATCGTACTTGGGCTGATATTTTTTGCCACTTGCATCAATTACCTGGACCGCCAAATCATCGGCTTGCTCAAACCTATCTTAGAAAAAGAATTTGATTGGTCTGAGACAGATTTTGCCAGGATAGTCATGGCTTTTACAGCAGCTTATGCGATCGGTCTATTGGTCGCTGGTGCATGGATAGACCGGATAGGGACTAAACTTGGCTATGCCATCACGATCGTCGTGTGGAGTATCGCAGGAATGCTGCATGCTGTAGCCCGAAGTGTCACTGGTTTTGTATTTGCACGGATCGGATTGGGGATCGGTGAAGCAGGCAATTTTCCGGCAGGTGTAAAAACAGTAGCCGAATGGTTTCCAAAGGATGAAAGAGGATTAGCTACCGGTATTTTCAATGCAGGTACCAGTGTTGGCGTCGTGATGGCATTATTTATAGTACCGATGATTCTTAACTATGCCGGATGGCAAGAAGTGTTTTGGATCACTGGTGCTCTCGGATTCGTTTGGTTGATCTTATGGATATTCCTGTATGATATTCCTTCCAAGCAAAAGAGAATTACCGAGGAAGAGTATCGATTGATCACCGAGGGTCAGGAACCAGAAGTCCTTGCAACTACCACATCGATAAAATGGTCCAGACTCTTCCGCATCCCCCAAACCTGGGCATATATCACAGGCAAAGCATTGATCGATCCCATCTTTTGGTTTTTTCTGTTTTGGCTCCCTTCTTATTTTTCTTCGACTTTCAGTCTTGATCTCAAAAAACCCAGCCTGGAACTCATGATTATTTATTTCTCTACTACCTTAGGCAGTATCGGAGGTGGCTACCTGTCCTCTTACCTCATCAAAAGAGGATGGCCTGTGATCAAGGCACGCAAAACCGTTTTATTGATTTTTGCTTTTTTTGAATTGTCTATTATCCTGGCACAATTTGCTACACAGGCATGGATGGCAGTAGCCTTGTTGAGTCTGGCAGTAGCGATACACCAGGCATGGGCTACCAATATATTTACTTTAGCTTCAGACATGTTTCCAAAGGAAGCAGTGAGTTCTGTAGTAGGGATTGGAGGTATGGCAGGCGCAGTAGGCGGCATCTTGTTTCCAATCTTTGTGGGAAATATACTGGACCAATTTAAAGCCATGGGCAATATCACTGCCGGATACAATATCATTTTCTCTATATGTGGCTGTACTTATTTGATAGCCTATCTTGTGATACATCTGCTGACAAGGCGCACGGTAAGGGTCCCATTGGCTGCCTTGACTTGATTTCTTTCTGACATTATTATTAAAACAACTATGCTGAAAAAAAATATACTATTCCTTCTTCCAATCATATCACTTTTGATTGAACAGCCTCTGGTCCATCCGTTTTCATCCTCAGACCCACACCTTGTTTCTTCATTCAAAAGAAATGAATTATTCGATTCCGATGAAGTCCTCGAAATCACCTTAAGTGGTCAATTAAAAGAAGTGTTGAATAATCGCACTGGCGAGCCAAAAGATTATCAAGCTGCGCTGTCTTATGCAAGCCAGGAAGGAAAATTGGTATCTATTCCTATCGTTCTTAGTACCAGGGGACATTTCAGAAGGATAAAAGCAAATTGTACCTACCCGCCATTGCTGATCCGATTTCTGGATAAAGGAAAAAAAGAAAACACCCTATTTGAAAAACAAAAAAAACTCAAGCTGGTCATGCCCTGTCGCGGGGACGATTATATCGTACGAGAATGGCTGGCCTATCGGGCCTATCAATTCGTGACACCTTATAGTTTTAAAGCAAGATTGGTAAAAGTTTCGTTGATGGACAGCCGAAGCAATAAAGCACCAACACCTTTTTTTGGCATCTTACTGGAAGAAGAAGATCAAGTCGCCCAGCGAAATAATATGATCTCTGTCGAAAAAAAATTGCATCCTACCCAGACTCAAGTTCCTCATTTTCTTAAGGTAGCCGTATTTCAATACCTCATTGGCAACACTGACTGGTCAGTACAATATCTTCAAAATATCAAACTTTTGGCCAAAGACTCTACTGCTACACCCATCGTGGTGCCCTATGACTTTGATCATGCAGGCATCATAAGCGCACCCTATGCCAAACCAGCTCCGGAACTGAAACTAAACTCGGTTAAAGAGCGTAGATTTAGAGGTTATTGCGAAAACAATCTTAAACTGTATGAAGCCGTTATTGATACTTTCAAAAATTTAAAAACTTCGTTCTACGAGCTCTACAAAAATGATCCTTACATCGATGAAAAATATTCGAAAGCTACCCTCAAGTTTCTGGATGAATTTTATGAAGTATTGGACGATCCTAAAGCCTGGAAAAAGAATTTTTATACCCTTGCGACAAAAACGGGACGGGCAATGTCGTCATAAAAGGATTGCGCAAAGATTGATCGGGCATCAAAAAAATTAAATTCAATAAATTCCTAACCTAATGAAATACATTTATTCAATATTAATCTGGTTGATCGGTATATCGGCTTGTAAACAAACACCAACCATCTCCACTGATAAATCTACCACTCACCTGGCCAAATCCCTGGATAGTATCGTCAAGCCTTTTATTGACAGTGTTCGGGCGGCAGGTATTGCCGTAGCGGTCTACCATGGAACGAATCCAGTATTATTAAAAAGTTATGGTTATGCTGATCTGGAATTCAAAACACCCCTTCCGGTAGACGCCTCCTTTGAAATTGGCTCAGTGACCAAACAATTTACCGCTGCGGCTATACTTCAATTGGTTGATTCGGGCAAAATCAACCTCGAAGATGATCTGACCAAATATATTCCATTTAATACCCAAGGGCATACGGTGACTATCCGACATTTGCTCAGCCATACCTCAGGCATCCAAGGTTATACAGAAATGCCAAACTTCGGCTCTTTGTCCATTCAAAAATATCCAAGAGACACCTTATTGAGGATAGTGGAAAAAGAAAAATTTGATTTTAAACCCGGGGAGGCCTTGATCTATAATAATACCGGATTCTTTATGCTCGGCCTGATCATAGAAAAAGTCACCGGGATATCCTATGAATCCTACATTCAACATAACCTTTTTGGCAAAGCTGGCATGAGCCACTCCTATTATTGCAATGAACGAAAAGTGATAACCAACCGGGCTCATGGCTATGATACTGAACAGGAGGGCCTGGTGCGTGCCGCCTACCTGGACCATACCTGGCCGTATGCCGCCGGGTCTTTGTGTTCCACTACCGAAGACCTGGTAAAGTGGAACAATGCGCTGCACCATGGCAGGATACTCAGCGAAAAAATGTACAGTGAATTTCTGAATCCCACGATCCTATCAGATGGATCCGCCACACATTATGCCAAAGGTATCACCGTGACCGAAGATCATAGCAAGACCATGATAGAGCATGGAGGGGGTATCAATGGTTTTCTCTCTGAAAACAGATATTATCCAAAGGAAGATTTGAGCATAGTAGTACTGGTCAATTCTACCGGACCGGTTTCGCCTACCAGTATTGCAAATCAAATAGCGGATGATCTTTGGGGAAAACCTATTTCCGATACAACCAATTTTAATGGGGATCTGTCAGCTTATACCGGAAAATACACCGGAAGAGGCAGAGGCCAGGACATCTCTATTACAATTACGACACAGAGTGACAGTTTGATGGCTGTGCAAGGTGAGCCAGGTCAAAACCAACCCTTTCAATTGCAGTTTAAAAATGAGGATACCTGGAAAGAAGGGAATGCCTCCTACCACTTTAAAAGAGACGGTGGTGAAATCGTTGGGTTGCAACTGGACCAGGTGTATGGCTACTACGTTTTAAAAAGGAATTAAATCGAGTGATACTATTTTTATAAATTTAATTGCGGAATTATAAAAAACGAACCCATTTTTTAATTTCTAACAACCTCGTAAAAAATCAAAATCATGAATAACAAGTTTTTAGCCGTCCTTGCGGCTTGTCTATCTTTTATTATCCTACAATGTACCGAGCCAAAACCTGAACCAAGCAGCCCTACGGTGGTATTGTCAAATCCTGAATACGGCGGCTTTGACAGCCAGGTTCAGTGGGGAGAGCACCTGGTCACCATCACCGGTTGTAACGACTGCCACACGCCTAAGAAAATGGGGCCTATGGGGCCAGAATTGGACACTTCACTTCGCCTATCCGGGCATCCTTCGATGATGCCCAAAATTGAAGTTGACAAATGGGCTATGTTGCAAAAAGGCCTTACCGTCACTCAAGATCTAACAGAATGGGTAGGCCCTTGGGGCACTTCTTATGCAGCCAATCTCACTCCCGATCCTACCGGTACTGGTGATTGGACTATTGACAATTTTACAATGGCTTTGCGCGAAGGCAAGTACAAAGGCATGGCTTCTTCCAGATCTTTATTGCCACCTATGCCCTGGGAAATGTTTAAGCATATGAGTGATTATGAGATCAAAGCGATCTTTGCTTATCTTAAAACGATCAAACCCATCGCCAATACTGTCCCTGCGCCGCTACCTCCTCCATCGGAGCCAATAATGCCATCAAAAAGCACCAGCAAGAAAAAATAAATATTTTAAATGTTAGATTTTTCCTACCTTCCAGTATATCACCGATGACTGGAAGGTATTTTTGTCTATATAAGAAAAAATCCATGCAAAAATCTACATTCAAATTTTTGGCGCCTATTTTTTGTGGCATGATCTTAACTGCCTGTTATCATCCCGGCTTGAACGGTCAAAATGATTTTTCGGTCTCTGCCGCAGTGACGCGTTTTATTGGCACCTTGACCGGTGATGAATCTAAGCGTGCGCTCTATGACTTCAACGATACATTGCGGCACAAATGGACCAATCTGCCTGTAGGTTTGGTACCACGACCAGGTATTCAATACGGATCCCTGTCAGATCAAAGCCGGATGGCATTTCACAGAGTATTGACTGCACTGCTTAGCTCACAAGGGTACCTCAAAACTACCAGCATCATGCGGCTGGATGACATCCTCAATGAATTGTATCAAACTGCTTATGACGAAGGAAAAATTGATGGTGCCGCATTGAAGAGGATGCAAAATTTACGCTGGGCTCATGGCAACTATTATATCTCTATCTGGGGTAGTCCCAACAGAACTCAACCCTGGGGACTCAATTTTGGCGGCCACCATATTGCTATTTCATTTACGGCGGTTGGTGATCAGGTGACCATGTCGCCCTATTTTATCGGAACTGACCCTTCCGAAGTCAAGTCTGCAAAATATGCAGGTTTAAGGGTCTTGAGCAAAGAAGAAGATTATGGATTTATGCTCATCAATATGTTGACATCAGTTCAAAAAGCAAAGGCGATACTTTCCGGGGAGATTCCAAAAGATATCATCACCAATCCCAACAGTCCACAGCGTATTGATGGATATTATGGCTTGCCTGCCAAACAAATGTCCAAACAACAGGTATCTATGCTCAAATTACTAATGGAAGAGTATTTGCACAATTTTGACCATAACTACGCTCATCAATTGATTCAGAAAATCGAAAAATCAGGTATGAAGAAAATATTTTTTGCCTGGATAGGGAGTCTTGAGAATAATAAACCACATTATTATATCATCAATGGACCTGATTTTTTAATAGAATACGACAATGTCGGATTTCAAAATGATGGCAACCACATTCATGCCATATTCAGAGAGAAAGGCAACAATTTTGGGGAGGATATCTTAAAGGCTCATTATCTCCAGTCAGGACATTAGTCTTTGACTTCATCTGATATTTCAGGATTGACCTCTGCCTTCACTTCAGCTTTAGGCTCGACTTTCTTATCGGGTTTCTTTTCACCGCGGTCTATTTTTACATTATAGGCGCTCGCACCTTTAGGTCCCATTTCCACTTCAAAGATAACTTTGCTAAATTCTTTGACTTCTTCTTCCAAGCCATTGACATGCACGAAAACACTTTGTTTAGACTCAGCATCTTCAATAAAACCATACCCTTTGGAGGTATTAAAAAAAGTCACCGTCCCTCTTCTGATCAGATCAGCTGGATCCGCAGCTTGCCGTTTGGGAACACCAATCTCAACATCTTCTAATTTTATAGCAAATTTTTTAGTAGGATCAGGAGGGGTTGAAGAGACATTGCCGTATTCATCTACATAAGAAAAAATATCATTAGGATCTTTAGATTTGGCAGTTTCCAATCTATCTTGCTTACGCTCTTCTTTTTGCTTTTTCTTTTGCTTCTTTTTCTTTTCTCTTTCTTTTTTATTCCAGGTCTCAGCCATATAAAATGTTTAAAGTAAATAATACCCTGCCTTTAAAACAGGAAGACTTTTTTAATTTGAGTATTACACTGGAGAAAAAAGGTAGAATTTTCTGAAGAGCAATAATTAAATACAAAATGTAAAGATAATATAAAATATAACCCCGTAACATAACTTGTTGACAATCATATATTTAATGATATTTCCTTTGGGGAAAAGATTATTACAAAAAGCAAAAAAATCTAAATTCCGTGATAAACCTCGATCATCAATTTGGAAATATAGCTCAGTGCATGCCTGCCAAAAGGACATTTATTATTATTATTACATCTATATTTTACTAAATACCACCCAAAAACGATGAAAGTCTTAATAGTAGACGACGAACATGATGTAAAGGCTTTATTCGAACAAAAGTTTCGAAAAGAAATACGCAATGGTGAGATCCAGTTAGTATTTGCATTTTCCGGAGAAGAAGCTTTACAATTTTTGAAAGATAATGACCATGAAGCCATATTGATTTTGTCTGATATAAATATGCCGGGTATGAGTGGACTAGAACTACTCAGGCAGATTAAGGTCAAATACAAAACTCCCCCTCCTTTAGTCATGATGATCACCGCTTATGGCGATACGGACAATTATAATTCAGCGATGACACTGGGTGCAGACGATTTTTTGACCAAACCTCTGGATTTTGCTACTTTGAAAGAGAAATTAAAAAATATTACCTCATGACAAAAATCCTGGTTGCAGACGACGAAGCGGACCTGGAATCCCTCATTAAACAGAAGTTCAGAAAACAAATTCGCGAACAGGAATATGAATTTGTATTTGCTGTAAATGGCCGTGATGCCATGGAAAAACTGTTATCACACCAAGATGTAGATATCATGCTCAGTGATATCAATATGCCCGAAATGGATGGCCTCACATTGCTAGCCAAAACCAAAGAGTTATATCCCCTGCTAAAATCCGTCATTATATCAGCATATGGTGATATGGACAATATTCGTACAGCGATGAATCGGGGAGCATTTGACTTCATCACCAAACCTGTCAATTTTGACGACCTGATGATCACGATGGAAAAAACCATCACTTATGTCAAACAACTCCAGGCCACAGTCAAAGCACTCAAAGAAAACAATATACTCAGGATGTATGTAGACGAATCCGTACTACAATTTATGCATCAAAATCAGGCAGCTAACCAATCAATCCTGGCCAATGAAACGATTGATGCTACAGTTGCATTCATTGATATCGCCGGATTTACCAAAATCACTGAATTAGAAAAACCAGATATTGTGGTCGGCATCCTCAACCAATACTTTGACCTCATCGGAAAGGAGATCATTAAAGCGGGCGGTTACGTGGATAAATTTATTGGTGACGAGGTGATGGCTGTATTTAAAGGAGAAGATCATCTACATCATGCTCTGGCAGCCAGCCTGGGTATCTGTAAAACAATAGAAGCCCTGCCAGAAGTAGGGTTGAGACATTATCACCCGAAGGTATCTATTGGCGTTAATTCAGGTGAAATGATATCTGGCAATATTGGGTCTGAAGGGCTTCGCAGACTGGATTATACCGTGATCGGTGATGTGGTCAATACTGCCAAAAGAATGCAATCTATAGCAGGCGAAGGCGAAATCGCCATTCCGGAATCCTGCTATCTTAGAGCAAAAGATTCCTTTCGCTTTGAAAAATTAGGAGAAGTAGCACTCAAGAACAAAGCTAATCTGGTGATTGCCTATAAGGTGCTGGACGCCTTATAAAAATCCCAGGCAGGGTTAGATTTTAAACATCCACTCCAGGTATCAACTTAACTGAACCGGTCCTTTACCACAATGATCCCGGATGATATGTCCCTGATGTGCAAATGGTTTGATCTCACTTTCAATAAATTTTTGAATTTCTACTTTCGCTTCGTCCGGATATAAGATGTGAGGATTTGGTCCAGCATCTATAGAAAAATATATCGGCAATAAGGTATCTGCACGAAATGCTTTTATTTTATTGATCACGTGCAAAGTATTTGGCAACAATAAAGTATAGCTGGGTCTGGAACACATCATCAATGCATGAAGGGTCATCGCTTCGGTCTCAGCAATCTCACCAAATCGATGTATATCGCCTGATTTTAAAACTTGGTTTAACTCTTCCGTGTGTTGGCGTGCCTGCTGATACCTGCTTTCTGCAAACGGGTGGTCATTCATCAGTGCATGGCCCGCGGTGCTGCTCACAGATTTTGATTCGCTATTGACTATAATGATGTCATCGTGTAATGTGGCGAAAATCGGATGAAAGCGCTCACAAGGGATCGCATAGGCATCATGACTGCCTGATATATGGTCTGTCCTCCCCCAAATAGCAAAGCAAGGAAATACCGATCTGCAAGCACTACCCGATGCCAATCGAGCCAGGTAGGATGCTTTGCGAAAAAATTGTTCGTCTGTATATCGCTGATACAATATCTGCTCCAGGCTGAGCATACACAAAGCCAGGGCACTCATGCTCGACGCTGAGGAAGCAATGCCAGCAGAATGTGGAAATGAATTTTTTGAATGAAACTCCAGAGCTACAGCATCCAGAAAAGGTAGATATTCCTTCCAGGCCTGCAATACCCTTTTGATCTTGGCCTCAAATGCCAACTCTTGCTTAGTGTCGAAAAAATATTGGACGAGCTCTTCATTTGGTTTTCTTGGGCGATAGAATAAATGGGTCTCAGTATAAGATTGCTCTAGCGTAATACTCAAAGATGGGTTGGCAGGCAACTGATTGCCGTACTTACCCCAATATTTGATGATCGCGATATTTGACGGGGATCGCCATGCAAGATGTCCGGCTTTTACCTTAGCCATTTGGTTGGAGGATGGGATCAAAAAGTCATTCATAAGATGTAAAGATAGGAATTGAATGCACGAATTATTATTAAGAAATGAAGCGATTGTGAATATTATGTTTGGCTAGACAGAAGTATAAATAATAGCGCTTACATCGAGTATCTTGCACCTTGATATTTAATCCATATGGCCGTGATTTATTTTGTAATGGGTGTCTCCGGATCTGGCAAAACCACTATCGCCCAGCGACTTTCCGAACTAAAAAACATACCTCTATTTGATGCTGATGACTTTCATTCGACAGAAAATAAAGCCAAAATGAGCGCCGGCCAGCCACTGAACGATGAAGATCGCAAAGGCTGGCTGGATACATTGAACAAACTCGCTATAAAACAATCCCACGCTGATGGTGCAGTCATAGCTTGCTCAGCGCTGAAAGAATCCTACCGTAAGATATTGACACAAAGAGTACCTGTAGATGTACGTTGGATCGTGCTTATGGGAGGGTTTGAGCTTATTCATCAGAGGATGACTGCCCGTGTAGACCATTTTATGCCTGCCGGCCTTTTAACCTCGCAGTTAGAATCGATGGAATACCCTCCTTATGGCATTCATATTGATATAGGCCAGTCTCCTGCCGGCATGATGGACCTCATCCTACATAATGAATCCTTATCCGAGTTTGGCCTGGCTGGATTAGGTGTGATGGGTAAGAGCCTGGCTCGAAACCTAGGAGCACATGGCCTGAAGTTGTCACTGTTTAATCAACATGTAGCTGGCAAAGAGGAAAATGTTGCCTTGAATTCAATAGCCCAGTTTGAAGAATTGCGATCTGCCAAAGGATTTGATCTCATCGAGCCCTTCGTGCAATCCCTGAGCAAGCCCCGAAAAATCTTTTTGATGGTACCTGCAGGAAAAGTCGTAGACCATATGATCACCGCGTTATTGCCTTACCTATCACCGGGAGACATCGTAATGGATGGAGGCAATTCTCATTTTAAAGATACCGAGCGGCGACATGAAGCACTGAAATCAAACCATATTCACTTTGTGGGCATTGGTGTATCAGGGGGTGAGCAAGGTGCACTGACAGGGCCTGCCATTATGCCTGGTGGTGATGAAGTCGCCTATGATTCTATCAAACCTATCCTCAATGCGATTGCTGCCAAAGACCATCAGGGATTACCCTGCAGTACTTATATTGGCCCAGGAGGTGCTGGCCATTTCGTCAAAATGATCCACAATGGCATCGAATATGCAGAGATGCAGATATTGGCTGAGGTCTACTGGATTTTGAAAAAAGGTTTGGGATTTGATAATGAACAGATAGCCTTATCCCTGGAAGAATGGAACAAAAAATCAGCTGCTAGCTACCTACTTGAAATCACCTATAAAATCCTACGCCATAAGACAGGCATTGATTATACTCTGGACCTGATTGCAGACCTCAGTGGCAGTAAAGGGACCGGAAGCTGGAGCCTCACAGCAGCGGCAGAATTGGGCATGTCCGCCAATTTGATCAGTGAGTCATTGTTTGCAAGATTCGTCTCATCACTTAAAACTGAGAGAAAACAAGCTGCTTCCTTTGCAGAGATCGAGATCAAACCGGTCGCCATCACCCTCGATCAACTGTATGAGGCATTCGAATTGGCGCGCCTCATCAATCATCACCAGGGGTTTGAGATCATGCGCACAGCTAGTGAACAATATGGGTGGAATCTCAATTTATCAGAAGTAGCCCGGATCTGGACCAATGGGTGTATCATCCGATCAGTATTAATGCAATCTATACAAACTACTATCATTGGGGAACAAAACCTATTAGTGGCTCAAAAGCAGGCTGTGGGTGAACAGAGAGCTGCACTGGCTCAGGTAGTGGCCAATAGTTTGTCTTCCGGCATCCCTATACCAGCCTTGTCTGCCGCGTTAAATTTTATTTTAGCTTATAGTTCAGAAAATTTGCCCGCAAACTTAATTCAGGCTCAGCGGGATTTTTTTGGCGCCCATACTTATCGTAAGCAAGACGACCCATATGGTATATCCTATCATACAGAGTGGGAATGACCTACCTTATTCGCTTATCAAAGCATATTCATCTTTAATAGTCTTGCCTTGTATTTTTTGAATGACCTCTGGAAGCAATTTAATTTGATACCCTTTAAAATGAGCGTCGTATACAAGAAATCCATCTTCAGTTTTTTGCAAAATCACCAGGACAACTGATCTTTTAGAATAGGTGCGAGAAAAGGTTATTAAGTTCTCATGATAATCAAAGCGATATTTAGAGGAAAGCACAATAGACCTATCATTGTGAGCGAAAGTTTCCGGATCATCTCTGGTATTAATTGAGTATACCCGGCCCTGCCCTAACTTTAATTCTGCTTTTTTTCGTTTATTTTTTTGATAAAACAGGGTAGAATCTGTTTGATTTATGGTGTAACATATATCATCGCCCTGAAGATAGGTGACTGTCTCCCCATTTTTAGTAAGGTGATATTTGTATTTTATTTTTTCAGCCAGAAAGGGTTTTACTTTTAATGTGTCGGAGGTAAAGGCATATGTTTTAACCCTGTTTTCAATGCCATGACACACTTCCTGGATTTTAAAGCTGTGGATATCAGGTACTTTTAAAAGGCGGTCTATCCGGATACTCAAATTACCATATAAATCATAAAACAGGCTGTTTCCAAGATCAAGACCAATTGGATGGTAAAGCATATTTTGCTCATCCAGTACATAAGATCCTGCTGCATCCGTACTACCCTGGTCTATTTTCTTTCTCCATACATCTATCCGAAGATTATTAGTCTATTTGGAAGGCCTTAGAGCCAATGGCTCAAATGTCTGATCAGTATGTTTTTTTAATTCCGCTACATTCGAGCGTAGCACAAGCCAAGTCATTATTAAAATCACAGTACCTATAATTAATGACTTTATCATAAAACGGGAGATTTTATGAAGACTCGTCAAATATTCCCTACCTCAGCTGCGGAGCACGTTATGATACAATTAAAACGAAGGTCGTCATAAGTATTTCTTCAACAGACTGATACCCTGATGGATAGCGTCTCTGCCTGTGGATTCTATGCCATACCATCCGATATAACCTCCCTCTTTAGACATCTTAATCATCCGTGCAGTGAGCTCTTCTGTTGGTTGATTTCGATAAGACATTCCCATAGCATAGGGCAACATTTTTTCAAGGTAAGTCACATTGTCAAACTCCGGACTGGGGCTCCGCCAATCTGGATAGGTACCAAAGAGCGGATGATTAATGGATTTCATTAAGGAGACCATCCAATCAGGATCATTGGACACACCACCATGATTTTCAATGACGACTTTTATACCGGAGGACTTGGTGTAATCGAGTAACATACTGTAGGATTCGATCGCCCATTTGAGCGCTTCCTTTTTGTCAGCATCCTTGGGACCACGACAATTGGTGCGGATAGCATGACAGCCAAGATAATGTGCGATGTCGATCCACTTGCGATGGTTGATATCGAATTGTTTACGGCCAGCACTGGTGTCTGAGGCGCCATCACCTTCATCATCGACCATGATCAGGACCATAGTAACGCCATGCGTGGCGGCATTGGCCTTTAATTTTTTTAAGTATCCTTCCGTAGGGACCTCAAACAAGGTATTGACAAATTCGATGCCATTCAAGCCAAAGTCTTCCCGGGCAATTTTAGGAAAATCCAGGTTTTTCCATTTGCCGGATTTGACTTCGTCGACCAAAGCCCATTGGGCTAGAGAGATATCTGATTTCATAATCCAGTTTTGATGATTCAACAAGCTGCCGGTCGAAAGTAAAGGCATGCCCATCAAGCCTACAGTCGTGGACTCCAAAAATTTTCGCCTTAGCATATGGTATTTATTTAAAAAGTTAGCCTATAAATTATGTACTCTTTATGTTGTCTTAAAGCTCCCAGCCTTTCCTGTATTCTCTATAAAGATACTTATTTGCAGCTTCGTCATTCGTGATTTTCATACTCGCCGAATCGTATTTCAATCTTTTTTTGGCTCTCATCGATACTGCACCGAGTAATATCGTTTCAGTAACCGGACCCGCCAGCAAAAAACTGCCGGGAGATTCTTTTTTATTCTTAAAGGCATCGATCCAATAATCATCCTTTCTATCGGAGGTCTCTCTGGGCAAAGGGGCATTGTTAAATTTATTGTCCTTATTGATCAACTTAGGGTTTTCGCCCCTGAATCCTGCTGTGATCATTCCCTGGTCGCCTTTAAACATCATGCCTTCTCTTTCGAGGTTGGTGTCCCCCATTTCTTCCGGTGTAGAAGGTCTGATACCGCCATCATACCAAAACAAGTCAAAGGCAGGCAATCTACTTTGGCGCGGAAATTTAAACTTAACTGAAGTAGAATATGGAAATGCTACCTCATTCTGCACCACTTTGCATACTTGATTTTCTATAGCACTAGTAGTGGTGCCTGTCGCTTCTGCACTCAGAGGAGCTGACTCCACGCCAATAGTCAAAAACAACGGCCATAGACTATAATGCCCCATGTCCGCGATACTACCCCCTCCAAAATCATACCATCCTCTGAACACATTAAAGGTATAATTTGGATGATATGGTCTATCGGGTACCGGGCCCAACCAAAGGTCCCAATTAAAGCCATCAGGGACGGGAGGAGTGTCACTCGGATTAGAGGTCCACTGTGGCCATACCGGCCTGTTGCTCCAATTATGTATTTCTTTAAGATCACCGATCTGTCCTTCCTGAATCCAGGTATTGATCTGCTCAAGGCCTTTAAATTTTGCCCATGCAAGCAGATGGGTGCTCATGCCGGTTTCTTTCGCAGTCTGGATCGTCTTTTTGGCCTCGTACATTCTGTTAGCGATGGGTTTGTGGATGACTACTTGTTTGCCATGTTTCATAGCTTCGATGGAAATATATCCATGCAAATGATCCGGAGTCATGATTTTAACAGCATCAAAATCTTTCTCTTTTATAAACAGCTCCCTAAAATCTTCATAGGCCGCACAGTTAGTATTTGACTTATTGTTAACCTTATTATAATATTGGTCGACCACATTTTTGCCTATATCTCTCCCACCTGGTATGCCTTTAAAATTCGCTCCCCAGGTGTCATCTCCCAGGACTTTTCTGATGCCATCGCGAATGCCATTGGGAGACCAATCTACATAATTGGTACTCATTTTATTTACATCACAGACAGCATTGATTTGAATTTTGGGATTTTGGATAAGCTGACACATTTCTCTAAGACCTTGTGTCCCACAACCGATATAAGCGATATTGAGTTTGTCACTCGGAGCAATATGACGCCAGCCTCCAAGTACCCTACCAGGCACGATGTGAAATGCCAGTGCTCCTACTGAGGCCGTGGAAGTATTTTCCAGAAAAGCTCGACGATTGATTTTCTTTTTCATAGTTGATTTTTGGGCTGTCAAGGTTTGGGATTCGGTTTGATCACCATGATCGCTTTATTCAATTCAGATACGTAGGTATTTAAGGTACCCGCGACGATCTCTATATTTTCCTGTGCTTGCACAAAATTGCGTTGCTCGATCCCTTCTCGGACTCCAGGAATGGTCTTCACCCCATACCCGGTGTATAGTCCGGGAGCATATATCTGGTGTTTGTACCATTTTCTCCCCGGCAATCCATCAGCCTGCAACAGGCTCTGCTCTATATGGAAGAGTAATTGGTTGACCTCTTTTTGTTTGTCCGGGCTGGCTTGCATTGCATTGGCACTCAATTTTTGAAATGCATCAGCACTGTTTTTTAAAGAAACCATCGTGTTTTCCAGATTGCTAAAATTGATATAAGGCACCAGGTCCTTTTCGTCCGGAGACTTGTATGGTTTTTGAGGATCTTTGGCCAGGTTGTAAATATTTTCTGTGATGAGTTTGTTTTCCGTCTCTGTCTCGGATCGCATTTTATCGATCATCGTTTTTAATTCCTCTACATACTCATTGATCGTCTTTTGAAGCTGATTAAACTCAAAAGGCAGAACCTCTGCATTGGACAGCCTCATCATCAACCTCCCGGCAGTTTTTGATAAGGTTACCCCATAGGCAAATCCGGGATCTTTAAACCTGGTGAAGTGGTCATAAGAATCATAGATAGAATGGTATTCACCCCCGCTACCTTCTCCTCCATAGCCGAGGTTGAGCGATGCGATACCTAAAAACTGCAGGAAGCCTGACCAATCAGACCCTGCGCCTAAAGCAGATAGTTTCATATACTTGTTGCCCAGGAGTTTGGCCCGGGCGGAAGGATCTGCATTCATTATAGTCCTGGCATATGTTCTTTCTTTGACAGTTACCCCAGTCTGAGGATCGATCACTTTATCCGCTACCTCATTAAACATAGCTTCCAGCGTATGCGAACCTCCGGCTCCAAGAAATCCTCGGCTGTTGCCATCTGTATTGATATAGGTGACTGCTTTTTTTCTCAGTTCGTCTGCATGGAACTCTGTCCACTCCGTGGATCCCAAAAGACTGGGCTCCTCTCCATCCCAGGCACAGTAAACCATGGTTCGCTTCAATTTCATACCTTTTTTGACCAGTTCACCGATAGCTTTTGCTTCGGCTAGTTCTGCGACCATGCCGCTCAACGGATCGGCAGCCCCATTGACCCATCCATCGTGGTGATTGCCTCTCAGTATCCATTCATCGGGATACTCACTGCCTGGCAGTTTGGCGATCACATTATAGAGTGGTTTGATGTCCCAGTTAAACTTCAAATTCATATGTACTTTGTCTGTACTGGGGCCTACATGATAAGTGATAGGTAACGACCCACGCCAACCGGCCGGAGCTACAGGACCTTTGAGTGCCTGCAATAAGGGTTGCGCATCCTCATAAGAAATGGGCAATACAGGTATTTTCATGATGGTGACGGCTTCCTCTTTGGTCAGTCGCTTGGCATCTTTCGTCGCAGCATAGCCTGGAGTCAAAGGATCGCCGGGATATACGGGCATATCCATCACTGATCCTCTTTGAGCTCCGTCTTTCGGCTTGAAGGCTCCGACTGGATACACATCACCTTGTGTGTAACCATCATCTTCAGGATCAGAATAGATCAGGCAACCTATCGCCCCGTGTTCATAGGCTACTTTGGGCTTGATACCACGCCACGAACCACCATATTTTGCGATCACGATTTTGCCTTTTACATCGATGCCCATCCGCTCCAATTCGTCATAGTCAGCAGGTATGCCCCGATTGACAAAGACCAATTCGGCGGTGACATCTCCATCAGCAGAATAGGCATTATAGGTAGGCAATTGTTCTGATTTTTGCCCGGAAGTACGATCCTCGGCAAGCGTCGACTCTTCAAGTTTTAATTTATATGGTTTTGACCCTAAGAGTTCTACCTGGCGAAATTTTGGTGTAGGAAATAAAACATAAAATTCTTCAATTTGTGCCTGGTAGCCCCACGATTTAAACAGGTTGAGCATATAATCCGCATTGGCCTTACCCTGTGGTGAGCCCACATGGTGGGGATGAGAACTTAAAAATTTCATCCAGGTATCCTGGTCTTTGGGATTGAGGGCAGCATCAAATTGTTTTTCCCAATCCAGTTGACTTTTTGCATTTTCGCTGCTAAAACCCATGATTTTGTCCTGCCCCTGGAGCGCCAACGGCAAAAGAAAATAAATAAAAAGCAATTTTTTCATATTGTTAGTTTGATTAAAGTGAGCCTATTTCTTAAATATAAAAGTAGTCATACTAAGATTCTGTTTTTACTTCATCTGAGATTAAAGTATCATAATCATTGTCAGCTGGCGGGACCTCCTGTACATTTGAATTGGTGAAAGGATTATTAAGTTCAATCGAATTATTCTTTAGCAGATATGCCAGTAAAACACCTTGTAATAATACTGCTACTAAAGAACCTTCATAGCCAAAGGACGATCCGGTGAGCCTGGGGTATCCTATATCCTTCCATTGAACCAGGCTGTATACATCCACACCACTCACATTAAAATCCAACAATCCGGCTTGAAGAAAATTCCACCCGGCATGGTATCCGGTACAGACCCAGATACTTCTATATTCTACAAACAACAGAGCCATGATAAATCCGCCAAGCAGAATATTGACAAATCCTATCCACGTAAAATGGTCATTGCCGATGTGCAACACTGCAAATAAACTGCCTGATAATACGATGGCCACAATGGTGCCGAGCCTCGTCTCCAACATGGATATCAGGTAGGCCCTCGTGAGCACTTCTTCACCTGCACTCTGCACCAAAAAAAACAATAGATAGCCCACCACAAAGCCCCAGTGCCAGGAAAAAGGGAGCATGGCTAACTGATGTGCACCCCAGAGTATAAAAAATCCCGGTAAGACCATGATCAGGCTCCAAAGCCATCCCCGACCAAATAGGCCCCCAGCTGTAGTCATATTATAACCCAAGGCACCATAGGATCTGTGGAATACCTTAAAATGAGTCAATAACGATGCACCCACAAAAGCAATCAATAATGGCAGATAATTAATCAATAACATCGGATAGGGACTCGTCTGCTCGTCGATATTACCGATGGAAATGGAAGAAAATGGATGGAGGCCGACCAGGCTCAGTAATCCAAACAAAATCAAAAGGATCACCGCAGACAGTATCAGAAATAAAATCAGATCCAATAAAGACCATCCTATGCTCTTTAATACCCTAGTGATCATGTTTTGATTTTTCTTCAAACAAGGTATTAAAGTCAGGGCTCTCTGTACACATCCAATGATCCCAAAATGTAAAATACAAACCAAAATTGTATTTAAACTGGCTATGGTGCAAAGCATGGTGGGTAGCCCCGATCCACCACCGCCCAAACCAATGGCGATGGGTGCCAGCCGGATAAATCTCGCTATTGAGATGATTAATCACAGAAGTTACTGTCATTATTATCAAAAAAACGACCAATGAAATCAGGTGCATCGGAATAAAATAAATCATCAGCACAATAGGCAGGGCCTGCAACAAACTTTCGATCGGGTGGAAGGAAAAAGAGGTCCAGGCGGTAGTCACCAGGCTCTCATGGTGTGCTCGATGGAACCTGCGATACACAGATGGCAGATGCATCCAACGATGCAACCAGTAATAATAAGTCTCATGCAATACCAAAAGGACCAATACACTTCCGATCATCCAACTCCAATGATAGTGGGATACTTCATGATAAATGGCTGTCTTGCCAAGTTGCCATGCATGCAATATCCAGGTTCCCAGGATACCGAAGAGAAGGGAGGCTATCAAGGCGTACAATATCTCTGATTTAATTTGGCCTTTCTTACTGACTCTGGTATTTATTCTATTTGGAGCAAACTTTGCAGCATACCTGATATTAAAAAGATAATAAAACAAACCCGCCATCAGCAGGTAACGAATAAATATGGCAGTGGTCAGCACGATCACAGTTATACAGAAGGGTATCCACTGGCCTTGGGTCAGATCAATCACAGCCTTGATTTTCAGGTTTTTCAAAATTACAATTTACCCATGATAGGCAGGGGATTAAATTCGATTTGCGATCACTTATTAATCTTGAATAAACAAGCGGGCAAGCCAAAAAAGTATGACCTGTAGAAAAAAGATTGGACAAAAAGTTAAAATGATGTATATTTGATATCAAAATGATATTATTATGAAAAATGAATTTATTACAATACCTTCCAGTGGTTATCCTTGGCTGATTATTTTTCTGGTTCTCTTTTTTGGCGGATTGGTGACAACCGTTCTAATTGATCCGCATTGGTTAGGGGTCATTCTAATAGTAGCCAGCATCTTTATCCTGCCTGGCTTCTTTTTAGTCAATCCTAATGAGGCTAAAGTACTGCTGCTTTTTGGTGAGTACAAAGGCACCGCCAAGGACAATGGATTTTTCTGGGCTAATCCATTTTTTACAAAGAAAATGATCTCCCTGAGGGCTCAGAACTTTGACAGCGAACGCATCAAAGTAAATGACAAAAAGGGAAATCCTATTATGATTAGTGGCATCGTCGTATGGAGGGTGGAAGACACCTACAAAGCCGGCTTTGATGTGACCGATTATCAAAGTTTTGTCAAGGTCCAATCAGAAGCAGCCTTAAGAGAACTCGCCGGCACCTATGCCTACGACAATTTTGATGAAGGAGTACACGAGGTGACCCTTCGCTCCGGCCATGAAGAAGTAAACCATGCGCTTGAATCACAATTGCGTGATCGCCTGGCCATAGCTGGTATTGAGGTGATTGAAGCTCGCCTGGGCTATCTGGCTTATGCTCCTGAAATCGCAAGTGCTATGCTCCGCAGACAACAAGCTGAAGCAGTAGTAGCAGCTCGTATGAAAATAGTCGAAGGTGCTGTCGGCATGGTAGATCTGGCCTTACAACACTTATCTGCCAAAAATATAATTGATCTTGATGACGAGAAAAAGGCTGCAATGGTCAGTAACCTGATGGTCGTGTTATGCAGTGATAAAGATGCAACACCTATAGTCAATACCGGCACTTTGCATCAGTAGGATCTACCTTTTATGGAAAAGAAAAAATTTGTACTACGCATGGACGAACAATCCATGAAAGCCCTGGAGAAATGGGCTGCGGACGAATTCCGCAGCCTTAATGGTCAGATAGAGTACATATTAAGTCAGGCTTTGAAAAATGCCGGACGAGCGTCCAAAAAAAAGGAAGGAGATAAATAATTCAAATTTTCATTTAGTCAAAATATCTATCTCCCCAAACCGGCAAGTTTAATAGACAATATTCTATGTCGAACCCTGCCTTTGCGGTAGCCAGGATCGAGAATAAAAAATACCCCGATAAGCAATCGCAGCAAACAATAATTAAACTCATTTTTTTATTATGATTTTAAAGAATGTACTCTGTCACCTTAGAGATATTCTTTTATTGCCTTGTTCGGTTGTGATAGTAATACCCTTGCTAATCTATGCATCAACCTATCACATTATTCCCGGGTTTTTGTCCATCAGGATCCTGGCTTTAACTTTGTCAATCCCTGGATTAGCTTTGTTTGCCTGGACCAACTATCTGTTCCAATTGATTGCAAAGGGAACCTTGGCACCCTGGTCAGAGAAACAAAACTGGTATTCGACGGGACCTTATAAATATTATAGAAATCCTATGATCTGCGCTATATTATTAACCCAAAACAAAGAGACTATTGAAAACAATAGTAAAATTATACAGCTAACTTCCATTTTGATAGCTCTTGAAAAAGAAGCCCGAAAAAGGAAGAAGTATGGCAAATTGTTTACCCTCACAGCGCAGGGATTGATGTAGGGTCTCGATTCCACATAGTAGCGGTGGGACAGTCTGATGATCAGGTAAGGAAATTTGGAATCAATACCGATGATCATAATTTGATGATAGATTTTCTCAAAGTTCACCAAATAACTCATGTAGCAATGGAGAGTACAGGGAGTTATTTTCAGACTTTATTCTTGGCACTTCAAGAAGCAGGATTTGAAGTTAGCCTGGTGCATGGAAGCCTACTAAGGGTATCGGCGGTCAAAAACAGATGTAAAAGATTGTAAATGGATACAAAAATTATTCACCTATGGGTTTTTGAAATCGTTTTGCCATCCAATGCAACTATGGAAATAAGAACATTAAATCGACATCGAAATAATCTGATCGACGGAGTTCTAGGTTATTGAACCGAATAGGCCAATGCATGAGACAAATGAATATCCGTCTGGATGTAGCCATCAATGATTTGGGAGGCAAAACAGGACAATCGATAATACAGGCAATTGTAGAAGGTCAACGAGATGGAAATAAATTAGCTATACTGGCCGATTCGCGAATCAGAAAAATCATCAAGAACTAGCACAATACCTTCAAGGAAGGTGGAATGATAATCAACTCTTATTCGAAGTCTCCATCAAGCTATCAGTATGTTCGTAATCGAATGAAAATTGCGATCAACAAATGAAGAATTGTTTTGATCAAATTATTGACACGGGGCAGAAGAAGCTGGTAAAATTAATCTGACGAAGAAACAAAAGTCAGAAATAGCAGCAGTTTAAATGTCTGTACAACAAGTTATCAATATTATGGTGTTGACCTAATGGAAATAGGTGTGTCAGTGAAGCCACTGTGATGTCATTATTGGGGAAGTAGGAAGAGAATATTCAAATTTAGTACAGCCTCGAAGTTTGTCAGTTGGTTACGGTTGGCTCCAAATAATAAGAAACGGAGGTAAAATCATAAGCTCAAGCCCCACAGACTACCAATAAATTTACATTGACACTACGAAATGCAGCCAATACAATTAGTAGAAAAAAACAGGTTACCTGCTTCATTTTTTCAAAAAATAGCTACAAAAAGGAAGAGGAGCGGCAACTGCAACCGCCAGAAAATGGCTGTGATTATTTGGAATATGATCACAAAAAACAACCATATAAGCCAATAGATATGGATCAGTACAAATTAAAAAAAGACAAAGAACGTTGAAGACAATCAATAAATTAATAAAACATATGGAAATAAATACAGATGAATTAATTATTGGTAGTCAACGCTTGGCGGGAAGTTAGATGGAAAAATTCATTAGGGATGAATTTTTTATCCTCCGGATCCCGATGATGAATATCGGAATTGTGACATTTATCGTCACTAATTGACGAAGAAATTGAAAATCAATTTCTTGTAAGGGTTAATACTGTTAGCGGAAGGGCTTTGGTGGAGGTCAATCCCAATATTGATCTGGGCGCTCATTTTTTTGTGAACAACACCTTATTTTTAATTTTCAGGGAGGAGCCATTTTTGGAGAAAAAGTTTGGGGAGGCATATATCATATATAAAAAAAAAGGTACCCAGGTGGATACCTAAATTAAAATGATTCATGAATAAAATGCTATTTAGGTTTCAAAAAATCACCTAATAACTCAAACAAAACAACCCATTGCATTTAGAAAAAAAGTACAAGGAAGTTTATTACAAATAAATTTGACCTTATTTTTTCAAGGATCTCATAAAATTTACTAATTGCCAGACTTCGTCTACTTCGGGTATTTTTTTCTTAAATGAAGGCATGTCATCGCGACCTTCGAGCGTCTTATAAAACAAAGCTCCATCAGGTTGTTTTTGTGTACTTGCACTAGCTAAGTCACCTACTTCAGTTTTAAGTTGATCTGCTTTTGGACCATCTCCTTTACCGGTTTTACCATGACATGACTGACAATGTTTGAGCCACAAAGCCTTTCCTGCTGTGATGGATTCGGCATCTGCCTTCACAGGATTAACCATCTTACTATATTTATCAGGCACCTCCCAAGGTTTTGGCTGAAGTGTGACCGAAGATAAAAGCATCAAACCTCCAATCAGAAGCAATGCGGAAAATAAAAATTTTGTTTTCATGAATTTATTGTTTTCTAAGTTTTAATAATTTATAAATAATTACGAAATAATGGCCCCATACAACTGTCATCAAAATTACGAATACCACTAACATCCAAAGCGGAGGGGCATGGCTCCACAATGCCCTGGCATTCTTACTTACTTTACTTTGTGACGGAACACCCCAGGCTTTTGTTACACTTGCCGAAACAGTTCCAAAGTCTTCCAAATCTTCAGCCTGACCGATGAGCATTATGTTTCCTTCACCATCGCCATGTAAATTCCGTGGACACTCAATGGTAACTTCACCATTTTCATCTGTTATACCTTCACCGATCTTTAATTTACTGAAATATCTTTGCACATATAAAACGATCTCCGTATTAGCCATTGGTGCTACCTCTCCTTTATCTGGAACACCTAATTTAATTGTAATGGTGAGCAAACTGTCTATCTCTTCACCATTGATCCTGATTTCTGCTTTATGAAGGGTTACATCGGCGTCTCCCTCCTCAACCTTTCTATTACCTTCGAAGGCAGCTTTGAAGCTCCAGGGGCCATTTTGGGTACTTAAAACATTCATAGGGACAGACAAGACTGCAACTCCTTTGTCATTGGTCAAAACAGCCCCAATTGGCTTAGATACATTTTCACCAAATTCAGAAAATGTCATTGTCTCATAATCCACGGCCTCATTCGATCCATTTATTCGAGCTTTAACTTGAGCTCTTAGCAAAATAGTATTACCATCTGATTGAGTTGCACTGAAAATAATTTTCGAAGCCGCTTTCTCCAGGGTATCCTCGTTATTTTTATCCTGGCTTGAAAGAGGACTTTGAGGCAAAAAAATACAAATGCTCCATAGAAATAAAAGACGCATTCTTTTTAACAAGCTGGTTGCAGATGTAAAATAGGAGACCGACATATTAGAGTTTTTCATCTTTTTGGGATTCAAATTCAGAAATCGAAATAATAGTGACAAATTTAGATGCCAGGGTAAACATCAGGAGAAAAGTCGCAATACCCCCCAGGGTCAATGCCCATTCAACCCAAGTAGCAGCATAGTGTACATACTCTATTCTCGTGTCTTGCATGGGCAATAAAGGTGACTCTAAGGTGGGCACGACTATTAAATATCTTTTAACCCACATGGCAATCACCATCAATCCAGCGGACATAGTTATCCATCCAGGTTTTCTAAATTTTGGGATGGCCACCACTAAGATAGGTAAGAGCACTCCAACCACATTGGTAAAGAGAAAATGCCACCCATATTGATTTAAATCAAACAGTTTAGTTATAACCTCACTGCTCCATTTCTCAGAGCTATACCAGTCAGTCAGATATTCAGAAAAAGTAAAATATCCGTATCCGGCACCTAAGACCATCATAATATAACCCAGATAAATAAAATGTTTGTCCATCAAATAGTCTTTTAGATCATATACTTTTCTAAAAATCCACATGGAAACTATCAAGACCCCAGTGCCCGAATATATCGCGGCCAATACAAAATAAGGCCCAAAAATAGTACTATGCCATCCCGGGCGAAGTGTCATTCCGAAAATCCATGACAAAACAGAATGCACAATAATTGCCAACGGAATTATCATGATAGACAACAGGTTCATCGAAACCGAAATTGATTTTTTTTGTTCAGCGCTATCACTGTAATTTAAAGCCAACACTTTGTAGAGCCTCCTTCGCCAACCCGGAATTTTTAATTCTGTGTCATCGCGATAAATTGCAAAATCTTTTACAGAAGCCAGATAAAGGAACAGAATGCCACCTACAAAATAAGTTGAAATAGCCAGAACATCCCAGGTTATCGGCGATTGAAGGCGGGCAAAGATGACCAAATGATGCAATCTATCCAATCGGCCTACACATAATAAGATGTATACCGGACCGATGATGGTAGCGATGACCGTGATTAATTCAGCGATACGTATGATTGGTTTTCGCCATTCCACATGGAGCAGGTGCAGGAAACCAGATATTACTGCCCCGGCATAACTAATGCCAATGAAAAAAATAAAATTTGCGATATACAATCCCCATACAACATTGTCCCGCATACCTGTCACAATATGACCTTTTGAAACCTGGACATAAAGAGCATAAGCCGCCAAAAATATAGGGATTAATAAGATATAAATCCAAAGCATAGCTTTCCGGCTAAAGGATTCTATCTGAGGAGCAAATTTGCGTAAGGCGGCCGATTGTTGTTGATTTAGATTCATAATTGGTTGATAAAATTATTTACTTTGGTTTGTTGAAATAATTATTCATTTTCTGTGCCCAAAATCCCTTTATATCTTTCTTTAATTTCATCTGACTTACCCTCCAGGCCTCTCTCCACCGGGAAAATACGATCCCGGGGAGGTAAATAGTAAACACGCGGTTGAGTGCCCAAATCTTCTGCATAGCGGTAACCGCCTCTTTCTTTGATGATCTGACTGAATCCGATAGTTTCATCGCCATTAGTTACTACATCTTCTATCTCATCTCCAAAATAAAACACTCCATTGGGGCATGCTGTGACGCAATCAGGAAGCTTACCTTCTCGTACCATATCCGGACAGAAATCACACTTCTCCACAGTTCCAACTTTACTCGGAACACTAGTCTCCGGGGAATAAGGAATACAAGCCAACTCTTTTGATATTTCCGGGTCATCCCAGTTAAACACCCGGGTGGAATAAGGACAGGCGGCCATACAAAATTTACAACCAATGCAGCGTTCATTATCGATCAGTACCAGTCCATCTGATCTTTTAAAAGTAGCATCAACAGGACAGACCTTGACACAAGGTGGGTTATCGCAATGAAAGCAGGTTTTAGGAAACCAATAAGGCGAACCCAAATCACTATCTTGCATCAATTTGACCGAAAGCCATTCTTTTTCTTCAGGGAGATGGTGCATTTTTTGGCATGCGCTGACACATTTCCTGGCATTTTTGCATTTTGCCAAATCAATAACCATCACAAATTTTTTACCTGGTATCCCTTGTCTCGCCTCCTCGCGGCTTACGCCAATGGTTTTATGAATATGTCTCAGTTCTGATTCATCTACTTCTACCATTTCACCGTCAGGAGAAAGCAGTTTTACTTTTTTCCCGGGCTCTATAACAATCGGATTAGGATCCGATTTGCAGGAGCATACCGCACTTCCGCAAGCTGCTAAGGCACCGAGGGTTCCTATTTTAAGAAAATCCCGACGCGTGTTATCGCTGTTTTCCTCTATGCTATTCATATATAATGATGGTTTTTACTGATTAGATTTAGTCCAGGACAGAATATCCTTATTTGATGCCTTTATCCCAAGTTTTGCTTTATCAACAATAGTTTTATTCACTTCAACTAAAGTACCTTCAGGCGTGAGCAGCAATTGAGTTTCCTCTTTTTTATTTTTGGGATTCCCGTTCAAATTCTGAGAATTTAGAGCACTCCCATTTTTAAACTCAAGTGTCAAAAATTGTCTGCGACTGGTCTTACGTGGTTTTTCCATCTTTATTATTTGTTAAAATCTACATAAATATTTGACATTCAAGTCATTAATAAAATCACTATCTCGAAAATCGTTTTGATTGTACTTTTTGTTTAATTGGTAATTGTGTTTGAATAATTACCTGCAAACAATTTGAAAAGCCGTCTATTAAAGCCACGGCAAGATTGACTTTGAGCTAAAGAGTCTGTATCTCCATCTTCACGATTTTTCATGTCTTTATAATTGTCCAGTACCGGCCAGGGTCTACCCAATCTAAAGGACATCATGAGTGCAATCAGCAAAGAAGAAGCCAAGGTCAATAAAAAAATTTTCATAGATTAAATGGATTAAATGACGAATCAAAGTAAACACACAGGTGAAGCTCTACCACTGATACAAATCATATTATTAGACTATTGAGATCATTCAGACCACTGTCGGTCATCAGTCGAATCGAAAAATCAGCTAGCTACTTTTAACCATCAAATCAAAGTATTCAATCCAAGAAAAATGAAAAATATGAAACTTGAACATTCATCCAGGAAGTTAACCAGGATTTTCTGGCTATCAATTTCCTTGCTCATCTTATACCAATGTACCAAAGAAGGGGCTAATGTCGGTAAGCTGGACCGATCTTTTAAAGGTACACCGGACTCTACTCATTTTTCGCCGTTTTACGATGTCACCACTTTTGCCAAAGCAGATCTTACACCTGATGTCAATGACAAAATAGAGGCACGGGGAGTTCAGTCTGTCATCAAAGAATACTGCGGGGTAGGTACTTGTCATGGAGGACCCATCGCTCCCAAATTATCCACTTATGCTGAGATTAGAAATTATACTGTAGCTGGAGAACCACTACAAAGCAAATTGTGGAACCTTATTACGACCAATGACCTGGATGCAGCCATGCCCCCTGTACATGCAGGCCATGAACTATCACTCACTGACAAAACCATACTATATAATTGGATTAAAAATGGAGCCAAAGAAAATCCCGGATTGGAAGATTTCAGACCAGCCGCCATAAAAATTATAAATAATGGTTGCACTTCTGCTAACTGTCATAGTGTGGGTACCGCCACAGGAAATTGGGCAAAAAGTGGCTTGGTTCCTGGATTAACCGCTTCCGATACCAGTCAATTTGTCCTCACCAGATCTAATGGAGTGACTGTGTATACTATTTTAAAGGAACCACTCAGATCTAAAGTCTGGCAAGCATATAAGGATAGTGTACGACGATACTACATGGATACTTTGGCAAATGCGAGCTGGAGACCATATAAAACTTTTTCAACTCCTGTCAATAAATCTAGTGTAAGAGGATCCCTGGATAGTTATGATGATATTTTATTAGATATATCCTACCCAAAAAGCAATCGAAGTGTGACTAGTGTAGTATATACTTCGCCTGAAGGAAATAAATATTATGTACGTAGCAACCCATTGAACTCCACCAGTTCATTGATTTCCCGAATCGACTCCACGCTGGTACTTGCGAATCCTGCTACAGGCGTCTTTGCCTCTAAACATCAGGGAGACATGTCCTATGGTGATGGTGGTATCAATTCATCAGAAATAGCGCTGATCAAATCATGGTATTTCGCAGATCCTAATGTACCTGTAGTGTGGAAGTATGGGCTCGATGGCAATGGAATATTTAAGTATACCAAATCCGGCAATATTATTAAATCTAAATAATAAAAATATATGAAGAAGTTCGTTTTCAATACACTGAAGCTGAGTTTGCTCATCATGATGTATTTTTCATCGTGTTACAACAACAAAGAGGATATCACGATACTGCCTAAAGTTTCTTTTCTGGGAGAGGTGGTTCCTATCATGACTTCAGGAGGATGTGGATGTCATAACAATGCACAGTCCAATAGCACAAATAATAACGCAGTGCCTTTTACACATTTTGATACCATCAAAGATGGCACTACCATCATCAGGATTAATAATGTAGTAGACTATGGCACCATCATAGCCAGGATAGATACTATGAGACTTTGGGCCAATGGCACCATTGGACATCCTGGTGGTGGTATTATTGATTTAACTGAAAACCAACGGGAAATAATCAAAAGTTGGATTGATCAGGGCCCACCTTATGATGGTGGCAGTGCAGCCTGTGATGCTTCTGGGAATATCACTTACACCAAAGATATAGTGCCAATCTACAATGTCACTTGCAAATCTGCAGGCTGTCATGGAGGAAGAGGTCCGGTATTGGACTATGCTAAATTAACATCCGATAAATCAATCCTGACGGCGATGATGGCCAGCGGAGGATCCAACGGGCATCCAGCAGGAAGGATAGGGCTGACATCGTGTACGGTAGACAAATTTAAAGCCTGGATTGCCGCTGGACAACCCAGATAAATAGGTTCAAAAACAACCTCAAACAATGTTAAACATAAAATTTATGAAAAAATATATATTTCTCCTTTTTATCCTGGTAACCATTGCGGGGCAAAACTATGCACAGGATGCTAATGAACCTTCGCAGGAGGAGGCTCCAAAATTAAAGCCTAAATACGCTAAAAATACTTTTCAGGCAACCAACATCATCAACATGCATAGTGTAGAGATGGTCAATAAATCAAACTTGCAATTTCAGGTAGCTCACCATTTTGGAGTAGCCTGGAATAAAGATGCAACTACCGGGCAAAATTTGGCCCAGGTATTAGGCCTTAATTCGGGAATAGCCAAAACCTATATATCCCTGGATTACTCCCTGTTTGATCATACTAACCTCGGTATAGCCTTTGCTGGCAATCTAACCTTCGAAGGCTGGATCAAACTGAAACTTTTGCGACAACAGACAGGGCCTAAAAATGTGCCTGTTTCCATAGCATGGCTTTCACTCACCAATGCCAATGCACAGGAAGATCCGTCTAATGATGACAATCCCAATTATGTAGCCTGGAATAAATTTTCCTTTTTACATCAGCTACTTATAGCAAGAAAATTGAGTCCCAAGTTATCGTTGCAGGTGATGCCTACCCTGGTACATTATAATATCATTCCCTATGGTATCAACAACAGCAACAATGTTTTTTCATTGGGATTGGCTGGCAAATATCAAGCTAAACCAAATACAGCATTAACGATGGAATACAGTCGTCAATTAAATATGTATGAAGATGTCCTGGACATTTCCGGTAGTATATCGAATTATGCTCCTGACTTATTCGCTGTTGGAGTCGAATTCAACACAGGTGGACACGTATTTCAGTTTTACATCGGCAATACTACCAGTGCATCTAATATTGAGCAACTGAGTCGCAACCTTAATTTTATCAAAGACGGCAAGTTCGCAATGGGATTTAGACTCAATAGGAGTTTTTATATAGGCAAAGAATAGATGGATTGAATGAAGGAGGTACAGGCAACTCTGTCAGACCTCATTTATTTAGAACCAACCGAATCCTTCGGTTGGTTTTTTTATTTTAACGAAAGCACTATTGAAATAAAACAAAAAATTCAATAACACTATTTGCCCAAGGGTCTAACACTTATGAACGGGCTAAGACATTTATCTTCATAAATTGTTGAAGATGTAATCCCATAGGTCCGAAATTTGCCTGACCTTTATCACTGACATTGATTTTCAATCATCCATTGAACTTTAAAAACTTTACAGCTCAATAGGAGATAAGCTTAGTTTTTAGTCTTGATTTTATCCATGACAAACTTACCAATATCCACCCCTTGAGTGATCCCATTATTGATGGCTGGCATATAATGAATACCCCCGTAAAACCTGCTGATACATGCCTCCTGGGCTGCTTTTTTAGGACTGGTGAAAGATCTTGGAAACAGCCCATACTCTACTTCTACGCTGTCTGTATAAGCGATATTATCTCCAAATAACTGAGTCAATATCTCTGCAGACACACTGGATACTACACTATGACCACTTGTATACTCTGGAAAAGGAGGGGTCTGCAACAAGGGTATCCACTCAGGGTCTATATGTTCATTGATATAGGTTTCGGGGCGAACCAGGTTACTACGATATTTTTCATCCCAGCAAGATATAAACCCTTCATTGAGCCCGATGGCCACCAGGGCATAAGCTTCTGCAGTCGCACCAAAAGGTTTGTTTAGTTTTTTACAAAGTGTCTCTGTGATTCCAATCCAATGTCCACCAGGGCTTATTTTTTTAGTAGCAAACATGACATGGCCCTGCTGGTGTACAATGAAGGGATTGCAGTCCCAAAACAAAGCGATAGCCTGGTGCAAACTATCCTTGCTATTGCCTTCTACCATGACATCGGCGGCCTCTTTATAAAACAAACTATTATTATCAGTGGAGTATGGCGTTGGTGGCACTGGTTTGAACTGAGCGGCACTGTCCATGATCAAAGGTCTTTGTTTGTTCCAATGTGGTTCTATGGCATCCATATATGCCGGAGAAATCGGCTTCCATCGTTCCGGATCATTAGTGACAGAGAATTTTGGAAAGGTGCGCGATTGTTTGTAATTGTCAGCATTGGTCCATTTAATGATGGCATTGCCTATACTATCACCAAAAGCCCAGGATCTTTGTAACACATCTTTTGGCACACCGATCGAATCGTATTGATGCAGAAGCATTGCTTCATAGGCATTCATTTTATCTTCAGAAAATAAAAGGGTGAGGCCTGTTTTGATGATCGCTTTTGTACTAGCGATTGCATAAGCATATTCTTTACCTGCTTCGGGTTTGGGCATCGGCGGAAAATCCTTGACTTGACCAGCCAGCGACCGATATGCTGGATCACCCGCGGCCATCGCTTCATACCCCGCTATAGCACAACGGCTATAGATGCGTCCGGCTACAGGTGGAGAAAAAATATCATAGACCATGATATCGGTTACTTGTTTCATCGCTGCATGAAAATAGTTTGGGTCGCTGACCACCGTCAGGTAGTTGGGATTGTCTTTTTTGCAGGAAATAA